>DIZF01000019.1:110274-158866 GCA_002427815.1 Ramlibacter tataouinensis
GGTGCGCTCGGCGCTCGTCGGCCACGCCGCCGGCCCGCCCAGGAGGCCCGTGCCGCAAGCGGCCGTTTGACATTCCCATGATGACACCCACCTAAACAGGAAACGACCATGACACGCAAGCACAGTATTTCAGGACTCGTTCCGCTCGCTCTGACGGCAGCAACCGCTTTGCTGCTGGCCGGATGCGGCGGCGGCGGGGGCAGCGGCATTGATGCCACGACGCCATCCGCTCAAGGCACAACCATGAGCGGCAACGTGGTCAAAGGTCCGGTGAGCGGAGCCACGGTCAAGGCCTTTGCGGTGACCGGCGGCACGATGGGCTCGCAGGTTTCGAGTGCAACCACCGATGTAAACGGGGCCTTCACGATGTCCATGGGCGACTACTCCGGCCCAATCATGTTGCAGATGAGCGGCGGCACCTACACCGACGAGGCCACCGGCGCTCCGATGACCATGGGGCCCAACGACATGATGACCGCTGTGCTCCCGACGGTAGCGGCCGGCTCGGCCGTGACCGGCGTCGCAGTGACGCCCCTTACCGCCATGGCGCAGGCGATGGCCCAGCACATGGCGGGTGGCCTGACGGATGCCAACATCGCTTCGGCCAATGCGGCTGTGGGAAACTATTTCATGGTCGGCGACATCCTTCATACCCAGCCGATCAATCCGCTGGTAGTCGGATCCGGAACCGGCGCGAGCCAGGCCATGATGAACTACGGCATGACTCTGGCGGCGATGTCGCAGTATGCGAAAACCGTCGGTATGCCGTCCTCTTCCGGCATCGTCACGGCCATGATGAACGATGCCGCCGATGGCATGATGGACGGTCGGTCGGGCGCTACCCAGGTTTCGATGGGCGGCGGCATGATGGGCGGCGGGATGATGCAGTCCGATGCAGGGCGCACCGGACTGGCGACGGCGATGACGGATTTCATGAACTCCAGCTTGAACAAGTCCGGCGTGGCCACGACCAACATGACGACCCTCATGCAGCAGCTGCGAACCTCCAGCGGTCAGATGCGTTGATCGCATAGCCTGGCTCGGGCACGCAGGCAGTTGCGTGTCCCAGCCCGCATGCGCTGAGGCTCCGCCAGCCCTCTCGGGCTGGCGGTCGCCCGACAAGAATTCGCGAATCCCGCTATTTCAGCGGCTGGATTTCCGTGATCGTCAGCTTGCCGCCGGGGTTTGCGGCCACGAAACGCACCTTGTCGCCGACTTTCACCTTGCCCAGCATGGCCGGGTCGGTCACCTGGAACGTCATGGTCATGCCCGGCATGTCCAGGTTCTTGAGCGGGCCGTGCTTCAACGTGATCTTCCTGCCTGCCTGATCGACCTTGCGCACCTCGCCCTCGCTCATCTCGGCTTCTTTGGCCGGGGCCGCATTGGCGACCGTGGCCGCGGCGTGATGGTCGTGGCCGGATGGCGTTTGCGCCTGCGCCGGCAGCGCGAAGGCCGTGAGGGCACCCAGGGCGCCGACCATGAGACTGCTTTTGAACGTGTTCACAGGTTGTTTCCTTCGTATTTCTGGTACACCGTGGCGGTGCCGTCCCTCGCCACCAGCATCACACTGTAGGGGTTCTTCTTGCCGCCATACGACGGCGTGTCCATGCCCGGCGCGCCGATCGGCATTCCGGGAGCGGACAGGCCGACGGCCACCGGCTTCTCGCGCAGCAGGCGGCGGATTTCGCGCGCCGGCACATGGCCTTCAATGGCGTAGCCGCCGACCCAAGCCGTATGGCAGGAAGCCATGGTTTGTGGAATACCAAGCCGAGTCCGCATCGCGTTCGTTCCACCCACGTTGACGAACACCTTGAAGCCGTTGGCCTCCAGGTGCGCGATCCAGTCCTTGCAACAGCCGCACGTCGGCTCTTTCCAGACCTGGATTTCCGTCGGCGTGGCGGCCTTGCCCGCGGCTGCGGACCCCTGCGTCAAACTGGCTAGCGGAACTGTGCAAAGAGCCAGCAACAGCTGGCGTCGCCTGACCTTGGCGGAGATGGTGTCCATTGTTTCACTCGATGGGGAGCCGATGATTGCAGGCGACTTGGCAGTCGACATGCTTGACTTTTCTCAACAACCACGGTGGTCGATGTGAGCCGGCCGCTTCGTCTTGTTCACGCCACTGTACCTGCTGCTGCCTGACAGCAACAGGACCGCAAGATGACAAATTCGTCATGAACTTTTGGGTGACATCAGAGCCGGCCCCGCTGATTTCAGCGAGTCGAATCCAGCAGCTGGTTCTCCCGGACAGATGATGCATTTGTAATGTCCGGGTCAGCGCTGATCATCACGCAGCTGCCGCTGCGCCTGCTGATCGCCGAGACGGCGGCGTGGATGCAGTTCGCGAGGTGGCTGGTGGGGTGAGCGAGGTTTGGGGCAGTGCAACGGCAGGCGCGTCCGTGAAATGGGGTCGGATCCGAATTCTGGACAGCGGCTTTTCGGAAGCGCGACAACGCTGTTCGAAATTCGGCTCTGACCCCATTTCTCCGCGTGACCTTCTCCTTCTCATTTCGCTTGCGACGACAATAAGCGCCACGAGGAGGCAGAGCAATGCAGCCGGATGAAACCGTGGCCGTCATCGGAGCCGGGATGGTCGGGGTGTGTTGCGCACTGGAGTTGCAGCGGCGCGGTCTGAAGGTCCAGCTCTTCGACCGCAAGGCGCCGGGCCAGGAGACGTCCTATGGCAATGCCGGCGTCTTCGCGCGCAGCTCGCTGATTCCCCTCAACAATCCGGGCCTGTGGGCCACCTTGCCGCGACTGCTGGGCAATCGGTCGCCGCAGCTTCGCTACAACCCGCTCTACATGTTGCGGCAAACCATGTGGGGCATTGGTTTTGTCAGCCGTGCCCGCCCCTCGGCCTTCAACGAAACCGCAACCGCGCTCGATTCATTGATCCGCCTGTCCATGCCCGCGCACCGGCGCCTGATGCAGGAAGCAGGCGTCGCGCACCGCCTGCGCGACAACGGATGGATCTTCCTGTACCGCAGCGCGGAGGCCTTCGCGAACAGCCGCTTCGCACGCGACGTGTACGACCGTTTCGAGATCGCGACGCAGGAATTGAATCAGTCAGCCTTGCTGGACCTGGAACCGCATCTGCAGCCAATCTTCCCGCACGCCCTGTGGATCAAGGACACCTGCTCGGTCGACGATCCGGGCCGGGTGGTGGCGGCCTATGCCGCGCTGTTCCAGACCCGGGGTGGCGCCCTGATACAGCGCGAGATTACGGCCTTGGAACGGGACGCTCAGGGCCTGTGGCAACTGCGCGGGCCGGACGGCCACACGACAACGGCGCACCAGGTGGTCGTCGCGCTGGGACCGTGGGCCAACGATCTATTGAAGCCGCTTGGCGTGGCCGCACCCCTGGCTTTCGAGCGCGGCTATCACCAGCACTTTGCCCCGGGGTCCGGCGTCACGCTGGGGCGACCGGTTTACGACACGGCGGCCGGCTACGTCCTGGCGCCGATGGAAGCGGGCCTGCGACTCAGCACCGGCGTGGAGCTGACCGAGCGCGATGCACCCGCCAACCGGGCGCAGCTGGAGATGGCCGAAGCGGCCGCCCGCCAGGCCTTCCCGCTGGGCGCGCGATCCGGCCTGGAGTGGTTGGGGGCGCGTCCCACGCTGCCGGACTGCCGGCCCCTCATCGGCCAATCGCCACGGCATCCTGGCCTCTGGCTCGCCATCGGGCACCAGCACATCGGATTGAGCACCGGACCCGGAACCGCGCAGGTACTGGCGAGCTTGATGCTGGGCGAGAATTGTTCGATCGACCCCGGGCCGTTCCGGCCTGAACGGTTCATCGCATAGGCACTTGGCGCAGGCGTCAAAGCGTTCAGTGAAATCCGCCACATGACATAATTCGATGCCGGGTCGATGGTGTCGTCGGCCCGCGCTTTTTGTGCACCAAGACGGTGTCAAAACTCCTCAATCAAGTAAGGCGAAAATGAAAACCGTGGTGGTGACAGGGGCCGGTTCGGGTATTGGCGCTGCAACCTGTCGCCGCCTGGCCGCCCTCGGGCACGATCTGGTGATCCACACCGGCCGCCGGCAAGAGGCCGCGCACGCGCTGGCACAGCAATGTTCGGCCGTGAAATGCCGCGTTGTGATCGGTGATCTGGCGGCGCCGGTAACCATCGCCGCCTTGAGCGAAGCCGCGCAGACCCTGGGCGACCTCACAGGCGTGGTTGCGAATGCGGGCTTTGCCGACAAACGAAGCATCGCGCAGCTGGACGACACCGCCATGGAGCGCTCTTTGCAGGCCATGGTCGTTTCGCTGGCCCATCTGATGCGCGCAACGCTGCCCTTGTTGGAGCCCAGCGGCCAAGGCCGCTTTGTCGCGGTGAGCTCGTTCGTCGCCCATCGGTTCACACTGGGCGCATCCACCTTCCCTGCCACGGCTGCCGCCAAGGCCGGCATCGAGGCCCTCGTCAAGGCTGCTGCTGTCGAATACGCAGGCCGCGGCATCACCGTGAACGCCGTGGCGCCCGGTTATGTCCGCAAGGACAATCCGCAAAGTGCCAGCATGACGGAAGAAGACTTGAAGCGGGCCGCTGCACGCGTGCCGGTTGGCCGGCTCGCCACGCCGGACGACATTGCCGCGCCCATCGCATTCCTGCTGAGCCCCGAGGCCGCCTACATCACCGGGCAGGTGCTGCACGTGGATGGCGGCATCACGCTTTAGACAAATCCAGCCACCTGTCGTGTCAATTGGATCCCATTAATCACTGAAGGAGAAGAGGATGACGAATCGCCGCAATTTCATGGCCCAAGTGGTCGCAGCCGGGACTGTGCTGCTGGAGTCGGGCAACCTGTACGCGCAAAGCGACGCCGCGGAATCCGCCTGGGCCCGCATCCAGCGCACCAAGACGCTGCGCATCGGCGCTGTGGCGGGCGCCGCGCCCTACTACCAGAAGGACATCGCCACCGGCGAATGGCAGGGCTTCATGATCGACTTTGCCAAGAGCCTGTCGTCCAGCCTGGGCGTCAAGCTCGACATCACCGAAACCACCTGGGGCAATTCGGTGCTGGACCTGCAATCCAACAAGATCGACGTGTTCTTCGGCCTCAATCCGACGCCGGCGCGGGCGCTGGTGGTGGACTTCTCCGACCCGCTGTTCAACAACGCCTTCGTCGTGGTGGCCCGAAAAGGCTTCCAGCCCAAGACCTGGGCTGAACTGAACGATCCGAAGGTCCGGATCGCCGTCGACATGGGCTCGTCGCACGACCAGGTGGTGACCAAGCTTTGCCCCAATGCGCAGATCTCGCGGCTGGAGAAGTCGGCCGACGCCACGCTGGCGGTGCAGATGGGCCGCGCCGACGCGCAGGTGCTGGTGACGGTGCTGGCACTGACCGCCATCAGCAAGAACCCCACCATTGGTCAGGTGGTGGTGCCCATGCCGGTCGAAAGCACCACGACCACGCTGGGGTTCCGCAAGGAAGCCGACAAGACCTGGATCAACTACGTCAACAAGTGGATCGCCCAGACCCGCGCAGAAGGCAAGATCAAGCCGGTGGTGCTGGCCAATCTGCAAAAACTCTCGGGCGTCAAACCGGAGCAGGTGCCAGCGGAACTGCCGTTCTGAGCGGGCGTAGCGACAGACCGGGCCGGGACACGGAAGGGGCAAGTCATGGAAGAGACCGCGGACATCGCATTGGGAGAACAGCGCAGCAGCAGGCTGACGCAGGTGCTGGCCGGCGTCGCCGTGGTCGCGCTGGCCATCGCGCTTATCCGGCAGCTCGGCGGCACCGCGTCCGCCGGCTACGTCTGGGACTTCGGGGCCCTGTGGAAATACCGTTCGCTCCTGCTGTCCGGCCTGCTCTACACGCTCGGCTTCACGGTCATCTGCATCGTGTCAGGCTTGTTCGTGGGGCTGGTCACCGGGCTCGGGCGCCTGTCCAGCAACCCGCTGGTGGTGGCGCCGCTGCGCGCCTACATCGAATTGTTCCGCTGCACGCCGGTGCTGGTGCAACTGGTCTGGTTCTACTATGCGCTGCCGGTGCTGACCGGCATCGAGCTGTCAGCGGTGACGGCCGCCACGCTGTGCCTGTCGCTATACGGCGGCGCCTTCTATTCGGAGATCATCCGGGGCGGCATCATCTCGGTGGACGTCGGCCAGGTCGAAGCCGCCAAGGCCATCGGCATGCGGCCGTACCAGGTGATGCACCGGGTGGTGTTGCCGCAGGCGTTCAAGAAAATGGTGCCACCGCTGATGAACCAGTCGATCATGCAGCTGAAGAACACCTCGCTGCTGTCGGTGCTGGCGGTGCCCGACCTGCTGTATCAGGGCCAGGTGATCGCGCACGAAATCTACCGGCCGCTGGAAACCTACACCTTCATCGCCGTCGCCTACTTCGCGGTCTTGCTGCCGGTGACCATCTGGGCCAAGCGCCTGGAGTTCGGTTTCCATGACATGGAAGTCTGAGATGCCCAACCCCCGGATCCGCATCGACGGCCTGAGAAAGGCCTTCAATGGCCACGTCGTCCTGAAGGACATCAGCCTCGAAGTCGAGACCGGCGAGGTGCTGGCGTTGATCGGCCCCTCCGGGTCCGGCAAGTCGACCCTGCTGCGCTGTCTGAATCTGCTCACCGTGCCCGACGGCGGCCAGATCACCGTGGGCGATTTCACGCTGAAGTTTCACGGCAAGCTCACGGCCCTGCCGAGCACGCGCAAGCTGGCCCAGTTCCGGGCGCAAACCGGCATGGTGTTCCAGCACTTCAACCTGTTCACCCACATGACTGCGCTGCAGAACGTCATGGAAGGGCCGGTGACGGTGCTGAAAACGCCCAGGCCCCAGGCCGAAGCGCAGGCTCGGGCCCTATTGCAAAAGGTCGGCCTGCTCGATCGCGCGGATTACTTTCCCGACAAGCTCTCCGGTGGCCAGAAGCAGCGCGTGGCCATCGCGCGGGCGCTAGCCATGCAGCCGTCGGTGATGCTGTTCGACGAGGCCACATCGGCGCTCGACCCGGAACTGGTCGGAGAAGTGCTGGGCGTGATCAGAGCCCTGGCCAAGGAAGGCATGACCATGATCCTGGTGACCCACGAGATCGCCTTTGCCCGCGACGTGGCCGACCAGGTGATCTTCATGCGCGACGGCGTGGTGGCGGAATACGGGCCACCGAGCCAGGTGATCGACAACCCGCAGAACGACGCCACCCGCGCTTTTGTGGGGCGCTTCCAGGCCTCTTTCAACCAGCAGGATGCCGCGGCTAATTTGGCGACGCAATAGACGGCGCACCATGCTGGTGGGTTGGGGGTGGATCGAGGCGGCTATTGCCAGGATCCGGACCCCCTAAGGTAGGTTCTCCCGGAAGATCACCTGGCTGCGGACCTGCTCCACCCCGCTGGTGGGCTCGCGTCCATCGCGCAGGTTGGCGAAGATGCGCACGCAGTTCATCACGGCGCCTTGCGGGTTCTGCGTGATGACCGCGTCCATGGTGCCGTCGATCAGGAGAGCTCGGGTGTCGGGTGTCAGGCCGTGGCCGATGAAGACCGGCTTGCGCGCGGCACCCGCCTCCTTGATGGCGCGACCGATCCCTTCGGCGCCGCCGCCGATGTTGTAGATCCCAGCCAGGTCGCCATGCTGCTCCAGCAGCGCGCGGGCCTGCCGGTAATTCTTTTCCGCGTCGTCCTGGCCTTCGCGCAACCCGACCACCTGAACGCCGGGATACTGCTCTTCGAACAGATGCAGAAAGCCGGCCTCGCGTTCTTCGTGCGCCCGATAGCTGAGCGACCCCGCGATCATCGCCACCTTGGCATGGCGCCCACGCGTCGCCGGTCGCATGAAGCGCGCGATCAGGTACGCGGCGGTGCGGCCCGCCGCGCGATTGTCCAGGCCCACATAGGCGGCGCGGCGCGAGTTGGACAGGTCGGAGATCAAGGTGACCGTCGGCACCCCCTGGTCGGCCAGCGATGCCACCGCCTCGCGCACCACCGGATGCTCCAGCGCCATGAAGGCGATCCCGTCGCATTTCTTGCCGTGCCGCAGCAACCGACGCGCCAGGGCTTGCGGATTGAAACTCTCGATGTACTCTGCATGGCAGCGCGCGTTGAACGGAGCCCAATGCTCGTGCGAGTAGCCGATCAGGTCGCCCAGCATGCGCAGGAAGCGATTGCTGCCCTCGGGGATCAGGAAGGCCAGTCGCAGCGGCTCCGGCGCCGTGGCGGCCCACGCCTCGGCCTGGGCCACATAGCCCAGATCGGCGGCAGCACGCATCACCCGCTGCAGGGTCGACGGCCGCACCCCGCTGCGTCCGTGCAGCACACGGTCCACCGTGGCCAGCGAGACCTCGGCGCGTTGCGCAACCTCTTCCATTCTGGGCAATGCCACCTCAAAACACCTCATTCGGCCGGTTTGACGATGCGGCCCTGCCTGCCTACTCTAGCGCCATCCGAGATGGAAGACAATTTTTCGCAACGTCAGAAGACCTCAGATCGCTTCAAATCAACCGGAGACAAGACATGCACCCGACCTCTACCCAACCCACGCGCCGCACCGTGCTGCGCCAACTCGGCGCCCTGCCCGCCGCCAGCATCGCCCTGGGCCTGCCACGCTTTGCCCATGCCGCCGAGTTCTCGCTCAAGTACGGCCACAACCTGCCGGTCACGCATCCGCTGAACGTGCGCGCCCAGGAAGCCGCGGATCGCATCGCGAAGGAAAGCAAGGGCCGGGTCGAGATCAAGATCTTCCCGAACAACCAGCTCGGCGGCGATACCGACATGCTGGCCCAGGTGCGCTCGGGCGGCATCGATTTCTTCACGCCGTCCGCGCTGGTGATCGCAACGCTGGTGCCGGTGGCCGCGATCAACGCCACGGGCTTCGCCTTTGGCGACTACAAGCAGGTCTGGTCCGCGATGGACGGCAAGGTTGGCGCCCATGTGCGCGCCGCCATCGCCAAGATGAAGCTGCACGCCTTCGAGAAGATGTGGGACAACGGCTTCCGCCAGATGACCAGCAGCAAGGCGCCCATTGTTTCAGCCAAGGACATGGATGGCCTGAAGATACGCGTGCCGGTCAGTCCCCTGTCCATCAGCATGTTCAAGGGCCTGGGCGCCTCGCCCACCAGCCTGCAGTTCAGCGAGGTGTACTCCGCCCTGCAGACCAGGATCGTCGACGCGCAGGAGAACCCGCTGCCCATCATCCAGGTGGCCAAGCTCTACGAAGTTCAGAAGAACTGCTCGCTGTCCAACCACATCTGGGACGGCTTCTGGTTCATCGGCAACGGCCGCATGTGGGACAGCCTGCCCGCCGACCTGAAGACAGTGGTCTCCAGCGCGATCAACGACGCCGGCATGAAGCAGCGCGAGGACATCAAGAAACTCAACGAGACCCTGCAGACCGACCTGGCTGCCAAGGGCCTGGTCTTCAACAAGGCCGGCCCGGACAGCTTCCGCGCCAAGCTGCGCGAAGCCGGTTTCTATGCCGAATGGAAGGGCCGCTTCGGCGACGAGGCCTGGGGCCTGCTGGAGCAGTCGGTCGGCAAGCTGGCCTGATCCACCGGCCGGGTCCGCCATGTCGCACTCTGTCACGCACGCCGCGGCGGAAGCGGTCGCGCCGCCGCACAACCCCCTGAGCGCGCTGGCGCGGCGGGTCGACAGCGGCCTTGGCAGCACGGTCGAAGTCATCGCAGCCGGCCTGGTGCTGGTGGAGATCTGCGTGCTGCTGGCCGGCGTGGTGTCGCGCTACCTGTTCCACAGCCCGCTGGTGTGGTCGGACGAACTCGCCTCGGTGCTGTTCCTGTGGCTGTCCATGCTGGGCGCGGTGGTGGCCTTGCGCCGCGGCGAGCACATGCGCATGACGGGCCTGGTCAACCGCATCAACCCGCGGGCCGCGGCCTTGCTCGAAACCCTGGCCCTGACGATTCCGCTGGCCTTCCTGGCGCTGGTTCTGTGGCCGGCCGTCGACTACGCCTCCGAAGAAATGGCCGTGGTCAGCCCGGCCATGGAAATCAGCAATGCCTGGCGTGCCAGTGCCATTCCGGTCGGACTGGGGCTGATGGCGATCGTGGCCCTGCTGCGGCTGTTTCGCCTCAACAATCTTCGCAACATCGGCACCGCGGTGCTGATCACCGTTGTCGTGGCGTCGTTGTTCTGGATCGCCGGGCCAGTGCTGGCGCCGCTGGGCAAGCTCAACCTCGTCATCTTTTTCGTCGTGCTGGTGGCGGCCTGCGTCTTCGCCGGCGTGCCGATCGCGTTTTCGTTCGCGCTGGCCACCTTCGGCTACCTGGCGCTCACCACCCACACGCCGATGTTGGTGATGGTGGGGCGCCTGGACGAAGGCATGTCGCACCTGATCCTGCTGGCCGTGCCGCTCTTCATCTTCCTGGGCGCGCTGATCGAGATGACCGGCATGGCCCGGGCCATGATCCAGTTCCTGGCCAGCCTGCTGGGCCACGTCAAAGGCGGTTTGTCTTACGTGCTGATCGGCGCGATGTACCTGGTGTCGGGCATCTCGGGTTCCAAGATCGCCGACATGGCCGCCATCGCGCCGGTGCTGTTCCCGGAGATGAAAAAACGCGGCGCCAAGCCCGGCGACCTGCTGGCGCTGCTGGCGGCCACCGGCGCGCAGACCGAAACCATCCCGCCCTCCATCGTGCTGATCACGATCGGCTCGGTCACCGGCGTTTCCATCGCGGCGCTGTTCACCGGCGGCCTGTTGCCCGCCGTGGTGGTGGGCGCCTGCCTGTGCACGGTAGTGTGGTGGCGCTACCGCCATGACGACCTGTCGAAGGTCACGCGTTATGGCAAGGGCGAGATCGGCAAGTACCTCCTGGTCGCGCTGCCGGCCGTCGCCCTGCCCTTCGTCATCCGCGCGGCAGTGGTCGAGGGCGTGGCCACCGCCACCGAAGTTTCGACGATCGGCATCGTCTACTCGGTGCTGGTCGGCGTGTTCATCCACCGCCAGTTCGACCTGAAGCGCCTCAAGCCCATGCTGGTGGAAACCGCATCGCTGACCGGCGCCATCATCTTCATCGTCGGCTGCGCCACGGCCATGGCCTGGGGCCTGACCCAATCGGGTTTCTCGCAGGACCTGGCCTCCGCCATGAAAGCCATGCCGGGCGGCGCGATCGGCTTCATGATCGTTTCGACGGCGGCCTTCGTGGTGCTGGGCAGCGTGCTTGAAGGCATCCCCGCCATCGTGTTGTTCGGCCCGCTGCTGTTCCCGATCGCCAAGGACGTGGGCGTGCATGAAGTGCACTACGCCATGGTCGTCGTTTTCGCCATGGGCATCGGGCTGTTCTCGCCACCGTTCGGTGTGGGCTATTACGGCGCCTGCGCCGTCAGCAAGATCCATCCTGACGAGGGCCTGCCGCACATCGGCGGCTACCTGCTGGCGCTGCTGGTGGGGCTGGTCATCGTGGCCGCCGTGCCGTGGCTTTCCATCGGCTTCCTGAAGTAATCGAGGTTCCAGCAATGAGCAGATTTTTCGGCGAGATTCGCCAGGTGGCCTATCTCGTTCCCGACATCGAGGCGGCCATGGACTATTGGGCCAACGTGCTGGGCGTGGGCCCCTGGTACTACAACCCGCGCGTGCCGATCCGCAACTACACCTACCGCGGCGAACGCTACGAGCCGCACAACTCGGTGGCGCTGGCCAATGCCGGCGGCCTGCAGGTGGAATTGCTGCAGATCCGCAATGACGTGCCTTCGATGTACCGCGACTTCCTGCGGGCCGGCCACCAGGGCGCGCAGCATTTCGCCTACTGGACCGAGAACTTCGACGCGGACCTGGCCCGCGCCCAGGCGCAAGGCTTCAAGGTCTGCATGGGCGGCGAGGTGGGCGAGAAAGGCCGCTTCGTCTACTTCGAAGACCAGACTTCCCATCCCGGGCTTCACCCCGGCACCGTGATCGAACTGTCGGAAGTGGCGGGCCCCAAGGGCAGGTTGTTCAAGCTGATCCGCGAGGCCTCACAGGGCTGGGATGGCAGCGATCCGGTGCGGCCCTTCCCCGACCTGAACACGCTGTAGCCATGACCACGGACCGCTTCGAAGCGACCTACCTGATCGAGACCCCGCTGGACCCGGCCCATGTGGCGCAGGTGCTGGCGGGTGAGCAATCGTGCGGCACCTTTGCCCGCGTCGAAGGCGAGACCGACGCCTTGCGTGAACGCGCACGCGCGACGGTTGAATCAATCGAGTTGCTGGATGCGGCCGAGCGTCCCAGCCTGCCCAACGGCTGGATGCAGCGGCGCGGCATGATGGACCAGCCGCTGACCTGGCAGCGTGCGCGGTTGCGGCTGAGCTTTCCGGTCGGCAACGTCGGCCCCAACCTGCCCACGCTCGCGGCCACTGTTTCGGGCAACCTGTTCGACCTGGGCGAAGTGACGGGTCTGCGGCTCGAAACGCTGAAGCTGCCCGCGGCGTATCGCGGGCAATTCGACCTGCCGAAGCAGGGCATCGCAGGCACGCGGGCGCTCACGGGCGTACAGGGCCGGCCCCTGATCGGCACCATCATCAAACCCAACGTGGGCTTGTCGGCCGAGGAGACGGGTGAGCTGGCCGGGCGGCTGTGCGCGGCCGGTGTCGACTTCGTCAAGGACGACGAGGTCTGCGCGAATCCGGTCCATGCGCCCCTGCACGAGCGAGTGCAGTCGGTGATGCGACGGGTCCGCGCCCACCGGGACAAGACCGGCAAGCTCGTCATGGTGGCCTTCAACGTCAGTGACGACACCGACGCCATGCGACGCCATGCCGACCTGGTGCAGCGCGAAGGCGGCAGCTGCGTCATGGTCAGCCTCAACTGGTGCGGCTATTCGGCGGTGCAGACCCTGCGCCGCCACACCGCGCTGGCGCTGCACGGGCATCGCAACGGCTACGGCGCGCTGTCGCGCCATCCGCTGCTGGGCTTTTCGTTCCAGGCCTGGCAGACGCTGTGGCGGCTGGCCGGCGTCGACCACATGCACGTGCACGGTCTGCAGGGCAAGTTCTCGCAAACCGATGACGAGGTGATCGAGTCGGCGCGCGACACCTTGAGCCCACTCACCGATGGCATCGACGACCGCGTGCTGCCGGCCTTCTCCAACGGCCAGTGGGCGGGCACCGTGCCGGCCACCTGGGACAGCGTTGGCAGCAACGATCTGCTGTTCATGTCGGGCGGCGGCATCCTGGCCCACCCGGACGGGCCCGCCGCGGGCGTGGCCAGCCTGCAGCAGGCCTGGGACGCCGTGCAGCACGGTGAATCGCTGGCGCTGCGGGCTGCGCGCGCGCCCGAACTGCGACGCGCCATCGAATTCTTCGGCAAGAAGGCGTCGTAGTGGCCGCGCCGCTGCTGTGCTGGTACGGCGACGATTTCACCGGTGCCACCGACACACTGGCGGTGCTGACCCAGGCCGGCTTGCGGGCGATGCTGTTCATGGGCGTGCCCAGCCCCGCGCAACGGGCCGCGGCGGCGCAAGCGCTGGGCGGGCCGCTGGACGCGGTGGGCATCGCCGGCATCTCGCGGTCGCTGGTACCTGCGGCGATGGACGCCGAACTCGCGCCGGTGGGATCGTTCTTCGAGGCCTCGGGCAGCGCCATCCTCCACTACAAGGTCTGCTCCACGTTCGACAGCGCGCCGGGCATCGGCAGCATCGGCGCCGCCGTCGGCATCCTGCGCCGCTCGGTGCGCAACCCGTTCGTGGCTATCGTCGGCGGGCAGCCGAACCTGGGCCGCTACTGCGTCTTCAGCAACCTGTTCGCGGCCGCCGGCCAGGGCGGCGCGGTCGAGCGCATCGATCGGCATCCGACGATGCGCGACCATCCCACCACGCCGATGCGGGAGGCCGACTTGCGCCGGCATCTGGCGCTGCAGGGTTTGAGGCCGGTGGCCGCGCTTCACTGCCCGGTATACGGCGAATCAGCGCCCGCGCAGCAAGGCGTGTTGCAGGGTCTGCTGGATGAAAAGCCCGCGGCGGTCCTGCTCGATCTGGCCGAGACAGCGCAACTGGCCGCGGTCGGCCGTTTGATGTGGCAGCAGGCACAGCAAAGCTCCCTGCTCGCCGTGGGTCCGAGCGGGGTGGAGCAGGCGCTGATCGCGCATTGGAAGGAAATCGGGCAGGGTCCCGCCGGGCTCTGTGAAGAGAGTGACCGGCGCGGCAACAGCACGCGGCAAGGCCTTGGGCCGGCTGAAGGCCCCGTGTTCGTGTTTGCCGGCAGCCTCTCTCCCGTCACGGCCAGGCAGGTGCGCGCCGCCAGGTCGTTCCAACACGTGGCGCTGGATGCGCGCGAGCTGCTGGATTCGGCCAGTTACGCAGCCACCGCACAAGCCGAAATCAGCCAGGCGCTGCTCAGGGGCCGGCACGTGCTGGCCTGTACCGCGCCGGTGAAAGCCGATGCGGCGGACACGACCCAGTCGGCTGAACTGGCGCAGGCCACCGCCCGTTTTGTCACTGCAACCGTGCATGGCCAAGCCGCTCGCGGCGCGCCCCTGAAGCGCATCGGCATTGCCGGTGGCGACACCTCCAGCCTGGCCGTCAAGGCGCTGGGTGTGTGGGGCCTGTCCTATCGCAACACCCTGGGCGCCGGCGTGACGGTGAGCGCAACCCACAGCGACGACCCCGCGCTCGACGGCATTGCGCTGATGCTCAAGGGCGGGCAGATGGGGGACGAAGACATGTTCGAGCGGTTGCTCGGCAGCGCGCCTGTTGGATGAGTTGAACGGTTGCGCGCCCCTTTCGGCGGCGCCACGGGATATGAACACCCCCGTCACGACAAACGGATTGCGCATCGGCAATATATTGCTACGACGCAATATGTCGACGCGACCAACTGAAGGTGAACCGTGAAAGCCGTCATCGAAATCGCCCCGCGCGGCTCGGTCTTCAAGACGGCGCGCAAGCAACTGAAGGCGGCCGAGTCCCGCGAAGGCTTAGCCGCGGATCACCACTTGAGCTTCGAATCAGCCCGCGCGCTGTTCTCGGAACTGACGCCGGCCCGCATCGACTTGCTGGAGGCGCTGCGCCGCTGCGGCCCGTGCTCGGTCTACGCGCTGGCCAAGGAGGTTGAGCGCAACTACTCGAACGTCCACACCGACGTCGGCAAACTCGAAGAGCATGGGCTGGTGAAGCGCACGCCGGAAGACATGGTGTTCGTCCCTTTTGACTCGGTGGAAATCCACCTGGCGCTGTTCAAGCGGGCGGCGTGAGGGCGCGCGCCTTCGGAACTGATCCGTGATTGCGGATTCACCCGGCGCGCCGGGCACGAAGGCCACGCCATCCTCGATCGCCTTTCGCGCGAACTGGCCGACATTCCGCTTTCCGCGCGAACCGGAGCCCAGCGTCGCGACACGGATCAGCCTTCGGAAGCGTTTGCCGCTTTTCGCTGCGCATACAGCGCAAGCCGCAGCGCCGTCACCCCGCTGGCTTGAACCGAGCTGGTCGCCGACTCCCATGGCGCCAATTCGTCCTTGCGGTGGCAGGCGGCCAGGTGACCGGCCTCGGTGAGCTCGAGCGCCGGCTCCTCGACGCGGCAGCGTTCGATGGCGAACGGGCAGCGCGGATGGAAGCGGCAACCGGCCGGCGCGTGGACGGCACCTGCCAGTTCGTCCACGCCGAGCTGGCGCCGCTGTTGCTGCGCCGGGTGCGGACGCGGAATGGCGTCCAGCAGCATGCGGGTGTAGGGATGGCGCGGGTTGGCGAACAGCGATTCCTTGGGAGCGATCTCGACCAGCTGGCCCAGATACATCACCGCCACGCGGTCGGCCATGTGCTTGACGACGGCCAGGTCGTGCGCGATGAAAAGGTAGGTCAGGCGCAGCTGCGCCTGCAGGTCCTTCAGCAGGTTCACCACCTGCGCCTGGATCGAGACGTCCAGTGCCGATACCGGCTCGTCGCACACCACCAGGTCGGGGTGCAGCATCAGCGCGCGTGCAATGCCCACCCGCTGGCGCTGGCCGCCCGAGAATTCATGCGTATAGCGGGACGCGTGGTGCATCGACAGGCCCACCAGGCCGAGCAATTCATCCACTTGCGCGCGGCGGGTGGCGGCGTCGCCGATGCCGTGCACGATCAGGGGCTCCTCCAGCGTCTGGCGCACGGTCAGGCGGGGGTCCAGCGAGGCGTAGGGATCCTGGAACACCATCTGCATGCGCTGCCGCAGCGGCCGCAGCGCCCGCTGCGGCACCGAGGTGATGTCGGCACCCTCGAAGCAGATGCGGCCGGCGGTCGGGTCGATCAGGCGCAGCACCAGCCGCGCCGTAGTGGACTTGCCCGAGCCGCTCTCGCCCACCAGCGCCAGGGTTTCACCGCGCAGCACGGCGAAACTGACGCCGTCGACGGCGCGCACCGGGGCGCGGCTGGGCGAGAACATGCCGCCCGAGCCGAAATGCTTGACGAGGCCGTTCACCTCCAGCATCGGCCCGGGTGCGACGGGACTGTCGCCTGCGGCAGGAAGCGTCGTGTCCGCGCTCATGCCAGGTCCTGCGCTGCCGGCGTGGCAACGAAGCTCTCGATCGGCGCATGGATGCACGCCGCGGCGTGACCCGGCGCCAGCAAGCGCAGCGCTGGGTCCTGCAAAGTGCATTCCGGCGTGCCGAAGACGCAGCGCGGATGGAAGCGGCAGCCAGCCGGCAACGTGCCCGGCGGCGGCAGGCTGCCTTCGATGACCAGCAGCCGCTCGCGGTTCTCGTCGATGCGAGGCATGCTGCCGAGCAGCCCGAGCGTGTAGGGATGCTGCGGGTCGTCGAAGATATCCGCCACCGGCGCGCGCTCCACCACCCGGCCCGCATACATGACGGCCACCTCGTCGGCCATGCCGGCCACCACCCCCAGGTCGTGCGTGATCAGCACGATGGCCATGTGGGTGTCGCGCTGGATATCGCGCAGCAGGTCGAGTACCTGCGCCTGCACCGTGACATCGAGTGCCGTGGTGGGCTCGTCGGCGATCAGCAGGTCGGGCGAACATGCCAGCGCCATGGCGATCATCACGCGCTGGCGCATGCCGCCCGACAGCTGATGCGGGTAGTCGTTGAAGCGCTGGGCCGCCCCCGTGATTCGCACCCGCTCCAGCGCCGCGATGGCGCGCGACTTCAGCGCCGCGAACGGCGCGCCGGGCTCGTGCGCGCGCATGGCCTCGACGATCTGGAAGCCGACGGTGTAGACCGGATTGAGGCTGGTCATGGGTTCCTGGAACACCATGGCGATGCGCTTTCCGCGCAACTCGCGCATGCGCCCGGGCGGCAACGCGGCCAGGTCCTCGCCATCGAAGACAACCCGCCCGGCCGCGATCCGTCCTGGCGGCGGTACCAAGCCCATCACCGACAGCGACAGCATCGACTTGCCGCAGCCGCTCTCGCCGACGATTCCCAGGGTCTGGCCGCGCTGCACCGTGAGGTCGACCCCGTCCACCGCCGCGAGTTCACCCGCGTCCGTGGGGAAGACCGTGCGCAGGCCCTCGATCGACAGCAGCGGCGACGAGCTGGAACGGCTATTCACCGGCCACGCGCCTTCGGGTCCAGCACCACCTGCAGCCCGTCCTGGAACAGGTTGAGGCCGAACACCAGCAGGAGGATAGCCAAACCCGGAAACAGCGCCAGGTGCGGCGCGATCAGCAGCGTGGTGCGGCTGGAAGCGAGCATGGCGCCCCATTCCGGCAGTGGCGCCTGCGCTCCCAGGCCCAGGAAGCTGAGGCTGGCGCAGGTAAGGATGTTGATGCCCACCCGCAACGTCGCCAGCGCGGAGACAGTGGCGGCGATGTTGGGGAAGATGTGGCGCACGAGGATGCGCGTGTTGCTCATTCCCATGGCGCGGCAGGCTTCGATGTAGGGCTCCTGCTTGACGGCCAGCGTCTGGCCGCGGGCGAAGCGGGCGAAGATCGGCACCGTGTAGATCGCCACCGCCAGGATGGCGTTGACGAGGCTCGGGCCCAGGATGCTGATGATCACGATCGCGAGCAGCACGCCCGGAAAAGCCAGCAGCACGTCGATCAGCCGCATGATCACCGCATCCGCCTTGTTTCCGGCATATCCCGACAGCATTCCCACGGGAATGCCGATGGCCGCGGCGATGGCCGCCGACAGCACACCTTCCATCAGCGAGATGCGCGCGCCATAAAGGATGCGCGTCAACATGTCGCGGCCCAGTTCGTCGGTGCCGAACCAGTGCTGCAGCGACGGCGGGGTCATGACATTCGCCAGGTCGTTGGCATAGGGACTGTACGGTGCGATGACAGGCGCCAGCAGCCCGGCCAGCAGGAAGATCGCGAACAGCACGAGGCCGGGCAACGCCATCCGCGAGCGCCGGAACTGCTTCCACTGGGCGCGCCACCACGCGCTGCGCGCACCGACTCCCGCTTCGTCTGGCGGCAATGTACCGGGCGTGATCCTGGCGCTGGTCATTGCGCGGAGATCCTGGGATCGAGCAGTCCGTACAGCAGGTCGGTCACGATGTTCACGACGATGAAAGTGACGGCCACCACCAGCACCGAGGCCTGCACCACCGGGAAATCACGTGCCAGGATCGACTGCACCAGCAGCCGGCCCAGGCCGGGCCAGGCGAACACGGTTTCGGTGACCACCGCCGAGCCGAGCAGGTAGCCCAGTTGCAGGCCGACCACCGTCACCACCGGGATGATGGCGTTGCGCACGCCGTGCCGCCACACCACCAGATGCTCGCGCAGGCCCTTGGCTCGCGCGGTGCGCACGTACTGGTTGTCCAGCACCTCCACCAGGCTGCTGCGCATGATGCGGCAGATGACGGCCGTGCTGGCCGCCGACAGCGTGATGGCCGGCATGACGATGGCGGACCAGGAATCGAAGCCGGTCATCGGCAGCACGCTGAACCACACCGCGAACACCAGTATCAGCAGCAGGCCGAGCGAAAACGCCGGCGTGGAGATCGCCAGGATCGAGAGCACGAGCGCCAGGTTGTCGATCCATGAGAAGCGTTTCACCGCCGAGACAATGCCAGCCAGCCCGCCCACGACGGCAGCGATCAGCAGCGCGACGCTGCCCAGCAGCAGCGTATTGCCGTAGCGCGCGAAGATCTCCTCGCTCACCGGCCGCCCGGTTCGGAAAGACTTGCCGAAATCGCCGGTGAGTGCGTTGCCGGCGAAGGTCACGTATTGCTCCAGCAGCGGCCGGTCCAGGCCCAGCGCATGGCGCACGTTCTCCACGTCCTCGCGAGTGGCCATCTGGCCGGCCACCAGCTCGGCCGGATCGCCGGGGATCATGTGAATCATCAGAAACACGCCGACCGAGACCCCAAACAGGACCGGCAGCGCCTGTAGCAGGCGGCGGATCAGGAAACCAAGCACGTGCGGCGGCCTGGGAGGCTCTGAATAAGTGCTGCCACGCGCGCTCGAGACAAAAACGGGATGATTTGACCGCCAACGTTTCGCAGCCGGTGCTGAGCGCACCGGCCAGGAACTTGGTGGGCAAAGGGCCCGTTTTTGTCCGAGCCCTTCCCGTGCGGCCCGCAAACGCGTGCGCGTTTGTTCGCGCCGCCCTCCGGGACGGCGCTTTTCCGGGCGATCTGGGGTGTTACCAGACCAGGCAAGCCGTCCAGGCTTGCCTTGGGTCTGGCGCCTACCATCTCATCCCGGAAAAGCACCGTCGCGCGCGGCATGACTTGTTCAGAGCCTCCCTAGCTCTTCCAGGCCCTGCTGAAGTCGACGAACTCGTTCACATAGACCTTGACGTCGTGCACGTTGGCGCGGGTCGCCCACAGCTGGTCCTCGTAATACAGCGTGATGGTCGGCTCCTCGCGGTACACGATGGCCTGCAACTCGCTGAGCAGGCGGTGCCGCTCCTGCGGGTCGGTGGTGACACGCTGTTGCTGGATCAGCCGGTCGACATCGGCGTTCTTCAAGCTGAAATAGTTCATCTTGCCGGTGCTGCTCATCAAGAGTGCCTGGGTGAAGTCCATATCGCCGGTCGGACTGCCCTTGCCGCTGAGGAACATCGGCACCTTGCCCGAGTTCAGCGCCGCCAGGTAGGCGCCGAACTCGGGCGCCTGGATCTTGGCCTCGATGCCGATCGCGGCCAGCTGCCCCTGGACGGCTTCGCCGAGCTGCCGGTCCATGTTGTAGCGGCCGGTGGGAACGAGGAACTCGGTGGAAAATCCGTTCGGGAACCCGGCCTCGGCCATCAGCTTCCTGGCCTTCGCCAGATCGTACGGATAAGGCGGCAGCTCCTTGGCTGTGCCTTCGATGACCGACGACTCCAGCGAGCCGCCCAGCGTGCCGATGCCGCCCAGGATGCCCTGGAGCAATGCGGGCGTGTTGATCGCGTGCCCGATCGCCTGCCGCACCCGGATGTCGTTGAAGGGCGGCACCGCGAGGTTCATGCCGATGTAGATGGTGCGGTAGCCGGGCTTGCGAATCATGCGCACGGCGTCGAGCGACCCGAGGCGCTTGACCATCACGTTCGGCACTTCGGAGATCACGTCGGTCTGCCCGCTCAGCAGCAGCAGCGTGCGCGCCGAATCCTCGGGCACCACGGTGAACACCACCGAGTCGACCCTGGCCTTTTCACCCCAGTACTTGTCGTTGCGCACCACGGTCAACTTCTCGCCCGGCTGCCAGCTCTGGAGCTTGAAGGGGCCGGTGCCCGAGGCCGTCTTGCTGAAGTTCGCACCCTCCTTGGCGACGTGGGTGGGGCTGAGGATGTAGACGTTGTAGGCGCTCAACTGGGCCAGCAGCGGCGCGAAGGGTTGCTTGGTGGTCAGCCGGAAGGTGAGATCGTCGACGACAGCCGTCGACTCGACCATCGCCAGCGTGCTCTTGCGCGGCGAGCCGGTGGCGGGATTGACGATGCGGTCATAGGTGAACTTGACAGCCTGTGCATTGCACGGCGTGCCATCATGGAACGTCACGCCCGGGCGCAACTTGAAAGTCCAGGTGCGCTTGTCGGGCGACAGTGTCCACGACAGGGCCAGGCCGGGACCGACCTTGCCGTTCTCGTCCTGCTTCGTCAGTGCTTCATACATCGTCCCGACGGCGCGGAAGGTCTGGACGTCGGTGATGAACTGCGGGTCGAGCGTCTGGGTCGCGGCGCCCGCCGCGTAGACGAGCGTGCCGCCGTTGCGCGGCTTGGGCTGCGCGAATACCGGGGCGCCGAGCGTCGCGGCAGCGGCCGCCACTGCGGCGCGATGAAATGTCCTTCTGCTGGTCATGGTGTTGTCTCCGTTTTATTGAGTGAAGTCGCCGATCGATCAACTGCAGGCTGCCGCAATGCGCCCCAGCAGGGCATCGCAGTGCGGCTTGTCGACCCAGCGCAGGACGGCGATCAGGTCGAGTGCCGGCGCAATCCAGACCACGTGCTGGCCACCGCCGAGGGCGAACACACCGTCCCCGGGGATCGAGGGAAAGAGTTGGCCGCCGGTATTGAGCCACCACATGAAGCCGTATTGCGGGTTGACCGCCGAGGGCGTGGCGAGTTCCGCAAGGTAGCGCCGCGAGATCAGCTGCCGGCCGCCCCAGTCGCCGCCACGCGCCACCAGCAGAGCCACCCGCGCATGATCCTCGGCGGATATGAAGAGGCCGCCGCCCCAGTGCCCGCCGCCGGACACCGACTCCACCTCGCGCCTGCCGAACGTGACGCGCGAGTTGTCGTAGCCGTGCCATTCCCAGAGCGTGGACGCGCCAATCGGATCCATGACGCGCTCGCGCAGCATTTCGGCCAGCGAGCGGCGAAACAGCTGCGTGAGCGACAGCGCCAGCCGGTTCACTCGCACGTCGTTGTATTCCCAGCGCGTGCCTGGCGGCTCGAGCTCGCGCAGTGTGCCGCGGCGGCTGTTGTCGGCGTTGTGCGAGCCGGCCTGGCGGTTGTGGTCGACGCTGTCGGGCTTGCCCCACAGCGTGCCCTGCCACTCGCTGGTCTGCTGCAGCAGGTGCCGCCAGGTGATGGCGCTGTTGTGCGCGCCGGCGAAGCCATCGTCTTGCGCATAGTCGGCAATGCGGTCGTCCAGCGACCGGATCAGGCCGTCGTCCAGTGCAATGCCGGCCACGAGGGCGATGTAGCTCTTCGCCGCCGAGTAAGTGGTGTCCGCCCGCGCCGTGTCGCCCCACTGCGCGACGATGCGGCCGCCGCGAATCACCATGCCGCTGGGGCCGCCGCGCGGGCGCACGACGCCGATCGGCTGGTCGTGCGGCGGCTTGTCGCCCACGTGCGCCGTGCCGACGTAGCGCCCGTCGGGCCAGTACAGGCTGGCGGGCCAATCGGAGTCGTGCTGGCGTGCGAACGCGCCGGCCGCCTCGAGCGCTGCGGCCGACATGCCGGCCGCCGCCGGCTCCACGCGCGCCCAGTCGCCGGGTGGCGGAACGTAGCCGTTCATCGAGTAGCCTTCTTCGCCAATGCCGCCGTGACGCCCTTGAGCATCGTGTTGACCTTGGCCTTCGCGCCCTCCCAGCCTCGCGTAAATCCCATCCGCACGATCACCAGGTCAGCGGAGGGAACCACCAGGACATACTGGCCGCCGCCGCCGGCGAAGTAGAAGGTATCGGGCGGGAGCGCCAATTCGTTCATGCTGTTCAGCCACATCTGGGCACCGTATTCGCGATTCTTCCATGCCGGCGCCGGCGCGCGCGCGAACGCCGCCCAGCCGGCCGGCAGCACGCGCTTGCCCTCCCACATCCCGTCGCGCAGGTACAACAAGCCGATGCGCGCCCAGTCGCGCGCCGTGCCGTAGTCGAAGCCGCTGACGATGAAGTGGCCCCAGCGGTCGGTTTCGAGAACGAGGCCGCGCATGCCCAGCTTGTCGAACAACTGGATCTGCGGCCAGGTCAGCGGGTTGCCCCCCAGCCGGTCGCGCACCGTGTCGTGAAAGATCGTCGCCAGGCTGAGCGGATCGCAGTTGCGATAGCGGCCGACCGTGTCGGGCGGGAATTCAAGCGGCCGCCCGGTCGCGTACTCGGCGACGTTCAGCGCCTCGCAATAAGGCAGGAAGTGTTCCGGAACACCATAACGCCAGGTGCCGCGCGCATCGTCCTGGCCGGTGCAACGCAGCCCGCTCGACATGTTCAGCAGGTGCCGCAGCGTGATGGCCCGGCGCGGGTCCCCCGGAGTGTCCCAGGCGGCGATCGGCGCGCGCGCATCCAGTTCGAGCGCGCCGCGCCCCACCAGCAGTCCGATCAGCGTGCCCATGACGCTCTTGCCCATCGACCAGCTTTCCAGCGGCATGTCGGGACCGATGCCATTGGCGTAGCGCTCGCCGACGATCTGGCCGCCATGCACCACGACCACCGCCGCATGGAAAGCCTCCGGATCGGCGAAGGCGTCGTCGAGCGCCTTCGCGATGCCTGCGCGGGTGCGGCGCGACGCCTCGTCGCCCGGCTCCGCCCCGGTCTGGCCCGGCCAACCGGCACTCGACGCCGGGCCGCGGCGCACCGGACACGGTTCGAAGTGCAACCGCCGGTCGCCATCGCGCGGCACGATGATGCTGCCCTGGTCTCCGGTGAACTGCGCCGACCGGGTCACGCTGCCCAGGCTCACCAGGCGCGCGGTCTCGCCGGCCCAATCGGCCTCGAAGCCGGGGTGGGCCGCGCGATGCACCGCGATCAGGTCCGCTGCCGCCACCCGGGTGAAGTCCACCGTGATGTCGACGCGGGCGTCGGCGCGGTCGACCTGCCATCGAGCGTGCCGCGAGAACGCGTCGGGCAGCAGCTGCGCCTTCAGCGCCCACAGCGCGCTGTGACGAAAGGCCTCCTCGGGGTCGCGGCCCGACACGAACACCGCCGAGCACAGCACCTTGGCCACCGTCGCCAGCAGCATCTCGATGGGAACCACGGCATCGTGCAGCACCGACATGCTGCTTGGGGATTGCGAGTCACTCATGCCTTCTCCATCCGATGTTGCCAAACCCTATCGACCGAGAAATACCGGAGGTATCTTGGCCAGAAACGTGCGATATCCAATCTGGTAGTCCTCGGTATCGAAGCATGCGTAGCCTTCGTCCAGCTCCATTTCGCTCAGAGCCTCGCCAGATCTGAGCCGCGCCACGAATTTCTTGTGCCAGCGGGCCGACAACGGCGCGCCGGCACAGACTCGTTCGACGGTTGCAGCGACCTCTGAGTCAAAGGCCTGCGCATCGACGACGCGGTTGACGATGCCCTTGGCCAAGGCTTCGGCCGACCCCAGAATCCGGCCTTCGAGAAGCAGTTCCAGCGCCACACCAAACCCGACCAGGCGCACCAGGCCTTCCAGCTCGGGATATGCCAGCGTTGCCCCCAACCGGGCAATTGGAACACCAAACACACTCTCTTGCGAACAGATTCTGATGTCGCAGAACGCAGCCAACTCCAGCCCTCCGCCCACGCAAACACCCTTGATTGCCGCGACAACCGGGATAGGACAGTCACGGACCGCACGCATGGCGCGATGGGTATGGCGCGCGAAATCGAGGGCTTGCTGCTTGTCCGCGCGTATCACCGCGAACTCCTCTATATCGGCGCCGCTGCCGAAGGCGGCAGTGCCCGCGCCACGCATGAGAATGCAGCGCAGGTCCGCGCTTCGGGCAAGGCCTTCGAACCCATCGCCGATGGCGATCCACATCGACTGGTCGATGGCATTGCGCTTGGCAACGTTGTCTATCCAGAGCGTGGCGACGTGCCCTGCGCGATCCACTCGAATTCTTCCGGTCATTCCTTCTCTCCTGTCTTGAACTCTAGGTTGATGCCGCCGCCTGCGCCTGAGCCGGCGAACGCGCGAGCTGCAGTGCGCATTCCTGCTGGAGTAACTCGTCAACCTCGGAGGCAGAAAAGCCGAACTCGGCGAGTACCTGCCGTGTGTGTTCTCCAAGTCGAGGCGCGGCCGTGGTTGCCGGCGCGTTGCGCCCATCGAAATGCAGCGGCAGGCCGATCATGGGGCGCCGGCCTCCATCGGCGGTATCAGCGTCGACGACGATGTCCATGGCTCGGGCCTGCGGATGCGACAGCGCCTCGGCCACCGATTGGACCGGTCCAACGGGCACTCCGGCCGCGCTCAGGAGCGTTTCCCATTGAGCGCGAGTGCGATGGGCCAGCGCCGCGTTGAGGCATTCGGTGAGATCGGCCCGATGTTGCAGCCGGGCCCGCGATGAGCTGAAACGTGGATCGGTGCTCCACTCGGGGTGCCCGACGACCTGGGTGATCCGCAACCAGTTCGCCTCATTGGCGCCGCCAATGGCGATCTCGCCATCGGAGCACTTGAAGGTCTGGTACGGCGCGACGATCGGATGGGCGGTCCCCAGGCGCTGGGGCACTTCGCCGGACGAGAAGAACAGGGCCGCGTACCAATACAACTGCTGCATCGACGCCTGCAGCAGCGACGTTTCCACATGCTGGCCGCGCCCCGTGCGCAGCACATGGATATAGGCGCCCAGTACGCCAAGCGCCCCAAGAATCCCGGCGTTGACGTCGGCAATGGATATCCCCGGCTTGACCGGTGGTCGCCCGGGTTCCCCGGTCACGCTGATCAGCCCGCAGAAAGCTTGCAGGATGAGGTCGAACCCGCCGCGCTCGGCCAGGGGACCGCGGCTACCGTATCCGGTGATGCTGCAATAGATCAGCCTCGGATTGAGCTTGCGAAGGCTGTCGGCCCCCAGCCCAAGCCCTTCCAGGGTGCCCGGGCGGAAGTTCTCGGTCAGCACATCGGCATTTGCCACCATGCGGCGAAGCGATTCGCACCCTTGCTCGGTTTTCAAGTTGATCGCTATCGAGCGCTTCCCTCGATTCAGGACCTCAAATTGGGCCGACATGTCGCCGGCGCCCTTGCTGTTGAACGCGCGCGCGTCATCGCCGCCAGGAAACTTCTCCACCTTGATCACATCCGCACCCAGGTCCGCGAGCATGAGGCCCGCTACCGGGCCGGCCATGACTTGCGCAAGCTCCAGCACCCGTACGCCCTTCAGGGGCAACCATCCCGGCGATGCCGCGTCATTTTTCATATCGAAAGATCGTAGTGAACAGCGCCAACCTGGGGAAATACGGGTTCACGCTAAGGCTATCGCCAGTTACGATAGCCTGCGCTCAGCAAATGGATTGGCCATGGACTCCCGTCGCATCAAGAATTTCGTCACCGTCGTTGAGACCGGCAGCATCGCGCGCGCGGCGCAGGTCTTGCATATCGCTCAACCTGCGCTGAGCGTGCAGATGCGGCGGATGGAGAGCCTGGTAGGCTGTCAATTGCTGAGCCGCAGTTCGCGTGGCGTAGTGCCTACGGCTACCGGCATCGAATTCTGTCGACGTGCCAAGGAAACCCTGAAGATGCTCGAAGCGCTGCGAGCAATCGGACAGGAACAGGCCTCATCGCCGTCCGGTCATGTTGTGATCGGCACAGCGGCCAGCGCAGCCAACATGATCGCCGTGCCATTGGTCAACGCGGTACGAGAGCGATACCCGGCGATCACCTTGGGGTTGCTGGAGAGTCCCAGCGTCTACATCGCCGAGCTCCTGCTGCGCGGTCGTCTCGATATCGCCGTGATGTTCGACGAGAACTTGTTCACGGGCATGCAAGTCCTGCCGGTGATCGAGGAGGACCTGTTCGTCATCGGCCTGGAGGCAAAGGGCGAGGAAATCGACCTGCAACGCCTCGACGGCGTGCGTCTGGTGATGCCGGCCCGGCCCAACAGCGTTCGCACCCTGCTGGATCGGGCTTGCGCTGATCGGGGGATTACGCCAGAGGTTGTGACCGAGGTTTCCTCGCCTTATACGATGGTGCAGCTTGTCCGTGCCGGCATCGGCGCCACCGTGCTGCCATGGTCGATGCTCGGCGCCCTGCAACCGTCGGACTTGCCCATCGCGCGGATCACGAATCCTGTGCTGACCCGATCGATCTCTGTGGCCACGGCGCTCGACGCACCACAGTCGCCCCACCTGATCGCGGTCAAGAGTCTGCTGGTGGATCTGTTGGGGCAACAGGCTTCCAGCAGCCAAGGCGAAGGCGTCCGGCTCAAGCCGCCCTGCGACTGAGGCCAGGACAAGCACCGGCCCCGCGGGGTCGCGATCCGCCCGCTCTGGTCGATGTAATCGCGCGGATGGCGCATGATCCGGGTCCCGCGCACGAAGCGGCGCAGGCTGCCGCCCGGCGCAGCTACGGCAAGCTGGTGGCCTTCCTGGCCGCGCGAACCCGCGACGTGGCGTTCGCGCGCCGCTGATGCTGCAGACCGTGCTGGGTTTCGACGCGGCCGCGATCGCATCGGCCTTCCTGGTCTCGCCCGCCACCATGGGCCAGCGACTGGTGCGCGCCAAGAGCCGCATCCGGCAGGCGGGGATTCCGTTTCGCATTCCCGGCCGGGCCGCCCTGCGCGAGCGGCTGGACGGCGTGCTCGACGCCATCTATGCCGCTTACGCGGAAGGCTGGACGGACGCCGCCGGCACCGACGCGCTAGTTGCACAACTGCTGCTCGCAAGGAACGCCATCCCTGTTCCCGTCCATCTTCGGCCATAGATGGGCACGACGTCCTCCCAAAGCCGCGGGCAAGGGTACGACGGGCAGGGGAACAGACCGGGGAACGGACGTGTACTCCAAACGCCCCGTTCCAGCAATCATGCGGTCCAGACAGCCTTGTTCAACCTCCTCCGGGGACAAATCGGGGTTTCCACGCTCGCCGCGCGCCCCTGGCCACGACGTGCGCTGCGAGCACGCCGCCGATGACGGTGAGGTCGACCTCTGGGGAGTCAGTGTCCCAGTGCTGGCGCTGGCTCTCGAAAAGCTGTCGGTGTACAGCCTTCCATCTGCCGAAACCGGCGCGAAAAATACGCCTCGTCGCTGAAACCGCATTGGTCCGCGATCTCGGCAACGCGCAAGGTGCTGTTGAGTAACAGTGCTTTGGCCGCCTCCATGCGCAGGCCGGTCAATAAGTCGACAAACGACTTCCCGAACTCCCGCTTGAGCAAATGTGAAAGGTAATTCGGCGAAAGACACGCCGCGTTCGCCAAGTCTTCCAGCATCAGCCGGCGCATGTAGTTGTCACGAAGAAATTTGTCGATGCGCTTGACGGCGGCGCTGCGTGACATGCGGGTCTGCTGCTCGGCCGCGGATTGCTCGAAGCGGCTCGCGTACTTGCGGCACACCAAGCCAATCAAGGCCAGCATATGCGAGCGAATCAGTTCCATCGAGAAGAACTCCCGGGCCATGTTCTCGGCCAGCATGGCCTCGCAGAGGGAGACGGTCTTCGCCATCTCGGCAGCATCGAGCTGGAAATCGAGCGAGTCCTGGAACTGGAACGGCGCCAGTTCCGGCGCACGTTGCAGGGGAATGTCTTCAAGCTCCAGCGGACCCGCGTCAAGGTCATTGCGCAGGAACTTCAGCCCGAAGCTCAGTACATAATATTTCGAGCCCGGCAGATGGGAGACGTAATGAAGGCGGTCCGGCAGGATGAAAGACAGTACTCCCGGCGCCAACGGCCGCGTGGACGCGCCGAGATGCATCTGCGCGGGGCCTTCCAGATGCACGTGAATCTGGAAATAGTCATGCCGATGCAGCCGCCGCTCCGACCGTGGCGAGCCCTCGCGACGCACGTCGAAATCGGAGTGCGCGCACAGTTGCGACATCGAATAGGTGGTGAAGGTCAGAAGGCGGGAACTCACGCGTCGATTCTACGAAGCCGCCAGGGCCGCGCAAATTCGGGTTTACGCCTCCGGTTCCCGCCTGCAGCTGCCTTTCACTCGGACTTGATCATGCCCTCGGCATATAGCTTCGCCCACCGGGCGGATTCGCCATTGAGGTAAGCGCGGTATTCAGCCGGCTTCCAGTGACCCGGCACCGCGCCGAGGAAGGCGATGCGCTCGCGGACGCTGTCGGTGCGCAGGCCGTCGAGCAGTGCGGTGGAGATGCGTTCGATGATCGGCGCTGGCGTGCCGGCCGGCGCCATCAAACCAAAGATCGCCAGCAGGCTGTAGCCGGGGTAGCCGCTTTCGGCCACGGTTGGAATTTCCGGACTGCTCGGCCAGCGTTGGGCCGACGTGACAGCGAGCGCTCTCGCCTTGCCGAGCTTGGCGTTCGCCAGACCAGTGACCAAGCCGTCGAACATGACGGGCAGCCGGCCGGCGAGGAAGTCAGTCTGCGCCAGTCCTGTCCCCCGGTAAGGAATGTGGGTCATTGGCGCGCTCGCCATGGCGCTCAACAGCACACCCCCCAGGTGGCTCACCGTGTTGACGCCCGCCGAACCATAGCTGATCGCCGCCGGGTTGGCCCGCGCATAGGCAACGAGCTCTGCGACCGACTTGACCGGGAGCGACGGATGCACCACCAGCACGTTGGGCGCGCTCGCGATCAGGCCGATCGGCGTGAAGTCCTTCTCAATGCTGTAGCCGGCGTTCTTGTCGACGATGGGGTTGATGATGTCGGAGGTCGCGTTCACCAGCAGCGTATAGCCGTCCGGCGGCGACTTGGCGACCATGCGCGAGGCGATGGTCCCGCCGGCGCCGGCGTGGTTTTCCACGACCACCGCTTTGCCCAGGCGGTCGGACAGAATCTGCGCGGCGATGCGGGCCGACGAATCCACAGGGCCGCCGGGCGCGAAGCCGAGAATGATCTTGATGGGGCGTTCAGGCCAGCTGTCTGCTGTCGCAGCGCTGGCGCCGAAGGCGCCAGTCATCACCAGGCAGGTCGAGAGCAGCACGCGTTTGAGGATGTGTTTCATTGTGGAGGTCTCCGTTGATTTGCAGCGATGACAGCGGGGTTGCAGACGTTCACAGGGTTTCCCTGTGCATACGCGACGATCTGGTCAAAGGTATTGCCGAACGCAAACTCGTGGCTGTCGCGTTCCACATAGCCCAGGTGCGGCGTACACAGGGCGTTGTCCATGGCCAGCAGCGGATACGCGGCTGGCGCGGGCTCCGTCTCGTACACATCGACCGCGGCCTTGCCTGGGCGGCCGGCTTGCAGGGCCTGTTCGAGAGCGCCTGGCGAAACGAGTTCGGCCCGGCTTGTGTTGACGAACAAAGCAGTGGCCTTCATGCGCGCCAGATCTTCGGGTCCGATCATGTGGCGCGTCTCGCTGGAATAGCGGACGTGGACCGACAGCACGTCGGCGCGGGCAAAGAATTCCTCCGGGCTCGTGGCGATCGCATAGCCATCGGCGCGCGCTTTGGCCAGCGTTGTCTGTCGGCCCCACACAAGCACGTCCATGCCAAACGCCTTGCCGTAGCCGGCGACAATCGAACCCAGGCGGCCATAGCCGAACACCCCGAGCACGCGTCCGCGCAAGCCGATGCCGAGCGAGGACTGCCAGCCTCCTCCTTTCAGCGTCTGCGCCTCGTGGCAGATGTTGCGCAGTGAGGCAATTACCAGACCCCAGGTCAGTTCGGCTGTGGCATACGAAGGCCGGGTGGAGGATATGGCCGAGACCAGGATGCCCAGCCGCGTGCAGGTGTCGAGATCGATATGCTCGGTGTGCCCGCTCTGGCTGATGAACTTCAATCGCGGCAGCCGCGTCAGCAGCGCCGCGTTCATGCGCGTGCGGCCGCGCAGCAGCACCAGCGCCTCGGTGTCCCGCAACCGATGGGCCAGCACGGCCGCGTCGTCCGTGTGGTCGGTCCAAATGGTGACCTCATGGCCCGCGAGCCGGTCATAGCAGCCCAGCTTGTGGATGGCGTGCTGATAGTCGTCGAGGATGGCGATCTTCATGCGATGCAAGCTCTCTCTCAGGCGTTGCCCGGGAGATCCGCCACCGGAGTGCCGGCATCGATGAGCTTGCACTTGCGGTCTTCGGCCGCCGACTTCTTGCGGCACAGTTCCAGGACTTCAGCCGCGCGCGCGCGCGGGATGAAGCAGACGCCGCTGTCGTCAGCCAGCACGATGTCGCCCGGTGAGACGCGGATGCCGCCGATCTGGATGTCGCCGTTGATCTCGACGGTCTCGATGCGCCACTTGCCCGTGAGCGGCGTGATCTCGAGGGCCCACAGCGGATAATCCACACTGCGCGAGTGCGCGATGTCGCGGATGCCGCCAAAAACGATGGCCCCGGCCTCCCCCTGCCGCTTGCCGGTCTGTGCCGAAATGCCGCCCATGTTCGAGACACCGGGCACGCCATCGATGACGAGAACGTCCCCGGGAAGCGCAAGATTGTGCGCTTCGAATTCGGCCATCTTGTTGACGTGGGCCCGCGCGGTTTCGTAAGTGTGTTCGCGCTGCACGATGTTGCGCACCGTAAGCGCAGTGCCGACGATGCAGCGGCCAGGTATGGTTGGTTTCAGCGTTGATGCGCCGACGATGCCGGTGATGCCGAGTTCGTCGAGGATGTCCGACACTACGCCGCTCACATCCCCGAGCGCCTGGAATCCTTCGATCAAACCCGCTTCTGCCCTCGGCACTCGCATCATCCGAATACGCTCGCGAGCGATCTTGCCAGTCAGTTTCATTTCAGTCGTCATGGGTCCCATGAGCCGATTTTGGCCAACGATAGTGGCGTCGCCGGGACTCCGCTAGGACGAATCAGCGATTCTCCTGGAGCTTGGTGTGCTCGTTCACAGCAGCACGGCGAAGACCCGGGGCAGGACAGACAGCCTGGGAATTGCGGCCATGCGATCGGTCACCTTCGAGCCCGACGGCAGCTGGCGCTTTCGATCAGCGCCAAGTCGTCGCGTCGATCTTCCTGATCAGATCCGACAGCGGAGCGCCCTTGGATACACCGGGGCGCCCGCCGACCTGCCCATCCAGATCCCTGGCTTCTTCCGGCGACACGAGTGCCGTGAGGTAGATGAGCGGGATGCTCGCTGTGTCTGCATCCTTGGCCAGGGCAGCCGCCACATCGCCCCCAGTCATCTCGGGCATGTCGATGTCACACAGGATCAACTCGGGCAGTTCCCGCCGCGCCAACGCCACGGCCTGGCGCGGGTCGACCGTTGAAACCACGTCATAGTGCCTGGCCAGCTTGGTCATCAGGTAACTGACCACGGCGGCGTCATCATCGATCAACAGGATTCTCTTCTTGGCGGTCACGGCGTTCTCCAGTTCTGTATGGCAGCGATTTCGATAGTTCCCGCACCCGGCCCACTCGCTGATCGGCCCAAGAGCTTCCTCCACCTTGCAGGCGGCTCACGGGTTTGCTTGCGTGAAGCGGATGTCAGCCGTGGCCAGGTGCGCGCGCAGATCGCCGGCCAGCTGTGTCAGTTTCAGCGGTTCGATCGCGCTGAAGTTATGTTCGATCCAGCGGCTTTGCTCGCTGGCCCAGAGGAACCCGTACAGGGCGAAGCTACCCGCCAGCTGATGCGCAATCCGCCGCACTTCGGCGCGATTGTCGGCGTGCATGGCCGCGCTCAGGCCCGCGATAAGCTGCCGGCGCGATTCCATGAACTGGGCAAGCACCGGTTCGACGTCCTGGTCGATGATGATCGGATCGATCATGCCCGCAGCGCCTGGAACGGCCATCGTTGTCGGGGGCTGAACGGGCAACGCCGCTGCGCCACCGATCAGCACGTTCAACTCCAGCAGGGTCTCGTGAATAACGTCGCGCGTGACCGGCTTGGTGAGGTAACGGTCAAAGCCCGCGGCCAGCGCCCGGCGCCGCGTCTCGTCATCGTCGTGGGAGGACAGTGCCACGATGGTGCAGCGTTTGGCCAGCCTGGCCCGCTCGATGGTCCGCAGCTCCCCCACCGCCTGCAGCCCGCCCATGACCGGCATGTCCAGGTCCATGAAGACCACATCAGGCCACTGCCGCTCGGCCGCGCCCAAGGCGACCCGGCCGTTGATGGCCGTGTCCACGGTGAACGGCGGGGTCGGCAGGAACCTCCGCACGAGCAGCAGGTTGTATTCGTCGTCGTCCACCAGCAGCACGCGGGTCGGCGGCATGGCTGAGATCAGTAGCGGCTCAACTCCGCGCCGCTCGGCTGCGTGACGCAGCGTTGCGGGAACAGTACCCGCCGGGGCGGCGCGCAGCCGGATCGAGATGGTCGTGCCGATCGGTTCGGAGGTTTCCATCTCGATGTCGCCGTCCTGGACTCGGGCCATCAGCCGCGCCGAGTAGGTGCCCAGGCCGGTGCCACTGACCTTGCCGCGGGTCGCGTATTTCTCGAAGAAGTGGCCGCAGATCGACTCGGGCACGACACCGCGGTTGTGGATGCGCAGGAGCACGGTTTCGGCCGTGCCGGCCTCGGCCGAGATGGTGACCATACCGCCTTCGGGCGAGGCCTCCAGTGCGTTCTTGAGCAGATTGGCCAGCAGCGAGTAGCACAGCAGCTCTTCGGCCCAGGCAAAGGGCGCGGCACTCACATCGACTTTCAGCCTGACCTGCTTCGATGCGGCGTGCATGCGGACGTCGGCAGTCACCTTGTTCGCGAGGTCGACCAAGTCCACCGCATCGGGACGGAATACGTAGCTGCCCTGCTCCATCTTGTACAGGTCCAGCGACAGGTTGACCATGGACAAGATGCGATAGCCGGCCCGCTCGACGATCGTCAGCAGCTCGTCGGCCTCCGGGCCCGGCGGGTGTTCCTCGCGCAGCAGCCGGGTTACCGCGACGATGCTGTTGAGCGGCGTCTTGATGTCGTGCCGCCCGATGCGTTCGACCTCTTCGCGCAGCAGCACATTCTCTTTCAAAGTATCGTTCTGGCGCTCCAGCAGCGCAGCCTGCGCGGCGATCTGGGCGTGCGAAGCGCGCAGCGCCTCATCCTGCGCCCGGCGCTCTGCGATATCCTCGAAAACCCATACCGTCACCCGTTGATGGCCAGCAATATGAAGGCCTTGACCGGAAACCAGGGCGATGAATTTTGTGCCGTCTTTTCTGGCGAGCTCCCATTCGACATGTGCATCCTTGTCAGCCCCCAGCAAAGGCCCAACGATTTCGCCAAAGGCCCGATAGTTCTCGGGCGACTCAAACATGATGGCCCCTGGTTGCCCGATAAGGCCTTCCACGGTACGCCCAAGGTGCTCGGCGATGCGCCTGTTGGCCCGCAAAATGATGCCGTCTGCGGTGTAGACAATGCCATTCGGGGCGTTCTCGAAGATGACCTGCTGCTCTTCCAGAAGTTTCTGGCGCTCGGTGATGTCGTAGATCCAGGTCACCAGGTGGCGGCCATCAACGAAATCCAATAGAAAGGAAGTGAGCAGTACCGTCAGTGGCGTGCCGTCCGTGTCTACAAAATTTGCCTGGTAGTCGCTGACCGAGCCGTCGCGCTGGAGTTGGGCGATAAAGATGTCGCGATCTGCCGGGTCCAACCAGTTGTCCGCGGTGCGGTGGTTGGCGACTTTCTCTGGTGCAATTGCCAGCAGTTCGGTAAGCCGGCGATTTGAGAAAACGGGCTGCCCGTCCTCGGTGCTGATCGTTACGCCTGCCGGACTGTTCTCCAGCACCCGACGAAAGATTTCCTCGCTTTGGCGTATTTCGCGCTCCAGGCGCTTGCGCTGCGTAATGTCCTCGAACGACCATACGGCCACCCGTTCGTACCCGGCAACATTGACGCCTTGTCCGGAAACATTGGCAATGAATCTTGTTCCGTCTTTCCGGATGAACTCCCATTCGACGTGTGCATCCCTGCCAGCTCGCAGCTCCGGGCCAACCGCTTCACCGAACGCACGAAAACTCTCTGGCGACAGAAACATCATCGCCGACGCCGATTGTCCGATCACTTCATCAACGGTACGCCCGATGTGCGTGGCAAGGCGCTTGTTCGCCCGCAGGATGATTCCGTCCGATGTGTAGAAAATCGCGTTGGGAGCGTTTTCAAAGATGGCTTGCTGTTCTTCCAGCAGCTTCTTGATTTCGCGTTGTTGGGCTTCTATTTCATCACTGATCCGTTTTTGTTCGGTGATGTCGTCAATGGTGAGTCGCAGCAACTGCTTGCCGCCGCAATCGAATGTCATGAGATGCACGTCGGCATCCCATGTCTGGCCGTTGGCGCGCTGCGCCCGCCATTCGAAATTCGCAACACCCTGCTTGAAAATGGAGCGAACCAGCCGCTCCCCAGCAGTCTGGCTGTCGGTACCGTCGTATTGGGTGGGTGCGGAAAAGGCCAGGGGCATCTTGCCCAGCACGTCTTCGCGGGAAGCGTGGCCGTACATGTGCGCCGCAGCCAGGTTGCAGTCCACGATGCCGGCCACTGGGTCAATGATGACTATGGGGTTTGATGCGTCCTGAAAAACCAGCCTGTTGTAGGCCTCGCTCTCCTTGAGAGTCGCCTCCAACCGGGTCCTCTGTGCTTCGGATTGGGACAGTCTTTCAGCAAGGCTGCGATTTTCGCCTTCCAGCGTGGCAATCGCGGCTGTCACGTCATCGATGGAATCGATGCTCATTTTCACCACCTTTTGTCCCGCCGCACCCAACATCCCGACGGGCGGGCGGTCGGACATCACGACTCTGAGCACCCCTATGGTGGTCCCTTGGACCGTTTGGCTACCTGCTGTCATGAAACCACCGCGGGCCCCGCCGCCCCTTAGGCAATACTGAAGATGCGCCTAAGGGAATTTCCTAGTCGAGGAGCGGCGCTGGCGTGACTGCGTCGCTCGCCGAAAGCGGGTACAAGGCGGCATGAGACTGACTGCCAGTACCCCCAGCCAGCTAGTTGCACCACTGCTGCTCGCAAGGAACTCCATCGTGATCGCCATCCATCTGCGTGCCCGGGCAGTTCCTGAGGAAGAATGTCGCCTCCTCGCATGACGTCATCTGCGAACAATAGATGCGACCGTCACAACTGAAACGCGAAGCAGCGGGTACCCTGGATTGCGGCAGCTCGCGGGTCCCCTGCGCAGGCGTGGATTCGGCGTTGGAAAGTGGCAAACGGCGGATGTACTGACGATAGCCGTACCAGGCCACAAGAACGATCATTGCCAGCGTGACAATGCCGCGCAGGAGCCCGCCGGCGGGCAGGCTTGCGTCGCGGCTCCGGCGTGAAGAATCGCGCCGGCTGCTGGCTGAATGCATCTCCGCGATGCGGACCGCCACCGCTTTCTTCTTGCCCTGCGGGTTGAGCCCCACCTCGAATGAAAGCATTTCGTCCAGTCTCGGGCGTCGCCCCCTGGGGTACTCCGAAATGTGCACGAAGATGTCCTGCCCGCCCTCCGTCGGCGTGATGAAGCCGAACCCCCTGTCCTCGGTCCAGGTCTTGAGCTTTCCTGTGAATCGCATGTTGAATCAACGGACGGCCTGATGATAGGCCCGCTTCACTCTCTGAAGACTCCAGGCGGGAGAATGCAGGCTCATCGGGGCCGAGCTTTCCGTTGACGAGGGCTATGCAGCGGCGCGGCAGGTCGGGCTGAACATGCTGGCGAACATCCGCTCGGTGCTCGGTTCGCAGATTCCGGTCGAAGTCGAGATGGTGCTGCAAATCAGCACCGACTGAAGCACTTCCTCAGTCAGCGCAGGTCGCTCAAGGCTAGCGCCGGATCTCGGCGAGAAATTTCTGGGCCCGTTCAGTCGCAGGCCTGTCGAAGAAATCGGCTGGCTTGCCGATCTCGACAATCCGGCCGGCGTCCATGAACCAGACCCGATCCGCGACCTCGCGGGCAAAGCCCATCTCATGGGTCACGCACATCATGGTCATTCCTTCGGCGGCCAGCTCACGCATCACCGCCAGGACCTCGCCCACCATCTCGGGATCGAGCGCGCTGGTCGGCTCGTCAAACAGCATGACCGGCGGGTTTTGCGCCAGGGCGCGCGCAATCGCGACACGCTGCTGCTGGCCCCCGGACAGCTCGCCGGGAAATGCACGCGCTTTTTGCCCCAGGCCCACGCGCGACAGGAGTGCCATGGCCCGCTCGTCCGCCTCCGCCATGTGCATCTTCTTGACTCTCACCAACCCCAGCGCAACGTTCTGGACCGCATTGAGGTGCGGGAACAGGTTGAACTGCTGAAAGACGAATCCAATTCCGCTGCGGATCTTGTTGATGTCAAGCGCCGGTGAATGGGTGTCGACACCGTCGACCGTGATGGTGCCGCTCTCGATTTCCTCGAGCCGGTTGACAGTCCTGATCAGCGTGGACTTGCCCGAGCCCGACGGGCCGCAAACAATCACCACCTCGCCTCTGCCCACGGCGGCGTCGATGCCTATGAGCGCTCGATAGTCGCCATAGCGCTTTTCGACACCGATGAACTCGATCATGTTCTGGGGATTGCTCATAACTGAACCTTTGACGATCTCCGACTGCGTTCGACACTTTTTTCCAGCTGCCGCACGGCCATGGTGAGCAGAAAGCAAAGCAGGAAATAGATGATTGCCAGCAGCAGATAAACCTCGAAAGGCCGGGTCAGGAGAATCGAGTTGATCTGGCTGGCCGCAAAAGTGAGCTCGTTGACGCTGATCACGTACCCCAGCGACGTCTCCTTGATGGTCGATATGAACTGGCTCAGCAGGCTGGGCAGCATGTTGTACAGCGCCTGAGGCAGGATGATGATCCGCTTGGTCTGCAGGTGCGTCAGCCCGAGCGACCGCGCCGCCTCGGTCTGTCCGGCCGGCAAGGCCTCGATACCCGCACGAATCACCTCGGCCAGGTAGACGCTCTCGTAGATGACCAGGGCGAACAGCATGGTCAATACGCCGGGGGCGTTTTCTCCCAGCAGCGCGGGAATCGCAAAGTACGCCCAGAAGATGAACATGAGCAGGGGCAAACCCCGAACCAGATAAATGAGTCCGTTGGCCAGAGTTCGTACGGCGACATGCGGGCTGGTGGCGGCCAGCGCGATGACGACGGCGCAGGGAAAGGCCAGCAAGATGCCGCCCACGGCCAGGATCAGCGTCATCGCCAGCCCGCCCAGGGGCCCGTTCGGAAACTGGCCGATCAGCAGCAGCAGCCAATAGTCATGCAGGATATTCAACATGACTAGCGCCCCGCGATCTTGTAGCGCCGTTCCAGGAAACGGCCGCCGAGCATGATCAGGATGGATACCGCCAGATAGCACACGGTGGTGATGGCGAAAATCTCGAAGGTGCGGAAAGTCTGCGTTTCAAGCTGCCGCGACGCGTAGGTCAACTCGCCGACGCCGATAGCCATCAGCAGACTCGTGTTCTTGAAAAGCAGCAGCGTTTCGTTGACCAGCGCGGGAATGACATTGCGCAAGGCCTGTGGCACGACCACGTAACGCATGGACTGGATGAACGTGAGGCCGATGGCCCGGGCGGCTTCCAGCTGGCCCCTGGAGATGGCCCGAATGCCGCTGCGCAGATCCTCACTGACATAGGCCGCCATGCACAGCCCGATGGCGATGGCGCCGGCGACGAAACCGCCGCCGTGCCCGTTCAGCCATCTTTGGGCTGCCATGGGCAGCAAGGTGACGATGCCGAAGTACCAGAAGAGGATCTGGACCAGGAGCGGAACGTTCCGGTGATACGCCACGTAGACGGCAACGGTGCCATCCGCCCATCTCAGCCCCGACGAGCGGATCACGGCCAGGAGAATCCCGACCACAAAGGCGATCAGCCATGCCAGCGCGGTCAACTCCAGAGTGGCGAGCAGGCCCTTGAAGAGAACCTGTCCGCTCTCACCCTGAAGCAGGTCCAGCGACCCAAACCCGATGGCCATGGCTACTGCTTTTGAATCTGGCTAAGGCGGGCCACTGGCCGATCGCGGGAAATCAATGGGCGATCGGCCCGATCTTGAATTCGCGCTTGGCCTTGTACAGGCTGCTGGCGCCCAGCCACTTGTCGAAGATCTTGACAGCTTCGCCGTTGCTCTCCATGGTCGACAGCGTGTCGTTCACCTTCTTCAACAGTGCGGGCTCGCCCTTCTTGACGCCGACACCCCACGGTTCGGCCATCATGGAAACCGGAAGAATGGTCGTCGGCGTTTGCGCTGCGACTTGCTGCTGGAACTTGATCAAGGTCAGCTCAGACAGGGCAAAGGCGTCCACCTTGCCCTGGATGAGAGCCATGAAGGCAGTGGGCGGATCCTGGAAAGTCACGACGGTGGAGTTCGGCACGCTGGCCCGCACCGCCGCTTCGGAAGTGGAGCCCTTGGGTGCGCTGACCTGCTTTCCGGCCAGGTCCTTGAAGCTCTTGTAGCCATCGGCCGTGCGCGTCATGATTTTTTGCTGGCTGACGAAATAGGTGTGGCTGAAGTCGATCTGCTCGGCGCGCGCCGGCGTGTAGCCGAGATTGGCAATGACCACATCGACCCGGCCCTGCTGGAGTTCGGGAATGCGCGCCTCGACCGCGAGGAGCTTGAGCTCGGTCTTGACGCCCAGGCCCTTGGCGATGGCATTGCAGAAATCGACGTCATAACCCAGCACTTGGCGGGTGGACTGGTCGGCGAAGCTGAAGGGCTCGGAGGTGCCCAGCGTGCCGCAGACCAGCGTGCCACGCTTCTGGATATCGCTCAACTGGTCGGCCAGTACCGGCGCGACCAGGGTTGTCAGCAGCGCCGCTGCTACGAAGGTTTTCTTGGAGAGGGAGGACATGGCGAGGCCTTTCATGAAGCCGGTTGGGTTAGGAAACAAGGGAGGTGACAGCGGCCCGGATGCGTTGGCAGCCCTCTTCGATTTCCTCGGCCGAATTGGCGAAGGAAAATCGAACGTGCCCGGGCATTCCGTACGAGCTGCCGTCAATGGATGCAACGCCTGCCGCATCCAGCAAGAAGTTCACGACATCGACGTCGCTCTTCATCTCAACGCCGCGATGGTCGTTCCTGCCCACCAGCCCCGCCACGGACGGGAACAGGTAGAAGGCACCATCGGGCACTGTGCAGTGGATGCCGGGGACATCCTTGAGGCGCGCCAGCATCAAATCGCGCCGGATCCGGTAGAGCGCCGCCGCATCCATCACGCCCTCTTGCGGGCCTTCCAATGCGGCGATCGCTGCGCTTTGACTGATCGCACTGGGGCAGGTCGTGCTTTGCGACATCAAGAGGCTGAGGGTCTGCATCAGCGGCAAGGGCCCCGCGCCGTAGCCAATCCGCCAGCCCGTCATGGCGTAGGCCTTGGACACGCCGTTGACGACCAGAGTCCGGTCCGCGAGATACGGGGCCAGCGCGAGGGCGCTGACATGCTCGGCCTTGCCATAGACAAAATGTTCGTAGATCTCGTCGGTCAGCAGCCAGACGTGCGGGTGTGACTTGAACACCGCACACAGGGCTTGCAGTTCGGCGCGGGTGTAAACGGCCCCGGTAGGATTGTTGGGCGAGTTCAAGACCAGCCAGCGGGTGCGCGGCGTGATTGCCCCTTCAAGAAGTTTCGGCGTCAGCTTGAAGCCGATGGATTCGGCGCACCGGACAACCACCGGGGTTCCGCCATTGATGGCGACCATATCGGGGTAGGAAACCCAATACGGCGCTGGAATGATCACTTCGTCGCCCGCCTCCAGGGATGCGGCGAACGCGTTGAAGATGACGTGCTTGGCTCCGCAGCCAACGACGATCCGGGACGCGGAAAACTCCAGACCGTTTTCTCGTGCAAGCTTTCCGGCGATGGCGGATCGAAGCGCGGGCGTACCGGCAGCAGCGGTGTACTTGGTCTCGCCGTGCAACAGCGCGGCGATTCCGGCCTGCACGACATGTTGGGGGGTTGGAAAGTCCGGCTCGCCAATGGTGAAGTCGACGATGCGCCTTCCAGCGGTCCGAAGCGCCTCGACCTTGGCCTTGGCTCCCATGCTGGGGGATGCCTTGATCTGGTCAAAGCGCCTTGCGATGATGTTGGTCATAGGGCTTGCACCGGAGTCAGTCTGCCAGGCCGTGGACGGCCAGCACTTTGGTCAGCCATGACTGATTGACCGAGCCCGAGGCGATTTCGGCCTTGATGAGTTCTTCGTTGCTGGCGCTGCGCCGGGCGGCAGCCAGCAATGCGTCGGCTTCATTTTGCGGAAAACTGACGATGCCGTCCTCGTCCCCGACGATGACGTCGCCGGGCCGGGCCTTGACGGTGAGGGCCGTGCCCACCAGCTTTCGGCTCTTGTGAAATTTCCGCAAGCCCGCCACGCCGGAGGGGCGTTGCAGGTTGTCGCTCAGATGCGGCGTGACGACCGTCCGCAGCGCCTCGATCAAGGTGGCCGGTGCCAATGCGGGCATCGCATTGATGGTGAAGCTGGGGGCTGAAATTTGGGACTCCTGAAGCAGTGCAATCAATGTGAGCGAGAGCTTAGAATCGACCAATAATTAATAAAAGCGATATTTTTTTATCTGATTGAATTCCTACAAGGAATGTTTCGGAGGCTGGCATCTTGCTGGAATCACGCGCAGCGGCCCGGTCTTGCGGATGCGCTGCGCATGGGAGGTCTCGAGGCAAAAGGGTAAACCCGGAGGACCTGCATTCAGGGAGAGCATGTCGATGATGACTTTCAAACAGCTCGAGGCCCTGTACTGGGTGGCGCATCTGGGCGGTTTTTCACCTGCGGCCAACCGTCTGCACACGACGCAGTCCGCGATCTCCAAGCGGATCCACGAAATCGAGGCGACGTTCGAGATCGAGCTGTTCGACCGCAGTGCGCGCAGTGCGCGGCTCACCGAAAAGGGTGAGCAACTCCTCGTGCTGGCCAAACAGCTGCTGGAGCAACGGGATCGGGCCGTCGAGGAAATGTCGCGCCCGGAGGTCGTGCAACGGCGGGTCAGGCTGGGCGTCACCGAGTTGACGGCGATGACCTGGCTGCCACGGTTGGTCCGGTTGATCCAGGAGTACTACCCCAAAGTGGTCATCGAGCCCGACGTCGACCTGAGCATGGGCCTGAGGGACAAACTGCTGGCCGATGAAGTCGACCTGATCGTGGTGCCGGACACTTTTCAAGATGCCCGCTTCAGTTCAAAGCCAGTCAGCAGCGTTGAAAGCGCCTGGATGTGCAGCCCCACCGTCATGGACACGACCAAGCCGATCAAGATGCACGACCTGGCCAAGCACCGCCTGCTGGTGCAAGGCGACAAGTCGGGCACCGGAATCATTTACGACCGATGGTTCAAGTCGGTCGGCATCGATCTTCCTTCCGTCATTACCAGCAACAACATGGTTGCCCTGATTGGCATGACGGTGGCGGGGCTGGGCATCAGCTACTTGCCCAAGCACTGCCTGTCCGCGCTGACCGCGAACGGTTCCTTGGCCGTTCTTCGGGTCTCGCCGACACTACCCAGGATCCAGTATGTGGCGATGTACCGTGGCGAGCTGCGGGGCTCGCTTCTCACCTCCATCATCATGCTGGCCCAGAACTGCTCCGACTTCAACCGGATGTTTCAGACGCAGGAGATTGGCGGGGTGGTTTGAACGCGCTCAGCTCCGCGTCGCCCGATCGCCGGCACGGCCGTGTGGACGCAGTTCGCGAGGTGGGTGGTGGGGTGAGGAGAATCCTGAGCCAGCGAGGGCTCGAGCGCGCCGGTCACATCTGCGCACCGATCATCCAAGGAACTGTTTCTTCGTTACCGACGCCAAGGTGCTCGCTCTTCGACTTCTCGCCAGACGCCACGGCCAGCATCTTCTCGAAGATTTCCCTGCCCTTTTGCTCGAGCGTGGCGTCGCCGTCCATGATGTCGCCGCAATTGACGTCCATGTCGTCCCGCATGCGTGCGTACATCCTTGAATTCGTCGCGAGCTTGATGGAGGGCGCCGGCTTCGATCCAAAGCAGGATCCCCGGCCAGTCGTGAAAGCAACCAGGTTCGCCCCGCTGGCGATCTGGCCGGTGGCGCCCATCGGGTCGTAACCGGGCGCGTCCATGAACACCAGCCCTCGAGCGGTGATCGGTTCCGCGTACCGATAGACACCCATCAGAGCCGACGAGCCACTCTTCGCAACGGCGCCCAGCGACTTCTCGAGAATTGTCGTCAATCCGCCCGCCTTGTTGCCGGGAGTCGGGTTGTTGTCAATGCTGCCCTTCTCCCGGTCGGCGTAATCTTCCCACCACTTGATCAGGTCGACGATGCCTTGGCCCATCTCGCGCGAGACCGCACGTCGCGTGAGAAGGTGCTCTGCCCCATAGATCTCCGGGGTCTCGCTCAGGATCGCAGTGCCACCCTGCGCCACCAGCAGGTCGACCGCGACCCCGAGTGCCGGATTCGCCGTGATGCCGGAGTAGCCGTCGGATCCACCGCACTGCAACGCGACCGTCAGGTGCGCCGCGGAAACCGGCTTCCTGCTGCATTCGTTCGCCGCGGGAAGCATCTTCTCGATCGCGGCAATGGCCGCGTCAGCGGTCTTGCGCGTGCCGCCCAGGTCCTGTATCACCAAAGGGACGGTCGTGCGGCCGGGCTCAATCCCCTGAGCCAGAAACATGGCGCCCATCTGATTGGATTCGCAGCCCAACCCGATGACCACTATGCCCGCGAAATTCGCATGTTTCACATAGCCGCCGAGCGTCCGTCGCAACTGCTTCACGCCGTCGCCGTTGTGGTCGATGCAACAACCGAAGCTGTGCGTGACCGGAACCACCCCGTCGACGTTGGGGTAGGCATCGACCGTGCCCGGGCGCGAAAAATGCTCGACGACGAGCTTGGTCACGGAAGACGAGCAATTGACAGTGCTCACCACGCCAATGTAGTTGCGCGTCGCTACCCGACCGTCCGGCCGCTCGAAGCCCAAAAACGTTTCGGCCGTTGTGGCAGTGTCAGGCTGCCGGGCGTCGGCCCCGAAAGCATAGTCGCGCTGGAACGCCCCCATTGCCAGGTTATGCGTGTGCACGTGTTCGCCCCGGCGAATCTGTTGGGTTGCAAATCCAATGATCTGTCCATAACGTCGGACCGGTTCTGACTGCTGGATATCGGCTATCGCAACCTTGTGTGCCGCTGGTATGTCGGCGCTGAGCACTACGCCTGCGTACTCCGACAGGACACTGCCGCCTGGAAGTGCGTGCCGGGCGATCGCAACGTTGTCGTTCGGATCCAGCCTGAGAGCCAGGGATTCACCATTCACCATGAAAGACTCCCTCACTCGATCGTGATGCCGGCCTGCTTGATCACGGAAGCCCACTTGACCATCTCGGACTTCAACGTATCCCGGAATTGCTCAGGGGAGCTGGGCGTCAGCTCGAGCCCCTGGGCACCGAGCAGTTTCTGCACTTCCGGCCGCGCGAGCGCTTTTCGCACAGACGCGTTGATGCGATCCACCACGTCCTTGGGCATGCCGCGCGGCCCGACGATACCGAACCACGCGGTGGTCTCAAAGCCCGGAAAGCCGGATTCAGCGACGGTGGGAACGTCCGGCATCGCCGGCGATCGCTTGGCGCTCGTGACGGCGATCGCGCGTACCCCGCCTGCCCTCACATGCGGCACAGCGGTGGCCATCTGATCGAACAACATCTCGATCTGGCCGCCCATCACGTCCGTCATGGCCGCTGCATTACCCTTGTAAGGCACGTGCTTAATGTCCACCTTTGTCGTGCTCTTGAACAGTTCACAGGCCAGGTGTTGAGAAGTGCCGTTGCCACCCGAGCCGCAGTTGAAGCGGCCGGGATTCGCTTTGGCCAGCGCCACCAGTTCACGGACATTCTTTGCCGGGAAGCTGTTATTGGTGACCAGCATCAGCGGCGACGCGGCGAGCATGGAAATCGGCGTGAAGTCCTCGATCGGGTCATAGGGCACCTTGGCGAACAGGCTCGAGTTGGTGACGTGCGTGATCGGGACCACCATCAGGGTATAGCCATCCGCAGGTTGCTTGGCTACGTACTGCGATCCGATGATGCCGCTCGCTCCCGCCCGGTTCTCGACGATCACCGTCTGCTTCCAGTCTGCGCCGAGCTTTTGGCTCAGCACCCGAGACAACAAGTCGACAGTGCCGCCCGGTGGGTATGCAGCGACGATCGTGACCGGTTTGGCCGGATAAGCCGGCTCTGCGAGCACCGCAGCGCCCGCGCCCAACCACAGCGCTGCTGCGGTGGCAAAGAATGAAAGAACCTTCATGACAATTTCCTTTACTCGAGGGGTTGAACAGATGGCTAGGCGGCCTGCGGCATGAGCTTCTCGGCGGCCGAGCCCACGTCGATGCCTTGCTGCGAGAGAGCACCTTGCAGCTCTCGCACATCGAGCGCTGCGGGCGTGATCCCTTGCGCGGCGGCAAGCGCTGCGCCGACACCGGCAATCTGACCGGTCACCAGGCAGCAGTACTGGCCACGGGTCCACATGTCGGCGTCGTGGGTCACCGACAGCACGCGGCCGCTGACGGTCATGCCCTCGACCCGGTTCGGCGTGAACACGCGCCAGGGGATCTCGAACCAAGTCAGGTCGGTTGTCACCGTGCGGTAGACGGCGTCGCTCGGTGCGCCCTCGCCCCCCTCGGCCTTGTGCCAGTCGCGCCCGGCTGCCATGTGGCGCCAGACACGCACCACACTGTCGTCGAAGGTTCGCTGTGCGATCAGGTCCTCCTGCGGAAGCACGTAGGAGCCGCGCACACGGCGCGTTTCCCGCACACCGACTGTCGGGGACGAGTCGATCACATAGGCATTCTCGAAACCGGGAATGTACTTGCGGATAACGGTCTTCAGTTGCCGATTTTGCAGTCGAGCCTCTGTGTCCGCGCGCGAAATATCCCACGCGTTGGTGCCGTCGACGCCGTACACGCGCGAGTTGTTGACGGTAACGATGCCGCGTGCGACGTCGATGCCTTCAAAACGAAGGTAATGGATCTGTTCCGGGAGTTCCCCGGCGGCACGAGCTTTTTCAGCGATATGGAAGAAGCCGGACAGTCGCACCAGCCCCTTCTCGGGCGAGATGATGTGGAAGTTCGGGTCCGCGGTGAAATACTCCTTCGGCTGGCTGCGGCAGTACTCGATGACCTTTGCGAGGTCAACGCCGCCAAGCCTGAAGAGCACACTCATCGGCCGCATCTTGTTGTCCTTCTCGCGCCCCAGGACGTACTCGGCACCGGCTGCGGCCGCGACATCGGCGTCGCCGGTGGCGTCGACCACCGTGCGGGCCAGAATGGCCTGGCGACCCGACTTGTTTTGAACGATCACCCCTTTGATGCGCGAACCCTCCATGATCGCGTCCTCGATCCACGTGTAGTTCAGCACTTCAACGCCAGCCTGAGTCAGCAGGTCGACAGATACTTGCTTGAATCCTTCGGGGTCAAACGGAAAGGTCGGCCCGCTGATGTTTCCTTCGCCCCGCTCGGCCAGCGTCAGTGCCATTTCCCGGGCAACGCCGGTCATGCGTGAAACCGGCACGTTCCAGGTGTTCATGATCACGGCCGTGGCAGCTCCGCCAAGGAAGGCGTTGCGCTCGATGACCATCGTTTTGGCGCCAGCGCGAGCAGCGCCGAGTGCGGCACCGATGCCGGATACACCGCCGCCGCACACCAGCACATCGACTTCGCGGACGATGGGTGTCTTGCGGGGCGGTTCGACAAGGAAGCCCTCCTGGCTGTGGATGGAACTGGGTTGCACGATATTGCTGCTCCTGGGTTGGACCAAGCTGCTCAGCTGTTGGCTGCGGGGCGGCTCTGGTATGAAAAAAGGGTTGCCTCGTACGACAGTCGCACGTGTTCACGAGCGCTTGCTTCGGCATCTGCGGCGTTGCGCGCTTTCACAGCATTGAGGATTGCGCGGTGTTCGCGAGTTGCCGCGTCACGGCGTTGCGCGTCGGCGCGCAGGACCGAGCGGCGTGAGTGGACGATCTGCCCATTCAGCGAATCGAGGATGTTTGCCAGGCGCTGGTTGCGAGCCGCGACAATCAAAAGGTTGTGAAAGTCCGTTCCGATTTGCGCCCAGAGATGCCAGTCCTGTTCGTTCTCATAGCGCACGCACAAATTCTCGAGTTCAGCGAGCTCTGCATCTGTTGCGCGCTGCGCGGCGCAGCGCGCGGCAGTGCCTTCCAGGGACTCGCGCAACTCAAAAAGCTCGCGCAAGTCATCCATTGAGCGGTGGGGAACGATGTAGCCTCGCGTCGGCACGACCTGCACGAAGCCGTCGCGGGCCAGCACTTTCAGCGCCTCGCGCACCGGAGTACGGCTCATGCCCATCTGTGATGCCAGATGCACCTCAAACAGCGGCGCTCCCGGCGCGAACTCTCCCTGAATAATCGCCTCCCGCACCTGCTGGTACGCATGAGTCGCCAGGTCTTCATTCTTGAGATTCAGCATATGTGGACGTTGTGTGGACACCGTGTATACACGGTGTCCACATCATAATACCGGCACGCCGCTGCGCGCCAGCGATTCAAGCAGGTGAATACCCTGGGTTTGTGACGGACTGTAGCTGTGACCTGTCGATGGGAGTCAGCGAAGGGGCATCGAAATCGCCCCGCGCGGCTCGGTCTTCAAGACGGCGCGCAAGCAACTGAAGGCGGCCGAGTCCCGCGCGGGTTTCGGCGCGGACTACCACCTGCGCTTCGACTCGGCCCGCGCGCTGTTCTCGGAACTGACGTCGGCGCGCATCGACCTGCTGGAGGCCTTGCGCCAATGCGGCCCATGCTCCGTCTATGCCCTGGCAAAAACCGTTGAACGCAACTATTCCAACGTCCACACCGATATTGCCAAGCTGGAAGAGCACGGCCTGGTCCAGCGCACACCCGAAGATGCCGTGTTTGTGCCCTTCGAGTCCGTGGAGATTCACCTTGCCTTGTTCAAACGGACCGCCGCGCAGCGGCAAAACATCAAATAACCCAAGCGTTTAGGTTCGTGCTACCATGCCCACGGTTCACCGGTTCGACGGCCTGCGCGTGGTGATCTATCCCAACGACCATCGCCCCGCGCAACGGCTGCGAGGCGGTGTTCAAGTTGAACGCGCCCGACGGGCAGCCGGAGCTGCGCGAAAACTATGGTTTTGCCGCACGCGAGCTGACAGCGATCAAGGGCGAGTTGGCCAAACAGTTGAAGCGGCTGTATGCCGAATGGAGAGCGATTCATGGCGAATGAGCAAAGCAGCGTGAAAGCCGCGAATGCACGGGCTGCGGCACGCCTGGCCACCAGCCCCACGGCGGTGGCCGCGCGTTACGACCGGCGGGTGGGGCGCATCGTCGTGGCACTGAGCAGCGGGCTTGAAATTGCCTTCAAGCCGCACGACGCCCAGGGGCTGGAAGCCGCGCGCCCGGCGCAGTTGGCCGGCATCGAGATTTCGCCCTCCGGGCTGGGTCTGCACTTTCCGGAACTGGACGCGGACCTGTACCTGCCCGCGCTGCTGGAGGGTTTTCTGGGGTCGCGCAAATGGATGGCGTCAGCCATGGGCAAGGCCGGAGGGCAAGCCACCACCAAACAGAAAGCCACCGCTGCTCGCGCCAATGGCCGCCTGGGCGGCAGGCCCCGCAAGCCCCGGCCGCTGGAAACGGCCTGAGGCGCAAGCTGCCCCCGCCGTCCGCCACTTCAAAGGCGGCCCGGTGGTCATGTCCTGACGCGGGCGTCAGGCGTCGTTGACCGTCTCGTGAGTGGCCGGCATCAGGATCTCGAGCAGCTCGCAATCGTCTGACCAGCCCACCACCGTGTGGCGAATGCCCGGCGGCTGCACCCAGCAGGAGCCGGGAACCAGCCGGTGCCGGCCCTCCCCCTCGAACTCGGTTTCGAACCAGCCCTTGAGGCAATACACCATCTGGAACAGCACGTCGTGGTGGTGCTTGACGCTCAGCCGCGGGCTGAACGGCGCTGTCATGCGGATGATGTGCGCCGCCGCCAGCCCATTGGTTGCGGCCGCGAAGCCCAGGTCACGGTAGGCGGAGTATTCGCGCAGACCGCCGCCCTTGAAGTCGGCCTCGCCGGGATGACTGATCGCGAAGCGCTGGGGCGTATCCGGTAGCGGCAGGTGCATGCGAGCCTCGCAACGAATGGTGGAAGGCTGCCATCAAACTGCAATTCTTCAGCGCGCGCAAGCGGGCTTGCAGCTACGCGCAAGGTGGCCCGGCTTCGGCCAGCGAGAGGCCGGCGCCGGGCCCCAGCCATCAGAAGCTGCG
>DIZF01000004.1 GCA_002427815.1 Ramlibacter tataouinensis
GCGGCGCCGGAGCCGGACTACACGCTCTCGTACAACATCGGCGCCGTGACCGATTACCGGTACCGCGGCATCTCGCAGTCGGGGCTGAAGCCGGCCCTGCAGGGCGGCATCGACTTCGCGCACAAGAGCGGCTTCTACCTGGGCACCTGGGCCTCGACGATCAAGTGGATCAAGGACGCCGGGGGCGACGCGCCGGCGGAGCTCGACCTCTACGGCGGCTACAAGGGGACGGCCGGCGCACTGGGCTATGACGTTGGCCTGCTGCGCTACCAGTATCCCGATCACAACCTGGCCATCAGCCCGAACACCACCGAGATCTATGGCGCCGCCACCTACGGCGTGGCGACGCTGAAGTATTCCCACGCCCTGACCAACCTGTTCGGGTTCGCCGACAGCGAGAACAGCTACTACGTGGAGGGCAGCGCCACGTTCGACCTGGGCAATGGCTTCTCGGTGGTGCCGCACATCGGCTACCAGAAGGTCGCGCACAACTCGGCGTTCTCCTATACCGATTACGCGGTGACGCTCGGCAAGGACTTCGGCAACGGCATCTCGGCCAGCGCCGCCGTGATCGGGACCGATGCCAACAAGGCTCTTTACGTCAGACCCGACGGCAAGTTCCTGGGCAAGACCGGCCTGGTGGCGGGCGTGAAGTACAGCTTCTGAACACCCCATTCTCAAAGGAGCGAGACCATGAAACTCATCACGGCGATCATCAAACCCTTCAAGCTCGATGAAGTGCGCGAAGCGCTGTCCGGCATCGGCGTGCAGGGCATCACCGTCACCGAAGTCAAGGGCTTCGGGCGCCAGAAGGGCCACACCGAGCTGTACCGCGGCGCCGAATACGTCGTGGACTTCCTGCCCAAAGTGAAGATCGAGGCGGCGGTGGACGACGCGCTGGTCGAGCGCGTCATCGAGGCCGTCGAGGCCGCCGCCCGCACCGGCAAGATCGGCGACGGCAAGATCTTCGTCTACGACCTGGAACAGGTGGTGCGCATCCGCACCGGCGAAACCGGCAAGGACGCGCTGTGAGCCCCGCCAACCCATCACGCAAAGAGATGCCCATGAAAAAAATTCTTGCTTCCCTGGCCCTGGGCCTGGGCCTGCTGATCGGCGGCACGGCCGCTCTCGCCCAAGCCCCCGCGGCACCTGCAGCCCCGGCGGCGTCCGAGGCGGCCGCTGCGCCAGCCGCTGCTGCGCCGGCCGCGGCCACTGCGGCGTCCGCCCCGGCGGCTGCTGCAGCGCCGGCACCGGTGCCCAACAAGGGCGACGTGGCCTGGATGATCGTGGCCACCGCCTTCGTCATCATGATGTCGATCCCCGGCCTGGCGCTGTTCTATGGCGGCCTGGTGCGCAGCAAGAACATGCTGTCGGTGCTGATGCAGGTCTTCGTGACTTTCTCGCTGATCGTCGTGCTGTGGTGCCTGTATGGCTACAGCCTGGCATTCACGGAAGGGAACAGCTTCATCGGAGGATTCGATCGCGTGTTCATGCGGGGCCTGTTCGATCCGATGAAGGGCGAGTTCGCCAATACCGGCACCTTCAGCAAGGGTGTCGTGATCCCCGAGCTGCTCTTCATGGCGTTCCAGGCCACTTTCGCGGCGATCACCTGCTGCCTGATCATCGGCGCCTTCGCCGAGCGCATCAAGTTCTCGGCGATGCTGCTGTTCATGACGCTGTGGTTCACGTTCAGCTACACGCCGATCGCCCACATGGTGTGGTTCTGGGCCGGTCCTGACGCGTACACCACCAAGGACGTGGTCGAGGCCACCACCGCCAAGGCCGGCCTGATCTGGCAATGGGGCGCGCTGGACTTCGCGGGCGGCACCGTGGTGCACATCAACGCCGCTGTGGCCGGCCTCGTGGGCGCCTTCGTGATCGGCAAACGCACCGGCTACGGCAAGGAATCGTTCGCGCCCCACAGCCTGACCCTCACCATGGTCGGTGCCGCGCTGCTGTGGGTGGGCTGGTTCGGCTTCAACGCCGGCTCGGCGCTCGAAGCCAACGGTACCGCCGTGCTCGCCTTCATGAACACCTTCTCGGCCACGGCTGCTGCCGTGCTGGCCTGGTGTGTGGGTGAGGCCTTGTCCAAGGGCAAGGCTTCCATGCTCGGCGCGGCTTCCGGTGCGGTCGCCGGTCTGGTGGCGATCACCCCGGCCTGCGGCAACGTGGGCCTGATGGGCGCGATCGTCATCGGATTCATCGCCGGCTTCGCCTGCCTGTGGGGCGTCAACGGTCTCAAGCGCATGCTCGGTGCCGACGACTCGCTGGACGTGTTCGGCGTGCACGGCGTGGGCGGCATCGTCGGTGCCCTGCTGACCGGTGTCTTCAACACGCAGCTGCTGGGCGGCCCCGGCCAGGTGAGCGACTGGGTCACGGCGACCGTGTCCTCGGTGGGGATCGCCGACCAGGTCTGGATCCAGTTCAAGGCCGTGATGGTGACCCTGGTGTGGTCCGGCGTGGTCTCGTTCATCGCCTACAAGATCGTGGATCTGGTGATCGGCCTGCGCGTCACCGAAGAGGAAGAGCGCGAAGGCCTGGACATCAGCTCCCACGGCGAAACCGCTTACAACCGCTGAACCAACCAGCTGCGGCATCGGCTGCCGCAGCCCTGCATAACAACGCAAGTCTCCGCAAGTCTCCTTTGGATGTTCGGCCCGCCAGCGCTCACGCGCCAGCGGGCCGCTTTTTTGGCCGGCGTGATCCGGCACAATGGGCATCAGGAGAGACGCCCAAGCCATGATCCGACTTCAGGCAGGTGCCCTGTCATGCGAACTCGAGCCGCGGCTGGGGGGCTGCATCGCGGGGCTTTGGCTCGGCGACGTGCCGGTGTTGCGCTCGACGCCGGCAGCGCAGCTGAGCTCGGCCCGGCAGGCCGGCTGCTATCCGCTGGTGCCCTATTCGAACCGCATCGCCCAGGCCACGCTGTTGTGGCAGGGCACCCAGCATCCGCTGGTGCGCAACAACGGAACCGAGCCCCACGCGATCCACGGCATCGGCTGGCAGCGGCCCTGGGAGGTGCTGGAAAGCGACGAGCGCTCGGCGCTGCTTTCCTATGAGCACAGGCCCGACAGCGCCTGGCCGTTCGCCTTCGACAGTTCGCAGACCGTGCAGTTGCGCGAGGGCGCGCTGGCACTAACGCTGTCACTGACCAATCAGTCGCGGCAAAGCGCGCCGGCCGGCCTGGGCTGGCATCCGTATTTCGTCAAACGCGCCCGCAGCCGGATCGCGTTCGAGGCGACCGGGCGCTGGGAAATGGGCCCCGACAAGTTGCCGACGCAGCGCCGTGCGGCCCATGGGCTGGACGCGGACTGCGCTTTTCTGGATGTCGATCATTGCTTCGACGGCTGGGGCGGCACTGTCCTGCTACGCGACGAACTGCTGCGCACGCGAATCAGTTCCAGCCTGACGCGGCTGGTCGTTTTCACCAACGACACCCGGGACTTCGTCGCCATCGAGCCGGTCAGCCATGTCAACAACGCCGTCAACCTGGTCCATGCCGGCGCCGATGCCGCGCAGCTGGGCCTGGTCACCCTGCAGCCCGGCGAATCCCTCACCGCCCAGCTGACGATCGAGGTGGAGCGCGTTTCATGAGTTCATGGGAAATCGTCGTCGCCCAACCGGACCAGCTGGGCGAATCGCCGTTCTGGCATCCGCAGGAGCGCATGCTGTACTGGGTCGACATCCAGGCGCGGCAGATCCGGCGCGTCGATCCGCGCGCGGGCCGGGTGCAGAGCTGGGCCGTGCCGTCGGAGCCGGGCTGCATCGCGCCGGCGGCCGGCGGCGGCCTGGTCATGGGTTTGCGCGACGGGATCTACCGTGCTCGCAGCTGGGGCGGTCCCCTGGAATGCGTCGCGCGCATGGCGCATGACGTGGCCACCACGCGTTTCAACGACGGCAAGGCCGATCCGGTCGGACGCTTCTGGGCCGGGACGATGTACGAGCCGCGCGATGCCCGCAAGGCCGAGCTGTACAGCATCGATCTGCGCGCCGACAACGGCAACGGCGGCCGGCCGCTGGTCCAGCTCAAGGCCGGCAACGCCGTCATCGCCAACGGCCTGGCCTGGTCGCCCGACGCCGGCACGGTGTACTGGGCCGACACCGCCAGCCACATCATCCATGCCTGGGAGTGGGAAGGCCAGGGCAATGTCATGCGCCACCATCGTGTGTTCCAGCAATTCCCCGGCAAGCCGCCGGGCTGGACGCCGGGGCAACCGGGCTACGGCGGCAGGCCGGACGGCGCCACCGTCGACAGCGCGGGGAACTATTGGTGCGCGATGTACGAAGGCGGCCGGGTGCTCCAGTTCGCGCCCTCGGGCCAGCTGCTGGCCGAGATCGTGGTGCCGGTGCGCTGCCCCACGATGCCCTGTTTCGGCGGCGACGATCTGAAGACCCTGTTCGTCACCACTGCCCGGCATTCCCGTTCGCCCCAGGAGCTGCAGGAGCAGCCGCAGGCCGGCTGCGTCATGGCCACCAGGGTCGATGTGGCCGGGTTGCCGGTGAATTTCGTCCGCGACTGAATTCCGGACGGCGCCGGGCGGGCCGCGCTTACCATTGGGGACATGGACTTCATCCTCAACCCGCTGATCGAACGCATCCGCGCGGCCGCCGACAGCGGCACGGCGCTGCGCATCCGCGGCGGCGGCAGCAAGGACTTCTACGGCGAGCGGCTGCAAGGCGAGCTGCTCGAGACCACGGCCCTGGCCGGCATCACCAGCTACGAGCCCACCGAACTGGTGGTCACGGCGCTCGCGGGCACGCCCCTGGTGCAGCTGGAGGCGGTGCTGGCCGAGCGCGGTCAGTGCCTGCCGTTCGAGCCGCCCCACTTTGGCGGCGGCGCCACCGTAGGCGGCATGGTGGCGGCCGGGCTGAGCGGCCCGGCCCGCGCCAGCGCCGGGGCGGTGCGCGACTACGTGCTGGGCGTCACGCTGGTCAACGGCAGCGGCGAACTGCTGACCTTCGGCGGCCAGGTCATAAAGAACGTGGCCGGTTATGACGTGTCCCGTCTGGTCACCGGCACGCTCGGCACGCTGGGGCTCATCGTCGAGGTCAGCCTCAAGGTGTTGCCGGTCGCTCCGGGCGCGGCTACCCTGAAATTCGAGATGAGCCAGGGCGAGGCCCTGCAGCGGCTGGCGCAGTGGGGCGGACAGCCGCTGCCCCTGAACGCCAGCTGCTGGGTCGACAACGACGGTGTCCACACGCTGTACCTGCGCCTGCGCGGTGCGGTGGCGGCCGTGGAATCGGCCTGCCGGACGCTGGGCGGCGAGCGCCAGGACAACGACACGGTCGCGTCCGACTGGAATCTTTGCCGCGACCAGCGCCTGCCCTGGTTCGAACAGCGCGGTGACCGCGAGCTGTGGCGCCTCGCGGTGGCGCAAACCGCGCCGGTGCTCGACCTGCCCGAACTGCCGCTGGTCGAATGGCACGGCGGCCAGCGCTGGGTGCGCGTGGAACCCGGTGCCGGAGCCGCGTTGCGCCAGGCCGCCGCACGCGCCGGCGGCCACGCCACCCTGTTCGCCTGCGCCGGCGGTCGCGCCGCGCCGGCCACCGGCCGCTTTACGCCGTTGGCAACCCCGCTGGATCGCATTCACCGCGAACTCAAGCGCCAGTTCGATCCCAAGGGCATCTTCAACCCCGGCCGCATGTACCCCGGCTTCTGACAACAATCCCGGATGCAGACCAACCTCAGCGCCGAATTCAAGAACACCGCCGAAGGGCGGGAGGCGGAGGCGATCCTGCGCAAGTGCGTGCACTGCGGCTTTTGCACCGCGACCTGCCCGACCTATCAGATCCTGGGCGACGAACTGGACGGCCCGCGCGGACGCATCTACCTGATCAAGCAGGTGCTCGAAGGCGTGCCGCCCACGCGCCGGACCCAGCTGCACCTGGACCGGTGCCTGACCTGCCGCAACTGCGAAAGCACCTGTCCCAGCGGCGTCGAGTACGGCCACCTGGTGGACATCGGACGGCGCATCGTCGAGGAAAGGGTGCCCCGCAGCGCTGCCGCCAAGGCCGTGCGCTGGAGCCTGAAGGAGGGCCTGAGTTCGCCCATGTTCGGGTCGGCGATGAAACTGGGGCAGGGCGTGCGCTCCCTGCTGCCGCAGGCACTGAAGAACAAGGTCCCGGCCCAGCAGTCCGCCGGCCGCTGGCCCGTGCGCGAGCATGAGCGCAAGGTGCTGATGCTGGCCGGCTGCGTCCAGCCGTCGATGATGCCCAACATCAACAGCGCCACCGCCCGCGTGCTCGACGCGGCGGGCATCCAGACCCTGGTGGCGCCGGGCGCCGGTTGCTGCGGCGCCGTCAAGTTCCACCTGAACGACCAGGCAGGCGGGCTGGCGCAGATGCGCGCCAACATCGACGCCTGGTGGCCGGCGGTGGCGGCGGGCCGCGTCGAGGCCATCGTGATGAACGCCTCGGGCTGCGGCGTCACCGTGAAGGAATACGGGCATCACCTGCAGCACGACAGCGCCTACGCGAGCAAGGCGCAACGCATCTCGGAACTGACGCGCGACCTGAGCGAACTGCTGCCCGGCCTGGTGGCGGCATTGCGCGGCAAGGTGCGGCCCGCGCCGGGGCTATTGGCGTTTCATCCCCCGTGCAGCCTGCAGCACGGCATGAAGTTGCGCGGCGGTGTCGAGCGCTACCTGGCCGAGCTGGGTTTCAGGGTGCAGGTGGCGCCCGTCGAATCGCATTTGTGCTGCGGTTCGGCCGGCACCTATTCGGTGCTGCAGCCCGAGATCGCCACCCAGTTGCGCGATCGCAAGCTGGCCCACCTGGGCGAGTTGCAGCCGCTGGCGATCATCTCCGCCAACATGGGTTGCATCACCCACCTGCAAGGCGGCACCGCGACACCGGTGCGGCATTGGGTCGAGGTACTGGACGAGGCGCTGCTGCCGTCCTGATCCGGCTCCCGGCCCGGCGTGGCCGGGACGCAGTCAAGCGGCGAGCGCCGCCTCGATGTCCTTGACCATGTCCTCGGGTTTGTCGGTCGGGGCATAGCGCTTGATGACCTTCCCGTCCTTGCCGACCAGGAACTTGGTGAAATTCCATTTGATGGCCTTGCTGCCCAGGATCCCGGGCGCTTCCGCCGTGAGCCACTGGTAGAGCGGATCGGCCTTGCGACCGTTCACGTCGATCTTTGCCATCATCGGAAAGCTCACGCCGTAATTGAGCTGGCAGAACTGCGCGATCTCCTCGTTGCTGCCCGGATCCTGGCTGCCGAACTGGTTGCAGGGGAAGCCGAGCACGGCGAGACCCTTGGTGCCGTAAGCTTCGTGCAGCGCCTCCAGGCCGCCGAACTGGGGCGTGAAACCGCAGGCGCTGGCCGTGTTGACGATGAGCAGGGCCTTGCCGCGGTACTGGCTCAGCGACACTGCGGTGCCATTCATTGCGCGCGCTTCGATGTCGTAGAGGGTGGTCATGCGGTCATTGTGGAGCCGGAGCCTGCCGCGCCGGGTGGGTCGGCCAGGCCGACCATGCTGCCGCGACAACTATCAGCAAGCCGCCCCCCAAGGTGCGCGGCGTCAGTTCAGCGGCGCCGAGCGCCACCGAGGACAGGCTGGCGAAGACCACTTCCGACAGCATGATCAGCGCCGTGGTGTGGGCGTTGAGCCTGGCGGCGCCATATTGCAGGGCCACATTGCTGGCCAGAAATCCCAGGCTCAGCGCCAGGCCCAGGGTCCAGCCGGCCCGGGGCAGCGGCGGCACCGCCACGAAACCCAGTGCCAGGCCCAGCAGCGCCACCGCGCCGGCCATGGCCGCGCCCCCGGCGAACATGGCGAGCACGCGGGGGGCGGCGTCCAGATGCTGGAGCTTGCGCAGCAGGATGTTGGTCAGGGCGAAGCTCATGCCGCCGGCCAGCGCCAACCCGTCGGCGAGGCTTTCGGGCACGGGCCAGGGCGAATCCCCGGTCTTGAGCACGATGGCCACGCCGGCCATGGCCAGGGCCACGCGCAGCACCGACGCCAGCGTGGGCTTCTCACCGAGCAGGGGCCACGCCAGCACCACGGTCCAGGCGGGCATCAGGTAGAACAGCAGCACCACCCGGACCACGTCGCCCATGGTGACGGCCCAGTTGAAGCCGACATTGGTCATGCCGGCGGCCGCCGCCAACAGCCACAGCAGCGGTTGCCCGGCAAAGGCCCGCCAGGCCCTCGGCCTGAATGCCAGCAGCAGGAGAACGGAAAGCAGGTACACCAGCGCCGTCGCCAGCAGGGGATGCAGACCATCGCCCTGCAGCTGGCGGAACGGCCACCAGGAAATGCCCCAGACGAAGGCGTTGAGCACCAGTGCCAGCGCCGGCAGGACCGTGCCGGCTGGCCGTGCGGCAAGGCTCCGGTTCAGAGCCTTACGAACCATGCGGGTTGTCGTGCCGGGCGATTCTCAGCAGGTGTTCGACTTCCTCGCGGTACTGCACGCAGTTGTTCCTGTGCCAGCGCTGGATCACCCACATGAAACCGGCCACCACCACGCCGAAGGCAGTGATGGCGCCGAACGCCGAAAGCCCCAGGCCCGCGGACAGGCTGTAGAAGGCGCCCAGGCCCAGGATGCAGGCCTGCTCGTTGAAGTTCTGGACGGCGATGGAGCGGCCCGCCCCCATCAGGTTGTGGCCGCGATGCTGCAGCAGCGCGTTCATCGGCACCACCATGAATCCGGCAATGGCGCCCAGCATGATCAGGAACGGCGCGGCCACCCAGACATTGCCGATGAAGTTCATCAGGATCACCAGCACGCCCATGACGATGCCCAGCGGCATCACGCTCGTTGCCATGTCCAGCCGCATGCGCAGCGAGGCCACCGCCGCGCCGAGTGCGGTGCCCAGGGCCACCACGCCGGACAGCGAAGAGGCCTGGGTGGTGCTGTAGCTCAGGGCCGCCGCGCTCCAGGCCAGGATGATGTAGCGCAGGTTGCCGCTCACGCCCCAGATCAGGGTGGTGGTGGCGAGCGAAATCTGGCCCAGCTTGTCGTGCCACAGCCGCGAATTGCAGGTCCAGAAGTCGGGCACCAGTTCCAGCGGGTTCTTCGGCATCGGCCGCATCTCGACGCCGGAGTGGGGAATGCGCAGGTTGAACCAGGCGGCCAGCATGTAGACGAAGATCAGCACGGCGATGGCGGCTTCGGGCGGCGTGTCGATGCCGGTGTCGATGAGGGGGAAATTGAACGCCAGCATCCGGCTGGCCACAACCTGACCCACCAGCTGGCCGCCCAGCAGGATGCCCAGGATGATCGACGCGATGGTCAATCCCTCGATCCAGCCATTGGCCTTGACCAGTTGCGAGGCCGGCAGCAGTTCGGTGAGGATGCCGTACTTGGCCGGCGAATACGCGGCCGCGCCCAGCCCGACCACCGCATAGGCCATCAGCGGGTGCAGGCCGGCGAGCATCAGCAGGCAGCCGACCACCTTGATCGCGTTGCTGACGAACATGACCTTGCCCTTGGGCATCGCGTCCGCCAGAGCGCCCACGAAAGGCGCCAGCACCACATAGAAGAGCGCGAACATCGGCACCAGCGCGGCGCGCTGCCACTCGGCGCCGCCGCTTGACTTGATCAGTTCCACCGCGGCAACGAACAACGCATTGTCGGCCAACGACGAAAAAAACTGGGCCGACATGATGGTGTAGAAACCGCGCTTCATTGGCTGGGTTGTGGCCGCATCAGGGGGGCTGATGGGCGCTGATATTTAAGGCTGTCTCCGAGTGACAAAGGGTTATATCACGCTGGGTAATGACAAAATCCCGCCAACACCCTCCTGCAGAGCCCCCGACATGCCCCGTCCGATCCAGGCCACCATCCATACCGGCGCGCTGCGCCACAACCTGGCACGCATGCGCCGCGCCGCGCCCGATGCCAGGGTCTGGGGCGTGGTCAAGGCCAATGCCTACGGCCATGGCATCGAACGCGTGTTCGACGGACTGCGTGCCGCCGACGGCTTCGGCTTGCTGGACCTCCAGGAAGCGCAGCGGATGCGCGACCTGGGCTGGCGCGGGCCCATCCTGCTGCTCGAAGGCGTGTTCGAGCCGCGCGACCTGGAGCTGTGCTCGCGCCTGAACCTGTGGCACACCGTGCATTGCGACGAGCAGATCGACATGCTGGCCACGCACAAGACGCATCAGCCGCACCGCGTTTTTCTCAAGATGAATTCGGGCATGAACCGGCTCGGATTTCCGCCGCAACGCTATCGCGCGGCCTGGACCCGGCTCGATGCGCTGCCCCAGGTGGACGAGATTTCCCTGATGACGCATTTCAGCGACGCCGACGGGCCGGCGGGCGTGGCGCGCCAGCTCCGGGTGTTCAACGAGACCACGCGCGACCTGCCGGGGGAGCGCACGCTCGCCAACAGCGCGGCCAGCCTGCGGTTCGGCGCGGATCCGGCCGTGCGGGTCGACTGGATCCGCCCGGGCATCGCCGTGTACGGCAGCGCGCCGGACTTCCCCGATCACGACATCGCGCACTGGGACCTGCAGCCGACGATGACGCTGGCGGCCCGCATCATCGGCGTGCAGCAGCTCGCGCCCGGTGACACGGTGGGCTACGGCTCCAGTTTCCGCGCCGACGCGGCCATGCGCATCGGCGTCGTGGCCTGCGGCTATGCCGACGGTTATCCGCGTCACTGCAGCACCGGCACCCCGGTGCTGGTCGAGGGCGTGCGCACGCGCATCGTCGGGCGCGTCAGCATGGACATGCTCACGGTGGACCTGACGCCGGTACCCCAGGCGGGTTTCGGCAGCGAGGTCACGCTGTGGGGCCGCGCTGTCAACGGCGCCGTCCTGGCGATCGACGAGGCGGCAAGGTCCGGCGGCACGGTGGGCTATGAGCTGATGTGCGCGTTGGCGCAGCGGGTGCCGGTGGTCACGGACTAGCGCTTGCGCATCCCCAGCGCCATCACCGCGCCGACCACGATCAGGGCGCCGGCGACCTGGACCGGCGCGATGGCCTGTCCCAGGATCAGCCAGGCCAGTGCCAGCGCGAACACCGGCTCCACATTCATGATGGCCGAGTTGCCGACCACGCCGAGCTTGGGCAGCACGGTGAACATGATGGTGAATGCGGTGCCGTACAGAAAGGTGAGCGTCGCCAGGCCCCACCAACCGGGCGGCGCCGCGGGCAGGTGAAAGCCGCCCTGGATGGCGACCGTGGCGAGCGCGACCGCACCGGCGATCATCATCGTGGTGGCAGTGCGCACCCGGCCGTCGACGTCCGCGGCTTCGTGCTGGGTGATCACCAGCGCCAGGCCGAAGGTGCCGGCCGCGGCGAGCGCAAAAGCGACGCCCGCGCCGATGCGCGCCCACTGGCCGGCAGCGCCCAGTCCGGACGCCGCGCCCAGCACGTCGAGCGCGAGCGACAGGCCCAGCAGGATCACCGGCATGGCGATCAGCAGGGCGCGCTCGGGCGGGTGCCGGTAGATGACGCGGGCCCAGAACGCGGTCCAGATCGGATAGGTGTTGAAAGCCAGCAGCGCCAGGGCCACCGGCAAGCGCGCCACCGCCGAATACAGGCACAGGCTCTGGATGCCGACCAGCAGGCCGATGACGGGCAGCATCTGGCCATGGCGACGCGTCAGGCGGATGCGCGCGCCCTGCACCGCGAGCAGCACTACCAGCACCAGCGCCGTGATGGCACTGCGGAACACCACCGCCGTGGCCACATCGACGCCGTTGTTGAAGGCGATGCGCGCCGCCACGTGGTTCGCGCCCATCATCAGCGCGATGAGCAACAGCGTGGCGAACGCGGTGCCGCTGAGGGCCCTGCCTGGAGGCCGGCTCATCGGG
>DIZF01000055.1 GCA_002427815.1 Ramlibacter tataouinensis
AGTGGTTTCGGTGAAAGAAACAAGGCACCTTGAGCGGTGCCGCTCTGATTTACCGCCAAAAGCAGCGGCCCCACGTTTACCCAAACTTTACGTTCAGACGTGGCTTTACGACAACGAAATTGGCACCCGAAGGCACTTTTCTCGTTGAGAACTCGCCCTCCGGGCGAATCCACGATCAACAGATGCAAGCATCTATTGATCTTCCTAAGGCCTTCTCCCGAGGGAGAAAACCGCAGTTCCTCCGAGGAGAAACTGCACTTTTGAAATGCTGACTAGTTCAGCTACAGAAGCGACTTCGAGTCGCACCATGCCTGCACTGTAGTGCAAGAGAACGACAAAACCGCGATGGATGCGGTCCGCGCTCTCATTGAAAAGCTACAGAGCGTTCGGCGCCGTCGCGGCCGCGGCGGGGGCCCAGCATGCGCACGGTAAAATCCGAGGTTTCCCTGATCCCCGGAGCTGCCCCCGATGGCCAATGATTCACAAATGGCGAACGCGATCCGCGCGCTCGCCATGGATGCGGTACAACAAGCCAACTCGGGACATCCGGGCGCTCCCATGGGCATGGCCGACATTGCGGTCGCGCTGTGGGGCCGGCACCTGCGGCACAACCCGCACAATCCGCACTGGTTCGACCGCGACCGCTTCGTGCTGTCGAACGGCCACGCCTCGATGCTGCTTTACGCGCTGTTGCACCTGACGGGCTACAACCTGCCGATCGGCGAGTTGAAGAACTTCCGGCAACTGCACAGCAAGACCCCCGGGCATCCCGAAGTCGGCATCACGCCCGGCGCCGAAACCACGACCGGCCCCCTGGGCCAGGGCATCGGCAACGCGGTGGGCATGGCGCTGGCCGAGAAACTGCTGGCTGCGGAGTTCAACCGCAAGGGCCACAACATCGTCGATCACCACACCTATGTGTTGCTGGGCGACGGCTGCCTGATGGAAGGCATCAGCCACGAGGCCTGTGCGCTGGCGGGGGCCTGGAAGCTGTCCAAGCTGGTCGCGGTGTACGACGACAACGGGATCTCCATCGACGGTCCGGTCACACCCTGGTTCATCGACGACACGCCCGGGCGCTTCAAGGCCTATGGCTGGAACGTCATCGGTCCGATCGACGGTCACGACGTCGACGCGGTGGACCGCGCCATCGCCGATGCCCGGCGCAGCGCCGACCGCCCCACGCTCATCGTCGCGAAAACCCGTATCGGCAATGGGAGCCCGAACCGGGCCAACACCGCCAAGGCCCACGGCGAGCCGCTGGGGGTGGAAGAGGTCAAGCTCACGCGCGAAGCCATGGGGTGGCCGCACGAGCCTTTCACGGTGCCGCCGGAGGTGTATCGCGACTGGGACGCCCGCGCCAGGGGTGAGGCCGCGCAGGCCGAGTGGGACAAGCGCTTTGCCGGGTACCGCGCCGCCTATCCGGAATTGGCCGCCGAGTTCAGCCGCCGCATGAAGGGGGAACTGCCGCGCAACTTCGCGCAGGTGACCGTGGATGCGGCGGTGGCGGCCCACGCCAAGGCCGAGACCGTGGCTTCGCGCAAGGCTTCGCAGCTCGCGCTGGAGGCGTTCACCGCCGCCTTGCCGGAAATGCTGGGGGGCTCGGCCGACCTGACCGGCTCCAACCTCACCAACACCAAGAGCACGCCGCCGCTGCGCTTCGACCTCGCGGGCGACGTCAAGCTGGCCGAAGAGGGCGGCAGCTCGCCGGCGGCAGCCCGGCACATCGGCCGCCACATCAATTACGGCGTGCGCGAATTCGGCATGGCCGCCGTCATGAACGGCATCTCGCTGCACGGCGGCTACATCCCCTACGGCGGGACCTTCCTCACCTTCAGCGACTACAGCCGCAACGCGATCCGCATGGCGGCGCTGATGAGAAAGCGCGTGATCCACGTGTTCACGCACGACTCCATCGGCCTGGGTGAAGACGGACCCACGCACCAGTCGATCGAGCACGCGGCCAGCCTGCGCCTGATTCCCAACCTGGACGTCTGGCGGCCCTGCGACACGGCCGAGACCACGGTGGCCTGGGCAGTGGCGCTGCAGAACATGACCCGGCCCACGGCACTGCTGCTGTCGCGCCAGAACCTGCCCTATGCGCCCAAGGCGGGCCTGGAAGACATCAGCAAGGGCGCCTATGTCCTGGCCGAGCCGGCCGAGGTCGGCCTGCACAGACGGGCGCAGGCCGTGATCATCGCGACCGGCTCGGAAGTGCAGCTGGCGCTCAAGGCGCAGGAGCAGCTCGCGACACGGCAAATCGCGGTGCGGGTGGTGTCCATGCCCAGCACCACCACGTTCGACCGGCAGGGCGTGATCTACAAGAACGAAGTGCTGCCCGCCGGCATTCCGCGAATCGCCGTGGAGATGGGCGTCACCGACTTCTGGTGGAAGTACGGCTGCGCTGCCGTGGTCGGCATCGACTGCTACGGCGAATCAGCGCCCGGCAGTGTGCTGTTCAAGCACTTCGGCTTCACCCCTGAAAACCTTGCGGAGACCGTGCAGGCGGTCCTGGCGGGCAAGGTTTCGGCGTAGGCTGACAGAGTACGGGGCGCGCCGCCCAATGATTTCTTAACTTCAGTGGAGCATTCATCATGACCATCAGGATCGGCATCAATGGCTTCGGCCGCATCGGGCGCAATGTGCTGCGCTCGGCGGTGCAGAACTTCAGCGACATCGAAGTCGTCGGCATCAACGATCTGCTCGAACCCAATTACCTGGCCTACATGCTCCAGTACGATTCGGTGCATGGCCGCTTCAAGGGCGACGTCTCGGTCGATGGCAACACGTTGATCATCAACGGCAAGCGGATCCGCCTGACGCAGGAGAGGGATCCGGCGAACCTGAAGTGGAATGAGGTCGGCGCCGAGATCGTGATCGAATCCACCGGCCTGTTCCTGGACAAGGCCTCGGCCGAGAAGCACCTTGCGGCCGGTGCGAAGAAAGTCATCCTGTCGGCACCCAGCAAGGACGACACGCCGATGTTCGTCTTCGGCGTGAACCACACCAAATATGCCGGACAGGCGATCATTTCGAACGCCTCGTGCACTACCAACTGCTTGGCTCCGGTGGCCAAGGTCCTCAACGACAAGTGGGGCATCAAGCGTGGCCTGATGACCACGGTGCACGCGGCCACCGCGACCCAGAAAACCGTGGATGGCCCCAGCAACAAGGATTGGCGCGGCGGCCGCGGCATCCTGGAAAACATCATTCCCTCCAGCACCGGCGCGGCCAAGGCCGTGGGCGTGGTGATTCCAGAGCTGAACAAGAAGCTCACCGGCATGAGCTTCCGCGTGCCCACCAGCGACGTCTCGGTGGTGGACCTGACGGTGGAACTGCTGAAGGAAGCCAGCTACAAGGAAATCTGCGCGGAGTTCAAGGCGCAGAGCGAGAAGCCGGTGGCGCAAGGCGGCCTCAAGGGCGTGCTCGGCTACACCGAGGACAAGGTCGTCGCCACCGATTTCCGCAGCGACCCTCGCACTTCCATTTTCGACGCGGACGCGGGCATCGCGCTGGACAGCACCTTCGTCAAGCTGGTGGCCTGGTACGACAACGAATGGGGCTATTCCAACAAGTGCCTGGAGATGGCGCGGGTGATTGCCAAATAGTCGTTCCGCACGCCGCAGGAAGAGCGCGCCTTCGGGCGCGTTTTTTCATGCGGGGCGACCACGGGCCGCGACCGGGAAATTGACGCCATGAGCATCGCTGCTGACGCGAGCTTTCGCCACCTGATGGCGCAACGGGCGTTCCTGCGCTTGTGGCTGGCGCGGCTGACCGGGACGACGGCCAATCAGATGCTGATGGTGGCTGTGGGCTGGCAGATGTACGACCTGACGGGCAGCGCCTGGGACCTGGGCCTGATCGGCCTGTACCAGTTCGCGCCCGCCCTGCTGCTGTCGCTGTGGGCCGGCCACGTTGCGGACCGCCATCATCGTGGCCGCATCGTGGCCTGTTGCCTGGCGGCCCAGTGTGCCGCGGCCCTGGTGCTGATGCAGGCGAGCCGCACGCAGTGGGCTTCGCGCGAATTGCTGCTCGGTGTCTCGTTGCTGCTGGGATCGGTGCGGCCGTTCCAGATGTCGGCCCAGCAGGCGCTCACGCCCTTGCTGGTGCCGCTGGCGCTGCTGCAGCGGGCCATGGCCTTCAGCGCGGTGGGCCTGCAGGCGGCCATCATCGGTGGGCCGGCGCTCGGCGGGCTGATCTTCATTGCCGGCGCCGACAAGGTCTACGGTACCGGGGCCGTGCTGCTGGCGCTTGGCTGCCTGCTGATGTGGCGGCTGCGTTACCGCCATGTGCCGCCGCCGCTCGAGCCGGTCAGCCTGCAGACCGTGCTGGCCGGTGTGCGCTTCATCTGGCATCGCAAGGTGGTGCTGGGCGCGATCTCGCTCGACCTGTTTGCCGTGCTGCTCGGCGGGGCCACGGCGCTGCTGCCCATGTTCGCCCGCGACATCCTGCATGTGGGCCCGGAAGGGCTGGGCCTGCTGCGCGGCGCACCGGCGGCGGGCGCCTTGGCCGTGTCGATCGTCCTGAGCCGCTGGCCGTTGCGCCGGCGGGTGGGGCGGACACTGCTGATCGCGGTGGCGCTGTTCGGCGGATGCATGATCGCGTTCGGGCTGTCCACCAGCTTCGCCCTGTCGCTCGCCGCATTGGCCATCTCCGGGGGCGCCGACATGATCAGCGTCGTCGTGCGCCAGACGCTGGTCCAGCTGGAAACGCCGGATGGGATGCGCGGGCGGGTCGGCGCGGTCAACAGCGTCTTCATCGGCGCCAGCAACCAGCTCGGCGAGTTCGAATCCGGCGCGACGGCGGCCCTGCTCGGGCCGGTCGGATCGGTACTGGCGGGCGGGATCGGCACCGTGCTCGTGGCGCTGACATGGTGGCGCCTCTTTCCCGCACTGGCGTGGCGCGATCGGCTGGAGGCGCCTGCGCCCAAAGGCACATCCTGAGCCCTAGACGGCGCTCAGCCTTCGGGCAGCGGCATCGCCCGCAGCAGCTGCGCCAGGCCCTCTTCCTGCATCACCTGCACGCCGTTGGCATTCGCGAAGCGCTGCGCATTGGCGCTGAGCTCTCCCAACGCAATATAGGTGCACTCGCTGGCGTCCTGCGCGCGCATCTGCGCGTGCAGTGCGATGAGCGCCTCTTCGCCATGGCGCGCCGCCTTCCAGCGCCTGGCGGCGACCAGGCGGGTGCGGCCGGCGCGCGTGACGGCGAAGTCCGCTGCGCCCTCGATCCGTCGCACGGCATAGCCCTCTCGCGTGAAAGCTTCGTCCACCACCTGCGAAAAATCGCGCCATGCCATGGCGCGCACCGCATCGAGGATGGCCTCGACGCGGCGTCCGCCGGGCTTGCGCAGCTGACCGGCCAGAGCGACCATCGCTATCACCAGGAACGGCAGGCCGCCCATGGCGCCGAAGACCCAGTACGCCTGCGGCATCAGCGCCCGGGACGCAGCCACGATCAAGCCCGCTATGCCGACGCTGATCCACCAGGGCGATCGCAGCAGGATCGCGAACAGCGAGTTCGGCGCCATCTTCAATTTCATGAAAGATTCCGGACGACCGTTCAGTGGTGATGCCCATGGGCACCGTGGACATGGCGATGCGCGATCTCTTCGGGCGTCGCCGGCCGCACACCCGTCACCTTCAGGTGGAAGCGCAGCGCCTTGCCGGCGAGCGGGTGATTGCCGTCGAGAAAGACGGTGGGTCCCTTGATCTTCGTCACGGTGAAGGACTGCTCTGTTCCGTCGTCATTGCGCCCCTCCAGCTGGCCGCCCAGCTTCACGCCCGGCGGGAACTCGCTCTTGGGAATGGTGCGCACCAGCCGTTCGTCGCGCTCGCCGAAGGCGTCCTGCGGCTGCAGGTTGAGTGTCACCTCATAGCCCGTCGTCTGACCGTCCAGCGCGGCCTCGATCCTGGGCAGGGTGTTCTCGTAGCCGCCATGCAGGTAGACCATCGGGTCGCGGCTGTCCTCGATGAGCTTGCCCTGGGCGTCGGCGATCTTGTAGCGCAGGGTCACCACGCTGTCCTTTTCGATTTTCATGTCCCGATTCTGCCGCCAACCGGGCAGCGAGGCAGGAAAGGGACACGGACGGGATCGTCATTGCGCGAGCCTGCAGCCCCGAGCCCGGTGCGCGGCACTTCGGACTACATGATTGTCAACATCGACGGGCCGGTTCTTCCCGCCCGGTCGCCCTAAAGCGGGGCTTTTTGGGCATCTCGACCGATGGCGCATTCCTTGCTTTCAGAAGGATTTTCCAACAAATCATGCACCACTACGTGTAAACACTAGTGTCAACAATATGGTAAACAATGTACAAATGCGATGTTCAATCACATCCCCGCCGACCGATCCGCCCCGGCCCTGCTCCGGTTCACGCAGTGCACGGCCTTTCAAGAACATCGCGACAACTTCAATCCTTGAAGCGGGTTCGATGAGAACCAAAGGAGATTACCGATGAAGATGGAGTCCCAACTGGCGAGCCCTGCGTTCGTTGGCGTCGAGCAGCCGACGAAAGTGCGTTGGAAGATCTTCTTGATGATGTTGATGCTGATTTCGATCAACTACATCGATCGAGCTTCCCTTTCGGTTGCGATGCCCCTGATCGCCAAGGAGTTCGACATCGGTCCGGCAACCCAGGGTCTGTTGCTCAGTGCCTTTTTCTGGACCTATGCCTTCATGCAGATTCCAGGCGGCATGCTGGCCGACCGATTTGGTCCGCGAGTCGTGATCGCCGGCGCCACCTTGGGTTGGGGCTTCTTTCAGGCGATTGCAGCGGTCTGCACGGGTTGGGTGGGCTTGCTGTTCACACGCCTGGGCCTGGGGGCGGCAGAGGCGCCGATCTACCCTGCGGGCGGCAAGCTCAACGGCATCTGGATGACGCAAAACGAGCGTGGCCGCGGTGCGACCTTGCTGGACGGCGGTGCCCCGCTCGGTGCGGCGCTGGGGGCACTCATCATCGCGGGACTGATCACCGAGTTCAACTCCTGGCGCACCTCCTTCGTGATTGCCGGGGTCGGAACGATGCTGGTGGGCTTCGTGGCCTGGCGCTATATCCGCAATCATCCGCGCCAGCACCCGGCAGTGAACGATCTGGAGGCAACGTACATCGAGGCGGCCCACGCGGCCGACCATGCCGCTGAGTCGGAGGATGCCAGCGGCAAGGTGCTGGATTTCTTCAAGTACCGTTCGGTCTGGGGCATGTTCTTCGGCTGGATGTGCTTCAACGCGCTGTTCTACGGCCTGCTGACCTGGATGCCGACCTATTTGTCCAAGGTGCATGGCTTCGACATCAAGCAGATGGGTGGCGCGGTGTTCATCATGTTCTTTTCGGGCTTCGTTGGCGAAATGGTCGGCGGCTGGGTTGCCGACAAGTGGAGGTCGGCCGGCGCTTCGCAAAGCAAGGTGTTCCGCACCCTGTTCGGCGTTTCCTCGATCCTTGCCACCCTGGCCATCTTCAGCGTGGCCGAGATCAAGGACCCGCTCACCGTGGTGATCCTTCTGTGCGTGACGCTGTTCTTCCTGCGCTGGTGCGGCCTGTTCTGGGTCATTCCGTCCATCCTCGGCCGGCGCAATCGCGTGGGCTTCCTCGGGGGCACCATGAACCTGGGTGGTAACGTGGCCGGCATCGGCGTGCCGATTGCGGTCGGTCTGATCGTGCAGGCCACCGGGTCCTATTTCATGGCCCTCATGCTGTTCACGGCCGCCGGCGCGGGCTTGTTCATCTGCTCGACTTTCCTGATCGACTACAACCGGAAACTGCCGGTCTGAGACCCTCGCAAGGACACCGTCTCGCCATGTCCCAACGCAAACGGATCGGCGTGCTCACGCCGTCCTCCAACACGGCGCTGGAGCCGCTGACCAGTGCCATGGTCGCTTCGGTGCCCGGTGTGACGGCCCATTTCGCGCGCTTTACGGTCACCGAGATCTCGCTCAAGGAAGCCGCGCTGCGCCAGTTCGATGACAGCAGGATTCTCGAGGCCGCGCGCCTGCTGGCCGATGCCCATGTGGATGTGATCGGCTGGAGCGGAACCTCATCGAGCTGGCTCGGCTTCGAGCGCGATACGCAGTTGTGCGCGCGCATCACCGAGGCCACCGGCATTCCGGCCACGACCTCGGTGCTTGCGCTCAACGAAGTCCTGGCCGCTGCTCGGGTACGCAAGCTGGGGCTGGTAACACCTTATGTGCCCGATGTGCAGCAGCGCATCATGGCCAGCTACCGCGGCATCGGCGTGGACTGCACGGCCGAACGGCACATGGACATCTCGGTCAACTTCGACTTCGCCGAGGTCGAGCCGGACACATTGGCACGACTGGCACGCGAGGTGGCTGCTGCGCACCCTGATGCCATCACGATGCTCTGCACCAATCTGCGCTCCGCGCAGCTGGTCGACTCGCTGGAGCGTGAGTTGGGCATGCCCATTTTCGACTCTACTGCCACGGTGGTCTGGAAGGCCCTCAAACTCATTGGCGCCGACACGCGCCAAGTACACGCCTGGGGCCGGCTGTTCCGCGATTTCTGAATCGACAAAGACGTACATGACGACAGCCAACCTGGACCTGGTGGTGCGCGACGCGCAAGTGGCCACTGGCAGCGACACATTTTTCGCTGACATCGGCATTCGCGACGGCCGCATCGTGCAACTCGGTATTGGCCTGGATGCGGCGCCCCGCGAAATCGACGCGGCCGGTCGCGTGGTCACGCCCGGTGGCGTGGACGCGCACTGCCACCTCGACCAGCCGATGGCCCCGCCCGTGCGCATGGCCGACGACTTCGACACCGGAACCCGCTCGGCCGCCTGCGGCGGCACCACCACGGTCATTCCCTTTGCGGCGCAGGAGAAAGGCCAGTCGCTGCGTGCAGCAGTGGACGACTACCATCGCCGTGCGCAAGGGCGCGCGCATGTGGACTATGCCTTCCACCTGATCGTTAGCGACCCGACGCCGCAAGTACTGAATGAAGAACTGCCGGCGCTGATCCGCGAGGGCTATACCTCGTTCAAGATCTACATGACCTACGACGATCTCAAGCTCAGCGATGGTCAGATCCTCGACGTTCTGGACGTCGCGCGCCGGCACGGCGCTATGGCCATGATCCACGCGGAAAACGCAGATTGCATCGAATGGCTGACGCGGCGACTCGAAGCGACGGGTCGAACGGCACCGCGCCACCACGCCCATGCCCGGCCCATGCTGGTCGAGCGCGAGGCCGCGCATCGGGCCATTGCCTTGTCCGAGCTGGTCGACGTGCCCATCCTGATCGTGCATGTTTCCGGACGCGAGACGGTCGAGCAGATTCGCTGGGCGCGCGGTCACGGCCTCCAGGTATTTGCCGAGACCTGCCCGCAGTACCTGTTCCTCACGGCCGAGGACCTGGGGATCGACGACAGCTACCAGGGCGCGCGCTGCGTCTGCAGCCCGCCGCCGCGCGACCGTGGCAATCAGGAGGTCATCTGGCAGGGCCTGGCGGACGGCCTGTTCACGGTGTTCTCGTCCGACCACGCACCCTTTCGATTCGATGCCCCCGAAGGCAAGAAGCCGGGCGGCCTCGAAGTGCCGTTCCGGCACATTCCCAACGGCATTCCGGGCCTCGAGACCCGCATGCCCTTGCTCTACTCCGAAGGCGTCCTGGGCGGCCGCATCACGCTCAACAAGTTCGTGGAGCTCACGGCCACCAATCCGGCTAAGGCGTACGGCCTGCACCCGCGCAAGGGCACCATTGCCGTGGGCAGCGATGCCGACCTGGTCATCTGGGACGAGCGCCGCTTCACCCTGCGCAACGACCAGCTGCACCATGCGGTGGACTACACGCCCTACGAAGGCATGGAGCTGCGCGCCTGGCCGGGCCTGACCCTGGTGGCAGGCGACGTCATCTGGGACGGCCGGCAATTCCACCCGCGCGCCGGAAAAGGCCGCTTCCTGCCGTGTCAGCCGCCCTCGCTGCTGCCGCGGCGCCCCGCTGGGCCACACTCGCCAGCACCTGACTTGCAAGGGACTGTCCATGCGAATCCTGCTCATCAACCCCAACATCTCTCAAAGCGTGTCCGACCTGATAGCGGCGGAAGCGCGCCGGACCGCGTCGCCCAGCACACAGATTGAGGTGGCCACCGCGCCGCTGGGCGTGGCCTACATCGAAACCCGTTTCGAAGCCCTCATCGGCGCGTACGCGGCCGCGGTCCTTGCCGCCGAGCGCCAGTCGCAGCACGACGCCCTGGTGATCGCCGCCTTCGGCGATCCCGGCTTGGCCGGTATCCGCGAGGCGGTCGATATCCCCGTGGTGGGCTTGAGCGAGGCCGCTTTGCTGAGTGCCTGCATGTTGGGCGGCCGGTTCTCGATCATCGCGATCTCGCACCGGATCAAGGCCTGGTACCGCGAGACCGTGCAGATGCATGGGCTGATCGATCGCCTGGCGAGCATCCGCTGCCTGAACCAGTCGGTGCGCGACATTGGCACCGTCCAGCAAGACCATGAGCGTCGCCTGCGTGAGCTGTGCAAGCTGGCCGTGGACGAGGACGGCGCCGACGTGATCATCATCGCCGGGGCTCCCCTCGCCGGCCTGGCGCGTGCCATTCGCGCCGATATTCCAGTGCCTCTGGTGGACGGCGTTTCCAGTGCCGTGCGTCATGCCGAGACATTGATTGCCCTGGCTTCCGGTCGCGCCCGTGATGGCAGCTATGCGGCTCCGCCGCTCAAGCCGAACCAGGGTCTGCCGGAAAGTCTGGCCCGTCTTTTGGCGCGCCAAGCGCAAGCGTGATGGCGGCTGGCGCGCTCGTGGGAGTTGCTCGCGCCACTAAAATCGACGCAATGCCACGCAAAACCAGCAACCCGAAAGCGACCCCGGCAAGACGGCGCGAGCACAGCGTCGAGGAAATCGCTGAAAAGATATCGGTCGCGATCCTCGAACATCGCCTCGCGCCGGGTACCAAGCTGGGCGAGGACCGCCTGGCCACGATCTTCGGTGCCAACCGGCCGAAAATCCGCGAAGTGCTGGCGCGCCTGGCCCATGAGCAGGTCGTCGAGCTCATTCCGCAGCGCGGCGCCTTTGTCGCCAAGCCCACCGTTGAACAGGCTCATGATGTGTTCGAGGCCCGGCGCCTCATCGAGCCCGGCATCGTGCGCCGGCTGATCGAGAATCCCGATGCGCAGAAGGTGCAGCGGCTGCAACTGCATCTGAAGCAGGAAGCCGAGGCTCGGCAGCGCGAGGATACCCGCGCCATCGTTCGCCTCTCCGGCGAGTTCCACGTCCTGTTGGCTGAATTGGCCGGGAACACGGCGCTGGCCCGGATCATGCGCGAGCTGTCGACGCTGACCTGTCTCATCATCTCGCTCTATGACGCGCCGACCGCGACCAGTTGCCGGGCCGATGAGCATGAGGAACTGGTTGCCGCCATCCAACGGGCAGACGCCAAGCAGGCTGCGACGCTCATGTTGCACCATCTCGATCACATCCAGCAAAGCCTAAACCTGGATCGGGCTTCGGAAGAAGCCGATCTCGAAAGCATCTTTGCCTGACAGCCAGGCTTGACGCGCTCGTCCCTTGCGGACAAGCCGACGAATGCAAAAAGCGGCCGCAAGGGCCGCTTTTCGCGTCATGCGTTCCTGATTCTCAATGCGCTGCGACGGCCGGTTTCGCCTGCGCCGCGCGGTTCTTCTCCAACTGCGCATCGACGAGCTTCACGGTCTCGTCGAGCACCGGCGAGCTGCGACCCTTCTGCTTTGCGACCAGCTGCACGAGCTTGTCGACGCGCTCGATATAGGGCGCGCCGCCGTAGAGAGCGCGGGCCGCGGAGGACGGGCTTTGGAGCGACAAGGCCGCATTCGCGTATTTTTCGAACGGCACCAGATCGCCCGGGTCGGCGCCGAGATCGGTGCAGAGCTTCACGACCCAGCTGTACATGTCGCGCGTGGCATTGATGTCGCTGTGCACGGCGTCCTTGATCGCTCGCATGCCGTCCTTGGTGACGCAGCGGTAATTGCCCGCCATCAGCATCGCCCACTTCGCCAGCGGCACGAACACCGAGTCGTGGACCTTCAGCTTCACCGGCAGTTCGAGCTTGTCGGGGCCAAAGCGAATGGCATCGATGTCGGCTTCGAGCTGGCGCAGGATGGCGGTGTGCTTGTCGGATTCGAACCGGGCCGACTTGAAGTTGGTCGGCAGCCGTACCTGCAGCACGTTCACCTTTTCTTCCGGCGGACGGAAGGCCTGCGGGTCGGGACTGCACAGCGTCATGTACGCCGGATCGAAATTGTCCCAGACCGTCGGATCGGTATAGGCGGCCCTGCACGCATTGACGTCGATGCCCGGGACGCGCTTCAGATAGGTGAGCGGCGGCATGTTCATGATGGACATGCACGGCACCTTGGCTTTCGCGACGGCGTCCAGCAGTTCGCGCACGCCGGGCGCGCGGTACTGCGGCTCCTGCATCGCCAGCGCGACCAGATCGTAGTCCGCAGGGTTGGCCGACTGCGGCCCGCCTGCGGAAAGCTTTCCGGGCATCTGGCGCGAGTCGAGTTCGATCAGGCCCTCGCGTCCCTTCACCGGCATGCGCACACGGATGCCTTCGGCATTAATGAGATCCGCCTCGGCCGGCAGGCAGATCAACTTGACCGTGTGCCCGGCGAGCAGCAGCTTGGCGCCCAGCAAGGACCCGTAGGAAGCACCCAGGATCAGGATCTTGTATTTCATAAAAACCTTTCTCACCATATGCAATAGCCCTACTGTAAACCATGATCTTTCGCAGGGGAATCCTCCTTGCGGTTGAAGTAGCCGGGACTTTTGTATGCCTAATCAAGAACCGGGTCCGCCAGCACCGGTACCGCTTCGCTGACCGTCCTGAGCCCGTGGGATGATCGCTGGCCCAGCCCTTAACCCCACCCAACGGCCCAAAACCCATGTCCTCAGCCCAGCCTGCCGCCGTCGCCGCGGCGATCCTGCAAGCCCGCCGCGACAGGCACCCTGCCAACGCCGATGCCCTCGCCGGCATGCTGCTCACGCCGGACGATGCCTACGCCGTCCAGGCCCTTGTCGCCGCAGCAATGCACGGACCCGGCCAGCTTTTTCCGCGCTTCTGGAAGTCGGGCGGTCCTTCGCGCGAGGCCGTGCTCACGCACGCCGCGCTGCCGCCCGAAGGCATATGGACCAGCCCGGCCGACGCGCGCTCCTGGCATTTCAACATCCGCCTGATCGAGGCGGAGATCGCGCTGCGGCTGGCGCGCGAAGTCACGCCGGCGCAAGCAGCAGCAATGACGCACGATGGAACCGCCGGGCTGATCGACGCCATGGCCGTGGCTGTCGAGATTGTCGACTCGCGCTGGCAGCAACCCGCGGCCGCACCGGCGCTGCTCAAGCTGGCGGACTTGCAGGCGCACGGCGCCCTGGTGCTGGGCGAGTGGGTGCCGTTCGCGCGGCGCGACTGGTCGGCTCAGCGCTGCACCGTGCAGATCGGCAGCCAGCCGGTCGTCGAGCGGCGCGGCACGCATTCGATGGGCGATCCAGGCTGGTTGCTGCCGACCTGGCTGCGCCACGCCACGCGCGACGGCCAGACCGTCCCCGCCGGCACCGTGGTCACCACCGGCACCTGGTGCGGCATGCTGCCGGCGTCCGTCGGCGACCGGGTCGTGGTGCGCTTCGACGGCGTCGGCGAGGCCTCGGTCCTGCTATAGCGGTACCGCCTGGGCAGGCGGGCGCCCTCGCCTCAGGCCTCGTCCTTGACCCGGTATTGCGACGCCAGCTGGGACTGCACCGTCGGCGGCACCGGCTCGTAATGGCTGAATTCGATGGTGTACCGGCCCTGTCCACCCGTCAGCGCGTTCAGCCGCGACTGATAACTCGACAGTTCCGACAAGGGTGCCAGGGCCACCACCGCCAGCCCGCCGCTGGCCGAAGTGGTGCCGCTGACCTGGGCGCGCCGTGAAGCCAGGTCGCCGGTGATGTCGCCGATGTTCTGCTCGGGCGCTGCGATCTCGACGTTGACGATGGGCTCCAGCACGCTCGGGCGCGCAGCCTGCACCGCTGCGACCACCGCCTTGCGCCCGGCCGTGATGAACGCGATTTCCTTGCTGTCCACGGTGTGGTGCTTGCCGTCGTAGACCACCACCCGCAGGTCCACCACCGGATAGCCGGCGACGACCCCGGCCTCCAGGGCCTGGCGCACGCCCTTCTCCACGGCCGGCATGAAGTTGTAGGGGATGGCGCCGCCCTTGACATGGTCGACGAACTCGAAACCGCTGCCCCGGGGCAGCGGCTCGACCCGCAGGAACACCTCGCCGAACTGGCCGGCGCCGCCGGTCTGCTTCTTGTGCCGATGATGGCCCTCGGCCGGCGCGGTGATGGTTTCGCGGTAGGCGATGCGCGGCGGGCGCGTGGTCACCTCGCAGCGGTGCACCTCGGTCAGGCGATCCAGCAAAGTGCGCAGGTGCAGTTCGCCCAGGCCATAGACCACGCTTTCGTTGGTGGCCGCCACATGCTCCAGCCGCAGGCAGGGGTCTTCGCTGACCAGTTTGTGCAGGATGTCGTACAGCCGCTGCTCGTCGCCGCGCCGCTTGGGCTCGATCGCCAGGCCATGCACCGGCACCGGAAAATCCAGCGGCTTGAGGTGGATGTGGTCGTCATCGGGCGAGTCGTGCAGCACGGCGTCGAAGTACAGCTCCTCGATCTTGGCGATGGCGCACAGGTCGCCCGGGTAGGCGCGCGGCACCTCGATGTATTCCTTGCCCTGCAGCCGCAGCAGATGGCCGACCTTGAACGGCCGGCGCGCGTCGCCCACGTAGAGCTGGCAGCCCGTCGTCAGCGTGCCCTGGTGCACCCGAAGCACGCCCATCTTGCCCACGTACGGATCCTGTGTGACCTTGAACACATGCGCCAGCACGTGGCGGGTGGCATCGGGCTCGGCGCGCAAGGGCTTCGCCTCGGCGCCTTCGCCTTTGAGAAACGCGGGCGGATTGCCCTCCGACGGATCGGGCAGCAGGCGCGCGATCACGTCCAGCAGTTCGGGCACCCCCGCGCCGGTGCGCGCGGAAACGAAACAGATCGGGATCAGGTGGCCTTCGCGCAGCGCCTGTTCCAGCGGGGCGTGCAGTTCCTGCGGGTCGATGTCGCCGTCGTTCAGGTAGCGCTCGACGAAGGCGGCATCCACTTCCACCACCTGCTCGACCAGCGCGCGGTGGGCCTGTTCGACCGACGAGAAGTCGGTGCGCCCCTCGGCCTGCCGGGTATAGAAGCAATCGACGACGCGCGCGCCGCCATCGGCCGGCAGGTTCAGCGGCAGGCACTCGCGCCCGAAAGTGGCCTGGATCTGGGCCACCAGCGCCTCCAGGTTCACACCCTGCGCATCGATCTTGTTGACGATGATGAGCCGGTCGCGCTCGCGCTGGGCCGCCCAATTCATCATGCGCACGGCCATGGGCTCGATGCCGGTGGTGGCGCTGATCACCACCGCCGCGGTTTCGACGGCCTCCAGGGCCGGCAGCGACTGGCCCAGGAAATCGGGCGCGCCGGGCGTATCGATCAGATGGGCCTGGATGCCGCCGTGGCGAAAATGCAGCAGCGAGCTGTTGAGGGAGCGCTGGGCCCGCCGTTCCAGCGGATCCCAATCACTGACGGTGGAGCCGCGCTCCACGGTGCCGGGCGCGCCGATCATGCCGGCCTTCCAGAGCAGAGCTTCGACCAGGCTCGTCTTGCCGGCTGTGGCCGGCCCCACCAGGGCCAGGGTGCGCAGCGCGGCGATCTCAGCAGACATCGGCATGGGTCATCCCTCCCGGCGAGCCGCAACCGGACTGGTGCGCGGCGACATGGCAAGAAGGCGGAAGTGGGGGCCCATGGTCTCTCCTGGATCGAAACGATGTCCCCAATGGTAAGCCAGCGCAGGGGCCCCGGGGCGGCACAGCCCCCGGCCGCACTCGTGTACCCGGCACCACCGGTGAGCGCTGTCCGAAGCCAGCCATCGATCCTGTGCTGCATCACGTGAGTGCTCGCTCGCCATTCCGGCCTCGTGGTGCCGAACAGAGACAAGGATCGCAGGGCCGCGCGCGAAGAATACGAAGCGAAGTGGCCTGCCGCACCAGGCAATTGCGGCCGAGCGGGCGCCCGAGCTAGCCCATCCGCAAGGCCATCACGCCGGCCACGATGAGGGCCGTGCCGGCGGCCCGCCGCGGGTTGAATCTTTCCTTCAGGAACCAGGTGCCCAGCAGCGCGGCGAAGAGCACCGACGTCTCGCGCAGCGCCGCCACGGTGGCGACCGGCGCCCGCGTCATGGCCCACAGCGCGATGCCATAGGACGCCAGCGACGCGATGCCGCCCAGCGTTGCGACCGGCCAGCGCCTCCGCGCGTAGGGCCAGGCGGTGGCAGCGCCGCGGCGGGCGAAGACCATCAGCGCAAAAGGCCAACCGTCGAGCACGAACAGCGCGAGCACGTACTGCAGGGCGTTGCCGCTGGCCCGCACGCCGAGCCCGTCGACCACGGTGTAGACGGCGATCACCACCGCGTTGGCCAGCGCGAAGGCCACCGCCCGCGGCGAGTCCAGCGCGTGCCGCGACAGCCCCAGCGCCAGCACGCCGCAGCTCACACCCAGTACCCCGGCCCAGGACAGGGGCGACAGGGTCTCGCCCAGCGTCACGGTCGCCGACAAGGCCACCAGCAGCGGCGCCGTGCCGCGCATCAGCGGGTAGGTCAGGCTCAGGTCACCGTGCCGGTAGGCACCCGTGAGCGCGGTGTAGTAGCCGATATGGATGAAGGCCGACGCCAGGATGAACGGCCAGGCAGCTGCCGGCGGCCAGCCGACGACCAGCACCACCGGCAGTGCCACCGGCAGTGCCACCAGCGATCCCAGCAGGGGGATCAGTGCGTTGTCCAGCGCCTTGTCGCTACTGGACTTGACCAGGACGTTCCATCCGGCATGCAGCAGGGCGCCGAACAGCACCGCGGCAGCCACCGGCCAGGTCAGGATCATCGCGGCACTCATCCATTGGATTAGAGCAGCAGTGGCGCGGGACGGTGTCCTGGCCGGCGTCGCACCGCGCTGCTGCGGACGGCCGATCGCGGTTTCATCTCGTATCCCCCCGCCCACGGCCCGAAACATTTGGCGTAGGCTGTACGGGCGGCACACACCAGCAGCTCACCCATGGCAACCAAGGTTCATCCCGCCCTCGCGGCCATCGCCAAGTCCGGCGCGGCCGAGGGTGCTTCCCGCCTCAAGATCGGCATTTCGGCTTGCTTCATGCCTGCCGACCCGCCCCGGACCCTGTTCACCGGCAAGACCCTGCAATACGTCGAACAGTCGATCGCCCACTGGGTCATGTCCACCGGCGCCCTGGCCGTGATGATTCCCAGCGACAAGATCCGCGACGACCAGGCCAGGCCCTATCTGGCGGCCGTGCAATGGCATCCCGAATTCCATCAATCCGACTGCGACACCATCGACGACGCGGCGCGGGCCACCCGGGGGGAACCGACTTCATGAGCCAGCTCGCCATCTACAACCCCGCCAACGGTGAGCCGATCGCCGAGCTGGCGGCCGACGACGAGCGCTCGGTCGCCGCCAAGGCCGAGGCGGCCCGCGCCGCGCAACCGGCCTGGGCAGCGCGTTCGCTGGAGGAGCGAAAGGCCTGCATGGTCCGTTTCCGCGACGGCGTGGTGCGGGACCTGGAGGCGCTCGCAGTGACCATGACGCGTGAGACCGGCAAGCCGATCAGCATGTCGCGCAGCGAACTCAACGGCCTGCTGGGGCGCATCGACTTCTTCGTCGGCATGGTGGGGCCGGTGACCGCGACCGAGACCGTCTTCGACGAGGGCGGCATGAAGGAGCGGATCGAGCATATGCCCCTGGGCGTGGTCGGCAACATCTCGGCCTGGAACTACCCCTGGTTCGTCGGCTGCAACGTCATCGTGCCGGCTCTGCTGACCGGCAACGCCGTGCTCTACAAACCGTCGGAATACGCCAGCCTGACCGGACTGGAGATCGCCCGCTTGCTGCACCAGGCGGGCGTCCCGCGCGACGTGTTCACCCCGCTGGTGGGTGCCGGGCCGGTCGGCGCCGCGCTGCTGGCGCAGAAAATCGATGGCCTGTTCTTCACCGGCTCGCACGCCACCGGCGTGCGGATCGCGCAGGCGGTCGGTTCGCGCCTCGTCAAGCTGCAACTCGAGCTGGGCGGCAAGGACCCGACCTATGTCTGCGACGATGCCGATCCCAAGGCGGCGGCGCAGTCGCTCGCCGACGGCGCGATGTACAACACCGGGCAGAGCTGCTGTTCGGTCGAGCGCATCTATGTGCACGAGAAGATCCACGATGCCTTCGTCGCGGCCTTCATCGAGACGGTGAAAGGGTTCAAGGTCGGCGACCCGATGCGCGAAGACACCTACATCGGCCCGCTGACCCGCGCGGCGCAACTGGACGTGCTCGATGCCCAGGTCGCGGACGCCAAGGTGCAAGGCGCGACGCTGCACACCGGAGGCCACCGGCTGCCGGGACCGGGCAACTGGTACGCGCCCACGGTGATCAGCGAGGCGCATCACGGCATGGCGCTGATGAAGGAGGAGAGCTTCGGGCCGATCATCGGCATCCAGAAGGTGACCGGCGACGAGGAGGCGGTGCGGCTGATGAACGACACCCGCTATGGCCTCACGGCCGGGGTGTATTCGCGCAATGCGGAACGGGCCCAGGCCGTGCTGTCACGGGTCAATGCCGGCAGCCTGTACTGGAACTGCTGCGATCGCGTCAGTCCGCGCCTGCCCTGGAGCGGATTCGGCGATTCGGGCATCGGTGTCACGCTGTCGACCTACGGCATCGAGACTTTCACCCGCCCCCGGGCCTGGCATCTGAAATTCACCGGGTGAACCCGCGCGCCGCGGCGGCGCGGATGTAACGGGCCGCGCCGGGGCCGGCGCCGCACGGCCTTGCGCTTAAGATACCGCCGAGGCAAGACAAGGCTCAAGCCGGCAAGCGGCGCCGTCCGGCGCGCGGCACCAACACGAAGGATTGCAGAGATGGCCCTGATCGTCGTCATGGAAGACGATGCCGGCACCCGGATGCTCGTGGCGTCGGTGCTGCAGAAAGACGGGCACGAGGTGGTCACGGCCGAGGACGGTGCGACGGGTCTGCAACTGGTACGCCGCAGCCCGCCCGACCTGATCATCAGCGACGTGCAGATGCCCGGCATGAACGGCTTCGACATGCTGGCGGCCGTGCGCGCAGACCCCGCCACGGCGGCGGTGCCGGTGGTCCTGCTGACTTCGCTGCAGGAGCGTGCCCATATGCGCATCGGCATGACCACGGGCGCCGACGACTACATCACCAAGCCCTTCCGTGCCGCTGAATTGCGGGCGGCGGTGTCCGCGCAGTTGAACAGGCGCTCGGTGCAGGCCAGCCTGCAGACCATGGCGGTGGACGCCGCCGTGCAGAAAGCGCTGATCGAGCAGAAGCATCAGCTGGCCAAGCTGTACGAGCAGCGCCTGGCCGCGGCGTTGAGCGAGCGCTGGCCCGACGGGAACGGCAGCGAGACCGACGTGCGCCTGCCCAATGCCACGGTGCTGTTCGTCGACATTCCCAATTACGCCGGCGTCGCGCAAAGGCTGGATGGGCGCGAGCTCGCCGAGCTGGTCAAGAAGTTCTACGGCAGCGCCAATGACACCGTCCATCTGTTCGGGGCACGCTACATGCGTTTCGTGGGCGAAGCCCTGCTCGCCGTCTTCGCCGAGGAAAGTGACACCGAGACCGTCAACCATGGTTTGCGCGCCGTGCGGGCCGCCCTGGGGTTGGTGGACGCGGCCCGCGGCATGCAGAAGTACCTGGCGTCGCAATACCCCGGCCGCACCCTGCCACCGTTTGGCGTGAATGTCGCCCTGCACACCGGCGCCGTGGCGCTGGCGGTGCTGCAGGACCCGCTGCATGGCGGCCCGCCGCAAACGCTGCCGGTGGGCGATGCCGTCAGCGCCACCATGCTGCTGCAAAAACAGGGCCGGGCGCTGGGTTGGCCGATCGTGGCCAGCGTCGCCGCCTTGCGCCCGATCACGGGGGCGGTGCGAACCGGCGCTCGCGCCATGCTGAACCTGCCGGGCCGCGCCGAACCCATGGACGTGGTGCAGCTGGTCGGTCTGGCCCTGTGAGGCGGGCCTTCCCATGAGGCGGTTCTCGCTGCGCGCAATCCTCGCGGCCAGCCTGGTGCTGTCGGCCACGGTGCCGGCACTGCTGGTGCTCTGGATGATGGCCCGCTCGAGTTCGCAGGCCGTGCAGGACCTGGCCGGCAAGATCCTGGCGCAGGTCGCGGTCCAAGTGCAAACCGGCACCGAGGCCCATGTGCGCCAGGCCCACAACGTGCTGGACGGCCTGTTCACCGAACCGCTCACTGGCGCCGATCTGGAACGCGCCCGCGCCTGGTTGCGCGACCCGGTGCAATTCGAGGCCATGGCGTTCGCCCTCACGCGCCAGTCGGCGGACGTGCCGGTGCTGCATTTCGGCAACCTGAAGGGCGGCTATTTCGGACTGGAGACCACGGCCGCAGGCGCCCGCATCGGCGTGCGCAGGCCCGACGGGCAGGGACGTGTGTTCTTCCTGGCGCGCTATCCCGGTGACCGCGGCCATCCGGAGGCTGCCGAAGCGCTCAACTTCGAGCCGCGCACCACCGCGTGGTACGAGGGCGCGTTGTTGGCCAAGGGCCGCGTCTTCACGCCGGTCCAGGTATCGGGGCCGCGCAAGCAATTGATGGTCAGCCTGTCGCAGCCGGTCTACGACGCCGATGGCGGGGCCGCGGGCGTCTTTGGCGCCGACCTGTACCTGCAGCATCTGGCCGATGTGCTGCGGACCCAGCGCATCAGCTCGCACGGCGCCGCCTTCGTGGTCGATGAAAAGGGCCTGCTGGTGGCCAGCTCGGCCGGCGACGCGCTGTTCACCGGAACGCCCGACGCGTACCGGCGCACCAGCCCGAGCGGCAGCGCCAACCCGGTGATCCGCGCCAGTTTCGACGCTCTCCAGGCGCTGTGGGCTGCCCGCAGCGAGGATTCGGTGGCGACCGACACCTCCTTGCAGCGCCTGCCGCTGGCGGGCGATGCGCTGCTGATGGTGCAGCGGCCGTTCGGCGAGGCGCTGGGCCTGCGCTGGACGCTGGTGGTGGCGGCGCCGGAAAGCGATTTCACCGCCGAGATCGGCCGTGGCCTGAAGGCCTCGCTGGCCACCATGGCGCTGCTCATTCTGCTTGGCACGGCGCTCGCCTACGCGGTGGCGCACGGCATCGGCCGCCGGCTGCACCGACTCAGTCTCGGAGCCGAGCAGCTCGGACGCGGCGAAGTGCCGGCCATCGAGCACGGCACGCGCATCCGCGAGGTGCAGCAGCTGTCGCAGGTCCTGCACGACAGCGCCGAGCAGCTGCAGGCGTTCCGCGCGCAGGTGCGGTCCGATGCCCAGGCTTTGCAGGAGGCCAACGACACGTTGGAGGCGCGGGTGCAGCGGCGCACCGCCGAACTGGCGGCGTCGCGCGAAGAGGCGCTGGCCGCCGCGCGCGCCAAGGCCGCGTTCCTGGCGACCATGAGCCATGAAATCCGCACACCGCTCAACGGCGTGGTTGGCATGAGCACGCTGCTGGCCGAGACCCCGCTCGATGCCGAGCAGCGCGACTACCTGCAGACCGTCCGCCTGTCGAGCGACCAGCTGCTGGCCGTGATCAACGACGTGCTCGATTTTTCCAAGATCGAGTCGGGCAAACTGGAACTCGAAAGCGAGCCCCTGAGTCTGCGTGGCGCCGTCGAGGAGGCTTGCGACATCGCGGCCCCGCGCGCCCGCGAAAAGGGCCTGGAGCTCATCATCGACATCGCCGAAGAAGGGCCGGGCGCCGTTCCGGCGGCCATCAAGGGCGACATCACGCGGCTGCGGCAGGTGCTCATCAACCTGATCAGCAACGCCGTGAAATTCACCGCGGCCGGCGAGGTGGCGGTGCACGTGCGCCAGCTGAGCGCCGACGACGGCCAGGGCCGCTGCGTGCTGGAGTTTCGTGTCACCGACACCGGCATCGGCATCGCGCCGGAGCGCTCGGGCGCGCTGTTCGAAGCCTTCACCCAGGTCGATGCCTCGACCACGCGGCAATATGGCGGCACCGGCCTGGGGCTGGCGATCTGCAAGCGGCTGGTCGAGCTGATGGGCGGCGAGATCGGCGTGGAGAGCGCGCCGGGGCAGGGTTCGACCTTCTGGTTCACGATGGCGGTTCCCCCCACCGAACTGCCCCAGGCCCTGGGCGTGATCGACGCGGGGCTGCTGGGCGGCACCCGCGTGCTGGTAGTGGACGATCACGCGACCAATGTCCGCATCCTCACCCGTCAGCTGCAGCTCTGGGGCATGGAAGTGACGGGCGCCGACTCGGGCGCCAGCGCGCTGGAGTGGCTGGCGCGCACCCCGCAGCTGCCGGGTGTGGTCATCACCGACATGCACATGCCCGCGATGGACGGCGTGGCCCTGGCCCGCGCGATCCGCAGCCGTCCGGACTGGCAGGCCATTCCGCTGGTGCTGCTCAGTTCAGGCTTCATGCCCGCTGCCGACGAAACCGCCCAGCTTTTCGCCGCCCGCCTGCTCAAGCCGGCGCGACAAGGCCAGCTGTTCGAAACCCTGTTGCGCTGCGTCGCCCCGCCCACCGGCGAGGCGGGCCGGCCGGCGCCGGTCGCGCCGGACGCCCGCAAGAACATCACCGTGCTGGTGGCCGACGACAACGCCGTCAACCTGAAGGTCGCTTGCGCGATCCTGGCCAAGCTGGGGTACGACATCCGCACCGCGACCGACGGTCGGCAGGCGGTCGAGGCGGTGGCCCAGGCCGGTGCGGCCGGGCTGCGGCTCGGCGCCATCCTGATGGACGTGAACATGCCCGACGTCGACGGCCTGGAGGCCACGCGTCAGATCCACGCGGCCTGGGGCGCGAACGCTCCGCCCATCATCGCCCTCACTGCGGGCGCCTCAGCCGAAGACCGCATCCGTTGCGAAGCCGCCGGCATGGACGACTACCTGACCAAGCCGCTGCAGCTGGCGGCGCTGGCGCAGGCCCTGGAGCGCTGGACCACGCCGGCGCGGCCGGGCGCCGCCGAAGCACCGGCCTCAGCGGCGGCTGCGCCAGCCGCCGGGCCCCCGCTGATGGATTTCGCACGGCTGGAGGAATTCAGGGAGTTCGACGACGAGGCGCTGACCATGACGCGCGAGGTGATCGCCCTGTTCCTGGCCGACGCGCCGCGGCGGCTCGAGGCCATCGCCAATGCGCTGGCGGCGCAGGACGCCACCGCGTTGGCCAGCGCCGCCCATGCGCTCAAAGGCGCGGCGAGCAATGTCGGCGCCGCCGCGGTGCATCAGGCAGCGGCAGCGCTCGAAGCCCACTGCAGCGCCGGCATCCCCCACGATGCCGCGCAGCGGCTGGCGCAGTTGCGCGAGCTCTGGGAAGGAACGCGAGCCGCGCTGGCGCGCTGGACCTGAGCGACTCTTCAGAAGCCTACTTCGCCTGGGTCCTGCCGTATTTCGCCGTGAAACTCGCCTTGCCGATCGAATTGGCGTTGATCATGGACCCCGCCAGCGTCGCCGTGGCATCGGCCGGGACGTCGAGCTTGTCGGTCTTGAGCGCGTACACGGTGAAGACATAGTGGTGCGGCTTGTCGCCCTGCGGCGGGCAGACGCCGCCCCAGCCGGCGACGCCGAAGTCGCTGCGCACCGGCGTAGCGCCCTTGGGCAGGTTGGCCCCGCCCACGGCACCGGCATCGGCGGGCAGCTCGGTCACGTTGGCGGGGATGTTGATCAACGACCAGTGCCACCAGCCCGAGCCGGCAGACGCATCGGGGTCGTACACCGTGACAGCGAAGCTCCTGGTGTCCTTGGGCGCGCCGCTCCATTTCAAGGCGGGCGACTTGTTCTCGCCCGAACAGCCGAAGCCGTTGAACTCGAACTTCCTGGCGATCGTCGCGTTGGCCTTGATGTCCGGGCTGGTGAGCGTGAAGCCGGCGGCTTGTGCCAGGGACAAGCCGCCCGCCAGCGCGGCTGCGAACAGGGTCCGCTTCATACGGTTCTCCCGGGTGACGAGCGCCGAATGATGCTCCGAACGGGCGCTGCGTGCCAGAGGCATGCTCAACAGCTTGTGAGTATGCGCGCGGTCGCAGGTCCGCAAACGGCGAGCCTGCGCCGGGGACTCGGGCAAGATCGTGTTCTGATCCAGCCCTTCCCATGCCCTCCACACTGCCTCGTTCCTTCACAGCCCTGGCCTGGTCCAACCTGGCGGCCCAGTCGGCCGAACAGCTGAGCCTGGCGGCAGTGCCGTTGGTGGCGGTGCTGGCGCTGGGCGCCGGCGCGGGCGAGATCGGGACCCTGGCGGCGGTGCAGACGCTGCCGTTCCTGCTGCTCTCGATTCCGTTGGGGTTGTTGGCAGACCGCTTCTCGCGGCGCCGCCTGATGCTGGCCGCCGAGGGCCTGCGCGCCTTGTCCCTGCTGGCCATGCTCGCCATGGTCGTGTCGGGGCACCTGTCGATCGCGTGGCTGGCCGTGCTGGGGTTCGTTGGCGCCGTGGGAACTGTCGGCTTCAGCGTCGCGGCGCCGGCACTGGTGCCGGTCCTGGTGCCGGGCAACCTGCTGGCGCGCGCCAATGGCCGGCTCGAGCTGGCGCGCAGCGCCGCCTTCGCCGCCGGCCCGGCGCTGGCCGGTGCGCTGGTGGCATGGGCCGGTGCGTCGGCAGCCTTCGTGCTGGCTGCCGTCCTGTCGGCCTCGGCAGTGGGCCTGCTGTGGCGGCTGGTGGAGCCGGCCCGTGCGCCCGCGCCACCGCGCCATCCGATGCTGGAAATCAAGGACGGGGCGCTGTTCGTCTGGCGCCAGAGCTTCCTGCGCCCCATGCTGCTCACGGGTGTGGCGTGGAACATTTCATGGTTCGTGCTGCAGGCGGCCTATGTCCCCTATGCCGTGCGCGTCCTCGGCCTCAGCGCCCAGACGGTGGGCATCACCCTCGCCACCTACGGCGCCGGCATGGTGGTGGGCGCGTTGCTCGCGTCGCGGGTGCTGGCGGCGCTGCCTTTCGGCCGCGCCATCCAGCTCGGGCCGGCGGTGTCGGTGCTGGCCGCCGCCACGATGGTGGGTACGCTGTTCCTGCCGACGGGCGCGCTGGCGGCGCTCTCGTTCTTCTTCTTCGGCGTCGGGCCGATCATCTGGACGATCACCTCCACGACGCTGCGCCAAAGCGTGACACCGGGCGCGATGCTGGGCCGCGTGTCGTCGGTGTTCCTCACCGTCAACGCAGGCTCGCGCCCGATCGGCGCGGCGTTGGGCGGCTGGGTCGGCGCCTCATGGGGCGAGCCGGCGTGCCTCTGGCTGGCGCTGGCCGGCTTCGTGCTGCAGGCCTGGGTGATCTTCGGCTCCAGCGTGAGCGGGTTGCAGCGCCTGACGATGAGGGCACCGGGCGCCGCGGCACCCGGAGCGTGAACGCCCGCGCCTACTTCTTCAGCGCCGCCTTCCAGTCGCGGAACACGTCGATGTCGACGCCGTCGGGGTAATTCAGCAAACCGGGCTTGAAACCCTTCTTCCCCAGCTCGCCGTACTGCCAGATGATCTCCTTGGTCTTGCGGTCGATCACCAGCACGCGGTCGTGCAGGTCGTCGACCACCAGCACGTCGCCCGTGCCGGGGAGCTCCATGGCAATCGAGGAGTGGTCGAGCATCTTCTCGCCCTCCTTGAAGAAAAACTCCCAGGTGATCTTGCGCGTCAGCGGATCGAAGATCACGACGCGGCCGGGCTTCCAGAAGTCGGCCACGATCACCTGCTTGCCGTCCACCGTGGGGAAGGCGTCCGACGGGTAGTGGATGTTGGGCGCCTTCACGCTCCACACCACCTTGCCCGCGCGCGTGATGCGCGAGATCCATGCGTCCTTGATTTCGGTGACCAGGATGTCGCCGTTCTCCATGTCGGTGACGCCGTTCGCGTGCGCCAGCTGGTGGGGCGGGTTGTGCCGGCACTTGCCGGGCTGGCCCCACGCATTGACGATCTTGTTCTGCTTCGGGTCGATGAACAGGACCCGGCAGTTGCGGATGTCGGCAGTGACGAAGATGCCGTCGGCGAGCAGGTGGGCATCGTCCGGGTAGTCCAGCAGGTTGTCGCCGCGGCCGCGCGTGTCGGGCGTGCCCCAGGTCCAGGTCAGCGCGCGCTGTTCGTAGTCGACGATGTGCACATCGAAGTTGTCTTCCTCGCTGACGGCGAGGCGCTTGCCGTCGGGGGAGAAGCTCACGTCTTCGTTACCGCGATAGACCTTCAGGGCGGGCGAGGGGAATTCCCACACGATGCTCTTGTCCGGCGCGATCTCGATCAGCCGGTTGTTGCGCCGGTCGGCGATCAGGATGGGGTAAGGCAGCGGCTTGCCCCAGGACGCCACCGGGTTCTTGCGGTTGCCGGTGACCGGTGGGATGGGTGGCAGCTTGACGCCACTGGAGACGATCCCGGCGCCCATCATCTCGGGCGTGACCTCGACGTCGATGCCCTTGCCGGCGCGGCTCTGCGGCGCGGCGGCGAGCGGCAGCACGGCCAGGAATGCGGCGAGGGCGATGCGGATGCAGGCCTGGCGGACTGCGCCCGGCGGGCTCGATGTTGGCTTCATGCGAACTCCTTCACGAGGATGGCGGGTGGCCATCCAGCCTGGAAATTCCTGAGTATGCGCGTGGGCCCCGCCTTGACCTGAAACAAGTGCAGCGTGCAGCGGGCCCTCAGGGACTCTCGAGCACCACGCGCCCGTTCAGCGGCTGCACGGCGCGGGCGTTGTCGGCAAAACGCTGGCGATAGCTCGCCAGCTGGGCGGCTGAAATCTGCAGCGGCTGCTTCAGCACGATCCAGTCCACGCCTTCGGTGCAGGGCGGTGCCGTCACCGAGCCGGAATAGCGGTAGTAACCCCGCGCGGCGGGCAGCAGTTCGCGCGGGTCCACCGTCGAGCCTGGGATGAGGTGGTCGCCGTCCGCATGCGCCGGAATCCTCGGCAGCAGCCGCGCCAGCAGCGGATTCTCGGCGCCGGTGCGAAACAGCACCGCCACCGCCAACAGCTGGCCGGAGGCGCTCTTGTGCAGCAGGTGGGCCACCATCGGGAACTCCTCGCCGCCCACCCTGTCCCCGGCCGGCGTGTGGAAGTGGAACTGCTGCAGCGAATAGCGCTCGCCGCCGATGCGCAGCACGCTGCCCTTGCCGAAGCGCACGCGCACGGTGTGGCCGTCATCGGCAATCTTCAGTGGCGCTGTCGCGTAGTCGAAGACCAGCGCCGGCAGCGGCCGTTTCTGCGTGGCGGTGATGTCAATGGGCGACTGGCGCCGCCCGCTCTCGCACAGCGTGGCGTTGGCGGCAACGGCGAACAGGCCGAGCGGCAACAGCAGGAGCTTCATGAGGGCGCTCCGGGCGCTCGGCGACAAGGTCGGCATCACAGAGGGGGTCCTTTTTCGGCGAGGAGGGGGCAACCGATGATGCAACGAACGGCGGCGCTGCGCCAGTCACGCGTGTAAGCACCGCCGGTCAATAGTTGACATCTAAAGCTATGACAAGTAATGTGTCGCGCCGGCCCTGGCGGCCGCGCAGATCGATCCGTCACATCTCCTTTCAACCGGATAAACCGTTCCATGAAAATCGCTGTCCTGGGTGGGGGCCACGGCTGCTATGCCGCTGCCGCAGACTTGTCGGAGGCTGGCCATGAAGTGCGACTCTGGCGTCGTGACGCGGCTGCGCTGCGGCCGCTGATCGAGGCCGGCTCCGTCCTGCTCCAGGATGCGGCGGGCTCGCGCGAGGTGCCTGTCGCGCTGGCCAGCGCCGACATGTCGCGGGTGCTCCAGGATGCGGCGCTGATCCTGATTCCCAGCCCGGCCACGGCGCAGGCCGACATCGCGCGAGCCATGGCGCCGCACCTCGTGAGCGGGCAGGTGGTCTTCCTCGCACCCGGCACGTTTGGCAGCTACGTCATGGCACGCATCGTGCGCGACTGCGGCAACACGGCGGACATCGCGTGGGCGGAGACCGGCACCTTGCCCTATCTCGCGCGCAAGCACGGGGAGCGCGAGGTCAACCTGACCGTCCGCGCGGTGCGCCTGCCCACCGGCGTGTATCCGGCGTGCCGCGCGAAGGAGGCGATCGCGCGCATCCGCGAGGCCTATGCCAGCGTGCACGGCTGCGGCGACGCGCTCTCGGGTGCGCTGATGAATGCCGGACCGGTGATCCACCCGCCACTGATGGTGATGAACGCCGCGCCCTTGCAGCACTTCGAGCGCTGGGACATCCACAACGAAGGCACGCAGCCCGCGGTGCGCGCCGTCACCGACCGGCTCGACCGCGAGCGCATCGCGGTACGCGAAGCGCTGGGCTACCCGGCCCCGCACTATCCGTTGGCCGACCACTACAACAACGACCAGTGGATGTATGGCGATGCGCACAAGAAGCTCGTCAAGTCGGGCGACTGGCGCGAACACATCGACCTGCACACCCATCGCTACATCACCGAGGACACCGAGCTGGGCCTGGCTTTCCTGGCATCGGTCGCGCGCTGGAGCGCAACCGACGCGCCGCTCGCGAATGGCCTGCTGGCCGTTGTCGGCGGCTTCCTGGGGCGCGACCTGCGCCACGGGCCGCGGACCCTGGAGGCGCTCGGCCTCGCCGGCCTCGGCCGCGCAGCTCTGCTGCAGCAATTGCACGAGGGAGCCTGACGATGGCCCGCTTTGCCGCTGTCGGCGCCGGTCGCATGGGGCGCGGCATTGCGATTGCCTTCGCCTATGCCGGCCATCGGATCGCGCTCATCGACCTGCGACAGCGCTCGCCGCAAGCGTGGCAGCGCCTGTGCGATGAGGCGCGCGGCGAGATCGATGCCAGCCTGAGGGTGCTGGCGCAGCTCGGCGCCTTCGAGCCGAGCCAGGTCGAGGCGATCGCCGCGCGGGTGGAACTGGTCGATGCCGATGGCGCGGCGGCCGCGCTGGCAGCCGCCGAACTGGTGTTCGAAGGCGTGCCGGAAACCATGGAGGCCAAGCGCGATGCCTTCGAGCAGATCAATCGGCATTGCAGCGACGAGGCCATCCTCACCTCGACCACCAGCAGCATTCTGGTGACGCAGCTGGCGCAGCTGGTGCGCCGCCCCGAGCGCTTCCTCAACATGCACTGGCTCAATCCGGCCTATCTGATCCCGGTGGTCGAGCTCAGCACCCATGCGGGAACCGACCCCGGCGTGGTGGAGCGAACGCGCGCGCTGATGGAGGGGATCGGCAAGCTGCCCGTGGTATGCGGGCCCACGCCGGGCTACATCGTGCCGCGGCTGCAGGCCCTGATCATGAACGAGGCGGCGCGCATGATCGAGGAGGGCGCCGCCACTGCAGAAGAGATCGACAAGGCCACGCGCTTCGGCCTGGGACTGCGCTTCGCAGCGATCGGCGTGGTGGAGTTCATCGACTTCGGCGGCAGCGACATCCTGCATCACGCGAGCCGCGAAATGGCGGCGTCCGTCGATGCGAATCGCTACGCCGCTCCGGCCATCGTCGGTCGCATGGTGGAGCAGGGCCACCTGGGCGTGAAGACCGGCAGCGGGTTCTACGACTACACCGGCCGCGACGTACCGGCCTACCGGCGCGACGTTCTGGCGCGCACGCTGGCCATGCTGCGCCACGCCGGCCTGTGGAAGCCGCCCGCGGCGGCGACGCTCGACGCGCAGCCATGAAAGCGGTGCGCGTTCATGCGTTCGGCCAGCCCCCGCAGGTCGACGAGATCGAGGCGCCGCATCCCGCGCGAGGCCGCACCATCGTGGAAATGCGCGCCGCCACCGTCGGCCATATCGACCGCACCGTCTGGAGCGGCAGCTTCCTGCAGCATCCGCCCCTGCCCTACATTCCGGGCGTGGAGGCGGCTGGCATCGTGCGGTCCAGCGAGCGCTTTGCCGCCGGTGCGCGCGTGTGGATGCGTGGCTGCGGCCTGGGCATCCGGACCGACGGCACCTGGTGCGAATCCATAGCTGCTCCTGACGAGGCCGTGGAAAAGCTGCCCGATGCCATGTCGATGGAACTCGGATCGGCTTTCTTTTCGCCTTGTACTTCCGCCTGGGTGGCGTTGCACGACGTCGGGCGGCTGCAGCCCGGGGAGCGGCTGCTCGTCACCGGCGCGAGCGGTGCCGTCGGCTCCATCACTGTGCAGTTGTCGCTCGACATGGGCGCTCGTGTCTACGCGGTCGTGCGTGACGCAGAGCAGGCGGCCCGCCTGCCGCCGGCCGCCACGGCCGTGTTCGAGGATGGCCTGGCCGGCAGCAGTGCGGTCGACGTGCTGGTCGACACGGTTGGCGGCGCCCTGCTCGCGGCGGCACTGCCCCGCGTAGCTCCCGGCGGGCGCGCCGTGCTGGTCGGCTATACCGGCGGCCACGCCCTGTCGCTCGATCTGCCGGCCTTGCTCCAGCGGGACGTCGCGCTGTTGCCGTTGAACATGATGCGCCGGGAGGCAGCCGGGCGGGCGGCGGTGCCCGAACTGATGCGGCGGCTGGGCGATGGCCGGCTGCGGCTCGATGTCACGACCTTTCCGCTGCACGAGGCTGGGACGGCGCTGGCGTGGCTCGCACAACGCGGCCATCGTGGTCGCGCCGTGCTGGTGCCCGGAACCTGAACGCCCGACGCTCAGGTTTCCGACGGCGTCGCGCGGTGCAATTCGATGATGTGGCGCAGTGTCGACTTGAGCTCTTCGGCCCGTTCGAGACCGAACGGCTCCAGCACCCGCTGCTCGTGGGCGCGCGCCAGCGCAATCAGGCGCGAGACCATCCGGCTGCCGGCCGGCGTGATCTTCACCAGCGTGATGCGCCGGTCGCCGTTCTTGTCCAGTCGCTCGACCAGGCCCTTGCCCTCCATGCGGTCGAGCAAACGGGTGGCAGTGGGCTGCTTGATGGTCGAGATGGCAGCGAGCCGCCCGATGCTCAGCGGCGCGCTGCCGGCCAGCGTGGCCAGCACCCGCCATTCGGAGACGGAGAAGCCGTTGGCCCGCACGACCTGATGGAACTCCCCCGAGATCAGCTGGCTCGCCTGGGCCAGCAGAGCGGCCAGGTAGTCATCGACAAAACGGTCCGCCACGGCACGCGATCGCTGCATCTCATGATTGTGTGCCCGGCCGGGTTTTCCCGGAGCGTTCAGATCCATGATTATTGATATATTGACAGTTCAACTATTGCCATCATAGCAAGGTGAGCAGCAGCAGATTGGGTTTCTGGAAGGATCAGGATGGCTGAGCGTTCTTTTGCCGAGGAAGTGAAAAAGCTGCGGCTGGGCGCCGGCGAGCTTTTCCGCGGCGAAGGCATCCTCGCTGTGACGAAGGCGCTGCTGGAGTCGGGCGTGGCCTACGTGGCGGGCTACCAGGGCGCGCCGATCTCGCATCTCATGGACGTGCTGGCCGACGCCCAGGACATTCTCGCGGAGCACGGAATCCGCTTCGAGAACAGCGCCAGCGAAGCCACGGCTGCCGCAACGCTCGCGGCGTCCGTCAACTACCCGCTGCGCGGAGCCGTCACCTTCAAGTCCACCGCCGGCACCAATGTGGCGTCCGACGCGCTCGCCAACCTGGCCTCGGGTGGCGTGACGGGCGGCGCGCTCATCGTGGTCGGCGAGGACTATGGCGAGGGTTCGTCGATCATGCAGGAGCGCAGCCACGCCTTCGCGATGAAATCGCAGATCTGGCTGCTCGACCCGCGGCCCAACCTGCCGGCCATCGTGCGGGCGGTCAAGAGCGGCTTCGAGCTCTCGGAAGCCAGCCATACGCCGGTGATGTTGCAGCTGCGCATCCGCGCCTGCCATGTGCACGGCGAGTTCGTCGCGGCCGACAACGTCAAGCCGGCCTTTACCGTGCGCGACGCCCTGGAAAACCCGCAGCGCGACGTGAACCGGATCGTGCTGCCGCCGGCGAGTTTCCTGCACGAGCAGGAGAAAGTGAACGAACGCTGGCCGGCCGCGGTGCGCTTCATCCTGGAGCGGGGCCTGAACGAATTGTTTGCCGAAGGCACCGACGAGATCGGGATCGTGGTGCAGGGCGGCAGCTACAACATGCTGATGCGCGCCCTCCTGCGCCTGGGCGTGGCCGATGTCTACGGCAACAGCCGCGTGCCACTCTACGTGATGAACGTGGCCTACCCGGTGGTGGACAGCGAGGTGCTGCGCTTCTGCCAGGGCAAGCGCGCCGTGTTGATGGTGGAGGAAGGGCAGCCCAACTTCATCGAGCAGAACATCGCCACCATCCTGCGCCAGGCGGGATCGGCCACCGCGCTGCACGGCAAGGACATGCTGACCATGGCGGGCGAGTATTCGGCGGCCGAGCTTCTCAAGGGCGCGCGCGCATTCCTCGCGCACTACGGCCGGGTCGAGCCCGCTGCCGTCGAGGCGCGCCAGCCGCTCAAGGCGGCGGTGATCCCGCTCACGCCGATCGCCGACAGCGTCAACGCGCGGCCGCCGGGCTTTTGCACCGGCTGCCCGGAACGGCCCATCTTCACGGCGATGAAGCTGGTCGAGCGCGAGCTGGGGCCGCACCACGTGAGCGCCGACATCGGCTGCCACCTGTTCTCCATCCTGCCGCCGTTCAATCTCGGGAACACGACCATGGGCTACGGCCTGGGCGCGGCCGGCTCGGCGGCGCTCAACCCGCCGGCCGGCACGCCGCAGGGCAAACGGGCCATCAGCGTGATGGGGGACGGCGGCTTCTGGCACAACGGGCTCACCAGCGGCATCGCGAACTCGGTGTTCAACCGCAGCGACAACCTCACCATCGTCGTCGACAACAGCTACACCTCGGCCACCGGCGGGCAGGACATCCTGTCCTCGACGGCGCAGAACCCCACGCGCAGCACCGGACACGCCATCGAGGCGGCGGTGCGCGGCGTGGGTGTGAAATGGGTTCGCACCGTCCGCCGCACCTATGACGTCGCCGGCATGCGCGATGCCCTGAAAGAGGCGCTGACCACCCGCGAGCCGGGTCCCAAGGTGCTGATCGCGCAAAGCGAGTGCATGCTCAACAAACAGCGCCGCGAGAAGCCGCTGGTGCGCCAGGCGGCGGCCGCGGGCAAGCGGGTCGTGCGCGAACGGTTCGGCGTGGATGCCGACACCTGCACCGGCGACCATTCCTGCATCCGCCTGTCGGGCTGCCCCTCGCTGTCGATCAAGTCCAACCCGGACCCCCTGCGCAGCGACCCGGTCGCCACGGTGCTCGACTCCTGCGTGGGCTGCGGCCTGTGCGGCGAGGTGTCGCAAGCCGCGGTGCTGTGCCCCTCGTTCTACCGGGCGCAGATCGTCACCAACCCGACGCGCTGGGACCGCTTGCGCCAGCGGCTGCGCCAGGCGGTGATAGTCCGGCTGCAACAACGCGATGCGCGCGCCCGTGCGCGCTACGCCTTCTGAAGCGCCAGGCGATGGCCGGAACCGAACCGATCAAGATCGCGATCCTCGCCATGGGCGGCGAGGGCGGCGGCGTGCTGGCCGACTGGCTGGTCGACCTCGGCGAGCACAACGGCTACATCGCCCAGACCACCTCGGTGCCCGGCGTGGCCCAGCGCACCGGCGCCACGATCTACTACGTCGAGCTGTACCCCAGGGTGCAGGCCGAGCGCGACGGCGGGACCCCGGTGCTGGCGCTGATGCCGCTGCCCGGCGATGTCGACGTCGTGCTCGCCTCCGAGCTGATGGAAGCGGGCCGCGCGGTGCAGCGCGGCCTGGTCACGCCCGACCGCACCACCCTGGTGGCCTCGACCCACCGGGTCTATTCCATCGCCGAGAAGACCGCCATGGGCGACGGTCGGGTCGACGACCACAACCTGATGGCCCATGCGCAGCGCGCCGCCGGGCGTTTCGTGCGTTTCGACATGGCGCAGGCGGCCGAGGACGCCGGCAGCGTGATCAGCGCCGTCATGTTCGGCGCGCTCGCCGGCACCGGCGTGCTGCCGTTTTCGCGCGCGCAGTTCGAGGGCACCATAGAGCGCGGTGGCGTCGGCGTAAAGCCCAGTCTCAAAGCGTTTGGGGCCGCCTGCGCGCGCGTCGGTGCGGAGCTGGAGGCGCCAGCGGGGACGGGCCAGACGGGGACGGACGTGCAAGCCGGCGCGCCGGTGCCCGTGCAGCCGGTGCAGGGCGTGCCGCGCGACCCGCAGGTGCGCGCGCTGCTGGGCCGCGTCGCCGGCGGCTTCCCGGCCAGCGCCGTGCCGGTCCTCATCGAAGGCGTGCGCCGCCTCATCGACTACCAGGACCCTGCGTATGCGCAGCTGTACCTGGACCGGCTGGCGCGTATCGCCAGCCTGAGGGTAGAAGGCGAAGCGCTGCTGCTGCAGGAGAGCGCGCGCCACCTGGCCTTGTGGATGAGCTACGAAGACACCGTCCGTGTCGCCCAGCTGAAGACCCGCGCGACCCGCTTCGAACGCGTGCGCGACGAAGTGCATGCGGGCAGCGACCAGGTGCTCGCGATCAGCGAGTTCATGCACCCGCGCCTGGAGGAGATCTGCGACACGCTCCCGGCCGGCCTCGGCCGCTGGCTCCTGGGCTCGGGCTGGCCCCGCAGTCTGGTCGGACGCTTCACGCGCACCGGCCGCATCATCTCCACCAGCTCGCTGCGCGGCTTCCTCCTGCTCTTGCTGGTGGCGGGGATGAAGCGCTGGCGCCGCAGCAGCTTGCGCTTCGCGGTGGAGACGCTGCGGATCGAGCAATGGCTAGCGCAGATCGAGCAGGCGGCGGCAATCAACCCGCGGCTGGCGGTGGAAGTGGCGCAATGCCAGCGCCTGGTCAAGGGTTACGGCGACACCCATGCGCGCGGCTGGCGCAATTTCGAAACGCTGATGGCGGTGGTCCGCCGCGCCGGCGCCTCCCTCGCGCCCGTCACGCTGCGTGAGCTGAGCGACGCGGCCCTGGCCGATGAACACGGCGACCAGCTGCGCGCGACGCTGGCGCGCCATGCGCTCGCTTGAGGAAGACCAGGACGCGATGACGACCATCACCAGACCCGCCCCGCTGCTGCTGCGTGTCGCCCAGACGCGCGAGCTGAATCCGCTGATCCGCCTGATCCGGCTGCGGGCGGCCGACGGCGCCGTGCTGCCCGGCTACGGCGCCGGCGCCCATGTGGGCGTCCACGTCGAGCTGCCCGATGGCAAGACCGACTGGCGCCCGTATTCGCTGGTCAACCTGTCGACGCAGGCGGATGCCTGCGACACGCCGACCGAGTATGTGATCGCCGTTCGCCGGGAGGACGAGGGGCGCGGCGGCTCGCGCTTCATGCACGAGCGGGTGCACACCGGCCAGCTGCTCACCATCGAGCCGCCGAAGAACGAGTTTGCCCTGCGCGAACAGCCCGGCTGCGCGGTGCTGGTGGCCGGCGGCATCGGCATCACGCCGCTGGCGAGCATGGCGGCGCGGCGGGTCGCGCAGGGCGCGCCGGTGCGCATGCACTATGCCGGGCGCAGCCGCGAGCTGATGGCCTTCCTGCCCGAGCTGGAGCAGCTGCTGGGCGGATCGCTGCATGTGCACGCCGATGCGGAGGCCGGCTCTGCGCTGGACGTCGACGCGCTGCTGGACGGCTGCGCTGAACAGGACCAGCTCTACGTGTGCGGCCCCAAGCCCCTGCTGGACGCCGTGCTGGCAAAGACGCGGGCGCGCGGCTGGACCCGTGAACGCGTGCACTTCGAGGTCTTCACGGCGCCGGTCGTGGCAGCCGGCGACCATGCCTTTGAAGTCGTGCTGGCCCAGAGCGGCCGCAGCCTCACCGTGCCGGCCGGCACGTCCATCCTCGACTGCCTCATCGCCGCCGGGTGCGATCCGATGTTCGACTGCAAGCGGGGCGAGTGCGGCGTGTGCGCGGCGCCCGTGCTCGAAGGTGAGATCGACCACCGCGACTACGTCCTCAGCGAGCGTGAGAAGCGCGAGGGCAATGTGATCCAGACCTGCATCTCGCGCTGCAAGGGCCAGCGCCTGGTGCTCGACCTGTAGCCGCCGCCGAAAGAGGAGCTGTCATGACGAAATACCGAGACCGACCGGATGCCGTGAGAGCGCTGGTGCGCGAGACTGAAGTGCACAAGGATCTCTACATCGACCAGGAGCTGTTCGAGCTGGAGATGGAGCACCTGTTCGCCAACACCTGGGTGTACGTGGGCCATGCCAGCCAGGTGCCCAACAAGGGCGACTACTACACCACCACCGTGGGGACGCAGCCGGTGGTCATGGTGCGGCACACCGACGACAGCGTGAAGGTGCTCTACAACCGCTGCCCGCACAAGGGGACCAGGGTGGCGGGCGAGGTCTGCGGCAACACCGGCAAGTTCTTCCGCTGCCCGTACCACGCGTGGACCTTCAAGACCGACGGCAGCCTGCTGTCGGTGCCGCTGAAGAAGGGCTACGACAACACCGGCTTCGAGTCCTGCGAAGCGAGCCGGGGCATGGCCGCCGTGCCCGCAGTCCAGGTCTATCGCGACTTCGTGTTCTGCCGACTCAATCGCGAGGGCGTGGGCTTCGAGGAATTCTTCGGCCAGGCGCTCTCAACCATAGCCAACATGATCGACCGCTCGCCCGAGGGGAAGCTGGAAATCGCCGGCGGCGTGTTGCGCTACATGCACCGCTGCAACTGGAAGATGCTGGTGGACAACCAGACCGACACCTGCCACCCCATGGTGGCGCACGAATCGTCGGCCGGCACCGCCGTCAGGGTGTGGAGGCAAGCGCCGGAAGGCACGCCCAAGCCGATGGCGGTGGAGCTGTTCGCGCCCTTCGTGAGTCCCTACGAGTTCTTCGAGAACATGGGCATCCGTGTGTGGGACAACGGCCATGGCCACACCGGCGTGGCCGACTCGATCCACGCGGCCTACTCGCCGGTGCCCGGCTACTGGGAGCAGATGGTGGCCGCGTATGGCGAGGCGCGCGCGAAGGAAATCCTGGGCGACGTGCGCCACAACACCATCTATTTCCCCAACATCATGGTCAAGGGGCCGGTGCAGACGCTGCGGCGCTTCGTGCCGATTGCCGCAGACCGCACGCTGGTCGAGTCCTGGACCTTCCGGCTGGTCGGCGCGCCCGACCTGCTGCTCGAGCGCACGCTCATGTACAACCGCCTCATCAACGCGCCCACCTCGGTCGTCGGGCACGACGACGCGGAGGTGTACGAACGCATGCAGGAAGGCCTGCATTCGCGCGGCCACGACTGGATCAACGTGGGCCGCCTCTACGACCCCGCCGAGCGCGGCCAGGTCAACGCCGTCACCAACGGCACCAGCGAGTGGCAGATGCGCAACCAGTTCCGCGCGTGGACGAAATACATGACCGCCACGCGGCCGGAAGTGCCGGTATGAGCGCTTTCACCGACGCGCAACTCATCGCCTTCGTCTACGCCGAGGCGCGGATGCTCGACGAGCAGCGCTTCGACGAGTGGCTGGAACTCTTTAGCGAGGACGCGCATTACTGGATGCCGCTCACGCCGGGCCAGCCGGACCCGCGGTTGCACACCTCGCTGCTGTACGAGGACAAGCTGCTGCTGCGCGTGCGGGTGGAGCGGCTGGCCGGCGCCCGCACTTTCTCGCAGCAGCCGCGCAGCCGCAGCCATCACCTGCTGCAGCAGCCGAGCATCGAGCACGCCGACCGCGACGCCGGCCGCTATACGTTGCGCACGGCCTTCCACTATGTCGAAACCCGGCTGGACCGGCAGGATCTCTATGCGGGCTGGGCGACGCACGAACTGGTGACACAGGAAGGGCAGTTGCGCATCCGGCTGAAACGCGTGGATCTCGTCAACTGCGACGCCGCGTTCGAGAACATCAACCTCTTCATGTAACCCGACCCGCATGACCCTGCCACCGGACACCGTCGCCCACGCCTTCGCGCAATCCGCCGCGCGGTTCGGTGCGCGACCCATCCTGGCCGTGCTGCCGGAAACGGCCGGCATTTACGGCATTGCGGCCGGCGAAACCAGTTATGCGCAGGCGCAGGAAAGAATCGACGGCCAGCGGGCGGCCTACGCCGCCGCAGGCTACGGCCACGGGCACCGCGTGGGCCTGCTGCTGGAGAACCGCCCAGCCTTCTTCTGGCACTGGTTCGCGCTCAACGGGCTGGGCGTGTCGGTGGTGCCGATCAATGCCGACCTGCGTGCCGCCGAACTCGAATACCTGATAGCCCATTCCGAGATCGCATTGGCCGTGGCACTGCCCCAGCGCCATGACACGCTGCGCGCCGCGGCCCGGGCCGCCGGCCGCCCGATGCAGGTGATGGGCGCCGACAGCTCACCGCCGCCCGCGCTCGTTGCGGCGCCGCTGGCGGGACAGCCGATCACCTTGCGCAGCGAATGCGCGCTGCTCTACACCTCGGGCACCACCGGGCGCCCCAAGGGCTGCATCCTGCCCAATCGCTACTTCCTGCATGCGGGCGAGTGGTACGCCGGGATCGGCGGCCTCGCCCAACTGCACATCGGCGAGGAACGGATGCTGACGCCGCTGCCGCTGGTGCACATGAACGCGATGGCGTACTCGACGCTGGCGATGGTGCTCACCGGCGGCTGCCTGATCCCGCTCGACCGGTTCCATCCCAGGACCTGGTGGGCCAGCGTGCGCGCCTCGCGCGCGACCGTCGTGCACTACCTGGGCGTGATGCCGGCCATGCTGATGAAGGCGGCGGCCACCGCCGCGGACCGGCAGCACCGCGTGCGCTTCGGCTTCGGCGCCGGCGTCGACCGCAGCCTGCACGCTCCGTTCGAGGAGCGCTTCGGCTTTCCGTTGCTGGAGGCCTGGGCCATGACCGAGACCGGGGCCGGCGCCGTGGTCATCGCCAACCGCGAGCCGCGCCACGTCGGCACGAGCTGCTTCGGCCGCGAGGGCGATGACGTCGAGGTGCAGCTGGTGGCCGACAGCGGCCGGCCGGCGGGTGTCGACGTGCCGGGAGAGCTGCTGGTGCGGCATGCCGGGGCCGATCCGCGCGCCGGCTTCTTCGCCGGCTACCTGAAGGACCCGTCCGCCACCGACGAGGCCTGGGCCGGCGGCTGGTTTCACACCGGCGACATCGTCCGGCGCGGCGCCGACGGCCAGCTGCACTTCATCGACCGGCGCAAGAACGTGATCCGCCGCAGCGGCGAGAACATTTCGGCCGTGGAGGTCGAAAGCGTGCTGCTGCAGCATCCGCGCGTGCAGGCGGCGGCGGTGTCCGCCGTGCCCGACGCGGTACGTGGCGACGAGGTGCTCGCCTGCATCGTGAGCGATGGCGTCGCCGCCGATGCGGTGTCGCGTCGCGCGGCGGCGAGCGACATCGTGCAGTGGTGCCTGGCGCGGCTGGCATACTATAAAGCGCCAGGCTATGTGGCGTTCGTCGACGGCTTGCCGCTGACCACGTCGCAAAAGGTGCAGCGCGGCGAACTGCGGGCGCTGGCCGCCTCGCTGGTCGGGCAGCCACAGTGCATCGACACCTGCGCGATGAAGAGGAGGTCCGCGTGACGAGACAGCGCAGCTCCTATGAAGGCGTCGCCGTCACGGTGCCGGTGACGGTGCCGTACCTGCGCTATTCCACGCACGCGGCGCACTGGTTCATCGGCCAGGCGCTGCAGGCGCTGGTCCAGGGCTCCGGCATCGCCAAGGAGCAGATCGACGGGTTGACCGTGAGCAGCTTCTCGCTGTCGCCCGACACCGCCGTCGGCGTGACGCAGCACCTGGGCCTGTCGCCGCGCTGGCTCGACCACATCCCCACCGGCGGCGCCTCGGGCGTGATGTCGTTGCGCCGCGCCGCACGCGCAGTGCAGGCTGGCGATGCCGATGTCGTGGCCTGCGTCGCGGCCGACACCAACCATGTCGATTCGTTCCGCCTCACGCTCGGCAGCTTCAGCAACTTCGCGCGCGATGCCAGCTATCCCTACGGCTCGGGCGGCCCGAACTCGATCTTCGCCCTGATCACCGCCAACTACATGCGCACCTACGGCGCGAAGCGCGAGGACTTCGGGCGCATCGCCGTGGACCAGCGCAGCAACGCGCTGAAGAACCCGAACGCGCTTTTCAAGAAGCCGTTGACGCTCCAGGAATACATGGCGGCGCGGCCGATCTCGGACCCGATCCACCTGTTCGACTGCGTGATGCCCTGCGCCGGCGCGGAGGCCTTCCTGGTGATGCGCGAGGAGCGGGCGCGCGACCTGGGCCTGCCGCACGTGCTGGTGCGCGGCGCGATCGAGCGCCACAACGCCTATGCCGACGACCCGGTGATGGTGCGCGGTGGCTGGCGGATGGACCGGGACGACCTGTATGCGCAAGCCGGGGTGTCTTGCGCGGACATCGATTTCGTGCAGACCTACGACGACTACCCGGTGATCGTGATGCTGCAGTTCGAGGATCTGGGCTTTTGCGACAAGGGCGCGGGGCCGGCCTTCGTGCGAAGCCACACCATGACGCATGACGGGAGTTTTCCGAACAACACCAGCGGCGGCCAGTTGTCGGCGGGTCAGGCGGGCGCGGCCGGCGGCTTCCTCGGCATGACCGAAGCGATCCGCCAGCTCACCGGCGCGGCGGGCGAGCGCGCCGTGGCCGGCGCGAAGTTCGGCCTGGTCACCGGCTTCGGCATGGTCACCTACGACCGCTGCCTCTGCACCGGCGCCGTCATCCTGGGGAGCAGCAATTGAGCCCCCACGTTTGCCGCTACGCGGCTGCACTGCCCCCCGAGGGGGCGCGGCGCGCTCCTTGGGGCGGCCCGGCGGAGGCGCCATGACCATGCCCTTGATGAAACCCAGGCGCAAGAACCCGGTGCTGCGCACCCCGCAGATGAACCTGCCGCCGTGGGCGCGCGGCCGTGTCGCGCTGGGCATGACGGCGGCCGCCGCCGAGGGCCGCTTCGAGCTGCAGGTGTGCCGGGACTGCAGCGCGGTGCAATACCCGCCGCGTGACGCCTGCCACCGCTGCCTCTCGCCGCGGCTGCAGTGGCGCCCGCAGTCGGGCGAAGGTACCTTGCTCGGCCACACGACGCTGCATCACAGCAACGACCTGTTCTTCCGCGAGCGCCTGCCCTGGCGCCTCGGGCTGGTCCAGCTCGATGCCGGGCCGTCGGTGCTGGTGCACCTGCACGGCGAGGTCGGCGCGGCGCCGGCGCCGGTGCGGGTCGGTGCGCGCCTGGATCGCGCCGGCCAGGCGGTGTTGATCGGATTTCCCAGGGAAGGGGGTGAACACATGTCAGACGACAAGATGCTGCGCGAGATGACCAGCGATCCGAAGTTCCGCAAGGTACTGGTGACCGACGGCAAGACCGCGGTGGGGCAGGCCATCGTGCAGGCGCTGGTGAAGGCCGGCGCCGACATCGTGTGGGTGGGCCACGCCGAGCCGTGGAAGAAGCTGCCGGGGCTGGGCGACCTCGCCGCGCTGCCCCAGGTGACGCTGGTGCCGCTGGACCTGACCAACGGCCGCTCGGTCAGCGAGCTGGCCGGCGAGATCGGCGGCAAGGTCGACATCGTGATCAACAACGCCGAGGTGCATCGCGCCTTCGGCATCGCCGCGCGCCGCGGCACCGACGCCGCCCGGGCCGAGATGGACATCAACTACTTCGGACTGCTGCGCCTCGCGCAGGAGTTCGGGCCGGCGCTCAAGGGACGCTCGGCCGACGGCGTCACGCATGCGGCCGCCTGGGTCAACCTGCTGTCGATCTACGCGCTCTCCAACTTCCCGCCGCACGGCACCTTCTCCGCCTCCAAGGCCGCGGCCCATTCGCTGGCCCAGTGTCTGCGCGCCGAAATGCGGCCGGCCGGCATCCGCGTGATCAACCTCTTTCCGGGTCCCGTCGACGACGAGTGGAACCAGAACCTGCCGCCGCCGAAGGTGGCGCCGGCTGCCATCGCCGCGGCCATCGTCAACGCCCTGCGCCAGGGAGTCGAGGATGTGTACCCGGGCGACGTGGCGCAGGAGTGGCTGGAGCGCTGGCGCGAGAACCCGAAAGTGCTGGAACGCGAGCTCGCGGCCGGAGGCAGCTGACATGAAGACTTCCACTCCCGGCGTGCTCGCTGGCCTGGTCGCCGCGCTGGCCAGCACCCGCATCCGTGTCGTCGACCTGACGCAGACGCTGACACCCGAATTCCCGCAGATCGCGCTGCCGCCGGAGATGGGCCAGTGCTGGCCGTTCCGCATCGAGGAGGTGTCGCGCTACGACGAGCGCGGCCCGGGCTGGTACTGGAACAACTTCTCGTGCGGCGAGCACACCGGCACCCACTTCGACGCGCCCATCCACTGGATCTCGGGCCGCGACCTGCCCAACAACGCAGTCGACACCATTCCCGTGCAGCACTTCGTCGCACCGGCCTGCGTGATCGACTGTTCCGGCCAGGTGAAGCAAGACCCCGACTACCTGCTGACAGTGGCGGACATCGAGCGCTTCGAGGCCGCGCACGGACGCATCCCGGCCGGCGCCTGGCTGCTGATGCGCACCGACTGGTCCAGGCGGCAGGACCCCGAGGCCTATCAGAACTTCGATGAAACCGGCCAGCACACGCCGGGACCGAGCGTCGAGGCGGTGCGGTTCCTCGTCGAGCAGCGCGACGTGCTGGGGTTCGGCTCGGAGGCGATCGGCACCGACGCCGGCCAGGGCTACCACCTGCGCCCGCCGTATCCCTGCCACTACTACATGCATGGCGCGGGCCGCTATGGGCTGCAGTGCCTGTCCAACCTCGACCTGCTGCCGCCCACCGGCGCGGTGCTGATCTGCCCGCCACTGAAGATCCAGAAGGGCAGCGGCAGTCCCTTGCGCGTGCTCGCCCTCGTGGAGGACCGCGCATGAGCGCGAACAGGGTCGACGCGCCGAAGGTGGCCGCGGTCACCGGCGGCAGCACGGGAATAGGCCGCGCCATCTGCGAAGAGCTGCTCGCGCGCGGCTACGAGGTGGTTTCGCTGGCGCTGGAGCGGCCGGAGACGGCGCACCCGCGGCTGCACAGCATCGAGGTCGACTTGAGCGACCGCAAGTCAGCGGGCGAAGCGGCGCGTGAGCTGGTGCGCCGCTTCGAGGTCACCACGCTGGTGCACAACGCCGGCGTGATGCGGCCCGCGGCGCTGCCGGAAGTGCAGCTGGGTGACTTCGACGTGCTGGTGGCATTGCACCTGGGCAGCGCCATCCAGCTGATGCAGGCCGTGCTGCCGGCGATGCGTTCGCGCCACTTCGGCCGCGTCGTCATGCTGTCCTCGCGCGCGGTGGTCGGGGTGCCCGGGCGCACCAGCTACTCGGCCACCAAGGCCGGCATCCTGGGGATGGCGCGCACCTGGGCGCTGGAACTGGCGGCGGACGGCATCACCGTGAACGTCGTCGCGCCCGGGCCGATCCGCACCAACATGTTCTACGAGATCATTCCGGCCGGCAGCGACAAGGAGCGGCAGCTGGCCGCGTCGGTGCCGGTGGGCCGGCTCGGCGAGCCGGCCGACGTGGCGCGCGCCGTCGCGTTCTTCGCCGATCCGGCCAACAGCTACGTCACCGGCCAGGTGCTCTACGTCTGCGGCGGCGGCAGCGTGGGCACCCTCACGCTCTGATGCACCGCGATCTCATCCGCTTCAGCAACCACCAAAGACAGGAGACAAACCATGAAGACATTCATTCGCATCGCCGTCGCCACGGCCGCGGGGCTGTGCCTGTCGGCGCAGGCCCTGGCCGCCGACCTCAAGGTAGGGTTCATCACGTCGCTGTCCGGGCCGGTCTCGTCGCTCGGCATTCCGTACGGCAAGGGCATCCAGGCGGCCGCCGCCTACAAGTCCCGGATCGGCGGCCACAAGGTGCAGCTGATCCAGCTGGATGACGCCTCCGACCCGTCGACCGCCGCGCGCAATGCGCGCAAGCTGATCGACGAGGACAAGGTCGACGTGATCATCGGCACCGCCGGCTCTCCCGGCGCACTGGCGATCGCCGCCGTGGCGCGCGAGACCAGGACGCCGCTCATCTCGATCGCCAATGCGAACCTGCCGGGCCCGGATGGCGCCTGGATGGTCACCATCCCCCAGCCCGCGCCGCTGATGATAGGTGCCGTGGTCGACCACATGAAGAAGGCGGGCATCAAGACGGTGGGCTACATCGGCTTTTCCGACGCCTGGGGCGACCTGGTCTACGACTCGCTGATGCAGGCGGCCGGACCTGCCGGCATCAAGGTCCTGACCAACGAGCGCTATGCGCGCGCGGACACCTCGGTGACGGGGCAGGCGCTGAAGATCGTCGCCGCCCACCCTGACGCCGTGATCACCGGCGGCTCCGGCACGCCGGGCGCCCTGCCTTACATCGCGCTGGCCGAGCGCGGTTACCACGGCCCCATATTCGGCACCCATGCGCTGATCAACCCGGACTTCATTCGGGTGGGCGGCGCCGCCGTCGAAGGCCTGATCGCGCCGACCGGGCCGGTCGTCGTGGCCGAGCAACTGCCCGCGAGCAACCCGATCCGCAAGGTCGCGATGGATTTCCGCGCCGCCTACGAGAAGGCCAACGGCGTGGCGCCCAGCGATGCGTTCTCGGCCTACTCGTTCGACGCCTGGCTGATCTTCGCCGACGCTGCCGCTCGGGCGCTGGCGACCAAGGCCGAGCCCGGCACGCCCCAGTTCCGGGTGGCGCTGCATGACGCCATCAACAGCACGAAAGAGCTGGTGGGCACGCACGGCGTCTACAACTTCAGGCCCGACAGCCGCTACGGCTCCGACGAACGCTCGCGCGTCATCGTGAAGCTGGTGGGCGGGCAGTGGAAGCTGATTCCCTGAGCCGGTCCTGCACGCGATGAAGATCCCGCGAGCCGCCGAGATCGCCGCCCTGGTGCAGCCCGACCGGGTGCACCGCGACGTCTACCTCAGCGACGAGGTGTTCGCGCTGGAGCGCGAGCACTTCTTCGCCAACACCTGGAACTATCTCGGGCACGCGAGCCAGGTGCCGGCGCCGGGCGATTACCTCGCCCGGAACTTCGACGCCGCAGAGCTGGACGACCCGACGTGCGACGTGCGACGTGCGACGTCAACGGCACCAGTGAGCTGCTGATGCGCAACCAGTTCCGCGCCTGGGCCAAGTACATGACGCTTTCCATGCAGGAGTGACGGAATGGACGCTGCAATCGAACGCGAACTGCTCGACTTCGTCGCCCACGAGGCGCGCCTGCCCGATGCCGGGCGCGGCGTTGCCGGTCATCCAGCTTTTTCCCTGACAGCACATTCATTCAACCAGGAGACAACTGTGAAGAACATTTTCATCCGTGCAGCGCTGGCCGGCATCGCCGCCTTCGCTTTCGCAAGCGGCGCCATGGCCGCAGATCTGAAGGTGGGCCTGTCCGTGTCGCTGTCGGGGCCGAACTCCTCGCTGGGCATTCCCTACGCGAAAGGCATGCAGGCGGCGCTCGCCTACAAGCCGGAGATCGGCGGCCACAAGGTGCAGCTGATCGTGCTCGACGACGGCTCCGACCCGACCACCGCCGGGCGCAATGCGCGCAAGCTGATCGAGGAAGACAAGGTCGACGTGCTGATGGGAACCTCCGGCGTGCCGGCGGCCATCGCGATGGCGCAGGTCGGCAAGGAATTGAAGACGCCGATGATCGGCCTGACGCCGATCGCCCTCGACCCCGCCGACAACCCCTGGGTCGTCACGGTGGCGCAGCCGACGCAGCTGATGGTCGATGCGGTGGTCGAGCGTATGAAGCGCAACGGCGTCAAGACCGTGGGCTACATCGGCTTCTCGGACGCCTGGGGCGACCTGGTGTACGACGCGCTGAACAAGGCTGCCGGCCCGGCCGGCATCAAGGTCGTCAGCAATGAGCGCTATGCCCGCGCCGATTCGTCGGTGACCGGGCAGATCCTGAAGATCATGGCGCTGCGTCCCGATGCGGTGATGACCGGCGGGGCCGGCACGCCGGGTGCGCTGCCTTTCCTGGCGCTGGCCGAGCGGGGCTTCGAGGGCGGCGTGTATGGCCAGCACGGGCTGATCAACCCCGACTTCATCCGCGTCGCGGGGGCGGCGGGCAACAACGCGCTGATGCCCACGGGCCCGGTGATCGTTGCCGAACAACTGCCGGCGGACTATCCCACGCGCCAGATCGCGCTGGACTTCCGGCAGGTATTCCAGAAGGTCAACAACGCGCCGTCCACCGACGCCTTCTCCGCCTACTCGTTCGACGGCTACCTCGTGTTCGCCGATGCCACGGCGCGCGCCCTGGCGACCAAGGCCGAGCCGGGCACGCCGCAGTTCCGCGTCGCCCTGCGCGACGCGATCATGAGCACGAAGGAGCTCGTCGGCACCCACGGTGTCTACAACTTCAAGCGGGGCGATCTGTACGGCGTGGACAAGCGCGCGCGGGTGATCGTCAAGCTCGACAACGGGCAGTGGAAGCTGGCGCCTTGAGGCGCGCCAGCCGTGCCGCCGCGGCCGCCAGGGTGCATCCGGGGAGACGCTGAATGACATGGGACGTGGCGCTGATCCTGGGCATCGACGGCCTGGCCAATGGAGCGGTGTACCTGCTGGCCGGGCTGGGGCTGGTCCTGATTTTTTCCGTCACCCGGGTGGTGTTCGTGCCGTTCGGCGACGTGGCCGCCTTCGCGGCGCTCAGCCTCGCCGCGTTCGAAACCGGCCGCCTGCCGCCCACCGTGGGGCTGGTGCTGACGCTCGCCGCACTGGCGCTGGCCGCGGAGCTTTGGGGCATCGTGCGCCGGCGTGAGTTCGCGCGCATCCCGCGCGCGCTCGTCGGCTGGGGTGTGCTGCCGGCGCTGCCCTGCCTGGCCGCGTGGGCCATCGCCGGGCAGGCGGTGCCCTCGGCGCTGCAGGTTGCCATCGCGATCGCGCTGGTGGTGCCGGTCACACCGCTGGTGGCGCGGGTGGCGCTGCAGCCGATCGCCGACGCCTCGGTGCTGGTGCTGCTGATCGTCTCCCTGGCCCTGCACTTTCTGCTGTCGGGCCTGGGCCTGCTGTTCTTCGGCCCCGAGGGTTCGCGCACGGCGCCGCTGGTGGGTGGCTCCCTGACGTTGCCCGGCGGCTTTCCGGTGAGCGGCCAGGTGCTGCTGATGATGGCGTCGGCGGTGGTGCTGAGTGCGATGTTCTACCTGCTGTTCGAGCGCACGGTGGCCGGCAAGGCCCTGCGCGCGACGGCCGTCAACCGCGTGGGCGCTCGCCTGGTGGGCATCCGCCCGGCGCGCACGGCCCTGCTCGCCTATGGCCTGGCCTCGCTGCTGGCCGGCCTGATCGGCGTGCTGATGGCCCCCGTCACCACCATGTATTACGACTCGGGATTCCTGATCGGCCTGAAGGCCTTCGTCGCGGCCATCATCGGCGGCCTGGTCAGTTATCCGCTCACGGCGCTCGGCGCGCTGGCGGTGGGCGGCGTGGAAAGCTTCGCATCGTTCTGGAGCGGCGCCCTGAAGGATGTCATCGTGTTCAGCCTCCTGATTCCGGTGCTGATGCTGCGCTCCTTCTTCAGCGCGCATGCCGAGGAAGAAGTCGAGGAAATGGACCAATGAAGCCGCGCCACCGTCAGCTGGCCCTGCTGGGCATGGTGGTCGCGGGCCTGGCCATCGCACCGGCACTGCTGGGCAACTTCGCCGTCTCGCTTCTCAACGACGTCGCCATCGGCGCGCTCGTGGCGCTCGGCCTCGTGCTGCTGACGGGCGTGGGGGGCGCCACCTCTTTCGGCCAGGCCGCCTTCGTCGGCATCGCGGCCTATGCCACGGCCTGGCTCACGACGGCGCATGGAATGTCGCCGTGGCTCGGGCTGCCGTTCGCCCTGGCGCTCACCGGCCTGGCGGCGCTGGCCATCGGCCTGCTGACGCTGCGCCTGGGGGGACACTTCCTGCCGCTCTCCACCATCGCCTGGGGCCTGTCGATCCCACTGCTGTTCGGCAACATGGACGCCCTGGGGCGCCACACCGGCCTGTCGAACATCCCGCCGCTGCGCATCGGCTCCTGGTCGCTGGTCGACCCGCGCTCGATCTATTACCTGATCTGGATCCTGCTGGGCCTGGCCTGCCTGTTCAGCCACAACGTGCTGCAGTCGCGGGCGGGCCGCGCGATCCGCGGCCTGCGCGGCGGCTCGACCCTGCTGGGCAGCGTCGGCGCCGATGCCTTCCGCGTCAGGCTCACGCTGTTCGTCATGGCCGCTTTGCTGGCGGGGCTGGCGGGCTGGCTGTACGCGCACACGAACCGCTTCGTCAGCCCGTCGCCGTTCGACGTGCGGGCCAGCATCGAGTACCTGCTGATGGCGGTCGCCGGCGGCCTGGGCCAGCTGAGCGGTGCGCTGGTCGGCTCGGCCCTGGTGCTGGTGTTGAAGAACGGCCTGCAGGATCTGCTGCCCCAGCTGACAGCGCGCAGCGGCCAGCTCGAGGGCGTGGTGTTCGCGGTGCTGTTCATCGTGCTGCTGCACGAGGCCCGTGGCGGCCTGATGGGCTTTGTCACGCGCTGGACCCGCGGGCGCTTCGCGCCGCCGGCGCACGATGCCCTGCAGGATGCGGGCATCGAACCGCTGGCGCGCCGCGCGCTCCCGGCACCGGGCGAGCCGGTGCTGGCGGTCAAGGGCGCGGTCAAGCGCTTCGGCGGCCTGCTCGCCGTCAACAATGTGAGCTTCGAGGTACGCGCCGGCGAGATCGTCGGGCTGATCGGGCCGAACGGCGCGGGCAAGTCGACGATGTTCAATCTGGTCACGGGCACCCTGGCGATGAACGCGGGAAGGGTCGAGTTTCTCGGGCGCGATATCACGCAGCTGCGGCAGCCGCACATCGCCCGGCTGGGCATGGCCCGCACCTTCCAGCACGTCAAGCTGCGGCCTCACATGAGCCTGCTCGACAACGTCGCACTCGGTGCTCATGCCCGGGGCAGTGCGGGGCTGATGGCGGCCGGCCTGCGGCTGGACCGGCGGGAGGAGGCGCAGATCATGGCGGAGGCGCGGCGGCAACTGGCGCGCCTGGGGCTGGCCGAGCGCGCCCATGAACTGGCGGGCAGCCTGCCGCTTGGAACCCAGCGCATCCTGGAGATCGCGCGGGCACTTGCCGCCGACCCCGTGCTGCTGGTGCTGGACGAACCGGCTGCGGGCCTGCGGCGCAAGGAGAAGCAGGCCCTGAGCGGGCTGCTGCGCAAGCTGCGGGACGAAGGAGTGACGATTCTCATCGTGGAACACGACATGGCCTTTGTGATGAAGCTGGTGGACCGGCTGGTGGTGATGACCTTCGGTTCCAAGCTCGTCGAGGGCACGCCCGCGGCCGTGCGCGCCAACGTGGAGGTGCAGGCGGCCTATCTTGGGAGCGTGATCGAGCCGAGCGAGGCCCGGCAGACTGCCGTCGCAGGGAACGCCATGCCCCTGGGGAAGGTGGCATGACGGACATGCTCGAGATCCGCGACCTGCACGTGTCCTACGGCCCGGTCGATGCGGTCCGCGGCGTGTCCTTGTCGCTGGCACGCGGGCAGATCGTCTCGGTGATCGGTCCCAACGGAGCCGGCAAGAGCACCCTGCTCGGCGCCGCGATGGGGCTGTTGCCGTCGCACGGCACACTGCGCTTCCAGGGCGAGGACCTCGCCGGAATCGACGTCGAGTCCCGGGTCGAGCGCGGGCTGTGCCTGGTGCCGGAGAAGCGCGAGCTGTTCGGCGAGCTGACGGTGCTGGACAACCTGATGCTGGGCGCCTACACCCGGAAGTTTTCCAGCGCCACGCTGCGCGGTCGCCTCGATTCGGTGTATGGGCGCTTTCCGCGCATGGCCGAGCGCCGCAGCCAGCGTGCCGACACCCTGTCGGGCGGCGAACGCCAGATGCTGGCACTGGGGCGGGCGCTGATGTCGGCGCCGCGTCTGCTGATGCTCGATGAGCCCAGCCTCGGCCTGGCCCCGCTGATCGTGCGCGAGATTCTCTCGATCGTGCGCAGCCTGCGCGACGACGGCGTGTCCATCCTGCTGGTCGAGCAGAACGCGCGTGCTGCGCTCGAGTGTTCGGACCATGGGTACGTGCTGGAGACCGGGGAGATTGCGCTCAGCGGCGAGTCGAGCGCGCTCGCCAGCGATGCCCGGGTGCAAGCCACCTACCTGGGAGGAGGCACGGATGACGATGACTGAGGCCGCTGGCGCGGCCACCCCGCTGCCGCCCGAGGAGCGCACGCTGCCGGCCATCCTGCGGCGGCAGGCGGCGGCCTTCGGCGCCCGGCCGCTGCTTCGCATTGCCGGCGGGTCGTGGGCCCATCGCGATGCGGCCGACGTGGCGGCCGGCCGGGCGGCGGCGCTGCTCGCAGCCGGCGTCGGATCTGGAGACCGTGTCGCGCTGATGTGCTCCAACCGGATCGAGTTCCTCGAGACGTTCCTCGGCTGCGGCTGGCTGGGCGCCGTGTCGGTGCCGATCAACACCGCCGCCATGGGGCCACAGATCGAATACTTCCTCGCCAACAGCGGAGCCCGCCTGCTCGTGATCGAGGCCGGCTTCCTGGCGCGGCTGGCGAAGGCCGACCTCTCGCGCACCGCCCTCCAGGCGATCTGGATCGTTGGCGAGACGGCTGGGGACTACCCGCCACGCGCTGCCGGCGTATCCAGCCGGAGCTACCCGGCGGCCGGCGCTGCGGTCGCCCCTGCCCCAGTGAAGCCGGGCGACCCGATCGCGATTCTCTACACCTCCGGCACCACGGGGCCGGCGAAGGGCGTCATCTGCCCGCATGCGCAGTACCACTGGTGGGGCCTCAACAGCGCACGGGTGCTGGGGGTGGGTGCTCAGGACGTGCTGTGCACGACGCTGCCGCTGTTCCACATCAACGCGCTCAACACCTTCGCCCAGGCGGCCCTGGCGGGGTGTCGCGTGGTCTTCGAGCCGCGCTTTTCCGCCTCCGGTTTCTGGGCGTCCATGCGCGCCGCCGACGCGACCGTCGTCTACCTGCTGGGCGCGATGGTGCCCATCCTGCTGGCGCAGCCGGCCGCGCAGGCCGAACGCACGCACCGGGTGCGGGTCGGCCTGGGCCCGGGCGTGCCGGCGGCGGCGGGCGCGGCCTTTCGCGAGCGCACCAGCGTGAACCTGCTGGAAGGCTACGGCTCCACCGAAACCAACTTCGTGATCGCCACCACCCCGGCCACCGCGGGCCGAGGCGTGATGGGCCGGCTGCTGCCGGGCTTCGACGCGCGCGTCGTCGACGAATACGACGTCGCACTGCCCCCGGGCGCGGCGGGCGAACTGGTGCTGCGGGCCGACGAGCCCTTCGCCTTCGCCAGCGGCTATTTCGGCATGCCCGAACAGACGGTGCAGGCATGGCGCAACCTGTGGTTCCACACCGGCGACCGGGTGGTGCGCGATGCCGACGGCACCTTCCGCTTCATCGACCGGATCAAGGACGCCATCCGCCGCCGTGGCGAGAACATCTCGTCGTACGAGGTCGAGCAGGTGCTGCTGAGCCATCCGGCGGTGGCCAGTGCGGCCGTCTACCCGGTGCGATCGGAGCTGGCCGAGGACGAGGTGATGGCGGCGCTGGTGCTCAAGGCCGGCGAGCGCCTCGACCTTGGAGCGCTGGCACACTATTGCGAGGAGCGGCTGCCGTATTTCGCCGTGCCGCGGTACGTCGAACTGATGGACGACCTGCCGCGCACCGAGAACGGCAAGGTGCAGAAGTACAAATTGCGCGAGCGGGGTGTGACGGCGGCGACCTGGGTGCGACCGGGCAGCGCCCGCCCCGATCGCTCGACCCCGGGCGGGGCGCGTTGAGCCGCGCCGTCCGCAGCGCGGCTGGCCCGCATTGCCGCCCTTTGCCCAAATCCTTTCAACTCAAATAATCAATGCTCGAATCAAGAAAGACCCTGGAGCTTTCCGCGACCGCGTTCCGGCGCCCTCGCCAGATCCGATTCACCGACTGCGATCCGGCCGGCATCGTCTTCTATCCACAGTACTTCGTCATGTTCAACGACCTCGTGGAAGACTGGGTGGATAACGCGCTGGGGATCGGTTACCGCAAACTCATCATCGACCGCCGGGTGGGTCTGCCGACCGTGCGGGTGGAAGCTGATTTCCGCGCCGTCAGCCACATGGGGGACGCCGTGACGCTGGCGCTTGCCGTGGAGCACCTCGGCGGCCGCTCGCTGACGCTGAACCTGCACTGCCAGGGCGCGGAAGGCGCGATCCGCATGCACATGCGCCAGGTGATCGTGACCACCTCGCTGGTGACCCTGCACGCGATCGACATTCCGCCCGACCTGCGCGCGGCCATCGTGCGCGCGTCGGGCAGCGCCGGCTGAAGGCCGCTCCGCCGCGCGGGGCTGGTGGGAAAACGGGGCCGCCGCGACGGGGGCCACAGTCCCGGGGCAGAGCTGCCGCGGCGGATCTTGGACAAATCAACTGACTTCTTGAATCTATCCAAGGAACGGCCGCCAGGCCCTTGTGCGGCCGCCGGGCAGGCCCTCTAATTCGTCCCTCGCCGGGTCGCGAAAGCGCGCCTGCGCGGCACCCGACCCGAAACAGTTCCTGGAGCAATCGATGAACGCAGTGACCGAAGCGCCCTTCCGCCAGCAGACTTTCAAGATTCCGCAGACCATGAAAGCCTGGGTCCTGGGGGATCCGGACCAGCTCAGCCTGGTGGACAAGCCGGTGCCCCAGCCCCAGGCCGCCGAGGTGCTGGTGCGCATCGATGCGATCGCCGTGTGCGCGACCGACCTCGAGATCATCCACAAGGGCCCGCCGGCCCTGATCCAGGGCGGCCTGCCGTTCAACAAGAACTTCACGCCCGGCCACGAGTACATGGGCACCATCGTCAAGCTGGGCCCCGGTGTGGACGAGTACCAGGTGGGCGACCGGGTCACGGTGGAAGTGCACGCGGGGTGCGGGCGCTGCGAGCGGTGCCGCGAAGGCATGTACACCGCCTGCCTGAACTACGGCAAGAACTACGGCGAGATGAACAAGGGGCATCGGGCCAACGGCTTCACCACCGACGGCGGCTTCACCCAGTACGCCATCAACAGCATCAACACACTGGCCCACGTGCCGCCGGACATGAGCGACGAAGAGGCCACGCTGATCGTCACGGCCGGCACGGCGATGTACGGCCTGGACGTGACGGCGGGCCTGATCGCGGGCCAGTCGGTGGTGGTGATGGGCCCCGGCCCGATCGGCCTGATGGGCGTCGCCGTGGCCAAGGCGCTGGGCGCCAGCGAGGTGATCCTCACCGGAACGCGCGACAACCGCCTCGAGATGGGACGCCAGCTCGGCGCCGACTTCACCGTGAACGTGACCAAGGAAGACGCGGTCGAGAAGGTCAAGGAATACACCAATGGCGGCGCCCACTATGTGCTGGAGTGCTCCGGCGCGCCGAACGCGGTGAACGACGCGGCCCGGATGCTCAAGCGCGGCGGCCGGATCTGCCTGGCAGCTTTCCCGTCGGAGCCGGTGCCGATCGACGTCGCCGCCCTGGTGCGCAACAACATCTACCTGTACGGCATCCGCGGCGAGGGCAAGAGCGCCACCCACCGGGCGGCCGCGCTGATGGCGCAGAAGCGCTTCAACGCCAAGCTGATCCACACGCACACCTTCCCGCTGGAGGAGGTGCCCACGGCGCTGCGCTATGCCCGCGAACGCATCGACGACGCCATCAAGGTGGTGGTCAAGATGAGCCACCCCGAAGGTTATTGAACTCCCGTGCTGACGTTCGACCACTACCTCACGCCCACCACGCTGGACAGCGCCTTCGACGCGCTCGAGCGGATTCCCGGCGCGCGGATCGTGGCCGGCGCCACCGACCTGCTGCCCTGGGCCCGCGAAGGCCGCGCCGGTGACGTGCACCTGCCGGCGCTGGTCGACGTGAGCCGCATCCCGCAATTGCTGGGTGTGTCGGTCGAGCGCGGGCGCGTGCACATGGGGGCGGCCACGCCCATCGCCGCATTCCAGAACGACCCGCTATTGCAGCGCCATGCGCCGGTGCTGGGCTGCTGCGCGGTGTGGTTCGCCGACGACCAGATCCGCGAGCAGGCCACCGTGGGCGGCAACCTGGTCAACGCATCGCCGGCGGGCGACTCGCAGCCGGCGTTGCTCGCGATGAATGCCGGCGTGACCCTGGCGCGGCGCGAAGGCGGTCAGATCCTCGAGCGCTCCATGCCCTTGTCCGAGTTCATCCTGGCTCCGGGCCAGACGCAGCTGCGGCCGCACGAAATCATGACCCGGCTGCAGATGGACGCGGTGCCGGGTCACGGCGCGGCGTTCGAGAAAGTCGGACACCGCCGTTCGCTGGTGATCTCCACCGTGTGCCTGGCCGCCCTGGTGCGGCTCGACTGGGCGAGGCGCCGCATCGAGGATTGCCGCATCGCGATCGGCGCGGTCGGGCCGGTGCCCGAGCGGCTGGCCGATGTGGAACGCCTGCTGGTGGGCCAGGCGCCCGCGAGCGAACTGGTGCGCCAGGCGGCGGGTCTGGCGGCCGACAGAGTGCGTTCGCGCAGCCGGCAGGAGTACCGGCGCGAAGTGCTGGTGAATTTTGTCGAGCGGGCCCTCGCTGCGGCCCTGGGCCACGCCGGCCTGGAACTGGTTCGCCTGCCCAAGGAGGCTAGCCATGTCTGAACTGGCCTTCAACGAATCCCCAGTCGGTGAGCCCGGCCATCCGCCGATGACGCAGGTGACGGCCACGGTGAACGGGCGCAAGGTGGTGCGCACCGTGCCCAATCACTACCGCTTGATCGACTTCGTGCGCGAGGAGCTCAAGCTCACCGGCAACAAGGAAGGCTGCGGCGCCGGCGAGTGCGGCACCTGCTCCATGTTCGTGGACGGCAAGCTGGTCAAGAGCTGCCTGACGCCGGTGCAGAAGATCCAGGGCTGCCAGATCGAGACCGTGGACGACCTCGACCGCGACCACGGCATGACGGTGCTGCAGCGGGCCTTCCACAAGTCCGGCTCCAGCCAGTGCGGTTACTGCATTCCCGGCATGGTGATGGCCGCGACTTCCACCTTGCGGCGCAACCCGAATGCCGGGCTCGACGAGATCAAGGAAGGCCTGGGCGGCAACATCTGCCGCTGCACCGGCTACCAGAAGATCCTGGACGCGGTGCAGCTCGCGCGCGACGTGCTCAACGGCAACCTGCCGGAGTCGGCGCTGGAAGAAGAAGCCGGCAGCAGCTTCATCGGCGCCAGCACCCGGCGCCTGGACGCGCCGGCCAAGGTGACCGGCGCGATCAAGTACGCGGCCGATCTGTGGATGGCCAACATGCTGCACCTGCAGGTGCTGCGCAGCCCGCATCCGTACGCCCGCATCGTGCGCATCGACGCCAACGCGGCCCGTGCCATGCCCGGCGTGGAGTGCGTGATCACCAGCGACGACGTGCCCGGTGTCGACAACTTCGGCGTGTTCATCGAGGACCAGCCGATCATGGCGCGCGGCGTGGTGCGCTACGTCGGCGAAGCGGTGGCGGCGGTGGCGGCGCAAACCGTGGACATCGCCAAGGCGGCGGTGCGCGCGATCAAGGTGGAATACGAAGTGCTGACTGGCCTGTTCGATCCCGAGCAGGCGATGGCAGACGGCGCGGTGCAACTGCACGACTTCGCGCCCAACAACATCTGCAAGCACACCAAGATCCGCAAGGGCGACGTCGAGCTCGGCTTCAAGGAAGCCGACGTGGTGGTCGAGGAAACCTACGAGACGGCGGCCATCGAGCATGCCTATCTGGAGCCCGAGGCCGGGCTGGCCTGGCTGGAGCCGGACGGTTGCGTCACGGTGCAGTCGCCCAGCCAGAACATCACCCACCACCGCCATGTGCTGGCCAAGGTGCTGGGCCGTCCCATCAACAAGGTGCGCATGATCATGAGCACGGTGGGCGGCGGCTTCGGCGGCAAGGAAGACATGCTGTACCAGGGCATGCTGGCGCTGGCGGCGATCAAGACGCGGCGGCCGGTGCGCTATGTGTTTACCCGCGAGGAAAGTTTCATCGCCAGCGCCAAGCGCCATCCATTCAAGATCCGCTACACCATGGGCCTCAAGCGCGACGGCCGCATCACGGCCACGAAGATGGTGATGGTGGCCGACGGCGGCGCCTACGCCATGTCGACTCCGGGGGTGATGAACAAGTCGGCCATCCTCGGGCCGGGGCCCTATGCCGTTCCCAATGTGTGGGTCGACGCCATCGGCGTCTATACCAACAACACGCCCAGCGGCGCCATGCGCGCATTCGGCGCGTTCCAGTCGGAGTTCGCCACCGAAGCCCACCTGGACCTGTGCGCGCAGCGCCTGGGCATGGATCCGCTGGCACTGCGCATGGTCAATCTGATGCGCGACGGCGCCACCACGCACACCCGGCAGCAGCTGGACCGGGTGCTGGCCGTCGAGTGCGTCGAAGCGCTGGTGCAGGCCGCCGGCTGGGACAGCGGCGTGCCGCACCGGCAGGGTCAGGGCCTGGCGCCACGCAGCGACCTGGGCAGCGCCGGCACGCGCGAGCCCTGCGCCCTGGGCGCGCGGCTGCCGCGGCAGCAACCGATCGCGTTGTCCGATGTCGAGTCCGACACGGCGCCGGCCAGGCAAGGAGAGCCTCATGAAGCATAAAGGGCGAGGCGTCGCCTGCGGCTGGTACGGCATTGCCCGCACGGCCTCGATGGACCGGGCGGCGGTGTGGGTCGAGCTCGACGACGGCGGCACGGTGAAGATTGCCACCGGCGTGACCGAGATCGGCGAAGGCGTGCTGACCGGCCTCTGCCAGATCGCCGCGGAAGAAATGGGTGTGCGGCCCGAGGACATCGTATTGGGCGACAACGACACGGCGCGGGTGCCGGAAGCGGCGCACGCCGGCGCCACCCGGATGACCTACATGATCGGCAACGCGGTGGCGGTCGGCTGCCGCGAGGCCTTCGGCAAGTTCAGGGACGCGATGGGAGCGTACTGGGGCGTCACCGCGGGCAGCATCAAGGCCTTCGCCGGCGAGGTCTGGGTCGAGGGCTCGCCCACCAAACGCATGACCATGGCACACGCGGTGCACGTTCTGAAAAAGGAAGAGGGCATCGTGATCGTCGGCAGCGGCCTTTTCACCTCGAAACACACCGCGCTGGATCCGGAGACCGGCGCCGCGACGCCGTGGCAAAGCTACGTGTTCGGCGCGCAGATCGCCGAGGTCGAAGTCGACGACGACACCGGCGAAGTGCAGGTGCTGGGCGTCTGGGCCGCCCACGACGTCGGCCGGGTGGTCAATCCGCAGCAGGTGGAAGGCCAGATCGAAGGCGGGGTGGTGATGGGTCTGGGCCATGCGCTGATGGAGGACTACATCCAGGTGCAAGGGCAGACCACCACACCGGGCTTCGCGAAATACATCCTGCCGACGGCGCTGGACATTCCGAAGGTCACTTCCGTGCTCATCACCGAGCCCGATCCGAAGACGCCGCTGGGTGTCAAGGGCATCGGCGAGCCGTCGATCACCCCCACGGCGGCAGCGATCGTCAACGCAATTTACGATGCTGTCGGCGTGCGCATGACGCGCCTGCCGGCGACGCCCGAGCGCGTGATGGCCGCGCTGCGCGACAAGCGCGCGGCGCGCCCGCCGCTGCGAAAGGCCGCCTGACGAATCCGATCCCCGACCTGCGGCACGAGCAGCGCAACGAACGGCTCTGGTGCGGCGGGCACATAACCATCCAGGAGACAGCAGTGAACATTCAATCGACATCCGGTAACCGTTTCTTATCTTCGATCAGGCTGTGGGCACTCGCGCTGCTCGCCGCCTTGTCGCTAGCCGCCTTCGCGCAGGACTTCCCGGTCAAACCGGTCGATCTCATCGTGCTGTTCCCGGCCGGTTCGTCCGCGGATGTGGTCGCGCGCGTGCTGGCCGACGGCATGTCCAAGCAGCTGGGCCAGCCGATCACCGTGATCAACCGCCCCGGCGCGGGCGGCGCCATCGGCTACAAGTACGTGCAGGGTCAGAAGCCCGACGGCTACACGATGGTCTTCAACTCCAATTCGATTTCGACGGTTCACTATTCCGGGCTCACCAACTTCGACTACACGGCGTTCGACCCGGTGGCGCGGGTGACCGTGGAGCTGCCGGTGATCGCGGTAAAGGCCGACGCGCCCTGGAACAACCTGAAGGACCTGATGGAATACGCCAGGCAAAAGCCGGGCGCGCTGCAGGTCGGCAACTCGGGCGTGGGCAGCCACACCCATATCACGGCCGTCGGCTTCTTCAATGAACAGCATGTGGAAGTCAACCACATCCCGTTCGGGGCGGCCCAGGTGGTCAACAGCCTGCTGGGCGGGCACATCGACGCCGTGGTGCAACTGCCCGGCGCGCTGGCGCCACTGGTGCGCGCGGGCAACCTGAAGGTGCTCGGCGTCCTGGCTTCGCAGCGTGAGCCGACCTTTCCCAACGTCCCCACGGCGGTTGAGCAGGGCTTCAATTTCCAGGCCGACATGTGGCGCGGCCTCGCAGTGCCCAAGGGTACGCCCAAGCCTGTGGTGGCCAGGCTCGAGCAAGCCGTGCGCGCAGCCGTCAACACCCCCGAGTTCAAAGCGCAGGGCGACAAACTCGGATTCTCCCCGGCGTTCCAGCCCGCCAACGACTTCGGCGTCACCATCGCCGCCGATGACCGGTTGCTGGCCAAGGCCATGGAGAAGGCGGGCCTGAAGAAGTAGCAGCCGGCCAAAGGCGCCGCCGTGGGGTGGCCAACTCTTTCCCATCTCGAGAACCCAGAATGAACCAGATTGCCGAACTGCCGCTGGCCGAACTGCCCGGCCTGGCGGGCCCGCAAATGCGCGCCGCCGCGATCGCGCGGGCGGGCAGCCTGAACGCCGCGCTGGAACAGGGGCTGCTGCCGGCCCGCGCCAGCGTGTCGCTGTCGGAGGGCCTGGTGCTGGGCCTGTTGCGCCAGGGCGTGACCAAATACCTGGCGATCTTCGGCCACGGCTCCACCGACCTGGCCGAAGTGCTGCGCGTCTACACCGACGCCGGAGTGACCCAGGTCTTCAATTTCCGCAACGAAGTCGAGATGGCGCATGCCGGCACCGCGCTGGCCTGGGTCTACCGCGAGACCTGCGCCGTGGTCACGTCGATCGGGCCCGGCGCACTGCAGGCGATGGCGGGCTCGCTCGCGGCGGCCTCCAACGGAGTCGGGGTGTATCACATCTACGGCGACGAGACGACGCACGGCGAAGGCTACAACATGCAGCAGATCCCCAAGCCGCTGCAAGGCCTGTACGGTCAGGTCACCGCGCTGATGGGGCAGTCCTACGTGCTGCACACGCCGGAAGCCCTGCGCGACGCGCTGCGGCGCGGCACCCAGTGCGTGCACCATCCGTTCAAGGCCGGGCCGTTCTACCTGCTGCTGCCACTGAACACCCAGCCGCGCATCATCCAGGATCTGAACATCGCCGGCCTGCCCGACCGGCTGCGCGTCCCGAAGGCCGCGGTGGCCGACGACGGACTGCTGCGCGAAGCAGCCGGCCTGATCGGACAGCACGCACGCATCGTGATGAAGGTGGGCGGCGGCGGCCGCGAATTTGCGACGCCCATTCGCGCGCTGGCCGAACGCATAGGCGCCGCCGTGGTGCTGTCGCCGGGGTCCACCGGCGTGCTGCCCGCCGCCCATCCGCAGAACATGCACGTGGGCGGCAGCAAGGGCTCGATCAGCGGCAACCACGCGATGGCGAACGGCGAACTACTGATCGTGATCGGCTCGCGTGCCGTCTGCCAGGCGGACTGCTCGGGCGTCGGCTACCCGAATGCGCAGGCGGTCATCAACATCAATGCCGATCTGGGCGATGCCACGCATTACAACCGGACCTTGGCGCTGGTCGGCGACATCGGGGTGGTGATCGCCCAGCTGCTGGAGACGCTGGGCAAAAGCGAAGTCGTCACCCCCGCTCGCCAACAATGGCTCGCGCAATGCGCCGACGCCAAGGCGCAGTGGAAGTCGTTCCTGGCGCAGCGCCAGGCCGGCGCCGGCCTGGTCGATCCGATCTGGCAGCGCCCGGTGCTGACGCAACCGGCCGCGATCAAGTCGGTGTGCGATTTCGCCAAGGCCATAGGCGCGGTGAAGTTCTTCGACGCCGGCGATGTGCAGGCCAACGGCTTCCAGACCGTGGAAGACGATCAGCCCTTCGACACCTTCACCGAAACCGGCGCTTCCTACATGGGGTTCGCCACCTGCGCCGTGATTTCGTCGGGCCTGGCCCGCGAGCCGCGCTACGGCATCGCATTCACCGGCGACGGCTCCTTCATGATGAATCCGCAGGCCCTCGTCAGCGCGGTGGAGCACGGGGCCAGGGGAATGATCGTCATCTTCGACAACCGGCGCATGGCAGCGATCTCGGGCCTGCAGCAGGCGCAGTACGGCGTCGATTTCCGCACCAACGACGGCGTCGCGGTCGACTACGTCCGGCTGGCCTCCAGCGTGGCCGGCGTGAAGGCCGTGTGGGGCGGCGACTCGCTGGAGTCGCTGGCGGCAGCGCTGCGCGAGGCGCATGCGCATGACGGCCTCGCGGTCGTGCATGTGCCGGTGTATGCGGGCACCGCGGCCGAAGGCGGCCTGGGCGCCTATGGATCATGGAACGTGGGCAACTGGTGCGACGAGGTGCAGCGGCGCTACCAGGACATGGCAATTTGAACGGAGCAGAGAGATGAAACGCGAAGAGTTCGGCCTGTACCGGGATTACGGCCTGTTCATCGACGGCGCCTGGCGCCCGGCGGTGGACGGCGACGCGCGCGAGGTCATCGACCCCGCCAACGAGGAAATCCTGGGCTTCATCCCGGTCGCCACCCAGGCCGACCTGGACGCGGCACTGGCCAGTGCCCGTCAGGGCTTCGAGGTCTGGCGGCGCAAGTCGCCGTGGGACCGTGCCGCGGTGCTGCGCAAGACGGCCGATCTGATCCGTTCGCGTGAGCAGGAGATCGGCCGCCTGATGTCGCAGGAGACCGGCAAGCCGCTGGCGCAGGCCTGCGGCGAAACCCGGGACGCGGCCGACCAGTTCGAGTGGTACGCCGGTGAGACGCAGCGCATCTACGGCCAGACCATCGAGAGCCGTCTGCCCGAGGTGCGGATGCAGATCCGCTACGAGCCGGTGGGGGTGGTCGCCGCCTTCTCGGCCTGGAACTTCCCGGCCCTGCTGCCTTCGCGCAAGATCGCGGCGGCGCTGGGCGCCGGCTGCTCGATCATCGTCAAGCCGGCCAGCGAGGCTGCGGGCAGCTGCATGGCCGTGGTCCAGGCCTTGATGGACGCGGGCTGCCCGGCCGGCGTGGTCAACCTGGTCACCGGCGATTCGGGCTACATCTCCGAGTACCTGGTGCGTTCACCGGTGGTGGCCAAGATCAGCCTGACCGGGTCGACCGGCGTTGGCCGGCGCTTGCTGCACCTCGCGGCCGACGGCATCAAGCGCGTGTCGATGGAGCTCGGCGGTCATGCCCCGGTGCTGGTGTTCGAGGACGCCGACGTGGCCTACGCGGCGGAACAGTGCGCCCGCTTCAAGTACCGCAACGGCGGCCAGGTCTGCGCTTCGCCTTCGCGCTTCTACGTGCACGAGAGCGTCTACCGCCCCTTCTGCGACAAGTTTGCGGAGATTGCCAACAGCCTCAAGGTGGGCCCTGGACTGGACCCGGAAACCCAGGTCGGGCCGCTGGCGAATCGGCGCGGGCTGGAGAACACGCAGCGCCTCGTCGCCGATGCGCTCGACCGCGGCTCGCGCCTGATCGCAGGTGGCGCCCGCCCGCCCCATATCGCCGGCAACAAGGGCTATTACTTCGCACCCACGGCGCTGGCCGACGTGCCGGACAACGCACTGATCATGCGGCAGGAACCGTTCGGCCCCGTCGCCCCGATTGCGCCGTTCGCAACCTTCGACGAAGCCATCCAGCGTGCCAACAGCACGCCGTACGGGCTGGCTTCCTACCTGTTCTCCCGATCCCTGAAGACGGCCACGCTGGCCAGCGAAGCGATCTCGGCGGGCATGGTCGGCGTCAACGAGCTGGCCATCGCCAGCGCGGAAATGCCGTTCGGCGGCGTGCGCGAAAGCGGCATGGGCCGCGAGGGCGGCTCGCTCGGCATCAAGGACTACCTGGAGCCGAAGTTCATCAAGGTGCGCCTCTAACCCTTGCGCCTGAGTGAATTCGGCGCGAGCTGGCGCCGCGTTCGCGTTCGGCACCAGCGTGCTGCATGTCGCCACCGAATCACTATCAACCTTGGTAGTTTGACCGAGTAACAGACTGCACCTGGCCATCGGGTCTCTTATATTGACTTCGCAAGTGCTCCGCAGTTGAGTTGATCCTCATAGGGAGGATCTTTTTGATTGGTGTACTTCAATGCGTGTTATGTAAATTCGATGTCGACGCCATTAGGGAGTACATATGAGGGTTCGGGATATCTTGAAGTCGAAAGCAGCTGCGTCCTGTACGGTTCCTCCAGACGAGCTTCTGCCGTCGGCGAATGGTGCGAGCGCACCTTCGGTAGCGCTGCAATGAGTTGCTCCAGGCGGTCCCTGCTGAAGGGCCTCGCACTCCTGGCCTCTGCTGCCAGCCGGGAGGCGAGCGCGGGCGGCGAGCTGGTCTTTGGTCATATCGGGGCGCACAGCGGTGTCCAGGCCAATACCGGCATCGATCTGCGTAACGGAATTTCCCTGTATTTCGATTTTGTCAACGCCAATGGCGGCGTCAAAGGGCAACGGCTGGTGCTGGAGGCCATCGACGACGAATACAAGCCGGAAAAGACCGTGGAGGCGGCCCGCAAGCTGGAGGCCAACCAGAAGGTCATCGCGCTGCTGGCGACACTCGGGACCGAGAACAACGACGCATTGATCAAGAGCGGGCTGCTGGCGCAAACCGGCCTGATCAATTTCGGGCCTCGCGCCGCCGCGGGAGTGCTGGAGGCCAGCAAGGAGACCTACCGCGTCCGCGCCTCGTATGCCGCGGAGATGCGAAAGATCATCGCGCACGCGATGACAGTGGGCGCGACCCGGCTCGCTCTGGTGAGCCAGGGCGATGGCCTCGGGCGGGAGGGCGAAAAGGCCTTGCTCGCGGTATTGGCCGACCACCCGGAACAGCTGGTCGCCAGGGCTTCCTACGAACGGACCACCTCGGATGTCTCCAAAGCCGTAGCCACCATCCGGAACAGCCAGGCGCAGGCCGTGATCTTCGTGGGAATCAGCAAAGCCTGTGCGGCGTTCGTCAGTCAGTACCGGGCGCAAGGCGGCGGGGCGGTGATTTACGCCATATCCGTTGTCGATCCCGCGGCGGTCGCGAAAGAGGCAGGCGGCGCCAAGGTGCACGGACTGGTCGTGGCGCAAACGATGCCCAGTCCGCGCAAGGTCTCCATGCCGCTCATGCGCGAGCTGATTCAGGCTGTCGCAGCGACCGGCCATCAAGTCAACCTCGACTATACGACCGTCGAGGGCTATGTCGTCGCCAAGGCGGCGGTGGAAATTCTGCGGAAATCGTCCCGTTTGGACCGCGAAGGATTTCGCAAAACGCTGGCCAGCGAATCGCGAGAGATGGATCTCGGAGGGTTGGTGCTCAACTTTTCAGGGGGCAAACGGGACGGCGGTGACTACGTCGAGCTTTCGGTCATAGGCCCTGATGGAAAAGTTCGAAACTGAGTCCGCCCATCCCGCGATGGAATGACGCTTGCGCCAACAGGCGCAAGGCTGTCAATCTGGCTGGCGCATCGACTTGCGGTACTCGCTGGGCGGTTGCCCGAAGCGCTGCCGGAAGCGCCGCGTGAAATAGGCTTCATCGGTAAATCCCACGGCGTTGGCGACTTCGAAGATGCGGTCGCTGGTGTGCGACAGCAGGTGCTGGGCGCGTTCCATGCGGCGCACCGTGAGCCACTCGACGAAGGCCATGCCGGTCTGCTTCTTCAGCAGTTGCGAGAGGTAGTTGGGCGACAGGAACGCGGCCTCGGCGACCTCGTTGAGCGAGATGTCGCGCTGCAGCTGCTCGTCGATGAATTTCAGCACGCGCCGCAGGGCTTCGTTGCGGCCCTGCATGTAGACGCGGCTGCCGGACAAGGCTTGCAGCTCGTCGGCGTAGCGCTCCACGGTGAAACCGATCAGCTCCAGCAAGCCGCCGCGGATGCGTTCGAGCGTGCCCAGCGTGCGGTGCCGGTTCAAGTCGGTGAGCCGCCGCAGCAGGCCGATGATGTGCGCAAAATCCGGTTCGCTGAAAACGAAGTCGATGTGGCCCTCGTACAGGAAGGGGGTCAGCTCGGGGTACTCGGTGATGGACGCCTCTTCCATGTCGAGTGGCGACAGGTCGAAGTCATGGCGCAGGAAGTTGGTGGCGAAATTGATGACGTAGTAGTCGGGGTTGTCCAGCTCGTGCGCAGCGTAGTGCACCCGGTACGGCAGGATGAATACCAGCGAACGCGCCGGATAGCGGCAGCGCTTGCCGGCGATCACGTGATGGGCCTCGCCCCCGACGTTGGCCTCGATCTGGAAGAACTCATGGCGATGCGGCGTCACCACGGGCGGGCGGACGGTGTGGTCGCGAATCTCGAAGTCCAGCCGGTCGGACCGGTCGACCATCTTGTAGGTCCGGATTGCGGCCGCGTCCGACGGCTGCGGCTCGACCATGCCGGCCGCACCGGCCTGCTCACGGGTTCTTGCCTTCATCGGGCTGCGCTCAAACGTCGATTCCCTCGAAGAACTCAAGCATCAGATCAGGCAAAGGACCGCAATCTGGCTCATGCCGCGGGTCGGCCGTAGCGCGCGGTGAACGAAGCCTTGGCGATCGTGTTGGCATTGACCATGAAGCCGGCCAGCGCCGCCGTGGCATCGGCCGGGACATCCAGCTTGTCGGTCTTGAGCGCGTGCACCGTGAAGACGTAGCGGTGCGGCTTGTCGCCGGGTGGCGGGCACGGGCCGCCCCACCCCGCGAAACCATAGTCGATGCGCAGATGCCGCGCGCCCTTGGGCAGCTTGGCGCCGCCTTCCGCGCCCGCGTCGGCCGGCAGCTCGGTGACGCCGGCCGGGATGTCGATCACGAACCAGTGCCACCAGCCGGAACCGGTGGGCGCGTCGGGGTCGTACACCGTCACGGCGAAACTCTTCGCGTCCCTGGGCGCGCCGCTCCAGCGCAGCACGGGCGACTTGTTCTGCCCCGAGCAGCCGAATCCGTTGAATTCGAAGCTCTGCGGCATCAGGGCGTCGGCCTTGATGTCGGGGCTGGTCAAGGTGAAGCCGGCCGCGGCGGCCGACTCGATCGCGCCCAACAGGGTCGCGCCAGGCAGGAAGCGTTTCATGAGACTCTCCTCAGGATGGGAACAGCATCATGCAGCGATCCGCCGGCGGCTTCAAGTCAGGTGCTTGCCCACGATCCCGGCCAGCTCGAACATGGTCACCTGCGGCTTGCCGAAGACCGGCAGCAGCTTGGCATCGGCATTGATGGCGCGCTTGTTCTGCGCGTCCTGCAAGCCGTTGGCCTTGATGTAATCCCAGAGCTTCTTGATGACCTGGGTGCGGGCCACCGGTTCGGCACCGATCACGGCTGCCAGCTCGGCGCTCGGCTTCAGGCCAGCTCCCGTCTTGCGCGGGGCCTTGGCAGCCGCCGCCTTCTTGGCTGGCACCGGTTTCGCGGCGGCGGCTTTCCTGGCCGCCGTTTTCTTGCCGGGGACGGCCTTGGCGCCCGGCGTGTACTTCGCTGCCGGCTCCCGGGCCGAGGTCTTTCCCGCGGCAGCTTTGCGCGGCGGGAACTTGGAGGTGCGCGGCTCGAATTCGAAATTCACCTTGCCCGCCTCCTTGTCCCAGGCCAGGAAGGCCTTGAACGGCCGGCGCGTGCGCATCGAAACAAATCGGTCCAGCAGCTCGGTCTTGCCGGTTTCCAGCAGCCGGGTCATCTGCTCGCGCGCCACCGGTTGCTGCAGGATGATCTTGCCGCTCTTGAAATCGCAACTCGGCGTGGCCTGCGCCAAGGTGGGCACGCTCTTTTCGCAGACATAGTTGGCGCCCAGTTCGAAGACGCGGCCGCCGCACTTCGGGCAGTGCCCGAGCGGCTCCTGGCTGGAGAAGTCGATCAGCTCGCCGGTTTGGGATGGATCCTGTTCATTGCCGAAATCGAACTCGAGCTTCCAGTTCTTGTCCTCGTCGCTGTACTTGAGCGCGAGCTCGGCCGTAAAAGGCCAGCCGGCCTTGGAGCGGAAACCCTCCAGCGGGCCGATCTTCTTGTCGCGCATGAATTGCTCGACTTCGGCCGGCTCGAAGGTGCGGCCGGCCGGCGTCTTGCCGAACGAGAAGCCGCAGGCGTCTTCGCCGGTGCCGGTCTTGCCGACGCAGCTGTAGCGCCGGTAGTTTTCCTTCACCACGCCGCCGCAGTTGGGACACGGTGTCTGCAGGGTGGCGTAGTCGCCCGGCACCGTGTCGCGGTCGTATTCCTTGGCCTTCTTGACGATGTGCCGGGTCATCTCGGCGATCTCGCGCATGAAGGCGTCGCGCGACAGCTTGCCGTGCTCCATCTGCGCCAGCTTGTATTCCCATTCGCCGGTGAGTTCCGGCTTGGACAGCTCCTCCACCCCCAGGCCGCGCAGCAGCGTCATCAGCTGGAAAGCCTTGGCGGTGGGGATCAGCTCGCGCCCTTCGCGGAACATGTACTTCTCGTTGATCAGCCCTTCGATGATGGCCGCGCGCGTGGCCGGTGTGCCCAGGCCCTTCTCCTGCATGGCTTCGCGCAGCTCGTCGTCTTCCACCAGTTTGCCGGCGCCCTCCATCGCGCCCAGCAAGGTCGCTTCGCTGTAGCGGGCCGGCGGCCGCGTCTTCAGCCCCTTGGGCTCGACCACCTCGGCGCGCACCATCTCGCCCGGCTTGACCGGCACCAGGCTCTGCCCCTTGTCGCCTTCCTTGGCATCGGCCACTTCGTCGGCGGCTTCCTTGCCCCAGACCGCCAGCCAGCCCGGCTTGACCAGGACCTTGCCCTCGGTCTTGAAGCTGTGCCCCACCGCCTGCGAGATGCGGGTGGTCACCATGAATTCGGCGCTCGGGAAGAACACCGACAGGAAGCGCTTGACCACCAGGTCGTAGAGCCGCTGCTCGGCGTCCGACAGGCCGCTGGGCGCCTGCAGCGTCGGGATGATGGCAAAGTGATCGCTGACCTTGGCGTTGTCGAAGATGCGCTTGCTGGGCTTGACGTAGTTGTCGTCTATGGCCTGGCGCGCGAAGGGCGCGAGGTGCCGCATGCCGCTGCTCGCCAGCATGCCCATCGTCTCTTTCACGACCGGCACGTAGTCCTCGGGCAGGGCGCGCGAATCGGTGCGGGGATAGGTCAGCGCCTTGTGCCGTTCATACAGGCTTTGCGCCAGCGCCAGCGTGGTCTTGGCCGAGAAGCCGAAGCGGCCGTTGGCTTCGCGCTGCAGCGACGTGAGGTCGAACAGCAGCGGCGATGCCTGTGTGGTGGGCTTGGACTCTTCGGTCACCGTCGCGGCCTTGCCGCGCACCGCGTCGGCGATGGCCTGCGCCTCGCGTTGGGTCCACACCCGGTCGGCCTTGAGCTCGGCATCGTCCGGATTCTTCTTCCATTGGGGATCGAACCACTTGGCCGCGTACTCCCCGGCCTCGGCCAGGAAGCTGGCGTGAATTTCCCAGTAGTCGCGGCTCACGAACTTGCGGATCTGTTCCTCGCGTTCCACCACCACGGCCAGCGTGGGCGTCTGCACCCGCCCCACAGTGGTCAGGAAAAACCCGCCGTCGCGCGAATTGAACGCGGTGAACGCCCGCGTTCCGTTGATGCCCACCAGCCAGTCGGCCTCCGAGCGCGAGCGCGCGGCGTTGGCCAGGCCTTCCATCTGTTTGTCGCTGCGCAGGTGGGCGAAGCCGTCGCGGATCGCCTGCGGCGTCATCGACTGCAGCCACAGGCGCTTGACCGGTTTGCCCAACGCCTTGCCGGCGCCGGCGTACTGCTCGATCAGGCGAAAGATGAGCTCGCCCTCGCGTCCGGCGTCGCAGGCATTGATCAGCTGGCTCACGTCCTTGCGTTTGGCCTGCCGCACCACCGCGTTGAGGCGGGTCTTGGTCTTGTCCACCGGCTTCAGGTCGAAATACGGCGGAATGACCGGCAGGTGGGCGAAGCTCCACTTGCCGCGCTTGACGTCGAACTCTTCGGGCGCCTGGATCTCGACCAGGTGGCCGACGGCACTCGTCACGATGTATTTGTCGCTCTCGAAGAACTCGTCGTGTTTCTCGAACTTCCCGGCGTCCGGCGTGAGGGCGCGCACGATGTCCTGTGCCACGGAGGGCTTCTCGGCAATTACCAAAGTCTTAGTCATGCTGACTCATTCAATCCTGTAGATCCGCGGCCGGGGTTCCACAAACCCCGGCCATCCTTACAATCGGCGCTTCTCGCGCGCACGCACACGCGCGCACGTGTGCACATTCAAATTAACAGAGTTTTCGGACATGGCAGAAAAAGCAGTCAACGTCGGGTCGGCCATCGGGCCGGTCCCAACCACGGTGTCGGCCCGGACCGGGGGCGCGCCCGCTTCCGGCGCCCGGCCCGAGCCGGCCCGCCGGATCCAGGTCCGGCGGTCGGGTGTGCACGGCAAGGGGGTCTTTGCCGTGCAGAATATCGCGGAAGGCGAAACCATCATTGAATATGTGGGCGAAGTGATCACCTGGAAGGAGGCCCTGCGCCGCCATCCGCACGATCCCAAGGACCCCAACCATACGTTCTATTTTCATGTCGACGAGGACCGGGTCATCGATGCCAAGTACGGCGGCAATTCCTCGCGCTGGATCAACCACTCGTGCGACCCCAACTGCGAGGCCGACGAAGTGGACGGGCGCGTCTTCATCAAGGCGCTCCGCAACATCAGGGCGGGCGAAGAACTCAACTATGACTACGGCCTGATCATCGACGAACCTTATACCCGCAAGCTCAAGGCCGAGTACCCCTGCTGGTGTGGTGCCAAAAACTGCCGGGGCACGCTGCTGGCCCCGAAACGCAGGCAGCGCAAGTGAACACTAGCTGTTCGCTGACCGATGCGGCTTCTCGCCAGGCGAGCGGCGCGGCGTCGGTCGGCGGGCAGCCGCACCTCATCTGGCCGGCCGAAGCGATCTGGCAGTCGGTGTCCCCGCTGCTGCCCGGCTTCACAGTCGAGGTGCTCCCCGAGATAGCCTCCACCAACAGCGAGCTCATGCGGCGGGCTCGAGCCGGCCGCATGGAGCCGGTGCTGCTGGTGGCCGAGCAGCAGAGCGCCGGCCGCGGCCGGCTCGGCCGCGGCTGGGACAGCAATCGCGGCGATTCATTGACCTTTTCGCTGGGGTTGCCGCTGGCGCGCGCCGACTGGTCGGGTTTGTCCCTGGCGGTGGGTGTCAGCCTGGCCGAAAGCCTCGACCCGCGGATCCGGCTGAAGTGGCCCAACGACCTGTGGCTGGACGATCGAAAACTGGCCGGCATCCTGATCGAGACGGCCATGAGCAGCGCCGGCGGGCAGGAGCGCTATGCCGTGATCGGTGTCGGGATCAACCTCGCCGAGCGCGCCGGCACCGGATTTGCCACCGCGCCGGCCTGGCTGCGCGAGGTGCTGCCCGACTGCCAGCCCGGTGCAGTGCTGCTGCGTGTGGCCGGTCCCCTGGTCCAGGCGATCCAGGCTTTCGAGCGCGCCGGCTTCGCCGCCTTCAAGGCTCGCTTCGACGCCCGCGACGCCCTGCGCGACCGCGCCGTGGTGCTCAGCGATGGCACGGTCGGCCTGGGCCGGGGCACCACCGCGCTCGGCGCCTTGCGGGTGCAGACCGCCGGCGGCGTGACGGACGTCACCAGTTCCGAAGTGAGCGTGCGGCCCTCCGCCTGAACCGAACATGCTGCGACTCTCGGTCCTGCTGCTGGTGCTGGCCAATGCCGGGTACTTCGCCTGGTCCCAGGGCTTGCTGCGCGCCTGGGGACTGGCGCCGGTGCAGCAGTCGGAGCCGCAGCGGCTGGAGCAGCAGATCAAGCCGCAGTCCTTGCGCATCCTGCGCGGCGATGAGGCCCGGCGCCTGGAAACCGCGTCGGCCGGCGTGACAAAGGCGGTGGAATGCCTGCAGGCCGGGCCATTCGACGAAAGCCAGATGGCCAGCCTGAAGCCGGCGCTGGATTCCTTGCCGGCGGGATCCTGGAGCCTCGAACCCCTGGTCGAGCCGGGGCGCTGGATCATCTACATGGGCAAGTACGCAACGGCGGAGAACACCGCGCGCAAGAAGGCCGAGCTGCGCCAGATCGGCATTTCGTTCGAGGCGCTGTCCGATCCTTCGCTCGAGCCGGGCTTGTCGCTGGGCGGCTTCGCCAGCCAGGCCGAAGCCAGCCAGCAACTCGAATCCTTCCTGCAGCGCGGCGTGCGCAGCGCCAAAGTGGTGCAGGAGCGTCCTGAACTGCGCGGCCGGCTGCTGAAATTCTATGCGGTGGACGACAGCCTGCGGCCGCGCCTGGACGAGCTGCGCCCGGCCCTGAACGGAAAGACCCTGCGGCCCTGCCGCTGACCGAAAGGATCCCGCACATGACCCTCAAGCTCTATTTCGCGCCCGGCGCCTGCTCCTTTGTTCCCCACGCCCTGCTGGAGACCACCGGCGCGCCGTTCGAGCCGGTGCTGGTCAAGCTGCACAAGGGCGAAAACTACAGCGCCGATTACAAGGCCATCAATCCGAGATCCCAGGTGCCGGTGCTGGTGGACGCAGGCGAAGTGATCACCCAGATCCTGGCCATCGTGACCTGGCTCGACCATCGCTTTTCCGAGTGCAACTTCCTGCCGCGCGAGCCCCTGGCGCGGGCCCGGACGCTGGAGACCCTGGCCTGGATGAACAACACCGTGCACCCGACCTTCACCCATGTCTTCATGCCGCACAAGTTCGCGGGCAGCCCGGAGGCGCAGGCCGAGATCAAGGCTTTCAACACCGCCTCGTACGGGGCCATGCTGGGTGAGCTGGAAGCCATGGCGAGCCAGGCGGCGGACCTGGGCCGGTCCTACCTGGGCGGGGCGCAGTTCGGACCGCTCGATGCCTATGCGCTGACCCTGTTGCGCTGGGGCGGCTTCGCGGGCCACGATCCGCAGGGCTTTCCCGCCCTGTGGGCCCTGGTGCAGCGCGTCGCGGCGCTGCCGGCGGTGGCGCGGGCGATCGAACGCGAGCGCCTCCAGCTGAACGTCTACAAACCCTCCTGAGCCGGCTCGGCCTCGGCGGCCGCAGGGACACGGATTTCGCCGCTCACGACAAAGCGCACATTCACGCGCGTGCCGGGCGGCACCTGGCCGGGGCGCGCGTCCTCCAGCGTGACCTCCGCGTCGTGCTGGCGCGCGATCTCCAGCACGATCGGCAGGCCCAGGCCCGAGCCGTCTACATTGGTTCCCAGTGCCCGGTAGAACGGCTGGAACACCAGCTCGCGCTCGCTGGCGGGAATGCCCGGCCCCGAGTCTTCCACCTGCAGCAGCAGCACGTGGCCGAACGGATCGGCAAGCACCCGCGCGGTGATCACGCCGGGATGCTCGATGCTGGAAGGCGTGTAGCTGATGGCGTTGTCCAGCAGGTTGCGGATCATTTCCTTGAGCAGCGTGGGATTGCCCTCGAGCCGCACGCCCGGCGCGCCGGGCCGGGCGCCGTCGTAGCCCAGGTCGATGTGCCTGTCCATGGTGCGCGGCACCGAGTCCTTCACCACCTCCATGGTCAGCTGCGCCAGGTCGCAGGGCTGGCGCGCCAGCACCTGGCCGCTGCCCTCGGCGCGGGCCAGGGCCAGCAGCTGGTTCACGGTGTGGGTGGCCCGGATGCTGGAGCGCCCGATCTGCTTGAGCGACTGTTTCAGTTCCTCGGCGTTGAAGCCTTCGCGCTGGGCCAGGTCGGCTTGCATGCGCAGGCCCGCCAGGGGCGTTTTCAACTGGTGCGCGGCGTCCGCCAGGAACCGTTTCTGGGTGGCGATGGAATCCTTCAGACGCGTCAGCAGATCGTTGATGGAAGACACCAGCGGCGCGACCTCGAGCGGCACGGTCCTGTCCTCCAGCGGGCTCAGATCGTCGGGCTTGCGCGCCCGGATCCGCTCTTCCAGCTGCGACAGCGGCTTGATGCCGCGCACCAGCGCCAGCCACACCAGCAGCACGGCCAGCGGCAGGATCACGAACTGCGGCAGCATGACGCCCTTGATGATCTCGGTGGCCAGCACCGAGCGCTTCTCCCGCGTTTCCGCCACCTGCACCAGCGCCGGCTGCGCGCCGGGCAGGTCGAGCTTGACCCAGGTGTAGGCCACGCGCACGTCCTGGCCGCGCATCTCGTCGTCGCGCAGCCGCACTTCGCCGACGAGCGGATATTCGTCGGGCGGCGGCGGCAGGTCGCGCTCGCCGCTGAGCAGCTCGGCGCGGGCGCCCAGCACCTGGTAATAGACCAGGTCGGAGTCGTCGGCGCGCAGCAGTTCACGCGCCGGTTGCGGCAGGTTGAAGACCACCCGCCGTTGCTGCACCGTCACCAGCTGCGCCAGTGCCTGCACGTTGTACTCCAGGGCCCGGTCGAACGGCTTGCCGGCGATGCTTTGCGCCACCACCCAGGTCAGCGCCAGGCTGACCGGCCACAGCAGCAGCAACGGCGTCAGCATCCAGTCGAGGATCTCCCCAAACAGCGAGCGCTGCTCGCGCTGGAAGATATTCAAGGGCATGGCTCCCGCTGTGGCATCGAATCGGCGCTTTCAGTTCTGGATTTTCTCGAGGCAATAACCCAGGCCGCGGACGGTGGCGATGCGAATCGGGCCCTTCTCGATCTTCTTGCGCAGGCGGTGGATGTACACCTCGATCGCATTGGTGCTCACCTCCTCGCCCCACTCGCACAGCCGCTCGACCAGCTGGTCCTTGCTGACCAGCCGCCCGGCACGCTGCAGCAGCACCTCCAGCAGCCCCAGCTCGCGGGCCGACAGCTCGATCATGCGGCCGTCGATGGTGGCCACCCGCCCGGTCTGGTCGTACACCAGCGGTCCATGCCGGATGGTGCTGCTGGTGCCGCCCATGCCGCGCCGGGTCAGCGCGCGGACCCGGGCTTCGAGCTCCTGCAGGCTGAACGGCTTGGCCATGTAGTCGTCGGCGCCCAGGTCCAGCCCCTTGACCCGCTCCTCCACCGCGTCGGCGGCGGTGAGGATCAGCACCGGCAAGGTGGAACCGCGGCTGCGCAGCTTGCGCAGCACTTCCAGCCCGTGCATCCGGGGCAAGCCCAGATCCAGGATCAACAGATCGAATTCAGTGTTGGTGAGCAAGGCGGCGTCGGCCTCGCTACCGCTGGCCACGTGGTCCACCGCGGCGCCCGAGGCGCGCAGCGTGCGCAGCAAGCCGTCGGCCAGCACCTGGTCGTCTTCGGCGATCAGAATCCGCATTGACTTGTCTCCTGGACGTCCGGCTGACTGCCCCGGCGCCTGTGCTGAAATTCTAGGCCGCAGCGCCCGCGCGCCATCGTGTGGGGCTCATGCGCCAGAGCCAGCATAAGCCTCCAGCCCGATCATGACCACGGTGGCGACCTCGGTGCCCACCTCGACGCGAAACTCCGCTTCGGCCTGGGCCACCGCTTCGCGAAAAGCTTGCAGCCAGGCGAGCCCGTCGGCGGTGAAGCGGACGCGCCGGGCGCGGCCATCCTGCGCATCGGGCTCGCGCAGCACCAGGCCCCAGGCTTCGCACTGGTCCACCAGGTCGCCCATCGCCTGTTTGCTCATGCCGGCCTGCCGGGCCAGCTCGGTGAGGCGGGAGCCCTCGAGCGCCAGATGGCGGGTGATGTGGATGTGGGCGGCGCTGACCTGGGCTCTCGCGGCGAGGTTGGACAGCGCCAGCGGCACCTCGATGTTGTGTGCCATCAGGCTGAGCACCCGCTCGTCGAAACGGCGCATGGCGTGGCCCAGCAGCCGGCCCAGGTGCGTGAGCCGCCAGCCCGCGTCGATATCGGTGGAAGGAGCCGCCGGCGTCATGGCTTAATAGTAAGCCAGACTGACCAAAAATTCGGTTTACTTTTTCCAACGTCAGCCGTTAAAGTACTGGTCAAGCATCCAGCCTGTGCAGAAAAACACTGGATGAGACAAGCTCAACCTGTTGATTTTCAAGGAGATTTTTAAATGGATGCTCAAGTCAAGGGAACCCGGATCGCCGCTGACAGTGATAAATCCAAGGCCTTGCAGGTCGCATTGGCCCAGATCGAGAAGCAGTTCGGCAAGGGCACGATCATGCGCTTGGGCGAGGGCGAGAAGCTCGAAGACGTCCAGGTCGTGTCCACCGGTTCGCTGGGCCTGGACATCGCGCTGGGCGTCGGCGGACTGCCGCGGGGCCGGGTGATCGAGATCTATGGCCCGGAATCCTCCGGCAAAACCACCCTTACGCTGCAGGTCATCGCCGAAATGCAGCGCCAGGCCGGCACCTGCGCCTTTGTCGACGCCGAGCACGCGCTGGACGTGCAGTACGCGCAAAAGCTGGGCGTGAACCTGTCTGACCTCCTGATCAGCCAGCCCGACACCGGCGAGCAAGCGCTCGAAATCGTCGACAGCCTGGTGCGTTCCGGCGCGGTGGACCTGATCGTGATCGACTCGGTGGCCGCGCTCACGCCCAAGGCCGAAATCGAGGGCGAGATGGGCGACTCGCTGCCCGGCCTGCAGGCCCGCCTGATGAGCCAGGCGCTGCGCAAGCTGACGGCCTCGATCAAGAAGACCAATTGCATGGTCATCTTCATCAACCAGATCCGCATGAAGATCGGCGTGATGTTCGGCAGCCCCGAGACCACCACCGGTGGCAACGCGCTGAAGTTCTACGCCTCGGTGCGCCTGGACATCCGCCGCACCGGCACCATCAAGAAGGGCGAGGAAGCCATCGGCAACGAGACCAAGGTCAAGGTGGTCAAGAACAAGGTGGCGTCCCCGTTCAAGACGGCGGAGTTCGACATCCTGTTCGGCGAGGGCATCAGCCGGGAGGGCGAGATCATCGACATGGGCGTCACGGCCCACATCCTCGAGAAATCCGGCGCCTGGTACGCCTACAAGGGCGAGAAGATCGGCCAGGGGCGCGACAACTCGCGCGAATTCCTGCGCGAGAACCCCGAACTGGCGCACGAGATCGAGAACAAGGTGCGCGAGTCGCTGGGCATTCCGCTCCTGCCGGCGGATGTAGAAGCGGCCAAGTAAACGATGGCGGCGGGCCAGCTCTCCCTCAAAGGGCGGGCCCTGCGCCTGCTCAGCACGCGCGAGCACTCGCGGGCCGAGCTGGAGCGCAAACTCGGCCCGCACGAGGCCGAGCCGGGGCAACTGCGCCGCATTCTGGACGAACTGCAGGCCAAGGACTTCATCAATGAGCAACGAGTGGTCGAGTCCGTGCTCCACCGACGGGTACCGCGGCTGGGCGCAGCCCGCATTCGCCAGGAGCTGCAAGCCAAGGGACTGGCTCAGGAAGCCGTCGCCGAAGCCGTGGCAGGGCTTCAGTCAACCGAGCTGCAGCGGGCGCGTGAAGTGTGGGCCAAGAAATTCGCCGAGCTCCCGCGGGACGCCCGTGAGCGGGGCAAGCAGGCCCGTTTTCTATTGGCGCGGGGGTTTGGCGGAGAGGTTGTCCGCCAAGTATTGAACACGACAGACGGCGAGTGATCCCCGCAGGGGCACCGGCCGCGCGAAACAACGTGCAGAGCGGCCTTACCATGCAATAAGCGCGGCTTTGCCGCGCTTATTGCATCCAATCAGACCAATTTGAAAACGCCCAAGCGTTTTCAAATTGACAGCATCAACTTCAGGTTCTGCACGGCCGCGCCGCTGGCGCCCTTGCCCAGGTTGTCCAGCCGGGCGACGAGCACGGCCTGCCGGTACTCCTCGCTGCCGAAGACACGCAGTTCCATCCGGTTGGTATCGTTCAGTGCGAGCGCATCGAGGCGGCCATCGTCGGTCGGGGGCTTCACTGTCACCCACTCGCTGCCCGCGTAGTGCTTCGCGAGCGCATCGTGCAGATCGGCGGCTTTCGGCCGGCCCGGCAGCTGGTCCAGGTGCAGCGGCAATTGCACCAGCATTCCCTGCCTGAAATTGCCCACGGCGGGAATGAAAATCGGCCGGCGGGTGAGGCCCGCGTACTTGACGATCTCGGGCAGGTGCTTGTGCTTGAAGCCCAGGGCGTAGACCTCGAAAGCAGGCGCCTGGCCTTTTTCATGCGCTTCGATCATGCTGCGCCCGCCGCCGGAATAGCCGCTGACCGCAGGCAGAACCAACGGGAAGTCTCTGGGGATCAACCCGGCGTCGACCAGCGGTCGCACCAGCGCAATGGCGCCGGTCGCATAGCAGCCGGGATTGCTGACTCGCTTTGCGCTGACGATGGCTTCGCGCTGGCCCGGCGCCAGCTCCGCGAAACCGAACACCCAGCCTTCGGCCGTGCGGTGCGCCGTGGAGGCGTCGATGACGCGGGGCGCCCGCCCGTTGCTTCGCTCGATCTCGTCGATGACCGCGACCGATTCCCGGGCGGCATCGTCATGCAGGCAGAGGATCACCAGATCCACGCCGGCCATCAGTCCGCGCTTGGCCGCCGGGTCCTTGCGCAGCTGCGCGGCGATGCTCACCAGCTCGATGCCGGGCATCTGCTGGAGCCGCTCGCGAATTTCCAGACCGGTGGTTCCGGCTTCGCCATCGATGAAGACCTTGGGCATCTTGTTTCCTATCAACTCCGTGTTCAACTGTAAGCCAGATCACGATCTTGGTGCATTGCAGCATGCTACAGTTCAAAGCTGCGTTTTACAGCCGGCTCGATCCCAGTTCGTCGCCCCGTCTTTGGGCACAATCCCCGTTCCTCGAGAGACCCCTCCATGAAGATTCACGAGTACCAAGGCAAGGAAATCTTGCGCAATTTCGGCGTGCCCGTTCCCCGCGGCATTCCGGCATTCACCGTCCAGGAGGCCGTGGAAGCGGCACAGAAACTGGGGGGACCGGTCTGGGTTGTGAAGGCCCAGATCCACGCGGGTGGCCGCGGCAAGGGCGGCGGCGTCAAGCTGGCCCGCTCGGTCGACGAGGTCAAGGCCCTGGCCGGCCAGATCCTGGGCATGCAGCTGGTCACGCACCAGACCGGCCCGGCGGGCCAGAAAGTGCGGCGACTGCTCATAGAAGATGGCGCCGACATCAAGAAGGAATACTACGTTTCGGCGGTGACCGACCGGGCTTCGCAGATGGTGGCGCTGATGGCCTCCAGCGAGGGCGGCATGAACATCGAGGAAGTCGCCCACGCCACGCCGGAGAAGATCATCAAGGTCTTCGTGGACCCGCTGGTCGGACTGACGCAGGCGCAAGCCACCGAGCTGGCCAACGGCATCGGCGTGCCCGCCGGCTCCACGGCCCAGGCCGTGGACGTGTTCCAGAAACTCTACAAGGTGTACATGGAGTGCGACGCCAGCCTGGTCGAGATCAACCCGCTGATCCTCGAAGGCAACGGCAAGATCAAGGCGCTCGACGCGAAGTTCAACTTCGACTCCAATGCCCTCTTCCGCCATCCCGAGATCGTCGCCTTGCGCGACCTGGACGAGGAAGATCCCGCCGAGATCGAGGCCAGCAAGTTCGACCTGGCCTACATCAGCCTGGACGGCAACATCGGCTGCCTGGTCAATGGGGCCGGATTGGCGATGGCCACCATGGACACCATCAAGCTGTTCGGCGCCGAGCCGGCCAACTTCCTGGACGTGGGCGGTGGCGCCACCCCCGAGAAGGTGACCGAAGCCTTCAAGATCATGCTGAAGAACAAGAAGGTCAAGGCCATCCTGGTCAACATCTTCGGCGGCATCATGAAGTGCGACACCATCGCCACCGGCATCGTCGCGGCTTGCCGGGCGGTGAACCTCAGCGTGCCTCTGGTGGTGCGGATGAAGGGCACGAACGAAGAGCTGGGCAAGAAGCTGCTGAAGGATTCGGGATTGCCCATCATCAGTGCCGACACCATGGCCGACGCCGCGCAAAAAGTCGTCGCCGCGGTCGCCTAGTTCAAATTCGCGGGACGGGCGCGCGGCCGCGCAGGTCCCCAACCGATCAGGATCACTTCATGTCCATCTACATCAACAAAGACACCAAGGTCATCACTCAGGGCATCACCGGCAAGACCGGCCAGTTCCACACCGAGAAGTGCCAGGAGTACGCCAACGGGAAGAACTGCTTCGTCGCCGGCGTGAACCCGAAGAAGGCCGGCGAGAAGATTTTCGGCATTCCGATCTATGCCTCCGTCCTGGAAGCGAAGCAGCAAACCGGTGCGACCGTTTCGGTCATCTACGTGCCGCCCGCCGGTGCGGCGGCTGCGATCTGGGAAGCGGTGGAAGCCGGGGTCGACCTGGCGATCTGCATCACCGAAGGCATTCCGGTGCGCGACATGCTGGAGGTGCGCAACAAGATGAAGGCCCGGGGCGCGGCCGGTGGCAAGGAAACCCTGCTGCTGGGCCCGAACTGCCCCGGGATCATCACGCCCGAGGAGATCAAGATCGGCATCATGCCGGGGCACATCCACCGCAAGGGGCGCATCGGCGTTGTGAGCCGCTCCGGTACCCTGACTTATGAAGCGGTGGCGCAGCTCACCGAGATCGGCCTGGGCCAGTCGACCGCCGTGGGCATCGGCGGAGACCCGATCAACGGCCTGAAGCACATCGACATCATGAAAGCCTTCAACGACGATCCGGACACCGACGCCGTGATCATGATCGGCGAAATCGGCGGCTCCGACGAAGCGGAAGCGGCTTACTGGTGCCGCGACCACATGAAGAAACCGATCGTGGGTTTCATCGCCGGCGTGACGGCGCCCGCGGGCAAGCGCATGGGCCATGCCGGCGCGCTGATTTCCGGCGGGGCCGACACGGCCGATGCCAAGCTCGCGATCATGGAGGAGTGCGGCTTCAAGGTGACCCGCAATCCGTCTGAAATGGCCAAGCTCCTCAAGGCGATGTTGTAAGCACTATTACGAACGCGGAGGGGTGCGGCGCCGGCCTAAACTGAAGCTCCAAAAAATGAAAGCGCTCGAAAACCGCGGTTTTGGGCGCTTTCTGCTTTCATAACGAGGAGTGCCGGCATGGAAATGCTTCAGAGTGCGGTCTTCTGGATTGGTCTGCTGAAGATCATCTGGATCAACATCATCCTTTCGGGTGACAACGCGGTGGTGATCGCCCTGGCAGCGCGTTCCCTGCCGCCGCACCAGCAAACCAAGGCCGTGGTCTTAGGCTCGGGTGCGGCCGTGGTGCTTCGGATTGCGCTCACGGTGGTCGCAGCCAAGCTGCTCGCCCTGCCTTACCTGCAGATTGTCGGTGGGCTGCTCTTGCTGTGGATCGGGGTGCAGCTGCTGGGCGATGAGGATGAGGGCGAGGGCGAAGCCAGGGAGTACGGCTCACTGATGGCGGCCATCCGCACCATCCTGATCGCCGATCTGGTGATGAGCCTGGACAATGTCATAGCCGTGGCGGCGGCGGCCAAGGGCGACATGACGCTGCTGATCCTGGGCCTGGCCATCAGCATCCCGTTGGTGATCTTCGGGAGCACGCTGATGATCAAGCTGATGGAGCGCTTCCCCGTCATCGTCGTGATGGGCGCCGCGCTGATCGGCTGGGTGGCCGGCGAAGCCATCGTCAGTGATGCGGCGCTGGCGGGGATGCTGGCAGCCGATCCCTGGTTGCACTACGCCGGAGCCGCAGCCGGAGCCGCGTTTGTCGTTGGCGTGGGCAGGCTCTTGCAGGCACGAGCCCGGCCGAAGGCCGCCTGAAGGTCGCCCCGCGCTCAGTCCCCTGGCTCGTGCGTATTTGCAACGAAATGTAGTTTCAGGGTGACAAAGTTGCTTGTTTAGCGGATGAGCGTCTGTTAACGTCCAGCTGATCCTGCGCTCTTTCCCGGCGTAGCGGGTGCGTGGCGATGCCGCGGAGCGCCATGGCATTGAACAGTCGTTTGGACGAGGGGCGGGCAGTGAGCACTTCATCATCGAAAAAGCGTGGCCCCTTCTGGCGCACGGACTGGTTCGTGGCGATCATGATCACGGCGGCCGTGCTGGTGCTGCACCAGCTGACGGGAACAATCGACACGCTGGAGCGCCGCTTTTACGATTTCGCCAGCGTCAGCGGCAGCCGCCAGCCGTCCGACCGCATCGCCGTGATCGCGATCGATGACCAGAGCATCGCCAACATCGGCCGCTGGCCGTGGCCGCGCGATGTGCACGCTCAGCTGATCGATCAGCTGGCCGCGGCGAAGGCCAAGACGATCGTCTACACCACTTTCTTCTTCGAACCGCAGGCCGATCGCGGGCTGGTGTTCATCCGCAAGATCAAGGACGCGCTGGGGCCGCAGACCGAAGGCCAGGGCGCGGCGAACGATCCGCTGCGCAAGGTCATCGCGGAGGCCGAACAGACCCTGGATACCGACGCCAAGCTGGCGGCCAGCATCAAGAAAGCCGGCAACGTGCTGCTGCCCTCGGTCTACGTGCTGGGCGAGCCGCAGGGCAAGGCCGACCAGCCGCTGCCCGCCTATGTGGCCCGCAGTGCGATCGACGAAAGCAGCGGGTTTTCGGTGCCGGCCATCCGCGGCCAGTTCCCGATCGAAGTGATCGGGAACGCAGCCGCCGGCATCGGCCACCTGAACCAGCTCAATGACCAGGACGGTTCGGTGCGCGACGATCCGCTGCTGGTGAACTATTACGGCAAGGCGGTGCCCTCGATGGCGCTGCTGGCGGCGGCCAGCAGCCTGAACCTCGGCCCCGGGGACATCCGGATCAATGCCGGGGACTCGGTCCAGATCGGCAAGCTGCGGATCAAGACGGACGAGATGGCCCGGATGCTGCCGCAGTTCTACAAGAGCAAGGATGGCCGGCCGGCGTTTGCGGTGGACTCCTTCTACGATGTGCTGAGCGGCAGGATCCCGGCCAGCAAGTACCGGGACAAGATCGTCCTGGTCGGGGCCACAGCGGCCGGCGTGGGTACGGTGTTCGCCACACCCGGCTATCCCGCGCTGTACCCTGCCGAGATGCTGGCGCACGTCACCTCCAGCATCCTGGGCGAACATTTCATCGTTCAGCCATCCTGGGGCCCATGGGCCGACCTCGGGGCATTCCTGTTGGTGGCCGGCTATCTGGTCGCGCTGCTCCCGCGCTTGTCGGCGGGCCTGGGCGCCGGCGCCACGGCTGCCCTGCTGCTGCTGCTGGTTGGCGCCGAGTTCGCGCTGCTGTCGAGCGCGTCGATGTGGTTGAAATTCATGTTGCCGGCGACACTGCTGGTGATCGGCCACCTGGCGCTGACCACCCGGCGCTACCTCGTGACCGAGGCCGGCAAGCTCAAGTCGGACGATGAATCGGCCGAGACCAATCGGATGATGGGGCTGGCCTTGCAGGGGCAGGGGCAGCTCGACATGGCCTTCGACCGCTTCCGCCGGGTGCCGATGAGCGATGCCGTGATGGAGAACCTGTACAACCTGGCGCTGGACTTCGAGCGCAAGCGCCAGTTCAACAAGGCGCAGGCGGTGTACGAGCACATGGCGGCCTGGAACAAGGACTTCAAGGATCTGAAGACCAAGCTCAATCGGGCCAGGAACCTGTCCGAAACGGTGATCCTGGGCGGCGGCGGCTCGCACCCCGGCGGCACCATGCTGCTGGACGGCGGCGCTGTCGAAAAACCGATGCTGGGCCGCTACCAGATCGAAAAGGAACTGGGCAAGGGTGCCATGGGCGTGGTCTACCTGGGCAAGGATCCCAAGATCGGCCGTGTGGTGGCCATCAAGACCATGGCCTTGAGCCAGGAATTCGAGGGGGAGGAGCTCACCGACGCGCGTGAGCGGTTCTTCCGCGAGGCCGAGACCGCCGGCCGGCTGCAGCACCAGAACATCGTCACGATCTTCGACGCCGGGGAGGAACACGACCTGGCCTATATCGCGATGGAGTTCCTCAAGGGCAAGGACCTGGTGGATTTCTGCAAGCCGGGGACCTTGCTGCCCATGCCCAAGGTGATCACGATCATCGCGCGGGTGGCCGAGGCGCTGGCCTACGCCCATCGCCAGAACGTGGTGCACCGCGATATCAAGCCAGCCAACATCATGTACGAGCCGGACAGCGACACGGTAAAGGTCACCGACTTCGGCATCGCCCGGATCACCGACTCGAGCAAGACCAGGACGGGGCTGGTACTGGGCACGCCGAGCTTCATGTCGCCCGAGCAGATCGCCGGCAAGAAGGTGGACGGTCGCTCCGACCTGTATTCGCTGGGCGTGATGCTGTTCCAGATGCTGACCGGAGTGCTGCCGTTTCGCGGCGACTCGATGGCCGAGCTGATGTACAAGATCGGCAACGAAGAGGCGCCCGACCCGCGCGTCCTGCGCCCGGAAATTCCCGAGCGCCTGGCCAACGTTGTCGCACTTTCCCTGAGCAAACGACCCGAGACGCGTTACCAGGATGGCGAGCGGTTCGCCGCCGATCTGCGGGCGGTGCTGACCGAGCTTGCGGTCGCATCCAGTGCCCCCGGCGCCTCGCCCGGCTATGATGCGCCCGAGGCAGCACCGGCGCGTGCGAGTGAAGTTTTCGCGAAGACCAATGTGATGAGCAAGCCGGCTCGGCAGGGTGGCCCCGCTGCAGGGGACGCCAACACTGATCTGGAGGCTCGGCCCGGCAAGTTATGAATTACGAGTTTTGCATACGTACCGATCCGGGTCTCGCACGCGAGAACAACGAAGACTCCGTCGCCATCGACGAACCGACCCGCCTGGGCATCCTGGCTGACGGGATGGGCGGGTACAACGCCGGAGAAATCGCCAGCGGGATGGCCACTACCTTCATCAAGTCCGAGCTGGGCCGATGGCTGGCGCAGGCGGGACGCCATGCCAACGCGCGCGAGGTTCGCCGGGCCATGGAAATCTGCGTGGACAACGCCAATCGCTCGATCTTCAATGCCGCCAATTCGAATCCCCAGTACAGCGGCATGGGTACCACGCTGGTGCTGGGGGTGTTCCAGGACGGCCGCCTGATGCTCGGTCATATCGGGGATTCACGTTGCTACCGCCTGCGCGGCGATGAATTCGCGCAGATCACGAAAGACCATTCGCTGTTGCAGGAACAGATGGATGCCGGCCTCATCACGCCCGAACAGGCCGCTACCTCGAGCAACAAGAACCTGGTGACGCGGGCGTTGGGTGTCGAGGACGCCGTGTTGCTGGAAGTCAACGAGCACAAGGTCGAACCGGGCGACCTGTTCCTGATGTGTTCGGACGGATTGTCCGACATGGTGGATGATGAAGGGATCGTCAGAATACTGGGAAACGAGGGGCCGCTGGAACAAAAGGCCGCGCAGCTGATCGACGCTGCCAATGCGAACGGCGGCCGCGACAATATCTCGGTCCTGGTGGCGCAAGCCAGTGAGGGATCGAAAAAACGCGGCCTGATCCACAGATTGCTGGGAAAATAGTCCGTTGTTGGTACTGGTGTTGCACAAAATGAGTCAAACAGACAGGAGCGGACCATGCCGAAAATGATCGTTTCGATCGACGGTGTCGTCATCAAGGAAGTGCAGTTAAGCAAGGACCGCACGACGCTGGGCCGCAGGCCCTACAACGACATCGTGATCGACAACCTCGCCGTCAGCGGCGAGCATGCTGTGCTCCTGATGGCGGGCAACGAGGTCTACCTGGAAGATCTCAATAGCACCAACGGCACCTACGTCAACGGCAAGGCCGTGAAGAAGCAGCTGTTGCAAAATTCCGACACCGTGGAGATCGGCAAGTACAAGATCAAGTACATCAACGAAGCGCCCAGCGCCGGTTTCGAGAAGACCATGATCTTCAAGCCGGGCTCGGTCGGCATGCCGGAGCCCGGGGCCCAGCCGGGCGCCGCAGCGCCGGTTCGTCCGCCGGACGCGGTACAGGTTCACGCGAGCATCAAGGTGCTGTCCGGCGCGGCAGCCGGGCGTGAGGTACCGCTGGTCAAAGTGGTAACCACCATCGGCAAACCCGGGGTGGCGGTGGCGGCGATCACCCGACGGCCGCAGGGCTTCGTGGTCGCCCATGTGGATGGAACCAACAAACCCACCCTCAATGGCGCGGCGATCGGAGCCGAGCCCGTCTCGCTGAAGAACGGGGACCTGCTCGAATTGGCGGGAACCCAGATGCAGTTCGTGCAGGCCTGATGGGCCCCGGCGGGGATCTCGCCGGCACCGACACAGGCAGGGCCCGGACCGCATGAGCCTGCTTTCCAGACACCGGTCCAGGATCGCGGTCACCCTCATTCCGCTGGTGTTTGCCCTCCTGCACGCCGTCGGCGTCATGCCCATCGGCGTGCTGCAGCGGCTGGACGACATCATCTACGACGCGCGCCTGCGCTGGACCATGCCCAGGACGCTCGACGAGCGAATCGTCATCGTCGACATCGACGAGAAGAGCCTGGCCGAAGTCGGGCGCTGGCCCTGGGGCAGGAACCACCTGGCCGAACTGGTGGACGAGCTGTTCGAACGCCAGAAGGCGGCCCTGGTCGGCTTCGACGTCGTATTCGCCGAGCCGGACGACAGCTCGGGCCTCAAGCAGTTGCGGCGCCTGGCCCAGGCAGAGTTGAAAGACCAGCCTGGTTTCGCCGACAGGCTCAACCAGCTGCAGGGGACCCTCGATTACGACGCGACGTTCGCCAGATCGCTGCGGCAGCGCCCGGTCGTTCTGGGCTATTACTTCACCAGCGATCGGGACGGCCGCACCTCCGGCCTGCTGCCCGAGCCGGTGATGCAAAGGGAAAGTCTGCGCGGCCGGCCCATCAAGGTAACGAGCTGGAATGGCTACGGGTCGAACATCGAACAGTTGGCGAAGGCCGCGCCGATGAGCGGCTTCTTCAACATGATCGTCGGTCCGGATGGCGTGGTCCGGTCCGTCCCGCTGCTGGCAGAGTACGGGGATCGGTATTACGAATCGCTGGCCCTGGCGATGTTCAGGGTGCTGCAGGGAATGCCTTCGGTGGAGCCTGCCTTTCCGCCGGAGCAGTTTCTCCCGCGCAGCTACCAGGGCCTTGAGGCCATCCGGCTGAGGCTCGGGCAGAAGACCCTGTCCATCCCGGTGGCCGAGGGCGTGACCACACTGGTCCCTTTCCGCGGTCCGGGCGGAGTTGCGGGTGGTTCCTTCAAGTACCTGTCGGCAGCCGATGTCCTGGCGAAACGGCTGGCGCCTGGACAACTGCAGGGAAAGATCGTGCTGGTAGGCACCACGGCGCCCGGGTTGCTGGATCTTCGGGTCACGCCGGTGGGTGAAGCCTATGCCGGGGTGGAGACACACGCCAACCTGATTTCGGGCTTGCTCGACGGCCGCATTCCCGTGAAACCCGACTATGCCCTGGGCTACGACGTGGTGATCCTGGTTCTGGCCGGCCTGGCGCTCGCGTTCGCCCTGCCGCTGTTATCCGCTTCCCGTGCCGTGCTGGTCAGCCTGGTCGTCCTCGCCGTCGTCGTGGGGCTCAATTCCTGGCTTTACCTCGGCGCAGGCCTGGTGCTGCCGCTGGCAGCTGCGCTGGTCATGACCTTGACAGCGTTCGCGTTGAACATGAGTTACGGCTACTTTGTCGAAAGCCGGGGCAAGCGGGAGCTGGCCAACCTGTTCGGTACCTACGTGCCGCCGGAGCTGGTGGACGAGATGGTCAAGGACCCGGACAGCTACACGATGACGGCCAAGAGCAAGGAACTCACCGTGATGTTCTGCGACATGCGGGGTTTCACCACCATGTCCGAGAAGATGGAGCCCACCCAGCTCCAGGCCCTGTTGAACACCGTGTTCAACCGGTTGACGGACCTGATCCGCTCCAACCGGGGAACCATCGACAAGTACATGGGAGATTGCGTCATGGCCTTCTGGGGCGCCCCGGTCGACATTCCCGATCATGCCCATCTGGCGGTGAAGACAGCGATGGAAATGGCCAGCGCGGTGCGCAAGGTCAACGAGGAGCACCGGGCCCAGGGCACTCCCGAAATCGGCATCGGCATTGGCCTGAGCACCGGCACCATGTGTGTGGGCGACATGGGATCGGACGTCCGGCGCAGCTATACGGTAATAGGGGACGCCGTCAACCTGGGATCCCGGCTGGAGGGCCTGTCGAAGGTGTATGGGGTCGACATCGTGGCGAGCGAGACGACGCGCAAACTGTCGCCCGAGTTTGCCTGGCAGGAGCTGGACCGGGTCCGGGTCAAAGGCCGCAAGGAGAGCGTGGCTATCTTCTGGCCGGTGGCGCCCGCAAACCGCCTCGATGCGGCCGCGCTGAATGAACTCAAGATCTGGGCCGCCTTCCTGAAGGCCTACCGGGGGCAGGACTGGGATCAGTGCGACGTGCTGATGCTGAACCTGCAACGGATGAACGCAAAGAAATACCTTTACGAACTGTATTCGGAACGTGTAGCCTCGCTCAGGCTGCTGCCCATTGATCCTGGATGGGACGGCGCTACCAATTTCGAAACCAAGTAAGGAATTCATGGGGCCCATACGCTCACGTTCGTTACCTGCCCCCGAGGGGGCTTCAGCCCCTTTGAGGCGGCTCGGCGGGGGCTGACATGAAGGTGCGCGTGTTGGGCTGTTCCGGAGCGATCGCGAAGGACTGTCGAACCACATCCTTCCTCATCGACGAGGATGTGCTGGTCGACGCCGGAACGGGCGTGGGCGACCTCACGCTGGATGAAATGAGGCGCATCGATCACGTCCTGCTGACCCATTCCCATCTCGATCATGTTGCCGCGCTGCCCCTGATGGTCGACGCCATCGCTTCGCAAATGACGCGGCCGGTACAGGTCCACGCGCTGGCGGGAACCATCGCCGCGCTCAAGGCGCATGTTTTCAACAACGTGATCTGGCCGGATTTCACCCGGATCCCGTCGCCCGACGCGCCGTTCATCGCGTTCAACGAAATCCGGGTCGGCCAGAGCCTGCACATCAGCGGCAAGCACTTCGAAGTCCTGCCTGCGGTGCACACGGTGCCGGCGGTGGGCTACGCGGTCACCGCGGGCAAGGGCTGCTGGGTGTTCACCGGCGATACCGAGCGCAACCCCGCCTTCTGGGCGCGAATCAACCAGATGAACGTGGCGGCGCTGGTGATCGAAACGGCGTTCAGCAACCGGGAGAAGGACCTGGCCCAGCGCAGCCTCCATCTCTCGCCCCATGTGCTCGCCGACGAGCTGGACTGCATCGACAAGGGCAACGCCTTTCCCATCTACATCACGCACACCAAGCCGGCCGAGACCGGGCTGATCATGAACGAGATCCAGAAGTTCGACCAGACGCAGCCGTTCGGACCGAACGTCGTTCATGACATCCGGTGGCTGCGGGCGGGCCAGGAGTTCGATCTATGAGCGCCGTCCTGAAGCCCGAGCGCGACACGGAGCAGGCATTCTTCGACTCTCAGATGCTCCCGCCCGAAAAGCGCGGCGTGTCGTTCGAGGCCTTGTTCTACCGGCAGCTGCAGCAGGTCACCACAAGGATCCATGAGACCGAGAACGTCGAGCAGATCATGCTCGAGGTCAGCCAGGACATCTGCAAGCTGCTCAATGCCGAGCGGCTGACGCTGTACGCCGTCAATGAAGACCGCAGTGCCATCGTGTCCAAGGTCAAGACCGGCCTGAACACCAGCCGCGACCTGAAGCTGCCGATCAGCCCGCAAAGCATCGCGGGTTACGCCGCCTCCAGCAGGCAGATGCTGAACATCAACGACGTCTACGACGACGCGGCGCTCAAATCGATCAACCCTACGCTGAGCTTCCTCAAGGAGGTCGACAAGCGCTCCGGTTATCGCACCAAGCAGATGCTGGTCCTCCCCATCCTGGACGGCGAAACGCTGCACGGCGTGCTGCAGGTCATCAACAACAAGAGCGACCAGCCGTTCGGCGAGCTGGAGGTCGAGGGTGCAACGCAGTTGTGCAAGACCCTTGCGACCGCCATCCGCCAGCGCATGCAGAAGGCCGATGACGGCCAGCGGCGCCGGGCGACGAAGTACGACGGCCTGGTGGCCGACGGGGTGATGACCGACGCGGAATTGCACGAGTGCATCCAGAAGGCGCGAGAGGAAGGCCAGCCGGTCGAGCACACGCTGATGGCCAGCTTCCGGATCCGGCCGGCGCAGATCGGCCCGTCGCTGGCCAAGTTCTTCGGCGTGCCCTATGAGCCGTTCAATGCCGGAAGAATCCGTTCGGAGAGTCTGCACGGCCCCCTCAAGCGCGATTTTGTCGTCGAACAGGGGTGGCTGCCGCTCGAGGAATCCGCGGATGGGCTGGTGATCATGTGCCTCGACCCTGAGGCTGTGCGGGGATCAAGGATGGTGCCCCAGGTCTTTCCGCGGTTCTCGAAGTTCGCCTACCGCGTCACGACGCAGACGGAGTTCGAGGAAACGCTGGCACAGCTCCACGGAGGCCAGGAAAGCGGCGCGTCCATCGACGAGTTGCTGGCCGACCTGAGCTCGCCGCTCGAAGACGAGAGCAGCGATGAGTCGGCGCTCGAATCGGCCGCCGCCGACAACGAACTGGTCAAGTTTGTCAACAAGGTGATTGTCGACGCCTACCAGCAGAAGGCTTCTGACATCCATATCGAACCCATGCCCGGCAAAGCCAAGACCGGCATCCGTTTTCGAATCGATGGCAGCCTCCTGCCTTATGTCGAGGTGCCGTCGCATTTTCGGGAGGCCCTGATCACCCGGCTGAAGATCATGTGCGACCTGGACATCTCCGAGAAGCGCAAGCCCCAGGACGGGAAGATCAAGTTCAGGAAATTCGGTCCGCTGGATATCGAGCTGCGCGTGGCCACGATTCCGTCGGCCGGCGGCGTGGAAGACGTCGTGATGCGGATCCTGGCGGCGGGTGAGCCGATCCCGCTGGAAAAGCTGGGGCTGTCGCCGCACAACCGGGAGCGGCTGGAAAAGACAGTCACCAAGCCCTACGGCCTTTTCTATGTCTGCGGGCCCACCGGCTCGGGCAAGACCACCACGCTGCACTCGATCCTGAAATTCCTCAACAAGTCGGACACCAAGATCTGGACCGCCGAGGACCCCGTGGAAATCACGCAGAAGGGCCTGCGCCAGGTCCAGATCAACCGGAAGGCGGGGATCGACTTCGCTCTGGTGATGCGGGCTTTCCTGCGGGCCGACCCCGACATCATCATGGTCGGCGAGTCGCGCGACAAGGAAACCGTGTCGATGGGGGTGGAAGCATCCCTGACGGGGCACCTGGTCTTTTCCACCTTGCACACCAATTCAGCACCCGAGTCCATCGTCCGTCTGCTCGATATGGGCATGGACCCGTTCAATTTCGCCGATGCCCTGCTGGGCATTCTGGCGCAGCGCCTGGCCAAGAAGCTGTGCGACTGCAAGCAGGAATACCTGCCCGACGCCGATGAAATCAAGCTGTTCCTGGCGGAATACGCCGAGGAATTGCGTCACTCCTCGGCATGGAAGGCGGACTATGCCGGCGAAGCCAAGAAGCTCTACGACAGCTGGGTCAAGCTCTATGGCCATGACGGCCGGCTGAAGTTCTACAAGGCGGTGGGGTGCGACAAGTGCAACAAGACCGGCTACAAGGGCCGGCTCGGCCTGCACGAACTGCTGGTGGCCGACGACCACCTCAAGCGGCTGATCCAGGAGCGCTCGCGGGTGGTCGAACTTTTTTCGGCGGCTGTGGAAACCGGAATGCGCACGCTGAAGATGGATGGCATGGAAAAGATCATGCTCGGGTTGACCGATCTGAAGCAGGTGCGGTCGGTCTGCATCAAATAGGCTTGTCTAGGCGCTACTGCCGACAAAAATGTCGGACGACGACCGGTTCCTGCCGTTTTTGGGCACCTGTCTTCGCTCTCATTGTCACAAATTGCATGTTTTTGCGTGCGAGGCACTTGGCACAGCACTTGCACAGGAACACAGCTTCCTTTCCCATTAACTCCGGAGGTTCCAATGAAGCGTCAACTGCAACAGGGTTTCACCCTGATCGAACTGATGATCGTGGTCGCGATCATCGGTATTCTGGCCGCTGTGGCCCTGCCTGCTTACCAGGACTACACCAAGCGGGCGAAGCTGTCTGAAGTGATTCTGGCGGCTTCTGCATGCCGCACCTCGATTACCGAGGTATTTCAATCGAACTCCTCTGCAAGTTTGCCTGGTGCAAACAATTGGGGCTGCGAGAGCTCGACGCCAACATCGAAGTATGTCGCGGCCGTTACCACCGATGTTGTCGGCGGTGTGCAGGTCACAGTTCAAGGCATTGGCGACACAAGTATCGACGGTAAGTTTGTAACCTTGATTCCCGTGGCCGTTGGCAACGTACAAATAGACACCACCCTGACCCCGCCTAAAAATCTTTATGGGTGGGTTTGCGGCAACACGGCTGGGGTCGGTGGTAGTAGTCTTGTGACCACTGTTCCTTCGAAATTCCTGCCGGGCTCTTGCCGCGGTCTCTGATGACATCAAGGTTTTCACGCAAGTTTCAAACGCCCCGCAAGGGGCGTTTTTCTTGGTGCGCCCGGCAG
>DIZF01000022.1:0-5034 GCA_002427815.1 Ramlibacter tataouinensis
TCATTTAACCGGACAGCAGTGATTGCATGTACGCAATCAAATTGGGACAGGACGTGTGTTCGGTCCATCCCACGCTGTGTCATGTGCTGGCTGCTTTGCAGGACCGGCATCGGCGCCAGCGCGTGCTGACCGGCCAGGAAGCCATCGCCATCGTCGAGACCGAAACCGTCTTCGCGACGGGCCTTTCGTTCGATTGCAACCATTGCGGGCCCAACCTGGACCACCTCGGTAGCGCCAGGGATGTGGTAATGAAGATGCTGCGGGAAGTGCTGCCGTTCGTCACCGACGCCGATGGCAAGCCGCTCAAGCCGCACCAGATGCGGTGCGTGGATTGGGACGCGCTGACGGTCATCGGCTCGGTTGCCCACCGCGTCATTCCGTGTTTCTCGTCGCAAAACATGGGTAACCCGCACGAGTTCGCGGACTTCGTCCGCAACGAGGTCTACCAGGCGATGGGATACGGCACGAACGGCCCGAGCATCGAGGGTGTGGAGGGTCCCAACAAGCGCCATGAAGTCCACGTTGCCTATGCGCTCGTGCGCGGCGATCAGGTTCCGCAAGACGTGATTGAAGACTATCTTGGGACCGGCTACCTGGCCAAGAAGTTCAACGACGGCATCGATTTACGCTGGGTCGCTCCCATGCTGACAAAGCCATTCCTGCGTGGTCGTTTCCGCTCTGCCGGTGAAGCCGTTCGGATTCTGAGCACGATCGACCGGGAGATCGAACTGACCGAGGAAAATATCCCCGCGCTGGTGGAGCTGGCTGGGACCCTTCCCGCCGATGCACCCTACGTGGTGCTTCACAACCTCCTGTACATCAAAGGCTGGATCAAGCCGACCCCGGTGAACGTGCCGGTGCCGTCCGCCCAACCCGAGCCACCCGTCAGCGAACTGGCGGCGCGGATTCACAAAGAGGTCATGGCGCTGCGCCTGAAGCGGGCGATCCACTCAGCCCAGGAGCAAGTCGGCCTGGGTCGCATGACCCAGCAGGAATACGACTGGAAGGTGCGGGTGGCCGAGCTGCAGGCCGACACCGAGGGTTGCAGTTGGGCCAACAGGGTGGCCAAGGCGATCGCCTGCAAGGATCTGGCGCAGCTGCTGGACATCCTCGATTGCTCGCGCAATGAGGCCAGTCAGCGTGTCTGCGAGAAGGAGTTCGGCGTCAAGCTGCGCAACGTCAAGGCGGCCGAGCGCCGCCGAGCCGTGTTCCGGCTCGTCGGCTATGAGTCCGATGAATCGGTCGCCAAGGCCGAGGCGGACCTGACCACTGAGCGCCTTGAGCGTCAGAAGGAACGCGACGCGGCCACGCTGCCCGCAGAGCTTCAGGGCGCCAAGGACTGGGCCTCTGGATCCAAGATCAGAGTCAAAGGCCACGCACTCACGGGCGCCGAATTCGTCGAGTCCTTGGTCGAGCAGGGGTATACGGACATCAAGCCCGTGAAGCACGGCGCGGCCACGAAGTACTACCTGTTCAAACAGGATGGCGGAAGCGGCTGGAGTCTGAGCAAGCGACTGGGCACCCTCAAGTACGCGCAGTTGCTACTGCAAAGCAAGAGCACCCAGAGCGCGGTCCCGACCGCAGTCTGAGCGACTATCAGGCACCACGAGACGCCCACCGAGCCAAATCGGTGGGCGTTTTCCTTTGGGACGCGCTTTCCCTGAACCGACTGTCAGCAAGGCATTAAAGCTCAACGAGACCGCGCAAGTGGTGGTCTTTGCGGGCGGTGGCTTGACCCAGGCGGTTGCGATCCGCGACAGGCCGACGGGCGACGGGCCGTGCATTGTGGTGGATTACGACGACCGGCACGACGACGCAGGCGATATGTCGCCCGAGGACTTCGAGCGCAAGAAGATTAGCTGTACGCGCGAGGAGTTCGACAAGACGGCCACCGTCATCGCTTAGGCAAAGGCCATCCGCAACGCTGAAACACGCAATTGCAAACCCGGCACTCTCAGGAGGCCGGGCTTTTCTTTGTGCGCGCCCAGCATGGGTGCGCTCCTTGCGCGGCGTGATGCCAATGATCCCATCGCCCAAAAAAATCCCCGCATCCTGGATGCTCGGGGGGTGATGGTGAAGGTCAAGTGGGCCCGCCGCAGTTCTCTGCGAGGGCTCCCTTGGGCAGGATCCACGGGTCCATGAAGATGGGCAGCGTGTACTCTTTGCTCATGGCGACCTTGGCCCAGAACGGATCTGGCGCGTAACTCGTGCCGCGATCAGCCTGCTCGACGACAGACCGCGTGCGGTGAATCGTGACGCCGAACTCGACTTCGTACGCGGCAATCCTGGCGAAGCCGTCAGGGTCGATCTCTCGCATCGTTGCCCAGGCGTTGCTGCCTAGGAAGATGCAATGCCTGCAAGAAGCGCGGCTCAGGCCGACAAAGTAAGCAGGATGTGCGGCCAGCTGGTACTTCTTCATGATGGCCCACACCTGCTTCTCGGTCCATTTGTGCACGGGGCGCCAGTGGTCGATCCAGCGTGGCTTGCGGCCGTGGCGGTTGTCCGCGCGGTCAGGCTCAAACACTGCGTACCGCGCACGGTTCGAACTTTCTTCCGCGCGTTCTCCCGTGATCACCAGTGTCTTGCCTTCGGTGAAACGCGGGTCGTTAATCAGCATGCGGGATGCCACATCGATTTTCGAGACCCCCGAACACCACCGGACATTCAAGTTTGCAGACATTTGCGGAAACTTCCTGCGGGTATTGGGTTTGGATCGCTCGCCGCCCATGGTGACCAGCGTTCCGTCGCCGCGTGTGAACACGATAGGGGCGGTGCCGCAGTTCTCCCGCAGAAGTTCTCCTTCGATACCGAACTGCTTCCAACTGAAGAACAGCGGCAGGCCGAAGGCACGCGCCATCTCTTTCACGAAGCTGTCGGTGCATGGCCAGTCCATGAGGGAAGACCCCTCGTATCCGTCCGTGCGATGGTGGTGCAGTTCGATCTTCGAGCGCGGCACGCCCAGTTCAAGCATGTGCAACAGGCAGGCCGCAGAATCCTTTCCTCCGCTTGTGAAAAGCAAGTAGCGATCGAAGTCGTCGAGGTTGAATGACGGCGCGTCGGGCGGTACCGCTGCGGCCGGGTGCGCCAGACCTGCCAGCTCGCTTTCGAAGCCAGCAAGCAGGTCCAGGTCAGAGCTCATGCCGGTAGCGCCAAGCCACTGCTCACCATCAGGTTCGTCACCTCCGCCGCCTCAGACGCGGGCAACTGCACCACCTGCGGCGCGGGGCCATAGCTGGATTGGTTGAAGACAAACACGCTGGCGCCGCGTTTGAGCAGCCAGGTGCACATGCCGGTGCCGTTGCGGTGCTTGGCGAACGGGCGCCAGCCAGCGGCGGCGAACAGATTGCGCCACTGAGGGCAGGTGGAATCGGGGCGCACTGTCAGCCGAACGGCCGCAGGCGCGATGTTGGAAGTCAACATGATGAATCTCTCCAGAAAAAGAAAGAGGTGCCCCTTGGGGCACCTCTGTTGTGCAGCACGCTTGCGCGTGCCGGTCCTGTGCGTTGCGCTCAGGCGTTGATGGTTGTGTCGGCGTGATATTCCGACGCCGATATGTGGAATGCCAGGGCCATGACGAGCGCGAAAAAGCTCGCCTGCGTGACCCCTTCGAACACGCTGCCCATTGGCGCGACCTGGCGTGACATCCCGTGAAGGAGCAGCACGCCAACCGTCGATTGGATGAACACGTTGCTTGCGCCCATCGCGAGCAGCACCGTGTTGCGCATGCGCTGGCCAAGAGTCGGCAGGGCACGCGAGACGTCGAACAGCACCGCGAGCGCGAACGCAACGAGCGCCATCAGCAGCATGGCGGACAGGAGCCCCACCTGCAGTACGTCTGCCTTGCCCCAAAGGACATAGAACAGCGCAAGGAACAGGAAGTTGGTCATGCCCAGCGCAATGCCGGCAATTTGGGACGGGGACATCGATTTCTCAATAAAGAAAAAGGTCCCGAACCCCCAAGGGTCACAGGACCCCGGTGGGTTGAAAATCAAGGGGCTGGTTCGCCAGCTCGACCGGCTCCGAGGAGCAAGTTCGTCCATTTTATCCATGCCGCGCAGGTTCGTGCAATCGAAGTTGGGCGACTGGGATCGAACGGCCTGGATCACGGGAAGGCCGCGTGTTGAGCGTTCCGCGGTCGGGAACGGGCCGTGGAGAAGACACGCGAATTCCTAAGCGGCCCGGTTGGGAACCGCTTATCCCCTGGGTTGTCCCCGGATTTTGTGAACAAGTACGCAGGTGGGGCACACACCGTTCGAATCCGGTGCTAGACTGGAATGGCTTGTCCTAGTGACATTCGCGGTACTTGTGACCGCCTTTTCATTTCCAAGGCTCTCCGGGGCCTAGGATCTTGCCGAAAGGCAAGTTGGTATTTTTTCATTGCTGATGACGGCTTGCCGTTGTCAGCGAGTTGCCAAGAACGCTGGCGTAAGACTCTTATCGGGCTGCGGCATGGTTTCCATGCAGAGACCGACGGACTCTCCATAAGCGCGTTCTTGGCGGCTGAGGCCATAGCCTTTCCAGGCGGGCCGGTGCGCGTCGTCCTCTGTTGGCATTGCTCCAGTGCCAAGAGAGGGCGACGTGCCCGGTTTCAGAATGGAGAGTCCTATGGTCCCGAAATCTGCGATGTCTTCGCCGGACGCATTTGCGCCGCTGTCGCCCCAGGTGATGGCGAGCGCCGGTGTGCCGCTGAAGGAGGCTCTGTGGTACTCGCGGATCCCGTCCGGTCGTGCCAGAGTGCAAGCTCTGGCCACGCCGACCGGGAACCGTATCCTGGATCGCATCCGTGCGTTCCGGGAGCAGATGACCGCAAGGGATGCCATGCCGTTATCGGCGTGACACCTCCCGTCCAGAAAAGGCCGGCACGATTCGTTTCGTGCCGGCCTTTTTTTTGGTGCGCCCGGCAGGGCGCACCTACTTGGAGGTGAAAGTCCTCTACTCGCCCGGCAAGGGGAAGAGTTAGCCCAAGGCAACGGTTTCGCGGGCGACTGCGAGTCTGAAGGAAGCTGGAAGGCAAAGCGCTGGCCTGACGAACAG
>DIZF01000022.1:5260-11069 GCA_002427815.1 Ramlibacter tataouinensis
GACGAACAGGAAGCGGATATGAGGCGCTGTATCGGGGTGAGATGGCCAAATTCATCAAAGCCCGAAACTTGCACGGAACGGTGCGGCGTAGATCCGACAGGCATAAGCGTGAAGGTGCCTATGCGTTCGTTTCTGTCGAACAGCTGGTCGAGGACTTCATTGCGGCGGTCGAGGCCGCGCGGGAGAAGTGAAATGAGCAAACGGACACTGACGATCACGCTGCAGCCTGATTGGAAGGGCGCGCTGCGCCAGGCGGGCCGGCGCGCCGGTGCGCGCTCGTACCAGGGCGAGTGGCTGAACTTCGAAAGTCCCGCGGCGTTTTTCGGGCATATGACCGAGCGCCGCTGGGCGCTGGTACGCGCGCTGCAGGGGCAAGGCGAGATTTCCCTGCGCGAGCTTGCACGCTGGGTCGGGCGCGATGTGAAGCGGGTGCGCGAGGACGGGCAGGAGTTGCTCGAACTGGGCCTTGTCGAACGCGGTGAAGGCGGCGGCGTGGTGTGCCCGTTTGCCACCGTTCACATCGACATGGAGTTGCGCGCGGCGGCGTAACGCCAAGGCCATGGATTGCACGCAGCATCCCTTCGAACGGCCGAATTCGAGATCAAGGCAAAATAGTGCGCATGCCAAATGTTGCCACTATCCTCAAAGTCGAAATTGCCCGTGTTGCCCGCAAAGAGATCAAAGCTGAGATGGATGCGCTTAGACGCGCATCAAAGAAGTATCGATCGGACATTGCTGCGTTGAAACACCAAGTAGCCCTGCTCGAAAGAGAGCTCAAGCGAAAACCTGGGATAAACAAGAATTCAGATGAGGCGGCATCTGGACAAACGAGTGAGGTGACTCATCGTTTCAGTGCCAAAGGTCTCGCGTCTCATCGAAAACGTCTAGGCTTATCTGCGGAAGCGCTGGGCAAGCTGATTGGCGTGTCAGCACTGTCCATCTATCACTGGGAAGGCGGCACGTCGCGCCCGCGCGATCAGTACCTGCCTGCCATCACGGCCCTAAGGACACTTGGGAAGAGGCAAGCCCATGAGGTCCTGGCAACCCGGGGTTCTGGGCATCGCTAAGAAAGCCGGTCAGGCCCGGGGTCTGGCGCGCGCGGCTTTGTCGTCCTGACGCTGCTGCTCCTGGGCGCGCGTGGTGGCAGCGGCTTTGGTAGTGCCTCCAGCGGCCCGGCCCACTGCCTGAAAAACCGCGGCGCCTCGTCGACTGGGCACGACAGCCACGTTCCGTAGTCCGCCGGATCGAGGATCACCACCATGCGCTTTTCATCTCCCGGCTTGTGGAATCGCGTCATGACCGGATGGCCGTCGGCGCTGACCGTGATCATGGCAAACGTGAAGACCTCGCGCCCGTCAGGATGGCGCCATTTGCGGTAGATGCCGGCGATCCCCATGGGCAGCTGCATCGGCTGCTGGATGATCCACCGCTCAGCCTTGCCACTCTCCCAGTTGGGCTCATAGAACGCATCGGCGGGAATGATGCAGCGCCAACCCTTCTTCCATGATTCGCGGAAACTCGGCAGCGTGGCGACGGTTTCTGAGCGGGCGTTGTACGTGCGCCGTCCCGCGCTTACCTCTACGGCGAAGTGCGGCAGCAGTCCGAATAGGCCATCGTCAATCGCAAACTTGCTGGTCGAGCCCGGCTCCGCAAGTCGAATGAACGGCGCCATCCCTGTGGGCCACACGTCTGCGGGCACCTGGTCGAAGCTGCGCTCCACGCCAAAGAACGTAAGCAGCCTGTCAGAGCGCGTGACGGGGACGTAGTTCGAGCACACGCGGGCAATGATACTGGTCGGGATTAGACCATTGTGGCAACGAGCTTGAGCGTGTATTTTGCATGGACAGGCTTGCCCGACTGAATGGGTTCACGAGCGGCCCAAACGGGATCATGTCAATGCGAAGTTCGCCTTGAACCCGGGCTTATCGCGGAAGTGGATGGGCCGCGCCAATCAGCCACCGGATTGCGCAGGTCGGTACCACACATCCTGCACGCGATGAAATTCCTCAAGCCGGGCGGCCGGCTGGTGGCCGTCGCGTCGACCCAATGGCGCGAGCGGGTCACCAAGGACAACGAGGCCTTCTGCGACTTGCTGGCCTCACCGGGCGCCCAGGTGCAGGACATCCCGCGTGGCGCGTTCAAGGAATCGGGTACCGACATTCCGACCACCTTGATCGCCTTCGAGATGCCGGCCGCCGCAACGGCCGCGCAAGCGGCGACGGCGCATTCGCCGCAACTGCGGCCCCTTGTGCTGCAGGCCGCGCAGCAGCTGGCGTCTTTCTGACGCTGGCATCCAAAGGGCGGGGCGAAAGCCCCAGCCCGAATCGCCCGCCCACGCGGGGGATTCCACAAGCCCTCCTCACCAGGGGCTTGTGGAATCCGAAGCGGTTTCCCAGCGGCAACTGCGATGCCCGGCATCGACCAGCTGCTATATACTTAAACCAATCTGCCGCTTCGAGTGGCCGACGAGCTGGCGAACCAGTCCCATCCATCACCCCTTCGGGAAGCATCTTCCCCGGCGGGTAGCATGTTTTCCGCTTCTGGAGAAAACATGGTCCTGACACCCCAAAGAAGGCGGGAATTGATGCAAGTGTTCTTCGAATACCTGCGCCAAGCCCGGCCCGACAGCTATTACCCCGAAAGCTTGGCGGACTTCGCCTGCATGACAGACACCCAGCTGCTCGCCCAACTCGTCCACGCCGGCGGCCACGGCCGCAAGGCAAGCGCTGATGTGCTGGCAGCGATCGGAACCGGTCGCGGCGACACCTCGGCGGTGACCACCGGCTGATTCAATCACAACCCCGCGCGGGCTCAGCTCCCGCGCGGGGGTGGGCTCGCGCCTTTTCGAAAGGAAAGGCGATGAACGCTTCCGTCGTTCTCAACGCCCCTGTGCCGACTCTGACGGAGTCCGGCTACGAGGGATTCCACTACCTTCATACCGACCTTCACAGAGCGCCGGTGGCCTTCATGTGGTGGGCCAAAACCCCTTCCGGGCGGCAATCCAAATTCGTCAAGACTTGGACCTTCTATCGCCTGGATCGTGCCAGCAATCTGGCAAAACACAACGGTGCCCTCTGGGTGGTGGCCGTTCCAAGCCAGTACTACCGGCGGACGACCCCGCAGGTCTACGAGTGGCTGCGCAAGCGTGGCCACTTCGCGACCTGCCCCCGGCTGCCAAAGGGATACGAGTGGCAGGGACCGTTCCTGTACTCAGACCTTCCCGCCCCGACGCAAGAAGGGGAGTGGGGTCCGGTGCTGTTCAGGTTCACCCCGCCTTCGACGTCCGCGGGCTATCCGATCAGGTATGTGGCAACCCTGGAGCAGGCGCGCCCGCTGGCCCTGCAAATCCTCGCCCAACGGGCAGCTACCGCATGAGCGAGCCGGGCGCTCGGCATTACCCAGGCCCGGCACCATCGCAACGAGTTGCGCGCAGCGCGGCCTGGTGGTGCCACCCTGAATCATCAACCCGTCGGCCGCGCTCCAAGCGCGCGCCGGCACAGTTCAAGGAAAAACCAATGAACAAGACAATGACGCACGCCTCGCGCCTGACGCGCGGCCCGTTCGTCCCAACCGCGGAGCAGCTCCGGGCTGGCGACATCCTGCTGGTGTGCATGGCGCGCGAGCAACTCGTCGAAGAGATCGTTCTGGCGTACCAGAAACGAATCCTGGCCGAGAATCAGTGGCGGATCGATGCGCTGTGGGTGGCCAATGGCGTCCAGGACGAAGTGATCCTCGAGCCCGAACGAACCTTCCTGATGGCGCAGGCAGACGCGACGATCTACTACGAGCGCTGCGAACAGGCCCGCAAGGAGGCCCGCCTCAGCGTGGCGAACGAGGGTAACTGCCCTTTGCTCGAAGCCCAGAACTTGACCCGTGAGGCCAAGCGGCTGCTCACCCGGGTCATGGACGGCATCGGCGGACTGAGACTGGGCGAATTGTGGTGCTTGCCACCTGACAGGTTCGACCGCGCCATTGACCTGATGCTGCGGCTGCTCAACCCGTATTTGGATCCGCTTAAGCGCTTTGGCATTCCGCTGCCTCAAAACGGCGCCCATGCGATGGGGGCGAACCTTCCCATCGCATGGGAGGGACCTTGGTCCAACAGCGTTGACGGTCTGACGCAAGCGCGTGCCGTCGTCGCGCGTGACGGCGAGAAGTACTGGGCCGGACTGGAAGTGTCTGGGCGCGACGGCAAAAGCGAGTTCGACTGGCTCACCGATCACGTCCCCGCACTGTCAATCGCACGAGGCGTTGCCACTGACGTAGCGACCGACTGGTGCAAGAAGGGCGGACAAGACTGAGATGTATCGCGGGATGTTGAGCGGCACGCTCACGTCGCGCGCTTGCATTTGCCGGCGTCGAGTCATCAACTGCCTGAAAAGACAAAAAGGGCCAGCCGCTAACGGCTGGCCCTTTTCTTTTGGGGGGACCGGAATCCGGTCCGAGAACACCGCAAAGAAGTCGGTGTTGACGCCGCCAGAGGGATGGCCCTCTAGTACGACGACTTGTAATCGCGACCCTGGCTCCAGTTGCGCTCCCAGTGGCGCAAGTAGGACGATGCCAGCTGCGGGTCGTTCCACACTACCAGCACGTTTTCGCTGTTGGATTTCTCCGCTGCGGTCGTGTAGTTGAAGCTGCCGGTCTGTACGGTCTTGCGATCGATGACCTGGGACTTGTCGTGATGGATCGGGTAGACGCTCACAACCCGCACCGGGATGCCGGCGTTGACCAGCAGGTTCAGGGCGGCTTTGCCCTTGCCGGATCGGTCCTCGGAGAAGTTCGCCTTGTAGTCGACTGCTACGCGCACATCCACGCCGCGTTTGTGGGCGGCCACGAGCGCGTTGACCACGCTGGGGTTGGTGAACCCGTAGGCGAGCATGCGAATTTCGCTGCGCGCCGATCCAATGGCCTTTTCGACTAGCTGAACGCAGCCGCCGCGAGGCGAGAAGGCCGATTCGAGCTGCAGGCCCGTCGGCGCTTCGTGCGCTGACGACCCTCGCGCCGATGCGACCAGGTCCTGGGCAGCATCGATGATCGAGGGTGACCGCGCCATGGCCGGTTGAAGGGCAATGGCTGCGATGATTGTTGCCGCGAGGCCGAGCGCGCGGAAAAGAGAACGCTTCATAGTTATTCCTGATTAGCGACCTACCTCAGCCATGCGAATGGAGAGGTTTGGGGTTGGATTTGTGTGGGAAGCGGCTCGCAGGAGGCGGGCCAGAATGGAGCGCAGATTGAAGCGACGGTTGAATCGATATTGGGCCTCGGCGAGGTAGCGATGCGCGTACTTGGCGAAGTCAAATGCATGGTAGGTGCCGCCCAGGGCGCGCTTGAGGTTGCCCAGCACGGTGTTGACCGCGCGGAATTGTGGCAGCGCGGCGCTGGCCCTGCCGCCACCGGTGACCACGCGCTCGTGGGTGGCGCCCACGATCTGTACGGCACCAAAGCACCACAGGCCATCGGAGACGACCGTGGCCGACGGGGCGATGGAGGACGCTGCGAACACCGCCACCTCCTCGTTGGTAAAGGGCTGCTGGCGCAGGCACATGAACTGCGGCTTTCCATCGGGCGTAGTCTGCACGGCGGCGATGAACGGCACTTTGTTCTCCGAGCCGCGCCCGACCTTGCCGCCCGTTCGCTCACCGCCGAGGTAAGCATCATCGATCTCCACCCGCCCGTCTAGCTGGCGGCCCTCCTCGCGCACGCGCATAACCTCCATGAGTTTGTGCTTGATCAGCCAGGCGGTCTTGTAGCAAACGCCCAGGTGGCGCTTGAGTTCCAGCGCCGCAACGTTGTTCTTGGACTGCGTGAG
>DIZF01000045.1 GCA_002427815.1 Ramlibacter tataouinensis
GCCAGCGGAGTACGCACCGCCGCCGCCGCCAGCGAATGCCGCGCCAGTGATCGACGCACCACCACCACCACCACCAGTGCCGGGGAAGAACTGTAAGCCTGCGACCGGGCCTAGACCAGGACCGCCGACTGCGCCGCTTCCGGCTGTGCCACCAGCACCGCCGGGGGTGTTCGTGGAGCCGCCGCTGCCACGGTTTGATGGCGAGTCCGCTGCTGTGATCCCTCCACCTCCACCTCCACCTCCACCACCGCCGCCACCACCTCCACCTCCACCTCCACTATTGCCACCGCCGCCGCCACCGCGGCGTCGCTGACCTTGGCCCTGGCCCTGCCCTTGGCCCTGACGCTGACGCGTGAAACTATCGGCGCCGATGTAGCCGAAAGACGTCTTCATCGGATCGGGCTGGGCGCTGCCGCCCTGCCGCTCGGCACGGTCGCCGCGGTCCTTACGCCGCTGCTGGCCTTGGCCGCCGCCGCTGCCGCCCGACCCCGGCTGACCGTTGCTGCGCGGCGGGCCATCCTTGCCGGGTCCCCGTCCTGCGCTGCGGCCACGGCGGCGATTGCGGGAGCCGGCACCCGTGCCGGGCTCTTCGTCGGAATTTCTTTCGCCGCGCAACGGCCGGCCCCCGCCGTGATCGCCCGCCGCCTGCATCAGCGCCTGGATATCGCGCTCGTCCAGCTCCACCCAGGCGCCGCGCTTCAAGCCGCGCGGCAGCATCATGGCGCCGTAACGGATGCGGATCAGCCGGCTGACAGCGTGGCCCAGCGCCTCGAACAGGCGACGCACCTCGCGGTTGCGTCCTTCCGAAATGGTGACGCGGTACCAGGTATTGGCGCCTTCGCCGCCGCCGTCCTCGATCGAGCCGAACTGGGCGCGGCCATCTTCCAGATCCACCCCGTCCAGCAGGCGCTGCTTTTCCTCGTTGCTGAGCGCGCCCAGCACCCGGACCGCGTACTCGCGCTCCAGGCCGAAGCGCGGGTGCATGAGCTTGTTGGCCAATTCGCCCGAGCTGGTGAACAGCAGCAGCCCCTCGGTGTTGAGGTCCAGCCGGCCGACCGATTGCCATTTGCCCTGCTGCAGCCTGGGGAGCTTGCGAAACACTGTGGGCCGGTTCTGCGGGTCGTCGTTGGTGACGACTTCGCCCACCGGCTTGTGATAGGCAATGACGCGCGCCGGTGGCGGTGCGATGCGAAAGCGGATGGGCTTGCCGTTGACCTTGATCTGGTCGCCGAACTGGATGCGCTGGCCGATGTGGGCGGGCTCGTTGTTGACCGAAATCCGCCCTTCCATGATGAGTTGCTCCATCTCAAGCCGCGAACCCAGCCCGGCCTGGGCCAGCACTTTGTGCAGCTTCGGGGTTTCGACCTGCGGCAGCAGCACGCGTTTGGGCGGCCCCGGCTCCGCGCTGTCGGCCAGCGCGTCGAACTGCCCGGAGATCACATCGGCGAAGCGCACCGGCACCGCAGGAGGCTCGGCCGGGGCGCGGGCCGCGGCGCGGCGCAGCCGATCCTCGTCGTCGTCGTCGTCGTCGCCCTCGTTTTCCTCGTCGTCGTCCAGATCGGCATCCCGGCTGGCCTGGGGTTCGGCATGCGGTCCACTGCCGGTCCGGACCTCGGCCCCTGGGCCCGGTGCCGGCACTGCGGGCATGATGTCTTTGGATTCGAGGTCTTCGGTGATCGGGGCGGACACGGTGCCAGGCAGGGGTTCGTTCATGCTTCAGTTCTCGACAGCTTGCGCCGCATCGTCGGCGGCACGTTCGTCCGCGGGTGGGGCCGGATCCGGCGCGGTGGCCATCGCCACGTCATCGCCATCCGGCTCCGCGTTTCCTTCCATGGCCAGGCCGGCCTGGGCCCCGGACATATTGTCCAGCGCAGCCGCCAGCTGAGCCGGTTGGCCCGGGCTGTCCAGCACCGGCAACTGGTCCAGCGACTCCAACCCCAGGTCATCCAGGAACTGGCGCGTGGTGGCGAACAGCGCGGGACGACCCACGGTTTCCCGGTGGCCGATGACTTCGACCCAGCCCCTGTCCTCCAGCTGCTTGAGGATCAGTGCGTTGATCGTCACGCCGCGGATGTCTTCCATGTCGCCGCGGGTGACGGGTTGGCGGTAGGCAATGATCGCCAGCGTCTCGAGCACGGCACGGGTGTACCGGGGTGGCTTCTCCGGATGCAGGCGATCCAGGTACTCGCGCATGGCGGGCCGGCTCTGGAAGCGCCAGCCGCTGGCCACCTGGACCAGCTCGACACCGCGCAGGGCCCATTCGTTCTGCAGGTCCCCGAGCAACGCCTTGATCGTGTCGACGCCCAGTTCGTCGTTGAACAGGACGCGCAGCTCGCGCACCGGCAAGGGCTGCTGCGAGCAAATCAGGGCAGTTTCGAGGACGCGCCTGGCATCCGTCGTATTCATGGTCGTGCCGTTCCGGGAAAAGGCGCCGATGGAGCGCGCAAATCAAAGGCTGAAACAGGGGCGATTGTCATTCGCTGCGCCGCGCGCAAGCGGGGTTGCGCAACGCGTGCCACCACAGGCTAGGGGGCATGGCTCGTGAGCCATTCGAGATCATTGTAACGCAGGCCCCACGCGGCCAGAGCCTGCCGCAAATCCGCAGGCAGCGGTGCGTGAAACTCCAGCGCCCGGCCGGTCGCGGGGTGTTCGAAGGCGAGCCGGTACGCATGCAGCGCCTGGCGCGCCAGCCCTGCTGCCGGCGCCCCGCCGTACAACTCGTCGGCCACCAGCGGGTGGCCGATGTGTGCCATATGGACACGGATCTGGTGGGTCCGGCCGGTTTCCAGGGTGGCGCGGACCCAGCAGCCCTGGGCGCACTCCTGCAGGCGCTCGAACAGGGTGCGGGCGGGCTTGCCACTTTCCACCACTGCCATGCGCAGGCGATTGCGCGGGTCGCGACCGATGGGCGCATCGACGTTGCGCAGCGCAGCGGTGCCCCACGGACGATGCGCCAGCGCGACATACTGCCGCGCGACTTCCCGCGCCGCGATGCGCTGCACCAGCGCATCCATCGTGGCGCGGCTGCGCGCGACCACCATCAGGCCCGAGGTGTCCTTGTCCAGGCGGTGCACGATGCCGGCCCGGGGCAGCAGCGCCGCTGCGGGGTCGCGCGCCAGAAGGCCATTGAGCAGGGTGCCGCTCCAGTTGCCGGGCGCGGGATGGACCACCAGCCCGGCCGGCTTGTCGACCACCAGCAGGTGTTCGTCCTCGAACACCACCTTCAGCTCCATGGGTTCCGGTCGAAAGGCCTGGCTCTGCGGCGTGGGTCGCAGCTCGATCACGCCCTGGTCGCCGGCCTTGACCTTGTGGGCGCAGCGCGCAACGGCCGCGCCGTTGAGCGTGACCGCCCCCGCTTCGATCAGCTGCTGCAGGTAGCTGCGCGAAAACTCCGGCGCCAGCGCGGTCAAAGCCCGGTCCAACCGGGCCCCGTGATGCGGTACCGCGATCGCGAATGGCCTCAATTCCGCATCAGGCCCTGCATCGACCGCGTCCTCGAGGCCGGCCGGCGCATCAGGTGCAGGAGAGTCGGCCGATATAATGAATTTGCCCTGTTTCAAGAAAGTCGCGACTCATGTTTCGAGCCAAATTATCGGTCGTACCCGCCCTGATGCTGGGCGCTGCGGCGCTGCTGGCCGCGTGTTCGTCGACATCCGACGACAAGACCGCGACCTGGAGCCCGAACAAGATCTACGCGGAAGCCAAGGACGAGATGGACTCCGGATCGTATGACAAGGCGATCCCCTTGTTCGAAAAGCTGGAGGGCCGCGCCGCCGGCACTCCCATGGCACAGCAAGCCCAGCTGGAAAAAGCCTACGCCCAGTACAAGGGTGGCGACCAGGCCCAGGCACTGGCGACCCTGGACCGGTTTGTCAAGCTTCATCCCGCCAGCCCGGCGATCGACTATGCCCTCTATCTCAAGGGCATCGTCAACTTCAACGACAACCTGGGCATGTTTGCCTTCCTGTCGCGCCAGGACCTGTCCGAGCGCGACCAGAAGGCGTCCAAGGAGTCGTTCGACGCCTTCAAGGAACTGGTCACCCGCTTTCCCGACTCGCGCTATACGCCGGACGCTCGTGCGCGCATGACCTACATCGTCAATTCGCTGGCCCAGTACGAAGTGCACGTGGCGCGCTACTACTACCAGCGCGGCGCCTACGTTGCGGCAATCAACCGGGCCCAGAACGCACTGACGGACTACCAGGATGTGCCGGCGCTGGAAGAGGCACTGTTCATCCTGGTGCGCTCTTACGACGCCCTGGGCATGACCCAGCTGCGCGATGACGCGCAGCGCGTGATGGAAAAGACATACCCGAAGAGCGAATACCTCACGCGCGGGTTCAAGTCGGCGCAGGATCCGTGGTGGAAGGTCTGGTAGCGCCGGCCAGACGCTCCAGCGTTTCCTCAAATTCCGCTTTCGACACCAGCTTGCGCATCGGCGGCAGCGCGGCCAGCAGCCTGCGGCCGTAGCCCATGGTGGCCAGCCGCGTGTCGCACACCACCAGCACGCCCTGGTCCGACTCACGCCGGATCAGGCGCCCGGCACCCTGCTTGAGGGCCACCGCTGCTTCCGGCACGAAATAATCGTTGAAGGCGCTGCGCCCCTGCGCTTCCAGGCGCTGGGCCCGCGCCTCCACCAGCGGATCTCCCGGCGGCGGAAAAGGCAGCTTGTCAATGATCACCAGCTGCAGGGCGGCGCCGGGCACATCGACACCCTCCCAGAACGAGGCCGACGCCACCAGCACGCAGCCGGGCCGCCCTTGCGAGTTGCCCTCGCGGAACCGCTCGATCAGGCGGCGCTTGGGCCATTGGCCCTGCACCAGGACCTCGACCTCACCCGCAACTTCGAAACGGCGCTGCAAAGCTTCCCCGATGGTGCGCAGTGCGCGCAGCGTGGTGGTCAGCACCATCGTCCGGCCACCCAGCCGCCGCGCGGCCTCGCCCGCCAGGGCCGCGACCTGGTCGCTGTGCGCCGGATCGTTGGGCCGCACCAGCTCACGCGGCACATGGACCGCCGCCTGCGAAGCGTAGTCAAACGGGCTCCCAACGCGCAGCACCTCGGCCTGCGCCAGGCCGCAGGGTTCGGTGAACCAGGTCAGGCGCGCATCGTCGCCCAGCGTGGCCGACGTGAAGATCCAGGCGCGCGTCGAGGCTTCTTCCTCGCCGACGCGCAGCAGCTTGTCCTGGATGGCCCGCGCGATGTCCAGCGGCGACTCGACCAGGCGCAGTTGTGTGCCCACGTCCACCCAGCGCACGGCGCCCGGCGCGCAAGCGGCGCCGAAGCGCTGCGCACGCGCGACCAGTTCCTCTGCCCGCTCGTTCAGCCGGATGAAGTCGGGAGCGATCTCGCTCACGGTGGCCAGTGCTGCCACGGCCTGCGAACAGGCATCGCGCACCTGCTCCAGGCCCCGGCACCATTCGTCCGGGTCCAGCTGGTCGGGAGCTTCGTCAACCCAGCGCAGGCGCGCGCCCGGCACCTTCCTGCCCACCACCAGCCGCAGGTCGCGCGCAGCGCGCTCGACGGCGGACACGACCTGTTGCCAGTCCACCAGACCGCGGGCCAGCTGCAAGCCCGCCGCCAGCATGTCGCGTCCGAAATCCAGCAATTGCCCCGTGGTCAGGTTCGATCCCAGGAACTGGACCCCGGTCTCGTTGAGCTGGTGGGCTTCGTCGAAGATCGTCACCCGGACGGTGGGCAGCAGTTCGGCCATGCCGGATTCGCGCACGGCCAGGTCGGCGAAGAACAGATGGTGGTTGATCACCACCACATCCGCGGCCAGCGCCTCCCGACGCGCCAGGTTGACGTGGCAGGACCGGAATTTCGGGCATTGCCCGCCCAGGCAGTTCTCGCGCGTCGAGGTCACCAGGGGGATCAGCGCCGAGCGCTCATCGAGGCCGGGCAATTCGGCCAGATCGCCGGTGCGCGTGACCAGGGCCCACTCCTCGATCTTGGCCAGCGCGCGCACCGACGCCCGATCAGGCAAAGTGGCATCCTGCCGCGCCGATTCCATGCGATGCAGACACAGGTAACTGGCCCGTCCCTTGAGCAAGGCCGTGCGCACCGGCAGGCCCAGCGCCGCGACCAGCCGCGGCAGATCGCGGCCGAACAACTGGTCTTGCAAGGTCTTGGTTGCCGTGGACAGCAGCACCCGCTCGCCGCTCAGGAGCGCGGGCACGAGATAGGAAAAGGTCTTGCCGACGCCGGTGCCGGCCTCCACCACCAGCGCGCCGCCGCAGCGGATGGTGCGGGCCACCGCCAGTGCCATCTCGGTCTGTGCGCTGCGCGGTCGGAATTGCTCGGCGGCGCGCGACAGCACGCCGTCGGGCGCGAACGCATCGCGCACCGGATCGTCCAGCCCACACGCTCCCACGCTCGTCATCAAGCGGGTTCTTTGGGATCGAGCGCGAGTTCCAGCCGCGCGATCTGGTCACGCAGCGCCAGGCGCCGCTTTTTCAGGCGGCGCATCATCAGCTCGTCCACCGGCATCTCGCGCGCAGCCCGGTCGATCAAGGCGTCGAGATCGGCATGCTCCATCCGCAATTCGATCAGGCGTCGCTCGGGAGAATGAAGGTTGGAATCCAATGGATCTGTGCAGTCGTTGGCGACTGCCGCGGTCATGTTCGTTCGATAATACGTGTTTCGGCAACATTAATCGAGCGATGGGGCTCCCTCCAGGGCCAGCGTTCAAATCAGCATGGCCAAGGGTTATCGACTCAGCGCATCTACCGGCATCCACAAGGGAGACCGTGAATACCAGCAGGACCAGGTTGCCCTGCTCAGTCATCCACGGCATCCGGGCTGCGTCCTCGCCGTGGTGGCGGACGGCATGGGCGGCCGCAGCGGTGGGCGCAAGGCCTCCGACCAGGTCATGATGACTGCCAGGCAGCTGTTCGAGCGGTACTCCCCCGACCATGACGACGCAACGGCGCTGCTCAAGCAGATGGTGCAGGAAGCCCACATCGTGATCAAACTCACGGCTGTTTCGTCCGAACAGGAGCCGCACAGCACTTTCGCGGCCTTTCTGATCAACCCGGCCGGCGACTGTCACTGGATCCATGCCGGCGATTCGCGCATCTACCATTTCCACAGCGGCAAGCTGGTCAAACGCACGATGGACCATTCCTATGTCCAGACTCTGGTGGACCGGGGCGAGCTGACCGAGGATGAAGCCAATGTGCATCCGCAATCGAATATCCTGATGGGGTGCCTCGGAGCCGAGGACGATCCGCCGATGGACATGCACTTCATCCATGAAATGCGGCCCGGCGATGTGCTGATGGCCTGCAGCGACGGGGTCTGGCACTACTTCAGCACGAACGAGCTGGGGTCCGTTCTTTCTTCGCTCTCACCCCGCGAGGCCACCGAGTTCCTGATCGAAAAAGCCCGTTCGCGCGGACGGGGCGGCGGCGACAACCTCTCGCTCATCGTGGTCAAACTCGAACCGCTGGACAGTTAGTCCCTTTACTTGGGGTCAGATCCCACCAGGACACTGACCCGATCGAAGACCGCCCTCTCCGTCGAAATTGGGCTCTGACTCCATCTGACTAAGGAGGTGCCGGCAACGGGTGCGCCGGAGGCTTTTTTCGCTCCGCCAGACGCTTTTTCACGCTGGCCCGGTGCGCCTCGGCTTCCGCCTGCTGTTCCTTTTGGCGTTTGGCATTCTGTGCCGCCTCCTCGGCTCTGCGGATGCGTTCGGCGTTCTTTTCGCTCGCTTTGAGCTGCGCTTGCCGCTGTCGCTCGCGCGCACTGGCGGCGTTGGAGGTTTCCGCTTGGGCGTGGTCAGCCGCCTTTTGCGCCGCCCGTGCGCCAGGCGCGCGATGATCAGCCGTGCCCTTGGCAGCCTGCTCGGCCTTTGGCGGCCTGTCTTCAGGCGCCGGCCGCTCCTCGATCGCACGTTGGCGCTCGGCGCCCTTGCGCTTGCGGTCGGCGTCGTTCAGCGAAATTTCCTGCCGCCTCAGATCCGACATCGCTTCCCGGCGCCGGGCCCTGGCGGCGCTGAGGCAGTCGTTGACAGCGAAGATGCCGTAGCAGTATTTTTCGTCGGTCCGGAAGCGGGCCTCGACCTGGCTGCGCTCGGCCGCGATGCGCGCTCGCTCAGCCGCGGCCGCAGTGTCCACATCCTGCGCCAGCGCAGCCTGGGCCAGGCTTGCTGCGGCAAGCCAGAAGAACAGCTTTTTCATGTGAGGCGGGTGTCGACCATCCGGTGTTCCAGCGCCAGGAATTGTGCCGACCGCATCTCCTGCAGGCGCGATACCGTGCGCGGGAATTCATGGGCCAGCGGCCCTTCCGTATACAACGCCTCGGCGGGCACCTGCGCCGACATGATGAGCTTCACCCGGCGGTCGTACAGCACGTCAACCAGCCAGGTGAAGCGGCGCGCCTCGGAAGCCATGCGCACCGGCAAGTGCGGCACGTCGCTGAGCAGCAAGGTGTGGAACTGGGTGGCGATCTCCAGGTAGTCGTTCTGCGAGCGAGGGCCGCCGCACAGGGTTTTGAAATCGAACCAGACCACCCCGCCGGCTCTGCGCCGCGACCGGAACTCCCTCGCTTCGATGTGCAGCACCGGGTCTTCATCGTGCGTGGCGGCCAGCCGGGTGAACGCCTCACTCATTTGCGCGTCGGCGCCCGGGCCCAGCGGGGTGTGGTAGAGCTTGACCTGCTCCATGGTGCGGTGCCTGTAGTCGACGCCGTTGTCGACCCCGACGACCTCCAGCTTGTCATTCAGCAAGGCAATGGCCGGCAGCACCCGGTCGCGATGCAGGCCATTGGGGTAGAGGTCGTCCGGCCGGAAGTTGGAGGTAGCGACCAGGCCCACTCCGTTGTCGAACAGCGCGGCCAGCAGGCGATGCAGGATCATCGCGTCGGTGATATCGGCCACATGGAACTCGTCGAAGCAGATCAGCCGGTAGCGCTTCGCGATCCGCTCGCCCAGCGCGTCCAGCGGGTTCACGGTGCCCTGCAGTTCCGCGAGCTCGCGGTGCACCTCGCGCATGAACTCGTGGAAGTGCAGCCGGGTCTTGCGCACCAGCGGCACGGCCGTATAGAAGCAATCCATCAGGAAGCTCTTGCCGCGGCCCACTCCGCCGTAAAGGTAGACACCGCGCGGAATGTCGGGCCGGTTGATCAGCTTCCTGAAGGCGTTGGAGCGCTGCTCCCTGAAAGCCGCCCATTCCCGGGCGCAGCGGTCCAGCGCCTGCACGGCGTGCACCTGCGCCGGGTCGCTCCGGTAGCCCCTCGCATTCAGTTCCGCTTCGTAGGCCTGGCGAACCGATGTCACGTCAGAGATTCAGCGTCCGCTTGTCCACCGCCAGCGCCGCCTCCTTGGTCGCCTCGGACAGCGAAGGATGCGCGTGGCAGATGCGCGCGATGTCTTCAGCGGAAGCCCGGAACTCCATCGCCACCACGGCTTCGGAGATCAGCTCGCTGGCCATGGGGCCCACGATGTGGACGCCCAGGATTTCGTCGGTCGCCGCGTCGGCCAGGAACTTCACCATGCCGGTGGTGTCCCCCAGCGCGCGCGCCCGGCCGTTGGCCATGAAGGGAAATGTGCCGGCCTTGTACTTCACCCCGGCTGCCTTGAGCTGCTGCTCGGTCTGGCCGACCCATGCGATTTCCGGACTGGTGTAGATGACCCATGGGATGGTGTTGAAGTTGACGTGCCCGTGCTGGCCGGCGATGCGCTCGGCCACGGCGACGCCCTCCTCCTCAGCCTTGTGCGCCAGCATCGGACCGCGCACCACATCGCCCACCGCCCAGACATTGGGCAGGTTGGTACGGCAGTCGTCGTCGACCAGGATGGCGCCGCGCTCGTCGAGCTTCAGGCCCACGGCCTGGGCGTTCAGGCCCTCCGTGTTGGGCACCCGGCCGATGGAAACGATCAGCTTGTCCACCTTCAGGGTCTGGGGCTCGCCTTTGGCATTGGTCCAGGCGACCGAAACGCCGTTCTTGTCGATCGCCACTGCGCCGACCTTGACGCCCAATTCGATCTTCAGGCCCTGTTTGTCGAAAGCTTTCCTGGCTTCCCGGGCGATCTGCTCGTCGACGGCCCCGAGGAAGGTGGGGAGTGCCTCGAGGATGGTGACCTCGGCGCCCAGCCGGCGCCAGACCGAGCCCGTCTCCAGGCCGATCACGCCCGAGCCGATCAGCCCGAGTTTCTTCGGCACGTCGGGGATGCGCAACGCGCCGTCGTTGGACAGGATGCGCTCTTCGTCGAAGGGCGCGCCGGGCAGGGCACGGGCCGTGGAGCCCGTGGCGACAATCACGTGCTTGCCGGTCAACATGAGAGCCTCGGCACCCGCCACCTTGATCTCATGGCCGGCCTCTCCTGCCGTGGCGAACGAGGCACGCCCATGGAAAAACGCCACCTTGTTCTTCTTGAGCAGGAAGAGGATGCCGTCGTTGTTCTGCTTGACCACCTGGTCCTTACGCGCCAGCATCTTGGCGACGTCCATTCCCAGGCCCTTGATCTCGATGCCGTGGTCGGCAAAGTGATGGCCGGCCTGGTCGTAGTTTTCGGAAGACTGCAGTAGTGCCTTGGACGGGATGCAGCCGATGTTGGTGCAGGTGCCGCCGGGTGCGGGGCCGCCCTTGCTGTTTTTCCACTCGTCGATGCAGGCGGTGTTGAAGCCGAGCTGGGCGGCGCGGATGGCGGCAATGTAGCCGCCCGGGCCGGCACCGATGACGATGACGTCGAACTGTTTATTCATGTGGGGTCGGTTGAGGACAGAACCAGCTTCGCATGGACTGTCCCGCAGGGTCCTTGAATCAAATGTCGAACAACAGGCGGGCCGGGTCCTCCAGCGCTTCCTTCATCGCCACCAGCCCCAGCACGGCTTCGCGGCCATCGATGATGCGGTGGTCGTACGACATGGCGAGGTAATTCATCGGCCGCACCACGACCTGCCCGTTCTCCACCACGGCCCGGTCCTTGGTCGCGTGCACGCCCAGGATCGCCGACTGCGGCGGATTGATGATGGGGGTGGACAGCATCGAGCCGAAGACCCCGCCGTTGGAGATGGAGAAGGTACCCCCGGTCATCTCTTCGATGCCCAGCTTGCCGTCGCGCGCCTTGACGCCGTACTCGGCGATCTTCTTCTCGATGTCGGCGAAGCTCATCTGGTCGGCATTGCGCAGGATGGGGACGACCAGGCCGCGCGGCGAGCCGACGGCGATGCCGATGTCGAAGTAGCCGTGGTAGACGATGTCGTTGCCGTCGACCGACGCGTTGATCACCGGGTATTTCTTGAGCGCGTGCACGGCCGCCTTCACGAAAAAGCTCATGAAGCCGATCTTGACGCCGTGCTCCTTCTCGAACCTCTCCTGGAAGCGCTTGCGCATTTCGATCACCGGCGCCATGTTCACCTCGTTGAAGGTGGTCAGGATGGCGGCGCTCGACTGCGATTGCAGCAGCCGCTCGGCCACACGGGCGCGCAACCGGCTCATCGGCACGCGCTGCTCCGGCCGGTCGCCGAGATCGGGCGTGGCGACTGCTGCGTTGACCTGCGGCAGCGCGGACCTGATCGTGGTCGTGGGTGCCGCCACGGGTGCAGCCGCCAGCCTGGCCGGTTGCACCAGGGCGCCGAGCACATCGCCCTTGGTCACGCGGCCATCCTTGCCAGTGCCAGGAACAGAACCGGGAGCAAGCTGGTTGTCGGCGATCAGTTTGGCCGCAGCCGGCATCGCTACCCCAGCCTTCGAGCCGCTGCCGGCGGCGATGCCTGCCGCCGGGGCAGCAGCCGCGGCAGCGGTCGCCGCGGCCGGCTTGGCCGCCGCGGCACTGGCCTTGCCTTCGGTGTCGATCCTGGCGATGACCTGCTCGGCCGCCACGGTGGCGCCGTCGGCCTGCACGATCTCGGCCAGCACGCCAGCCGCCGGAGCCGGCACCTCCAGCACCACCTTGTCGGTTTCGATCTCGATCAGGATTTCGTCAATGGCCACGGCCTCGCCGGCCTTCTTCTTCCATTGCAGCAGGGTGGCCTCGGTAACCGATTCCGACAGCTGCGGGACCTTCACTTCGACGATTGCCATTTCAGTTTCCTAGATTCTGTTACTCGAAGCGCGAGTTGACGGGTCCCTGGGTCCCGTCGAACGAGCGCAGCCGCCCGGGCGCCTTCCGGTTGTCCCGGTGCGGCCCTACTTGGTCAGGACGAAGCCCCTGAGCTTGCTGAAAGCACCCTCGACCAGGGCCTTCTGCTGCTCCTGGTGCAGATGCGAATAGCCCACGGCCGGTGAGGCCGAGGCGGCGCGGCCCGAGTAGCCCAGCTTCTGACCTTCGAGCATGTTCTCGTGGATGTAGTGCTGCACGAAAAACCAGGCGCCCTGGTTCTGCGGCTCATCCTGGCACCACACGATGTCGGTTGTGTTCGGGTACTTCCGCAGTTCGGCCGCGAACGCCTTGTGCGGAAACGGGTAGAGCTGCTCGACGCGCAGGATGGCGGTATCATCCGCGCCCTTTTCCCCGCGCTTCTTGGCCAGGTCGTAGTACACCTTGCCCGAGCACACGATGACGCGCTTGACCTTGTCGGCCTTGAGGTCCTTGTTCTCGGGGATCAGCGTCTGGAACCCACCCCGGGTGAATTCAGCCAGCGGCGAGGTCGCGTCCTTGTTGCGCAGCAATGACTTGGGCGTCATGATCACCAGGGGCTTGCGCAGCGTGCGCACCATCTGGCGGCGCAGCACGTGGAAGATCTGGCTGGCGGTGGTCGGTTGCACGACCTGCATGTTGATGTCCGCCGACAGCTGCATGAAGCGCTCCAGACGCGCCGAACTGTGCTCCGGGCCTTGGCCCTCGTAGCCGTGCGGCAGCAACAGCGTGATGCCGTTCACCCGGCCCCACTTCACCTCGCCCGAGGCGATGAACTGGTCGATCACAACCTGAGCGCCGTTGGCGAAGTCGCCGAACTGCGCTTCCCAGACCACCAGGGTGCTGGGGTCGTTGGAAGCGTAGCCGTACTCGAAGCCGAGCACCGCCTCTTCCGACAGGATCGAGTCGATCGCAACGAACGAAGCCTGGTTGTCGGCCACGTTCTCCAGCGGCGTGTAGATACCCGTGTCCCACTTCTCGCGATTCTGGTCGTGCAGGACCGCATGCCGGTGCGTGAAGGTGCCGCGTCCGCAGTCCTCGCCCGACAGGCGCACCGGGTAGCCGCTGGCCACCAGCGAGGCGAAGGCCATGTGCTCGCCCATGCCCCAGTCGACATTGGCTTCGCCGCGGCCCATGGCCGCGCGGTCGTCCAGCACCTTCTTGACCAGCGGATGCGGCGTGAAGTTTTCCGGGACGGTGGTGATTCTTTCGGCGAGGCGCTTCCACTCGGCCAACGGGATCGCGGTGTCGGCACTGTCGGTCCACTTCTTGCCGAGGTACGGAGTCCAGTCCACCGCGTACTTGCTCTTGAAGTTGGTCAGCACCGGGTCCGAGGTGTGCTTGCCGGCGTCCATCGCGGCCCGGTAGGCTCTGACCATGTCATCGCCGAGCGTCTCGCCCAGCCCCTGCGCGGCCAGCTTGTCGGCGTAGAGCTTGCGGGTTCCCGGGTGCGCCGCGATCTTCTTGTACATCAGAGGCTGGGTCAACGCGGGCGTGTCCTGCTCGTTGTGGCCGAGCTTGCGGAAACACACGATGTCGACCACCACGTCCTTGGCGAACTCCATCCGGTAATCCAGCGCGAGCTGGGTCGCCAGAACCACCGCCTCGGGATCATCGCCGTTCACGTGCAGCACCGGCGCCTCGATCATCTTGACCACGTCCGTGCAGTAAAGCGTCGAGCGGCTGTCGCGCGGATCGCTGGTAGTGAAGCCGATCTGGTTGTTGATGACGATGTGCACGGTACCGCCGGTGAAGTAGCCTCGTGTTTCGGCCAGGGCCAGCGTTTCCATCACCACGCCCTGTCCGGCAAAGGCGGCGTCCCCGTGAACCTGCACCGGCAACACCTGTTTGCCCTGCGGGTCGGCACGGCGGTCCATCCGGGCCCGCACCGAACCCTCGACCACCGGGTTGACGATTTCCAGGTGCGACGGATTGAAGGCCAGGCTCAGGTGGACCGGTCCGCCGCGCGTGGTCACGTCCGAGCTGAAGCCCTGGTGGTACTTGACGTCGCCGGCCGTGAGCTCTTCCTTCGCGGTGTGGTCGAATTCGGCGAACAGGTCGGCCGGCAACTTGCCCAGAGAATTGACCAGCACGTTCAGGCGGCCGCGATGGGCCATGCCGATCACGATTTCCTGCACGCCCTTGGCGCCGGCTTCCTGGATCAGTTCGTCCATCGAGGCGATGAAACTTTCGCCGCCCTCGAGCGAGAAACGCTTCTGGCCCACGTACTTGGTGTGCAGGAAGCGCTCCAGGCCTTCGGCGGCTGTCACCCGGTCGAGGATGTGCTTTTTCTTCTCGACCGAAAAATTCGGCTTGCTGCGGATAGCCTCCAGCTTCTGCTGCCACCAGCGCTTCTTGAACTGGTCGGTCGTGTACATGTATTCGGCGCCGATGGTGCCGCAGTAGGTTTCACGCAGCGCGTTGATGAGCTCGCGCAGCGGCATGCTGTCGCGCCCGAAGAAGGTGTTGCTGGTGTTGAACACCGCTTCCTGGTCGGCGTCGCTGAATCCGTAGAAGGCCGGATCGAGCTCGGGGATCTTCTCCCGCTCGGCACGCTTGAGCGGGTCGAGGTCGGCCCAGCGGGCGCCGACGTTGCGATAGGCCGCGATCAGCTGCTGCACCGCGGTGCGCTTGCGACCCATTTCCGAATCCGCGCCGCGGGCGCCTACCACCCGCACGCCCCCCTGTTTGGCGCGCTCGGCGAAGGCGTTGATCACCGGAAGGTGCGGTACATCCTTGGCGCTGCTACCGTCCGCGGCGGGCACGTTCTGGAGCGCGTCGAAATAGTCGCGCCAGTTGTCGGGAACGCTGCCGGGATTGGCGAGGTAGTTTTCGTACATCTCCTCGACATAGGGCGCGTTGCCGCCGAAGAGATAGGAATTGCCCTGGTAGGCCGTGTAGACGGAGCGGGACTCACTCATTCGCGATGACTTTCCATCTCCCTGCAGGAGACATTGGCTGGTTTGAAGAAACCTTCCGCGACACGGCTGGACCGGATGGCGGGTGCGACGGTGGCCGGAAGGGCCTGTTGCAGCGCGGATTGTGCCAGCAATCGGCCGCGGTCGCAGATAATCGCGGGTTTAGCCAGCCTCAGATCCATGACTTCCACCGCGACCCAATTTCCCGACGCGCTTGCCAGGCGCCTGCACGCCATCCAGCAGCTGATCGCATCGGGGCAACTGAAGGACGCGGCCTTGAAACTCAATGCGGAATTGCAGGCCGCGCCCAATGAGCCGCGCATCTTTCTCATGGGCTCGCGCCTGGCCGAGGCCGCTGGAAATCCCGCCGGCGGCCAGGAGGCAGCCCGGCGCGCCGTGAAGGCGGCACCCGACTGGTCCGTGGCGGTAACCGAACTGGCCTTTCTGCTGGCGCGGCAAAATGAGTTCCAGGAAGCCATCGGGTTCGCCGAACGCGCAGTCCAGCTCGACGGGAACAATCCCCAAGTGCTGGCCCGGGTCATCGACATCGCCCACCGTGCGCAACATTTCGAACTGGCCATCGCGTGGCTCCAGCGCTCGACCGCCATATCCCCCGAGAACATCGCCATCAAGCTGCTGTTGGCCAGAGACTGGCGCCTCACCGGACATTACGACAAGGCGCTCGCCGTCTACGACCAGCTCCTGGAGGCGCGCCCGTCAGATGCTCAGGCTTTGATGGGGCGTGCACAAACCGCACTGGCCACCGGAAATCTCGCCTCGGCATTGATCGATTGCAGGGCCCTGCTCGCACTGCATCCGGATGATGAGGAGGTGCAGTTCTACCTGGAACTGGCGCGCGGCAACACGCCCAGGAAGCAGCCGGCCAAAATGATCCGCTCCTTGTATGACGGATTTGCCGAGCTCTACGACCAGCACGTCGTAGCCGGCCTCAAATACAAGCTGCCACGCGAAGTCGCCCGCATCATCAACGAGCGTTATCCGGACCGCAAGCTCAATGTGCTGGATCTGGGCTGCGGCACCGGCCTGCTGGGCGCTTGCCTGGGCCGGATCGACGGCGCGCTGGTCGGCGTCGATCTTTCGCGGCCGATGATCGACCAGGCGATCAAGCATGGTGTCTACGACCGGTTCCACAACGTGGACCTGCTGGAGGCGCTGGAAGCCACTCCAGAGTCGCTGTACGACGTCATCGCCGCGCTGGATGTCTTCATCTACGCGGGCGACATGACGCGGGCCATTCCCGACGCATATCGCATCCTGCGCAGCGGCGGCCATTTCATCTTCTCGTGCGAGCGGGCACTGGAGGACGAGGCTGACCTCGTGCTGCGCCCCAGCCAGCGCTTCGCGCACAAGGCCAGCCATATCGAATCCATGTGCCGGGCCGCGGGCTTCGACCCAGTGGCGATCGAAGCCGCGTCCTTGGGCTTCGAAAATAACGAACCGATCGAGGGCTTCCTGGTCATCGCCCGCAAGCCGGGCGCATAAGGCCCGTCAGGCCAGCAGGTCGCGAATCTGCTGCAGCGCGGCCGGGTCCTCGATGGTCGTCAGGTCGCCCGGGTTGCGGCCTTCACACACCGCCTGGATCGCACGGCGCAGCAGCTTGCCGCTGCGCGTCTTGGGCAGGATGTTGACGAACCGGACCCGGGCCGGCCGGGCCACGGCGCCCAGCTGCTCGTCCACCACTTTCATGATCTCGCCCTCGAGCTTGAGCCTGGCGCGCTCGTCGACCAGCCCACTGGCGTCGCGGGCCACCACGAATGCCATCGCGACCTGGCCTTTCAACTGATCGGCCACGCCGACGACGGCAACCTCCGCCACATTGGGGTGGCTGGAAATGCTTTCTTCGATCTCGCGTGTTCCCAGCCGATGGCCCGCCACGTTGATCACATCGTCGGTTCGGCCAAGGATGAAGAAATAGCCGTCCGCATCCCGGATCCCCCAGTCGAACGTGCTGTAAACCATCCGGCCCGGGACCGTCTCCCAATAGGTCTTGACGTAGCGCGCGTCGTCGCCCCAGACGGTTTGCATGAACCCGGGTGGCGTCGGCCCTTCGATCACCACCACGCCTTTCTCGTTCGGCCGGGTGAGCTCTTCCCCGGTGCTCTCGTGCACCAGCTTCACGTCGTATCCGTACATCGGCACGCCCGGGCTGCCGAACTTGCTGGGCCTTTTTTCGACGCCGTTGGCCAGCGCCAGGATCGGCCAGCCGCTTTCGGTCTGCCAGTAGTTGTCGATGATGGGAACGCCCAGCCCTTCGCTGATCCAGCGCGCGGTCGGCTCGTCCAGCGGTTCGCCGGCCAGGAACAGGGCCTTCAGGCTGGACAGGTCGTACTTCTTGAGGAAAGCGGGATCCTGCTTCTTGAGCACCCGCACGGCAGTCGGTGCGCTGAACATGGCGCTGACCTTGTACTTTTCCACCAGGCTCCACCAGATCCCGGCATCGGGGCGGATCGGCAGGCCCTCGTACATGATCGTGGCCATCCCCGCGAGCAACGGCCCATAGATGATGTAGCTGTGGCCCACCACCCAGCCGATGTCGCTGGTGGAAAAATAGGTCTCGCCCGGTTCGCATAGGAAGATGTGCTTCATGCTCGCCGCCAACGCGACGGCATAGCCGCCCACGTCGCGCTGCACGCCCTTCGGCTGTCCCGTGGTCCCGCTCGTGTAGATGGTGTAGCTGATGTCCGTGGCAGCCAGCCACTCGCAGTCCACCAGTGCTCCGTCATGCCGCTGCGTGAGGGCGGCCCAGTCGTGGTCCCGGCCGCTGACCTTCTCCATGGGGGCAAGGCCCCGGTCCACCAGCAGCACGGCCTCGGGTTTGTGCCTGGACAGACGGATGGCTTCGTCCAGGAGCGGCTTGTACGCCACCACCTTGCCGCTGCGCGAGCCGGCATCGGCGCTGATGATGACCTTCGGCGTGGCGTCCTCGATGCGCGAAGCCAGCGAGCCCGATGCAAAACCGCCGAACACGACCGAGTGGATGGCGCCGATGCGCGCACAGGCCAGCATGGCGAACGCGGCCTGCGCGACCATCGGCATGTAGATCAGCACGCGATCGCCCTTGCGCACGCCCAGGTCCTTGAGCGCTGCGGCCGCACGCTGGACTTCGCCATGCAACTCGCGGAAGCTGTAGGTGCGCTCTTCGCCGGTTTCGGTCGAGACGTAAATGAGCGCCGCCTGATCCGGCCGGTCCTTGAGGTGGCGGTCCACGGCGTTGTGGCACAGATTGGTGGTGCCACCGGCGAACCAGTTCGTGAACGGCGGACGGCTGTAGTCGCAGATGGTGCGTGGCTGCTGGCGCCACTCGATCAGCTTGGCCTGCTCGGCCCAGAAGGCGTCCCGGTCCTGAAGCGAGCGGCGATGGAACTCTGCGTAGCTGCCCATGGTGTCTTGTCTCCTGTTGTTTAGCCCGGCCGGCCTCATTGTGGCCAGCCGGCTTGCCCGAAGCTGACGTGGACGGGCGACGACTGGCCCGGCCCGCCCCGCTATTTGATCAGGCTCAAGACGTCCTTGAACAGCGGGTGTTCCGCAGTGCGCAGCCACTCGAAGGCGACCATTTCGGTGGTCACCAGCTCGGCCCCGGCGCCGGCCAGCCGGTCGAAGGCGGCGTCGCGACTGCGCTCGGTGCGCGAACTGCAGGCGTCCGTCACCACCCAGACCTCGAACTCCTCGTCCAGCAGGTCCAAGGCGGTCTGCAGGAAGCAGACATGGGCTTCGCAGCCGGCCATCACGATGGCGTTGCGTTCCGGTGCCGGCGGTTTTTGCAGGTGTTTGGGCAGGCTGCGGGCATTGCCGTCCTGGGGCTGGCGCGCCGGCGCCCGCAGCAATTCGGTGAGGCCGTCGCTGCAAGCACTGAAGTGCATCTTCGCCAGCGTCTTGCGGCACAAGGCGCGCAGTTCCGCGGGGTTCTGGCCGAGCCGGTCGGGGTTCTCTTCTGTGCCCCAGGCGGGCACGCCCAGGATCCGGGCCATTCGCCCCAGCCGCAGCGCATTGAGCAGAACGGCCTCGCGTTCGTGGATGGCCGGCATCAGGCGTTCCTGGTAATCCACCAGGACCAGTTGGGACTCATCGACATCCAGCAGCATCGGGCCCGTCCTTTCCATGAATGGCGATGCGCAGCAGCAAGGCCGCGAGGTAGTGGTCGAACAAGGCGGTTGCGTCCTGTTTGAACATCCGGATGCGCCCGGTGTGCTGCAGCAGAAGCAGGCCCACACCGTGGGCGAACAGCGCCGTGTTTTCGCGCTCGGCGGCCGCGGCATCCAGCCCCATCGCCATCAGAGCCTGTTGGCACGGCACCAGTGCTTCGTGCAGCCTCGCATTGAGCCGCTGGTTCAGGTCGGACGTCAAGCCGCGCGGCGCCAGCCCATGCACCAGGTAAAAGCCCAGGTCGAGTTCGCGTGGATTCGCCGCATAGAAGCCGAACCAGCCGAGGGCCTTGCCCTTCAGGAAAGCCGCCGCGCTGTCGTCCTGCGGCCTGGCCGAGTTCACAGCTGTGTTCAACCGGTCCAGCGACTCGGCCAGCAAGGCGCCGTAGATCGCTTCCTTGCTTTCGAAATACGAGTAGATCGCGCCCGGGGTGTAGCCCGCGCGTTTGGCGATTTCCCGGATGCTGGCACCCTCGATGCCATGCTCCTCGAACACAGCGCGCGCAGCATCCAGCACCAGCGCCCGGCGGGTCTGGCTCATGGCTTGCTGGCGCAGCAGTCTCGCTTCCATGCCGCCGACTATAGCTTGGACCGGTTGGTACAGAACGTTGACAGTTTTTTTGAACACTGTTCAAATTCGACGCACCGCCCAGCCACCTTCCTGCCCTGGAGTCCCCCATGAACGCCCCTGCCCCGACCGTCGCGCTGATGAGCGGCGACGACTATCGCGAATCGCTGCGCCGCCTGCACCCGACGGTCTACGTGGACGGCCGGCTCATCGAGAGCGTGGCCGACGAACCGGCGCTGGCTCCCGGCATCAACGCCATTGCCCTGACCTACGACTACGCGCTCAAGCCCGAGTACGAGCCGCTGATGACGGCGGTGCAGCACACCAGCGGCAAACGCGTCAATCGCTTCAGCCACGTCGATACCAGCTCAGCCGATCTGCTCAACAAGCTGGAGGCGGTGCGCCTGGTCTGCCAGGAGACCGGCTGCGCCCAGCGCTACCTCACCCACGACGCCGTGAACGCGATCGGCCAGGTCACGGCCCGTATCGACAATGCCCGCGGCAGCCGGGAGCACACGGCCCGCTTCCTGGAATTCCTGCACCGCGTACAGGACCAGGACCTCGTGCTGGGCGTGGCCATGACCGACGCCAAGGGCGACCGCAGCCTGCGCCCGCACCAGCAGGCCAACGTCGACAGTTACGTCCACATCGTCGAGCGCAACGCCAGGGGCATCGTGATCTCCGGTACCAAGGCCATCGTGACGGGCGCGCCCTACATCCACGAACTGCTGGTCATGCCCTGCCGCAACATGGGTGCGGAAGACGCCGACTTCGCGGTCTGCTGCACGGTTGCTATCGACGTGCCCGGTCTGACCATCGTGGCGCGGCCGGCGGGCCGTCCGGGGGAGAAGGTGGAGCATGGCGAAGCCCTCTTTTCGCGCAAATACGGGCAGAGCACCGGCGTGTGCATGTTCGACCGGGTGTTCGTGCCCTGGGAGAGCGTGTTCTACGCCGGCGACTGGGAACACAGCGGCCATCTGACCTACAGCTACGCCACGCATCACCGGCAAACCTGTATCGGCGCACGGGCCGGCTTTGGTGACCTGCTGATCGGCGCTGGAGCCCTGATGTGCGAAGCCAACGGCTTCGATCCCGGCCGCGAAACCCATCTGCGCGAGCAGATGGTCGAGTTGATCAAGATCACCGAGGGCTTCTATGCCTGCGGGGTGGCGGCCAGCGTGTACGGCAAGCCTGACGAGCACAGCGGCAGCTTCATGCCCGACCCGGTGTTTTCCAACATCGGGAAGTTGCTGTTATCGACGCAGATCTATGACATGCACCGCATCGCGCACTATGTCAGTGGCGGCTTGATCGTCAGCCTGCCCGGCCCCGACGAGGACCACAACCCCGAAACCGGCGCCAAGCTGTCCGAGGTGCTGCGCGCCAACCCGGCGGTGCCCTATGAGCAGCGGATCCAGACGGCGCGTTTCCTCGAAGACCTCACGGCCGGCTACCAGGGCGGCTGGTACAGCCTGATCAGCCTGCACGGCGGCGGCTCGCCCGCGGCCATGAAGCAGGAGATCTGGCGCCATTACCCGGTGGGATCCAAGGTGGAGCTGGTGGAGCGCCTGCTGGAGCGCAGCTTGGCGCACGACCCCGAGCGGCCTGTCACCCGCAATCGGCAGCCGGGCAAGTGCTGCGACATGGGTTGCAGCGCGCCCGGCCAACCGGTCATGGTCGACTTGCCGAAGCCCCTGCGCAGGTAGCCGCCGGCCAGGCGTTGCTGCGGGCAAGAGCGGTGGCGGCGCGCTCATGCTCAACCTGACTCGGGGAGAAACGAAACGTCATCCCATACGAATCAATGAGTTGCATTGGACACCTCACTTGACTTCTTCAGTATGACCCAGGTATGCTGGCCGCCGATGATCAGATGGCTCTGCATTTTCCTGCTGGTGGCAAGCGCCGGCGCCCAAGCCGTTCCGGCCGCACCGGCGGACGACGAGCTTCAACATTTCATGGCCGAGCAGGGCCTGCTGACGAAGCTCGAACAGATGGGGCAGACCGTCACGGATCGCACCTCCGACCTGGTCGTCACCGCCATGGGTTTCCTGGGCGTCCCTTACCGGCGCGGCGGCAACTCAGCCGAGACCGGCTTCGATTGCAGTGGTTTCGTGCGGGCCATGTACCAGACGACCATCGGCCTGGTCCTGCCGCGGCGCGCCAATGAGCAGGCCGCCGCGACGCAAAAGATCGACAAGCAGGACCTGCAGCCCGGCGACCTGGTGTTCTTCAACACCATGAGGCACGCCTTCAGCCATGTCGGAATCTACGTGGGAGACGGCAAGTTCATCCATTCCCCGAAGCCCGGCGCCCAGGTGCGGGTCGAAGACATGGGCCAGAGCTATTGGAGGCGCCGTTTCGACGGCGCCCGGCGCGTGTTGGGACTGGCGACCGCCGAGCCGCAACCAGCGCAGCCTTGATCAGTCGGGCGTGACGCTCGTCCGCGCACGCGCGGCAACGCAGGCGGATCCGGCCAGCCTCTCGAGAACTTCAGCTCTTGCGCGGCGGTGGCATGTCGGTGCAGGTCCCATGCGCCACCTCGGCCGCCATGCCGATGCTCTCGCCGAGCGTGGGATGCGGATGGATGGTCTTGGCTATGTCCACCTCGTCCGCGCCCATCTCGATCGCCAGCGCGACCTCGCCGATCATGTCGCCGGCGTGGGTGCCCACAATGCCCCCGCCCACGATGCGGTGGGTCTGCGCATCGAACAACAGCTTGGTGAACCCTTCGTCGCGGTTATTGGCGATCGCCCGGCCCGACGCGCTCCAGGGGAAATGGCCCTTCGTGATGGCGACCCCCTGGGCCCTGGCCTGGTCTTCGGTCAGGCCGACCCAGGCGATTTCAGGGTCCGTATAAGCGACGCTGGGGATGACTCGCGCGTTGAAAGTGACGTTCTCGCCGGCCGCCACCTCGGCCGCTACATGTGCTTCGTGCACCGCCTTATGTGCGAGCATGGGCTGGCCCACGATGTCACCGATGGCGAAGATGTGCGGCACGTTGGTGCGCATCTGGATGTCCACCGGGATGAAGCCGCGGTCGGTGACCTGCACGCCGGCCTTGTCGGCCGCTATCTTGTTCCCGTTGGGGCTGCGGCCGACGGCCTGCAGCACCAAGTCGTACAGCTGCGGCTCCTTGGGCGCCTGCTCGCCCTCGAACTTCACCAGGATGCCATTCTGCGTTGCCTCGGCGCCCACGGTCTTCGTCTTGAGCATGATGTTGTCGAAGCGCGGCGCATTCATCTTCTGCCAGACCCGCACCAGGTCCCGGTCGGCGCCGGGCATCAGACCGTCGAGCATCTCGACCACGTCCAGCCGTGCTCCCAGGGTCGAATACACGGTGCCCATCTCCAGCCCGATGATGCCGCCACCCAGGATCAGCATGCGCTTGGGGCTGCCGGCCAGCTCGAGCGCGCCGGTGGAGTCCACCACGCGCAGGTCCTTCGGCATGAAAGGCAACTGCACGGCCTGGGACCCCGCGGCGATGATGCATTGGCGGAACCTGACCGTTTGCTGCTTGCCCGTCTTCTCCTGCCCGGGGCCGGCGGTTTCTGCCACCTGCACATGGTGGGAATCCACAAATTGGCCCAGTCCCCGCACCACGGTGACCTTGCGCATTTTTGCCATCGCCGCGAGACCGCCGGTGAGCTTGCCCACCACCTTGGACTTGTGCGCGCGCAGCCTGTCGAGGTCGATCGCGGGCTTGCCGAAGCTGACGCCCAACGCCTCGAAGTGGCTGACCTCGTCCATCACGGCCGCGACGTGCAGCAGCGCCTTCGACGGAATGCAGCCGACGTTCAGGCAGACGCCGCCGAGCGCGGCATAGCGTTCCACCAGCACCACCTTCATGCCGAGGTCGGCGGCGCGGAACGCGGCCGAGTAACCCCCCGGCCCCGCGCCCAGCACCAGCATGTCGCATTCGAGGTCCGCGGTTCCCGCGTAACTGGACGCCGGTGCCGCGGCGGCTGCGACCGCAACGTTTTTCGAGCCCTCTCCCGTGGCGGGGGCGAGTCCGGGGCCCCCGGGAAACTTCGCTTCCTGGGGTGGCGGTTGGGGTGGGGGGGAGCCCACAGCGCCCGCAGGAGCTGTCGTTGCGATGGTCTCGACCGTCGCAATGACAGATCCTTCTGCCACCTTGTCGCCCAGCTTGACCTTGAGTTCCCTGACCACACCGGCGTGGCTCGCCGGGATCTCCATGGAGGCCTTGTCGCTTTCCACCGTGATCAGTGACTGCTCGGCCGCGATCGTGTCGCCTGCCTTGACCAGCAGTTCGATCACGGAAACTTCGGCGAAGTCGCCGATGTTCGGCACCTTGACGTCGATCAGTGCCATTCGACCTCCCGCGGACTCGTCATTTGGCGTCTTTCATCTTGAGCGTGAACACGTCGGCGGGGGCGGCCGAGTTGCGGTCGAACTCGCAGCCCGCGGCGATGCCGGCTTCGGCGATCTCGCGCGCGGTCTTGGCCTTGCCGTACAGCGCATGCATAGCGCCGAGGGCGAAGCTGCGGCCGGAGCCGATGCCCCAGAACTCCTTGAATTCGAACACCTCGCGGTAGCTGTACAGGCCATAGATTCCGGTGGCGTTGGCGATCACCACGCTGAACTGGCTCGACTCGTAGGGATCGCTGTCTTCTTCCTTGGTCTGCAGGAAGAAGTTGTCCTTCAGGTAGGGGTGCAGCTTGGTGAAGGTGTCGAACACCTCGTCCTTGCTGGTGAGCTTGAGGAGCTCGCGCGGCATGGAGCCTATGGCCTTTCGCAGCACCGGAAAATGCGCCACGGTACCGGCCATGCCGATGAAGCTGGGGCCGCCGTCGGTCTCTACCTTGAAAATCTTGGTGTTGTCCTCGAACCGGTTGGCCAGGCGCGTGTCGCCGAAAGTCACCAGGGTATCCGCCGCGATCGCGATCTGCCCGGCTTTTTTTACCACCACAACAGTTGTCATTTTTATGAACGCTCCGGGTGCGCCGCCGCGGTGGACCGCGTGGCGTCTCTCATAGCATAGTGCGGCGGAAATCCGCCAGGATGGCGCCCAGGTAGGCGTTGAAACGGGCCGCCGCCGCGCCGTCGATGACACGGTGGTCCCAAGACAGCGAAAGCGGCAGCATCAGGCGGGGCTGGAACTGCTTGCCGTCCCATACCGGCTCGATCCGGCTCTTGCAGACGCCCAGGATGGCCACTTCCGGGGCATTGATGATGGGCGTGAAGTAGCGCCCGCCAATACCGCCCAGCGACGAAATGGTGAAACCCGCGCCCGACATGTCGGCCGGGCTCAGTTTTCCGTCGCGGGCCTTGCCCGCCAGCTCGGCCATCTCGCCGCTGATCTGCAGGATGCCTTTCCGGTCGGCATCCCTGATCACTGGCACCACCAGCCCGTTGGGCGTATCGGCCGCAAAAGCCACGTGCCAGTATTGCTTGAGCACGAGCTGGTCGCCGTCCAGCGATGCGTTGAACTGGGGAAACTGCTTCAGCGCCGCCACGCAGGCCTTGATGAGGAAGGCCAGCATGGTGACCTTGACGCCACTTTTCTCGTTTTCCTTGTTCAGCTGGACGCGAAAGGCTTCCAGCTCGGTGATGTCCGCATCGTCGTGATTGGTGACGTGGGGAATCATCACCCAGTTGCGGTGCAGGTTGGCGCCGCTGATCTTGCGGATGCGTCCGAGGTCCTTGCGCTCGATGGGGCCGAACTTGGCGAAATCCACCTTCGGCCAGGGTAACAGCCCCAGTGCCTCGCTCGAGGCCGGGGGCGGGGCCGTTGCAGCTGCGGCCTTGGTGCCGATCTCGCCCTTCATCACCGACTTGGTGTAGGCCTGGACGTCCTCCTGCGTGATGCGGCCCTTGGGGCCGGTGCCCTTCACCTGCTCCAGCGGCACCCCGAGCTCGCGGGCGAACTTGCGCACCGAAGGCGATGCGTGCGGCAGGTTCCCGGACGGCGTAACAGGCTCATACGGCGGGAGCGCGGCGGTCGGCGGCGCGCGGTGCCCACCCGACATGACCGGCGACGGCGCCGGCGGAGGGGCTTTGCCCGGCCCATCGCCGGAGGCTATCGCCGGGACCGCTCCTTCGGTCCGAAGCTGCGGCGACGCGGCGGCCGTCCCCTCCAGGACCGCGATCAGGTCGCCGGCGTTGACCTTGTCGCCCAGCTTGACCTTGAGTTCCCTGACCACGCCCGCCTGGCTGGAGGGGATCTCCATGGACGCCTTGTCCGACTCGACGGTGAGCAGCGATTGCTCGACCTTCACCGTGTCGCCGGGTTTGACCAGCAGCTCGATGACCGCCACGTCCTTGAAATCGCCGATGTCCGGCACCCGCACTTCGACCGGGCCGGCGGAGCTGGGGCCACCTCCTCCCGCTGGGGCCGGGGCGGGAGCAGCAGCAGCAGCAGCGGTACGGTCTTCGCTTGCTTTCCCGCCGGAGGAAGACAGTTGCGGCGGGGATGGAACTGCCGCGGTGCCTTCGAGGACCAACAGCACCGATCCTTGTTTTACCTTGTCGCCGAGCTTGACCTTCAGCTCCTTCACAACGCCGGCGGCCGAGGACGGAATCTCCATGGATGCCTTGTCCGACTCCACCGTCACCAGGGATTGCTCGGGTTTCACCGTGTCGCCCGGCTTGACCAGCAATTCGATGACCGAAACCTCGTCGAAGTCCCCGATGTCGGGGACCTTCACTTCAATCGATGCCATGTTTCTTCTTCTCCGGCTTTGGCTTCAAGCGTACAGCGGATTGATCTTGTCTGTCCGGATGGCGTACTTCTTGATGGCTTCGGAGACCCTGGCCACCGGCACCGTTCCCTCTTCGCTGAGCGCCTTGAGCGCCGCGAGCACGATGTAGTGGCGGTTGACTTCGAAATGCTCGCGCAACCTGCTGCGGAAATCGCTGCGGCCGAAACCATCCGTGCCGAGGACCTTGTAGGTTCGGCCCTTGGGAATGTAGGGACGGATCTGCTCGGCGTAGGCCTTCAGGTAGTCGGTAGAGGCCACCACCGGCCCGCTGTGTTTCTCGAGTTGTTGCCCAACGAACGATACCCGGGGGGTCACGGTCGGGTGCAACAGGTTGTAGCGCTCGGCGTCCTGGCCGTCCCGCGCCAGCTCGTTGAAACTGGGGCAACTCCAGACCTGGGCCGCGACGCCCCAGTCCTTCTCGAGCAGTTCCTGTGCCGCCAGCGCCTCGCGCAGGATGGTTCCGCTGCCCAGCAGCTGTACCCGCGGGGTCAGCTTCGGCCCCTCCTTGCACAGGTACATGCCCTTCACGATCTGCTCCTCGGTGCCGGGCTGAAGGCCGGGCATGGCGTAGTTCTCGTTGAGCAGCGTGATGTAGTAATAGACGTTGTCCTGCTGCTCCACCATGCGCTTGAGGCCATGGTGCAGGATCACGCCGACTTCGTGGGCGAAGGTCGGGTCGTAGCTGACGCAGTTGGGAATGGTGCTGGCCATGATGTGGCTGTGGCCGTCCTCGTGCTGCAGCCCCTCGCCGTTCAGCGTGGTGCGGCCCGAGGTGCCGCCCAGTAGGAAGCCGCGCGCCTGCATGTCGCCCGCGGCCCAGCACAGGTCGCCCACCCGCTGCAGTCCGAACATCGAGTAGTAGATGAAGAACGGCACCATGATCCGGTTGTTGGTGCTGTACGAAGTGGCCGCCGCGATCCAGCTGGCCATGCCGCCGGCCTCGTTGATGCCCTCCTGCAGGATCTGGCCGGACTTGTCTTCCTTGTAGTAGGAAACCTGATCCTTGTCCTGGGGCGTGTACTTCTGGCCTTCGGGGTTGTAGATGCCGATCTGGCGAAACAGCCCCTCCATGCCGAAGGTGCGCGCTTCGTCCACCAGGATGGGCACGACGCGCGGACCCAGCTCCTTTTCGCGCAGCAGCGTCGTGAGAAAGCGCACATAGGCCTGGGTAGTGCTGATCTCGCGGCCCTCGGCCGTAGCATCCAGCACCGCCTTGAAGGCTTCGAGCGGCGGGACCTTCAATTGCTCGTCGGCCTTCATGCGGCGCTTGGGCAGGTAACCACCCAGGGCCTTGCGCCGCTCATGCAGGTATTTCATCTCGGGCGTGTCAGCCTCGGGCTTGTAGAAAGGGATGTCGGCCAGCTTGTCGTCCGGAATCGGGATATTGAAGCGGTCGCGGAACGTGCGGATGTCCTCGTCCACCATCTTCTTGGCCTGGTGGGCGATGTTGCGGCCTTCGCCGGCCTTGCCCATGCCGAAGCCCTTCACGGTCTTGATCAACAGCACGCTGGGCTGGCCCTGGTGATTCACCGCCCGGTGAAAGGCCGCGTAGACCTTCTGCGGATCGTGGCCGCCGCGCTGCAACCGCCAGATGTCCTCGTCGCTCATCTTGGCCACCATTTCCAGGGCCTTGGGATCGCGGCCGAAGAAGTGCTTGCGCACCCAGGCGCCGTCGTTGGCCTTCATCGCCTGGTAGTCGCCGTCCAGCGTGTCCATCATGATCTTGCGCAGGATGCCGTCCTTGTCGCGCGCCAGCAGCGGGTCCCAGTAACTGCCCCAGATCAGCTTGATCACGTTCCAGCCGGCGCCGCGGAACTCGCCTTCGAGTTCCTGGATGATCTTGCCGTTGCCGCGCACCGGGCCGTCCAGGCGCTGCAGATTGCAGTTGACGATGAAGATCAGGTTGTCGAGCTTTTCGCGCGCGGCCACGCCGATCGCGCCCAGGCTCTCCACCTCGTCCATCTCGCCGTCGCCGCAGAACACCCAGACCTTGCGGTTCTCGGTATTGGCGATGCCGCGGGCGTGCAAATACTTCAGGAAGCGGGCCTGGTAAATGCCCATCAGCGGACCCAGGCCCATGGACACCGTCGGAAACTGCCAGAACTCGGGCATGAGCTTCGGGTGCGGGTAGCTCGACAGGCCCCTGCCGTTCACTTCCTGGCGGAAGTTCAGCAACTGCTCCTCGGTGAGCCGACCTTCGAGGTAGGCCCTGGCATAGACGCCGGGGGAGCTGTGGCCCTGGAAATAGAGGCAATCGCCGCCGTGGCCTTCACTCTCGGCATGCCAGAAGTGATTGAAGCCGGCGCCGTGCATGGTGGCCAGCGACGCGAACGAGCTGATGTGGCCGCCCAGATCGCCGCCATCGGCCGGATGCAGGCGGTTGGCCTTCACCACCATCGCCATCGCATTCCAGCGCATATAGGCTCTCAGCCGCTCCTCGATCTCGAGGTTGCCGGGGCAACGCTCCTCGGAGTCCGGCTCGATGGTATTGACATAGCCGGTGGTGGCGGAGAAGGGCATGTCGAGGCCTTCCTGCCGGGCCTGCTCCAGCAACTGCTCGAGCAGGAAGTGGCCGCGGTCGCGGCCCTCGGTTTCGATGACGGCGGAAAGCGCGTCGATCCATTCACGGGTTTCCTGCGCGTCCGCGTCGTTGGCGGCCGTGCCGAACAGGTTGCCGGGCTGTGCTGACATGGTCTTTGTCTCCAGTGTTCTGACTTCTGACGTAATTTAGTACGGTGGCCCCGTAGCCTGCTCGAGTGTCGCACAGTTTTTTCCACATTTCAAATGGTGCTAATCGATATCACAATACGATATAACAAGCTTGCATCGCGGCCCGGTGATAGCCTGTGCTTCCGGGTCGGAGAGGGGCCTTCCGGAACCCCCACGGGAGCACCTGCGCCTACACTTCGTTCTTCATGCAAGACCCCGTTCCCGCCCACGAACAGCACGACACGGCAACGCCCACGGCCTGGTGGCGGCAATGGTGGCGGCGCCAGACGCCGGTCCACCAGGACCGTTTCGCCATGCTGGCGCCGGTGGCAGCCGTCCTGCTCTTCCTGGCGGCGATCATCTCGGCCTTCGGCTACCTCCGGCTGGAGGAAATGGACCGTGAGCAGGAGGCCGTCAAGCGCGACGTCGAATACGCGCAGCAGCGTGTCAGGCTGCGGCTGCTGGAGCGCCAGGAACAGCTGATGCGCATCGCGCGCGACATCTCCAACAAGGAGGTGGACCCCGAGGAGTTCATGGGCCGCGCGGAGTCCATGGTGAGCCAATACCCGGAACTGCAGGCCGTCACCTGGATCGACGAGCGCCGCCGCATCCTGGCCAGCTACGCCGCGCCGAGCGTGACCAGCGGCCACCTGCGCTCGGCTGGCGAGATCCTGCGCGCGGGCGAGACCGAGAGTATGTACAGCCTGGCGCGCGATCTGCAGCAACCCGTGTACTCGCAGCCCGTCGCGGGCAGCGACAGCACCGGCCTGTTGCAGCTGCATATCCCGTTGACCCAGCAGGGTCGCTTTGGCGGCGTGATCCTGGGCGAATACTCCATCGACGGCCTGCTGCGCTACGGCGTTCCGGCCGAGGTGTCGGCCAAGTACGCGGTCGCGATGCTGGACGGAAAGAACCGGGTGCTGGCGGGCAGTTCGGTACCGGCCCGCAATCCGGCCACCCAGTTGCTGCCCTGGGCTGCGCAGCCCAATGAGTACGAAGTGCCCGTTTCTCCGGTGGGCAACGGCCTCATCATCCGGGCGCAGGCCTACCGCACCTCGCTGGGTGTCATCGGCAGCGGCCTGTTCTGGCTGGTGGGGGCGTTGAGCGCCATGACGGCCTGGATGCTGATCGGCAACTGGCGGCACACCCGGCGCCGGATGCAGGCGCAGCAGGCCCTGGTGGCCGAGACCAATTTCCGGCGCGCGATGGAAAACTCGATGCTGACCGGCATGCGCGCCCTGGACATGCAGGGCCGCATCACCTATGTGAACGTCGCTTTTTGCCAGATGACGGGCTGGAGCGAAGCCGAACTCGTGGGCCGCACCCCGCCCTTCCCGTACTGGCCCGACGCCGACCGCGAACAGCTGCTGGCCCGCCTGGACGACGAGCTGCACGGGCGGACGGCGGCGGGGGGCTTCCAGGTGCGGGTGAAGCGCAAGGATGGCAGCCTGTTCGACGCGCGGCTGTATCTTTCGCCCTTGATCGATGCCAAGGGACATCAGACCGGCTGGATGACCTCGATGACGGACATCACCGAGCCCAATCGCATCCGCGAACAGCTGTCCGCCTCGTACGAGCGTTTCACCACCGTGCTGGAAGCGCTCGACGCCTCGGTGTCGGTGGCGCCGCTGGGCAGCGAGGAACTGCTGTTTGCCAACAAGCTGTACCGGCTTTGGTTCGGCGTGCAGACCGCCGGCCACCTGCAGATGGTCGCCCAGGCCGGCGTGCCCGACAACCCGCGCTCGGACGAATCGCTGGACGAGGTCGATTCCTTCGTCGGCCTGCCCACGGGGGGCCTGACCGCCGCGCAGTCGGAGAACGCCGAAATCTTCGTGCCCGAACTCGGAAAATGGCTGGAGGTGCGCTCGCGCTACCTGAACTGGGTGGACGGCCGGCTGGCCCAGATGGTGATCGCCACCGACATCACGCCGCGCCGCCATGCCGAAGAACAATCGGCAGCGCAGGCCGAGCGCGCGCAGTCCGCCAGCCGTCTGATCACCATGGGCGAGATGGCTTCATCGGTGGCGCACGAACTGAACCAGCCGCTCACGGCCATCAACAACTACTGCAACGGCCTGGTCTCGCGGATCAAGGGCAAGCAGATCTCCGAAGACGACCTGCTGGCGGCGCTGGACAAGACTGCGCGCCAGGCCCAGCGCGCCGGCCAGATCATCCAGCGCATCCGCTCGTTCGTGAAGCGCAGCGAGCCCAACCGCGCGCTTTCCGATGTGACCCTGATGGTGTCCGAGGCGGTGGAACTCGCCGACATCGAACTGCGCCGGCGCAACGTCCGGCTGTCGCACTACGTCGCTGCGCGCCTGCCCAAGCTGATGGTGGACCCGATCCTGATCGAGCAGGTGCTGGTCAACCTGCTGAAGAACGCCGCGGAGTCGATCGAGCATGCGCGGCGGCCGACATCGCGGCGCAGCGTCGAATTGCGTGTCATCCCCCGGCAGGTGGACGAACAGCCCGTCATCGAATTCTCCGTGCTCGATTCCGGCCAGGGCCTGGCACCCGAAGTCATGGGCCGCCTGTATGAAGCGTTCTTCTCCACCAAGGTCGAAGGCATGGGCATCGGCCTGAACCTGTGCCGCACGATCATCGAGTCGCACCAGGGCCGGATGCAGGCGGAGAACATCTACAATGGGACGGAAGTGGCCGGGTGTCGTTTTTCATTCTGGATTCCCCTGTCCGGCGCCACGGATTCAAGAGAGAACAAGGGCGCCGGGGTGACCGCGTGAACCGCGCGACAGCATCCCTCACGCCCCTACACAGTGCGCGGCACGGAGGTTGACGAATGAGTTTGATTCCGAAGAAGGGCACCGTATATGTCGTTGACGACGACGAGGCCGTGCGCGATTCGCTGCAATGGCTGCTCGAAGGCAAGGACTACCGCGTGCGCTGCTTCGATTCGGCCGAGTCCTTCCTCTCGCGCTACGACCCCCGCGAAGTGGCCTGCCTGATCGTCGACATCCGGATGGGCGGCATGACCGGCCTGGAGCTGCAGGACCGGCTGATCGAGCGCCGCTCGCCGCTGCCGGTGGTGTTCATCACCGGCCACGGCGACGTGCCCATGGCCGTGAACACCATGAAAAAGGGGGCGATGGACTTCATCCAGAAGCCCTTCAAGGAAGACGAACTGGTGAGCCTGGTCGAGCGCATGCTCGAACATGCCAAGGACGCCTTCGCGGAATACCAGAGCGCGGCCAGCCGGGATGCCCTGCTGTCCAAGCTGACCTCGCGCGAAGCGCAGGTGCTCGAGCGCATCGTCGCCGGCCGGCTGAACAAGCAGATCGCGGACGACCTGGGCATCAGCATCAAGACCGTCGAAGCGCACCGGGCCAACATCATGGAAAAGCTCAACGCCAACACGGTCGCCGATCTGCTGAAGATCGCCCTCGGCCAGAACGCGCCAAAGAACTGAAGAAGGACGCGTCCCGCGGCAGCGGGCGCGTTATTGTTCGTGACCACTGCCCAACTGATCGACGGTAATGCCCTCGCCAAGTCCATCCGCGCCGAGGTGGCCCGGCGCACCGGGGCCCTGAAGGCCAAAGGGGTCACGCCCGGCCTGGCCGTGATCCTGGTCGGCGACGATCCGGCCAGCCAGATCTATGTCAAGCACAAGGTCAACGACAGCCACGAAGCGGGCCTGCATTCGGTGCTGGAGCGCTACCCGGCCGGAATGGACGAGGCGCAGCTGCTGGCCCGCATCGCGGCTCTGAACCAGGATTCGTCCATCCACGGCATCCTGGTCCAGCTGCCTCTGCCCAAGCACATGGACGCCGGCAAGATCATCAAGGCCATCTCCCCCGCGAAAGACGTGGACGGCTTCCACGTGGCGAGCGCCGGTGCGCTCATGATCGGCCAGCCCGGCTTCTGGCCCTGCACGCCCTACGGCTGCATGAAGATGCTGGAATCCATCGGCTGCGACTTGCGCGGCAAGAATGCTGTGGTGATCGGCCGCAGCAACATCGTGGGCAAGCCGATGGCGCTGATGCTGCTGCAAAAGAACGCCACGGTGACCATCTGCCACAGCGCCACCCGGGACCTGAAGGCGCACACGTTGCAGGCCGATGTGGTGGTCGCCGCCGTCGGCAAGCGCAATGTTCTGACGGCCGACATGGTCAAGCCCGGCGCCGTGGTGATCGATGTGGGGATGAACCGCAACGACGAAGGAAAGCTCTGCGGCGACGTCGACTTTGCCGGTGTGCGCGAAATCGCCGGCTGGATCACGCCGGTGCCCGGCGGGGTCGGTCCGATGACCCGTGCCATGTTGCTCGTCAATACGCTGGAGGCCGCGGAACGCTCCGTCGGCGCGTACCGGGCGGATTGAAAGGTCTCATCGGCACCCGCCGTTGAAACTGGCGACCCTGACGCAAAATGAGCAGGATGCAGACCAATCCCCTCCTCGACTTCGCCGACCTGCCCCGCTTCGACCAGGTCCAGCCGCAACACGTCGCCTTGGCCCTGGAGCAACTGCTGGCGGCAGCCGACAAGGCACTCGAGACCGTGACCCAGCCGGATTTCCCCAGCCGCTGGAACGAGATCGCCAAGGTCCTCGATACCGCTACGGAAGAGCTTGGCCGCGCCTGGGGCGTGGTGAGCCACCTCAACAGCGTGGCGGATAGCCCCGAGCTGCGCGCCGCCTACAACGAGGCCCTGCCGAAGGTGACCGACTTCTGGACCCGGCTCGGATCGGACGAGCGGCTCTATGCCAAGTACAAGGCCATAGCTCCGACATCGCTCAACACGGAGCAGCTGCAAGCCCACAAGAATGCCATCCGCAATTTCGTGCTGGGCGGTGCCGAGCTGCGAGGCGCCGCGCGCGAGCGCTTCGCCGCGATCCAGGAACGGCAGGCCGAGCTGAGCCAGAAGTTCAGCGAGAACGCGCTCGACTCCACCGATGCCTATGCTTATTACGCCAGCGCCGATGAGCTGAACGGGGTGCCCGAAGACGTGATCCAGTCGGCTCGCGCGGCCGCGCAGGCCGAGGGCAAGGAGGGCTACAAGCTCACGCTCAAGATGCCCAGTTACCTGCCGGTCATGCAGTTCGCGCACAGCGGGGCCTTGCGCGAACGCGTGTACCGCGCCTATGTCACGCGCGGCAGCGACCAGGGCGACCCGAGGTTCGACAACAGCGGCCTGATCCGTGAAATTCTCGCATTGCGCCAGGAAGAAGCCCGCTTGCTGGGCTACGTCAACTTCGGCGAAGTGTCGGTGGTGCCCAAGATGGCCGACTCGCCGCAACAGGTGATGGCCTTCCTGCGCGACCTCGCGGCAAGGGCCCGTCCGTATGCGGAAAAGGACGTCGCCGACATGCGCGCCTTCGCCGCCGACCGCCTGGGCATCCAGGACCCCCAAGCCTGGGACTGGTCGTACGTCGCCGAGAAGCTGAAGGAAGAGCGCTACGCCTTCAGCGAGCAGGAGGTCAAGCAGTACTTCACCGCGCCCAAGGTGCTGGCCGGGCTGTTCAAGATCGTCGAGACCCTGTTCGAGGTCACCATCCGGCGTGACGTGGCGCCGGTGTGGCACCCCGGCGTGGAGTTCTACCGGATCGAGCGCGAACGGCGCGAGGGCGAGCGCATGTCGACGGAACTGGTCGGACAGTTCTACCTGGATCCCGCCGCGCGCACCGGCAAGCGCGGCGGCGCCTGGATGGACGATGCGCGTGCGCGTTGGCTGCGTCCCGACGACGGCCGGCTACAGACGCCGGTGGCCCACCTGGTCTGCAACTTCGCCGAAGGCGTGGACGGCAAGCCGCCGCTGCTGACGCACGACGATGTCACAACCTTGTTCCATGAGTTCGGCCACGGCCTGCACCACATGCTCACCCGCGTGAACGAGCGCGACGTGTCGGGCATCAGCGGCGTGGAATGGGATGCCGTGGAGCTGCCCAGCCAGTTCATGGAGAACTTCTGCTGGGAGTGGAACGTGCTGCGCCACATGACCGCGCATGTCGAAACCGGGGCGCCCCTGCCGCGCGAACTGTTCGACAAGATGCTGGCGGCCCGTAATTTCCAGAGCGGCCTGCAGACGCTGCGCCAGATCGAGTTCGCCCTGTTCGACATGCTGCTGCACACCGAGCACGATCCGGCACTGGACTTCATGCCGCTGCTGTCGCGGGTGCGGGAAGAGGTTGCGGTGCTGCAACCACCGGCATGGAGCCGCACCGCGCACACCTTCAGTCACATCTTCTCCGGGGGCTATGCGGCGGGCTACTACAGCTACAAGTGGGCCGAGGTCCTCAGCGCCGATGCCTATGCCGCATTCGAGGAGACCTCGGGAAAGAATGGCTTGCCGAGCATTGAAACCGGGCGAAAATACCGCCAGGCCATCCTGGAGGCCGGCGGCAGCCGCCCGGCGATCGAGTCGTTCAAGGCGTTCCGCGGCCGCGAACCTACGCTGGACGCTTTGCTGCGCCACCAGGGCATGGCCTGAACGGACCAACAAAGCTGGAGTCGGCACTGATGTTTTCATTGCGCACCTGTTGTTTCATCGGCCTGCTGGGATTGGCAGCCCTCGTGGGCTTGAGCCCCGGTGACGCGCGCGCACAACAGATTTACCGCATCGTGGGGCCGGATGGCCGGGTGACCTTCTCCGACAAGCCGCCGCTCGAACCCAGTGCCCGTGCCACGGCGGCGCCCTCCGTGCCGCTGGCGGCAGGCGGCGGCGACAGTGCATTGCCTTTCGAGCTGCGGCAGGTAACCAGCCGCTATCCGGTGATCCTGTATTCCGGGCCGGGGTGCGGCCCGTGCGGTGCGGGGCGCACCATGCTGTCGAGCCGCGGCGTGCCGTTCACGGAAAAGACGGTCACCACCAACGAGGACATCGATGCGCTGGGCCGGCTTGCGGGAGTTCCCACGTTGCCGACCCTGACCATCGGGGCGCAGCAGCTGAAGGGTTACTCCGAGGTCGAATGGACGCAGTTTCTGGATGCCGCGGGTTATCCGAAAACTTCGCAGCTGCCTGCGGGCTACCGCACGCCGCCGGCAACGCCGCTGGTCGTGGCCCAGGAGCCTCAGGCCCCGGCCCGTGCCAGCGCGACGACCCAGCGCGCACCTGTCACCAGCCCGGAGCCGGCCCCGGACGAAAATCCGTCCGGCATCCGTTTCTGATCAGTACACGATCGTCCTGACTCCGTCCGCTGTGCCCAGCAGGCACACGCTGGCCTTCTGGTGCGCGAACACGCCCACGGTGACGACGCCCGGCCACTGATTGACTTCGGTTTCGAAACCCGCGGGATCGGAAATCGAAAGGCCGCTGACGTCCAGGATGCACTGGCCGTTGTCGGTGACGAGCGGTTGCACTCCCTGCAGCCGCAGCCGGGCCGAACCGCCCATCGCAGCGAACTGGCGCACCAGGCGCTGCGTCGCCATGGCAATCACTTCCACCGGCACCGGATAGCGTCCCAGCACTTCAACCCGCTTCGATTCGTCGGCGATGCAGACAAAGCGCCGGCACTGGGCCGCGACGATCTTTTCGCGGGTGAGCGCCGCGCCGCCGCCCTTGATCATGAAGCCGCGCGGGTCGATCTCGTCGGCGCCATCGATATACACGGAAATCTCGCCCACCTCGTTGGCGTCGAAGACCCGGATGCCGAGCGCCTGCAGGCGCACGGTGGAGGCGACCGAGCTCGACACCGCTCCGGCGATGCGGTCCTTCATGGCCCCGAGCGCGGTGATGAAGTGATTGACGGTCGAACCGGTGCCGACGCCCACGACCTCGCCCGCCGGCACGTAGTGCAGCGCGGCCTGGCCGACCTGCGCTTTGAGTTCATCCTGGGTCACGCGACAATCCTTGCGTTTGCTTGAATTCCGGAATTATCCATGCCGCTGCTGCCCTACTCGCTTGCCCGCCCATTCCTGTTCCGGCTGGATCCCGAAAGCGCTCACGAACTGACGATGCGATCGTTGGCGCGGCTTCAGGGCACGCCGCTGGAACGGGCCTATGGCAACAGCATGATCGACGACCCGATCGAGCTCGCCGGCCTCACGTTCCCGAACCGGGTTGGGCTGGCCGCCGGCCTGGACAAGAACGCGCGCTGCATCGACGCATTGGGCGCGATGGGCTTCGGCTTCATCGAGGTGGGCACCGTGACGCCCAAGGCCCAGCCCGGCAACCCCAAGCCGCGCCTGTTCCGGCTGCCGCAGGCGCAGGCGCTGATCAACCGGCTTGGCTTCAACAACGACGGACTCGACGCGTTCATCGCCAACGTGAAGCGTTCGTCCTTTCGAGGCAAGGGCCGCATCCTCGGGCTGAACATCGGCAAGAACGCGGCGACGCCGATTGCGGACGCGACCAGCGATTACCTGATCGGGCTGGAGGGGGTGTACCCGCATGCGGACTACGTCACGATCAACATCTCCAGCCCCAACACCAGCGACCTGCGCTCGCTGCAGGGCGACCAGGCGCTCGACGGCCTGCTCGGCGCGATCGCCCGGCGCCGTGCCGACCTGGCACGCCGGCACGGACGCAGCGTTCCCATCTTCCTGAAGATCGCGCCGGACCTGGACCGCACCCAGATCGATGCGATCGCGGCGGCGCTGCGGCGCCACGGCATGGACGGAGTGATCGCCACGAACACGACCGTGAGCCGCGAAGCCGTCAAAGGCCTGCCCCATGCCGATGAAGCCGGCGGCCTGAGCGGCGCACCGGTGCTGGAGCCGAGCAACCGGGTCATAGCCCAGCTGCGCGCAGCGCTGGGCACGGACTTCCCCATCATCGGCGTGGGCGGCATCATGAGCGCCGCCGACGCGATCTCCAAGATTCGGGCCGGCGCCGACCTGGTGCAGCTCTACACCGGCCTGATCTACCGCGGGCCGGCACTGGTGAGCGAAGCGGCGCGCGCCATCAAGCAGCTGCGCGGCGCAGCCACCGCTCAGAAGGGGTAGCTGCCAACCAGCTTGAGGACGTAACTGCGGCCCGGCGCCGCCTCGAAGAATCGTCCGTTGCCCTCGTTCACGATCACCGAACCCGCATACCGGCGATCCAGCAGGTTGTCGATCCGGGCGGTAGCGGACAGCGTCCAGCGCTTCAGGTCGAACACATAGCCCGCGTGGACGGCGGTGGTCGTGAACGACGAGGCCGCGTCGCTGTTCGCATCGTTCACGTACACGCGGCTTGAATATCGCAGTTCGGCCCCCGCGCGCCAGCCCTTCGCGGGCTGCCACGCAATTTCCGCGGCCGACATAGCCTGGGCCGTTCCCGGGATCCGATTGCCGGCGGGGATGGTGACGGAGCTGGTACACGGCGTGCTGTTGCAGGAACCGAAGGCGTCCCGGTAGCGCGCATCCAGCCAGGTCTGGGACAGCTGGATATGCCAGTCCCGTACCAGCGCCGCGCTCCACGCCAGCTCCAGGCCGCGCCGCCGGGTCGCTCCGGCGTTCTGGAACGTGCTGCGGCCGCCGCTGTTGGTGCGGGTCACGATCTCGTCCTGGGTGTCGGTCTGGAACAGCGCGGCAGCCCACTGGCTGTGCCATACGCTGCCGGCGGGCGAGCGACCCTTGACGCCGAACTCCAGGTTGCTGCTGCGCGACGGCTTGAGCGCGAAGTTCAAACCGGCCGTGCCGTCCGGTCGGTAGGCCAGCTCGTTGAAGGTGGGTGTTTCAAAGCCACGGCCCCACGACCCGTACAGGTGAATCTGGGGCGACCAGGCGAACATCAGCGCGGCGACCGGCAAGGTTGCACTGTAGTGAACCGCGCCGCTGTCGTCGCCGTTGCCGCCGACGATGTAGTGATCCGCCGAGGAAAAGCTCACGCTGCTGTGGCGCACGCCCGTGGTCAGGCTCCACCGCGGCGCGAATTTCCAGACGCCCTGCAGGTAAGGATCGAGGTTGGAGACCACGTTGTCTTCGTCGCGCCGCAATACGCCTTGAACACCGAGCTCGCCGTCCGCGAAATTCTGCCAACCCTGCCGGTGCTCCTGCATGCGGTCATAGGACAGCCCGCCCACCAGCTCGAGCGGCCCCTGCGCCAGCACGGTGTTCGAAGTCCAGCGCAGGTCGGCACCGCCGTACTGTCGTCCCAGCCCGATCACCCCGCCGGGGTGCAGCGGGTTGACCTGCGTTGCGACGGGGATCGCCTGGTATTGCACGGTGTCCCGCTGGCCGCCGTAGACCATCATGCGCAAACGGTCGCCGCCGGCCAGCCGCTGTTCGTGGATCAGTCCCAGCTGATCCTGCCGGACGGTTTTCCGGGTGTTGAACCGCAATGCCGATGCGTCCGCGCTGCGCGGAGCCGATTCGAACTGGGCCCGGGTCAGCCCCAGCGGGTCGTCGGCGCTCAGTTCCAGTGAATTGGCGACGACGGTCCACTCGCTGCCCTCGGCGCGCTTGAAGTCCAGCCGGGCATTGGCAAGGCTACGCGAAACGGCACTGTGCTCGCGCCACCCGTCGCTCGACAGGTGGTTGGCGCTGACCACATAGCCCAAGCCCTGGTTCGAGCCGCTGGCGCGCAAGCCCGGGCGCACCAGGCCGTCGCTGCCGACAGCAAGGCTGGTGGTGACGGTGGGCGGTCCTTCGCCCGGGTCGGTAAAGACCTGGAGCACGCCACCCGAGGAGTTTCCGTAGAGTGCCGAGAAGGGCCCGCGCAGGATTTCGACGCGCCCGGCCGACGCCAGATCGATGTGCGATAACTGGCCCTGGCCATCCGGCATGGTCGCCGGAACGCCGTCGACATAGACCCGCACGCCGCGCACGCCGAAGCTGGAACGGGCGCCGAAGCCGCGGATCGACAATTGCAGATCCTGCGCGTAGTTATGCCGGTCCCGCGCCGTGACGCCGGGAACGAAAGCCAGGCTCTCGGACAGGTTGATCTCCGGGCGCCCTGCGGAGCGCAATTGCTCGCCATCGATCACGTCGACCGAGGCCGGCACGTCGAAAGGCGCGGCTTGCGTGCGCGTCGCACTGACGGTCACCTGGGGCAGCGTCTGCGACAGGGCAACGCCGGCCGCCGACAACATGGAGACGACGAGCACGGCTTTCATGGCGATGACCTTTCGAACAGTGCCGCCACATGCTCGGCAATGGCCAGCGAGCTCGTGAGGCCGGGCGATTCGATCCCGAACAGGTTGACCAGTCCCGGCACCCCGTGCAGCGCCGGCCCATCGATGCGGAAATCCGGTGCGCTCTCGCCGGGCCCGTGGATCTTCGGCCGCACGCCGCTGTAGCTGGGCTGCAATGCCCCATCCGGCAGCTGCGGCCAGTAGTGCCGGACCCTGGCGTAAAAGCCGTCGGCCCGCCGCGGGTCCACCTGGTAGTCGATGTCATCCGGCCCATCCACACTCAGCCACTCCAGGTCGGGCCCGAACTTGGCCTGGCCGCCCAGGTCCAGGGTCAGGTGCACGCCCAGCCAGGCATCGGTGGGAGCCGGATAGATCAGCCGCGAAAACGGTGCCCTGCCGGCCAGGGCGAAGTAGTTGCCCTTGGCGAAGTACGCGCGCGGTACATGCGCCTTGTCGAGTCCCTCGAACCGTCGCGCCAGGGCGCAGGCGTGCAGCGATGCCGAATTGACGATTTCGCGGGCGGCCACTTCGCTGCCGTCCGCCATGCGGATCAGGTGCAGCCCACCGCCTTGTCCCAGCACCGCCGAGTCCACCGCGGAGCCCAGCGCGACCATGCCGCCGGCCGTTTCGAAGTCGCCCTGCAGCGCCAGCATCAAGCCATGGCTGTCCACAATGCCGGTGCTGGGCGAGAGCAGAGCCGCCACGCAATCGAGCGCCGGCTCCAGGGCACGGGCTTGCGCCCCGTCCAGCCACTGCACGGGCACGCCGTTGGCGTCCGCCCGGCTTCGCAGCGTCTGCAATGCAAGCGCTTCGGCCTCGGTCATCGCCACCACCAGCTTGCCGCACCGGCGGTGGCTCACCCCATGGCTGGCGCACAGGTCATAGAGCAGTTGCTTGCCCCGCACACACAGCTTCGCCTTGAGCGAACCCGGGGCATAGTAAAGGCCGGCATGGATGACCTCGCTGTTACGCGAACTCACGCCCTGTCCGATGGCCGGGTGGGCTTCCACGACGATGGTCTCCCGGCCGCTTTGGGCCAGCGCCCGCCCGACCGCCAGCCCGACGGCGCCTGCGCCGATGACGATCGCGTCAACCCGGTCCATGTGGGACCTCGTCCTGAATGGTTGCGCCGCAGCCGGCGGGCGGGCAGCGACGCAGTGGTGTCGCAGGCAATAAGGTCCGGAAATTCATGGGGGCCTATTGTGGCGTGAGATGCGCCCGGCCATCACTGCGCCACCCCGCCCCGCCCGGGCCGTCCCGTCGTCGACACCCGAAAAGGACTGAGCCCGCAGGTCGCGGGCTCAGGAAACTGCCTGGCATCCAGGTCAGTTGAAGGGTTCAGCCCGCTTGAGCAATTCTTCCAGCCCCGACTCGTTGGGGTTCGGCGGCTTGCCCGGAG
>DIZF01000049.1:0-34240 GCA_002427815.1 Ramlibacter tataouinensis
GGGGGGGCCCAGATTTTTTGGCGGGGCCCCCCCCCCGCCGGCGAGCGGCCGGAACGGGGCACCTCCCTCCCAGCCTCCCTCCGCCAAGCGGAGGGAGATGTGGATCCAATCGCGCAAGCGCGGAGAAGACGCGGCCGTGGCCCCTACTTGGAAAGCAGGCGCATGGCCTCTTCCAGGCCCTTGATGGTCAAGGGGTACATGCGCTGGTTCATCAACTGCTGGATCACGCTGATGCTTTGCCGGTATTGCCAGACACCCTGCGGTTCCGGATTGATCCAGCTGAACTTCGGGAAGGCGTTGGTCAGGCGCTGCAGCCATTCGACACCGGCTTCCTCATTGTTGTACTCCACGCTGCCGCCGGGCTGCAGGATCTCGTAGGGACTCATGGTCGCGTCGCCGACGAAGATCAGCTTGTAGTCCTTGTTGTATTTGCGGATGATGTCCCAGGTCGCGAACTTCTCCGAGAAGCGCCGGCGGTTGTTCTTCCACATGAAGTCGTAGACGCAGTTGTGGAAGTAATAGAACTCCAGGTGCTTGAACTCGGCCTTGGCTGCCGAGAACATTTCCTCGACCCGGTGGATGTGCTCGTCCATGGTGCCACCGACGTCCATCAGCAGCAGGATCTTCACGTTGTTGTGCCGCTCGGGCACCATCTTGATGTCGAGGTACCCGGCATTGGCCGCCGTCGACCTGATGGTGTCGTCCAGGTCCAGTTCATCGGCGGCGCCTTCACGGGCGAACTTGCGCAGACGTCGCAGCGCGATCTTGATGTTGCGCGTGCCCAGTTCCTGCGAGTCGTCGTAGTCCTTGTAGGCGCGCTGGTCCCAGACCTTCACGGCGCTGCGGTTGCGGCCCTTGTCCTGGCCGATGCGGATTCCCTGAGGGTTGAACCCATAGGCCCCGAACGGCGAAGTGCCGCCTGTGCCTATCATCTTGCTGCCGCCTTCGTGGCGCTCCTTCTGCTCTTCGAAACGTTTCTTCAGCGTTTCCATCAACTCGTCCCAGCCCATCTTTTCGATCCTGGCCTTTTCTTCCGGGCTGAGTTCGAGTTCAAGGTTCTTGCGCAGCCACTCCAGCGGGATGTCCTGGGTGAAGTCGGCCACCATCTCGACGCCCTTGAAATAGGCGGCAAAAGCGCGGTCGAACTTGTCGTAGTGCTTCTCGTCCTTCACCAGCGCCGCGCGGCTGAGGTAGTAGAAGTCGTCGATCTTGTAGCCATCCTCGCTGTTGGGCCCGACCACGCCCTCCTTGAGAGCCTCCAGCAGCACCAGGTATTCCTTGACCGAGACCGGCAGCTTGGCGCTGCGCAGGGTGTAGAAGAAGTCGATCAGCATGGTCAGGTCTCCCGCGGCAAGGCCAGCTGGTACTGCAGGTGCGCCTTCACCTCCGGCCACTCGCCGGCGGCCAGGCTGTACATCACGGTGTCGCGCACGGTGCCGTCCCGCCGCAGCGCGTGGTGGCGCAACACGCCGTCCTTGCGGGCGCCCAGGCGCTCGATGGCGCGCTGGCTGGCGAAGTTGTAGTTGTCCGTGCGCCATCCCACCAGTTTCGCGCCAAGTACTTCGAACGCATGCGTCATCAGCAGCAACTTGCACGTGGTGTTGACATGGCTGCGTTGCCAGCTCCGCCCGTACCAGGTGTAGCCGATCTCCAGCCGCTCGACCGCGGGCACGACGTCGTGGTAGCGGGTGCTGCCGATGATCTTGCCACTGGCCAGGTCACGCACCGCGAACGGCAACATGTGCCCTTCCTGCTGGCCTTTGAGCGCGGCCACCACATACGCGGCAGTCTCGCCCGGCTCCGGTACCGAAGTGATGCGCAGCTTCCACAGCTGGCCGTCCCTGGCCGCGACCTCCAGCCCGGGGGCGTGGGCGGCCGTCATGGGCTCCAGCCGCACCAGCGGCGTCTCGAGCGTCACAGGGTCGGGCTTGCGCATGTCATTTCACTTTGCGCGCAGCGCGCCAGCGCCGGGCCAACTGGATACCGGCACCGCCGCCCAACCCGGCCAGCACGATGCCGCCGAGGGCGCTGCCGCCGTAGCCTTCGGCCAGCGGATCGAAGCCGAGCAGGCGCCCGATCAGCCAGGCGAGCAGCACGCCGGCCGCGAAGCCGGCGGCATCGGTGAGGCCTTCGATCAGCAACGGTTTCACGGGACGCTCCGGCGCGGGCTCAGCGATTGTGTCGCTGCATGAACACCAGTTTTTCGAACAGCGTCACGTCCTGCTCGTTCTTGAGCAAGGCCCCCACCAGCGGCGGAACCGCGACCTTGTCGTCCTTGCTCTGCAGCGCCGCGAGCGGAATGTCTTCGGCCACCAGCAGCTTCAGCCAGTCCAGCAGCTCGCTGGTGGATGGCTTCTTTTTCAGGCCCGGCAGGTTGCGAACGTCGTAGAACGTCTTCATCGCAGCCGTCAGCAGGTCCTTCTTCAGACCGGGGAAGTGAACGTCGACTATCAGCTTCATGGTGTCGGCGTCGGGGAACTTGATGTAGTGGAAGAAGCAGCGGCGCAGGAAGGCGTCCGGCAATTCCTTTTCGTTATTGGAAGTGATGAAAACCAGCGGCCGGTGCCGTGCCTTGACCAGCTCGCGGGTCTCGTACACATAGAACTCCATGCGATCGAGTTCGCGCAGCAGATCGTTCGGGAACTCGATGTCCGCCTTGTCGATTTCATCGATCAGCAGGGCCACCGGGTGATCGGCGGTGAAGGCCTGCCACAGGACGCCCTTGACGATGTAGTTGTGGATGTCCTTGACCCGCTCTTCACCGAGCTGCGAGTCGCGCAGACGGCTGACGGCGTCGTACTCATACAGCCCCTGCATCGCCTTGGTGGTGGACTTGATGTGCCACTGCAGCAGGGGAATGTTCAGCGCCTGGGCGACTTCCTCCGCCAGCATGGTCTTGCCGGTGCCCGGCTCGCCCTTGACGAGCAGCGGGCGCTTGAGCGTGATGGCCGCGTTCACCGCCAGCATCAGGTCTTGCGTGGCGACATAGTTCTGTGAGCCTTGAAACTTCATGGGATGTATTGGGGTGAAGGCGAGCTGCGGCGCCGGATATAATCAAAGGTTGATTAAAAGACTTGACCTCTCACCCGATTGTGCTCGCAAAATGAAGACGCTGTTCACTACGTTTTTTGCCATGGCTGTCGCTTGCGTGACGGGGCTGGCCCATTCCCAGACACCGAGCCCGGCAGCGGCGCCGGCTCCGCAGAAAGCTGATGCGCCAGCGGCTTCCGGCGCATCCATCAATGCCAAGACGGCGATGTGCCTCGGGTGCCACGGCATCAGGGGCTACCAGGCGAGCTTCCCCGAGGTCTACAAGGTCCCGATGATTTCGGGCCAGAACGCGAAGTACATCGCAGCTGCGCTGACTGCCTACAAGAACGGCGACCGCAAGCATCCCACCATGCGCGCCATTGCCACTACCTTGTCCGAGCAGGACATCAACGAGATCGCGGCCTACTACGAGGCCAGCGGCAAGGAAGACGGCAAGACCTTGCCCGAAAAGCCCGCCAAAGAGCCGAGCCAGCAGGTCGCGGGGCTGATGCAGAAGGCGGGTTGCGTTTCCTGCCATGGCAGCAATCTGTCCAAGCCGATCGACCCGAGCTACCCGAAGATCGCCGGCCAGTACGCCGACTACCTCTTCGTCGCGCTCAAGGCCTACAAGACCGAGAACAATCCCGGTGTCGGACGCAGCAACCCCATCATGGGCGCGATGGCCAGGCAGTTCAGCAATGCGGAACTGAAGGCGCTTGCCAATTACGTCGGCTCGATCGACGGCGAGCTGAAGGTCAAGCCGGAAAGCCGATTCCGGTAACACCGGGCCTCTGCTGAATCAAAGCCCCGCGCTGCGGGGCTTTTTTTGGCCAGCGCCTCAGTCGCGCGTGGCTGCGCGCTGGACGCAGTCAATGTAGGCGGCGCCATCCGGAGGCTGGCCCGAGCGCTGGCTTTCCCACAGCATCCGGCCCAGGCATTCCATGGCTTCGTGATGCGCATCGTGCAAGGAATGGCGCCGCGCCGCCAGCAGCTCCACCGCCTGGCGGATGCCGCGAGGCTGATCGATCGAGCATTGTTCGCTGATCGACAAATGCATAGCCAGGTGCAGGAAGGGGTTGGTCCGGCCGTCGCTGCCTTCATAGGACCGGGCCACGGCCGCGTCGGCATCCGCCAGCTCGAGGTCGTATTCCGGGTGTTCCTGGAGCCACTGGCCGGCCAGCGTCTCCAGCGCATCCATCGGCTGTCCCGCGTCGGCCTTGGCACGGACAGCGCAAAAGAAACGGCGGACGTCGGATTGCGACGGATTGAACATGGGCGCCAGCGTAGCATGCAGCCTAAGGCGCGGCAGCGGCAGGGCCCTAGAATCCATTGAAGGAATATTCGGACAGGCAGGGACCGCACGGCAGCGAGCCGGCGGTTGCTCCAGGACTTTTCATGATCGACAAGATTGCGCGCACGATTGCCGAAGCGCTGGCCGGGGTGAAGGACGGTGCCACGGTCCTCATCGGCGGCTTCGGCACCGCCGGGATTCCCAATGAACTCATCGACGGCCTGATCGAGCAGGGCGCGAAAGACCTCACCGTGGTCAACAACAACGCGGGCAATGGCGACGTCGGACTGCCCGCGCTGCTCAAGACCGGTCGGGTGCGCAAGATCATCTGCAGTTTCCCGCGTCAGGTCGACTCGTATGTCTTCGATGCGCTGTATCGAAGCGGCAAGCTCGAACTCGAGCTGGTGCCGCAGGGCAACCTGGCCGAGCGGATCCGCGCGGGCGGCGCCGGAATCGGTGCCTTCTTCTGTCCCACCGGCTATGGCACCGAGCTGGCCAAAGGCAAGGAGACGCGCGAAATCGCCGGCCGTCATTACGTGCTGGAGTATCCGATCCGCGGCGACCTGGCTCTCATCAAGGCCGAGTCCGGCGACCGCTGGGGCAATCTCGTCTATCGCAAGACGGCGCGCAATTTCGGACCGGTGATGGCCACGGCCGCGAGCACCACCGTGGCCAGCGTGCACCAGGTTGTCGAGCTCGGCGAGCTCGACCCCGAAAGCATCGTGACGCCGGGCATCTACGTCAGCAAGATCGTGCAGATCGAACGCGTCGCGACCCAGGCCGGCGGCATCCGGAAGGCGGCGTGATGCAGTACCGCAAGCGAACCAAGGACCAGCTCGCGGCCCGCGTGGCGCGCGACATCCCCGACGGGGCCTATGTCAACCTGGGGATTGGGATGCCGACCGCGGTGGCCAATCACATCGGTGAAGGGTGCGAGGTCATCCTGCACAGCGAAAACGGCGTGCTGGGCATGGGGCCGGCGCCGCCGGCGGGTGAAGAAGACTACGACCTGATCAACGCCGGCAAGCAGCCGGTCACGCTGCTGGCGGGCGGCGCCTATTTCCACCATGCCGACAGCTTCGCCATGATGCGCGACGGTCATCTGGACATTTGCGTGCTGGGCGCTTTCCAGGTCTCGGCGACGGGCGACCTGGCCAACTGGAGCACCGGCGAGGCCGGCGACATCCCGGCGGTCGGCGGCGCGATGGACCTGGCCATCGGCGCCCGGCAGACCTGGGTGATGATGGATTTGCTGACGCGCCAGGGCCAGAGCAAGGTGGTGGCCCGGTGCAGTTATCCTTTGACCGGCATCGGCTGTGTCAAGCGCATCTACACCGACCTCGCCACACTGGAGTGCACGACGCAGGGCCTCAGGCTCATCGACAGGATCGAAGGGCTGAGCCTTGCAGAGCTGGAAGGCCTGGTCGGCTTGCCGATCGCGCAGCCCTGAGGCGCCAGCCGATTGCCCGCAACCCAGACCGGCGGCAATGCGCCGGCCCGCAACAAGGAGAACCTGATGACGAAACAAGCCTTCATTTGCGATGCCATCCGCACGCCCTTCGGCCGTTACGGCGGCTCGCTGTCGTCGGTGCGAACCGACGACCTGGCCGCGATTCCGCTCAAGGCGCTGATGGCGCGCAATGCTCGTGTCGATTGGGAGGCTGTCAGCGACGTGCTCTTCGGCTGCGCGAACCAGGCGGGCGAGGACAACCGCAACGTGGCCCACATGGCCAGTCTGCTGGCCGGGCTGCCGGTCGGGTTGTCGGGCGCCACCATCAATCGCTTGTGCGGCTCGGGCCTGGATGCGGTGGGCACGGCCGCGCGCGCCATCAAGGCGGGCGAGGCGACGCTGATGATCGCCGGCGGCGTGGAGAGCATGAGCCGCGCGCCGTTCGTCATGCCCAAGGCCGAAAGCGCCTTTTCGCGGACCAGCACCGTGTACGACACGACCATCGGCTGGCGCTTCGTGAACAAGCTGATGAAAGAGAAGTACGGCGTCGACTCCATGCCCGAGACCGCCGAGAACGTCGCGGCCGAGTACAAGATCGAGCGCGACGCCCAGGACAGCATGGCCCTGGCCAGCCAGCTCAAGGCCGTGGCGGCGCAGAAGGCCGGCTATTTCGATCGCGAGATCACGCCGGTCACCCTTGCCCAGAAGAAGGGCGAGGCGATCGTCGTCAGCAAGGACGAACATCCGCGCGAAACCAGCCTGGAGGCGCTGGCCAAGCTCAAGCCTATCGTCAAGCCCGATGGCACGGTGACCGCGGGCAATGCGAGCGGCGTCAATGACGGCTCGTGCGCGCTGCTGCTGGCGGACGAAGGCACGGCTGCGAAACAGGGCCTGACGCCCAGGGCGCGCGTGGTCGGGATGGCGACCGCGGGCGTTCCGCCGCGCGTGATGGGCATCGGCCCGGCGCCGGCCACGCAGAAAGTATTGGCGCTTACCGGCCTGAAGATCGAGCAGATCGATGTGATCGAACTCAACGAGGCTTTCGCTGCGCAGGGTCTGGCCGTGCTGCGACTGCTGGGCCTGAAGGACGATGACCCGCGGGTCAATCCCAACGGCGGCGCGATTGCGTTGGGCCATCCGCTGGGCGCCTCCGGCGCTCGATTGGCGACGACGGCTGTGAACCAGTTGCACCACAGCGGCGGGCGCTACGCCCTTTGCACCATGTGCATCGGCGTGGGGCAGGGCATCGCGGTGATCCTGGAGCGCGTCTGATTGCATAGCTTCAGCTACAGCAGCCTCCCGTCGCGCGTCGTGTTCGGTGCCGGGGCCCTGGGTCAGCTGGCAAGCGAGATCGACCGGCTGGGATCGGGCAGGGCGCTGGTGCTGTGCACGCCAGGGCAGCGCTCATTGGCTGAACGGGTGATCGCTCTGTTGGGATCGCGCGCGGCCGGGGTCTTCGACCGCGCCCTCATGCACGTGCCGATCGAGACGGCGCATGCGGCCCGCGAGATGGCGCAGCGCCTTGCCGCCGATTCCCTCGTCGCCATCGGCGGCGGTTCCACTACCGGGCTGGGAAAGGCGATCGCCCTCGAATCCGGCTTGCCGCTGCTGGCTGTGCCGACGACTTACGCCGGCAGTGAGATGACGCCGATCTACGGCATCACCGATGCGGGCCTGAAGAAGACCGGCAAGGACCCACGGGTGCTGCCGCGCACGGTGCTCTACGACCCCGAGCTGACGCTGGGCTTGTCCGTGACCACCAGCGTAACCAGCGGCATCAACGCCATCGCCCACGCCGCCGAGGGCCTGTACGCCGCGGACGCCAACCCGGTCTCGGACTGGATGGCCCAGGAGGGCATCGCGTCGCTCGCGCTTGCGCTGCCTGCGATCAGGAAGGAGCCGGCCGCTCTCCAGGCGCGCAGCGATGCGCTATATGGCGCCTGGCTTTGCGGCTGCGTGCTGGGCAGCGTCGGCATGGGACTGCACCACAAGCTGTGCCACGCGCTGGGCGGCAGTTTCAACCTGCCCCATGCCGAGACCCACACCATCGTGCTGCCGCATGCGCTGGCCTACAACGCCGTCGCTGCGCCACAGGCCATGCAGCGCATCGCGCAGGCACTGGGCGGCAGCAGCGCGGCCCAGGCGGTGTTCGATCTGGCGAAGGACAACGGCGCCCCGGTGGCGCTGCGCGACATCGGCATGAAGGCGGCTGACCTGGATCGGGCCTGCGAGATCGCATTGCAGAACCAATATCCCAATCCGCGCCCGCTGGAGCGCGGCGCGATACGGCAACTGCTGCAGGATGCATGCGAGGGGGCTCGGCCGCGAGCCTGAGGTTTTCGGCGTTCGCGCGGATGGTTCAGGCGCCAATCGCCCCCTCAGCTCGTTGGACAGCATCGGGCCGAACGGCCCGCCGCCGGCGACTGGGAGCGCTTCGCCACTGTCTGGCACCCCGATGGCGTGATGATGGCTACCTGGTTCCAGGGGCCGTTCCGGGACTTCATCCGGGTCACGCAGGAAGGCTGGGCCAAGGAGATGGACATGCCGATGCTCAGGGGCCCGGTGGTCGAGGAGCTTTATCGCCACGGCTCGCGCTGGCTCGCCGGCGGCGCATTGGAGCGTTGATCTTCCGAGGGGAGCGGCTCAGCCGAGACGAACCCCTCTTTGCCCCGCCGGGCTTCGCGCTCGGCACGCTCATGGGCCATCTGCTCTTCCAGCTGCCGGCGGCCCTGCTTGACCACGGCGATCACCTTGGCCCGGTCCTTGTGATGCGGGTACATCTGCTCGAACAGCTGGAAGTTGTGCCGCCGGAAGCGCATGGCCTGGGTCCGCGCCTCGTGCGGGGTGAAGCCCAGCACTTCGAGCACGGTGCGGCCGCTGCGCAGGCTGGATTCGAACACCTCGCGCTCGACGCGCGTCACGCCGCGGTCGCGCAGCTCGTTCCAGTGCGTGACGTCGCGCGCGCGGGCCACCAGCTCGAGCCCCGGAAAATGCTCATGCGCCAGCTCCACGATCTTGAGCGACTGCGCGGTGTCGTCGACGGCGATGACCAATACCTTGGCGGTTTGCGCGCCGGCGGTGCGCAACAGGTCGAGCCGGGTGGCATCGCCATAGAACACCTTGTAGCCGAAAGTCCGGGCCGCCTCGATCATGTCGGCGTCGTGGTCCAGCACCGTGGCCGCGATCCCCTGCGCTGTGAGGAGGCGGCCGACGATCTGCCCATAGCGCCCGAACCCGGCGATGATGACGGGCGCCTGCTGGGGTTCGCTGATCTCCTCCAGCTGCGCGCTCTTGCCTCGGGCGTAACGGGGCAGCACCAGCTTGTCGACGAGCACCAGCAATAACGGGCTGAGCAGCATGGACACCGTGACTGCCCCGATGAGCAGCGACGAAGTCTGGGGCGCGAGTACCTGCGCGCCGGCCGCGGCCTGGAACACCACGAAGGCGAATTCACCTCCTTGCGCGAGCAACAGGGTGAACACCGGCCGTTCCTGTGCCGGCAGGCCCATGGCGCGCCCCAGCGCGTAGATGACGACGGCCTTGAGCGCAAGGAATCCGAAAACCAGCAAAGCCATCATGCCGGCCGACTGGCGCAACACCCCGAAGTCGATGCTCATCCCCACTGCGATGAAGAACAGCCCCAGCAACAGCCCTTTGAACGGCTCGATGTCCGTCTCGAGCTCGCGCCGGTACTCGCTCTCGGCCAGCAGCACGCCGGCCAGAAACGCGCCCAGCGCCATCGACAGGCCCACCAGCTGCATCAGGGCCGCATTCGCCAGCACCAGCAGGAGCGCGGCGGCCGTGAAGATCTCAGGGGTCTTGCTCCTGGCGATCCAGCGCAGCAGCGGTCTCAGCAGCAGACGCCCGCCCAGCACGATGCCGCCGACCACGGCGAGGATTTTTGCGGCTTCCAGCCAGCGGCTGCCGCCGGCCGCATCGCTCGCGTCCGCGAGCCCGCCCAGCAACGGGAGCAGCGCCAGGACCGGGATGGCCGCGACGTCCTGGAACAGCAGGATGGAAAAGCCCGCCTGGCCACTGGAAGTGGGCAGCATGTTGCGTTCGCCCATCGTCTGCAAGGCACTGGCCGTGGATGACAAGGCCAGGCCGAGCGCCGCCACCAGGCTGACCCGCCATGGCAGGCCGACGGCCATCGCGGCTGCGCACAGCAACGCTGTGCATCCCAGCATCTGGACGCTGCCCCAGCCGAAAATCGGACGGCGCAGGTTCCACAGCCGGCGCGGCTCCAGTTCCAACCCGATCAGGAACAGCATGAGCACGACGCCGACTTCGGCGAAGTGCAGGATGTCCTGGACATTGCTGACCAGGCCCAGGCCCCAGGGCCCGATGGCGATGCCGGCGGCGAGGTAGCCGATGATGGAACCCAGGCCCAGATACCTGGACAGCGGCACGCCAAGCACGGCCGCGCCCAGATAGATCAGGCTGTTGGTGAGCCACGTGGGCGCATGCTCCATCAATCCGCCTCCCCCGCGCCCGATTTCGCGCCGGGCACCGGACGGTCGCCGGCCGGCACTTCGCAGGCCGGGCACTGCTCCAGTTCGTCGATTTCCGGCCACTGCGGATAGGACCGCAAGCGCGACTCGAATATTTCCACGTGCTGCGTCACCGACTCCTCGCTCGCGCCGCGGGCCCCGTGCAACAGCAGCGGGGGCAGGAAACGCATGCCGCACAGCGCGGCCGTCTGCTCGTAGGGCGGCAGGAAAGCATCGAAAAAATAGCGGTTGTAGCCTTGCGGGTGGTAGGAGCTTTGCGGGCCGCCGGTGGTCGCCACCAGCCAAAGGTCCTTGCCCTGCAATGCGGTGCCGCCCGGGCCGTACGCCCAGCCGTAGGCGAGGACTTCGTCGAGCCAAAGCTTCTGCAGCGCAGGCATCGAATACCACTGGATGGGGTGCAGCAGGACGATGAGATCGGCCAGCGCGGCGCCGGACTGTTCGGCGCTCACGTCGATGTCGTAGTCGGGGTAGCGGGCATACAGGTCGTGCACCCGCACGCGATCGATTCCGCCGGCCGCAGCCAGCAGGCGCCGATTGACCCGCGACTCGCGCCAATTGGGGTGGGCCGCCAGCACCAGCACGTCGCCGGTAAACACTTCTTTGGTCATCTCATCCATGCAAGTAACATACCGTAATGCGGCTTTTCTTTCCGAAGCCGCCCAACCGAGAGGAGTCACCCATGCCGGTCGTGGTTGTAGCCAATCCAAAAGGCGGAGTCGGTAAGTCCACCATGGCCACCCAGATTGCCGGCTATTTCGCCAGCAAGGGCCACTCGGTGATGCTGGGGGACGCCGATCGCCAGCAATCGTCCAGGCTGTGGCTCGGCCTGCGCCCGCCCGCCGCCCGGCCCATCAGCACCTGGGAGTTGGGCGAAGGGAATATCGTCAAGCCTCCCAAAGGAACCACCCATGTGGTGCTGGACACCCCGGCGGGCATGCACGGCAAGATGTTCAAGGAGGTGATGCAGCTGGCCGACAAGGTGGTGGTTCCGTTGCAACCGAGCATTTTCGACATTTTTGCGACCCGTGCCTTCCTCGACGAACTGGCCGAGCATCGCAAGGCCAGGAAAATGCAAGTGGGCATTGTCGGCATGAGGGTCGACCCGCGCACGATCGCCGCGGACAAGCTGCACGAGTTCGTGGACAGCCTCGGCCTGCCGGTGCTGGGTTATCTGAGGCATACCCAGAACTACATCCACCTGGCCGCACGGGGCCTCACGATTTTCGATGTGGCACCCGGGCGCGTCGAACGCGACCTGGCGCAATGGGAAGGTATCTGTCGCTGGCTCGACAAGTAGCCGCCGGGCCGCTTGCTACATTCGCAGCAATGAAAACCTTCCAGAATCTTGCAGAGCTCGCCGCGCTGGTGGGCCAGGAGGTCGCCGTGAGCGACTGGCTCACCGTCACTCAGGAGCAGATCAATCTGTTTGCGCAGGCGACCGGCGACCACCAATGGATTCACGTCGACGTGGAAAAGGCCAAGGCCGGTCCGTTCGGAGCACCCATTGCCCACGGTTTCCTGACCCTGTCGCTGATCCCCAAATTTTTCGAGACCTCGGTCCGGGTTCTCGAAACCCGCATGGGCGTCAACTACGGGCTCAACAAGGTCCGCTTTACCGCGCCGGTGCCCGTCGGCAGCCGGCTGCGCGCGCGCCTGAAGCTGCTGGCTTGCGAGCCCATCGACAACAATGGCATGCAGGTGACCTGGCTGGTGACGGTGGAGCGCGAGGGCAGCGATCGCCCCGTGTGCATCGCCGAATCGGTGTCGCGGCGCTACCCTTAGGCGCGTCACGCCGCCGGATCGGGCGGCTTGCTCCGGCTACCGCACGACATCAGGCAAAGCCGTTCTGCCGCCAGGCTTCAAATACTGTCACAGCGACCGCGTTCGACAGGTTGAGGCTGCGCTGCCCCTCGCGCATGGGCAGCCGCAGCCGTTGCGCTGCCGGGAATGACTCGCGCAGCGCGCGCGCCAGTCCTCGCGTTTCCGCACCGAACACGAACCAGTCGCCGGGCTGGAACGCCGTCTCATGGACCAGCCGCCGGGCCGTCGTGGTCAAAGCGAACATGCGCTGCGGGTCGGGCTGTGTCGAGGCTATGAACGCGTCCCAATTTTCATGCTGTCTTACCTGGGCGAATTCGTGATAGTCGAGGCCCGCGCGGCGCAGCAGCCTGTCCTCCATGGAAAAACCCAGCGGCTCGATCAGGTCCAGCGTGCAGCCGGTATTGGCCGCCAGCCGGATCACGTTGCCGGTGTTGGGCGGGATCTGCGGCTCGACCAGGACGATGTGGAACATGACGCTTGTCGACCGCGGCTTCAGTCGGGCGCGTCAGTGCGGGCCAGCACCAGAGCGGTAATGTGCGCGGCGCCGGCTTGTCGCAGGACAGCGGCTGCGGTAAAGATCGAGGCACCACTGGTCATCACGTCGTCGACAAGCACGACATGGACGCCGCGCAATTGAGAAAAAAGGTGAGGGTCCACGGCAAATGCACCCTTCACATTGCCGAGCCGATCCTTGCGGTCCAGCGCCGTCTGTGCGCTCGTATGCCGCACCCTGAGCAGCAGGTCTGACCGGGTTTTTCGGGGCGCGAGGCTGCGTGCCAGCAGCAGCGCCTGGTTGAAGCCGCGCTCGGCCAGCCGCTGCGCCGACAGCGGCATCGGCAACACGACATCGGCGCGGTCCAGCGCGGGCTCGACCCAGGGCGCGCTGCGCATCAGCATGGCGAAGCTGCGGGCCCAGCCGGCCTGGCCGTTGAACTTGAACTGGGCGATCAGTGCCGACCACGGATAGTCGTAGGAAACCGCGGCGTGACAGGCATCCACAGTCGGGGGCTCGCGCAGGCAGCGGCCGCATTCGCTCACTGTTCCCGATAGCGGCAGCGGCAGGGCGCAACGCCGGCAGCACAGCCGGGGCTGGGCGAACCGGGCCACACAGGCCTCGCACACCGGCTGGGCCGGCCACGCATGGCACACGGCGCACTGGCCGGGCACGACGGCAGCAAGCCCTTCGATCAACTCGCTGAGCATCGGATCAATATACTCGTTCGGATTCTGTCCATGGCCAACGAACGCCCTCCCACCATAGCTCCGGCTGCCGCGCGGCACTGGGAACTGGTCGCGCCCGCCCGTTCGCCCTGGCTGCACGAAGAAGTCGGTCGCCGGATGGAGGACCGGCTCCAGTGGATCCGCCTGGAACCCAAGGCCTGGGCCGACTGGGAGCCGGTGCGCGGCGGTTTGGCGGCGCATGCGCTGCTGGAGCGACGCTATCCGCGCGCCGATTGCTTTGTCCATGAAAGCCGCGCGCATCAGGCCCAGGCGGCGCTGGACCAGTTGTCCAGGCCGTGGTGGCGGCGCTGGTCGGGGCCCTCCGTACACTACGGTCGGATTCCCGACGGCGCCGCCCAGATGCTGTGGGCCAATATGGCACTGCACATGGCGGCCGACCCGCAGGCTCTCCTCGCCGTGTGGCACCGGGCCCTGGCCGTGGACGGTTTTCTGATGTTTTCGTGCCTGGGCCCGGACACGGTGCGTGAACTGCGTGCCATGTACCGCGCACTGGGCTGGCCTCCTCCTGCGCACGACTTCACCGACATGCACGACTGGGGCGACATGCTGGTCCAGGCGGGCTTTGCCGAACCGGTGATGGACATGGAGCGCATCACGCTGACCTGGGAGACTCCGCAACGGCTGATCGAGGAGTTGCGCGAACTGGGGGCCAATCTTCATTTCGCCCGCTTTCCCGGGCTGCGTGGCCGGGGCTGGCGCGGCCGGCTCGAGCGGGAGCTGGGGCAAACCCTGAGCGACGCGGATGGGCGGCTGGCGCTGACCTTCGAAATCATCTACGGCCATGCACTGAAGCCACGGCCCAAAGTGCGGATGAGCAGCAAGAGTGCCGTCTCGCTGGAAGACATGCGCGCCATGCTCCAGGCCGACAAGCGCCCCGGCGAATAGGGATTGTCGGCAGGAAGACAGCGGTTGCAGGCGCCCGGGACGGCATCCCGACCGATGGCTGCGGGATCGATGGGCGGTCTTCGGACGGGTTATGTAACCCCGCGCTAGAATCGCAGGTTCATTTTTTGAGCGCCCCTTTTTGTCCAACCCCGTCTTTCGTTTTGCCACGGTGCAGGGCCAGAACATCCACTGGTTCTTGCGGCGCAACTGCTCGGTGACGCCAGTCCAGCTGGGCTGGCTGTATGCCTCGTTGTGTGCGTTGTCGCTCGGGATCGGGACGTTTTTCTGGTTTCAGGGGGCCGTGATGATTCTTCCGATTGCATGGCTCGAGCTGGCGGTGGTCGGAGTGGCGTTCCTTGTGTATGCACGGCATGCGACCGACGGCGAGACGATTTCGCTGCGCGGCCGTCACCTGGTGGTCGAGCTGGAGAATGCGGGCCACCTGGAGCGTGCGGAGTTCGACCGGGAGCGGGTTCGGGTCGAGCCCAGCAGGGCCGACCGGTCGTTGATCCAACTGTCGGGGCAGGGGCGGCGGGTCAACGTGGGGCGCTACCTGCGACCGGAATTGCGGCCGGCGCTGGCGCGGGAGATCAGAAGGGCTTTGCGAGAAGGTGCCGGCCGGCCCGGGACGGTTTGATTCAAGACTAACGCTAGTGAGAACCATGAAGAGCATTTCCAACAAGTTGGCTGTACTGCTGCTCGCCGTGGGCGTGTTCGGCCCGGTGGCCCATGCGACCAACGACCTGCCCGGCGGCCCGGCGGTGCTTCAGCTCAACCTGCACCCGGCGGTCACCCGCATTGCGGCGGAACAGGGCTGGCTGCACTGGTTCATGCTGATCGCCTGTTTCGTGATCTTCGTTGCCGTGTTCAGCGTGATGTTCTATTCCATCTGGAAGCACCGCAAGTCGCGCGGGCACAAGCCCGCCAATTTTCACGAGTCGGTCACCGTCGAAGTGGTCTGGACCATCATTCCCTTCCTCATCGTCATCGGCATGGCGCTGCCGGCCACCAAGGTCCTGGTGGCGTCCAAGGACACCAGCAATTCCGACCTGACCATCAAGGCCACCGGCTATCAGTGGAAATGGGGCTACGACTACCTCAAGGGCGAGGGCGAAGGGGTTTCGTTCCTCTCCACCCTGGACAGCGCACAGCGGCAGATGTCGAACGACGGCGCCAAGGGCGACATGCCCGACGACTACCTGCTCAAGGTTGACAATCCGCTGGTGGTGCCGGTCAACAAGAAGATACGCATCATCACGACGGCCAACGACGTGATCCATTCCTGGGGCGTTCCGGCGTTCGGGGTGAAGCAGGATGCCATTCCCGGTTTCGTGCGCGACACCTGGTTCCGCAGCGATAAGACCGGGGACTTCTACGGACAGTGCTATGAGCTGTGCGGCAAGGAACACGCCTACATGCCCATCCATGTCAAGGTGCTGGCGGCCCAGGACTACAGTGTCTGGGTCGATGGCCAAAAGAAGAAGATGGCAGCGCGCCAGGACGACCCGGCCAAGGTCTGGACCCTCGAGGACATCGAGAAGCGCGGCGAGAAGGTCTATGCCGCCAACTGCGCGGCCTGTCACCAGCCCAACGGCAAGGGAGCCGGCCCGATCAAGCCGCTGGACGGTTCGCCGGTGGTGCTGGACGCCGACAAGACCAAGCAGATCCAGGTGGTCCTCAACGGCCGAACCACGCCTACGGGACAGATGCCCTCGTGGAAGCAATTGTCCGACACCGACATCGCCGCGGTGATCAGCTACACCAAGAACAACTGGTCCAACAAGACCGGCCAGATCGTGCAGCCCGCCGAAGTCCTGGCCCAGCGCGGCAAGTAAGCCGACTGCCTTCGAATCGACAAGGAAATCCACCAGATGAGCGCAGTTCTCGACCATCCCGAACATCAGGCCCACGACGACCACCATGACCACGCGCCCACCGGCTGGCGGCGCTGGGTCTACGCCACCAATCACAAGGACATCGGCACGCTGTACCTGCTGTTCGCCTTCACCATGCTGATGATCGGCGGGCTGCTGGCCATGGTGATCCGCGCCGAGCTGTTCCAGCCCGGGCTTCAGTTCGTCAATCCCGAACTGTTCAACCAGCTCACCACCATGCACGGGCTGATCATGGTGTTCGGCGCGATCATGCCGGCGTTCGTGGGTTTCGCGAACTGGATGATCCCCTTGCAGATCGGGGCCCCCGACATGGCGTTCGCTCGCTTGAACAACTTCAGCTTCTGGCTGTTGATCCCGGCCGGCCTGATGCTGGTGGGTTCGTTCTTCATGCCGGGCGGCGCACCCGCCGCGGGCTGGACGATGTACGCGCCGCTGACGCTGCAGATGGGCCCATCGATGGATTCCACCATCCTCGCGATACACCTGCTGGGCGCCTCGTCGATCATGGGCTCGATCAACATCATCGTCACCGTCCTGAACATGCGCGCCCCGGGCATGACGCTGATGAAGATGCCCATGTTCTGCTGGACCTGGCTGATCACGGCCTACCTGCTGATTGCCGTGATGCCCGTGCTGGCCGGCGCCATCACCATGACGCTGACCGATCGCCACTTCGGAACCTCCTTTTTCAACCCGGCCGCCGGCGGCGACCCGGTGATGTTCCAGCACATCTTCTGGTTCTTCGGTCACCCCGAGGTATACATCATGATCTTGCCGGCCTTCGGCATCATCAGCCAGGTGGTACCGGCGTTCTCGCGCAAGCGCCTGTTCGGCTACGCGTCCATGGTCTACGCCACTTCGTCCATCGCCATCCTGTCGTTCATCGTCTGGGCGCACCACATGTTCACCACCGGTATGCCGGTGACAGGCCAGCTCTTCTTCATGTACTCGACGATGCTGATCGCCGTGCCTACCGCCGTCAAGATATTCAACTGGATTGCCACCATGTGGGAAGGCTCGATGACTTTCGAGACTCCCATGCTGTTCGCGGTGGGATTCATCTTCGTGTTCACCATCGGCGGGTTCACCGGGCTGATCCTGGCCATGGCCCCCATCGACCTGCTGCTGCAGGACACCTATTACGTCGTCGCGCATTTCCACTACGTGCTGGTGGCCGGGTCGCTGTTCGCCATGTTCTCCGGCTTCTACTACTGGTCCCCCAAGTGGACGGGCGTGATGTACAAGGAGTCGCGCGGCAAGATCCACTTCTGGTGGTCGCTGATCTCCTTCAACGTCACCTTCTTCCCGATGCACTTCCTGGGACTGGCGGGCATGCCGCGCCGCTACGCCGACTACCCGATGCAGTTCGCCGATTTCAATATGATGGCCTCGGTGGGCGCCTTCTTCTTCGGCGCTGCGCAGGTCTATTTCTTCTTCTGGATCGTGCTGCCGTGCCTGCGCGGCCAGGGCGAACCCGCGCCCCAGCGTCCCTGGAACGACCCTGACGGCAAGGGCGCTGAAGGGTTGGAGTGGGAAGTGCCGTCGCCGGCGCCTTTCCACACCTTCGCAACCCCGCCGCGGCTGGATATCACAGCGACGCGTGTGCTGGGCGCCCGCGTGCAACCCGAACACCATTGAGGAGACGAGCATGGCGGTGGACCCTGAGCAAAGGAAAAGAAACCTGCGGCTGGCGCTGATCCTGGCATCCATCGCGGCGGTTTTCTTCATCGGCTTCATCGTCAAGATCGCACTGCTGTCGAAGTAGAACGGCATGAACCTGCGTACCGAGAACCTCAAGATGGTCGGCAAGCTTGCCGTGGTCGCGGCGGGCATGTTCGCGTTCGGTTATGCCCTGGTCCCCATCTACAAGCACATCTGCGAGGTGACAGGGATCAACATCCTGTCGCTGTCGGAGCTGCAGGTGCCCGGCAGCAGCAGCGACGGTGCCGATGGGAGGCTGAATACCCAGGTCGATACCAGCCGCACCATCACGGTGGAGTTCGACGCCAATACGCGTGGGCCGTGGGAATTCAAGCCCGCACAGCGTTCCATCCAGGTGCACCCCGGCGAACTGGCGACGGTGATGTACGAATTCACCAATGTCCAGAACCGCCGCATGTCGGCCCAGGCCATCCCCAGCTATGCGCCGCATCAGGCTGCGGCGCATTTCAACAAGCTCGAGTGTTTCTGCTTCAAGCAGCACACGCTGGAGCCGGGCGAGACAAAACGGTGGCCGGTGGTGTTCGTGATCGACCCGAAGCTGTCCAAGGATGTGACCACCATCACGCTGTCGTACACCTTCTTCGAAGTCGGCAGCGCGATCCCGCCGGCGCCCTCGGCCGCAGTTCCGGCCGCAACGGCTCCAAGGACATGAACGCGCACCCCCCGGCAGCGCCGCGCCGCGCCTCGTTCCTGCGCACCGTCAAGGCTGTGGCCTGGTCCTTCGTGGGCATCCGCAAGAACAGCGAATTCCATGAGGACATGGGCAGGCTCAATCCGCTCCACATCATCGTCGCGGCGCTGGTGGGCGTGGCGCTGTTCGTCGCGGGGCTGCTGTTGCTGGTCAACTGGATCGTTGCCAAATAGCCAATACACAGAATTTTGGGGAATCAGGAGTTCAGATGAGTACCACCGCCACGGGCACAGCGCCCAACTATTTCGTGCCCCAGCCCTCGCGCCATCCGGCGTTCGCAGCCTTCGGGCTGTTCTGGGTCATCCTGGGCGCCGCGCAATGGATCAACGGCAACGATTGGGGCAAGTACGCGTTTCTGTTCGGCATGCTCTGGCTGTTCGGCGTGCTGTTCCAGTGGTTCCGCCAGGCCGTGGGCGAGAGCGAGGGCGGCAACTACAACTACCAGGTCGACCGGTCGTTTCGCTGGAGCATGAGCTGGTTCATCTTCTCCGAGGTGATGTTCTTCGGGGCCTTCTTCACCGCCCTGTGGTGGTTGCGCTCGCATTCGGTGCCGGCCCTGGGCGGCCTGGACAACGCGTTGCTCTGGCCCGATTTCAAGGCCGTGTGGCCCACGGTCGCGCCGGGCACCACCGCGTCGCCGGCCAACATCATCGAGCCGTTCCAGGTGATGACGCCGTTCTGGCTGCCCACCATCAACACTGCGCTGCTGCTGTCGTCCGGCGTCACACTGACCATCGCCCACCACGCGCTGCGGGAAAATCATCGCGGCCGCACCATCGCCTTCATGTGGGTCACCGTCCTGTTGGGTGCGACCTTCGTGTGCGTGCAGGCCTATGAGTATTTCCACGCCTACACCGAGCTCAATCTCAAGCTGTCCTCGGGCGCTTACGGCTCCACCTTCTTCATGCTCACGGGGTTTCACGGCTTCCACGTGATCGTCGGCATGCTGATGCTGCTGTTCATCACGCTGCGCCTGATGAAGGGCCACTTCACCGCCGAGCGCCACTTCGGTTTCGAAGGCGCCGCCTGGTATTGGCACTTCGTCGACGTGGTCTGGCTCGGCCTGTACACGCTGGTGTACTGGTTATAGCCGGCAAGGAGAAAGCAAGGCGGGCAACGGACGAAAACAAGGGCCGCAGACGCGGCCCTTGTCCTTCCCGGCGTTACCTGCCCACCGGTATTCCGGTCGGCTGGATATAGCCGAACTTCCAGGCCAGCAGGATGCAGATGAACAGCAGGATGGAAAAGCCCACCCGGAAAGCCAGCGCGCGCGCCATATTGCTGGTCTTGGGCTTGCCATCGCGGCCGTCACGCAGCATGAAGAACAGCGCCGAGCCCAGGCTGCCGATGATGGCCACGAAAGCCAGGAGCACCAGATATTTCATGAGGGCGATTATCCCGTGACCCCCGCCCGTCCCTCACGCTTTTGGCTGATCACCCTGGGCGCACTGGTGACAGTCGGCATCACGCTGCGCCTGGGCGCATGGCAAATGGATCGGGCGGGCCAGAAAGTCGCGCTGCAGGCCGCCATCGACCAGCGCAAGGCGATGCCGCCCATAACGCAGGAAGTCTTGCTGGGCGGCAAGACGCATGAGGAACTGCTCCACCGGCCGGTGGTTCTGCGCGGCAGCTGGCTTGCGCAGCACACGGTGTTTCTCGACAACAGGCAGATGCAGGGCCGGCAGGGGTTTTACGTGGTCACGCCCTTGCAGCTGGAGGGCGTCGCGACGGCGGTGCTGGTCGAGCGGGGCTGGGTGCCGCGCAATTTCGAGCAACGGGAGAAACTGCCGCCGATCCAGACGCCCGAGGGCTTGATTGAGCTGCGCGGCCGCATTGCCCCGCCGCCCGCCAAGCTATACGAGTTTGCCGGGGCGCAGCGGGGCGCCATCCGGCAAAATCTGGACTTGGCCCAATTCCGGGCCGAAACGGGCCTGCCCTTGCTGGACCTTGCCGTGCGGCAGACGGAAGGACCACCGGACGGCCTGCTGCGCGACTGGCCCGAGGCCGCCGGTAGCGCCGCGACCAATTACGGTTATGCCTTCCAATGGTGGGCCATGAGCGGCCTCGTCGCCATCCTTTATGTCTGGTTCCAGTTCATCGTCCCACGCCGAAAGGCACCACATGCTTGACGAGCCTTTGGGCCTCACGGTTCATTCATTGCCCGTGCCGCAGGAAGCTCTGGCGCGCGACAGCCGCCGCACCGCGATCGGGCGCTTGAAGATGCTGGCCGTGCTGGCGGTCTGCGCGGCGCCGGTGGTGGCGTCCTACCTTACTTACTACGTGATCCGCCCTCAAGGCCGGCCCAACTACGGCGAACTTGTCGAGGAGCGGCAGTTGCCCGCGGTGTCGGCCACGTCCCTGGACGGCGCCGGTGTATCCCTGCGCTCGCTGCGCGGCCAATGGCTTCTGGTCAGCGTTGCCGGCGGCGAGTGCAATGCCGCGTGCGAACGGCATTTGTATCTGCAGCGCCAGATGCGCGAAAGCCTGGGCAAGGACAAGGACCGAGTCGACTGGGTCTGGCTGGTCGCGGACGGCAAGCCAGTGCGCGAGGCCCTGCGGCCCGCGCTGGCCCAGGCCACCGTATTGCGCGTGGATGAGGCCCAGCTCGGGCGATGGCTGGCACCCGCCCCCGGCCAGGCGCTTGCCGATCACCTGTACCTGGTCGACCCCATGGGCAACTGGATGCTGCGCTTTCCCGCCGAGCTGAATCTGGCAACCGCTCCCAGGGCCAAACGCGACCTGGAGCGGCTGCTGCGAGCCTCGGCTGGCTGGGACCAGCCGGGCCGCGGGAACCACTGACATGAACGTCCAGCCGCTGTACGACCTGTCGCCCGTCCTGCACATCATGCTGATGGGTGTGGTGGTCGCGCTCGGGCCACTCTCCTGGATGTGGCTGCGCAACCCGCGGGCGGTGCCGGCGCGGCGGCTGCAGGCCCTGACCTTGGCGGTGCTGTTTCTTACCTTCGACCTGGTGCTGTTCGGCACCTTCACCCGCCTCACGGACTCGGGGCTGGGTTGCCCGGATTGGCCGGGTTGTTATGGAAACGCCAGCCCCAGCGGCGCGCAAGTCCAGATCGACAAGGCCCAGGCGGAAATGCCGACCGGACCGGTGACGCATGGCAAGGCCTGGGTCGAGATGATCCATCGCTACCTGGCGACCGGCGTCGGCGTGTTGATCCTCACCCTCGCCGCGGGTACCTGGGTGCTGCGGCGGCGTGGCGCGGCCGTGAGCCCGTGGTGGCCCACGGCAACCCTGGCCTGGGTCTGCCTGCAAGGCGCTTTCGGGGCGTGGACCGTGACCATGAAGCTGTTCCCGGCGATGGTCACGCTGCACCTGCTGGCCGGGCTGGTGCTGCTTGCGTTGCTCTGTCGCCAGGCCGTCGCGTACATCCATGCCCAGCACGGCCGCGCGCGGGCCGCAATTGCACCGGCGACGCGTGGCTGGCTGATCGCCGCCCTCGCATTGGTGTGGCTGCAGGTGGCGTTGGGCGGCTGGGTCAGCACCAACTACGCGGTACTGGCTTGCAGCGACTTTCCGGCGTGCCACGGCAGTTGGTGGCCGGCGATGGACTTTCGCCAGGGTTTCGAGCTGTGGCGGGATCTGGGCAAAACGGGCGGTGGTGAACACATCGGGTTTGAAGCGCTGACGGCCATCCACTATGTGCATCGTCTCTTCGCGTACCTGGTATTCGCCGTGGTGGCCCTGCTCACCTGGCGGCTGTATCAGGTCGGCGCCTTGCGATCCCAGGCCAGGTGGATCGGCGTGCTTGGCCTGTGGCAGCTCGCCACGGGAATATCCAACGTGCTCCTGGGCTGGCCGCTGTTGGTAGCCGTGGCCCATACCGGAGGTGCGGCGGCGCTGATCGTGGTGCTCACATGGGCGCTCGCCGAAAGCCGCAGCGCTGTCAGCGCGGTGTCCGCAACGTCAATCGACGCGCTGGAGCGGTCGACATGAGCACGATAGAGACGCAAGCGGCGCATCAGCCGCTGACCTCCCGCCTCCGGCAGTTCTACGCGTTGACCAAACCACGCGTGATCCAGCTCATCGTCTTTTGCGCCCTCATCGGCATGGTGTTGGCGGTTCCGGGCATGCCGACCCTGCTCGACCTGCGGCTTGGACTCATCGCCTGCCTGGGTATCTGGCTGGTTGCTGCGGCCGCCGCGGTCTTCAATTGCCTGGTGGAACAAAGCATCGATGCGAAGATGAAACGCACCTCCTGGCGGGCGACGGCGAAGGGCGAGTTGCACGACTGGGAGACGCTCTTGTTTGCCGGCGTGCTGTGCGGGCTGGGGTCGTGGCTGCTTTACGTCTGGGTCAATCCGCTGACCATGTGGCTGACCTTCGGGACCTTTGTCGGCTATGCGGTGATCTACACCGTCATCCTGAAGCCATTGACGCCGCAGAACATCGTCATCGGCGGGGCTTCGGGCGCCATGCCCCCGGTTCTGGGCTGGGCCGCGATGACAGGCGACGTGGGGCCGGAGGCCCTGATTCTCTTTCTCATCATCTTCCTGTGGACACCACCGCACTTCTGGTCCCTGGCGTTGTATCGCGTCGAGGACTACCGAAAGTCCGGCCTGCCGATGCTGCCGGTCACGCATGGCAACGAGTTCACCCGCCTCCAGGTCTTCCTGTACACCCTGGTGCTGTTCGCGGCATGCCTCATGCCGTTCGCGTACGGCATGAGTTCCTGGCTCTACCTCGTCGTTGCCGTGGTGCTGAGCTTCGGCTTTTCGTTCTATGGCTTCCGCCTCTGGCGCAGCTATTCCGACGCGCTGGCGCGCAAGACCTTCCGCTTCTCGCTGATCCACCTGAGCGTGCTGTTCGCGGCGTTGCTGGTCGACCACTACCTATTCTGATCATCATGCACAGGCGCACTGTTCTCGGATCCATTTCAGCTTGGGCTCTGGCTGCGGGGAGCGCGAGCGTCGTGCTCGCCTGCAGCGAAAACAAGCCGCAGTTCAAGGCGATCGACCTGACCGGCGCGGATTACGCCCGCGATTTCCAGCTGACGGACCACAACGGGCAGCAGCGCAGCTTGAAGGACTTTCGCGGCAAGGTGGTGGTGCTGTTCTTCGGCTACACCCAGTGCCCCGATGTGTGCCCCACCTCGCTTGCGGAGATGGCCGAGGCCAGGAAACTGCTGGGGCCCGACGGCGACAAGGTCCAGGGCCTGTTCGTCACCGTTGACCCCGAGCGCGATACGCCCGAGGTGCTGAAGGCTTACATGGCCAATTTCGATCCCGGCTTCCTGGCGCTGAGACCAACGCCTGAGCAGCTCCCCGCCCTGGCCAAGGAATTCAAGATCTACTACAAGAAGGTGGAGGGCAAGACGCCCACCAGCTACACCATGGACCACTCGGCCGCCAGCTATGTGTACGACACCCAGGGCCGGTTGCGCCTGTACACGCGCTACGGCACCGGCCCCCAGGCACTGGCCTCGGATCTGCAACTGCTGCTTGCGCAGGGCTGAAGCAGCGCCGTGGTCGCGGGTCTGCTCGGGCGCAAAGGAGCGGCGCGCATCGCACTGATGCCGGCCGAGGTGCTCGTGGCGTTGAACGAAGGGCGAGTGCCCACCGTCAATCTGAACGAATTCCTGGCGTTGGACCTGGGCCGGCTCATCCGGTGTGTGGCGCGCGATATCGGCCTGCCGCCCGACGCCGATCGCATCACCGACACCATCGCCATGCTGGGTGCTTTCCGGCCGGTGAAGCGTCACGAGCACGTTGCCCGCGCGCTCTATGACCTGACCAGCGTCCGAATGGATCGAGACGCCATCGCCCACCGCCTGGCCACGCACCCCAGCGACGTGGCGCGTGGCTGGGCCACGCAATGGATCATGTTCTCGGACATGCCGCTGCAGGGCAAGCTGCACTCGGTGCGGCGTTTCGCGACTGACCCGCATTTCGGGGTGCGCGAGATGGCCTGGATGGCGGTGCGCGACGAGGTGCGCGCTGGACTGGACGAGGCCCTGGCCCTGCTGGAACCCTGGGCCCACGACGGCGACGAGAACATCCGGCGCTTTGCCAGCGAACTCACGCGGCCGCGCGGCGTGTGGTGCGCCCCGATCGAGGCGCTGAAGGCGCAGCCGTGGCGGGCATTGCCGCTGCTGGAGCCGCTGAAGTTCGATCCCAGCCGCTATGTGCGCAACTCGGTGGCGAACTGGCTCAACGATGCCAGCAAGTCGCAGCCCCAATGGGTCGACGAGGTGTGCCGCCGCTGGGGCCGGGAGGCGCCCGGGCCGGAGTGCGACCACATCGTGCGGCGGGCCTGCCGCACGATGCGGGCCTGATCACTCCGCCTTGATGCCGCGCATCGCGATCACGCCGCCGAGGAGGGCGGTGTCGGCCTTGATGCGATTGGCCAACCCCTCCGAGGACGTTCCGGCAACCTGCCAGCCCTGCTGGAACAGCTTTTGCCGGATCTCGGGCCTGCGCGCGATTTCGCTGATCAGCGCGGACAGCTTGGCGACGATGGGCTTGGGCATGGACGCCGGACCGGCCGCGGCCGTCCAGATTTCCAGCTGGAAGCCCCGAACCCCGCCTTCGTCCAGGCTGGGGTATTCCGGCACCAGCGGGCTGCGGCTGATCGAGGTGACGCCCACGGCCTTGAGCTTGCCGGCCCGGATCTGGGGAGCGGCCAGGCCGGGCGGCAACAGCGACAACTGGATCTGTCCGCCGATCATGGCGCTGATGACCTGCGGATTGCCGGGGTAAGGAATGTGCACCGGGTTGATGTTGGTCTTGCTCTTGAGCAATTCCATGCCGAGGTGCCCCACGGTGCCGACGCCGGGCGTTCCGTAGCTCCACTTGTCGCCCGCGTTGCGCCCGGCCAGGAAGAACTCCTGCGCATTCTTGAATTGCGCGGTGGCCGGCGCGGTGAGCAGCAGCGGGGCGGTTGCGATCAGGCTGATCGGGGCCAGGTCCTTGAGCGGATCGAATGGCGTTGCGGGGTTGAGTAGCTTTGCGATCGTCATGTTGCCATTGATCAACACGCCGATGGTGTGGTTGTCGGTTGCCTTGGCAACCAGGTCCGTGGCGATGTTGCCGCCCGCGCCGACGCGGTTTTCGACAATCACCGGCTGGCCCAGCGCTTTGGAAAGAGGCTCCGCGATGGTGCGAGCCACCAGGTCGGGCGTGGAGCCGCCGGGGAACCCCACCAGGATGCGCAAGGGCTTGGTCGGCCAAGGGGCGACGGGCGCCGGCTTGGCTGCCTTTTGGGCAAAAGCACCGGCTGAGAGCGCGGCGAGCGACAACGCCAGGACGGTCCGGCGCAGGGGGTGTTTGGACATGACGACTTCCTTGGAGTGAGGCCCCACCCGGGGCGGCTGAAAACCTCAATCGTAGCGCCACGCGAAGCCATGAAAAAAGGCCCGGGATCACCGGGCCTTGCATGGGTCGTGCGAGAACGCTTCAGGCGTATGCGGCGAGCGCCTTCTTCATCTTCTTCATCGCGGCCGATTCGATCTGGCGGATGCGCTCGGCGCTCACGCCGTATTCGCTCGCCAGGTCGTGCAGAGTCAAGCCGCCCGAGCCATCATCGTTGACCTTGAGCCAGCGCTCCTCCACGATGCGCCGGCTGCGGGGGTCGAGTCCTTCGAGCGCGGCCGCGATGCCGTCGGTCGCCAGCACGTCGCGCTGGCGCGACTCCATCATGGCGGTGGGCTCGTGGCTGGCGTCGGCCAGGTAGGCGATGGGACCGAATGCCTCATCCCCGTCATCGTTGGGCGCAGGGTCCAGCATCACATCGCCGCCGGCCATGCGTGCCTCCATCTCGATCACTTCCTCGCGCTTGACGTTGAGTTCGCGCGCCATCACATCGATCTGGTCATCGGTCAAGGTATCGCGGTGCGTTGGCGCGTCGGCGTCATCCTTGAAACCCTGCTTCATGGACCGCAGGTTGAAGAACAGCTTGCGCTGGGCCTTGGTCGTCGCCACCTTGACCATGCGCCAGTTCTTCAGGATGTACTCGTGAATTTCGGCCCGGATCCAGTGCAGCGCGTAGCTGACCAGCCGCACGCCCTGGTCGGGATCGAAACGCTTGACGGCCTTCATGAGCCCGATGTTGCCCTCCTGGATCAGGTCGCCATGCGGCAGCCCGTACCCAAGGTACTTGCGTGATACCGATACCACCAGGCGCAGATGCGACAGCACCAGCTTCCCGGCGGCCTCGATGTCGTTGTGGTCCTTGAACTTCCGGGCGTACTCCTGCTCCTGCTCCAGGGTCAGCAGGGGCAGGCGGTTCACGGCCGAAATATAAGCGTCCAGGTTGCCCAGGGAAGGAACAACCGCCCACGGATTGGCCAGCGCCAGTGCCGTGCCAGAGGCTCCGGTTTTAGTGGACATCCAGCAACTCCTTTCGTAGTCGAATGCAATGTTAGCACTCTCTTCGATAGAGTGCTAAGCGCAAAAGTTCAGGCCCAAGACTAACAATTTCAGGGTTTTCCCGGGTGTCAAAGCGTGCGTTTCGTCTCTGATTTAGGACTAGGATGATGAAACAAGGGTAACAACCCAGCAGCAGGGGTGGGGAAAGTCATGATGGGAATCATCAGTCGGGTTTTGTCAAGAACCGGGATCGGACCTCAGCCAAGACTGGGCAACTCGACGCTGTCGTCCGAATTCACCGATCGCGACATAGAAAACTACTACTTTAGAATTATTACAGATTGCCTCAAACGAATGCTGGTGCCCGCTGAAGACATGGAAGTCATCGTCAGGCGCGCCAGGGTGGATCGGTATGGGCTCAGCACCTTTTCGGCCTACGTCCGAATTCTGAAATGGAACCCGGTGGTGACACCGGTCCTGCTGCAGAACATGCCGGTCGTCGATGCGAGGGTCCGCAGGATGATCGAGGCATCGGTCATTCTCGAGCAAACCCATTTCTCTGGACTCTGGTTCCAGGTTGCAAGCAATGCCGAAGGCTCCCCCACGTCCCTGCTCGGCGTGCCTTTGGAACTCATTCACCAGCCCGGCGGTCCCCAGCCCGCAACTTGACAGTGCGGCCTCGCCCGGATCAGGCCCCAACATCTGCCCCTAACGAATAAAAATGAGCGGCTTCCAGAGGCGGGTTCCATGCGAGATTCCGAAGTCCTCGTCGTTTTGACCATCACGACCACGGTCGGTTCCCTGGAGGAGGCGCGGACTCTGGCGCGGCAGATCCTGGCTGACGGATTGGCAGCCTGCGTCCAGCTCGACCCCGGCGTGACATCGCTCTATCGGTGGAAGGGCGAACCGCGCGATGAGCCCGAAGTGCGTCTGGTCATCAAGACCTTGCCTGCATGCGAACAGGCGCTCCAGGCCCTTTTTGCGCGCCATCATCCCTACGAGGTGCCTGAATTCCTGGTGACTCCGGTGCGCCCCAGCCCGGCGTACAGAGAGTGGGTTCGTGCCGAGGTCGTTGTCCCGCCGGCCTGATCCGCTACGCGACCGTCAGAGTCACCGGCGCGCCGCCGGCGCCCACCTCACCGATCACGCAGGCTGCTTCGAAGCCGTGGCGGTGAAATACCGCCAGGACGGCTTCGACGGCGCTGGCTGCGCATGACACCAGCAAGCCGCCGCTGGTCTGAGGATCGCTCAGCAACGCCTGCTCCGATGCCGTGAAGCCCTGCGGAAGGCGGACCTCGGCGCCATAGCCGGTCCAGTTTCGACCCGACGCGCCGGTGATCAATCCGCGCGCAGCAAGATCGCGGACCTGGGGCAGGAGCGGCACCCGCGACCACTCGATGCCGATCGACAGTCCCGCGCCGCGCGCCAGTTCCAGCGCATGGCCGGCAAGGCCGAAGCCCGTCACGTCGGTCATGGCGTGCACCCCGTCCAGCGCGGCCAGATCGGGCCCTGGCGTGTTCAGCTGGGTGGTGGTGGCAATCATGCGGTCGTAACCCGCTGCATCGAGCGCATCCTTCTTCAATGCCGCGGACAGAACGCCCACGCCCAGCGGCTTGCCCAGGATCAAGCGATCACCCGGCCGTGCATCCGCGTTGCGCTTGACCCGCTTCGGATGCACCAGGCCGAGGGCGACCAGGCCATAGATCGGCTCCACCGAGTCGATGGTGTGGCCACCGGCCACAGGAATGCCGGCCTGCCGGCAGACGGCTTCGCCACCCGCGAGAATCCGGCCGATGGTCGCGGTGCTCAGGACGCTGACCGGCATGCCGACCAGGGCCAAAGCCATGATGGGGCGCCCGCCCATTGCGTAAACGTCCGAAATGGCGTTGGTGGCCGCGATGCGCCCGAAGTCGAACGGATCGTCGACGATGGGCATGAAGAAATCGGTGGTGGCGACCAGCGCCTGCTCGTCATTGAGCTGATAGACCGCCGCGTCGTCCGAGGTTTCGATCCCGACCAGCAGCTCGGGTGGCAGCGGCAGCCGGGCGGTCCCCTTGAGAATCTCGGACAGCACGCCCGGCGCGATCTTGCAGCCGCAGCCGCCGCCGTGGGAGAGCGAGGTCAGGCGGGGTTCGGGCTTGGTGGTGACGGTGGGGGTCATGACAGCAGAGCAAGGGCGAACTCGCGAGCGTTGAAGGTTTCCAGATCTTCCAGCTTCTCTCCGATTCCGATGAAGTAGACGGGCACCGGTTTTTCCTGTGCGATGGCCGCCAGAACACCGCCTTTGGCCGTGCCGTCGAGCTTGGTGACGATAAGGCCTGTCAGTTGCAGTGCGTCGTCGAAGGACCGGACCTGGGCCAGCGCGTTCTGACCGGTATTGCCATCGATCACCAGCAGCACTTCGTGCGGCGCCGTGGGGTCGGCCTTCTGCACCACCCGCTTGATCTTCTTGAGTTCTTCCATCAGGTGCAGCTGCGTGGGCAGGCGGCCCGCGGTGTCGACCAGGACCACGTCCTTGCCGCGCGCGCGGCCGGCCGTGACCGCGTCGAAGGTCACCGCAGCGGGGTCGCCGCCCGCCTGGCTCACGATCTCCACCGTATTGCGATCGGCCCAGATCGCGAGCTGCTCGCGCGCGGCTGCCCGAAAAGTGTCCGCGGCGGCGAGCAGCACAGAAACGCCTTCGTTGGCCAGGTGCCGGGTGAGCTTGCCGATCGAGGTGGTCTTGCCGGCGCCGTTGACCCCCGCCACCATGATCACCGTGGGCCGGTGCTCGCCGATGACGAGCGCCTTTTCCAGCGGGCGCAGCAGCTGGGTGAGTGAATCGGCCAGAATGTTCTTCACCTGCACCGGCCTGGTCGCACCGCTGGACTGTACCCGGCGCTTGACCTCGTCGAGCAGGTATTGCGTCGCCTTGACCCCCGTATCTGCCATCAGCAGCGCGGCTTCGAGCTCTTCATAGAGGTGATCGTCGATCTGGGCGCCGGTGAACACCAGCGATATGCTCGAGCCGGTCTTGCGCAGCCCCGCGCTGAGCTTGTCGAGCCAGCGCTGGCGCTCCGGGGCAACCGGCGCGCTCACGGGTATTTCGATAGGCTGGACCAGCGCACTGCCGATCAGGCTCACCCCTGAACCTGGCGCGGAGCTTGGTACGGCCGGCGGCGCCGGCGCCGGTGTGGATGCTGGTTTTTTTCTGAAGAAACTGAACATTAGGGCTTTTTTTAGAATCAGTCATTCTATGAAACACCTCCTTCGCCGCGCCTTGTGGAGTATTTGTCTTTCCTGGCCGCTGGCGTTTGTGCCGCCCGCCCTGGCCCAGACCCCACCCCAGGCACCTCAGACCCAGCAGTTCAAGCTCGACAATGGCTTGACCTTGATCGTCAAGATCGATCGCCGCGCTCCGACCGCAGTGCAGATGTTGTGGGTGAGGGTTGGGTCGATTGACGAAGTCGACGGCCTCAGCGGCGTGGCCCATGTGCTCGAGCACATGATGTTCAAGGGAACGGCCGACCTCAAGCCCGGCGAGTTCTCGAGTCGCGTCGCCGCCCTGGGCGGGCGCGAGAACGCGTTCACCATGCGCGACACCACCGGGTTCTACCAGCAGATCCCGGCGGGGAAGCTCGAGGATGTGATGAAGCTCGAAGCCGATCGCTTTGCGCACATGCAGTGGCCGGACGACGAATTCCGCCACGAGCTCGAGGTGGTCAAGGAGGAGCGGCGCATGCGTACCGAGGACGCGCCGCGCGCGCGGATGTGGGAAGTACTGAACGCCGCCGTGTTCGAAGCCTCGCCCTACCGGCGCCCGGTCATAGGCTGGATGAGCGATCTGGACGCCATGAGCCCGCAGGACGCGCGCGATTTCTACAAGCGTTGGTATGTACCGGCCAACGCGGTGGTGGTGGTCGCGGGTGACGTGGATCCGGCTCAGGTGCGCAGTCTGGCGGAGAAGTATTACGGTGGGATTCCGGCGCGTCCGGTGCCCGAGCGCAAGCCGCGCACCGAGCCGCAGCAGCTCGGGATCCGGCGCATCGAGTTCAAGGCACCTGCGGAGCAGGCATACGTGGCGTTGGCGTTCAAGGTGCCGCAACTGTCCTCCTTCGAGCCGGGACCGGAAAACGATGACGCGCTGGCGCTCACGGTGCTGGCGGCGGTGCTCGACGGCTATAGCGGCGCCCGTCTGGATCGGGCGCTGACGCAAGGGCCCGACCGCGTCGCCGATAGCGTGGGCGCAGACAACGGACTGTGGGGCCGCGGTCCCCAGATCTTCACGCTGGACGGCGTGCCCGCGCCTGGAAAGACAACCGAACAGGTCGAAGCGGCCCTGCGCGCCGAAGTGACCAAGGTGGCGCGCGAAGGCGTCACCGAAGCCGAACTCAACCGGGTGAAGACGCAATGGGTGGCCAGCGAGGTGTACAAGCTCGACTCCGTCATGAACCAGGCGCGCGAGCTGGGCGACCATTGGATCGAAGGCTTGCCGCTGGATGCCAGCGAGCGGCTGATCCGGCGTTTGAAAGGCGTGACGGCCGGGCAGGTTCAGGCCGTGGCAGCAAGGTATTTCGGCAACGACCAGCTGACTGTCGGCATCCTCAGGCCCCAGCCTGTCGATCCGAACCGCAAACCCCGCACGCCCCCGCCGGGCCTGCTCCGTTAAAAGGCGTGCATCCCATGTTCATCCATCAAACAATCCGGCGTGCCCTGCTGTGCCAGGCGGGGCTCGCGCTCATGCTGGGATGGGGACCGGCGATCGCCGCCATCCCGATCCAGCACTGGACCCAGCCCAGCGGGGCCAAGGTCTACCTCGTGGAAAGCCCGTCCCTGCCGATGGTGGACGTCCGGATCGACTTCGACGCCGGCGGCCGGCGCGATCCGGCGGACCAGGCCGGCCTGGCCAGTGTCACCGCCGGCATGACCTCCAAGGGCATCCTGGCCGCGAAGGACGGTGCCGCCACTTTGTATCCCCTGGCCATGGACGAGAACCAGCTGAGCGAAGCCTGGGCCGACCTGGGAGCCGGCTTCGACGGCGGCGCGAGTTCTGACCGGATGAGTTTCTCGCTGCGCTCGCTGAGTTACCCCGACATCCTGCCCAAGGCGGTGCAGCTCGCCGCGCGGCAACTGGGCGATCCGGACTTTCCCGAGGCCATCTGGCAGCGCGAGCGCGAGCGCATGGCGGCCGCGATCCGTGAGGCCAACACCCGCCCCGGTACGGTGGCCGGGCGAGCCTATGCGAAAACGGTTTACGGCACGCACCCATACGGTTATGAGATGACCGAAGCAACGCTGGCGCGTATCGGCGTGCAGGACATGCGGCAGGTGTACCGGCTGGTTGCTCCCTGCCGTGCCAAGGTGAGCCTGGTGGGCGCCGTGACCCGGGCCGAGGCCGATGCCCTGGTGACGACCTTGCTCTCCCGACTGCCGTCGGCTGCTGCCGGGCGTTGCGAGCCGCTGCCCGCCGTTGCTGAAGTCGAGCCGTTGGCGGCGCCGGTGGCACAGGACATTCCCTTTGCCTCGGCCCAGGCCCATGTGCTGATCGGGCAGCCGGGCTTCAAGCGCAGCGATCCCGACTATTTCCCGCTGCTGGTGGGCAATTACACGCTCGGAGGCGGCGGTTTCGTTTCGCGCCTGACGCAAGAGGTCCGCGAGAAGCGTGGACTGAGCTACAGCGTTTACAGCCATTTTTCGCCGGGGCTGCATGCCGGCGCTTTCACGATCGGGCTGCAGACGCGGCCGGACCAGACAGCGCAGGCGGTCCAGGTCGCGCAGGAGGTGCTGGCGCGGTTCGTGGCCGAGGGGCCGACCGAAGCCGAGCTCAAAGCGGCCAAGGACAACCTGATCGGCGGGTTCCCGCTGCTCATCGACAGCAACGCCAAGTTGCTGGAGAACGTTGCCAACATCGCCTGGAATGATTTGCCGCTGAACTATCTGGACACCTGGACCGCCCAGGTGCAGCGCGTCACCGTGGCCGACATCAAGGCCGCGTTTGCCCGCAAACTCCAGCCACAGCGCATGGTGGTCATTACCGTGGGCGCGGCAGCCCCTCACTGATGGCCAGAAGAGCCGCGCCCCCGCCGCACAGTCACGCCCGAGCCCGGCGTCCCGCCATCGGCGTCCCGCGTGAGGTGCGCATCATCGGCGGGCAATGGAAGCGCACCAAACTCGCCGTAGCTGACAAACCCGGTTTGCGGCCCACGCCCGATCGCGTGCGCGAAACCCTGTTCAACTGGCTGGGCCACGACCTCACGGGGTGGCGCTGCGTCGACGCTTTCGCGGGAACCGGCGCGCTCGGGCTGGAAGCGGCGTCCCGCGGTGCCAGCGACGTGCTGCTGGTGGAACAGGATCCCGACCTGGTTTCCCGGCTGCGGGCCCTGCAGGCCAAGCTGGGCGCGACCATGGTGAAGGTTGAGCGGGCCAACGGGTTGAGCGTGCTCGCACGGCTGGCGCCCGCCAGCGCCGACCTCATCTTTCTGGACCCGCCCTTCGACGCGAATCTCCACGAGAAGGCGCTGGCGGCTGCCGCCAGCGCCGTGGCGGCCGAGGGCTTGATCTACCTGGAAGCGCCGACCTCGTGGGACGACACTGCCCTGGCTGGGTATGGACTGAAGCGCCTGCGCCATATGAGGGCTGGGGCCGTGCACGCGCACCTGCTCGGCCGCGCTGCATAATTCGCGCTGCAACGGCGAATCGATCCGCTGCGCCTCGAGGAGAGCCAATGGCCCATAACGTGATCGCCGTCTATCCGGGAACCTTCGACCCCATGACCCTGGGCCACGAGGATGTGGTGCGCCGTGCCACCCAGCTGTTCGACCGCGTGATCGTGGCGGTGGCGGCGGGGCATCACAAGAAGGCGATGTTCTCGCTGGAAGAGCGCATCGAGATGGCGCGGGAGGTGGCCAAGCCCTACGCGAAGGTCGAGGTGGAGAGTTTCGCCGGCCTGTTGCGCGACTTCGTCGTCTCTCGCGGTGGCAAGGCCATGGTGCGTGGCTTGCGCGCCGTGACTGACTTCGACTATGAGTTCCAGTTGGCGGGCATGAACCGCAGCCTGATGCCAGAGGTCGAAACCGTGTTCCTCACGCCGAGCGACAAGTATCAGTTCATCAGCAGCACCTTCGTGCGCGAGATTGCGGTGCTGGGCGGGGAAGTGGACAAATTCGTGTCGCCATCGGTACAGCAAAGGCTGATGGAAAAAGTGCGCGGCCTTACCCCCGAATAGAGGCTTCGTCTTGCCGCGCGGCCGCTGCGCCGGCAGAAGATCCGTCGATTTGTTCCCGGTTCAGATCATCGCTTGGGCCCTGCGCCCTTATGTGCAGGCCGAGTGGGGGCGGATAATTCAGCAATGACCGAACTGATCCTCCTGCGCCATGGCGAGACCGACTGGAATCGCGA
>DIZF01000049.1:34499-60377 GCA_002427815.1 Ramlibacter tataouinensis
GCGCAGCGGCTGGCCCGGCGCCTGGCAGGCGAGACAGCGCATCGCCTTTATGCCAGCGATCTGCTGCGCGCCCGGCAAACCGCGCAACCCGTCGCGCAGCAGCTGGGTCTGGCCAGCGTCACCGATCCCGCCTTGCGCGAGCAGAGTTTCGGGCAAGTCGACGGCATGCGGGTCGAGGACATCAAGGCGCAGCATCCCCAGGCCTGGGCCGGATGGCTGCTGTTCAAGGAGGACTACGGCATGCCCGGTGGGGAAACCACAAGGCAGTTTCATGCGCGGGTGATGGACGCTGTGAACCGGCTTGTCGCGGCGCACCGCGGCGAAACCTTGGTGGTGGTCACTCACGGCGGCGTCCTCGACATGATCTATCGCACGGCGCGTTCGCTCGGCCTGAGCGGCCCCAGGCAGAGCGATATTCCCAATGCCGGCCTGAACCGCGTCCGGGTGCGGGAAGGCGGCGTCGACATCCTGACCTGGGCCGATACGGCCCACCTCGCCGACCTGCCGCCCCAGCCGGTCTACGACCAGCAGAAACTCGTCGCGCCCGACCCGAGTCCGAGTACGGTTTAGCCGCCCACGCGCAGCGCAAGATGCGCGTGGGCCGGCGCCGTGTCAGTCGATATGGTCCAGCGCTTCGGACGGGGGTTGCGGCCAGGGCCGCTGGGGGTCGCGAATCAGCTCGAACGCCCGCGACACCTGCAGCACACCCAGGTCGTCGAAGCGCCGGCCGGCGATCTGCAGCCCGATCGGGAGGCCGCTGGACGTATAGCCGCAGTTGATGGATGCCGCGGGCTGCTCGGACATGTTGAAAGGCACCGTGAAGCCGATGTGCTCCAGCGGGCGCAGCGGATCGTTGGTGGGCGAGGGCAGTTCAGCCGCGAATGCGGGAACCGGCGAGGTCGGGGAGATGACGTAGTCGAATGCCCTGCAGGCATTGACCGTGGCCACGCGGGTGAGGTGGAACTGATTGACGGCCTTGTACAAAGCTTCGCCGTTCATTCCCGCTACACTGTCGGCCCAGTGCCGGATGTACGGCAGCACCATCGCCTTTTTCTGCGGCGCCAGCGCTTTCATGTCGACATGCGAGCGCATGCGCCAGAAATGGTCCATGCCGTCGAGCATGGCCTGGGTCATGATCGGATGCATCGGCGCCACCACCGCGCCGGCGCGTTCGAACAGCCGGGCCGCGTGCTCCACGGCGGCGCGCACTTCCGGCTCCACGGCCAGCCCGCAGCCCGCTTCCATCAGCAGGCCGATGCGCAGGCCCTTGAGTTTTTCCACGCCCTGATCGAACTGCATCCAGGCGATGTCCTGGAACGGCAGGCTCATGCTGTCGCGCGCGTCGGGCAGCGATAGCACCTGCATGAACCAGGCCGCGTCGGCCACACTGCGCGTCATCGGACCCGCGGCGCGCCCGATGTAAGGGGGATCGATCGGGATGCGGCCGAGGCTGGGCTTGAGGGTGAAGATGCCGCACCAGCCCGCCGGCAGCCGCAACGAACCGCCGATATCCGTTCCGATGTGCAAAGGCCCGTAGCCCGCAGCTGCCGCGGCGCCCGCGCCGGCGCTGGAGCCGCCGGGTGTCTTGTCCAGGTCCCAGGGGTTGCGCGCCAGCTTGTGGAAGCTCGACAGGCCGGACGACAGCATCCCGTAATCGGGCATGGTGGTCTTGGCGATGATGACCCCGCCGGCTTCGCGCACGCGCGCAGCCGGCGGCGCATCGGCGGACGCCGGCGCCAGGTCGCTCGCAGCCGTTCCCAGCGGCATGGGATCGCCCTGGGTCGCGATGTTGTCCTTGAGGGTCACCGGCACGCCGTCCAGCGGGCCCAGCGGCTCGCCGCGCTGCCAACGCGCCGCGCTGGCGCGGGCTTGCGCCAGGGCCAGCTCCGGGCGCAGCAGGAAGAGAGCGTGGAGACGGTGCTCCCACAGCTCGATGTGGCCCAGCACGGCTTGGGTGACTTCCACCGGCGAGAAGTCCCGCCGGCGGTAGCCCCCCATCAACTGGGCTGCGGACAGTTCATGCAATGCATGCGGATACTGCTCTGTCATGCGCAAACCAGCTCAAGCCCAGGACATGGCGGCCAGGTCGTTCACGAAGATGGGCATGTCTTTCCACAAGCCTTTCACTTCCTTCCTGGCGATGGTCGGGAACCGGGGTTGGTAGAGGAAACCGTTCGCCGCGTCCGCAGCCAGCAATTTTTGGGCATCGCCCAGCAGCTTGGCGCGCTCCTTCGCGTTGCCGGTGTTCTTGATCTTGTTGTACAGGTCGTCGAAGGCCTTCGACTGGTAGCCCCAGTAGTAATCGGGCTTGGCATAGTTGCCGAGGTCGAACGGCTCCACGTGCGAGACGATGGTCAGGTCGTAGTTGTGCGGGCCGCCATATGTGCTCGACAGCCATTGCGCCCACTCGACGTTCTGCACTTTCACGGTGATGCCGATCTTGGCCAATTCGGACACGATGACTTCGCCGCCTTGGCGCGCATAGGGCGGCGGCGGCAGCGTCATGGTGAGCTCCAGCGGCGTCTTCACACCAGCCTCGGCCAACAGCTGCTTCGCCTTCTCGACGTTGAACGGGTTCACGCCGGTGGTATCGACGAAGCCCTCTGCGCCCGGCACGTAGTGGCTGCCGATGGGGGTGCCGAAGCCGTCCGCTGCGCCTTCGATCACGGCCTTGCGGTCGATAGCGCTCAGGATGGCGCGTCGCACGCGCACGTCGTCCAGCGGCTTGTGCTTGTTGTTGATCGCCAGGATCGTCTTCGCGCGTGAGCCGCCCAGGATCACCTGGAACTTGGGGTTGTCCTTGAATTGCGGAACGATGCGGGTGGCCACGCGCGGGAAGGCGTCCACATCGCCGGACAGCAGTGCCGCGGCCTGTGCCGCCGCAGTCCGAGATGAAGCGGAACGTGACCTTGTTGATCTTGGCTTGGCTCGGGACTGCGGAAAGCCAGCCCATTTCGTCAGGACGATCGATCGAGCCCTTGTTCCAGCTCTCCAGCTTGTACGGGCCGGTTCCTACCGGCTTGGTGGCATTGGTATCCGCACTCTTGGGTTCGACCATCACGGCCGTAGCCTGGCCCAGGAGGAACGGTAGATCGGGGTCGATTTCCTTGTTAAGCAGCACCACGGTGTGGTCGTCGATGACCTGCACGCCCAGGTTGGCGAAGGTGCGCTTGTCCTTGTTGGTGCTCTTGTCACCGCCCGCGCGCTCGAACGAGAACTTCACAGTGTTCGCGTTAAACGGCTCGCCGTTCTGGAACTTCACGCCCTTGCGCAGCTTGAATGTGTAGGTCTTGAGGTCGGGCGAGATTTCCCAGCTTTCCGCCAGTAGCGGCGTCACCTTGCCGTCCGAATTGATCTTGGTGAGCGTTTCCAGAATGTTGTACTGCACGATTTCGGCAATGGCCGATGCCGCGCCGGCCGTGGGATCCAGGCCGGGCGGCTCCAGCGCCATGCCCAGCACCATGGAGTCCTTCCTGCCCTGCGCCAGCGCGCCTTGCGACACGGCAAGCGGGATCGTGGCCCATGCGGCCACAGTGGCCGTGTGTGTGAGAACGGTGCGTCGCTTCAACATGGTGTTTTTCTCCAGACTGGGAAGGAAATGAAAAGGAAAACTTCTCTCGGGCGTGCTTGCGATCATCCCCGAGATGGGTCGGCCATGGCAAGAGGGATTTGCTGGGCTGGCGCAGTGCCCGATCGCCTTGCCGGCTCGGCCTTGGGAACGGCCTCCAGCAGGGCGCGCGTATAGGGATGTTCTGCAGCCTGGAACAGCCGCTCGGGTGGCCCCTGCTCCACGATGCGGCCCTGCCAGAGCACCGCGACGTCGTCGCACAGGTGTTTGACCACCGCCAGGTCGTGGCTGATCAGCATGTAGGTAATCCCGAATTGCGCCTGCAGGTCCTGCATCAGATTGAGCACCTGGGCCTGCACCGAAACGTCCAGGGCGCTGACCGGTTCATCGGCCACGATCAGGCGCGGCCGGGTGATGAGAGCCCGCGCGATGGCGATGCGCTGGCGCTGGCCGCCGGAAAATTCGTGGGGGTACTTGCCCAGGTCGTTGGGACGCAACCCGACCGAAACGACGACGTCGGCCGCCCGGCGGTGTTGTTCGGCGCGGCTGGTGTCGCCCTGCGCGGCGAGCGGCTCGGTCACGATGCGCTCGATGGTCTGGCGCGGGTCCAGCGAGCCGTAAGGATCCTGGAACACCATCTGGATGTCGCGCCGGGCCTGGCGCAAGGCCTCGCGCGGCAGCGCGTGCAGGTCGCGCCCGAGCAGCAGCACGCGGCCGGAGGTGGGCCGGTCCAGCGCCATGACCAGCCGGGCTATCGTGGACTTGCCCGAGCCCGACTCGCCCACGATGCCCAGGCTGTGTCCCGCTTCGATGGTGAAACTCACGCCGTTCACTGCGTGCACCTTCGGTTGCGGACCGAACAGCCGGTCCCGCGGCATGGCGTACTCGCGCACCAGGTTTTCGACCTGCAACAGCGGCGCGTCCACGGTCATGCAGCCACTCCCTGCTGCTTGGCTGCAGCGACCGCATCCAGCCGGATGCAGCGGACCTCATGCCCCGGTTCGACCTCGACCGCAGGCGGCACGGTGACATGGCATTCGGGAATGGTGAAACCGCATCGGCCCGCGAACGGACACCCGGCGGGCAGGTCGACCAGTTCGGGAACCGACCCGGCAATGGTCGCCAGGCGCTGGCCCTTGCGGGACGCCAGCCCGGGCCTGGCCGCGAACAGGCCCAGCGAGTAGGGGTGAATGCGATGGGCGAACACCGACTCGGTCGGCCCGCTCTCGACCACGCTGCCGCCGTACATCACCATCATGCGCGCGACGTTCTGCGCGATGACGCCCAGGTCGTGGGAGATCAGGATCAGCGCCATGCCGCGCTCGGCAACCAGGTCTCTGATGAGGTCCAGGATCTGCCGTTGGATGGTCACATCCAGGGCCGTGGTCGGCTCGTCGGCGATCAGCAGATCGGGCCCGCAGGCCAGGGCCATGGCAATGGTGACGCGTTGCCGCTGACCCCCGGAAAACTGGTGTGGATAGGCGTCGATGCGCCGCGACGCGTCCGGAATTCCGACACGGTCCAGCAGTGCAAGGGCCTCCGTGCGGGCCTGGGCAGCGGACAGGCCGCGATGCAGGCGCAGGGGTTCGGCCACTTGCCGGCCAATGGTGTGCACCGGGTTGAGCGCCGTCATCGGCTCCTGGAAGATCATGCCGATGCGGTCACCGCGGATGCGGCACATGTCGCGGTCGCTTTTTCCGATCAGTTCCTGGCCTTCGAAGCGGATGCTGCCGCTGACTTGCGCGTCTTCCGGCAGCAACCCCATGAGCGCCATCACCGTCATCGACTTGCCGCAGCCGGACTCGCCGACCAGGCCCAGCGTCGCGCCGGGCTCCAGCGAAAACCCCAGGTCCCGCACCGCATAGGCCGGGCCGCGATGGGTCTGCAGCCGTACGTGCAGGTGGTCGACTTCGAGCAGCGCCACTTATCTCTTCCTCGCGAGACGCGGGTCGAACAGGTCGCGCAAGCCGTCGCCCAGCAGGTTGAGCCCGAGCACCGCCAGGGCGATGGCCAGGCCGGGATACACCGCAAGCAGGGGCGCCTGGAACAGCAGGGACTGCGCTTCACTGAGCATGCGGCCCCATGAAGGCTGTGGCGGCTGGGTGCCCAGGCCCAGGTACGACAGCGCGGCCTCGGCCAGAATCGCGATGGCGAAACGGATCGTGGCCTGCACGATCAGCACCGAGAGGATGTTTGGCAGCACATGTTCCATCGTGATGCTGAAAGTGCCCTTGCCGCAGGCGCGCGCGGCAAGCACGAACTCACGGGACCATACGGCGTTGGCCGAGGCCCGCGTGATCCGGGCAAAAGTCGGGATGTTGTAGATGCCGATCGCGATGATGGCGTTGACCATTCCGGCGCCGAACACGGCCGTGAGCATGATGGCCGACAGGATGGCGGGAAACGCGAAGCCGAAGTCGGCCACCCGCATGATGATCTCTTCGGCCCATCCGCGCTGCGCCGCCGCCAGCAGGCCAAAGGCGGTGCCGACGACGAGGCCGATGCCCACGGCGATGACGCCCACGGCAATGGACGCACGTGCGCCCACCAGCAGCAGCGATGCCACATCGCGGCCGTAGGGGTCGGTGCCCAGCCAGTGATGCTCGCCCGGGGGCAGCAACTTGGCGGCCATGTCGACCTCATAGGGTGAGTGGGGCGTCCACACCAGCGAGAGCAGGGCGGCGAGCACCAGCAACAAGGTCAGCGCCGCGCCGATGGCGAAGCTGCGATGGCCCAGCGCGCGCTTCCAGAAGCCGGGGCCATGCAGCAGCGGCGGGGTTGCGACAGGCACAGCGCTCATGTCAATACTGCGCAGCCTGAGCGCCGGCGCATGCAAGGACAGGGCAGCGGTCCTTGCCGCAAGCGTGGGGGCTTCATATGTCGCTGGCCTTGATGCGAGGGTCGATTACTGCGTACAGGACATCGACCACGAAGTTCACGATCACGACCATTGCCGCCAGCAGCATCACGCAATTGCGCACGACGATCAGGTCGCGGTTGGAGATGGACTGGAAGATCAGCCGCCCCAGCCCGGGCAGGTAGAAAACACTTTCCACCACGATGGTTCCGGCCAGCAGCTCGGCGAATTGCAGGCCCATGATCGTGATGACCGGAATCATCGCGTTGCGCAGGACATGGCCCCAGAGCGTCCCGCGGCGCGAGACCCCCTTGGCACGGGCCGTGCGCACGAAGTCCTCGCGCAGCACTTCCAGCACTGCCGAGCGCGTGATGCGCGCCAGGATGGCCGATTGCACCACCGCCAGCGAAATGGCCGGCAACAGCAGCGCCTTGATGCCTTGCAGGATGCCCTCGTCCCAGCCCGGGAAGCCGCCGGCCGAAAACCATCTCAAGTGGACCGAGAACAGCAGGATCAGCAGGATCGCAAACCAGAAGTTGGGGATGGCGATGCCGACCTGGGACAGGCCCATGATGCCCACGTCGCCCAGCTTGTTGTGGCGCGACGCCGCATAGATCCCGGCCACCAGGGCCAGCACCGACGTGATGGTCATGGCCATCAGCGCCAGCGGCACCGTGACGCTGAGCCGCTCGAGCACCAGTTCGGCCACCGGCGTGCTGTAGGCATAGCTCAAGCCCAGATCGCCCACCATCATGCCGCTGATCCAGTGCCAGTAGCGCTCGATCGGGGGCTGGTCAATGCCCAGCTTGATCGCCAGGGCCTGCACCGCTTCCGCGGATGCATCCGGCCCCATCAGGATCTGGGCCGCGTTGCCCGGCAGGATCTCCAGCACCAGGAAGACGACGACCGAGGCACCTACCAGCGTCGCAATCAGGGTGATCAGGCGCTTGAACAGGAAAACACTCATGAAGCCGCCGATAATGCCAGAAGTATGAGAGGCCGCCCGCCCGGGAGAATGTCCGCATGGCATTGATGATTACCGACGAGTGCATCAACTGCGATGTCTGCGAGCCCGAGTGCCCGAACGAGGCCATCTTTCTCGGCCCCGAGATCTACCAGATCGATCCTGCGCGGTGCACCGAATGCATCGGCCATTTCGATGAACCGCAATGCGTCCAGGTGTGCCCGGTGGCCTGCATTCCCATCCATCCCGAGCACGTCGAAAGCCGCGAAACGCTGTGGCTCAAATATCAACGGCTCACGGCCCAGGCCCGCGCCGATGCGGCCGCTACCCTGCCGCCCCCGGCAGAGGGTCTTGCCAATTCCTAGAGGACTGGGCGGGGACGGTCGGCTTCTTCTTCGCCTTTTTCTTCTTCTTGCCGGGCTGGGCCTGTCCCTTCTTGGCGGGTGCAACCGCGGTGAAGTAGGCGGGCTTCTTGGCGACGCCGGGCGTGACAACCGGCCCATTCGGCGGCTCGGGCGTTTCCGGTTTTGGCGCAGGCATGAGGGCCGGCGCCGGCTTGGCTTCCGCCTTCAGCCGGGACTTCTCCATCTCATCGGCGGCCTTGGCATCGCGCCGGACCGCTTCGCGGGTCTGCGCCCGCTGACCTTCGCTGCGTGGATCGTCGGTTTGCACCGGCTTGCCGCCGGGGCAGGGCTGCTGGCTGTAGCTTTCCCCGCAACGATAGACAGTCTCGGCCGAGCTGAGCGCGGGAACGCCAAGCGTCGCGGCCAGCAAGAGACAAAAGGGCATGTTCCTGTACACGTCGGTTCTCCTCTCCAGTGCTTCAAATGCCTTCAGGCCGCGGCGGCTTGGGCCGCGGCGGCTTGCTGGTGTGCACCAGCAGCGTTGCCTTGTCCATTTCGCCCGCGATCATGGCGGGCACGGCCTTGAGCGTGCGATCTATGCATTCTTCAATGGCGTCGCGCTGCTCCGGCGCCGGCTTCTTCAACACCCAGTTGACGACCTCGGCCTTGACGCCCGGGTGGCCGATGCCCAGGCGCAGCCGCCAATAGTCACCGCTGCCCAGTTGCGCGTGGATGTCGCGCAGCCCGTTGTGCCCCGCGTGGCTGCCGCCGAACTTGAGCTTCGCCTGTCCCGGCACCAGGTCGAGTTCGTCATGGGCGACCAGAATTTCCTCAGGCAGGATCTTGTAGAAACGCGCCAGGGCGGCCACCGACCGGCCTGAGAGATTCATGAAGGTCTGTGGCTCGAGCAGCCACAGTGTCTGGCCGTGCACGGTGGTACGCGCGATGAACCCGTGATAGTTCCTGTCCGCTGTCAGCGACAGCTTGAGTTCGTGCGCCAGCGACTCCAGCCACCAGAAGCCGGCGTTATGGCGGGTAGCCTGGTACTCGGGGCCGGGGTTGCCCAGGCCGACGAACAGTTTGATCATGGGTTCGGATTATCGGACGGCGCACCAAGAAAAACGGCCCACCGAGGTGGGCCGTTGACCGCAGGCGCGCGATGCGCTTATTTCTTCTTGGCTGCCGGTGCCTTGGCCGGTGCGGCCTTCGCGTCGGCTGCCTTGGCGTCGCCGCCCTTGGCCGCAGGAGCCTTGGCCTCGCCACCCTTCGCTGCGGGTGCCTTGGCCTCGGCGACCACCGGAGCCGCCGCGCCAGCTGCCTCCGCTGCGCCCGGCTCGGCGACTTCTTCGCCGCCGATGATCACCATGGAGACCAGCACCGGGTTCGGCTTGCCGCGGGTCACCGCCGTCACGCCCTTGGGCAAGGTGATATCGTTCAGGTGCAGCGACATGCCCTTCTTCATTCCCGACAGGTCCACCTCGATGGATTCGGGCAGGTCGGCCGGCAGGCAGGAAATGTCGATTTCGGACATCACGTGGTTGACCACGCAGTTCTCGTGCTTGACAGCCTGGGATTCCTCGGCCTTGACGTAGTGCAGCGGCACCTTCATGTGCAGCTTGGTGCGGGCGTCGACGCGCTGGAAGTCGATGTGCAGCACCAGCGGCTTGAACGGATGCACCTGCACGTCGCGCAGCAGCACCTTGGCGGTCTGGCCGGCCAGTTCCATGTCCAGGATGGTGGAGTGGAAGGCTTCCTTCTTCAGGGCGTGCCACAGCGCGTTGTGATCGAGCTCGATCAGTTGCGGCTGGCCCTCGCCCCCATAGATGATGCCGGGCGTCTTGCCGGTATTGCGGAGACGGCGGCTCGCACCCGTACCCTGCTTGGCGCGCTCAAAAGCGACGAATTTCATGACTTGCTCCAAAAAAGAGTCCACCGCGACCAGTGCGACTCCGGTTAAAAAGGGTTCGCTTGCGCGAACCCGGCTCAATGCCCCGGCCAGAACGAACCTTTAAAAAAGGTTCTCCTGGTCGGAGAACAAACTCATCACCGACTCGCCCTTGGCGATGCGCTGGATCGTCTCGGCGATCAGCGGCGCCACCGACAGTTGGCGGACTTTCGTGCAGCTGCGGGCGGCGTCGGACAGCGGAATGGTGTTGGTCACCACCACTTCGTCCAGCACCGTGCCCTTGGCGATCCGGTCCAGTGCCGGACCGGAAAAAATCGGGTGCGTGCAATATGCGTACACATTCTTGGCGCCGCGTTGCTTCAGGACCTCGGCCCCCTTCAACAGGGTTCCGGCCGTGTCGATCATGTCGTCCATGATCACGCAGTTGCGCCCTTCGATCTCGCCGATCACGTGCATCACTTCGCTCACGTTGGCCCTGGGCCGGCGCTTGTCGATGATGGCCAGATCGGTGTCGAGCTGCTTGGCCAAAGCCCGGGCCCGCACCACGCCGCCGACGTCCGGCGAGACCACGATCAGGTCTTCATAATTCTTTTGCCGCAGGTCGCGCAGGAGCACCGGCGACGCGTAGATGTTGTCCACCGGGATGTCGAAGAAGCCCTGGATCTGGTCGGCGTGCAGATCCATGGTGAGCACGCGGGCCACGCCCACCTTCTGCAACAGGTTGGCCACCACCTTCGCCGAGATCGGCACCCGGGTCGACCGGGGGCGGCGGTCCTGGCGGGCATAGCCGAAATAGGGAATCACGGCGCTGATCCGCTCGGCCGATGCGCGCTTGAGCGCATCGACCATGATCAGCAACTCCATCAGGTTGTCATTGGTCGGAGCGCAGGTGGACTGCACCACGAACACGTCCCGGGCCCGCACGTTGGTGTTGATCTCCACGGTGACTTCACCGTCGGAGAACCGGCCCACGGTGGCGGCGCCCAGCGCGATGCCCAGGTGGTCGGCAATCTCCGCCGCCAGGGCGGGATTGGCGTTGCCTGTGAACACCATGAAATCGGGAGTGGGAGCGACCTGCATTGAGTGACCCAGCGAGTTTGAACGTTAGTGCCTGTACGCCTGGCGTATTTGGCAGGGGAGGAAGGACTCGAACCCTCGCATGCTGGAATCAAAATCCAGTGCCTTAACCAACTTGGCGACTCCCCTACACGGGTTGACGGCTGCAATCAGCCGCCCACCGATGAATCGTCGCTGGGTGCCCATCCCATAAGAGGATGAGCCTCCAAACTGCCACATTCCCTCGCTTGCCATCCCGCCGGAGCGGCCTGCAAGACCTTTCCCGGCGCCAGCCGCGCAAAAACCGCGCTGCCCGATCCTGTCATCCGGCCTTCCAGACCCTGCGAGCCCAGCCATTCGAGTGCCTCGGTGACGGACGGACAAAGCCTTTGCGCAACGGGTTGCAGATCGTTTCGACCCGACCGGTACCAGAAATGTCCTTCGGGACTTGTTCCGGGTTCGCCAGAAGGGTTTGCAGCAAAGCCTGAAATTATAGCAGGCTCACTGTCCCGTTTCAGCTGGGGGTCCGCGAAAATGCGCGCAGTCTCCAGCCCCTCGGGCGGTTTCACAACGGCAAAGCGGGCCGGCGGCAAAGCCAATGGCTCGATCCGCTCCCCTATGCCCTGGACGATGGCGTTGTGGCCCCCCAGGAAAAACGGCACGTCGGCTCCCAGCCCCAGTCCGATGCGCATGAGCTCGGAAAGTGGATAGCCGAGATTCCAGAGCCGGTTGAGGGCCAGCAGGCAACTGGCCGCGTCGGACGACCCACCGCCCATGCCGGCCTGCGCCGGCACCTGCTTGTCGACCGCGATGTGGGCGCCGCTGGCCGTGCCCGACGCCTGCTGGAGCGCCCGCGCCGCGCGCAGGACCAGATCGTCGGGCGGCAAAGCCGCTCCCAGATCCTCGCGGCTGATCCGCCCGCCCGACCGCGACTCGAAGTGCAAAGTGTCAGCCCAGTCGATGAGCATGAAGACGGACTGCAGCAGGTGCATGCCGTCGGGCCGCCGTCCGACCACATGCAGGAAGAGGTTGAGCTTGGCCGGCGCCGGCACGTCGTAGAGCGCCTTCATCGTCGGCTAGCGTTCGAACACGACGCGCAGGTCGGCTTCGGGAGGGGGCTCCAGCCGCAGCGCCGCCAGTCTTCCTTGCTCAAGCTGGGACAGGTCGGCGCGCCAGCCCGGCACGGGAGTGTCGATACCGCGCAGCCAGTCGAACAGTGCGGCCAGCGGGATTGCCGATCCGGTCGCGCGCGTCACCAGGGCGTCCATCGATTCGAATTGCTGGGTTTGTCCGTTGCTGTGCAATGTCGCGGAACCCGGCGCCCATGCGAGCACCGCCAGCGTGTTGCCAAACGGGCTGGACAGGGCCAGCTCGCCGGCCTGGGCATTTCCCTTCAGTTCGAAAACGGCCGAGAACGACTGGCTGGGGCTGTCCTTCACCTGCAGCGCCAGGCGCCCGCTCCATGGGCCGGCGGCGGCCTCGATGCCGGTGGTTCGCGGTGGGCTGGCACAGCCCGCCGCAACCGCAATGACCAGCGCCGGCAACCAGGCAGCCCAGCGGGGAGGGGGACTCATGGCTTGACGCGTAAACGCTTGAGCGTTTCCAGCAAGGTCTCGTTTTCGCTGTTGAGCAGCAGCCCTTCCTTCCAGATCGCCTGAGCCCGGTCCCGCTGGCCCAGGCTCCAGAGCACCTCGCCCAGATGGGCGGCGATGTCGGCGTCGGGTTGCGCCTTGTACGCGGTTTCGAGAATGCGCGCTGCCTCCGCCTTGTTGCCCATACGGAATTCGACCCAGCCCAGGCTGTCGGTGATGAACGGGTCTTCGGGCGCATAGATGAGAGCCTTCTGGATGAGTTCCTTGGCCTCGGGCAACCGGATATTGCGCTCGGCCAGCGAATAGCCCAGCGCGTTGTATGCGTGCTGGTAGTCCGGCTTGAGGGCGATCACCTGCCGCAGCAGCCGTTCCATGTCGGGCAGGTTGCCGATCTTTTCGGCCAGCATGGCCTGCTCGTACACCAGATCGGGGTCCACCGGCGGCTTGGCGACGGCCGGGCCCAGCAGGTCGTAGGCGGCCTTGAACTGCTTTTGCTCGCGCAGCAACTGGACCTCGGCCATCAGCTTCATGCGCGCGTCCCCGGGACTGCGCTCGGGCAAAGCGCGCAGCAGCGTGCGGGCTTCGCCCAGCTTGCCCTGCCGAGCCAGTATCGATGCGCGCCTCAGCTGGGCCGCTACCAGATCCTGTGAGTTTTCGATCTTGTCCAGCCACGCCCCGGCCAGCGCAAAGTCCTTGCGCTTTTCCGCAATCCTGGACAGCGACAGGTAGGCCTGGGCCAAGCCACGGCTGCGTTCCTCGCCGCTGCGCTGGGCCTGCGCCAATTCAACGTAGCGCTTGAGCGAGGCCTCGGCCGCCGCGTCCTGGTTATCCTGCAACTGCAGTGTCCCCTGCACCAGCCAGGCCTCCGGGTAGTCCGGCTTTTCCGCCGTGACAACCTGCAGCTGCCCAGCGGCTTCCTTGTAGCGCTGCGCATCCAGCAGAGCCCGGGCATATGCCATTCGCAACTCCGGCAGCGGCTTGCCTTCGAGGTAACGCCGCACCAGCGGCTCGGCCTGCGGAAACTTCGGGTCCATCAGTTCCAGCGCCAGCAGGGCCGGGCCTTCGGCAGTGGGGCTGACGGCCTGCGCGCGTCGCGCGGCATCCAGCGCCCCGACCTTGTCGCCTGCCGCCAGCCGCATGCGTCCGACAGCGGTCCAGGCCGCGGCCCCGGTGTCCGGCTGGGCCAGATACTCGGCCAGTGCCTGCTCTACCACGTTCGCGGCGAGCTTCTTGTCGCTGACTCGCGAATAGCTGCGTGGAATCACGGCCAGCACCGCGTTGCGGTCCTTGGGGTCGGCCAAGGCGATTTCGGCCTTCAGCGGTTCGGCGCTCTCGACGACCCGGTTGAGCGCCACCAGGATCTGCAATACATAGCGGTTGGCCTCGCGCGAAGCCGGATAAGCCTCTTTCCAGGCCCGTGCCGCCTGCAGCGCCGCGTCGCCCGATCGGGCCTGGAACGCGATGTCCACCGCGCGTTGGTAAAGCGCGGGATCGTTGGTCTTGCGGGCCGCGTCCAGGATCAGCGAGTAACCCGCCGCAGGCTCGCTGCCGGTGGCGTCGAGCTCGCCAAGGAGCAGCTGGTAGAACAGCTCGGCGTCCAACGCCGAGGGTTGCGGGGACTCGTCGGATGCCGTGGTGCCTGCCGCTTGCGAGGTGGCGGGCTGAGTCAAGGCCAGCAGGAGCAGCATGCTGGCGGCAAGGGGGAATCGTTTCATCGAATGATAATAATCCAAGCCCCCCGCCCGTGTGCCTACCCATGCCAGAACTGCCCGAAGTCGAAGTGACCCGTCTGAGTTTTGCCGACCGCATCGCGGGCGGCCGGATCGAGTCGGTGCGACTGGGCAAGCCCTTGCGCTGGCCGCTCGGGCTGCGGGCGGACCAATTGGTGGGACGTACGGTCCTTGCGGTGCGCCGGCGCGGCAAGTACCTGCTGCTGGACCTGGACGAGGGCCTGCTGCTGCTGCACCTGGGGATGTCGGGCAGCCTGCGCTTTGCCGATCGCCAGCCGCCGGCCGGGGCCCACGACCATTTCGATCTGGTGACCAGCCGCGGCGTGCTGCGCCTGAACGATCCCCGCCGTTTCGGCGCCGTGGTCTATGCGCCCGGCGAGCGCTCCCAGGAAGCGCTCAAGCTGCTGGGCCGCCTGGGTGTCGAGCCACTGACGGAAGACTTCGACCTCGAGGCCTTCCATCGCGGGCTCAAGCGCCGCAATGCGCCGATCAAGCAGGTCCTGCTGGCCGGCGAGCTGGTGGTCGGGGTGGGAAACATCTACGCTTCGGAAGCCCTGTTCCTGGCGGGAATCCGGCCCACCTTGCGTGCTTCGCGCATCAGCCGGCGCCGGGCCGAACAGCTGCGCGCGGCAGTGCGCCAGGTGCTCGCTCGTGCGGTGGCGCAAGGAGGCAGCACCCTGCGCGATTTTTCCAACGCGCAAGGGGAGGCCGGCCACTTCCAGCTCGAAGCCATGGTGTACGACCGGGCGGGCCAGCCTTGCCGGGTGTGCGCGAGCGCCGTCAAAAGCATCCGCCAGGGCCAGCGGGCCACTTATTACTGTCCAAACTGCCAGAAATCCTGAAGCCGGCGCGCAGGCCGGATGCTATATTGACAGCCATTGCGGAGGCACAGTGGGCACTTCCTTCAACGAACAGTTCGACCAACACGGCACATGGCGACGTGAATTCGCGCTTCGCCTCAAGCTGTTGTCGGAATGGCTGAGGGACCACGAACTGCTCGACGCGGCCGTGGAGGAGCGCCTGCGGCGGCTGGAAACGCAGATTCGCTCGGACAAGGTCATGGTCGCCTTTGTCGCCGAGTTCTCGCGCGGCAAGTCCGAGCTGATCAACGCGATCTTCTTCGCCGGCTACAAGCGCCGCATCATGCCGGCCAGTGCCGGCCGCACGACCATGTGCCCGACGGAGCTGGGCTACGACAGCGAGGTGCCGCCCTGTCTGCGCCTTTTGCCGATCGAAACGCGGCTGCAGCCCCAGCCGCTGATGGAATGGCGGGCAGTTCCTGAAAAATGGATGCGCGTCGACCTGGACGTCAACGACCCGGCCCAGCTGGCCAAGGCCTTCGAAAAGGTGGCCGAAGTCGTCCGCGTGACGCAGGACGAAGCCCGGGCCCTGGGCTTCTGGCACGACGAGGAGCCCGAAGACAACCCCCTGGTGGACGCCAGCGGACTGATTGAAGTGCCCCGGTGGCGCCACGCCCTGATCAACATCGCCCATCCGCTGCTCAAACAGGGGCTGGTGATCCTCGACACGCCTGGCCTCAATGCGATCGGGGCCGAGCCCGAGCTGACCGTGAACCTGATCCCCCAGGCCCATGCGGTGGTGTTCATTCTGGCGGCGGACACCGGAGTGACCAAGTCCGACCTGTCGATCTGGCGCGAGCACCTGATCACCGAATCCGACAACCTGGATTCCCGGCTGGTGGTGCTCAACAAGATCGACACGATGTGGGACTCGCTGAGTACGCCGGCCCAGGTGCAGGCGCAGATCGACCGCCAGCGGGCCACGTCGGCCGAAATCCTCGGCCTGCGGCAGGAGCAGGTGATCCCCGTGTCGGCGCAAAAAGGACTGGTCGCCAAGGTCAACAATGACGCTGCGTTGCTGCAGGCCAGCCAGCTGCCGGTGCTGGAGCGGGCACTGGCGCACGGCGTCATGGGGCATCGCCAGAAGATTCTGCGGGCCGCCGTGGCCGGCGGCATTACGGCGCTGCGCAGCGAGGCCGAGCGTGTCATCAATATCCGGCGGCGCGATCTGTCCGAGCAGATGATAGAACTCAAGGGCCTGCGCGGAAAGAACACCTCGGTGATCAAGCACATGCGCGCGCGCATCGAGCAGGAGCAGGGCGACTTCAACGTGAGCGGCGCCCGCATTCACGCGGTGCGTTCAGTGCACCTCAAGCTGCTGCGCGAAGTGTTCAACCTGCTGGGAACCGTTTCGCTCAAGACCGAAATGGCGGAATTGACGGCCACGCTGCGCCAGCCCGGCATCAAGCTGGGCGTGAGAAAAGCCTATGGGCAGACCTTCGACCGGCTGCGTGGCGCACTGCGCAAGGCTCAGTCGAGCAGTGCCGAAATCCAGTCGATGCTGACGGGCACCTTCCGCCAGCTCAATGCCGAATACGGCTTTTCGCTGCAAGCGCCGCGCGAGCCGGACCTGGCGCGCTACGAGCGCGACCTCGACCTGGTCGAGCGCAGCCACAACCAGTACCTGGGCGTGAGCAATACCTTTCGCCTGGCGCAGCCCGAGTTTGCCGACCGGCTGGTGCGGGCCCTGGCCACGAGGCTGCGCGTGGTGTACGAGTCCGCGCTGGGCGAGGTGGAGCTGTGGAACAAGTCGGCGGCGGCCCAGCTCGATGCGCAGCTGCGCGAGCGGCGCCGCAACTTCGGCCGCCGGCTCGAGGCCATCGAGCGGATCCAGCAGGCCGCGTCGGGCCTGGACGAGCGTATCGGCGAGATCGCGTCGCAGGAAGCGGCGATCGACGAAATGGATGCCAAGCTGGCGGAACTGACGGGTCACCTGATCGACATTCCGGCAGACGACAACGCGCCGACCGAGCCCATGCTGCTGACGGCATGAGCCGCTCGGCCGTTCCGGAGGCTCATAGCACCGCAGCCCGCAGGGCGGAGGTTACCCAGTGAGCGCGCCGCCGGCCGGCTTTGCCAATCGCGTCGTGCGCTGGCAGCTGACCCACGGGCGCAACAGCCTGCCCTGGCAAAACACCAGCGACCCCTATCGCGTCTGGCTCTCGGAGATCATGCTGCAGCAGACGCAGGTGGCCACGGTGCTCGACTACTACACCCGTTTCCTCGGCCGCTTCGAGCATGTGCAGGCGCTGGCGGCTGCGGAACTGGACGAGGTTTACGCCTTCTGGAGCGGCCTGGGGTACTACAGCCGTGCCCGCAACCTGCACCACTGCGCCCGCGAAGTTGTGGCCCGGCATGGCGGCGAGTTTCCCCGCAGTGCGGCCGTCCTGGAAACCTTGCCGGGCATCGGCCGGTCCACGGCGGCTGCCATCGCGTCCCTGTGCTTTGGCGAGCGTGCGGCCATCCTGGACGGGAATGTCAAACGGGTCCTCACCCGGGTCCTGGGCTTCGACGCGGACCTGTCCGTCGCCGCCAACCAGCGCAGCTTGTGGTCCCACGCGCAGGAGCTGTTGCCGCGCCGCGCGGTGCGGGAATCCATGCCCCGCTACACGCAGGGACTGATGGACCTGGGGGCGACCGTGTGCCTGCCGCGCAACCCGAACTGCCTGCTGTGCCCGGTGAGCGAGTTGTGCGCCGCGCGCCGCGAGGGCGAGCCGGAAAACTATCCGGTCAAGTCGCGCAAACTCAAGCGCAGTGCCCAGTCGCTGTGGTTGTTGCAGGCCCGCGCGGGCGACGGTGCGGTGTGGCTGGAAAAGAGGCCGGCCACCGGGATCTGGGCCGGGCTGTACTGCCTTCCGGTTTTCGAAAGCCGTGACGCACTGCATGACGCCGTACCGCGGCTCGCGCGGCCCCGGCTTCAGGACGACGCCCCGTTCGTGCATGTGTTGACCCACAAGGACCTGCACCTGCACCGGGTGGCGGCACAGGTCGACCGGCATTCGATGAAACATCCGCAGGGGGGCTGGTTCGGCGCCGAAGATCTGCTGCGGCTCGGGCTTCCCGCTCCGGTGCGCCGCTTGCTGGCGACCTAGCCGCCACTGCTGACCGCCGCGTCAAACCGCGTCGAGTTCGCGGTGACGCTTGAGCGTGATCCAGCGCTCGCCGAAGGCGGCTGCCAGTTGCTCGACCAGATAAACCGATCGGTGCTGGCCGCTCGTGCAGCCGATGGCGACAGTGACATAACTGCGGTGATCGCGCGCGAGGGGCTCGAGCCAGCGATTCAGAAAAAGCACGATATGGCTGTACATCTGCTCCACGTCGCCGTGCTGCCTGAGAAACGTGATCACCGGCTCGTCGCGCCCGGTCAGGTCGCGCAGCGTCGGCTCGTAATGCGGATTGGGGAGCATGCGAACGTCGAACACATAGTCCGCATCGACGGGAATCCCGCGCTTGAAGGCGAACGACTCGAAGACCAGCGTGAGCTGGCTCATCGGCGCCGACAACAGCGACTTGACGTGGGCCTGGAGCTGCGTCGGCCGGATGACGCTGGTGTCGATCACATGGGCCTGCTCTCGCAAATCGGCCAGCAATTCACGTTCCAGCTCGATGGCGTCGACCAGTGCATGCTGGCGGTCTTGCGCCGGGTCGCTTTGTTCGGCAGTGGGGCGGTTGCCGGACAGGGGATGGCGGCGCCGCGTTTCCGAAAAACGCCGCACCAGCGTGTCAGTGGTCGCGTCGAGAAACAGCGGCCGAACCCGGACGTCGCGGCTGCGAAGTTCCTTCAGCTGCGCCGGCACCAAGGGCAGCGAAGTGGCGCTGCGCACGTCGACGGCGATGGCGACGCGCTGCGCGCCGCTCTTCTGTTCCAGTTCGACGAATGGCAGCAACAGCTCCGGCGGCAGGTTGTCGACGCAGTAATAGCCGGCGTCCTCGAGCGCGTGCAGGGCTACCGATTTGCCCGAGCCCGACATCCCCGTGATGAGGATGACCTCGAGCGGCATGACGGGCTCCGCGCCGGGGGTCACGGCTTTGCTCCAATGCCGGCGCTCAGCATCTCCTTGGCGTGTGCCAGGGTCGTGCCCGACAGCTTTTCTCCGCCCAGCATGCGCGCAACTTCCGCAACCCGCTGCTCGCCCTGCACCGACGCCACCGTGCTGGAAGGCCCCGCCGCGTCACTGTGCTTGGCCACCACCAGGTGATGGTCCGCGCAGGCGGCCACCTGCGGCAGGTGCGTCACGGCCAGCACCTGGCGATCGCGCCCGAGCTGTTTCATCAGCCGGCCCACGGTCTCGGCGACCGCGCCGCCAATGCCCGCGTCGACCTCGTCGAAGATCAGAGTCGGTGCCGTGCCCAGGCGGCTGGTGGTCACGGCGATCGCCAGGGCGATGCGCGACAGCTCGCCACCGGACGCCACCTTGCCGACCGGGCGCGGCGTGCTGCCGGCGTGCCCGGCGACCTGAAAGCTGACCTCTTCCAGTCCGCCCTGGGTCGGCGCGTCCGTCATCTGCAAGGTCACCTCGAAGCGCCCGCCCTTCATCCCCAGGCCCTGCATGGCCTGGGTAACGGCCTTGGCCAGTTGCGGCGCGGCCTTGGTCCGGGCCTTGGACAGGAACCGGGCCTCGGCCGTGTACGCATCGGCCTCCCGCTGTGCCGCAGCCTCCAGCCCGGCCAGGTCGGCAGCCGCGTCGAGCTGGGCCAGTTCATGCTTCCACGACGCCAGCAGCGCCGGCAGCTCCGGCGGCGTGCGCTTGTACCGGCGCGACAGCGACACCCACTGCGACATGCGCTCGTCCAGTTCCGCCAGGCGTTGCGGATCCAGGTCGGTCTTGCGCAGGTAGGCGTGCAGCGAATGGGCGGCGTCCTCGGCCTGCGCCAGGCTGGAGGCCAGCACCTGCTGGAGTTCCTGGAACACCGGCTCGACATGCTGCTGGCCTTGCAGCAGGGCCTGCGCCTGGGACAAGCCGCGTGCCGCGCCGCTGTCCTCGCCCTCGAGCGCCTGCAGCGCGCCCTGTGCCGCTTCGAGCAGCGATTGCGCGTTCGCCAGCCGGGTGTGGCTGGCGTTGAGTTCGTCCCATTCGTCGGCGCCGGGGGCCAGCTTTTCCACTTCGCCGATCTGCCAGGCCAGTCGCTCGCGTTCGCGTTGCAGCGAATCCTGCGCGGCGCGGGCATCGGCCAAGGTGCGCTGCGCGGAGCGCCAACGCTGCCAGAGCTGCTGCAACCCGTGGGTGCTCACGCCGGCATAGCCGTCCAGCAGGCCGCGTACTTCCTCGGGCCGGGTCAGGCTTTGCCAGGCGTGCTGGCCATGGATATCGACCAGCTGCTCCGCGAGTTCGCGCAGTTGGGTTGCGGTCGCCGGGCTGCCGTTGATCCAGGCTCGGCTCTTGCCCTGGGTGTCGATGCTGCGGCGCAGGAGCAAACCGTCCTCGTTTTCGAATCCGGCTTCCTGCAGCCAGGGTGCCAGCGCGGGCGTGGTGTCGAATTCGGCACTGATCTCGGCCCGCGCTGCGCCTTCGCGCACCACACCGGCCTCGGCCCGCGCGCCCAACGCCAGCTGGAGGGCGTCGATGAGGATGGATTTGCCCGCGCCGGTTTCGCCGGTCAGGACGCTGAAACCGCCCGCCAGGTCGAGATCGAGTTCGCGGACGATGACGAAGTCACGCAGGGCGATGCGTCTCAGGCTCATCAGTTTCCCTCGTTCCAGTGCAGTTTCTCGCGCAAGGTGTCGAAGTAACTCCAGCCTGTCGGGTGCAGGAAACGCACGCGGTGTTCCGACCGCCGGACCGTGATGCGGTCGCCATGCAACAGCGATGCCATCGATTGCATGTCGAAGTTTGCGCTGGCGTCCCGGCCCGAAACGAGCTCGATGGTGACCTCGGATGCATCGGGCAAGACCAGGGGCCGGTTCGACAATGTGTGCGGAGCGATCGGCACCAGCACCCAGCCTGGCGTGGACGGATGCAACAAGGGGCCGCCCGCCGACAGCGAGTAGGCGGTGGAACCCGTGGGTGATGCCACGATCAGGCCGTCGGCGCGCTGATTGGCCACGAAATGGCCATCGACCTCCACCCGCAGCTCAACCATCCCCGAGGTGGCGCCGCGATTGACCACCACGTCGTTCATGGCCAACGTGTCGAACACACAGTGGCTGTCGCGGAACACCCGGGCGTGCATCAGGCTGCGGTGGTCTTCTTCGTAGGCGCCCTCCAGCATCGGCTCCAGCGTGCCCCGGTACTGGTCCAGCGGAATGTCGGTGATGAAACCCAGCCGCCCCTGGTTGATCCCGATCAGCGGCACGCCGTGGCGCGCCAGCTGCCTGCCGATGCCCAGCATGGTGCCGTCGCCGCCCACCACCAGGACCAGGTCGCACTGTTCCCCGATGGCCGGAACATCCAGGGTGGTGTACCCTGTGATGCCGGCACTTGCCGCGGTTTCTCGCTCGACCACGACCTCGCAGCCCTTCGAGGTCAGGAAATGCGCAATGTCCTCCAACGCGGCACGGGTGGAGCCGGCCTGCGATCCGGAGACCGCGGCATGGTACTTGCCGATCAGCGCCACGTGCCGGAATTGGGATTTCATCGGCAAATTACATCATTAAAAGGCTTGGGCTTTTCAGTGGAGGCTAACAATTGCCCGCAGGGCTTGTTAGGCCGTAGCTAAAATAGCCCAAAGCCCAATCATGCTCGATGACCGCGCCAAGTTGTTACTCAAAGCTCTGGTCGAGCGCTACATAGCGGAAGGCCAGCCGGTGGGCTCGCGCACCCTCTCGCGCGCGTCGGGCCTGGACCTGTCGCCGGCGACCATCCGCAACGTGATGTCCGACCTGGAAGAGCTTGGCCTCATCGCCAGCCCCCACACGTCGGCCGGCCGCATCCCCACGGCCCGCGGCTACCGGCTGTTCGTCGACACCATGCTCACGGCCCAGCGCGAGCAGTTCGCCACCCCCAGCCTGGCGGCGGACCAGCCGCAAAAGGTCATCACCAACGCCGCACAGTTGTTGTCCAACCTGTCGCAGTTCGTGGGCGTGGTGATGGCACCGCGCCGCACATCGGTATTCCGGCACATCGAATTCCTGCGCCTGTCGGAGCGGCGCTTCCTGGTCATCATCGTGTCGCCCGACGGCGATGTGCAGAACCGCGTGGTCTTCACCGAAGCCGACTACACCCAGACCCAGCTGATCGAGGCGGCCAACTTTCTCAACACCAACTACGCTGGCATGGCGATCGAGCAGGTGCGCGAACGCCTGAAGGGTGAGGTGGAGAAATTGCGCGGTGAAATCGGTGCGCTGATGCAGACGGCAGTGCAGGCCAGCTCGGATGCCATGAACGAGCAGGACGAGGTGGTGATTTCCGGCGAGCGCAACCTGCTGGCCGTGAGCGATTTTTCGAGCGACATGAGCCACCTGCGCCGCGCCTTCGAGCTGTTCGAGCAGAAGACGCAGCTGATGCGCCTGCTCGACATTTCGAGCCAGGCGGCGGGTGTGCGCATCTTCATCGGCGGCGAAAGCCAGGTGGTGCCGTTCGAGGAACTGTCGATCGTCAGTGCCCCCTATGAAGTCGACGGCCAGGTGGTGGGCACGCTCGGCGTGATCGGCCCCACGCGCATGCCCTACGAGCGGATGATCCAGATCGTGGACATCACCTCCCGGCTGGTCAGCAATGCGCTGAGCCACAACAAATAGCGCCCCTACAATGGGCGTTGGTCGGGGCGTTAGCTCAGCTGGTTAGAGCAGAGGACTCATAATCCTTTGGTCGTTGGTTCAAGTCCAACACGCCCTACCAAAATTTCAGAAGAGACGGCTGTCATGGACAGCTCCTCATCGGTTTCGGCGTAGCCAAAGCGTAGCCTCGAAGCGGATTATCAAGCCTACTGGCAGCGAGTTGCAAGCCCTCCGATGCTCCGTAGTTGCCTTTCGGGTACTGAGCGCCTTCAGGCAGAAGGGCGCCGAAGAGGGAGAACACTTGATAGAGTTTCTTAACCAGGGTTGGGTTTCGCTCGTAGGGGGGTGGTCATTGCACTGATCGCCTATTACGCCGGCCAGCGTCGTCCTAGACCAAGAGCTGCAATAACAGCCTCGCACGAACTCACATGGGCCAATTCGCACAAACTTCCCACTGGCTTTGAACTGAAGTTCCTAGGACGGGACATTCCTCACATTTCACGAGGACTCCTTCGATTTTGGAATGCTGGAAGTGAAACGCTTTCGAAAGACCTTGTACCTCCACAAGACAAGATACGACTCTGTCTAACTGACGGAGAATTTCTCCTTGCGGGAATTACGAGGGTTTCGAATCCTGTCAACGAATGCCGCGCATCTATCGACGTGGCGGATCCCAAGGCCATCAATTTCGAATTTGACTTTCTCGATCCAGGACAAGGTGCAGTCGTGGGGTTTCTGCATACCTCGTCTACGGCCATACCAACGCTTCGGGGAACAATCAAGGGACACAAGATCCAATTGGTGCAGTCCTCCGACCCGACAAGTCGGCAATCAAAATTTCGCCGTCGATTCTCATCGTTTGAGCGCACGTTTGCGTGGGTATCGATAGTAGTAGGTGCGATTTCCATTGCGCTGATCGCACTTCCCAACGAATATCTTCTCAGCTGGCGTGTCACGTCGAACAGACCTATTAGCAGTGACTTACTGGGCGCTGTCCTCGACAAAACGTTTTTTGCCATTTTAGGTAGCACTTACCTCCTCCTGGGCGCCATACTTTTGTGGAGAAGGCGCAGACGCTTTCCGAAATCTCTCGAGATGATTAGGCAGGAGCGTACAGAGACGGCCCTGGTAGAGGAATAATCCTTTGGTCGTTGGTTCAAGTCCAACACGCCCTACCATTCAAGCAGCGTCAGTGCTTGAAAGCGTGCTACAAAAAGATGAGCGCTCATTGGCAGAAAAATCATTGAATTATGCACGTGCAGTTGCAGGCCTCTCCATTGCTGAAAAGCTTGCTGCAAAACGGCTAGCGAAAATCTCCATTGATTTGACCATTGCCGAATGTTGGCCGGATTGAGCGGGTGCCCTGGTGCTTGAAGTCCGGCAATGAGAAGGGCGATCCGGCAACCTGTCAGGAACAGGTTCCACACCTTCGATGAATCGCACCAGTAGGGGGCAACATGACTAAGACTATGTACGTTCTGGGAGCTGGGGCCAGCAAAGAAGTGGGCCTCCCGGTTGGCGAAGAGTTGATGGAAATGATCAAGCCCCTGCTGGATATCCAGTACGACCGTGTGCAAATTAGCGGGGACCGCATCATCGCCCAGGCCCTCGACCAGCGTACGACAGACCGCGGCGAGCGCCAGAAATTCGGGGACGCGGCTTGGCAAGTACGGGACGGCATGGACTTGGCTCCATCCATCGACAACTTCATTGACTCGCGGCGTGGTGATCCCTACATCGAGCTTTGCGGGAAATTGGCCATCGCCAGGGCCATCCTCGATGCGGAAAGGCACAGCGCTCTTATTCCTGATCGAAGTCTTGCTGGGCGAAATACGGAGAGAAGTTGAAACACGCCGATCTCAAGACGACTTGGTTCCACAAATTCTGCAAGCTGCTGACCGCACGTTGCCACAAGGACGAGCTTCCGGCACGTCTGGCGCATGTGGCGATGGTCATCTTCAACTATGACCGGTGCTTTGAACGCTACATTGCCCATTACCTGAAAGACTATTACGCGATCTCTCAAGAAGAGGCCGAAACGCTCGCTCGCACAGTCGAGATTTACCACCCATACGGAACAGTGGGCGAACTGCCGCAGGCAGGCAAGAAAGGCGGCACACCATTCGGGTTGGAACCAGCGCCAAGCGACTTATTGAACATTGCCTCAAACCTGAAGACCTTCACCGAGGCAGACAAGGCGACTGACATCGACGCGATCCGTAAATTGATCGCCGCTGCCCCACGTGTGGTCTTCCTGGGTTTCGGCTTTCTTCCATTGAACATGGACTTGCTCATAGCAAAACCAGAACGTGCAACACAGTCACACCCAGGCAATTTTTACGGCACGGCCCTAAGTATGTCGGAACCTAACGTTGAAGCAATAACGAACAGCCTCATCACGCGTCTTAGAGGTATCCACGGCACGATCCAGTTGGTCGACCGCACGGCCGGGGCCATGATGGAATGGTTTTCGCAAAGGCTTCGTTTCGATTAGTGCAACCGTCTGCGGCTCAATGGCGGCTGCGCGATGACGTTAGAGACTTGACGCCATCATGATCAAGCCTTCGCGAACATCTCGCGCAACCGCTCCGGGTCTTCGCTGGCGTCGTACAACCTGTGGGCCTTGATCTGGTCCCACTGGCCGCGCATACCTACATTGCAGGAGATGCATCGTCGGATTGCGGGCCACGGAGCACGCCCAGCCGGTGAAGAGCTTGACGCCGAGCGGCCCAGCGGCCCTTCATGCAGAAGGAAAAGCAAAGCACGCTCTTCGCCGCGACGGACGCGGCAAGGAACTTTGCGGGTCACCGACCAAGGCGTTCGCGCCTTGTAGGGGTTATTCCGTGCGCCTGATGCGTCCTTACGCGTTCCGCCCACCCGAAAGGGAGCGTACGGGTTCGAGTCCCGTTCCGCGCACCAACCAGTAAGGACGGCTCTGCGCCGGGAAACCTCTTCGGCCTGATCGGACAGCGCCGCTGGCCTCATTCCGTGGTGTAACGTGACGTCAGCCACAGGCCCAGGTCAGTGTCACAACATTTCGTGGCACCCATCAGGTGAATTAGCTGCCCATCCAGCCGGGCGGCCGTTACACCCGTCGACAGTTGCGAACGTAATGCCTGGCGCTTGTTCTCAGGCACTTCCAGTCCGTAAGTGAGGATTCCGTTCTGGCACTTGATCAGTTCCACTTTGAACGGGCCGCCCATCTTTTCCAGACCATAGATTTCAAAGCTGGGCAGGGGGCTGGCAGGTGCGGGCATCAAGTCGTCCTTATTTGGCTTCTTGTCATGGTACTAGGCGGCCGGAACCGCATCGTCGGCCGCTGGGTGTGAGTGACGGCCAAGAAC
>DIZF01000054.1:0-53976 GCA_002427815.1 Ramlibacter tataouinensis
ATGGCAGGTCTTTACTACGAGCAATTCCAGGCGGGACAGATGTTCCGCCATGCCGTCACGCGCACCGTCACCGAGATGGACAACACGCTCTTCTCGGTGATGACACTCAACATGCAGCCGCTGCATCTCGATGCCCATTTCTCCGAGAAGACCGAGTTCGGCCAGCGCCTGGTCAACAGCCTGTTCACGCTCGGCCTGGTGATCGGCATCAGCGTGACCGACACGACGCTGGGCACCACGATCGCCAACCTGGGGATGTCCGACATCAGGTTTCCGAAACCGGTGTTCCACGGCGACACCATCCATGTCGAAACCGAGGTGGTGTCGCTGCGTTCCAGCAAGTCGCGGCCCGAGGCGGGCATCGTCGAGTTCGAGCACCGCGGCCTCAACCATCGCGACGAGGTGATCTGCGTGTGCCGCCGCTCGGCCTTCATGAAGCGGCAGCCGGCGACGGCCTGAAGACCAAGGCGGACCCCATGGATTTCTCGCTCACCAGCGAACAGGAAAGCATCCGCGACTCAGTGGCCCGGGTGTGCGCACGGTTCGACGACAAGTACTGGCTCGAACGCGACACCGAGGGCGGCTTCCCGAACGAGTTCTTCGCCGCGATCGCGGCCGACGGCTGGCTCGGCATCTGCATTCCCGAAGCCTATGGGGGCTCGGGGCTGGGCATCACCGAGGCGGCGCTGATGACGGGCGCGATCGCCCAGTCGGGCGCCGGCATGTCGGGCGCCTCGGCCGTGCACATGAACATCTTCGGCCTCAACCCGGTGGTGGTGTTCGGCACCGAGGTGCAGAAGCAGCGCATGCTGCCGCCGATCGCCGCGGGGCGGCACAAGGCCTGCTTTGCCGTGACGGAGCCGAACACGGGCCTGAACACCACCCAGCTGAAGACGAAGGCGGTGCGGCGCGGCGACCGCTATGTGGTCGACGGCCAGAAGGTGTGGATCTCGACTGCGCAGGTGGCCGACAAGATCCTGCTGCTGGCGCGGACCACGCCGCTGGAGGAAGTTGGCAAACCCACTCACGGCCTGAGCCTGTTCTACACCGACTTCGACCGCAGCCGGATCCAGGTCCACGAGATCGCGAAGATGGGCCGCAAGGCGGTGGACTCCAACGAACTGTTCATCGAGGGCTTCGAGATCCCGGTGGAAGACCTGCTCGGCGAGGAAGGGCGCGGCTTCGAGTACATCCTGCACGGTATGAACCCCGAGCGCATCCTCATCGCATCGGAAGCGGTGGGCCTGGGCCGGCTGGCGCTGCAGCGCGCCACCGACTATGCGAAGGACCGGGTGGTCTTCGGCCGGCCGATCGGCCAGAACCAGGCGATCCAGCACCCGTTGGCGGAAAACTGGATGCAGCTGGAAGCGGCCTGGCTGATGCTGATGTCCGCGGCCTGGCAATACGACCACGGCCTGCCGTGCGGCGCCGCTGCCAACGCCGCGAAGTACCTGGCCGGCGAGGCGGGTTTCGCGGCCTGCCAGCAGGCGGTGATGACGCATGGCGGCTTCGGCTACGCGAAGGAGTACCACGTGGAGCGCTACCTGCGCGAGGTGATGATCCCGCGCATTGCCCCGATCAGCCCGCAGCTCGTGCTGTGCTTCATCGCCGAGCGGGTCCTGGGCCTGCCCAAGTCGTACTGAAGGTGTCCCTATGACCAGATCCCTGCTGTTCGTGCCCAGCGACAGCCTGCGCAAGTTCACGCGCGCCCGCGCGGGCGCGGCCGATGCACTGATCCTCGACCTGGAAGACTCCGTCGCCGCGTCGGCCAAGGAGGCGGCGCGCACCGTCACCGCGCAGATGCTGGGCGAGCCGCGCGGCCGCCAGCAGTGGCTGGTGCGCGTGAACGCGCTGGATACCGGCCTCACCCTGGCCGACCTGGCAGCGGTGATGCCGGCGGCGCCGGACGGCATCGTCCTGCCCAAGTGCACGGGCCCGGCCGATGTGGCGCGGCTGGCGCATTACCTCGATGCCTTCGAGGCGGCCAGCGGCATCGCGGCCGGCCGCACCAGGATCTTCGCGATCGCCACCGAGACGGCCGATTCGCTGTTCAGCCTCGGCAGCTATCGCGGCAGCAGCCCACGCCTGGCGGCGCTGATGTGGGGCGGCGAAGACCTGTCGGCCGCGCTCGGCGCGTCGGCCAATCGCATCGGCGGGGACTACCTCGGCCCCTACCGGCTGGCCCGCGACCTGTGCCTGGCCGGCGCTAGGGCCGCCGGGGTCGAACCGCTGGATGCCGTCTACGTCGACATCCAGGACCTGGACGGCCTGCGCGAGGAGGCGCTGGCGGCGCGGCGCGACGGTTTTGCCGGCAAGGCCGTCATCCATCCGTCGCATGTCGACGTCGTCAACGCGGCGTTCGCGCCGACGGCGGCTGAAGTCGAATGGGCCGGCCGGGTGCTGGCCGCCTACGCCGCCGCGCCCAACGCCGGCGTGCTGAACCTCGACGGCCAGATGATCGACCGCCCGCACCTGCGGCAGGCACAGCAGCTCCTGGCGACGGCGGCACAGGGCGAAGCGGAAAGGTAAACGCGGACAGTTCGCCAACGAGCACTTCCAAGGGTTGCTCAAGGAGCAAGGCATTACCTGCAGCATGAGTCGCGCCGGTGAAGTCTGGGACAACTCTGCGATGGAGAGTTTCTTCAGCTCACTCATTGAAGACCAAGCGCACGGCCAGAAAGGTGTATCCGTCCAGGGAGCAGTGTCCGCCGAACCGGCAGCAGCCCACACTAACGTTTTGGGGGAAGAGAGAGGGGGCATGTAAGGCGTAGTCGAGCTGCGAACCGAGGCTTCACGCACTGTGCCACCGAAGATGGGACCCCCTCCCTGCCCAGAAACTGTCATAAGTTGTTTGATTTGATTTGGTATTTTAATAATCACAATCAATGACCCCACCCAATACCCATCTCAGAAAACGGCCCGGTTGACGGGCTGATTTGCCCTCTTTGCGCGAATGCGACTGCCGTGCGACATTCGGCAATCGAAACAGAAGAGGTTCCCGATGCCACCCCTTCGCCAGCTGCTCTGGACCGGCGTGCTGCTACTCAGCGCATGCGGCGGTGGCGGTGGCAATCCCGGCACGTGCATGGCCAGCGTCCAGACATGTGCATCGCTGAATGGCGGCGGATCCACCAACAACGGAACGGCGCCCACGGTCACTGGCAGCCCAACGGGCCTGTACAAGGGCACCACGAACACCGGAAGGACCGCGGCCGCGATCGTGCTCGAGGATGGCACGTTCTGGCTTTTGTATAGCCCTGTCGGTGCTCCCTTGCTGATCGCGGGTGCCGAACAAGGGCACATTACGGCACTAAATGGCGCTTTCGCGTCGGGGGATCTGGTCGACGTGAGCCTTGAGTCCCTCACCGTCGCCAGCGGCACCGTCGCGGGCACCTATATTCCCAAGACCAGCACCGCGGCCACCGTGACCTTCGGGAACCAAACGATCAGCCTTGCGGCAACGTACGACCCGACCTATGACACGCCCGCCACGCTATCGGCTGTCACCGGCAGCTATGCAGGAACGGGCGTTGTCCTCGGAGGATCCGAAGCCGCCCATCTCACGGTGTCCTCGACCGGCGTCATTGAGGGTTCCGGCACCAGCGGCTGCAGCTTCACGGGGATCGCCATTCCCAATCCCGGCGTCAATTCGTACTCTGTGACGGTGAGCTTCGGGGGCGCGCCATGCTCGAATACGAACTCCACGGTGTCCGGGGTTGCCTACCTCGATGCGGCAACTCAGCGGTTCTACAGCGCGGCCCTGAACCCCGGGCGAACGAACGGCTTTCTCTTCGTGGGCACGAAAGGCGGCTGATCATGGGTTTCCGATTCTTCCGACGCATCAACATCATCCCGGGCATCACGCTGAATGTCAGCAAGTCGGGTGTTTCCACGTCTGCGGGCGTGAAAGGTGCGCATGTCACGCTCGGCGGCACGCGCGGCACCAGGACCACAGTGGGGATACCCGGCACCGGGTTGTCCTGCTCACAGACCATGCAGGGCCACCAGGAAGGCACACAGCCACGCGCCGGCGCCTCCAGAGTGTTCGGGCAACGCGGCATAGGGTCACAGGTCCGGCAACTGCTTTCGGCCGTTCGCACTTGGCGAGCGTCGTGGATACATCGATGTGCGGGGCCCATCGAACGCCAATTCTCGGCAGTGCAAACGTGCCCAGGCAAGTCGGCTCAATGTCAGGGATTCAAATTCTCTTGAAGTGCGCTGACCCACTCGCATATTCTTCCCGGCGTAGTCCACCACGTGTCATCGGAAGTGCGCTTTCCGGCAACATGCTCAAGAGCCTTGCGAAGATGGAACAGCCGGTGCGGCTGCCCCATGATGTAAGGGTGCAGGGCGATGCCCATCACCAGCGGCTGATCGACGGATTGGCGGAGCATTTCCTCGAACTGGTCCACGATCATTTCCGCAAAATCCTTGCCGCTCATCAGCCGCGCCACGATCGCCGGGATGTCGTTCAGCTCCTGCGGGTAGGGGATCGCCCACAAAGTTGCGCCGCTGCGAGTGCGCATCCGCGTCGGCTGATCGTCATGGCACCAGTTGAGCGTGTAGCGGTAGCCCGACTCGGTCATGAGGTCCGGCGTAGAGTGGCTCTCGGAAATCCAGGGCGACAGCCAGCCCGCCGGCACGGGATAGCCCGCCTGCGCGAACCGATCCCTGCAGCCTTGAAGCAAGGCCCGTTCCCCGGCTTCATCCATCGCGCCTTGCCGCTGCGCATTGGTATGGCCGTGGCCGATGATTTCGTGGCCGCGATCCACGCAGGCCGCGACCAGGCCGGGGCAGTGATCCAGCAGCGATGTATTGATCAGCGCGCTACACGGGAGTCGCAGCTGGTCGAACAGATCCAACATGCGCCACGCGCCGATGCGATTGCCCCAATCGCGCCAGGCGTAGTTCAGCACGTCCGGCTGGGGCTGAGGTGGCGCAAGGCAGGCGTCCAGGCCCTCGCCGAACGAAAAGTGCTCGAGGTTCAGGCCGATATAGACGGCGAGCCGCCTGCCATCCGGCCAGCAATAGTCGGGCCTATCGTTGATGGCCGAATACTCGAAGCGCCCATGTGACTTGATGTCGGACGGGTTGGAATTCATGGCTTGTCCTTGACGGCATCGTCGTTCCGGAAGAGCTGTCGATGGACGCCGAGCGCGGCCATCTGCCCGTCGCAGCAGAAAGCCGCGAGCGCCGGATAGGCGGCAGCGGCAAATTCGGCGGCCGGCGCGCCAGCCCGATCCAGGCGTGCGGCGGCTTCCTGCGCGGCCATGCGCAACGCCCGTTCGTCGGCGGTCTGGACGCGGCCGTCGGCAAAGATCGTGCGGCCGCCGACCAGGACCCTGCGGATGCCGGCGCCGCTTTCCCCGAAGACGAGTTGGCGCAGCGGATGGCGCAGGGGCACATAGTGGGACTGCGCGAGATCGATGATCACCAGATCCGCGAGCTGGCCGGGCTGCAACCGGCCCAGCAAACCCTCCAGGCCAAGTGCTCGGGACGCGCCGCTGGTCGCCGACTCGAAGACTTCCTCGGCGCTCACCCACGATGCCCAATCGGGCGACCCGATTCGCGACAGGTAGGCCGCCAGCCGAATCGACTCGAACATGTTCTGCCCGTCGGAAGTGTTCGAGGCGTCGGTGCCGATCGCCACACGGACGCCCGCCGACAGCAGCTGCCGCAACGGCGCGACGCCCGAGCCAAGCCGCAAGTTGCTCATCGGGTTGTGCACGAGCGTGGCGCCCGAGGATGCGATCAGCGCCATGTCGTCGGCGTCGATCCACACGCCGTGCGCGAGGCTGGTCCTGCCGGTGAGGCAGCCGAGCCGGTGCAGGCGCTGCACGGTTGATTCGGCGCTGCGGCTCTGCGCTATAGCCTGCAGCTTCGATTCCAGAAGATGCGTTTGCAGCGGCACATCGAACTCGCGCGATATTTCCGCGCACCCGATGAGCAATTCGTCGCTGCAATGCAATGGGATGGCCGGCCCCACGCCCAGTTGAACCTTGTGCCGATCAAAAGGCCATTCCCGTTGCGCCTGGCGGCAAACGTCGAGCAGGGCACTCGTCGACGGCGCCTTCATGCCCAGGGCTTGGGCTTTCACGTGCGCCGGCAGGGTCGTCGTCAGCTGCGGATAGGCCTCATACAGCGTGCGATCCGAAATCATCGGGGCAACCACGGCGCGGATACCGACATCCGCGTAGGCCTGGCCGATGGCAACCATGCCTTCCAGCGTCACCATCGGCAATTCGGCCGCCATGTCGATGCAGGATTGTGCAGCCCTTGCGCGCCAGTTCGACGGCGCAAAGTGTCGCGCTGAGCCGAAGGTCTTCGGTGCTGCGGCGCCCGATGAGTGCCGGGGCGTACGCGAGAAATCCTTCCAGCGAAATGCGATCGGGCACGGCGCCTCGGCCGAGCGCCCCATGGGCATGCGTATGGCCATTCGTCAGTCCGGGAATGACCAGGCAATCCTGCGCATCGATGAGTTCAATCTCTTCGGCAACATGAGTGCCGGGAGCGTTCACCGCTTCGATCATGCCTGCGCGAAGCAGCAAATCGGCGCGCACCGTGCCGCTGCCGTCATTCGACAGGATGTGACCGCCGTGGATGAGTGTCGACACGAGAGCGCCTACGCGTTGAGACCCAGGGACGTCAGTTCACGGGAAACGTTCTCCCAGCGCACATCGAAGCCGGCCTGCGTGCGGCGCGGCGCGGGGTCGTGCGGTCGCAGCGCCCAACGAGCGCCGGCCAGCACGCTGTCGACGAGCGGCACGTCCATGCCCGGCTGGATCGCAGCAGCGACGCCGGCCAGCCCTGCGCCGCCGAGGATGATGGCCTGCGCGCCGAGCTGGCGCACTGCGTCGCGGCAAGCCTGAGCCAGCAGCGCGTGCGCGGCCGCGGGGTCTGCCGCGAGCTCGGCGCCCGTCGGCGCGACCGTATGGATGCCCGCCAGCGCCGGCGCATGGCCCAGCGCCTGCGCGAGGCGCTGCAGCATCGGTGCCCAGCGCTCGCCGCCGGTAACGATCGCGAAGCGCCCATGTCGCGCCGCTTCGATAAACGCCGCCTCGGCGAGTCCGGTCACCGGCACCGGACTGCTTTCGCGCAGTGCCAGCAGGCCCGGGTCGCCGAAGCAGCCGATCAACACCGCGTCGGGCGCGGGCCCCGGCCGCGCAAGTGCCGCCGCCCATGCGTCGAGCGTCGCGTGCGAGGCGACGGCGTAGCTGGCCTCGTCCGCAATGTAGGGCGCGCCGAACCGCGCGGCTGTGGTGCGCACGCGCACGTGCGATCCGACCTCCGCCTGAATACGGTCTTGCAGCAGCGCGCTCACCGATGCGGAGATGTTCGGGTTGATCACCAGCAGCTCGCGCATGGCAATCAACCTGGAGGGCCGAACAGCACAGCCAGGTCGGGCGCGGCGTCGCTGGCGGCAGAAAACCGCAACTCGCCTTCCAGGCGCGACAAGTGCTCGCGCATGCGGCGACCGGCTTCCGCCGCGTCGCGCAGGAGGATCGCATCCAGCAGTGCGCGGTGCTCGCGGCAGTCGCAGGCGCGCGCCTCCTCGCGTTCACGCGCGTGGGTGGAGCTGTAGGTCATGATGATCAGCGAAGTGAGCGAGATGAGTTCGCGCAGGATGCGGCCCAAGGTCTGGTGGCCGGCCCGCTCGGCGATGTCCAGGTGGAAGTCCCCCGCGAGGCGAATGGCGCGTCGCTTGTCGCCGGCCAGGCGGGCCGCTTCCTCGCCGTCGATGCAAGCCTTCAGGCGCTGGATGTCGATCGGGCCGGCTTTGGCGATGAAGAGCACCACCAGCGTGGGTTCGATCAGGCGCCGCACGTCGAACACTTCCCGCGCCTCCTGCTCGCTCGGCTGCGCGATCGTCGCGCCTCGGTTGGGGATGAGCGTGACTACCTGCTCGTTGGCCAGCCGCACCAGCACCGGGCGAACACGCGTGCGCGACACGCCGAACGCGCTGGCGAGCTTGTCTTCGACCAGCTTGGTGCCCGGCGGCAGGCGGTGGTCGAGGATCGCGGAAATCATGCGATCGTAGATGTCGCTGTCCGTGAGCGCGGCTGCGGGCGCATCGCTCATCGCGTCCCTCGCTTCTGCCGTTTGCCGAGCCAGAGGACCAGGCCCACCGTCACGCCCATCACCAGAAACGAAACCACCGTCGTGACGGTGCCCAAGGCGTAGATGGCGGGCGTCGTGACCGTGGACGTCAGGCCTTGCAGTTCCAGCGGCAGTGTGTTCACGTCGCCGATGGCTTGCGATGTGCGCGCGATCTCATCCCAGCTGAGCGTGAAGCCGAACATGCCGACGCCGATCACCGACGGACCGATCAACGGGAGCACGACGTGGCGGAAGGTCTGCCACGGCGTCGCGCCAAGGTCGCGCGCCGCTTCCTCGTAGGCGGGATTGAAGCGGTTGAACACCGCAAACATGATCAGCAGGCCGAACGGCAGCGTCCACGTCAGGTGCGCACCGAGGGCCGATGTCATGAGGCCGAGCGCCGTGCCGTAGTTCTCCAGCATGCCGTCGGCGCCGAGTGCGGCGAGGGCCCATTTCACGCCGCCGTCGATCAGCCGGAACTGCAGGCCGATGCCCAGCGACACGATGATCGACGGCATGATCAGGCTGGCCACCGAGACATAGAACAGGGCGTCGCCGCCCCGCAGCTTCTTGCGGAAGGCCAACCCGGCCAGCACCGATAGCACGACGGTGAACGCCATCACAACAGCACCGAGCATCAGCGAGCGCCGGAACGCGGCGCCGATGTCCACCGTTCCCAGTCCTCGCGCGAGTTCGCGGAACCAGTGCAGCGACAGGCCGCGCAACGGAAAGGTGAGCCCGCCTTCCGGGCCCTGGAAGCTGAGCACAAAGATGGTGAACATCGGTCCGTACATGAACACCACGAACAGCGCGAACATCAGGGCCAGCGGCCAGAAGCCGGGGGCGCGGGCGTCGGAAACTCGGGCTTGCATGGTGTGGCGCGGCCCTAGAGTTCGCGGCGGATATCGACCAGCCGCGTCAAGCCCCAGATGATCATCAGCACCACCGCCAGCAGGATCACCGCGTTGGCCGCCGCAAGGGGGAACTGCAGGTACGAGGTCTGCACCTGGATGATCTTGCCGACCGAGGCGATCTGCTGGCCGCCCATCACGCCGATGGTGACGAAGTCGCCCATGACGATGGTGATGACGAAGATCGAGCCGATGATGATGCCGGTGCGTGACAGCGGCACGACCACGTTCCACAGCGTCTGCCACCCCGAGGCGCCCGAATCGTTGGCCGCCTCGAGCAAACTGCGGTCGATGCGCATCATGCTGTTGAAGATCGGCACGATCATGAACATCGTGAACAGATGCACGAACGCCAGCACCACCGAGAAATCGGAGAACAGCAGCCACTCGATGGGCCGCTCCACCACATGCGCGCCTACCAACACCTCGTTGACCAGGCCGTTGCGCCCGAGCAGCGGCACCCACGCGATCATGCGTATCACGTTGGACGTCCAGAAGGGCACGGTGCACAGCATGAAGAGCGCCGTCTGCACGCCGGGCGACCGCACGTGAAACGCCAGGAAATAGGCGACCGAGAAGCCCAGTATCAGCGTGATGCCCCATACCAGCAGGCAGAACTTCAGCGTCGAGAGGTAGGTGGCGAGCGTCACGCAGAAGTCACCGCGCGCGTTCAGATGCCCGCAACCGTCGAAGATGGACAGGTAGTTTCTGAAGCTGAAAGCGGGGAGCAGCTCGTATTCGTTGAAGTTCCAGAAGCTCACCGCCAGGATCAGGGCAAGCGGGACCACGAAGAACAACACGAACACCGTGGCGAACGGCCCGGCCTGCCACCATGGGCTGAGTCCCCTCCCCCTTTGGGAGAGGGCCAGGGCGAGGGCAGGCGCGGGTGAACTCACGCCGCCACGAACTCGTTCCACTTCTGGACCATGTATTCGTTCTCGTCCATGATCGCGTTCCAGCAGGCGATGCCGCCCATGCGCTGCTCGTAGCTGCCGCCGTCGCGCACCGAGCCGGTCTTGGCCAGCAGGTCGCCATGCGGGCTCTTGATGTCCCTGGCGGCGGGCTTGCCTTCCATCCAATAGGCCCACTCATACGGCTCCATCTTGGCCTTGGCCGTGTCCAGCACCGCGCTGTAGTAACCCTGGCGATTGAGGTAAGCGCCGGCCCAGCCGTCGAGGAACCAGTTGATGAACTCGTAGGCGGCGTCGAGCTTCTTGCCCGACAGCGTGGCCGGCAGGCCGAAGCCCGAGGCCCAGGCGCGGTAGCCTTCCTTCAGCGGCTGAAAGACGCAGTCGATGCCCTTGGCGCGAACGGCGGTGACGGCTGGCGACCACATGGACTGGATCACCACTTCGCCCGAAGCCATCAGGTTGACCGATTCGTTGAAGTCCTTCCACAGCGAGCGGAACTGGCCGGCCTTCTTGGCGTCGATCAGCGTCTGGATGGTCAGGTCGATCTCCTTCCTGGTCATGTTGCCCTTGTCCGGGTACTTGTACTTGCCCATCGACTCGACCACCATCGCCGCATCCATGATGCCGATCGACGGGATGTTGAGGATCGAGGCCTTGCCCTTGAACTCGGGATTGAGCAGCTCGGCCCAGGTGCTGATCGGCCGCTTGATCAGGTCGGGGCGGATGCCCAGCGTGTCCGCGTTGTAGGTGGTCGGGATCAGCGACATGTACCGCGTGGGCGATTTGGCGAACACCTTGCTCTTCTCGCCCTCAAGGAAGATCACCTTCTTGGGCGCTGTGCCCTGGTCCCCGACCTTCTTGCCGCCGACTTCGCCGCGCGTGAAGAGCGACGTGATCTTGTCGGCGTTCTTGATCCGCTTCGTGTCGATTCCCTTCAGGTTGCCGGTGGGCACGATCTTCTTGAGCGAGAAATATTCGGAGTCGAGCAGGTCAAAGCTGTTGGGCGAGGTGACGGCGCGTTTGGCCACGTCGTCGGTGGTCACGGCCACGTACTGGATGGTGATGCCGGTGTCGGCCTTGAACTTCTCGGCGATGTCCTTGTCCTGGTTCACGGCCGTGCCCAGGTAGCGCAGCGTGACCTTCTCCTGCGCGTGGATTGCGGGCGCGAGGCCGGTGGCCAGGATGCCGGCCGTGCCTTTGAGCAGCGAGCGCCGTTGCAGGCCGGTGATTTTGGGGTCGAGGGTATCGGACATGGTGAACGCTCCTTGCGGTTGAAAAACGGGTGGCGGCTCAGGCGTGCAGCGCGTGCGCGTTGTGATGCGCCCAGGAAAGGTGCACAGCTTCGCCGGGCAGGTAGCGCTGCGATGCGAACTGGGCTTCCGGCAGCATGACCGACACCTCCGCGAGGCCGGCCGCATCCTGCGCCTGCAGGCCCAGCAGCACGTAGCTGCCCTGGTACTCCACGTCGGTGACGGTGCCGGGAATGCCCGAAGCGCCGTCACCGGACGACGAGATCCGCATGTGGTCGCTGCGGACGGCGACCTTGCCGGCATCGGTCTGGATCACGTTGTGACCGCCCATGAAGCGGGCGATGAATTCGGTGGCCGGTGCGTTGTACACCTCGTAAGGCGAGCCCACCTGCTCGATCCGGCCCTGATTCATCACCACCACGGTGTCGGCCAGCGCCATCGCTTCCTCCTGCGAGTGCGTGACGTGGATGAACGTCAGGCGCAGTTCCTTCTGCCAGCGCCGCAGCTCGGCGCGCATCTGGATGCGAAGGAACGGGTCGAGCGCCGACAGCGGTTCATCGAGCAGCAGCACGCGTGGCTGCGTAATGAGCGCGCGCGCCAGCGCCACCCGCTGCTGCTGCCCGCCCGAAAGCTCGCCCGGCTTGCGCTGCGCCAGGTGCCCCATGGCCACGCGCTCCAGCAGATCGCGGGCCTGCTGGTGGCGCTGCGCCATGGCGATGCCTTTCATCTTCAGGCTGAAGGCCACGTTGTCCAGCGCGGACAGATGCGGGAACAAGGCGAAGCTCTGGAACATCATGGCCGTGCCGCGCGCCGCGGCGGGAAGCACCGTGATATTGCGGTCTTCCAGCAGGATGTCGCCGCTGGTCACGCTTTCGTAGCCGGCGATCATGCGCAGTGTGGTGGTCTTCCCGCAGCCCGAGGGGCCGAGCAGGCAGCAATAGCTCGCCCCGGCGATGCGCAGATCGATGCCGTCCACCGCGGGCGGCGTGCCTTGCGCATAGCGCTTGGTTAGCGCAATCAATTCGATGGCATAGGGATGAGAGCCTGCGGCAGCGTCCATGCGGACCTGCGAACGCATAACTCGTGCCAGCGTTGTACGCAATCAAGTGGCGGGAATGTGTACAAGAGCGCACGGCAAAGGTGCGGTGGCCCAAAACTTGCGAAGGTGGAGATCCTCAAATGGTGCGCGACAAACATGGCTCAACAGGTTGATCTTTATCGCATCCCGATGCAGGGCCCCGGCGACATGTCGGGCCTCGAAAAGCTTCTGCGGGAGGGTGCCTTTTCCGCCCACGACATCGTCGCGGTTCTCGGCAAAACCGAAGGCAACGGCGGTGTCAATGACTTCACCCGCGAATATGCGGCTTCATCCTTTTGCCGCGTACTTGCGCCACTTCTCGGCTGCACACCGGCGGAAGTCGAGCACCGGGTTGCGCTGGTCATGTCCGGCGGGACCGAAGGCGTGTTGAGCCCGCACGCATCGGTGTTCGTGCGGCGCAGCGTCGAACCCGGAACTGGCGCGGGAGCGCGCCTGGCAATAGGCGTGGCGCATACGCGCGACTTCCTGCCAGAAGAGCTCGGCCGCAGCGCGCAGATCGAGGAAACCGCGCGCGCGGTGCGCGAAGCCCTGCGCGACGCCGGCATCGAACATCCGACGGACGTGCATTTCGTGCAGATCAAGTGTCCGCTGCTCACTGCGGAGCGCGTGGAAGCTGCGCGCGCGCGCGGCAAGCTGCCGCTGACGACCGACGCTTACGCATCGATGGCGTATTCGCGCGGGGCTTCCGCGCTTGGCGTCGCCGCCGCCCTGCACGAGATTGCAACGCCGGTGCCGGAGAATGCCGTTCTCGAGGACTTCGGGTTGTATTCGACTGTGGCGTCGGCCTCCGCCGGCATCGAACTGCTGCACAGCGTGGTCGTCGTCATGGGCAACTCCGAAGCGGCAGCCGGCGACCTGGTGATCGGCCATTCCATCATGGAAGACGCGATCGACCTGCAAGGGGTCATGAAGGCCTTCGCCAGTGTGGGGCTGAACGGGTTTGCGGTAGACACCACCCGTGTCGTCAACGTATTCGCCAAAGCCGAGTCGTCGCCGAACGGCTCCATTCGCGGCTTTCGCCACACGATGCTCGACGACACGGACATCACGCCGACGCGGCACGCACGCGCGGCAGTGGGCGGACTCATCGCGGGCGTTGCCGGATGTGGTGCCATCTATGTTTCCGGCGGCGCCGAGCATCAGGGACCGGCGGGGGGAGGTCCCCTGGCAGTTATTGCACGCGCTTAGCGTCCAGTCTGGAGGCCCCGGCGCCAAAGGTGATCGAGGCGCGCAGCAACACGACGTGGACGGCGCCGCCGATTCGTTACTCTCGTGTAGCCCCGGACCTTGCACCACCGGTCTTTCACACTGACAAGTCCTTGCGCTGGTCCCTGCCATCTCCACTGTCCGGTTTGCGCCGCCGAATCTCGACCACCGCACTGACTCGCATGGCACTTACAGTTCGTCATGGCTCGGCTGGGACATGATTTGAATGCTTACCAGCCCCGGGGCAAGAGATGGAATCCGATATGATTTCCCCGGCCGTAACATGCTGATAGATTTGCGCACCGACTTTGTGAGCACACCCACCGAGGAGATGATCGAGGCTATGGCGCGTGCCGCCCGGCAACCGCCTTCATTCGGCCTGCGCGACGACCCGATCGTTGCCGAACTTGAAGCGCTGGCCGCGCAGACTCTCGGCAAAGAAGACACGCTCTTTTGCGCAACCTGCGCCGCCGCCAACCAGATCGCGATCCATCTTCATTGCCGGCCGGGCGAGGCGATCGTTGCCGAGGCAGGCGCGCACATCATTACCTCCGAAGCAGGGGCTCACGCAGCGCTGTCGGGCACGGTGATCCATCCCTTGAGCGCTCATCCGGCCGTGCCCAGGCCTGGAGAGGTGGAAAGCGCGTTCTCGCCGGCGGTGCCGCAGCGCTCGCGTTCGGCCTTGCTCTGGTTGGAGAACACACACGTCGGCTCGGGCGGCACGGTGCTCAGTCGTGAGTTCATGCACGAGATGATTCTGTGCGCGAGGCAGGGAGGCGCGCACGCGCATCTCGACGGCAGCCGGATCTTCAACGCCGCCGCGGCGCTTGGCGCCAGTGCGGCCGAGGTTGGCCGCGAGTTCGACAGTGTCGCTGCGAGTCTCAACAAGGGCTTGGGAGCGCCGATGGGTGCCGTGCTGGCCGGCTCGCGCGCTTTCATCGGGCAAGCCACCCGCGTGCGGCAGATGTTCGGGGGAGGGTGGCGCCCCGCGCACATCCCCGCAGCAGCGGCGATCGTGGCGCTGAGAACCATGGTCGATCGCATTGCCGACGACCACGCGCGCGCCCGCGAACTGGCCGCAGGCTTGCGCGGCATCGAGGGGCTGCAGGTCGACCTTGGCCAAGTGCAAACCAATATCGTGTTCGTCGGCCTCAAGTCCACTTTCCAGGCGCCGGCGCTGGTTGAATTGCTGCGCCAGCGCGGCGTGCTCGCCATGCAACTCGCGCCAGATCGTCTGCGTCTGGTGCTGTGGCACGGCATCGGACGGCTTCAGGTGGACCGTACGGTCGAGGCGTTCCGCGATGCTCTGCATCATGCGCTCACTGCAACTGCGGCAGCGCCGCAGCGAACTCACCCGATTCACAAGTAAGGAGCCAGTCCCATGTCCGGCACGATTTACATTCTCATGGACGGCGAAGCCGTGCCACAGGATCAGGCGGTGATTCCCGTCACGGCGCCGGCGGTGGCGTACGCCAGCGCCGTCTTTGAAGGGATCAGGGCGTATTGGAGCGACCGCGACCGCCAGATGTACGTCTTTCGGCTTGACGACCACCTGCGCCGCCTCCAGTTCTCGATGCGCGCGATGCGTTATGGCGTGCAATACGAGCTCGATGCCTTGCGCCAGCAGGTGCTCAAGGCGATCCGGGTCAATGAATTGCGCCAGGACATTCACCTGAGGATGACTGCGCTGATCACAGGCACGACCGCGATCACCACGAGCGCGCCCGTGCTGTTGGCCGTGACAGCTGGGCCGTATCCGCCGAACCAGTGGGTGGACCGCGGCATGGCGGTTGGCGTGAGCTCCTGGCAGCGTGTGCACGACAGCTCCAGCCCCCCGCGCATCAAGGCGACGGCCAACTACAGCAATGGCCGGCTCGCGATGCTCGAGGCCAAGGAAAACGGCTATGACGCGGCCTTGATGCTGACGCGCGAAGGGAAGGTGGCTGAAGCGCCGGTGGCAACCTGCTTCCTGGTGCGCAACGGGCAGGTGCTGACGCCCGCGTGCACCGACGGGATCCTCGAAAGCATCACGCGCGACACGCTGATCAAGCTGTTCAACGAGGAACTGAAGACGCCGGTGCAGGAGCGGTCCGTGGATCGCACCGAACTGTACGACGCGGAAGAACTGTTCCTCTGCGGCTCGGGCTGGGAAGTGACACCGGTGGCGAGCGTCGACCGCATCCCCATGAAGGTGGCGGCGCCCGGTTCGATCACGCGCCGCGTTCGGGACACCTACCTGAAGGCGGTGCGGGGCGAATTGCCGGGCCGCCAGGAGTGGCTCACGCCCGTGTGGTGACATCGCTGCTCGCTGCTCGCCACTCGATTCTGTCTGTTCCAACCCAAGCTTTCCAAAGGAAGACACCATGATCACGTCATCGCTCAGCGGCCTCCGCCTGCGGCTCATCGTGGGCACCGCAAGTGCTCTGTGCGGCGCTATCTTGCTGTCTGCGCCGGCGCACGCCCAAGGAAGCTACCCGGACAAGCCAATTCGCCTGATGGTCGGCTTTCCTCCGGGAACGGCCACCGACACCGTGGCGCGGCTGGTTGCGCAGCGCCTTACCGAGACCAAGGGCTGGACCGTCGTGGTGGAAAACAAGACCGGCGTTTCCGGCAGCCTCGCCGCCGGCGAAGTGGCACGTGCTGCCCCTACCGGCTATACGCTGCTGCTCTCGGCAGCCGGGCCGCTGGCGACCAATCCCAATCTCTACAAGAACATCACGTACGACACCATGCGCGACTTCACGCCCATCGCCCGCGTGGCTGACATCAGCTATGTGATCGTGGTGGGGGCCAACTCCCCGGCCAAGTCGCTGCAGGATCTGATCGCGCTCGGGAAGTCCAAGCCCGGCGAGCTGAATTTCGGCAGCATCGGCGTTGGCTCCACTCAGCACCTCATCGCCGCGACGTTCCTGTCCCGGGCGGGCTTGTCGATGAAGCACATTCCCTATAAGGGCAGCGTCGACGTCCTGTCGGGGGCCCTCGCTGGTGACGTGGCGTTTTACGTCGATACCGCAGTGGCTGCCGCGCCTCAGGTGACCGCCGGGCGGCTCAGGGCACTGGGAGTCACTTCGGCCAGGCGAGTCAGCAATTTGCCCGACCTGCCCACGCTGGACCAACAAGGTCTCAAGGGCTTTGACATGCCAAACTGGCTGGTGCTCGTGGGCCCGGCGAACATGCCTGCGTCGGTGATCGAGGTGTTGAGCCGGGAGGTCAACGGCATGGTTCGCACCGAGGACTTCCGCGCCCGCCTGGTCAAGTTGGGCACTGAGCCGCGCGGGGACATGAGTTCCGCAGAGGTCGGCGCGTTCATCAAGAGCGAACTAGGCAAGTGGAAACAGGCGCTGGACGATTCCGGAGCGAAAGCAGAGTAAAGGACGGCCGAGGGGCGCAGGGGAGCGCACGTTGGGCGTCCCCGCCATGCGACGGATTGCGAGCCCGGCGGTCGTTTCCCGGCCGTAAGAGGGCAGGCGACAGGTACATCCATCGCATGAACGCATGTGTCGTACTGACAAAGTACGTACTCCCATCACCGTTTCGGGGGTTTTTTCACCCTTGGCTGCAGCGCGATAGTCGCGTACAAGGCGATCTGAGAAGTCGGCTTTTTCGTTGCCGGGCCCAAGGTACTTCTTGCGCAGAATTCAAGCCGATTCTCGCCGCACTCGAGGCGGCGCCTATCATCCATCCACTCCATCGATTCACCATGACAACTTCTGACACGACCTCGGATACACGACGCACGGCCTGGTGCCGCACCGCAGCAAAGGCGGCGATGGCCGCATTGGGTCTCCTTCTTCTCGCCAGCGGTTCGGCATGGGCGCAGGACTATCCGAGCCGGCCGATGAAGCTCATCGTGCCGTTCGGAGCGGGCGGCGCAGTGGACGTCGTGGCACGCATGATCGGCAATGACCTGAGCAAGCGGCTGGGCCAGCCGGTGGTGGTCGAAAACAAGACCGGAGCCGGGGGCAACATCGCAGCCTCTTTCGTCGCGAAGTCGGACCCTGACGGCTATACCTTGCTCATGGGGTCCACCGGCAATGCCGTGAACGGCAGCCTCTATTCAAACCTCAACTACAACCCGGACAAGGACCTGGTGCCCGTGGCGCTGGTGGGGCAAGTGCCCACGGTGCTGCTGGCACATCCGTCGGTCCCGGCCAACAGCGTGGCGGAAGTGATTGCGCTCGCCAAAGCGCATCCCGAGCGCCTGAACTTCGCCTACGGCGGCGCGGGCACGACCGAGCATCTGGCGGCGGAGATGTTCAACGCGCGTGCCGGCACCAAGCTCGCCACGGTCCCTTATCGCGGCGGCGCACCCGCCATGAACGACTTGCTGGGCGGCCATGTGCAACTGTTTTTCACCAACCAGCTCAACGCCTTGCCTCATCTCAAGTCAGGGGCGCTGAAGGCGATCGGCATGGCAGCCGCTGAGCGAAGCCCGAGCCTGCCGAATGTCCCCACCTTCGCGGAGCAGGGCATGCCGGACTTCGTGGTCTCGGTCTGGTGGGGCATCTTCGGACCGGCGAACATGCCGACGGGGGTTGTGAACCGGCTCAATCAGGCCGTCAATGCGGCCCTGAAGTCGCCCGAAGTGATCGCCAGGCTGGAGGCGGTGGGCGCCACTCCGCTGGGCGGCACACCCGAGCAGTTCAGCGCCTTCTACGCCAAGGAGTCCAGCAAGTGGGGCGCCGTGGTTCGTGCCGCCAACATCAAGGCGGAATAAGGCTTTTGTCCCGATCTGCTCCGCTCCCGGCATGCCAGGTCGAATCGCCGCCCGCATGAGGCACGTCACGCCGTCCCTGCTCGAAAGCAGCTTCGAGCTCGCAGGCAAGCCGCTGCGCAACCGCATCGTGCATGCGTCCATGACCACGCTGACGGTGCGCGGCGGCGGCGTGATGCCCGCCCAGGTGCAGTACTACGTGAACCGCGCGCATGGCGGCGCCGCGATGATCGTCACCGAGCCACTGTCGATGTCGCCGCTGCAGTCGGTGCCGGCCAAGACCCACGTGTTCGACGATCGCAACCTGGATGGCCTGCAGCGCTGGGCCGAAGCGGTGGAGGCGGCGGGCTGCCGGCTGCTCGGGCAGATCCAGGACCCCGGCCGCGCGCGCCACAACGTGGGACGGCACGTCAACGCCGTGGCCCCGTCCGTGCTGCCGGATGACCTGAGCTGGTCCGTTCCCCGCGCGCTGACCGTCGGCGAGATTCACCAATACGTGGATGATTTCGCGGCGTCATCGGCGCGACTGAAGCGCTGCGGCTTCAGCGGCGTCGAGCTGTCCTGCGGCCACGGCCATCTGTTCCATCAGTTCCTGTCGCCGCAATCGAATCATCGCCTTGACGAATATGGCGGCAGTTGGGAGAACCGCGCCCGCTTCATCTCGGAAATGGTCAGCGCCATCCGCGCGGCCTGCGGGCGCGACTTCATCATCGGCCTGAAGCTGCCGGGGGACGACGGCCTGGCCGGCGGGATCGGCGTGAACGAAGCCGCGATCATTGCCCCGCTGCTCACGGCCTCCCGCGAGGCCAGCTACGTGTGCTTTGCCCAGGGCACCCACGCGGCCAGCCTGGAGATGCACGTGCCCGATCGCTATGGCCCGCGCATGCCGTACCTCGACCTGATGCGCCGCCTGCGTCAGTCGGTTCCTGATGTGCCGATGGTGGCGCTGGGCCGTATCACCGACCCGGCCGAAGCCGAGGGCATTCTGGCGCGGGGTGAAGCGGAACTGATCGGGCTCGGGCGGGCACTGGTGGTCGATCCCGCATGGCCGCTCAAGGCGGCCAGCGGCCGCACCAACGACATCCGCTACTGCGTCTCGTGCAATACCTGCTGGGACACCATCATCACTCGCCATGAGCCGATCGCCTGCGTCAACAATCCTCGCGTCGGCCAGTCCGACGAAGTCGATTTCTGGCCGCAGCCCGCCAGGGCGAAGAAGCGCGTCGTGGTCGTCGGCGCCGGCATTGCCGGGATGGAGGCGGCCTGGGTTGCCGCGGCGCGCGGCCATGCGGTGACCGTCTTCGGCCGATCCAGCCACATCGGCGGCAAGGCCTGGCTGCGCTCGTTTCTCCCGGGTGGGGAAGAGGTCAGCAGCATCTACGACTACCAGACGGTCGCGGCACAGCGCGCCGGTGTCGAACTGCGCCTGGGCGTCGAAGCCGACGCGGAATCGATATTGGCCTGCTGCCCCGACGTAGTGATCCTCGCGACGGGCGCGACCATGCTGCCGCCGCAATGGCTGCCGCCGGAGGTGCGCGAAGCAGGCTGGGTGCCGGACCTGCGGGCTGCCATGGCGGGTCTTTTGCGTGTCACCGCGCGGCAACCTGGGGCGGCGCTGATCTTCGACATGGATCACACGGAGGGCACTTATGCCGCGGCCGAGCGGCTGCAGGTGCTGTTCGATCGGGTGGTGATCATCACGCCGCGGAACTCGATCGCCGACGACATGTCGCTCGTCACGCGACAAGGCGTGCACCGGCGGCTCTCGACCAAGCGCATCGAGACCGTGTTGCTGTCGCAACCGTTCTGGAGCGATGCCTTCGAGGACGGCGTCCTGGGGTACCGGCATGTCTATACCGGCGAGGCTCGTTCTGTGGAGAAGGTCGCGTTGCTGGCCTATTCCACGCCGCGCGCTCGGGACGACGCTCTGGCGGCGCCACTGCGTTCACGCGGCATCGAAGTGCGCACGGTGGGCGACTGCTGGTCGCCGCGCGATCTGTTGGCGGCCACAGCCGACGGCCATGCCGCGGGCAACGCTGTGTGAGTCGTTCGGCGCCCCGAACTGAAGAAGACTACGGGCTGCCGCGCCCGGCGAACAGCGCATCGAGGCGCTGTTCGAACTCGTGATAGCCGATGCGATCGTAGAGCTCTTCGCGGGTCTGCATCAGGTCCACGACATTGCGCTGGTGCCCGTCGCGGCGGATGGCCGTGTACACCGTTTCGGCCGCCTTGTTCATGGCACGGAAGGCCGACAGCGGATACAGCACCATGGCCACGCCGGCGCTGCGCAGTTCCTCCACCGAGAACAGCGGCGTCTGGCCGAACTCGGTGATGTTGGCGAGCAGCGGCGCCTGCACGGCCCCGGCGAAGCGCCGGTAGGTGTCCAGGTCATAAGCCGCCTCGGCGAACACAGCGTCGGCGCCGGCTTCGAGGCAAGCCCTGGCGCGATCGATGGCAGCATCGATGCCATCCACGGCAATCGCGTCGGTGCGGGCGATGATGAAGAAGCTGCTGTCGGTGCGGGCGTCCACGGCCGCCTTGATGCGGTCCGCCATTTCCTGGGTGGACACGATGTCCTTGCCGGGCCGGTGGCCGCAGCGCTTGGCGCCGGCCTGGTCCTCGATGTGGCATGCGGCGGCGCCGGCCTGGATCAGGCTCTTGACAGTACGGGCAATGTTGAAGGCGCTGGGGCCGAACCCGGTGTCGATGTCGACCAGCAACGGCAGGTCGCACACGTGGGTGATGCGGCGCACGTCGACCAGCACGTCTTCGAGACTGATGATGCCCAGGTCGGGCAGGCCCAGGGAGCCGGCCGACACGCCGCCGCCTGACAGGTAGATCGCGCGGTAGCCGGCGCGCTTCGCCAGCAGGGCGTGGTTCGCGTTGATGGTACCGACGATCTGCAGGGGCCGCTCTTCGGCCAGTGCGGCGCGGAAGCGGGCGCCGGGGGAGGGGATGTTGCTGTTCATAGGGTGTTTCAGTCGCGGCCGGAAAAATCGGACTCGCTGCAGTTCAAGACGCCGTAATAGGCGCGGGTGTGGGACAGCATCGCGGCGGTGGGCTTCGCGTACAGCAGGCGGCGGCTGATGTCGAGCGTGCCGCTGGCCTTGCCGCGCACCAGAAATGCGGCATGCTGGAACAGCACGCCCAACGAGTCGAGCACGACGGCGCCTTCGAACTGGAGCAGCTGATGCCGCACCAGGAATTCGTTGAGCACGCCATCGCCCGGAATGATGACCTCGGCGCCGATCCGCAGCGCCTCGCGACAGCAATCGAGGAAGCGGGCCTTGATCGATTCGACAATCTCGCCGCTGCCCTCGAGGTCGAACAGCCGCACGGCGGGCGACATCGCCACGACGCCGGCCATGCGCCCGGCCAGTCCGCAGGAGGCGGCCAGTTCCTCGGTCAACATCTTCTGGAAGTCCGTCAGGGAAATCACGGCGAACTTGCGTCCGAGCGAACACGCGGTCAGCATGCACGACTCCGTGAGGCTCACCACCGGGATGTCGACCAGCGAGCGGGCCTGGTGCAAGGCAGGGTCGAAGAAGCAGCCGATCGCGACGGCGTCATAGCCGCTGTCCTGCGCCGCCAGGGCCGCTTCGCAGATCTGCTGCTCGTTGAACACCCGCAGCCCGCCAATGCTGTTCACATCCATGGGCGCGACGCCGGCCGGATAGGTGCCGGGACGCAGGCCATGAACGACCACCTCCACATCCGGGCCCATGACCCGACGGCCGTGTTCCCGCAGGGTGCGACGGTACTGCGCGAAAGCGTCGAGGTCCGTGAAGCTCTGGTGCCAGATTTTCAATTGGGCGCTGTGGTTGCCGTGGAATCCGTGCATCGTAGCCGGGCAGCGCCATCGCACGTTCGCTAATTGCGAAAAGACACTTCGGGCTCGCCCCGATGGTGCTGCCGGGCCGGCATTCCTACACTCGGGGCCATGCACGCAATTCTGCGCCGCGGCCGCGCCTTGGTCCGCCGATCCGTCCTGGTCCTCCTGGGCCTCTCAGCGCTGCTGGGGTCGGGCCTCGCCGCCGCCCAGGACTACCCGACCAAACCGATCCGCCTGGTGGTCGGCTACCCGCCTGGAGGCTCGAACGACATCGTTGCGCGCATCATTGCGCCGAGGCTGGGCGAAGAGCTCAACACGACGGTGATCGTCGAGAACCGGGCCGGCGTGAGCGGCGCCATCGGTGCCGATTTCGTGGCCAAGGCCGCGCCTGACGGTTACACGCTGCTGGCCGCGAGCGCCAGCCCGGTGGTGATCACGCCGCACACGATTCCGAAAATTCCTTTCAACACGCTCACCGATTTCAGCCCCATCAACACCGTGGGGCTCACGCCGGAGGCAATCGCCGTGGGGCCGGGGCTGGGCGTGAACAGCCTGAAAGAGCTGCTGGCGCTGTCCAAGACGCGCCAGATCGCGCTCTCGTCCTCCGGCACCGGGGGGCTGCCGCACCTCACGATCGAACTGCTGATGCAGGTTGCCAAGGGCAACATCGTGCACGTGCCGTACAAGGGCGCCGGTCCGGCCGTGACCGACACGCTGGCCGGCCATGTGGACGGCGTCGTGATGGACGTGCCGCCGCTGTATCCGCTGATCCAGGACGGCAGGCTCAAGGCTCTGGCAGTGACCAGCGACAAGCGCGTTGAGTTCCTGCCCAATGTGCCGACAGCGCAGGAAGAACTACCGGGTTTCAACGTCACGAACTGGGTCGGCGTCTTCGCGCCTGCCAAGACACCCCGTGCGGTGATCGACAAGATCAACGCCGCGCTGGTCAAAATCGTGGCGCGCGAGGACGTGCGGGCGCAGCTGCTGAAGGTCGCGGTGGTGCCCTCGTCGATGTCGTCGCCCGATGCCTTCCAGAAATTCGTCGCCGATGAATTCAATCGCTGGGGCAAGCTGGTCAAGGAAAAGAACATCGTAACCACGGACTGAGCCTCGAAATGCACAACCCTATGAAAATCCTTGCCACCGCCGCAGCGGCCGTGACCCTCTCTGTTGCCTGCGCATCCGCGCTCGCGCAGCCCTGGCCAACCCAGCCGATCAAGATCGTGGTGGGGTACCCCGCCGGGGGCGCTTCGGATGTGGCGGCCCGCATCATCGGCCAGAAAATCGGTGAGCAGATGGGGCAACCCGTGGTGATCGAGAACAAGCCAGGGGCGGCCAGCAACATCGGCGCCGACGCCGTCGCCAAGGCGCCGCCCGACGGCTACACGCTGCTGCTGGGCACGATCTCGCTGTCGGTCAACCCGAGCTTGTATCCGAAGATGAGCTACGACCCGGTGAAGGACCTGGCGGCGATTTCGATGATCTCGTCGACACCGTTCCTGCTGGTGGTGAATCCGAAGGCGCCGTACCACTCCGCCAAGGAACTGCTGGACGCTGCGCGCGCCAACAAGGGCCGCATCGACTACGCCACGGCCGGGAACGGCTCAGGTTCGCACCTGTTCACCGAACTGCTCTCGAGCACTGCCGGCGTGAAGCTGAACCACGTGCCCTACAGGGGGGCGGCGCCGGCGATGAACGACGTGTTGGGCAACCAGGTGTCGGTGACCTTCGACAATATCATCACGACCTTGCCGCTGGTGAAAGCCGGCAAGCTCAGGGCACTGGCGGTCAGCACCAAGCAGCGCTCGCGGGTGGCGCCCGATATCCCGACGCTCGCCGAAAGCGGCGTGCCCGGCTTCGACGCGACGGCGTGGTTCGGACTGTTCGCGCCCGCCGGTACACCGCGCGAGATCATCCAGCGTTTGAACCGTGAAGTGGTCGAAGCGGTGAAAGACCCGGTGGTGAGCGAGAAACTGCTGCAGCTCGGCGCCGAGCCGGTCAGCACCACCCCGGAGGCGTTCGAGGCCTTTTTCCGCGGCGAAGTGGCCAAATGGGGCCAGGTGGTGCGCAACTCCAAGATCAAGATCGATTGAGCCTGCCGCTTTCACGGGCGCTCGCCCGCTTCATGCTCGAGCGGCGCCGCACGCTGCCGCCGGAGATTCGTGCCCAGGCCCGATTGCACATCGCGGATTCGGTGGGCATTGCGCGGGCTGCTGCTGTCGCCGGCGGCCCCGCGGATCAGGTGTTCGCCGCGCTGCAGGCCGGCTCCGCAGGAGGTGAGTGCGGCGTGTTTGGCAGCACGCGCCGGGAAGCGCCGGCGGTGGCTGCCTTTGCCAATTCGGCCCTGGTCCACATCCTCGATTTCGACGACATCCACGATGCGGCGCGGCTGCATCCGACGACGCTCAGTCTTCCTGCCGCCCTCGCCGCCGCCCAACTGGTTGGCGCTGCGCCCGCGAGCGTTGTCGAAGGCGTGGCGCTGGGTGATGAGCTCATGTGCCGGTTTGGCGTCATGTGTTCGCCCACCGGCGCCGGGCCGGGGTCGGACTGGTTCTTGACGCAGCTCTTCGGGTATTTCGGAGCGGCGCTTGCCGCTGCGGTCGTCCTTGACCTGGACGAGGATGGGCTGGTTTCAGCCTTCGGGCTGGCCTACATGCAGGCGGCTGGAGGCAAGCAGGCCGGCTTCGGCACGGGGGCCACGGCGCGCGCCGTCTATCCAGCCTTTGCCGCCATGGGCGGTGTGCAGGCCTGTCTGCTGGCCCGCGCCGGCATCAGCGGCCCCGAGGGCGCCTTCGATGGCGACGCCGGCCTGTTCCGCCTGTACCTCGGTGGCCCGCCCACAGCGGAACAAGCCGCCGTGCTGCTCGACCCTGGTATGTGGCATTTCACCGGGACTCAACTGAAGCCCTGGCCGTGCTGCCGGCTCTCTCATCCCTATGTGGCCGCGGCGTTGGCCCTGCGTGCGCAAAGCAGCGGCGCGGTGCCGGTGCGCGTCGAGGCCGCCGTGAACGCCTCGGCCGCGAAGTTGTGCCGTCCGCTTGCGCAGCGGCGACGCCCGACGACCTTGCAGGATGCCAAGTACAGCATCCCCTGGATGATCGCCTTCACCCTGGTGCACGGCCGTGTGGACCTGACGACCCTGAGCGAGACCGCGCTGGCGGATGCCGCGGTGCTCGCAGTCGCACAGCGGGTGGAGGTCGTCGAGAACCTGCCCGACCGCCCGGGGCACCCGCCGGCGCGCATCCGGCTCGAGGCGGCGGACGGCCGCCAGTGGGAGAGCCCGCCGGCAGTGGCGGTGGCGAGCCTCGGGCCTGAAGCAGCCGCTCGCAAGTTCTCCGACTGCCTCTCGCCCGCCGGCGCAACGCGCCCCGAATCCGACGCGCTGTGGTCGCGTCTGATGGCTTTCGACAGGGAAACCGGGATCGACTTCCTGTTCGGGCGAGGTGCTGCCTGAGCAGCACACAGCGCGGACGTCAGCCGTGGTTCGCCGATGGCAAAAATAGAATTCGGCTTCGTTGTCTCGCGCTGTGAGCCCGGCCCCCTGATGATCTGTGTTCCAACCGAAGGTGAACGTGATGGGTAACCAGGAATTTGATGTGGTGGTGGCCGGCTGCGGCGTGGCGGGCTTGTCAGCCGCCGTGGCGGCCGCGCAGGCAGGCGGCCGGGCGGCGGTGCTCGAGCGCTCGACGCAGGAGGAGCGCGGGGGCCAAAGCCGCTATACCGAAGCCTACCTGCGGATGAAAAGCCATACCGAGGTGACCGACGACTTCGAGACGCACCTGGCCGAGAACGGCTCCGGCAGCGTCGATCCCGAACTCGTGGAAGAGGCTGCGGCCTCGCACCGTTCGGCCCTGGCCAAGGCACTCAGCATTGCCGACCCCGCCCTGATCGAGCGCTTCGCCGCCGACGCGGGCGAGACCATCGCCTGGCTGCAGGGGATGGGCGTGCGCTTCGAATTCCTGCCCACCCAGTTCCTCACCAAGTCCCAGCCGCGGCTGCTGCCGGTGGGCGGCGGGCGGGCCTTGGTCGAGGCGCTGGCCGCGCGTGCCGAACAGCTCGGAGTGCAGTTCTTCTACGAAACGGCTGCCATCGGCCTGGAGCAGGGCGCCGGCGGGCGCGTCATCGGCCTCAAGGTGCGGCGGCGCGGGACGCAATCGGTGCTGTCGGGCGAGGTGGTACTCGCCTGCGGCGGCTTCGAAGGCAACGCCGAGATGATGACGCGCTACGTCGGGCCGCGTTCCGTGTATCTGCGTCCCGTGTGCAAGGGCGGCTATTACAACCGCGGTGAAGGCATCGCGATGGCGCTGGAGGCGGGCGCGGCGGCCTGCGGCGATTTCGGCAGCTATCACGCCGAACCGGTGGATCCGCGCTCGGGCATCGCCGAGCCCTCGGTATTCATCTTTCCATATGGCATCCTGGTCAACCTCGACGGCAGGCGGTTCACCGACGAGGCGCCCGGCACCGTGGATGCCCACTACGAACGGGTCACTCGCCGCATCTACGAGCAGCGCGAGGGCACGGCCTGGGTGGTGCTTGACGCGCGCCACCTGCGCATCCCCAACTACCGGCTTGGTATTCGCACCGACAAGCCGCCGGTCGTCGGCCAGTCGTTGACTGAGCTGGCGGGCAAGATCGGCGTGCCGGCCGAGGCGCTCGAAGCTACGGTGCGCGAGTACAACGCCGCCTGCGGGCCCGGCGAATGGAGCCCGCTGCAACTGGACGGCCTGGCCACGCGCAGGCTGGTGCCGCCGAAGTCCAACTGGGCGACGCCGCTGCAGGAGGCGCCATTCCATGCCTACCCCATCATTTCGTCGAACGTGTTCACCTTCGGCGGCCTGAAGATCGATCCTTCGGCACGTGTGCTCGACGGTGACGGTGAGCCGATTCCCGGACTCTTCGCTGCCGGCGAGATCGTGGGCCTGTATTACGGCAACTACACGGGTGCGACGTCGGTGCTCAAGGGCATGGTGTTCGGTCGCATCGCAGGCACGCTCGCCGCCGCCGAGCGCAAGCGGGTCGTGGCATGAGCGAGTGCTCTCGCAGCTTCGCCGGCCGCGTGGCGCTCGTGACCGGTGGCCAGGGCGTCATCGGCAGCGCGCTCATCGCGGCCCTGCGCGAGCGCGGCGCCACGGCCGTCTGCGCCGACGGCGCCGGCACTGCCGATCGGCGCTTTGCCGACGCCCAGGCCCTGGCAACTGACGCCGTACGGCTCGACGTCACGGACCGAGGCGCCATTGCCGGCCTGGTCGAGCGCATTGGGACGCTGATCGGTCCGGTCGACCTGCTGGTCAATGTGGCCGGCGTGGTGTCGTTCGGCAGCGCCGAGGCGTTGGCGGAAGCAGAGTGGGACCGCGTGATCGACATCAACCTCAAGGGCAGCTTTCTGGCGTGCCAGGCAGTCATGCCCGGCATGAGGCGGCAGGGTTTCGGCCGCATCATCAACATCGGCTCGGTCGTTGGCAAGAACGCCGGCAATGCGCGCCCATGGATCGATCCGGCGGAACAGGAGCGCGCAGGCAACGTCGCGTATGGCGTCTCGAAGGCCGGCGTGCACGTGATGACCGGCTTCCTCGCGAAGGAGCTGGCGGCGCACGGGATCACCGTCAACGCGATCGCGCCCGGGCCGATCGCCACGCCGATGACCACGGGCTTCCCGGCGCAGCTCAAGGCGCTGATTCCCGTTGGCCGCATGGGCGCGGCTGCCGACGTGGTGCACGCAGCGCTGTTCCTGGCCTCGCGCGAGGCCGGCTTCATCACCGGCGAAGTGCTCGACGTCAACGGTGGCATGCTGTGCGACTGAGTGCGGCCCCGCACCCGGCTTCCAATTCATCTTCCTCCTGAACAAGACACCCCATGAAATCGATCTACCTCATCCTGGACATGCAGAACGACCTGGTGCACGCCGACGGCCCGAACGGCAAGTCGCCGCTGGGCGAGCAGGTGCGCGGCCGCCGCGTGCTGGAGAACACCGCCGCCGCCCTGAAAAAGGCCCGTGACGCCGGCATCGCCGTCGGCTTCGTGCGGGTGGGCTTCTCGCCCGATTACCACGAGTGCCCCAGGAGTTCGCCGGTGTTCAGCGGCGCGCCCAAGGCCGGCATCTACAAGCTCGGAACCTGGGGCACCGAGATCCATCCCAGTCTGGCGCAGCAGCCCGGCGACGTGCAGGTCACGAAGCACCGCGTCAGCCCGTTCTACTCGACGACGCTGATGGCGCAGCTGCGCGCGGCCGGCATCGAGCGGATCTATTGCTCGGGTGTGTCGACCCAGGCCGTGGTGCAGGCCACGGTGCGCGACGGCCACGACCGCGACTTCGACATGGTGCTGCTCGAGGACTGCTGCTGCGCGCACTCGGAAGAAGAGCACCGCAATTCGATGGGCAGCGTGGCCCGCTTCTGCCGCGTGACGACCAGCGCGGACGTGAACTTCGCCGCCTGAGGCCGCGCACAGGACCGTTCCATGAGCATTCGTATCTGGCACCAGAGCTTCACTGTCCTCTCCGATCTCGGCGCCTATGACGCGGCGCTGAAGGCGCACTTCAAGCGCGTCGCGCGAGCGGATACTGAAATCGTCATGCACGGCATGCGGCCCGGCACCTACCGCAGCACCTACCCCGGCAGCGACATCCGGCACGCGGGGCTGCAGCACCTGCACTCGATCCAGTTCATCGAGGCCGGCCTGCAGGCCGAGCGTGACGGTTTCGACGCCTACGCGATCAGCACCTTGCCCGATCCGGCGCTACGCGAAATCCGCTCCCTGCTCGGCATCCCCGTCGTGGGCTACGGCGAGGCGGCGATGCTGACGTCATGCCTGCTGGGCGCGCGATTCGCCGTAGTGGTCTTTATCAGCGAACTGACAGACCTGATCGCGCAGAACGCCCGGCGCTACGGCTTGGCCGAGCGCTTCGCCGGTGTAACCGACGTGGGCTTCCGCTTCAACGACGTGTTGCAGGGCTTCGCCGAGCCGGCGCCGCTGATCGAGCGCTTCCGCGAAGCGGCACGGCAGCGGATCGCCGCGGGCGCCGAGGTGATCATTCCGGGCGAAGCGCCGCTGTGCGTGCTGCTCGCCAGCCAGGGCATCTCGTCTGTCGACGGTGTGCCCGTGCTCGACTCGCTGTCGTGCTGGGTGAAGCAGGCCGAAATGCTGGTCGACCTCAAGCGCCAGAGCGGGGTCGAGCGTTGCCAGCGGGGCTACTTCAACGAGAAACCACCCCGCGAACGCGTGGATGAACTGATGGCCTTTTATGGACAAGGCAGCGCGCGGTGAGGACGCTCCAGACCGAGTTCCTGGTAGCTGGCGGCGGGCTTGCCGGCTTCGCGGCCGCGCTGGAAGCGGCGCAGCGCGGCGCGCAGGTGCTGCTGCTCGAGAAGATGAACGAAACGGGCGGCTCATCCGCGATGAGTGGCGGCTGCCTCGCTTTCGCCGGCACAGACCTGCAGCGAGCGGCCGGTGTGGCGGACTCCAGCGAGCTGCTCAGGCGCGACCTGATCGAAGTGGGGCAGCACGACAACGATCCAGCCCTGGTCGACGCCTATGTGTCCCACCAATTGGAGACCTATGAATGGCTGCGCCAGCAGGGCGTGCAATTCAGCCCCTCGATCGAGTCGTCCTCGGGGCAGTCGGTGCCGCGGGTGCATACGGTAGACCCGGCCGACATGGTCAGAACGCTGGCGGCGCGCTGCCGCGAGACGGGGCGGGTGAGGGTGCTGATGTCCACGCGGGCGCGGCGCCTGGTGCGGCGCGATGAATCATCTGCGGTGACCGGTGTGCTGGCCGAGAATGCCGAGGGCGCGCTGGAGATTCAGGCCAGGGACGGTGTGCTGTTGGCCAGCGGCGGCTTTTGCCGCAACGCGCAGCTGGTGAACCGGTTCGCGCCGCAGTACGCCGAAGCGGTGTTCGTCGGCGGGGAGGGCAACGTCGGCGACGGTTTGCTGATGGCGTGGAAACTCGGTGCCGACCTGCGTGACATGGCTTACATCAAGGGGACCTTCGGCAAGCACCCGGTGGACACGCACAACAACCACAGCTGCCTGGCGGTCTACAAGGGCGCCATCGCCGTCAACCAGGAAGGCCGCCGCTTTGTGGACGAGTCGATCTCGTACAAGCTGCTCGGCGACGCGGTGATGCGCCAGTCGTATCACACCGGCTATCAGATCTTCGACCAACCGATCTTCGACAGCGGCGACGACCGGGTGCGCATCCTCGACTTTGGCCGGCGTATGGAAGAAGGCCTGATCATCAAGGCCGACACGCTCGAAGCGCTGGCCCGCCAGATCGAAGTGCCGTGGGATACCCTGCGTGAAACGGTCGAAAACTACAACCGCGCGGTGGCTGCGGGGCACGATCCTGAATTCGGGCGCGACGGCCTGGTTCACCACCAGGGCGCGCTGCGGCGCATCGACCAAGGTCCGTTCTACGCGTATCCTTCGACCGCGGCGGTGTTCGGCACCTACTGCGGACTGCGCGTCGATGCGCGGATGCGGGTGATCGACGTGTTTGACGAGCCGATTCAGGGCCTTTTTGCGGCGGGTGAAGTCGTCGGTGGCTTTCACGGGGGCGCGTACATGACCGGCTCGGCTCTGGGCAAGGCGGCGGTGTTCGGACGGCTGGCGGCGCGCAACGCCGTGCGCGCGGAGGCAGCGCTCGCCGCATGAGCCGGGCGCGCGTCGTCAGCGCGTGCCGAGAGCTTTTACCGCGACGGCGCGCCGCGAGCTGGGGCGGCGTTCGGTGTCGAGCACTTCAAACAGGAAGTCCGTGAAGGCTCGCACCTTGGCGGAACCGGCGCGGGCCTTCGCCGTCACCAGATAGAAGGTTTTCACGGTCGTGGTCCACTCCGGATAGACCTGCACCAGCGAGCCGCCGTCAAGCCGGCGGTTCGCGAAGATGTCGAGGACGCAGGCCACGCCTGTGCCGCTTTCCGCCGCGATCAGCACTGCATCGCTGCTGTTGAAATGCACGGGCCCGACAGGCCGAACCTCCACGGTCTCATCGTCTTTTTGCAGGCTCCATGGGTTGGGGTGCCGGCGTTCCTCGGGCAAGATGCCGATGCAGCGGTGCGGGTCCAGTTCGCCGGGGTGCTGCGGCAGCATCTTCGCCAGCTCCGGCGAGCAGCAGATGATGTAGCGGCTCTCGTAGATCGGCCGCGCCACCAGGTCCGCGTCCTCGACGTGGTCCATGCGAATGGCCACGTCGATGGCCCGTTCGATCATGTGGTGCGGCTGATTCGTCAGTGTGATGGCCGTCGAGATTTCCGGATAGCGCTGCGCGAAGACCGGCAGGGCGGGGCACAGCAGGGCGTGACCGAGCGAGATCGGAGTTTCGACATGCAGCCAGCCGCGCAGTTCGCCGACCCGGGAGCGCACCTGTTCCTCGGTCTGGGCCACTGCCTGCAGCAGTTCACGCGCCCTCGGCAGGTACATCTGCCCTTCCTCGGTCAGCCGCAGGCGTCGCGTGTCGCGGTTGATGAGCGTAACGTCCAGGTGCCGCTCGAGATTGCGCACGCAGGTGGTGACGGTGGCGTTCGCCAGGTCGAGCGACTCCGCCGCGCGGGAAAAGCTCCCGCATTCCGCCACGCGGACGAACACTTCCATGGCCCATAGCCTGTCGATATCGAACCTCTTCCATCGAACCGGTTGCTGGCGCGAATTGTAGTCAGTCGCGCTCACGGCCGGACGCGGGGAGGATCAGGGGGGCCGGCTGCCGCGCCTCCAGCCGTTGTGCCAGCAGCGGCAGGATCACGCGCCAGTCGCCGACCACGCCGGCTTCGGCGACAGCGAAGATCGGTGCTTCAGGGTCCCTGTTCAGCGCCACGATGCGCGCGCTGCCCGACACACCCGCCAGATGCTGTGGCGTACCGGAAATGCCCACAGCGAAATACAGGCGAGGAGCGACGAACTTGCCCGACTGCCCGATCTGCCGCGCCACCGGGACCCAGCCTGCATCCACCGCCGGCAGGCTGCCGCCCAGCGCCGCGCCGACACTTGCGGCAATGCGCGCCAGCAGCTCGAAACCTTCAAGCCCATCCATGCCGCGGCCGCCACTGACGACGAAGGACGCGCCCTCGAGCCGCGGCTGGGCATCCGCGCTCTGCACCAGTTCCACTTCGTGGGACTCGGCTGCCGGCGCCGTCATGGGTATTTGGCGAACGGCCGAGTCGGGGATGGCTTGCAACGCCGACGCGTGTGCTGATGCAGGGCGCCAAGTCGCGCAGCACACAGCGGCATGGCTGCGCAACTCGATCATGAGCCGGCCGCCAAAGACCGGTCGCCGGCCGATCACGGTGGTGCCAGTCAGCGCCAGGGCAGTGCAGCGCCCCAGCGAGCAACCGTCGAGATCGGCGGCTAACAGAGCTGCGAGTTCTTCTCCTTGCGGCCCGGGCGGCATCAGGATCAGGCGTTGCTTTGCTTCACTCAGACCTTGCAGCGAGAGCGCTTGCCTCACCAGCGCGGTGATCATGGGCGGTTCCGCAGTATCGGCCAAGGATGGACTGGCGCATTCCCACCAGCGTGCTGTATCTCCAACGGCTCGGGCTTCCATTGCACCGCTCATGGGCACCAGCTGAACGATGTCGAGCTCGGCTGACGGGTTCTCCTTGTGCAAGGCGCACGCCGCCGCGATCAGGCCGTCATGCGCCTGCCGCTCTTCCGGCGCGAACGGCAGAATGACGATGATCCGCACCCCGGCGCTCATGCCTGCTCCCTGCAAGCAATCAGCACCTCCGCGAGCGCGTCGGCCTGCTGCTGCGGCGTGCCGGTGAGCAGGTGGCAGGCGCTCGCGCGCGGCGGCGGCGAGTAGCGTTCCAGCGCCGCCAACGCGACGCGGGAGCCGGTGGCGCTGCCGGAGAGCACCGGGAACTGGAGCTTGCGGGCAGCCATCACGTTCTTCAGCAATGGATGGCGCAGCCGGTTGTGTGAATCGTTGGTGACGGACAGCAGCGCCGGCCCCCGCAGTCGCATTCTCTCCACGACCGAGCCGCGCTGCCGCGCCGCCCAGAGCACGCCCTCACGCGACTGGAGAGCGAGCGCCAGGTTGATGTGCTCGATCCGAAACTCGCGCGCGATGAGCGGCGGGACCGATCCGTCGTCGAAATCGCCGAACTCTCGGCCGATCAGGAGGAGCGCGGCATCGCGGCCAAGCGGACCCGCCGCCTCGGCGAGCGCACACGCGAATCCGCGGCAATCCCATGCGCCGATAGCGCCCGGATCGAATCGGTGGACTGCGTCGAGCCGCCATTCGGCCGTCTTGCGAGCCAGCGCTTCGCCTCCGGCGACCACTGCCGTGATGGCGACCGAGGGGTCGGCATCGCGCAGTTTCAGCGCCAGCTCCAGCGCCGCCTCGTCGAACGGGCTCATGACCGCATAGCGCGAGGCATGGATCTGCAGCGCCGTTGCGTCCGGCTGTGGTGGCAGCGGCCATTTGGGGTCGGCAATGCCGGATATCAGGACCAGGACATTCATCGCTGCCACTTTCGCCGGGGCGCTGGACGGCCGCAAGCGCTGGCGCGTGAAAACTCATTTCGCAGCGAACCAGTGAGCAGTCACTGAAGCACGCGGCACCGGAACCAAGGCGCGATCAAGCCCGAATTCATTATTCGCAAAAGCCGAACCTCGTCGGCCCATCCGGACCGTATCCTGCGGCTCCTCTCCTGGAGCAAGCATGATCGCCATCACAAGGCGCGCCGTCGTCGCCGCCTTGCTGGGCGTGGCATGCGGCTTGGCGGGGATGATGTGAAAGACGCTCTCCCGCCAGGACGGACTCCCACAAAGCCCCGTTTGACATCGCCAACGGGGATTTCTCACGTCCTGAGGGACGGTTGACCAACGGTCGCCGCGGCCAGAAAGGTGTTGGTGGCCGTGCTGTTGGCCTGCCGGATCAGCAGGGGGGTCTGCAGGCTTTCTTCCAGCTGCTTGATGCGCAAGCTGGCGGAAGGCACCGACAGAAAGCTCTTCTCCGCCGCGCGGGTCAGGTTCAGGAGCTCGCCAACGTGCAGGAAAAGGCGCAGATCGGTCAGGTCATAGTGCATGTCGATACCCATTCGGATCAGCGACGGGCTGCCGCCGCGCCGGCGCCCGTGACGCGCTCGATGGCTTCCCGCAGCGCCGCCAGCTGACGGTTGCCCGCATCCGTCTTGCGCGACACCAATGATATCTGCAGCGCCGGCGCGCCGCGGCCCAGGGACAGGATCCGCACCGGATAGGCCAGCACCATGCGCGCGTCGGGGCGCTGCACCACCGAGACGCCCAGCCCGGCGCTGACCATCGCCACCACGGCCTGCACCGATTGCAGGTCCATCGTGGCCCGGGCCTCACGCACGTGTTTCGCGATCCAGCGCATGGCCAGGCGGCCGCCGCTGGTGCTCGGGTCGAACCGGATCCAGTCGTGGGACTTGAACAGTGCCGGTATGCGCGCTTCCTCGGCATGAGGCGGCGCCACCAGCACCAGCTCGTTGCGAAACACGGGCTGCCAGGCCAGCCGTTGCGATCCGCCGGTGCTGGGTTGAACCACCACGGCGGCGTCCAGCCGGCCGGCCTTCACCGCCTCGATGAGTTCGACCGTTCGCCCGCGGACCGGGCGAACGTCAAGCGCAGGATAGCGCGCACGCAGTTGCTTGGCCGCCGCCGGCAGCAGACTGGACTGCAGGGTCTCGATCACGCCCAGCCGCAGCAGCCCTTCCACCTGGGTCGATGTGCGGCTGCGCAAGGCCTCCACCCGCTGCATCGGCTCGCGCAGCACACCCACGATTTCACGCGCCAGCGGCGTGGGCCGCACCCGCAGGCCGGCACGGTCGAACAAGGGCTGTCCGAAATGGGCCTCGAGCTGCTTCATCTGCATGCTGACGGCGCTGGGCGTGACGTTCATTTCCCGGGCGGCGCCCGCCAGGCTGCCGCTGCGCAATACCGCGTCCAGCGTGTCAAAGAAGGACATCTTCATCAGTTTTCCTTCACAAGTGCTTGTCAAAATATAGCTGTTATCTCGTGGTGAGGCTGGCTACAATTTTTGGCTGTCCACCATCCCGCGCCAAAGGAAGACCGATGCAGTATCCGAACCGTAGAACAGTGAACGTGGCAATGGGCCTCTTGTTGGCGGGCCTGGGCAGCGCGCAGCCCGCTGCCGCGCGTGGCGTGGTCGAAGACATCGGCAGTTACCCCTCCAGACCCATCACGATGGTGGTGGGTTACACGCCCGGGGGGGCGACCGACATCATTGCGCGGCTGGTCGCCACCAAGCTGTCCCAGGCCTGGGGCAAGCCCGTCATCGTCGAAAACAAGGCGGGCGCAGGATCCAACATCGCGACCGAACAGGTCGTCCGGGCCGATCCCGACGGCTACACCCTGCTGGTCGAGACGATCGCCAACGCGACGAACATGTCGGTCTACAAGAACCTCAACTACGACACCCAGAAGGACCTGGCACCCATTGTCCAGTTCATGTCGTCGGCCAGCGTGCTGGTCGTGAACCCGGACGTTCCCGCCAGGAATCTCAAGGAACTGATTGCGCTGGCCAAGGCCAGGCCCGGCAAGCTGGACTATGCGTCTTCCGGTGTCGGCGGATCGCCCCACCTGGCCGGAGAGATGTTCAAGAGCCGTGCCGGCATCGACATCGTGCACATCCCGTACAAGGGGGCGACACCGGCCTTGACCGACGTGTTGTCGGGCCACGTGACCATGGGTTTCATGACTTCATTGGGCGTCCTCGCGTATATGCAGAGCGGCAAGTTGAGGCCCATCGCCGTGGCCAGCCCCAAGCGGCTGTCCGAGTTGCCCGACGTACCCACCATGGCGGAGGCCGGGCTTCCTGATTTTCACGTTCTCTCCTGGAACGGCCTGGCGGCGCCTGCCAACACGCCCAGGCCCATCATCGACAAGCTGAACAAAGAGGTGAACCGGATCCTCAACATGCCGGATGTGAAAAAGCAACTGCAGGCCCTGGGCGCCGATCCGGTGGGTGGGACTCCGGCGGAATTCGCCAATTACGTCAATGCCGAAACGAAGAAGTGGGCTGCCGTGGTCAAGACGGCGGGCTTTTCGCTGGATTGAGACGGCTGTGCCTGAGCTGCGGAGTTCCCGCTGCGCGCTGATCACCACCGGCGGGACCATCGTCTCGAAGATCGACCCGGCGACCGGGCTCGCCATGCCGGTTCTGTCGGGCGAGGAGCTGCTTGCGACATTGCGCAAATGCGGCGATCCCGGCGCTGTTGAAGTGCACGATTTCTGCCGCGTGGCATCGCCCCAGATCGAACCGGCGCATTGGCTTGGCTTGCATGCGCTGGCCCAGTCGCTGCTTGACCGCAAGGACATCGCCGGCATCGTCATTTCCCACGGGACCAGCACGCTGGAAGAGACGGCATGGTTTCTCGATATCACGCTGCGCACGGAAAAGCCGGTTGTGGTCACCGGCGCACAGCGCAACGCGTCCGCGCCCGACTTCGACGGCCCGCGCAACCTGCTGACAGCGCTGGAGATCTGCCGGTCGGATGCCGCGATCGGCAAGGGCGTGCTGGTGGCGCTCAACGAGCACATCAACGCCGCGCGCGAAGCCACCAAGACGCACACCACCGATGTGGAGACGTTTCAGTCCGGCGAGTGGGGCTATCTCGGCAAGGTCGTCAACGACCGGGTGACTTTCCACCGCACGCCCACGCGCCGCCTGCACATGCCACTGGGTGCAGGCCCGTTGCCGCCCGTGGAGATCGTTTCCATGTACGCCGGCGCCAGCGGTGCGCTGGTCATGGCTGCAGCGCAGTCAGGAGCCCGGGGCCTGGTCGTGCAGGCGGTTGCCTCGGGACATGTCAATGCGGCGATGTACGAGGCCATCACGCAGCTGCTGGCCCACGACGTGCCAGTGGTCATTGCGACACGGATTCCCAGGGGCGGCACCCGGGCGGGCTACGGATTTGCCGGTTCATCGCAGCTGCTCGTCGATGCCGGGGCGGTGCTGAGCGACGATCTTTCGGCCTGGAAGGCCAGGATCGTCCTCATGCTCGCGCTTCAGCACGGGCCCGTCACTGCACCGGCGCTGGCGCAGCTGTTTGCCCGGTGATCTCCTGCGCCACTTCATCAGTTTTCTTTACCCGCACCAAGGATTCACCTCATGGACTTCAACCTCAGCGAAGAGCATCAGGCCTTTGCCGACTCCGTGGCCCGATTCGCACGCGAAAAGCTCAGTGCCGGAGCGCTGGCGCGGGCGCATTCGACCGCATACCCGTGGGAAACCGCCGCGCTGCTGGCCAAACAGGGACTCATGGGCATCGCCTTTCCGGAGGCCGACGGTGGCCAGGGCGGGACGCTGATGCATGCCGTGCTCGCCATCCAGCAGGTGGCGCTGGTGTGTCCCAAGAGCGCGGACATCGTGCAGGTGGGCAACTTCGGTCCGATGCGCACTTTCGTCGAGTACGCCACACCGGAGCAGAAGGTGCGCTTCCTGCCCGACCTGCTGGCCGGCAAGAAACTGATTTCGCTGGGTATGAGCGAACCCGACGCAGGCTCGGCCGTGACGGAACTCAAGACCACGGCCCGCCTGGACGGCGACCACTACGTCATCAACGGCAGCAAGATCTTCTCGTCGCACAGCCTCGAGGCCGATCTGTTTCTGATCTATGTGCGCTTCGGGCCGGGGGTGAACGGCATCGGCTCGGTGCTGCTCGAGCGGGGCACGCCCGGTTTCGAAATCGGCGAGCGGACCACGTTCATGAACGGCGAGGTGTGGGGGCCGCTTTATTTCGAGAACTGCCGCATTCCGGCCGCGAACCTGCTGCTGGGACCCGGTGGCTTCAAGAAGCAGATTTCAGGCTTCAACGTCGAGCGCCTCGGCAACGCGTCGCGCGCGCTTGCGCTTGGCCGTTATTGCTTCAACCTGGCTCGCGAGCACGCGCTGACGCGCAGGCAGTTTGGCCGCGAGCTGTGCGAGTTTCAGGGCATCCAGTGGAAGTTCGCCGACATGGCGATGAAACTCGAGCAGGCCCAGCTGATGCTCTATCGGGCCGCCCTGGAGGGCGAGCACGGGCTGCCTTCCGCGCAGACCACCGCCATGGCCAAGCTGGCCTGCAACCTGGCCGGATGGGAAGTGGCGAACGAGGCCATGCAGGTGATGGGCGGATCCGGCTTCACCCAGGACCTGCTGGTCGAATATTGCGTGCGGCGCACCCGCGGGTGGATGATCGCCGGCGGCTCGATCGAGATCCTCAAGAACCGCATCGCCGAAGGTGTGTTCGAGAAGTCGTTCCCGCAACGGCCACCCAAGGCGAATTGATGGACGCCGCACTGATGAACAGGAAACCTGGCGTTACCGGGGCGGCACTGGCGCAGGCGCTGTTGCAGCCGCGCAGCGTGGCGCTGGTGGGCGTCTCTGACGATGTGTCCAAACCCGCGGCGCGCCCGCTGCAGTTCCTGCGGCGCGCCGGTTTCGCCGGCGCCGTGTACCCGGTCAACCCGAAGCGGGAGAGTGTCCAGGGCGAGCGGGCCTGGCCCAACCTGGCGGCGCTGCCGGAAGTGCCTGAGCACGTCTTTCTGCTGGCGGCCACCGAGCACGTGATCGAGACCGTGCGCGAATGCGGGCGGCTGGGCGTCAAGGTGGTGACGGTGCTGGCCAGCGGCTTTTCCGAAACGGGCCCGGAAGGGGTGGCGCGCGAGGCCTCCCTGCGCGAGATCAGCCGCACCACCGGCGTTCGGGTGCTGGGCCCCAGCAGCCTGGGTGTCGTCCATCCGGCTTCGGGGCTATTGCTCACCGGCAACGCGGCGTTCGGCGAGCGCGACCTGCCGCCCGGAAAGATCTTCGTCGCCTCCCACAGCGGCAGCATGATCGGCGCGCTGCTGTCGCGCGGCAAGGCCCGCGGCGTCGGTTTCGCCGGGCTGGTGTCGGTGGGCGGGGAGGTCGATCTGAGTGTCGGCGAGATTTGCAGCGCCACGCTGGGCGACCCGGCGATCGAGGGCTACCTGCTGTTTCTGGAGAGCCTGCGGCAGGGGCCGCAGCTGCAGGCCTTCGCGCGCGAGGCTGCGCGCCGCGGCAAGCCGGTGATCGCGTACAAGCTGGGCCGGTCGGAGGCCGCCGCGGCCATGACCGCTACCCACACCGGTGCGATGGCCGGCGAAGACGACGTGGCCGACGCGTTTTTCAAGGACCTCGGCGTGGCGCGCGTCGGCATCCTGGAGTCGCTGCTGGAAGCTGTGCCGCTGGCCCGGCGCGTGAAGCTTGCTCCGCCGCATTCCGCGCCGGCACGGGTGGGCGTGGTCACCACGACCGGCGGCGGGGCGGCGATGGTCGTGGACCAGCTGGGGATCCGCGACGTGGTGGTCCAGCCTCCCGGCGAGGCCACTCTGGCGCGCCTGGCCAACGCCGGTTTGCCCTGCGCGCCCGGCCGTGTGCTGGACCTCACCTTGGCGGGCACCAGCTACGAGGTGATGACCCAGGTGCTGCAGATCCTGCTGGATGCGCCGGAATTCGACCTCGTGCTGGCCGTTGTCGGCTCCTCGGCGCGCTTCCAGCCGCACATCGCTGTCAAGCCCATCATCGAAAACGCCCACGGCACCCGGCCCCTGGCCGCGATGCTGGTGCCGGACGCGCCTGAAGCGCTGGCGTCACTCACGGCCGCCGGCGTTCCGTGCTTTCGCACGCCCGAGGGCTGCGCCGATGTGATCGCTGCGGTGCTGGGACGGCGCATGCCGGGTCTTCCGGCGGCGCCACAGCCCGTTGACGCCGCCAGGGCCAGAACATTGAGCGAGGCACAGGCCTACGACCTGCTCGATCTTCTGGCCGTGCCACACGCAGCGTCTGTGGTCCTGCCGCTGTCGCGCCCGCCGCGGGCGCTGCCGTTCGACTTTCCGGTGGCGGCCAAGGTCTGCAGCGCGCAGATTCCCCACAAGACCGAAGTCGGCGGCGTGGTGCTGGACGTCCGCGACGCCGCCGGGCTGGCGGCGGCATTCGAGACGCTGCGCCGTAATCTGGCCGAACGCGCGCCCGGCATCGCCTGCGACGATGCGCTGGTGCAGCCAATGCACAAAGGATTGATGGAAGCGTTGGTGGGGTACCGCGTCGATCCGGAGGCGGGCCCCATCGTCATGCTGGCCGCGGGCGGCATCTGGGCTGAAATCGCCGGCGACCGCGCCATCAGGCTGGCGCCGGTCAGCCTCGAAACCGCGCGCGAGATGGTCGCGGAGGTGAAATCGTTCCGGTCGGTTTCGGGTTTGCGCGGCCGGCCCCGTGGGGATCTGGAAGCCCTGGCCCAGGCCTTGTCCTCACTGTCTCAGCTGGCCGTTCGTCCGGAACTGGGCGTTGTCGAGGCCGAGGTGAACCCATTGCTCGTGATGCCGCAAGGGCAAGGTGTCCTGGCCGTCGATGCGCTAGTCTTGCAGTCATGATGCCTTCCCTTTTTCCAGAAGCCCTTCTTGGGCGCGTGCGCCAGCTCTTCGATCGGGCTGTTGCGGCCGTGGCCGAGGCCTGCGCGATCGACGGCAAGCTCGACGCGGGTCGCCTGGACCGGTATCAGTCCGCCAGCTACGAAATCGCGCTGGCGGCCGCGGATCTGCTGGCCGCGGAAACACTGGTCGCCGCCAGCGGCGAGCTCACCGAGCACGACCACGGCCTCGCGCTCATCTTCGTCGCTGATGCGATCGGAGCGGTCCTTGCCAGGCTCGAAACGGTTTTCCTCGAAACCGATCTCGACCTGGACGACCTGCACACGCTGGCGAGCAGCAGCGATCTCGCCAGCTTCCGCCGGTCGGCCGCGAGTGCCACCGCCCGAGCCGCTGTCGGCAAGGCCGTTGCCAGCGCCAACACGGAGATCGGCAATGTGCGGCTGGAGCCGGCGCTGACCATGGCCCAGGACGCATTCAGGCGTTTCGCGTCCGACGTGGTGGCGCCCATGGCGGAAAAGATCCACCGGCACGACCTCACGGTGCCGGAATCCCTGCTGGAGCCGATGCGGGAGATGGGGGTTTTCAGCCTGTCGGTACCGGAGGCCTACGGTGGGACGGCAGCGGCGGGCCATGCCGACACGCAAATGATGATTGTCGTGACCGAGGCATTGTCCGAGGCCTCGCTGGCGGCAGCGGGCAGCCTGATCACCCGTCCGGAAATCCTGGCGCGTGCGCTCATGACCGGAGGCACCGAACAGCAGAAGACGCATTGGCTGCCCCGGATCGCCGCGGGCGATCCGTTGTGTGCGATCGCCATCACCGAACCGGACTTCGGCTCCGACGTGGCGAGCCTGGCGCTGAAAGCCACGCGCACGGCGGGTGGCTGGCTTCTCAACGGCGCCAAGACCTGGTGCACCTTTGCCGGCAAGGCGGGGCTGCTGATGGTGGTGGCCCGGACCGACCCGGACAAGGCCGCCGGACACCGCGGCCTGAGCGTGCTGCTGGTCGAGAAGCCCTCGTACGAGGAGCACGAATTCACGTTCGTCCAGGAGCGGGGAGGGCGGCTGCACGGACGTGCCATTCCCACCATCGGCTACCGCGGCATGCATTCGTTCGATCTCGCTTTCGACGACTTCTTCGTGCCGTCCCGGAACCTCATCGGGGAGGAGGCCGGCCTCGGCAAGGGCTTCTATTTCACGATGGCTGGAATGACCGGCGGACGCATTCAGACGGCAGCGCGTGCGCTCGGCGTCATGCGCGCCGCTCTGCTTGCCGCGATCCGGTATGCCGGCGACCGGAAGGTTTTTGGCTCCGCCTTGATCGACTTTCCGCTCACCCAGGTCAAGATTGCCGCCATGGCGGCCCGATTCGCGGCCTGCCGGCGGCTGACCTATGGCGTCGGCCGGTTGCTGGACAGCGGGGCCGGGCGCATGGAGGCGAGCCTGGTCAAGCTGCTGGCGTGCCGTTCCGCCGAGATGGTGACGCGCGAGGCGCTGCAGATTCACGGTGGCATGGGATATGCCGAGGAGAGCGCTGTGAGCCGCTATTTCGTCGACGCCCGGGTGCTGTCGATCTTCGAGGGAGCCGAGGAGACGCTGGCCTTGAAGGTGATCGCCCGCAGCCTGCTCGAAGACGCGCTGGGCAGCGCGACCGGCGAACGACGCGGCACGTGACGGATGTTCGGCAATGTAATGGGAGCGACCAGATGACAGATGCAAATCGGAAGATGCTAGCCGGCAAGGTGGTGTTGGTGACCGGGGCTGGCGGCGGGATCGGGCGCGAGATTGCGCTGGGCATGGCTCGCAATGGCGCCAGGGTGGTCGTCAACGACGTGGGCGCATCGCTGGGCGGCGACATCATGGCGGTCAATCCGGGCCAGCAGGTTGTCAACGAGATCCGCGCCGCCGGTGGCGAGGCGGTGCACAACGGCGACAGCGTGTCCGATGCGAAGGGTGCCGAGCGCATGGTCGCGCAGGCGGTCGAAGCGTTCGGCCGCATCGACTGCGTGGTCAACAACGCGGGCATCCTGCGCGATCGCATCTTTCACAAGATGAGCGTTGACGACTTCGACGCCGTGATCAAGGTCCACCTGTACGGCGCGTTCCACACCAGCAAGGCGGCGGCGCTTCATTTCAAGGAGCAGGGATCGGGCAGCCTTGTTCACATGACGTCGGCCTCCGGCCTGGTGGGCAACTTCGGGCAGGCGAACTATGCGGCGGCCAAGCTGGGCGTGACGGCGCTGTCGAAGTCCATTGCGCTGGACATGCAGAAGTTCAACGTCCGCTCCAATTGCATCTGCCCCTTCGCCTGGAGCCGCATGACCAGTTCGATTCCCGCGGAAACGCCCGAGGAGCGGGCGCGCGTCGAAAGGCTCAAGCGCATGACGCCCGACAAGATCGCACCGCTTTCGATTTACCTGGCCAGCGATGCCGCCGCCGGCGTGACCGGCCAGGTGTTCGCCGTGCGGAACAACGAGATTTCGCTGATGAGCCAGCCGCGGCCCCTGAGGTCGGTGCATCGATCCGAAGGCTGGACGCCCGAGAGCATCGGGGAACACGCGATTCCGGCGCTGCGGGCTTCTTTCTATCCGCTTGACCGTTCGGCGGACGTTTTCTGCTGGGACCCGATCTGAACAACGCAGCCGGCGTCAGGCTGTTCGAAAGCGCGTGAGCCATGACCTACCCTTTTCTCGATCGCCTGCGCGTCATCGAAAGCTCGGCCTTCATCGCGGCGCCGCTGGCGGGCTTGACGCTGGCGCAGTTCGGGGCGCAGGTTATCCGTGTCGACATGATCGGCGGCGGCATCGACTACGCCCGTATGCCTCGCATGCCGGGAAGCGGCCGCAGTCTTTACTGGACGGCCCTGAACAAGGGCAAGCGTTCCATCGCGATCGACCTGCGCAAGCCCCGAGGCCGTGAGCTGGTGCAGGCCCTTGCCACGGCGCCCGGCCCGAATTCCGGCGTGCTGCTCACCAACATCGGCACGCCCTGGCTGGCACACGGCCTGCTGGCGCAGCGACGCCCGGACCTCATCAGCTGCACCATCCAGGGCAACGCCGACGGATCGACGGCGGTGGACTACACCGTCAACTGTGCCACCGGCTACCCGGCCGTGACGGGCGGCGGCTCGCTGCAGCACCCGGTCAATCACGTGCTGCCGGCCTGGGACATCGCTTGCGCCTATCAGGCGGCCTTTGCCATCGTCGCCGCCGTGAACCGCCGGCAGCGAAGCGGCGAAGGGGCCGAGCTGAAACTGGCGCTGTCCGACGTGGCCTTCAGCATGCTGTCCCATCTCGGGGTGCTGGCGGAAGCGCAGTTGCTGGATCAGGATCGCCCATCGATCGGCAATCACATCTATGGCGCTTTCGGCCGGGACTTCGGCACCGCCGACGGCGGCCGCATCATGGTGGCCGCCATTTCTGCCAACCAATGGAAAGCCCTGGTTGAAGCCTGTGGCATCGTCCCGGCGATCGCAGAACTGGAACGGCGTACCGGCCTGGATTTCAGCGACGAGGCTCAACGCTTCGAGGCTCGCGATGCCATTGCGGAACTGGTTGAGCCCTGGTTCGCGGCGCGCACAAAGCCAGAGGCCGAGGCGCTGTTGGAGCGGCACAAGGTCTGCTGGGGGCGCTACAGCACAGCGACGCAATTGCTGGCCGCCGATGCCCGCGTCAGCGCCGCGAATCCGGTTTTCGAGCGCATCGAAACGCCCGGTGTCGGCGCGCACCTGGCGGCGGGTGCTGCGGTGCGCGTGCCTGCCATGGAGCGGCAGCCCACTGCGCCGGCCCCCCTGCTGGGAACCCACACCGACGAAGTGCTGTACGAGGTGCTCGGTCTGGATGGTGCTGCGATCGGCCACCTGCACGATGCGGGCGTCGTGGCCGGACCCGGGCGCGACCCGACGGCTGGTGGTCGCGCCTGAGCGCGGCGGCATCTGCGTTACGGCGAAATCCGCTGGTAGCGCCAGACCGTCTTGCGCTCCACCCATGCGGGCGTGAGTTCGTCCATCGCCTTGAAATGCGATGTCGCAAGGTGCGCCTGGAACGCTTCTTCATCGTCGTATAGCTCATAGAGGAAGAAGAGCTGCGGCGTGGCCGGGTCCCGGCAGACGTCGAATTGGCGGCATCCGGGTTCCGAGAGACGTGATGCACGGGCGTTGTCCACGATCGCGGCGGCGAACGCATCCATGAACGCCGGCCGGATGTGGAATTGAACGATCACTGCCAGCATGAGGTTCTCAATGCGCCTGGATGAAGTGGGGCAGCCAGAGTGACAGCGCCGGGATGTATGTGGCCAGCAGCACCACCAGGAAAGTGGCCACCATCAAAGGCCAAAGCGCTTTGGTGATCTCGCCGATGCCCGCCTTGGCCAGCTTGGCGGCCACGAACAGGGTGCCGCCTACCGGCGGCGTGTACAAAGCGATGGCCAGATTCGCCGTCATCACCACCCCGATGTGGACCATGTCCATGTTGAAGTGCTTGGCCAGCGGCAGGAACAGGGGGGCACTCAGCAGCATGGCCGGCAGCGGCTCGATGAAGATGCCCAGCAGCAGCAGACACACGTTGAACAGCAGCAGGAACATCCACGGCTCGGTGGCCACCACCTGGATCCAGGCGGCCATCTGCACCGCCACCTGTTCCACGGTGATCAGCCAGGCCATCGCCCCGGTGGCGCCGATGACCAGCATGACGGTGGCGCTGGTCATGAAGGCATTGAGCAACAGTTGCGGAATCCGCCGCCAGGACAGATCCTTGTAATAAAAGAGCGACACCACCAGACCATAGACCACGGCGACGGCGGCCGACTCGCTGGGCGTGAAGATGCCGGTCCAGATGCCGCCGATGATGATCAGGGGCATCAGCAAGGCGGGGCCGGCATCGCGCGTGGCGGCCCACACCTGCCGCGGCGACGAGCGCTCATCGCCGTTGTCGCAGCCGGTGCGCTTGCCATGCCAGATGCACACCGCGATCAGGGCCAGCGCCGAGATCAGGGCGGGCAGCAGCCCGGCCATCGAGAGCGTGCGCATCGACACCCCGGAGATGAACGCGTAGATCAGGAACGGGATCGACAACGGCATCAGCAGGGCGATGGTGCCGGCAACCGCCAGCAGCGCAGCGGCGAACCCTCGCGAATAGCCTCGCGCGATCATGGCCGGGATGACGAGCGACCCGATGGCCGCCGTGTCGGCGATCGCCGAGCCCGACACGCCGCCGAACAGCGTGCAACTGACGACCGTCACCACGCCCAGGCCGCCCGGCAGCCAGCCGAACAGCACACGGGCGAACTCGACGATGCGTTTGCCCACGCCGCCCTGCGCCAGCAGCTCGCCGGCAAAGATGAACAGTGGCACGGCCAGGAGGATGAAAGGCTCGACGCCGCCGATGAACGACAGGAAGATCGTTTCCATCGGATGGCCCAGCCCCTGGATCCAGATAGTCCCCACGGTGGTGATGAGGATCGCGTACAGCAGGGGCACGCCGGCCAACGCGATGACGAAGAACACGCCGAACAGGGTCAGGGCCAGCATTTCAGGACTCGCCAGCCGGATAGCGCTGCTCGCGCGGGATGCCGCGCACGATCTGCCATAGATCGAAAAAGACGAACACCGCCATCAGGGTGCAACCGATCGCCATGCCCATGTACTGGATCGCCATCGGCCATTCCAGCACCGTCAGCTCATTGCCCCAATTGTCGGCCACCAGCGCCCAGCCGAAACGCACGAGCACCAGCAACATGGCGAGGCACAGGGCCTGAACGGTGGCGTCGGCCCAGCGGCGCTGGGGAACGCTCAGCTTGTCGATGAACTCGGTCATGGTCATGTGGGCGCCGCGCTGGGCCGCACACGCGCCCCCCAGGAAGGTCACCCACACGAGCAGCAATTCGCCCAGTTCGGTGACCCAGGCCAGGTCCTTGCTCACGATGTGCAGGCTGACGTTGAAGAACACCAGTGTGGCCATGACCGCTCCGATTCCGATGACCGTCCAGTCGACCGCGCGGCCGAGCAGCCTGATCGGCAAGGGCGCGGCCGCCACCGGTGTCAGAAAGGCGGTCATGGGCTACTTCACGCTTTTGCGCACGGCGTCCGCGTCTTTCAGGAACGCGTCCACGTCGGCGCCGTACTTCTCGCGCGCCTTGGCATACACGGGTTGCACGGCGGTGCGGAATGCCGCGAGATCGGGCCTGGCGTTGACCTTGGCGCCCTTGGCGGCCATTTCCTTCAACTGGGCGGCGTCGTTGCCGGCGATGAACTCGCGGCTGAACTTCTGGGCGATCAGCGCGGCCTGGCTGATCGCCTTCTGGTCGGCGGGCGACAGCTTTTGCCAGGTCTTCTCCGAAATGGTCAGGGGAATCGGGCTGTAGACGTGGTTGGTGAGCGTGACGTACGGCGCCACCTCGTAGAACTTGTTGGAGTAGATCGTGTCCACCGGGTTTTCCTGCCCGCTCACCGCGCCTTGCTGGATGGCGAGGTACACCTCCGGCAGCGGCATGATCTGGACGTTGAAGCCCATCGCTTCGAGCGTCCAGCGCATCATTTCGTTCGGGAAGGTGCGCAGTTTCTTGCCCTTGGCATCCGCCGGCGTGTTCAACGGATCCTTGGTGGTTATGCTGCGAAAGCCCGCTTCCCAGGTGGCGAGGAACCGGAATCCCTTGGCCGGGGCCTTGTCAAACTGCGCCTTGAGCCACTTGGACTCGTCGTACAGCTTCCAGCCCTGGGCGTAGCTCTCCACCAGATAGGGCAGCGCCGTGAGGTTCAGCGTGGGAATGTGCGGCGCATACGAGCCGGTCCCGGAAACGGTGAAGTCGATTCCGCCGAGCGCGAGCTGCTCGATGTTCTTGGGATCGCTGCCGAGTTGGCTGCAGCAGAACACCTGCACCTTGTAGCGTCCCTGGGTGAGCTCTTCGACCTTGGTGGCGAACAGCGTGGCCGCCGCCTGCCGCCCACCGGCCTGCTGGTCGGTGTGACTGAACTTGAGCACGGTTTGGGCTGCGGCGGGATAAGCGCCTGCCAGAGCGGCTGCCGCCAGCACTGCGAGGGTGAGCTGTTTCATGACATTCTCCTGGTTGTGGCTTCGTGAGGGTTGAACTGCGACATCGTCACCCTTTGCCCGGTGGCATGAGAGTGGTACACGGCCGCCTGCACGTGCAGATTCGCCATATAGTCCCGCGCGCCGTTTTCAAGCGGGGCGCCGTGATGCAGATGCGCCAGCACGTGGGCCTGCAGCGCCGTGCAGGCACCGCCGAAGGCCCGCGCACTGCCGCGGTCGTAGCGATGCTCGGCTTCGGCGCCCTGATGGGGCTTCCACCAGAGGCCGGCGTCGCCGTCCAGGCGCATGACGCCGCGCTCGCCCTCGAGCCACATCTCGCCCATGGTTCGGCGGGTGTTTGCGGCCACATGATCGTTCAGCCGGTTGCCGTCGAACAGGCCGGTCGATTCACCCGGGAATTCGAAGATCACGATGCCCGCGTCTTCGCCGGCGATGGCCGGATTCAGACGCCGCAGCCGCGCCGTCACGGCCTGCACCTCGCCCAGCAGGTAGCGGAAGGTGTCGATGAAATGCACGGCGGTTTCGCGCACCAGCAGCTGCGGCATGGTCTGGAAGTAGGGTTGGCGGTCGAGATACGCCTGCGGGCCCTGGCCGTCCCCGGGGCGCAGGCGGAAGGCCATGCCGTGCAGGCGCCCGAAATGACCGCGGTTTATCAGCCGCCGGCATTCGCGAAACCACGGCAGGAAGCGGAAATTCTCATGCACGATCAGGGGCGTCTGCCGCGATTCAGCCAGCGCTGTCAGCGCCTCGGCCTGCGCCAGGTCCACGCCGAAAGGCTTCTGGCAGATCGTGGGAATGCCGCGTTCCAATGCGGCCCGCACCACCACCGCCTGCGCGGCCGGAGGCAACACCACGTCCACCAGAGTGGGCCGCACCGCATCGAACATGGTGCCCGCATCCTGGTCGAAACGTTTTACGCCCCAACGCTCGCCCAGGGCCTTGGCCCGGGCCAGATCGATATCGCACAACGCGGCAACCGTCGCCCCCGCGTCGCGCCAGCCTTCGAGCTGGAATTGCGCGAAGTAGCCGGCGCCGACCATGGCGATTCGGTCGCGCATCAGAGACGCTCCGTCACGGCGCGGGTGATGTCCGCGGTGCCGCTGGTGCCGCCGAACTCGCGCGGGCGCACCGCGCCCGCGGAAAAAGAGCCCTGTACCGCGTTCTCGATGGCCCGTGCGCCGTCACCCAATGCCGTGTCGCCGCTTCGAACGGCCATCCAGTCGAGCATCATCGCCAGCGACAACAGCATCGCCGTCGGGTTGGCGATGCCCTGGCCCGCGATGTCCGGCGCGGTGCCGTGGGCCGGCTGGAACAGTCCGTGGTGGTCGCCGATGTCGGCCGACGGTGCCATGCCCATGCCGCCCACCAGGCCGGCGATCAGGTCGGACAGGATGTCGCCGAACATGTTTTCGGTGACCAGCACGTCATAGGCCCAGGGCTTCATCACCAGGTTCAGCGCCATCGCGTCCACATAGGCGCTTTCGGTCGCGATATCGGGAAACTTCCGCGCCCGCTCTTCGAAGACCTGGCGCCAGAACGCCATGGAGGTGAAGACGTTGGCCTTGTCGACGCTGGTGACGTGCCCGCGCTTGCCGCGCGCCTTGCGTTGGCGTGCCAGCTGCAGCGCGAAGTCGCAGACGCGCGCGGTGCCGGCCCGCGTGATCTTCATCGTGTCGTACGCGGCGTCACCGTCGACCACGCCGCGTCCGCGGGCGTAAAACAGGCCTTCGGTGCTTTCGCGCACCAGCACCAGGTCGATCTCGGAGGCCCGCGGGCTGGCCAATGGAGAGGGGAGCCCCGGAAAGCTGCGAATGGGGCGCACGCCGGCGTACAGGTCCAGCGCAAAACGGATGTCGAGCTGCGGAATGATCTCGGTGCCGTCGCGGCCTCGCACATGCGGCAGGCCCATGGCACCGAACAGGATCGCGTCTGCGGCGCGGCACGCCTCGAGCGTCGCGGCGGGCAGCGCATCGCCGCTGTCGAGATAGTGCTGGGCACCGGCCGGGTAGATCACGGTGTCAAAGCGGCGGCCCATGCGCGGCGCGACTGCGCTCAGCACTTCCAGCGCCGCTGCGGTGACCTCGCGGCCGATCCCGTCACCGGGCAGCACCGCGATCGAATAGGAAGTCCGACTCATGGCGGTCTCACATCTGCGCGAGCTTGTATTGCTCGAAGATCGCGAGCAACTCGCGGTTGGCTCTTTCCCGATGTGCGCGAGTCACCTCGACGGCGCCCTCGGCGTCGCCCGCACTGATTCGTTTCAGCATCTGCATGTGCTCCTTCGTTGAATTGGTGGGCTTGGGCCGCAGCCGCAGCGTGAACATGCGGGCACGGTGCGCCCTGTCCCAATAATTCAATACGGTGGCCTGCAGCTGCCGGTTGCCGGCCAGATCGAGCAACCGCGCATGGAAGCGCTCGTCGGCGGCGGCCCAGGCGTCCAGGTCTTCCGCGCGCAGCGCGCGGTCCATGTCCGCGCTGGCGTCGACCAGCGGCTTGAGTTCCCGCGCACCGGGCCGGCGCCGGGCCAACAGTTCCGCCGCGAGGCATTCCAGCGCAGTGAGGATCTCGTAGATCTCGCGCATGTCGTTCGGTGAGACCGGCAGCACGCGCATTCCATGCCGGGGGATCACCTCCACCAGCCCCTCGCCGCTGAGCCGCATCAGTGCTTCCCGCACGGGTGTGCGGCTCATACCCAGCGCCAGCGCGACCTCCTGCTCCAGGGCGCGGTACCCTGGCGGCCAGACATTGTCCAGAATCCGCTGGCGAATTTGCGCGTACGCCGCGTCCACCAGCGACGCGCCCGGGTTGGGTTGGAGCGTCTTCATGCGTAGTTCCAGTGCGTGGGGGCCACGCCCGGTACCGGCAGCCGCAGCGTCGCCAGCTTCTCCCCGAGCAGGCAGCCCAGCACGGCCGTGCGGCGGTCCGCTCCGCTGAAGGCGATGCTGGATATGTTCCGCAGCACCTGGCTGCGAACGCCATCCAGATGCGGACGTCCCATCTGGCCCTGTTCGAACGCCGCTTCTACCCAGGCCAGGTGATCCGCATCGGCATCTTCGAGCCAAATGGTCTGCCCACCGTCAGGCGCCACGCGAATCAGCCGGTTGCTGACGATGCTCACCACCCAGGCATTGCCTTCTTCATCAAAGGCCAGACCGTCCGGAAATGTGCCGGGCCCAAACTCGGCGACAAGTTCCCGGGCGCCCAACGAACCGTCGGCATGCAGCGAAAAGCGGGACAGCCGGCGCGCGAAGGTTTCGTTGACATACAACCAGCGGCCGGAGGGATGCAGTGCCACTTCGTTGGCATACCCCAACCCATCGGCAGCGATGGCCGCGCGGCCGTTTGCCTGCACACACACGATGAAGCCGTCCGAGCAAGTGCGGCGATAGCCCAGCGCGCGAGGCGACAAGCGGGTGCTGACCGTGACCCAGGTGCGGGACTCCCCGTCCTGGACAACGAAGTTGGTCGGTGGCAGCGCCTGCCCGGCGATCGACGGCAACCAGGGCTCGACGTGGCCCTCGCGGGTCAACCGGTACACGCCTCCGTCGTCCGGCCCGAGCTGGGCCAAAAGGAAGCTGCCGTCGGGCAGCAAGGCGATGCCGTTCGGCCGAAGGTCCGTTCCGTCGGCCAGCTTGCCCGTGTAGAGCAATTGGGTGCCGTCGCTCAGGAGATGGGCAACGCCGCCCCGCCAATCGGCACAGTACAGATCACCACTGGATGTCGCGAGGACGCATTCGGGGCGCACCAGCCGTTTGCCGCGAAAGCCCAAACTCTCGAGGGTGACCCTGCTCCGGGGCGGTTGGGTCGATAACGCATTCATTAATGAATACGTTATTCCATGCATTAACGAGGGCGATTAGGGATAAACCCTTGTTGCAGGGGTCTTGTTTGACGCAGCGCACAGCCGGCCGTGAGACTGTCCGCAGCCGATCACAGGCCACGGGCTTCTTCGAAAGTCATGGCGCGCAGCGACGGCTCCGGTCAATCTTCACGGGGCCTGAGGCCTCACGGAAGCCCCGCCAATTGGGGCTTTTCAAGTCTGATCACTTGAGGGCCTGGCTGAGTCCCACCCATTTGCGTTTGCGCGCGGCCGGCTTCGAAAGCGGCGGCGTTGCGTTGGCGCAGTTCTTCCTTGCCCCCAAAACGTTGGAGAACCTCCGCCAGCAGGGCGTCGGGGTCCAGCGGGAGGCTGTCGGCGGCGGCGCCCAGCATCACGGTGTTGGCCAGCCGGGCATCGCCCAGCGCCAGCGCGATCGTCCCCGCGTCCACCGCACAGGCGTCGTACCCCAGTTTGCTCATTTCGCCAACCGGGTCGTCCGGGTAGTGGGCCTTGCCGCTGCTCACCACCGGCGGCACGGCGCGCAGGGTATTGACGATCGCGCGCCCCGTGGGTGCCAGCCAGTGGCACCAGCGCAGTGCCTCCGCCGCCTCCAACGCCAGCAGCAGATCGACATGCCCGGGCGCGATCTCACTGGCGTGCACGTGCGGGCCGATGCGAACCTGCGAACTCACCACACCGCCGCGCTGTGACATGCCGGCGATCTCGGTCTTGCAGGCATCCAGGCCGCTGGCCAAAGCCACACGGGCGAGCAGCTCCGCCGCCGTCATCACGCCTTGGCCCCCTACGCCTACCACCAGGATGTTCGTGTTCATGCCGGCTCCAGTTCGATGACCCGCTTGCGGGGTTTCTGCGCGATGGCTCCGCGCGAGCAGGCCTTGGCGCAGATCCCGCAGCCGGTGCACAGTTGTTCGTCGATCTTCACCCACGCGAGGTCCACCGTGGTGCCGGAGGCCCGTACCTGCTGTTCGCGCCGTGTCACCAGCACTGCCGGGCAACCGACATCCAGGCAGGTGGTGCAGCCGTTGCACATCGCCTCGTCCACGACCAGGGGACTCTCGCGGTTGAATTCCGGGGTGAAGACACAAGGGCGCGTGGTGATGATCACCGAGGGCTCATTGGCCTTCAGCTCCTCGCGCAAGACTTTCAGGAAGGTGGGCAGTTCGTAGGGGTCGGTGCTGCGGATCCGCTCCGGACGCACACCCAGCGCCTCCACCAGCTTGACGAAGTCGACCCGCACCGGCGCCGCATTGCCGGCCAGATCGCGGCCATTGGCCGGATTGTTCTGGCATCCCGTCATTGCCGTGGCGCGGTTGTCCAGCAACAGCACGGTGACGTTGGCGCCGTGGTAGGTGAGGTTGAGCAAGCCTTGCATGCCCGTGTGCAGAAACGTGGAGTCGCCGATCACGGCGATGACCGGTCTTTTCTTTGTTTCGTTTTCCATCGCCTTGGCCACGCCGCCGGCCATCCCCAGCGACGCACCCATGGCCAGCACCGTGTCCACCGAGTTCCAGGGCGGACTGGCGCCCAGGGTGTAGCAGCCGATGTCGCCGCACACGATGGCATTCGGAGTGCGGGAGAGCCAGTAATACACGCCGAGGTAGCCGCAGCCCGCGCACAGCGTGGGTGGACGGGTGAAGACCTGCTGGGCCGCGCCCGCGACGGTTGGAGGTTCGCTCTCGCCCAGCACCGTGCGGGCGGCGCGGGCGACGTGTTCGGCGGTGACTTCGCCAAACGGCGACAGCACGCTGCGGCCGTGCACGGCCAGGCCGGCGGCGCGCAGCTCGGTTTCCACCAGCGGCTCGGTTTCTTCGATGACCAGCACCGCGTCGACGCTGTCCGCAAAACGCCGAGCCAGCGCGATCGGCAGCGGCGCACTGAAGCCCAGCGACAGCAATGGTGCCTGCGGCAATGCCTCGCGCACCGCATGGCAGACCGGGCCCGACGCGATGATGCCCAGGCGCCGGTCCGGCCCCGGTTTGATCACGTTCCACTTCGAGATTTCCGCCTCGGCCAGCATTGCCGTGGCTCTCCGGGCGCGCGCCTCAAGCCGCTTGCCGACATGGTTGGGCGTGACGATCCAGCGTTCCGGGTCCTTGACGTATTCCATGCGCGGGGCCGGCGACGGTAGCTCAGCTTCGAGGCGCACCGCGCGTTTGACGTGGCACACGCGTGTCGTCATCCGCAGCAGCACCGGAACCTGATGCCGCTCGGACAAGGTGAAGGCCTCTCGCGCCATCAGGTAGGCTTCCTGCGCATCGGCGGGTTCGAGGACCGGCAGATGGACGAATCGACCCCAGTACCGGCTGTCCTGCTCGTTCTGCGACGAGGAAAAGCCGACGTCGTCGGCCACGGCGATCACCAGGCCGGCGCCGACACCGGTCAAACCGGCCGACATCAGGGTATCCGCTGCAACGTTCAGCCCGACGTGCTTCATGGCGGTGATCGCGCGCCGGCCCATCATCGAGGCGCCCAGTGCCACCTCCAGCGCCACCTTTTCGTTCACCGACCACTCGGCCTGCACGCCCGGAAAAGTGGCAAGCGTTTCGACGATCTCGGTCGACGGCGTGCCGGGGTAAGCCGCCGCGACACTCACGCCGGCCTCCATGGCACCGATGGCCAGGGCTTCGTTCCCGGAGAGGAATCGGCTCTGCGGCCGGGCAGGGGAGACGGTCATGGCGTGTCCTTCAGGGAAGGCTGAACATGCCTGTCATGTTATGGCGCAA
>DIZF01000054.1:54203-62551 GCA_002427815.1 Ramlibacter tataouinensis
TTGCCAAATTGGCATTTTCGGGGACTTCCATGAGCGAGCTGAAACTGGACCGCACCGACCGGCGCATCGTCGATGCGCTGCAACGCGACGGCCGCCTGCCGAACAACGAGTTGGCGGCCAAGGTGAGCCTTTCGCCCTCACCCTGCTTGCGCCGGGTGCGCAGCCTGGAGGAAGCAGGCGTGATCAAGCGGTACGTGGCGCTGGTCGACCCGCTGAAGGTGGGCCTCGAAATGCTCGCCTATGTCAGTGTCAAGCTCGAAAAGAAGGGCCAGATGCCGGCCGAAGAATTCAACAGTGCGGTGAACACCTGGAGCGAGGTCATCGAGTGTTACGCGATGACCGGCGACATGGATTACCTGCTACGCGTCCAGGTCGAGGACCTCGATCATTTTTCGCGCTTCATCATGGGAAAGCTGCTCAAGCAGCCCGCCGTGGTCGACGTCAAATCGAGTTTCGCCCTCGAGCGCGTCAAAGAGACCACTGTGCTGCCGTTGCCGCACTGACGGCGAACTCCGCCCGCGTGCGTGGGCTGTGCCTGCTGCGGCGAACTGAATCGGCCGTTGCCGTCAATAGCTGATGCTGAGCGACGGCACGTCGACGTGCACAACCGCCTTGCCGAGTGCGGCGCTGGTGGCACGGGCGAACTCCTGGGCCCACCTTGCTTCGGCAAACTTCGCCACACCCGCAGCTTCGGCCACCACCACCACCTTGTCGGCCGCGAGGACCTTGCCCGTGGGCCGCAGGGGCTCACACCCCAACTCGGTGAACTGCCGGTCGAACCAGGCGCGGGCGGCATCGTGCGGCATGGGCTGCATCCTGTCGAGGTCCATTCGGATGGGGGCCGCCCCCTCGAATGTCACGGTGACTTCACTGCGCATGCTGATCGCTCCTCAGTTCTTCTGCCGACGGGAAAGCAGCATTGTTGCGCTGATCGCGGGCGCCCGGCAAGCCGGGAGCGGCGCGCGCGAGACATGCCCGCAGCTGCGTCTGCCCGAGCCGAAGAGTCGTCGCTCATCGAGAACGGCCGCAAGCGCTGCTCGCAGATCAGCCGGGGACCGTAAGATCAGGTGAAATGACAAAGCTCCAAGTGATGCCAGGGATTGCCGTTGCACCTGAACCGGTAAAGCCGGAAATGATCGCCTCGGGGTGGCTCTTTGTCGCGCATTACTGGGCCTGCCGCACCGGCGCCTTCGTGGTGTTGAATGTGCTGGACGACCCGGCCTGGCTCGCCTTGATCTTTTGCTGAGACTCTGGCTGTCGGCCGGCCGGGCCTTGCCGAAGGATCGTCGACCCCTGGCCAAGCTCTCCACTCCAGGAAAAATCAAGGCTTGTCCCGACCGGATGCAGCAGTACAGGGGAAACGCCTAGACCGGCCCACGCTCGAACGCAAACTGATTTGCATCAAAGACTGGTTCCAACCTCGGGCATGTAATTGATCGACGGATGCTTGCTGACATGGACCAGTTCTTTCTCCTTTTCGAGGAATGGGAAGCCGCTGACCAGGCAGCGGCTCGCGCGGGGTGCTGCCTCGGCCGCAGCCTCGACGCCTATTGCGAGGGCATGGGCCCGGTTCCCAGCGCCAGCGATATCGCGGAGGCCAAGCGCCTCCGGTTCGTCGCCGGCGAGCGGCTGCGCGAGATCAGGGAGTACGTGGAGCGCGCCAGGAAGAATGCGCGTGTGATCTGACTCAACTGTAGGACAACATCCCGTCTTGCGGCGAAGCGCACCAACTCGAGCTCGGCAGCGGTAAATTCTCATCTGGCTCAGCATTGTGCTGAGCTACTTTGATGGGAGATTTCAATGATCGAAGGCAACAGCGAGACCACGCGGCCCCGCGCCAAACGGGGCTTTGCCGTGATGGACCCCACACGCGTACGCGAAATCGCCAGCATGGGCGGACGGACCGCGCATGCCAATGGCAGGGCCCATGAGTTCACGTCCGAGGAAGCTCGGGCTGCCGGGAAGAAACGGCACCAGCGCGCGCCCGATACCGGCGCGAGCGCAGCCTGAGGAGCCGCACGCGACGGTGAGCCAAGCGCGCCGTCGCGCGCCGTTCCAGGCCCTTGCATCGACCTGTGCCGCAAGCACTTGCGCCGCACGGCTCAGGTCACTCCTTCAGGCCCGTCCGACCTGCACCATCTTCATCGCCGAGGCGATCAGGCCGGAGACCTCGTTCATGTTGGCCGGGATGATCAAAGTGGTAGCGGCGTCGGCGGCCACCTTGCCGAACGCATCGACGGCGCGCTCGGCGACCTTCAGCTGAACCGCCTGGTCGCCGCCGGGCTGGCGGATGGCCGCCGCGATACGCTCGATCGCCAGCGCGGTGGCCTCGGCAACAGCGGTGATGGAAGCCGCTTCGCCCTGTGCCTTGTTGATGATCGACTGCTTTTCACCCTCCGAGCGGGCGATGAAAGCCTCGCGCTCGCCGGTCGCGATGTTGATCTGCTCCTGGCGCCGTCCTTCCGAGGCCGCGATCAGCGCCCGCTTTTCCCGCTCCGCCGTGATCTGGGACTGCATTGCGTGCAGGATCTCCTTGGGCGGCGTCAGGTCCTTGATCTCGTAACGCAGCACCTTGACGCCCCAGTTCAGCGCCGCCTCGTCGATGGCTTGCACGACCTGGGCGTTGATGATGTCGCGCTCCTCGAAGGTCTTGTCCAGTTCCAGCTTGCCGATCACGCTGCGCAGCGAGGTCTGGGCCAGTTGGGTCACCGCGACGATGTAGTTCGACGAGCCGTAGCTGGCCCGCATCGGGTCCGTCACCTGGAAGTACAGGATGCCGTCCACCTGGAGCTGGGTGTTGTCGCGCGTGATGCAGATCTGGCTGGGCACGTCCAGCGGAATTTCCTTCAGGCTGTGCTTGTAGGCCACCTGGTCGACGAAGGGAATCAGGATGCTCAGGCCCGGCGTCAGGGTGCTGTGGTACTTGCCCAGCCGCTCCACCACCCAGGCGTGCTGCTGCGGGACCACCTTGATCGAGCGCATCACGAAGAGGGCCGCGATGACGAAGAGGACGACTGGAATGGCAAGAGCGTTGTTCATGGGGACCTCAAATTTTCTCGACCACAAGGCGGTTGCCCACCACTTCCCGCACGCGATGCGCGCCGGTGCCGTGCACCACGCCATCGAGCGCGACCACCGTCCAGTTCGCCCCGCGGTACTTGATGGTAGCCGTGCCGTCCGGGTTCCAGGCATGAACCTGCACCGTTTCGCCGATGTCCAGGTTCACGTCCCGATTGGCCTGGGCGGCCGGCTCCTCGGGACGCTTGCCCCGCTTCAGGTGCCAGGCGGCCACCGCGCCGCCGCCCACGATCGCGGCCGTGACGAGTTGGACCGTCATACTCGCCCCCGCACCGGCCGCAAGACCGGCTGCTGCCAGGCCGATGGCGAGCATCAGCAGGTAGAAGGTGCCTGTCAGCAACTCGACGGCCACGGCCGTCCCCGTCAACAGCCACCAGAGCGTCGAATCGGCCATGGCCCCGCCTTCCCGTATGGATAGCATCGTATTTTGGGTGAATTCAGCCGTAGCGCAAGGACACCGCGGCTAATTTGCATACACTGCGCGCCTGTTTGCCCATTTTTGGCCGCTGGACCGAAAGGCCTGTCATGAAATTCCGCTTCCCGATCGTCATCATCGACGAAGACTACCGCTCCGAGAATACCTCGGGCCTGGGCATCCGCGCGCTGGCGCAGGCCATCGAAACCGAGGGCTTCGAGGTGCTGGGCGTGACGAGGTATGGCGACCTGTCGCAGTTCGCCCAACAGCAAAGCCGGGCCAGCGCCTTCATCCTGTCGATCGACGACGAGGAATTCACGCCCGGACCGGACCTGGACCCGGCTGTCCTGAATCTGCGCACCTTCATCGAGGAGGTGCGGCGCAAGAACGCCGACGTCCCGATCTACGTGTACGGTGAAACCAAGACCTCGCGCCACATTCCCAATGACATCCTGAGGGAACTGCACGGTTTCATCCACATGTTCGAGGACACGCCGGAGTTCGTGGCGCGCCACATCATCCGCGAGGCCAAGAGCTACCTGGAGGGCGTGCAGCCGCCGTTCTTCAAGGCGCTGCTGGATTACGCCGAGGACGGTTCGTATTCGTGGCACTGCCCGGGCCATTCCGGTGGCGTCGCGTTCCTCAAGAGCCCGGTGGGGCAGATGTTCCACCAGTTCTTCGGCGAGAACATGCTGCGGGCCGACGTCTGCAACGCGGTGGACGAACTCGGGCAATTGCTGGATCACACCGGCCCTGTCGCAGCCAGTGAGCGCAATGCGGCGCGCATTTTCAACGCCGATCATTGCTTCTTCGTCACCAACGGCACCAGCACCAGCAACAAGATCGTCTGGCACCACACGGTGGCGCCGGGCGACGTCGTGGTCGTTGACCGCAACTGCCACGTGTCCATCCTGCACGCGATCATCATGACCGGTGCCATTCCCGTGTTCATGAAGCCGACGCGCAACCACTTCGGCATCATCGGGCCGATCCCGCAAAGCGAGTTCGAGCCGGCGGCGATCAAGGCCAAGATCGCGGCCAACCCGCTGCTCAAGGGGGTCGATCCGGAATCGGTCAAGCCGCGCGTGATGACGCTCACCCAATCGACCTACGACGGCGTGATCTACAACACCGAGACGATCAAGAAGATGCTCGATGGATACGTCGACACGCTGCATTTCGACGAAGCGTGGCTGCCGCACGCGGCGTTCCACCCGTTCTATGGCCCGTACCACGCGATGGGCAAGAACCGAGCGCGGCCCAAGGATTCGCTGGTGTTTTCCACCCAGTCGACCCACAAACTGCTGGCCGGCATCAGCCAGGCCAGCCATGTGCTGGTGCAGGACTCGCAGAACCGCAAGCTCGACCGCCACCTGTTCAACGAAGCGTTCCTGATGCACACCTCGACCAGCCCGCAGTACGCGATCATCGCCAGCTGCGACGTCGCCGCCGCCATGATGGAGCCGCCCGGCGGCACGGCGCTGGTGGAAGAGTCGATCCTGGAGGCGCTGGACTTCCGGCGCGCGATGCGCAAGGTCGATCAGGAATACGGCAAGGACTGGTGGTTCAAGGTGTGGGGGCCGGACAGGCTGGTGGAGGAGGGCATAGGCCGCGCCGACGACTGGATCATCAAGGGCGAGGCGCGCACCGCCAAGTGGCACGGCTTCGGCAACCTGGCCGAGGGCTTCAACATGCTGGACCCGATCAAGTCCACCATCGTCACGCCGGGGCTGGACCTGAACGGCAAGTTCGCCAAGACCGGCATCCCGGCCAGCATCGTCACCAAGTTCCTGGCCGAGCACGGCATCATCGTCGAGAAAACGGGCCTGTACAGCTTTTTCATCATGTTCACCATCGGCATCACCAAGGGCCGCTGGAACACGCTGCTGACGGCGCTGCAGCAGTTCAAGGACGACTTCGACAAGAACCAGCCGATGTGGCGCATCCTGCCGGAGTTCTGCCAGCAGTTCCCCCGCTACGAGCGCATGGGACTGGCCGACCTGTGCCAGTACGTGCACGAGCTGTACGCCAAGTACGACGTTGCCCGGCTCACCACCGAGATGTACCTGAGCGAATTGACTCCCGCGATGAAGCCCAGCGATGCCTTCGCCTACATTGCCCACCGCAAGACCGAACGGGTGCCCATCGACGAACTGGAAGGCCGCATCACGACCTCGCTGGTCACGCCTTATCCGCCCGGCATTCCGCTGCTGATCCCGGGCGAAGTGTTCAACCGCAAGATCGTCGACTACCTCAAGTTCTCGCGCGAGTTCAACAGCCGGTGCCCGGGCTTCGAAACCGACATCCATGGTCTGGTGGAAGAGGTCGGGCCGGACGGCAAGGTCAGCTATTACGCGGACTGCGTGCCGGCCTGACCCGACAGGCGGGCGACCACTGGGCCGTTCACCCCCGATTTCCGGCAGCTTGTCGCGCCGGGCCGCAGCCTGTCGCAACGGGGGTGTCATGCGGCGGGGCGGCATCTACATTTCCTTCTGACCGGCCGGGGTGGCCGGGCCAGGAGCAAGTGATGAGAGCATTCAAGAGCCCCATGGGCATCGATTTCCGGGCGCTGCCGCTCCCAGCCACGGTCGTTCGGCTGCTGCTCGCTGTGGTGGCATTTGCGCTCACCGCCGTCATCTGGCTGGGCGCCGCGCAGGCCAGTCGTTCGCACGCACCCGATGTGAGTCGCCTGGCCGCCGATGAGGCGGTGATGCAAGTCACCCTGGCGCCGGTGGTGATCGTCGGCCACCGGGACGGGGCCGCCGGCCCGGCCACGACCGCCGTGGCCAGCAGGGTCTCGACCGATTGCGCCAACGTGATCGCCTCCGGGGTCAGAAATCCGGACCCGATTCGGGTTACCCTTCAGCAATGAGCGAGGATCGGAGCACGTCCTTTCAGGGCAGGAGCGCACTTCTCGCGTGGCTGGTGCGCTTCAACCGGCAGATCTCCCAGTGGGCATCTTCCATGTCCTGGGGTCGGCTGATCGTGCTGTTTCTGCTGATCCTGATCGCCGGCAGCATCATCGGCGATCTGCTGCACCTGAAGCATGAGCGCGTTCGGGTGGCCTCGACCGGCAAGGAAACGGTCGTCACCATCGGGGGCCCGCAAGGCATCCGGATCGTGAAGGGCCGGCGCCCCGCGAAAGTGGAGGAGGCTCCGCCCATTCCGGGCGTCGCGCCAGGAACGACAGTGGAGCCGCCGGCGCCGCCCCAGGCCGGTGACAGCGCCGATGCCGCCGCGGGCAATGACGTGAACCTCGACGCCGCCGACGATGAAGAAGCCCTGGTCGGGCGCCAGGTGCTGACGCTGCGCGGCTTTCTGGGCGACCTTGGCGGAGTCGTGATGGTCATCCTGTTCGCCTACCTCGCGGCGGCCAAGATTGTCGTGAAAAAGGTGGCGCAGGCCGATGCCAAAGTGCGCACGGCCGTCGACGCGGCCGAGCGTGAGGCGGTGGAGCGCCAGCTGGTGCAGGCCCGCTTGCAGGTGCTGCAGGCACAGGTCGAGCCCCACTTCCTGTTCAACACCCTGGGCGCCGTGGATTACCTGATCGAGACCGATCCGCCGCGTGCCGCCCGGATGCAGAAGGCCCTGATCACCTACTTGCGCGGGGCGCTGCCCCAGATGCGGCAGGAGTCGTCGACACTGGGACGCGAGCTGCGCCTGATCAGGTCCTATCTCGAACTCATCAAGATGCGCATCGAGGAGCGGCTGGAGGTGGAGATCGCGGTGCCTGAAGACCTGGAAGCGGCCGAGTTCCCGCCCATGATGCTGCAGTCGGTGGTCGAGAACGCCATCAAGCACGGCATCGAACCCAAACCGGAAGGCGGCCGGGTGAGCGTGAAGGCAGGTGTCCAGAACGGCCAGCTCTGGGTGGAGGTCAGCGACACCGGGGTCGGCTTGCCGGATGGCGAGTTGCTCGAGGGACCGACCTCGGGGACCGGCCTGGGCCTGCAGAACATGCGTGAACGCCTGGCCATGCTGTACCCGGGCAAGAGCCGCCTGATGCTGCGGTCTGACCCGTCAACCGGCACCGTGGTGAAGATCACCATTCCTTATCGTTCCGGTGCCCAGCCGCAGACGGCCATGGCTGGCGCCACTGTCTCCGGGAAACCAGCATGACCGCCGGCGCTTCATCCGAGCGCAAATTGCGGGCTGTGCTGGCCGACGACGAAAGGCTGTTGCGCGAACAACTCAAGAGCCGGCTGGCCGAAGTCTGGCCCGAACTCGAGATCTGCGGCGAAGCCAGGGATGGCCAGGAAGCCCTGGAAAGAGCCGAGGCGTTGCGTCCCGATGTGGTCTTCCTGGACATCCGGATGCCGGGCATGACGGGGCTGGAGGCTGCCGCCGAGATCGTCGCGCTGCCGTCCTGGTCGGGTGAGATCGTCTTCGTCACGGCCTACGACGAATACGCCATCGCGGCGTTCGAGCAGGGCGCGCTTGATTACCTGCTCAAGCCAGTCGAGGCGCAGCGGCTGGCGCAGACCGCCCACCGGCTCCAGGTCCGCCTGGAAGCCGGGCGCCAGCCCGGGAGCGCTACGGCCAGGGACGAGGCTGCGCTGGACGCGATGCTCGACAAGCTGCTGCGCATCGGCCAGGGCATGGGACAGACCGGCGCGGCGCGGCAGGAGCCGCCGCTGCGCTGGATCCAGTGCTCGGTGGGCTCGACCACCCGGCTGATCGACGTCAAGGACATCCTGTTCTTTCGCTCGGATGAGAAGTACACGCGGGTCCAGACCCGGCACCAGGAGGCCTTCATCCGCACGCCAATCCGTGAGCTGCTGCCGCGGCTGGATGGCCAGCAGTTCTGGCAGATCCATCGATCGACGCTGGTGAACCTCGCGGCGATTTCGAGCAT
>DIZF01000054.1:62696-103301 GCA_002427815.1 Ramlibacter tataouinensis
CCCCGGTTCCAGCGCCTCAGGCGTCGACCACGGCCACCGCAGTCTGGCTGAAGCCGCCGTCGACGTAGGTGATCTCGGCCGTCACACCGGCTGCCAGGTCGCTGAACAGGAAAGCCGCCACGTTGCCCACGTCCTCGATGGTGACGTTGCGCCGCAACGGCGAACCGGCAGCCACGATGGCGAGGAGTTTGCTGAAATCCTTGATGCCGCTGGCCGCCAGGGTCCGGATCGGACCGGCGCTGATGCCGTTGACGCGCATGGTGCGTCCGTCCGGCAGCCGGCCGACCGCTTCGGCCAGGTAGCGCACCGATGCCTCCAGGCTGGCCTTGGCCAGGCCCATGGTGTTGTAGTTGGGAATCGCGCGCATCGCGCCCAGGTAGGTCAGCGTCAGCAGCGCCGATTTGTCGTTCAGGTAGGGCAGGGCCGCCTTGACCAGGGCCGGGAAGCTGTAGGCGCTGATGTCGAGGGCGATGCGGAAGTTCTCGCGTGACAGGCCGTCGAGAAAATTGCCGCCGATGGCTTCGCGCGGCGCGTAGCCGATGCTGTGCAGAAAACCGTCGAACCGCGGCCAGCGCACGGACAGGTCCTTGAACAGGTTCTCGATCTGGGTGTCGTCGCCCACGTCGCAATCGAAAATCAGGTCGGATCCGAAGTCGGCCGCCATTTCGGTGATGCGCTCCTTGAAGCGCTCGCCCACATAGCTGAACGCCAGTTGCGCCCCCTGCTGGTGGCACGCCTTGGCGACGCCGTAGGCAATCGAGCGATTCGACAGCACGCCGGTGATCAACAATTTCTTGCCAGTCAGGAATCCCATAGGCCTCTTTGAGTGAAAAAATCTGTGCAGAATTGTCGCATGCGATGTTTGCTGCTGCTTCTGGCCACTTTATTGAGCGTTTCATGTTGGGCCGCGCCGGGTTATGCCGTATGGGGCACCTTCAAATACGCACCGGGCTTCAGCCACTTCGATTACGTGAATCCGCAGGCACCCAAGGGTGGCGAACTGCGCCTGGTCGCCGGCTCGCGCATTTCCACTTTCGACAAGTACAACCCTTTCACGCTCAAAGGCACTGCGCCATCTTTTCTCGGCGACCTGCTCTTCGAAAGCCTGCTGACCGGACCGATGGACGAAATCGGGGTCGGCTATGGCTTGCTGGCCGAGGACGTGGCGGTGGCGCCCGACGGTCTCTCGGCCACGTTCCGCATCCGTCCCGAGGCCCGATTCCACAACGGCGATCCGGTCACCGCGGCGGACGTGAAGCACAGCTACGAGACCCTGGTGTCCAAGTACGCCGCTCCCTCCTATGCCTCGCTGCTGGCCGACGTGGCCGGCTGCGATGTGCTGGACGCAAGGAGCGTCCGCTACCGCTTCAAGCGCCGCGATCGGCAGCTGCCGCTGGTGGTGGGGGGACTGCCGGTTTTCAGTGCGAAGTGGGGCGTCGAAGGCGGTAAGGCCAAGCCCTTTGACCGGGTGGTGACCGACATCCCGATCGCCAGCGGGCCATACCGCATCGGGCCGGTGCGCTTCGGCAAGGACATCACCTATGTCCGCGATCCCGGTTATTGGGGCCGCAATCTCGCCGTGCGCCGCGGCATGAACAATTTCGACCGCATCACGGTCAAGATCTACCGGGACAACACCGCGCAGCTCGAAGCCTTGAAGGCCGGCGAATTCGACCTGATGCAGTTCTACTCGGCCGGCGACTGGGCGCGCCGCCTGACGGGGCCGCGCATAGACAGCGGTGAACTGGTCAAGCAGACGTTCCATCATCGCACCCCGGATGGCTTCTACAGCTACTTCCTCAACACGCGCCTGCCGAAGTTCCAGGATCGGCGTGTCCGCATGGCGCTGGAACTGGCGATGGACTACGAATGGATGAACCGCCAGTTGTTCCGCGGCAGCTACAAGCGGGTAAAGGGTATTTTCGGCAACACCGATTGCGAGGCCAACGGCTTGCCATCGCCGCAGGAAGTGGCGCTGATGGAGCCGTTCCGCTCGGAATTACCAGCGGAAACCTTCGGACCCATGGCGATCCCGCCGCGCACCGACGGCAACAACTCGCTGCGCGCCAATCTGCGTCGCGCGCAGGCGCTGCTCAAAGAGGCCGGGTGGACCTTTCGCGATGGTGCGTTGCGAAACGCCCAGGGCGAAGCGCTTACCGTCGAACTGCTCGACAGCACCGAGGCTCGAGCGGCGGCGACCTTGGCATCGTGGCAGCGCGCGCTGGAGAAACTCGGGATTGCGCTGAAGATACGGTCCGTCGACTTCGCCCTCTACCAGGAGCGCCTCGACTCGTTTTCATTCGAGATGATCGGCATCTCGTTTCCCGGCACGCATTTCCCTGGCGCGGATTATGCGGACCTGTTCGGCAGCAAGGCGGCCGACACCCCGGGGTCTTCCAACTTTGCCGGCGTCAGGAATCCGGCCGTCGATGCGCTCATCGCCGACATCACCGCCGCCGATAACCGGGACGAGTTTCTGGCGGCCTGCCGCGCCCTCGATCGTGTCGTCGCCCATGGGCATTACATGGTGCCGGCCTGGACCAGCACGGGAGCCCGCGTCGCCTACGACGCCTGGAAGCTCGAACGCCCGGCCGTCGTGCCGCCTTACCCGCCGGAGGGTGTACCGTACATGGACTGGCCCATGACCGTCTGGTGGGCGCGCATGCCGCCCATCACGTCAAAATAGCCGCGCCGCATGACCGCCTACATCGCCAAACGCATCCTGCTGATGCTGCCCACGCTGTTCGGCGTGCTCGTCCTGACCTTCATCGTGACGCAATTCGTGCCGGGCGGTCCGGTGGAGCAGTACATCGCCGAAGCCCGTCGCGGACCCGGCGGGGGCGACGTCGGCGCCTATCGTGGCAGCCAAGGTGTCGACCCGAAGAAGATCGAGCAGATCAAGGCGCTGTACGGCTTCGACAAGCCGCCGCTGGAGCGCTTCTGGAAGATGCTGGGCCAGTTCGCCCGCTTCGATCTGGGCAAGAGTTTCTTCCAGAACAAGGATGTCTGGCAGCTGATCAAGGAGAAGCTGCCGGTTTCCGTGAGCCTGGGGCTGTGGACGTTTTTCATCAGCTACCTGGTGGCGGTGCCCCTGGGCGTGGCTAAGGCTGTGCGCGCCGGGTCGCGTTTCGACTTTGTCACGACGCTGGCAGTCCTGGTCGGCTATGCGATACCCGGCTTCGTGCTGGGCGTGGCCTTGCTGGTGATCTTCGGCGGACAGCTGCAATGGTTTCCGCTGCGCGGCCTCGTTTCATCCAATTGGGACGAGCTCCGATGGGGATCACGCATCGTCGACTACCTGTGGCACATTGCGCTGCCCGTCACCGCCATGGTGCTGGGCAGTTTTGCCGTGACCACCATGCTCACCAAGAACGCATTCCTCGAAGAAATCCGCAAGCAATACGTCCTGACCGCGCGCGCCAAGGGCCTGAGCGAGCGGCGCGTGCTCTGGAAGCACATCTTCCGCAATGCCCTCATTCCCATCGTCACCGGTTTTCCCGCCGCTTTCATCGGCGCTTTCTTCACCGGATCGCTGTTGATCGAAACCCTCTTCTCGCTCGATGGGCTGGGGCTGCTCAGCTACGAAAGTGTGATCCGCCGGGACTATCCGGTGGTGATGGGAACGCTTTACTTCTTTACGCTGATCGGGCTGGCCACCAAGCTCGTCAGCGACCTGTGCTATGTCTGGGTCGACCCTCGTGTCAAGTTCGATTGACCCGGCACAGGGCCTGGCTGCCAGCGGGGAGGCGACCTCACAGAGCCCGAGTTCGCGCGCCTGGCGGCGTTTCAAGCGCAACAGGCTCGGTTTCTGGAGCCTGACGCTGTTCTGCACGCTGGTCGTCCTGAGCCTGTTCGCGGAAGTCCTGTCCAGCGACAAGCCGCTCCTGGTGCGCTTTGACGGCCAGTTCTATTTCCCGATGGTGCGCGACTACCCCGAAAGAGTGTTCGGCGGCGACTTCGAGACGGCCGCCGATTACCTCGACCCGTACATCAAACAGAAATTGACCCAGGGCGGCAACTGGGCGATCTACGCACCCAACGCCTATGGCCCCAACACGCTGAACTATTTCTCCGGCGAGCCGTTTCCGGCACCGCCGGGGCGGCAGAACCTGCTGGGCACCGATGAGCGTGGCCGCGATCTGCTGGCCCTGTTGATCTACGGGTTCCGGCTGAATGTGCTGTTCGGCCTGGCGCTCACGGCAATCGGGGTGCTGATCGGGGTGCTCACCGGCGCGGTGCAGGGCTATTTCGGTGGCAAGACCGATCTGGCTTTTCAGCGTTTCCTCGAGATCTGGGGCTCCATGCCCGAGCTGTACCTGCTGATCATCTTCAGCGCCGTGTTCGCGCCCAGCGTCGCGCTGCTCCTGATCCTGCTCTCGCTGTTCGGCTGGATGGGCCTGTCCGACTACGTGCGAGCCGAGTTCCTGCGCAATCGCCAGATGGACTATGTCCGGGCCGCCAAGGCGCTGGGCGTCGGCAATGGGCGGATCATGTGGAAGCACATCCTGCCCAACAGCATGACGCCCGTCGTCACCTTCCTGCCGTTTCGCATGAGCGCGGCGATTCTGGCGCTGACATCGCTGGATTTTCTGGGGCTGGGCGTGCCGCCTGGAACGCCATCGCTGGGCGAGCTGCTGAGCCAGGGCAAGAACAACATCGATGCATGGTGGATCTCGCTGTCCACCTTTGCGGTGCTGGTGATCACGCTGCTGCTGCTGACCTTCATGGGCGACGCACTGCGCGACGCACTCGATCCGCGAAAGGCCGAAAAGTGACACAGTTGCTGGACGTCAGGGGCCTGCGCGTCGCTTTCGGCGGCAAGGAGGTCATCCACGGCGTGGACTTTTCGATCGCGACCGGGGAGAAGTTCGCGCTCGTCGGCGAGTCAGGCTCGGGCAAGACCGTCACGGCGCTGAGTCTGCTGGGACTGGTGCAGAACGCGCAGGTTGCAGGCTCGGCCCGGTTCGCCGGGGTCGATGGTGCGCAGGCGCGCGACCTGTTGTCGATGTCCGAGCGGGAATTGTTGGCGATCCGGGGGCAGCAAATCGCCATGATCTTCCAGGAACCGATGACCGCTCTCAACCCGCTGTACACGGTGGGGGATCAGATCGCGGAGGTGCTTCAGCTCAAGGAGGGGCTGACCGGGCGCGAGGCCTGGGAAGGCGCGATAGCGGCGCTGGCCGCCGCCGGCCTGCCCGAGCCCGAGCGCCGCGCCGGCGCCTATCCGCACCAGCTTTCTGGAGGCCAGCGCCAGCGCGCCATGATCGCGATGGCACTGTCGGGCCGACCCAGGCTGTTGCTGGCCGATGAGCCCACCACAGCGCTCGATGTGACCTTGCGCACGCAGATCCTGGATCTGCTGTCCGAGGTTCAGCGCCACAACGGCATGGCCATCCTGCTGATCACCCATGACCTGAACCTCGTGCGCAAGTTCGCCGACCGGGTGGCGGTGATGGAGAACGGCCAGCTGGTGGAACAGGGGACGGTGGCGCAGGTGTTCGCCAATCCCCAGCACCCCTATACCCGCAAGCTCATCGACAGCCGACCGGTGCGCGATGTGACGGAAGAGCCGTCCGCGCCGCAACCGCCGGTGATGCAGGCCAGCGGTATGCGGGTCAGTTATCCCATCCCCATCCCCGGCGTCCGCGGCTGGTTCCGCAGGGGCAGCTTCGTCGCCGTCAAAGGCGCCGGTTTTTCAATCGCGCCGGGCCGCACCCTGGGCGTGGTGGGCGAGTCGGGCTCGGGCAAGTCGACGCTGGCGCTGGCTGCCCTCGGCCTGATGCCGCACAGCGGCGAGCTGGAAGTGATGGGCCAGCACTGGGGCCCCGATGCCGCTGGCAACAAGGCGATCCGGCGCATGGTGCAGGTCGTGTTCCAGGACCCCTATTCCTCGCTGTCGCCGCGTATGACCGTCGAAGAAATCGTGGGCGAGGGCCTGCTGGTACATGAGCCGGGCCTGGCCATGGCGGGCCGGCGCGAGCGGGTCCTGCAGGCACTGGCGGAGGTGGGCTTGTCGCAGGACCAGTTCCCGGGCTTGCTGCAGCGCTACCCGCACGAGTTTTCGGGGGGGCAGCGCCAGCGGCTGGCGATTGCGCGCGCGTTGATCGTCAACCCCAGCCTGCTCATTCTCGATGAGCCGACCAGCGCGCTGGACGTCACCATCCAGAAACAGGTGTTGAAACTGCTCCAGCGGCTGCAGCGCGAGAAGGGCCTGAGCTACCTGCTCATCACGCATGACGTCGACGTGATCCGGGCCATGGCCCATGACGTGGTGGTCATGAAGGATGGCGACATCCTGGAAGCCGGACCGGTGGCCCGGGTGCTCGACTCACCCCAGCAGAACTACACCCGCACCCTGGTGGCAGCGGCCGCCTGAAGAGCCGGCCTATGGCGACCGTCCCGCGAACCACCCCTATTCCCGAGTCGGACGTCGAAATCACGGCCATGCGGGCCCAGGGTGCTGGCGGCCAGAATGTCAACAAGGTGTCCAGCGCGATCCATCTGCGCTTCGACATTCCCAACTCGTCCTTGGCGCCGGACCACAAGGAGCGGCTGCTGGCGCTGGCCGACCAGCGCATCACGCGCGACGGCGTCCTGGTGATCAAGGCCCAGGGGCACCGCAGCCAGGACATGAACCGGGCCGAGGCCTGGGGCCGGCTGCAGGAACTGGTGGACAGTGTGGCCGTGCCGCCCCGGCCGCGGCGGCCGACCCGGCCCACGCTGGGTTCGAAAAAGCGGCGCCTGGAGGCGAAAAGCCTGCGTTCGCAGGTCAAGGTCTTGCGGGGGCGGGTTTCGGAATAACGGCTGCAGTTGGCGCGGGGTAGGACAGGAGCCGGACACTCCTGAGCCGGATACCGGCGCCACTCCCCTGATTTCTGGCCGGAACCGTTGCAAATCAATGCGTTACGCGGTACAATCCTTGCTTCACGACCAAACGGGCGGGTACTCACCGCCCGTTTTTTTTCGCGGGTCGCAGCGAGCCTTCGGGCCCTTGTCAGCCGCGGGAAACCGGAGTTGACGGGGGTCGGGGGCTTTTTTGGGGACCGCGCAGACGTGGCATTGCAGGATATCGTGGAGCAGACCGTGGCCGGACTCGGCTATGAACTGGTGGAGATCGAACGCTCCGCCGGGGGCCTGCTGCGCATCACGATCGACTTGCCCTGGAACCCCAACGTGGAGCAGTTTGTCAACGTGGAGGACTGCGAGAAGGTCACCCGGCAACTGCAGTTCGCCCTGGAGGTCGAGGGCACGGAATACAAGCGGCTGGAGGTGTCGTCGCCGGGCATCGATCGGCCGTTAAGGAACGAGCCGGATTTTGAGCGTTTTGCCGGCGCGATCGTCGACATCACGCTCAAGGCGCCGATGGGCGCGGCAGCCGGGGGCCAGGTGGCCGCCAACCGCAAGAAGTTTCGCGGCCGGCTCGAGCGCGCGGAGGCTGGCCGCTGGCAGATCGTCTGGAGCGATGAGCCGCCGCCGAAACCGGGCCAGAAGGTGAGCCGCAAGAGGGAGCCGGCGCCATTGCAGGCGCTGGGTTTTACGCTGGACGAGCTGAAGGAAGCGCGGCTGGCACCGATAGTGGATTTCAAGGGCCGCCCAGCTGGCGACCCTGCAGGACGGGTCATGGGCAAAAGTGCTCAGCCCTCTAATGATTAGTAGGAAGTAGGAGTCGTGAGATGAACCGCGAATTGTTGATGCTGGTCGAAGCGATCTCGCGCGAGAAGAACGTCGAGCGCGACGTGGTGTTCGGCGCAGTGGAATCCGCCATGGCACAGGCGACCAAGAAGCTCTACCCGGGCGACGTGGACATTCGCGTGTCGGTCGACCGCGACAGCGGCGACTACGAGACGTTCCGGCGCTGGCTGGTGGTCCCCGATGACGCTGGCCTGCAGAACCCGGACGCCGAGGAGCTGCTGATGGACGCCCGCGAGCGGGTGTCGGACGTGGAAGAGGGCGAGTACATCGAGGAAAGCGTGCCTTCGGTGCCGATCGGCCGCATCGGCGCGATGGCCGCCAAACAGGTGATCCTGCAGAAGATCCGCGACGCCGAGCGCGAGATGCTGCTCAACGACTTCATGTCGCGTGGCGACAAGATCTTCGTGGGCACCGTCAAGCGCATGGACAAGGGCGACATCATCGTGGAGAGCGGCCGGGTCGAGGGGCGACTGCGACGCGGTGAAATGATCCCCAAGGAAAACCTGCGCAACGGCGACCGGGTGCGCGCCATGATCATGGAAGTGGACCTGACGCTGCGCGGCGCGCCGATCATCCTGTCGCGCTCGGCGCCCGAATTCATGATCGAGCTGTTCCGCCAGGAAGTGCCGGAGATCGAGCAGGGCCTGCTGGAAATCAAGAGCTGCGCCCGCGACCCCGGCAGCCGGGCCAAGATCGCGGTGCTCTCTCACGACAAGCGGGTCGATCCGATCGGCACCTGCGTGGGTGTGCGCGGCACCCGGGTCAACGCGGTGACCAACGAACTCGCCGGCGAGCGCGTCGACATCGTGCTGTGGAGCGAGGACCCGGCGCAGTTCGTGATCGGGGCCCTGGCTCCGGCCAATGTGTCTTCCATCGTCGTCGACGAGGAGAAGCACGCGATGGACGTGGTGGTGGACGAGGAAAACCTGGCGATCGCGATCGGCCGGGGTGGCCAGAACGTGCGCCTGGCCTCGGACCTCACCGGCTGGAAGATCAACATCATGGACGCGAACGAATCGGCCCAGAAGCAGGCCGAGGAGACCGGCACGATTCGCAAGCTTTTCATGGAAAAGCTGGACGTCGACCAGGAAATCGCCGACATCCTGTTTTCCGAAGGCTTCACCAGCCTGGAAGAAGTCGCTTACGTCCCCATCTCGGAGATGCTGGAGATCGAGAGCTTCGACGAGGATACCGTGAACGAGCTGCGCGCCCGCGCCAAGGACGCCCTGCTGACCCAGGAAATCGCTCGCGAGGAGAGCGTCGACGAAGTGTCGCAGAACCTGCGTGACCTCGAAGGCCTCAATCCCGATCTGATCGGCAAGCTGGCGGAAGCCGGCGTCCATACCCGCGACGACCTGGCCGACCTGGCCGTCGATGAACTTACCGAAATCACGGGCCAGTCCACGGACGAGGCCAAGATCCTGATCATGAAAGCGCGCGAGCACTGGTTCACCACTGCCACCGCCGCTCACGAGTAATGTGATGGAAGGCACCAGAACACATGTCCAGTACCACCGTCGCCGAGTTTGCCAGCGAACTCAAAAAGTCAACCGATACGCTGCTTGAGCAGCTTCGCAGTGCGGGCGTGGCCAAATCGGCCGCGACCGACACGCTGAGCGAAGCCGACAAGCAGAAGCTGTTGGGCTACCTCCAGGCCAGCCATGGCACGGCCACCGCCGAGCGCAAGAAGATCACCCTGGTGAAGAAGTCCACCAGCGAGATCAAGCAGGCCGACTCGTCGGGCAAGGCGCGCACCATCCAGGTCGAGGTTCGCAAAAAGCGCACTTTCGTCAAGCGCGACGAAGGCGGCGACACGGCCGTGATCGAGGCGCCCGAGCCCGAGGTGCAGGCGCCGCCGCCGCGCGTGGACGAGGCCGAACTGGCTCGCCGCGAGGAAGAGGCGCGCCGGCAGGCCGAGCTGATCCGCCGCCAGGAAGAAGACCTGGCGGAAAAGCGCCGGCTGCGCGAAGAAAGCGAGAGGCGCGAGCGCGAGGCCGACGAGCGCGCGGCGACCCATGTCGCTACCCAGGAACAAAAGAAGGTCCAGGCGTCGGCCGACCAGGCCGAAGCCACCCAGGAGGCGGCCAATGCCGCCGCTGCCCGCGCCGCGGCGCAGCTCGAAGCCCGCGAAAAAGCGGCAGCCCAGTCCAAGGCCCGTGCCGACGAGGAAGCCGCGCGTGCCACCGACCTGGGCGATCGCCGCCGCAAGGCCGAGGCCGAAGCCGCCGCGATTCGTTCGATGATGTCGGCGCCCAAGAAGGTGCTGGTCGCGCACAAGCCGCCGGAAAGGGCTGTGGCCAAGGCCGAGCCGGCCAAGCCCGCCGCTGCCAAGGGCACCCTGCACAAACCCGCCGTGGGCACAGGAACTGGCCGTCCGGCCCCGGGGGCAGCCGCGCCCGCGGGTCCCGGCGGCGCCGGCAAGGAAGTCAAGTCCGCCAAGCTGTCGTCCAGCTGGGCCGGCGACCCGTCCAAGAAGAAGGCCATTCCCACCCGTGGCGACAGCTCCGGTGGTGTCGGCCGCAACGCCTGGCGCGGGGGCCCGCGTGGGCGCCGCGGCAACGAGCGCGACCATCGTGACGATCACGTGGTAGCGGCGCCGGTGGAAGCCCGTGTGATCGAAGTGCACGTGCCGGAAACCATCACGGTGGCCGAGCTCGCCCACAAGATGGCGGTGAAGGCCTCGGAGGTGATCAAGCACCTGATGAAGCTGGGCCAGATGGTGACCATCAACCAGCCGCTGGACCAGGACACGGCCATGATCGTGGTCGAGGAAATGGGCCACAAGGCCGTGACGGCCGCGCTGGACGATCCCGAAGCGTTCACCGAACACGACGTCGGAGCCGCCGAAGGCGAAGCGCTGCCGCGCGCCCCGGTGGTGACTGTCATGGGCCACGTGGACCACGGCAAGACATCGCTGCTGGACTACATCCGGCGCGCCAAGGTGGCTGCCGGCGAGGCCGGTGGCATCACCCAGCACATCGGTGCCTACCACGTGCAAACCGACCGCGGCATGATTTCGTTCCTGGACACTCCGGGTCACGAGGCCTTTACGGCCATGCGTGCTCGCGGGGCGCAGGCCACCGACATCGTGATCCTGGTGGTGGCAGCGGACGACGGCGTCATGCCGCAGACCCGCGAAGCCATCAAGCATGCCAGGGCCGCCGGGGTGCCCATCGTCGTGGCCATCAACAAGATCGACAAGCCCGATGCCAACCTCGACCGCGTCAAGCAGGAGCTGGTGGCCGAGCAGGTCGTGCCCGAAGAGTACGGCGGCGAATCGCCGTTCGTGCCCGTGTCGGCCAAGACCGGCCAGGGCGTGGACGCGCTGCTCGAGCAGGTGCTTCTGCAGGCCGAGGTGCTGGAATTGAAGGCACCGGTCGATGCCATGGCCAAGGGCCTGGTGATCGAAGCCGAGCTGGACAAGGGCCGCGGCCCGGTGGCCACGGTGCTGGTACAGTCCGGCACGCTCAAGACCGGAGACGTGGTCCTGGCCGGCCAGACCTATGGCCGGGTGCGTGCCATGCTGGACGAGAACGGCAAGTCGATCAAGTCGGCCGGGCCTTCCATCCCCGTGGAAATCCAGGGCCTGACCGAAGTGCCGCAAGCGGGCGACGAGTTCATGGTGCTGACGGATGAGCGCCGGGCGCGCGAAATCGCGACTTACCGTGCCGGCAGGTTCCGCAACACCAAGCTGGCCAAGCAGCAGGCCGCCAAGCTGGAGAACATGTTCTCCGACATCTCGGCCGGCGAAGTCAAGATGTTGCCGATCATCGTCAAGGCCGATGTGCAGGGCTCGCAGGAAGCGCTGGCGCAGTCGCTGCTCAAGCTTTCCACCGACGAGGTGAAGGTGCAGCTGGTGTACGCGGCAGTGGGCGGCATCAGCGAGTCGGATGTGAACCTGGCCATCGCCTCCAAGGCGGTGATCATCGGCTTCAACACACGCGCCGACGCGGGCGCACGCAAGCTCGCCGAGAACAACGGCATCGACATCCGCTACTACAACATCATCTACGACGCCGTCGATGAACTGAAGGCGGCCATGTCGGGCATGCTGACGCCCGAGAAGAGGGAAGAGGTCATCGGCACGGCCGAGATCCGCCAGGTGTTCAAGGTCAGCAAGATCGGCTCGATCGCCGGCTGCATGGTCACCTCGGGCGTGGTCCGGCGCACTGCGCGCCTGCGCCTGCTGCGCGACAACGTGGTCATCTTCACGGGTGAACTCGAGTCGCTCAAGCGCTTCAAGGACGATGTGCGCGAGGTCAAGGAAGGCTTCGAGTGCGGCCTGAACATCAAGAACTACAACGACATCCAGGAAAACGATGTGCTGGAGTTCTTCGAGATCAAGGAAATCGCCCGGACGTTATGACGGGTCAACGGACCGCCAGGGGCGGTCCGTCCTTCAACTGCATGGTTCGCAAGTCCACCGCCACCCCCAACCGCAGCTTCAAGGTTGCCGATCAGATCCAGCGGGATCTGACGGAGCTGATCGCGCGCGAGTTGAAGGACCCGCGGGTGGGCATGGTCACGATCCAGGCCGTGGAGGTGACGCCGGACTATGCGCATGCGAAGGTGTTCTTCAGCGTCCTGGTGGGCGATCCGCAGGAATGCGAGCTCGCCCTCAACCAGGCCGCCGGCTTCCTGCGCAGCGGCCTGTTCAAGCGCCTGCACATCCACACGGTGCCCACGCTGCATTTCCAGTTCGATCGCACCACCGAACGTGCCGCCGACCTGAACGCCTTGATCGCCAAGGCGGTCTCTTCGCGCGCAAAAGAAGACTGACCGTGAACGCGCCACGCACCAGGGTGCAGCGGCGCCCTGTGCACGGGGTGTTGTTGCTCGACAAGCCGCTGAGTCTCTCCAGCAACGATGCGCTGCAAAGGGCCAAATGGCTGTTGCGCGCCGAAAAAGCGGGTCACACCGGCACGCTGGATCCCCTGGCCACCGGCGTGCTGCCGCTGTGCTTCGGCGCGGCGACCAAATTCAGCCAGCTGCAGCTCGATGCCGACAAGACTTACGAGGCGACAGTGCGGCTGGGAATCAAGACTTCCACCGCCGACGCCGAGGGGGAGGTCATCGCAGAACGCCCGGTACCGGCGATCACGGCGGACCGGCTGGCGCAAGTGGCCGCGCAGTTCACCGGGCGGCTGCGTCAAGTGCCGCCCATGCACAGCGCGCTGAAGAAAGACGGCAAGGCCCTGTACGAATATGCCCGGGCCGGCCAGGAAGTCGAGCGCGAGGCGCGCGATGTGGTGGTCCGGGAGTTGTGGCTCGCGCCGGACCTGACCTGCCCGCCGAACGCGATCCGGCTGTTGGCCAGGGTCAGCAAGGGCACCTACATCCGCACGCTGGGGGAAGAGATCGGCGAAGCCCTGGGCTGCGGCGGTCACCTCACATCGCTGCGCCGCACCGCAACCGGCCACTTCGACGTCTCGCAGTGCGTGACGCTGGATGCGCTGGAGGGCATGACCGAGGCGGAGCGTCTGGCATGCCTGAAGCCCGTGGGCTCGCTGCTGCCGGAGTATGAGCACATCGAGCTCGATACCGAGAACGCAGGCCGGTTCCTGAGCGGCTTGCGCCGCCGCGGGGACTGGCAGGACAACGAACACGTCGCCGTGTTCGGCCAGCAGCCGAAGGCGCTGCTCGGCACGGCCCATATCAAGGGCGGCGAACTGATCCCCGGCCGGCTGCTGAGCCCGCGAGAGATTTCACAGATTCTGGAAAGCAACCTATGAGCAACAAGCAAATCCGCAACATCGCCATCATCGCCCACGTGGACCACGGCAAGACCACACTGGTGGACATGCTGCTGCGCCAGTCGGGCACGTTCCGCGCCAACGAAAAGGTCACCGAACGGGTGATGGACAGTAACGACCTGGAAAGGGAACGCGGCATCACCATCCTGGCCAAGAACTGCGCGGTGAGCTGGCAGGGCACGCACATCAACATCGTCGATACGCCCGGCCATGCCGACTTCGGCGGCGAGGTGGAGCGGGCGCTGTCGATGGTCGACGGCGTGGTGCTGCTGATCGATGCCGTAGAAGGCCCGATGCCGCAGACCCGCTTCGTTACCAAGAAGGCGCTGGCGCTGGGGCTGAAGCCGATCGTTGTGGTCAACAAGGTGGATCGTCCGGGCTCGCGTCCCGATTACGTGATCAACGCGGCCTTCGACCTGTTCGACAAGCTCGGCGCGACCGAGGACCAGCTGGATTTCCCGGTGGTGTACGCCTCTGGCCTGAACGGCTGGGCCTCGATGGAGGAGGGCGCCCCCGGCGAACAGTGGGGCAAGGACCTGGCACCGCTGTTCGACACCATCCTGACCCATGTGCCGGCGCACGAAGGCGAGGCCGATGCCCCGCTGCAGCTGCAGATCTCCTCGCTCGATTACTCGACCTACGTCGGGCGCATCGGCGTCGGCCGCATCAACCAGGGCACCATCAAGGTGAACCAGCAGGTGGCGGTGTACGCAGGCGTCGAAGGCGTGCCGGCCCTGGCCAAGGTGCAACAGATCCTCAAGTTCGACGGCCTCGAGCGGGTCCCTGCCCTGGAGGCGGGGCCGGGCGACATCGTGCTGATCAGCGGCATCGAACAGGTCGGCATCGGCGTGACCATCACCGACCCGGCCCGGCCGGCGCCGCTGCCGATGCTCAACATCGACGAGCCGACGCTGACGATGAACTTCTGCGTGAACAACTCGCCGCTGGCTGGCCGCGAGGGCAAGTTCGTCACCAGCCGGCAGTTGTGGGACCGGCTCCAAAAGGAACTGCAGGCCAACGTGGCCCTGCGCGTGCGCGACACCGACGAAGAGGGCATCTACGAGGTTTCCGGCCGCGGCGAGCTGCACCTCACGATCCTGCTGGAAAACATGCGGCGGGAGGGCTACGAGCTGGCCGTTTCCAAGCCGCGTGTGGTGTTCAAGGAAGTCAATGGCGAACGCCACGAGCCGATCGAACTGCTCACGGTGGATATCGAGGAAGGGCACCAGGGCGGCGTGATGCAGGCGCTGGGCGAACGCAGGGGCGACCTGGTGAGCATGGAGCCGGACGGTCGGGGCCGGGTCCGCCTGGAGTACCGCATCCCGGCGCGCGGCCTGATCGGATTCCAGAACGAGTTCCTCAACCTGACGCGCGGCACCGGCCTGGCCAGCAACATCTTCGACGGCTACGAGGCTTACAAGGGCGAAATCGCCAGCCGCAAGAATGGCGTGCTGATCAGCATGGACGACGGCGAGATCGTGACCTATGCGCTGGGCAAGCTCGACGACCGCGGCCGCATGTTCGTGAAGGCCGGCGACCCGGTGTACGAAGGCATGATCGTCGGCATCCACAGCCGCGACAACGACCTGGTGGTCAACGCCGTGCGCATGAAGCAGCTGACCAACTTCCGCGTCAGCGGCAAGGAAGACGCCATCAAGATCACGCCGCCGATCCAGCTCACGCTGGAATACGCGGTGGAATTCATCGAGGACGACGAACTGGTGGAGATCACCCCGAAGAGCATTCGCCTGCGCAAGCGCTTCCTGAAGGAGCACGATCGCAAGCGGTCGCTGCGCGTCGCGGCTTGAGGCACTCGAAAATCGCCAGGGCGATTTTCGAGTGGTCTGGTTACTGTGAAGAGCCCGGCCGAGCCGGGCTTCTTCACAAGGGAGATCGCGCCGCATGTTATTCCGCGCGGTCCGGTGCCGCTAGCGGGTTGTTAACATGACGGGCACTGACAACAACAACGACGAAGTGAAACTCACGCATACGAAAGCCGTGTTCCTGATGGTCGCGGTGACCCTGATGTGGTCAACGGCCGGTGTGGTGACCCGGCATCTGGAACACGCCCGCAGTTTCGAGGTCACGTTCTGGCGCAGCTTCTTCACCGTGGGCTCGCTCCTGGTCATCCTGCCGTTCTTCCAGGGCCGGGAGGTGTTTTCCAAGATCCGCCGCGGCAACGCCGCGCTTTGGATTTCGGGCGTGTGCTGGAGCGTCATGTTCACCGCGTTCATGGTGGCGCTCACGCTTACCAGCGTGGCCAACGTGCTGGTCACCATGTCGGTGGGTCCGTTCCTGACGGCGTTGATGGCCCGCGTGTTCATCGGCTACCGGATACCGGTGCGCACCTGGGCCGCCATCCTGGTGGCCGGCGCCGGCATCGCCTACATGTACGCGGCCCAGGTTTCGGGTCGCCAGATCGCCGGGACCCTGGTCGCGCTGTGCGTGCCGCTGGCAGGCGCCGTGAACTGGACCGTGGTGCAACGCTCGCAGGCGCGCGGCCGGAACATCGACCTGGTTCCGGCCGTGCTGGTGGGCGCCGTGATCTCCATGTTGACCACATTGCCCCTGGCGATGCCCCTCCGGGCCTCGGGCCACGACATGGCGCTGCTGGCCTTGCTGGGCCTGGTCCAGCTCGCGATTCCCTGCGCGCTTTCGGTGGTGTGCGCCCGGGTCCTCAAGGCGCCTGAAATCGCGCTGCTGGCGTCGCTGGAAGTGATTTTCGGGATCCTGCTGGCCTGGATGGGCGCCGCTGAGGTGCCGAGTCAGACCGTGCTGGCCGGCGGCTCCCTGGTGATCGGGGCCCTGGTGGTCAACGAGCTGGTCAGCTGGCGGCTGCGGGCGTGAGCAAAACGGCGCGGACCGGCGCAAGCCGCGTCCAGGTTCCGCCGGCGCTTCAGAGCTGCTGGTAAACGACCTTGGCGAGCTCCTGCAAGGTCGCCCGCGGCAGCTGGGCGGCAATTGCGTAGCCGAATCCCTGGTCGACCCAGTAGAAGCCCGGCACCGGGCCGTCGTCCAGGAACCGGAATGCAGTCTCCTTTGTCGCACTGCCCGCGGCCGGCTTCAGCGCGCCGATATAAAGCGTGAGTCGTTGGCCCGCGCTGTTCTGGTACATGAACTGGGCGCGGGCGCCATCGTCGCCGGGAAGCAGCCGCCCGCCCATGAGCTCATAGCCCTGGGCGGCCAGCACCGGGATCTTGAGCGGGCGGCCCAGCCGCTTGGACAGCCACTGGACCAGGTGGTCCTGCTGGGCGGCGGTCACTTCGACCGGATGCCGCACCTCCGGCTGGAACACGGCATGCGCCACGGCGGCCTGTTCCGCGAAATGCCGCGCGGGCCCCATGCGCGCCGCGGCGCTTTCGCCGCGACCATCGTGCCACTGGGTGTTGGCAACCCAGCCCATGCCGAACGCCAGCAGCACCGATGCGGCCATGCCACCCCAGCGCCACCACTGCGACGCCTGATCATGGGCCCGCTGTGCGCGTTCAGCCGCCGCTACCAGCGAGGGAGGGAGCGGCAGATCATCCGTCTTCGCGTACAGCCCTTTCAGGGCGGCGCGCTGGGCCTGCCAGGCGTCGACCGTGACCTGTGCCTGCGGGTCTTCGAGCAGGCGCTCACGCAGGGCCGCGGCAGCCGCAGGCGCCAGCCGGCCGTCAACCAGCGCATGCAGGTCGTCTTCCGGAATCGGGGCCGTAGCATCCCTTCGCGTGTCCATCGTTACTCCATCACTTCATGCGGCGCAAGGCCGGCGTCTGGGTCTCGACCGCGCGCTGGGAGGTGGGCTGGCCACCAGCCATCAGCTCCCGCAGCCGGCTGCGCGCGCGCGAAAGGCGCGACATCACGGTTCCCATCGGGATGGAAAGTACCTTGGCCGCGTCCTCATAACTCATGTCCTCCAGGGCAACCAGCAACAGCACCGCCCTCTGGTCAGCGGGCAGCCGCTGCAGGCAGCGGCTGAGATCGAGCGGGTCGTCGCTGGCGGGTGCTGTCGCATGCAGCTCGGCCTCGACGTCGTCGATGCTCACCGAGTTCAGGGCTACCTTGGCCGCACGTCGCTGGTTGAGGTAAATGTTGTGCATCAGCGTGAACAGCCAGGCGCGCAGGTCACTGCCCACCACCCAGAGCTGCCATTTCGCGCAGGCCCGCTCCAGCGTGTCCTGCACCAGGTCGTCGGCCGCCCAGGCATCGCCCGTCAGAGCCCGCGCATAACGGCGCAAACCGGGAAGCTGCTCGACCAGAAGGGTGCGGTTCATGTCATGAGGTTGGGTGAGCCCATTGCACGCGCATCGGGCCGGCCCGTCAATGGCGGGGCCATCGGCCCGTCCGCGTGTGCGCCCGGGTGCGTCGGGCGCAAGAGGGCTGCGGGCAGCACGCCATCGAACAAGACAGTGACCCGCTCCAGCAATTCGCGGGCACGAGACTCGCCGTAAAGTTGCGAGCTCGCGTCCATCAGTGCGCTGCGCAGCGCCCAAAGCGTGTCCGTATCCCGGCAAAAGCGGATGCGTGCAGCCAGCCTGGGCCGGTGCGCCGCACCGGCTTCCCCCAGAGCGGCCAGCATGGCTTGGCGGATGGCCGCCAACTGCCCCGCCGACGCGGCGGCGAAGGCGGCGGGCAGTCGGGGCGGCGTCAGCCAGCCCGAAAGGCTTTGCAGCCCGGAGCGAAACCAGCGCATGACAGGTCGGGATGCGGTTGCAGCAGCGGCTCAGGGCCGCGCCGTCTTCCAGACCTGGTTGAAGCCGTCGCCGGTCCTGTCGCCGGCCTTGGTATCGCGGGAGAAGTAGTAAAGCGGCTTGCCCTTGTACGCCCATTGCTTCTTGCCGTCATCGCGGACGATCACGGCATAGTCGCCGGAGGTCTTGTCCGTGTCGGATGCCAGCATCGGCGGCCACAGCGTGGCGCAAGGCCCATTGCACACCGACTTGCCGCTGCCTGCGGCGTCGCGGTCGAAGGTATAGAGGCTCATGCCGTTGGGGCCGGTCAGCCCGCCGTCGGCGGTTTTCGCGGGCTGGGAGATGGCGGCGCCGGAGCCTGCCATCATGGCGGCGGCGGCGAGGGTGAGGAACAGTTTGCGCATGGTATCTCCGGTGGTTGTGGGTCTTACGAACGCATAAACACCGCCCGCGGCCGGTTTATTCCACGGCACCCCGAAAAAAGGACGCCGGGATGTCAGCGACTGCGGCTTTTCATGGCGCGCTCGACTTCGCGCTTGCCTTCCCGGTCCTTGATGGTGTGGCGCTTGTCGTGCTCGGCCTTGCCCTTGGCCAGAGCGATTTCGCATTTGACCTTGCCCGCCTTCCAATGCAGGTTGAGCGGCACCAGCGTATAGCCCTTCTGCTCGACCTTCCCGACCAGGCGCCGGATTTCATCCTTGTGCATCAGCAGCTTCCTGCTGCGCACGGCGTCCGGATTGACGTGCGTGGAGGCCGTGTTGAGGGCATTGATCTGGCAGCCGATGACGAAAAGCTCGCCGCCTTTGATCACCACATAGCCGTCCGTCAGCTGCACCTTGCCCGCCCGCAAGGCCTTGACTTCCCAGCCCTCCAGCACCATGCCTGCCTCGAACTTCTCCTCCAGCAGGTAGTTGTACGCTGCCTTCTTGTTATCGGCGATTCGGCTGGCGGTATCGGGTTTCGTGGCCATGGGATTACAAATGGGGTGCGTGGCGGTAACTACAATGCCTCGCGGGCCCCGCATTCTCTATGAAAACCGTTCACAAGTCCGTCCTCATCTGGTACAGCGCCGAGGAAATGTTCGACCTGGTCACCGACATCGCCAGGTATCCGGAGTTTCTGCCCTGGTGCGACCGTGCCTCGGTGGAGCCCGACGAGCCTGGCATGAGGGCCGAGATCGGGATTGCCTTCGCGGGCCTGCACCAGACCTTCAGGACGCACAACGAGCACGTGCCTGGGCGCGAAGTGACGATGAAGCTGATTGAAGGCCCTTTTTCCCGGCTGGACGGTCAGTGGAAGTTCACCCCGCTGGGAGGCGAGCAGCAGCGCGCCTGCAAGGTCGAACTGGAACTGCGCTATGGTTTCGACAACACCACGCTCAGCCGGCTGGTGGGGCCGGTATTCGACAAGATCGCCGGCAGCATGGTGGAGGCCTTCGTGAAACGGGCGGAGCAGGTCTATGCCTGAGGCGGGCGCCGTGCGGGTCACGGTGATGTACTCGCCCGCGCCCCGCGAAGTGCTGGAATGGCTCGTGACGCTGGAACCCGGCGCCACCGTGTCACAGGCCTTGCAGGCGAGCGGCTTGCCGGACAGCGCGCCCGACCTCGAACTGCGCCATGCCAGCGTTGGGCTTTGGGGGCGTAGGGCCCGGCTGGAAGAGCGTCTGCGCGACCGCGACCGGGTCGAAGTCTTGCGGGCCCTCAAGATGGACCCCAAGCTCGCGCGGCGCGAGCGCTTTCGCAAACAGGGATCACGGGCGGCAGGACTGTTCGCGCGCCGCGGCGGCGGCGCAGCGCCTGACAAAGAACCCGGCCCGGGTTAGCCCCCGGCCGGCTTGCAATCGTTGGCGATGATGCCTTGCAGCCGTTTGGTCTCCGAGGCACGCGCTGCGTCGTCGAGGAATTCCTGCTCGCCCTTGTCGTTCATGCGCGAGATGCGCACACCGGAATCGAAACTCGCCTTGGCGCGCTTCGCGCGGTCGCAGCTGTCAGCCCGTGCCTTCGCTATTTCTTCTTCCTTTTCCTTCTTCTTCTCGGCCTCGGCGGCTTCTGCCTTCTTCTTCTTTTCCTCCAACTCCTTGTCCTTGCGGCTGAGCTTGGGCGCGCTGGCCGCTGACTTGGCCGCCTGGGAGGCTGATGCAGCCGTGTCCGGCGCGCTGGCCGGCTCGGTCGCCACGGCCGCGTGGGCCTTGGGTCCTGGCTGACGCAGAATGCTCTTGGCCGGAACTTCGGGCGGCGGCGGCTGGTCGCTGAAGACCTTGCGGCCGTCCTTGTCGATCCACTGCCACTGGGCGAAGCAGACGTGGGGCAGGGCAAGGGCCAGGCCCAGCAGGGTCAAGCGAAGCAGGTTCATCGCGTCAGTGTAGCGCTGAGATGACGCCGGACGCCACCCGGGACGCTCCCAGTTGTTGTCCTGGCACAGTGCCGGACACTTCTGCGCGCAGGGCGAACCTGGACGCGCAGGGTGAGCACCAAGGCCCACGGATACAATCGCTCTTTTGGAGCTTTCAGATGAAGAGCCCTCACGCTCATGCCCCGTCGCTGCCCCCCACAGGGGCTCCAGCCTCCTCGAGGCAATTGGGCGGAGGCTGAGATGCGACTCCTCGGAAAAGCACTCACTTTCGACGATGTCCTGCTGGTGCCGGCGTTCTCCCGGGTCCTGCCCAAGGACACGTCCCTGGCGACCCGGCTGTCCCGCAATATTGCGCTGAATCTGCCCCTGGTGTCCGCCGCCATGGACACCGTGACCGAAGCCCGCCTTGCGATAGCCATCGCCCAGGAAGGCGGCATGGGCATCGTCCACAAGAATCTCACGGCCAAGCAGCAGGCGGCCGAGGTGGCCCGCGTCAAGCGCTACGAGTCCGGCGTGCTGCGTGACCCGGTCATCATCACGCCCAGCCATACGGTGCGCCAGGTCATCGATATGCAGGAACAGCTGGGCATTTCCGGCTTTCCGGTCGTGGACGGCGGCAAGGTGGTGGGGATCGTGACGGGGCGCGACCTGCGCTTCGAGACCCGCTATGACGTGCCGGTGCGCGAGATCATGACGCCGCGCGACAAGCTCATCACGGTGCGCGAAGGCACCAGCCCGTCCGAGGCCAAGGCGCTGCTGAACAAGTACAAGCTCGAGCGCCTGCTCGTGATCAACGACGCGTTCGAGCTCAAGGGCCTGATCACCGTCAAGGACATCACCAAGCAGACGAGTTTCCCGAACGCGGCCCGCGATCCGGCCGGGCGGCTGCGAGTCGGCGCTGCCGTCGGGGTCGGCGAGGGCACCGAGGAACGTGTCGAAGCGCTGGTCAGGGCCGGCGTCGACGCGATCGTGGTCGACACCGCGCACGGACACAGCAAGGGCGTGATCGAACGTGTGCGCTGGGTCAAGCGGAACTACCCACAGGTTGACGTGATCGGCGGCAATATCGCCACCGGCGCGGCTGCCCTGGCATTGGCCGATGTGGGCGCCGACGCGGTGAAAGTGGGCATCGGTCCGGGATCGATCTGCACCACACGGATCGTCGCCGGGGTGGGGGTGCCCCAGATCACGGCCATCGACAACGTGGCAACGGCCTTGCGTGGCACCGGCGTGCCGCTGATCGCCGACGGCGGCATTCGCTACTCGGGCGATATCTCCAAGGCCCTCGCGGCCGGTGCCAGCACCGTGATGATGGGCAGCATGTTCGCCGGCACCGAAGAGTCGCCGGGCGAGATCGTCCTGTACCAGGGCCGCAGCTACAAGAGCTATCGCGGCATGGGCTCGATCGGGGCCATGCAGCAGGGCAGCGCGGACCGCTATTTCCAGGAGGCAACCACCGGCAACCCGAACGCGGACAAGCTGGTGCCCGAAGGCGTCGAAGGCCGCGTCCCCTACAAGGGATCGTTGGTCTCGATCGTGTTCCAGATGGGTGGTGGCGTGCGGGCCAGCATGGGCTATTGCGGCTGCGCCACGATCGACGAAATGCACGACAACGCGGAATTCGTGGAGATCACCGCCGCGGGCATCCGCGAGAGTCACGTCCATGACGTGCAGATCACCAAGGAAGCGCCGAACTACCGCGCCGAGTAACGGGGCCGCGGCTCCGGTGGCCGGCGTCTGCCTTGCCTTGGGCCTGTCTGCGTTGGCCGCGGAGCGGCCGCAGGCGTGAATCTTCCGATATCGCAATACCCTGATCCATGGAACACCAGAAAATCCTCATCCTCGACTTCGGCTCGCAGGTCACCCAGCTGATCGCGCGGCGGGTGCGTGAAGCCCACGTGTTTTGCGAAGTTCACCCCTGCGACGTCACCGACGACTGGATTCGCCGGTACGCGGCGGGCGGCGGCCTGAAAGGGGTGATCCTGTCGGGCAGCCACGCCAGTGTGTACGAGGACACCACCGACAAGGCGCCGCAGGCGGTGTTCGAGCTGGGTGTGCCGGTGCTGGGGATCTGTTACGGCATGCAGACCATGGCCCACCAGCTGGGCGGGAAAGTGGAGGGCGGCCACCTGCGCGAGTTCGGTTTTGCCAGCGTCCGGGCCCGCGGCCATACCCGCCTGCTTGACGACATCGCCGACTTCACCACCCCGGAAAGCCACGGCATGCTCAACGTCTGGATGAGCCATGGCGACAAGGTGGTCGAGTTGCCGCCCGGCTTCAAGCTGATGGCGTCGACCGAAAGCTGCCCGATTGCCGGGATGGCCGACGAGGCGCGCGGCTTCTATGCCGTGCAGTTTCACCCCGAGGTCACGCACACCCAGCAGGGTCGCGCCATCCTTGAGCGCTTCGTGCTGGGCATTTGCGGTGCACGCCCGGACTGGGTCATGCGCGACCATGTCGGCGAGGCCGTGGAAGCGATCCGCCGCCAGGTCGGCGACGAGGAAGTGATCCTGGGCCTGTCCGGCGGTGTCGACTCCTCGGTGGCCGCGGCTCTGATTCACCGTGCCATAGGCGACCAGCTGACCTGCGTGTTTGTCGATCACGGCCTGCTGCGACTCAACGAGGGCGACCTGGTGATGGACATGTTCGCGGGCAAGCTGCACGCCAAGGTGATCCGGGTGGACGCCAGCGAGGTCTTCCTGCGCAAGCTGGCCGGGGTCAGCGACCCCGAGGCCAAGCGCAAGATCATCGGGCGCGAGTTCGTCGAAGTGTTCAAGGCCGAGGCGGCACGCCTGAAGGCCGGCCTGGACGGCGCGCACAAGGGCGCCAAATGGCTGGCTCAAGGCACGATCTATCCGGACGTGATCGAGTCCGGCGGCGCCAAGAACAAGAAGGCGATGTCGATCAAAAGCCACCACAACGTAGGCGGCCTGCCCGAGGAACTGGGCCTGAAGCTGCTGGAGCCGCTGCGCGACCTGTTCAAGGACGAAGTGCGGGAGCTTGGCGTCGCCCTGGGGCTGCCCGGCGAGATGGTGTATCGCCATCCGTTCCCGGGTCCCGGCCTGGGGGTGCGCATCCTGGGCGAGGTGAAGAAGGAGTATGCCGACCTGCTGCGCCGCGCCGACGCGATCTTCATCGAGGAACTGCGCAATTTCAAGGACGCAGCCAGCGGCAAGAGCTGGTATGAGCTCACCAGCCAGGCCTTCGCGGTGTTCCTGCCGGTCAAGAGCGTCGGCGTGATGGGCGACGGCCGTACCTACGACTACGTGGTGGCGCTGCGCGCCGTGCAGACCAGCGATTTCATGACTGCGGACTGGGCCGAGTTGCCCTATGCCCTGCTGAAAAAAGTGTCGGGCCGGATCATCAACGAGGTGCGTGGGATCAACCGCGTCACCTACGACGTCAGCAGCAAGCCGCCGGCAACGATCGAATGGGAGTGACCTAAATCATATGCAAAACTATTGACAATACGTCGAGTTTTGCGTATGTTATGGAATGGCTACGCTGGACTCTTACCTCGGCGATCTGCTCGCTCGCGGCCGTGCCTACTTCTCCCGGGATGAGGCTCTGGCTGCGCTCGGCCTGAAGCCAGCGGCGCTCGCCGCAGCGATCACGCGTTTGATCAAAAAGCATCGTCTGGCGAATCCCAGGCACGGCTTCTATCTCATCCTGCGCCCGGAAGACCAAATCGCCAGCGCGCCGGACCCCGTGAAGTGGATCGACCCGCTGATGAAGTATCAGGGGATCGACTACCGTATTTCGCTGCTGCGCGCGGCGGCATTCCACGGCTCGTCGCATCAGGCCAGCATGGTCTTCCAGGTCGTCGTCCCAAGGCAGTTGCGGGACTTCGACCTTGGTCGTCACCGCCTGCAGTTCCTCTATCAGGGGCCCGAGGCATTCGCTCGAGTCAACAAGCCCGAACTGGTCGGTCAGATGAAGAGCGACGCCGGCTTCGCCAGGGTGGCCGGCGTCGAGCTGACGCTGCTCGACTGCGTGCGCTACTTCCACAAGGCGGCTGGCATCAATGGAGTGGCACAGATCGTCAAGGATATCGGCGCCAAGGCCAAACCGCGCACGCTGGCAACGGCGGCGGCTGCATACGAAAACTCGGCGGTACGTCGGCTCGGCTATTTGCTCGATCAGGCGGGTCACGGTCGCCAGGCCCGTGCGCTGGAGCCCATCGTTAAGCAAGCCAAGACGATGCTGCCGCTGGATCCCGCGGTGAAGCCTATCGTGGCAGCGCTGGCGCAGGTTCACGAGAGAAACGCCAAGTGGAAACTCTTGATCAATGAAATGGTGGAGATCGCAGAATGATTCCCACCGCCTTCCTGCAGGCATGGAGTGCCAAGGCGCCTTGGCCGGACTTGAGGCAGGTCGAACAGGATTTGATCATCAGTCGCGCGCTGTGCGACCTGTTCAACGCTTCGGCGTTGAAGGACAAGATAGCGTTCCGCGGCGGAACCGCCATCCACAAACTGCTGTTCAAGCAACCGCTGCGCTATTCGGAAGACATCGACCTGGTGCAGATTCAGGCAGAGCCCATCGGTGCGACGGTCGACGCGATCCGCGTAGCGTTGTCGTGGCTTGGAAGATGCCAAAGGGAGCAGGCAGGTCACTCGATGCATCTGGTGTTCAAGTTCACGCCCGAGGTCGATTCGCAGGCAACGCTCAAGCTCAAGATCGAGATCAACACTCGGGAGCACACGAACCTGCTCGGCATCAAGCGGTACCCCTTTGCATTAGAAAACGACTGGTACCGAGGAACCACCGAGATCGCGTCTTTCGAGCCCGAGGAACTGTTCGGCACGAAGCTGCGCGCGCTGCTGCAACGGCGCAGGAACCGCGACCTGTTCGATTTGCATCAGGGACTGGAGCAACTCACGCTGGTCCCGGAAAAAATCATCGCGTGTTTTGACCACTACCTGGCGCTTGAGGGCAAGCCGATCACCCGCGCGATGGCCGAGCAGCGCATGCTTGAAAAACTCACCCGAAGCATGACCGAGGACATCACTCCGTTGCTGCCAGCGGGTATTCGTTTCGAAGAGGCGGATGCTATCCGTGCATTTGAGCGGGTCTGGATCGAGTTGATCGCGGGGATCGGAGGGGAGGGGTGGAAACTCACAGACCCGGTCCTCGAAGAATTGCGCGTGAAGAGATTCCCCGGACTGCTGTCGTCACGGGATCCGTTGCGGCGTGTGTGATTGTACGGACGACTTGATTACCGGGTATGGGGTATCGAATCAGGCAATGACTTGTCATCAATCACATCGTTCGAGTCCGACGAATTTAGGATGAAGATACCTGAAATGGAAATGGCCCCATTTCACAGAAAGTGAATTGGCATGAGCGAATACCAGTACTACGAATTCGTCGCCATCGACGAGCCACTGACGCCGAAGCAAATGGTGGAACTGCGCTCGCGGTCGTCTCGCGCCAGCATTACTCCGACCAGCTTCGTCAATGATTACCAGTGGGGCAATCTCAAGGGAGATCCAGTTGACTGGATGCGGCGATACTTTGACTCTCACGTCTATGTCGCTAACTGGTGTACTTGCTGTCTTTACCTGCGGGTGCCGAGGAGTGCGTTCGATGCCAAGACCCTTCAGCCCTTTGAAATCGAATCCGTCTTTTCGGTTGCCCGGACGAATACACATTGGCTGCTTGAATGGGCACTGAGCGAAAGTGACAACTACGATCGCTTTGCCGAGGAGGATGGGCGGGACTGGATGGGCAGGCTGGTACCATTGCGCGATGAATTGCTGCGTGGCGACCTGCGTCCGCTGTATCTCGGTTGGCTGGCCGGCGTGAGCGCCGGCGAAGTTCACGAAGATGCCACCGAGCCCCCGCCGCCGCCCGGTCTTTCTCGATTGACCGCTGCCCAGCAATCGCTGGCGGAATTTCTTGAAATCGGTCTGGACCTGATAACAGCGGCCGGATTACCTGACCAGCAAGCACCCGACCTCGATACCAAGAGCGATCCGGAAATAGACGCCTGGATCGTCGAACTTCCAACGGCAGAGAAGGCAGCAGTACTCAAACTGCTTGTGACAGGGCACGCACAGCAAGCCGAGCGTCGGTTGAAATTACGCCTCCTTGCCTGGCAGCGCGAACAGCATCCGATTGGAAAACATGAAGCGCGGCGGCGTACTGTCGCCGAACTTCAGGAGTTGGCTGCGTCCGCTGCCGAAACGAGAAAAAAGCAGGAAGCGGTGCAGCGCAGAAAGGTTGAAGCCGAGCGGCGGGCCAAGCGTGAAATCTATCTGCGGACACTAGCTGCCGATTTCGACCGTTGCTGGCAAGTTGCCAATAAGCAAGCCGAACGTGGCATCGCCTCGGCCTACGATGAGGTAAAACGCGCTCTCGTCGAGCTAGCCGAAGCCTATACGCTTTGCGCCTCCCGAGTTGACTTCGACCGGAAATTGGCGCAATTCATGGGCCGACATGGAAAACGCGGTGCCTTGGTCCGGCGTCTGGCCGATGCGGGGATCTGGAAGAAGTCGTAGAAGGCGAGAATGGGAAAGGCAGCGAAGTTCACCGCGAAATACCTGGATAAGCTGATCGATGAGGCGACCACCGACGCCTACAACGAATCGGAGCAGGCCGGCGGGTTCTTCGCCATGATCGAGGAAAATCTCGCCCTTCCATTCGTGACCCAGGTGTTTGGGCAGGAAGTGACGGTTGCCAAGCTCGATATCACCAAGCGCGACGAAATCGTCGCCATTTGCTCGCGTGGCAAGGCGACTCAAGCAATTCCAATCCTCGATTTGCCGATGCCCGACCCGCGGCCAGAGGGGGCGGAATGGATTGATGCTTACCGCCGCTGGTACGGGAATTGATAGAGGTGGATTACGATGCGCAAGACCAAATCGGCAATTCATGAGGCTGTACACAAGACGGCCAAGGGTCTGCATGCTGCTGGCGTGATGGAACAGGTCACGTTGCGCAAGTTCGACCGCCTGTGTCCGCCGCTGAATTTGCGCTGCCGATAGTTATTTTTGGGGATCAGATGAAATTGACGGTAAATCCGACGGTAAAAACGCCAATCGCAGAAAAAAGATCTTTACATGACAACTGTTTACAATTGCCGTTGATGATTGAGTGGGAATGATCGACGTCCTGCTATTTTTTCGGCAGAAAGCTTAACGGGCTGGGGCGCGACTTCAGCCCCAGCGGCCCCAGGTCCGTAAACATTTCAGTGATCGGCTCGAGCTTGTCGCGAGCCGCCGCTTCGCCATGCTTCTTGGCCAGAACGGCCATCAGATCGCCTCGCAGGTACCACAAGGCCTGGATATCGACCGCATAGCGGATACGGCGGGTGACCTGCGGTGACGGGTTGTCGCCGACGTCGCCCATCAGTTCGAGCATGGCATCCCGGATGTCCTGGATGCCGATTTCCAGCACCGAGTCCGCTGGCGCCGAACGATGGCCCAGGGCAAAAATGGCATTGATACTGCTTCTGAGATTTGGCTTGAACCAACGCATAGGCTGCCTCTGTTCTGAAAATCAGGTTGGGTTTTGACCGGCGGCGCGATCGGCGCGCTTGTCAGGTGCTGCGATGTCGACAATTTCCGTGATGGGCAGTCGCGCGATGTCCCTCAGCCGCTCGCTGCGGGCCGTCGCCGGATCGGTGAGGCCGTCGACATCCGAGAAGACCGAGGAAACAAAGACGTCATGGCCGCCGCTGTTCCTGCGGCGCACACCGTATTTCAGGCGCTGCCGTTCTTCACCGGTCAGCTTGCCGATGAGGTTCTTGGTGGTCCAGACGGCGCCGGAGCGGGCGAAATCCGATATCCGGGCGGCGTGATCGATCGTGTCGCCGAGCATCGTGAACTCGGTGCGGCTGGCGGACTGGAACATGCCCAGCCACTCCTGCCCCTCGTTGAGGCCGGTGTTCAGGTAAAGCTCGGTGTTCCATCCCTTTCGGGCCTGCCACTCCCTGCTCACCCGCTGCATGGCCTCCCGCGTTTCGTGCGCCGCCAGCACAGCGTTCCACACGTAGTTGCCGTCGGGGTGGGGAAAGAAGTAGCACACCATGCCGTCTCCGGCGTGCTTGCCCTGGGTGCCATGGTGGCGCCTGAAAATGGGGTCCACCGCCAACCAGATGTGGTTGATCAGTTCGAAATATTCTTCCGGGGGCAGTTCGGACCATATCCGGGTCGAGTTCTGTAGATCCGTTACCAGGACCGCCACGTGGGTCAGCACGGGGAGGCGCTTGCGCACCAGGTTGCCAATGACCAGATCGCGATGCGCCTGCGATGAACCGGGGACATAAACGAACAGAGTTCCTTCCCGGAACTGAACCGCATAAAGGCATACCGTCTGTTGGACACCGGGTCCGACGGTCGATATGTAGGTGTGGGACACCAGCGCGAACTCGGGCCGGTCGGCCTCGTTGTAGAGACGCTCCATCACGTCCACTTGCTCGCGCGGCACTTCGCGGCAGAGGTTGAAAAGATCCGCCCCGCGCTCCTTGGCGAGCCCGAGATGGAAGCGCAGGATCTGCTCGCGTGAATCAAGGTCGCCGGCCGATCGGCTGTGCAGGAGGTACTTGAACACGCTGGTCGACTCGCCTTCCGGCGGCCGATGCGCGATGTTTCCGAGCACGCCCGATCGAGCGGCCGCATTGGACCAAACCATTTCGAAGCTGTGGTTGACCAGGTAGGCCGGGTAGGCGATCTCCTCGATCGACAGCCTGGGCATCGCGCCTTGCGGCTGTGCGACGCTCGCCGCAGCCGTCCGGGTGGCGGGCAACGGCTCGACTGCCGCCGGCGCCGTTTGCCCCACGCAGAAGTGCTCGGTGATCTTCGCCATGCTCCACCCCTCGCTTTTCAGGCGTTGGATGTCGGCAATGCGCCCCACGATTTCCTCGGGGAAATAACCGATGCGCGGAGCCGCACCGTCCCGCGGCTCCGGGGGCAGGACCTGGGGCTTCGGCACGATCCCCCAACCGATGTAGTTGTTGAGCGTCGCGCGCGAAATCCCGGTCTTCTCCAATACCTCTTTGCTGGTTAACAAAGTGTTCCTTGTTACTTAGGCTGTGTAATAAGTATTGGACAGTTGCAAATAGACTGTCAAGTTATTGCCGCGTGGACTGACAAGCCGATGTAGAAAAACCACAGAAGCTCTCTGAACGATGGCCGAAATTGACAGACCCGGACCAACTCGGAAGCAAAGCACCTGTTCTCTGCCCGGCAGCTGTCTGTCTAACTTAATTGGACAGTTATGCGTAGACTGTCTATTATTTAATTGGACAATAGGCGTTTGCGGGTGACCCCGCCGGCGGAACAGTCGGGTTGCACGAGGTCCGGGCACAATCTGGCTCATGTACCAACCGCCCCAGTTCCAGTCGAGCGACCGCGACTTGGCCGCACGGCTGATGCGCGATCACCCCTTCGCCAGCCTCATCTCCAATGACGATGAGGGGCTACCCTTCGTTTCGCATCTGCCTCTGCATCTGGAAGATCGTGCCGGCACGTTTGTCCTGCTGGGGCATTGCGCAAAGGCCAACCCGCAGTGGCGGCACCTCAAGGACGAGCCCACGGCGGTGGTCACCTTTCTGGGGCCCCATGCCTACTTGTCACCCAAGGTCTATCCGGACCTGGCCCGGGTGCCCAGCTGGAACTACCTGGCCGTGCACTGCACCGTGCGGGCCGCCTTGGTCGAGGATGACGAGGGCAAGGACCGGTTGCTCAAGAAGCTCATAGCCGACCATGAGCCCGCCTATGCGGAACAATGGCGCGGCCTGGGCGAAGAGTTCGCCCATAAGATGCTGGCCGGCATCGTTGCATTCGAGCTGGAGGTGCTGGATCTGCAGTGCAAGCTCAAGCTCAACCAGCACCGCCCGGAATCGCACGCGGCGCTCAAGGCAATCTATGCGCAGGGCAACGAGCGGGAGCGCGAACTCGCGCGCTGGATGGATCAATTGGGCATGGGGGGCTAAGGTATGCGCGTTGTCTTTGGTGTCTTGAGTCTGCTGCTGGTGGTGGCCATCGTCGGAATCCTCGCGAAGAAGCAGCTCGCTGGCGTACCGGCGCCGACGGCCGGCTTGCCGGCGGTGGAGGGCGTGGCTGCGCCGGTGGGAACGCCGCAACAGCAGGTGCAGCAGTACCGGCAGGCGGTGCAGGGAGCCATGCAGCAGGCGAGACCCATGCCCGACGACAAGTGACCGACGGTCACTTCATCGGCCTGGCGCTGGAGCAGGCCCGGCTCGCCGCAGCCGCCGGTGAGGTGCCGGTGGGTGCGGTGGTGGTGCGGGACGGGCAGGTGCTCGGTGTGGGTTGCAACGCCCCGGTGGGCAGTCGCGATCCGACCGCCCACGCCGAAATCATTGCCCTGCGCGCGGCCGCGCAGGCCCTGGGCAACTACCGGCTGGACGATTGCGATCTCTACGTCACGCTGGAACCTTGCGCAATGTGCAGCGGTGCCATGCTCCACGCCCGGCTGCGGCGGATGGTGTTCGGTGCCGCGGACCCCAAGACCGGAGCTGCCGGCTCGGTTGTTGACCTGTTTGCGCAGCCCGGACTCAATCACCGGACGCAGGTGGTTGCGGGCGTGCGTGCGGACGAATGCGCCGGCTTGCTGATGGATTTTTTCCAGAGCCGAAGGCAGGAGGCGCGTGCCATGACCCAGCCCGTGCGAGAAGACGCGTTGCGGACCCCCGACGATCGCTTTGCCGACTTGCCGGGCTATCCATGGGAGTCCCGCTACCTCAGCGACCTGCCGTCCGTGGCCGGCCTGCGCATGCATTACCTCGACGAGCGAGCCGGGGCGGAGGCCGCGACTATCACCTGGCTGTGCCTGCACGGCAATCCGGCCTGGAGTTACCTGTACCGCAAGATGATCCCGGTTTTTCTGGCAGCCGGCCACCGGGTCGTGGCGCCGGATCTGATCGGCTTCGGCAGGAGCGACAAACCCAAGAAGGCGTCCGCCCACAGCTTCGGCTGGCACCGCCAGGCCTTGCTGGAACTGGTCGAACGGCTCGATCTGCGCCAGGTCGTGCTGGTGGTGCAGGACTGGGGCGGCTTGCTCGGGCTGACTCTGCCGATGGCGGCTGAGCATCGCTATCGCGGCTTGCTGGCCATGAACACGACGCTGGGAACCGGAGACGCCCCGCTGAGCCCGGGTTTCATCGCATGGCGCGACATGTGCGAGAAGAACCCCGAGTTCGACGTGGGTCGTTTGTTCGCCCGCGGCAATCCGCAGATGAGCGCGGCCGAGTGCGCTGCCTACAATGCGCCGTTTCCCGATCGCGGCCACCGCGCCGCCTTGCGCGCATTCCCCAGAATGGTGCCGGACCATCCGGACGCCGACGGCGCCGCCGTTTCCCGGCAGGCGCGGGACTTCTGGTCCCGCCGGTGGACCGGCCAGAGCCTGATGGCCGTCGGTGCGCAGGACCCGGTATTGGGACTGCCGGTCATGAGAGCGCTGCGCGAAAGCATCCGGGGCTGCCCGGAGCCTATGGTGATCGAGCACGCAGGCCATTTCGTGCAGGAGCACGGTGAGCCGGTCGCGCAGGCGGCGGTGGGATACTTCCGCCCGTGACTCAACACATCTACATCTTTTCCCCATCGAGTGTCGTGCGAGACAAGGCAGTGATCCGGCGCGGCGTGGCACGGCTGCGGGCCCTCGGCTACCAGGTCGAGCTCGACGAAGCGGTGTTCGCGACCCACATGCGTTTTGCCGGCGACGACGAGACGCGCCTGGCCGCAATCCATCGCGCAGCCGCGAGCGGTGCGGATGTCTGCCTGATCACCCGGGGTGGCTACGGCCTGACCCGATTGCTGCCGGATATACGCTACAAGGCGGTCGCCAAGGCCATCGACAACGGCATGCGCTTCGTGGGCCTGAGCGATTTCACCGCGTTCCAGACCGCGGTGCTCGCGCAAACCGGTGCAGTCACCTGGGCCGGGCCGGCTCTGGGCGAGGATTTCGGGGTGGAGGGGGAACCCGACGACATCATGCAGGCCTGTTTCGAGGATCTGGTCAGCGGGCAGGGCGAGGGGACGGGCTGGCAACTGCCTCGACCGGAAGCCGCGGGGGCACCGATCGACCTGAAAGGTCAGCTATGGGGTGGCAACCTGGCCATGCTGGCGAGCCTGGTCGGCACGCCCTGGATGCCCAAGGTCAAGGGTGGAATCCTCTTCCTGGAGGATGTGCATGAACATCCATATCGGGTGGAAAGGATGCTGACCCAGCTGCTGTACGCGGGCATTCTGTCGCACCAGAAGGCCATCCTGCTGGGGCACTTCACCAACTACAAGCCGGCGCCTCACGACAAGGGGTATCGGCTGCAAACGGTCGTGACGTGGCTGCGGGGCCAGGTGAAGGCGCCGGTGTTCACCAATCTGCCGTTTGGCCATGTGGCCACCAAAGTGGCATTGCCGGTCGGCGCCAAGGTTCACCTGGCGGTGGAGGGCCGCGATGCTTTTGTGCTGTGGGGGCATCGCCACTGAGGGCGATGTGACCGGCTGCGCGCCAGTGGCCCGGCTTCAGCTGACCAAGGGGCTGGGACGCGAATTCAGGCCGCTCGGCAGCAGTCCCTGGAACATCGACGTGATCGAGGCGATGTTCTCCCGCGCAGCCAGTTCGCCATGCATCGCCGCCAGCGCGGCCATGAGGTCGCCGCGCAGGTACCACAAGGCTTGAACGTCGCTGGCATAACGGATGCGTCGGGTCGTTTGCGCGAATTGCTTGAATCCCGCTTCGCCCAATTGCGTCAGCATCGACTCGCGGATGTCTTCCATCCCGCGCTCCAGCATGGATTCCGAAGGCCCTACCGGATTGCCCAACAGGCCGTAGATGCTGCTTCTGAGATTTGGCTTGAGCCACCGCATGATATGGATCGGTCCCCGGGAAACTTGAATAATCAAGTTAGCTCGATTCGTGACAAAGTGCAAGGGAGATACTGTGAAGTAGTCAACAGAAACCACGTGTTAAATCAAGGCTTTGGTGGATTGTCGTCAGGTGTTTTCTGAAGGTGGGGCATTTCTATATCTTTTGTTTGCGACGGTGGGGATCGGAGGCTGGGCGGCCGCTCATTCGACTTGTTCTTCCCATCATTTAACATAATATACATCGTATAAAGCAGAAAGGAAAAGTTGGCAAAGCAAGGAAATTGCGCCAAAGCCCTCAAAGCCGCATGATGCTTGCTTCTCGCTTCCGTGTAATGTGCTCCGATGCAGGCCTCTCAATCGAGGCCGTGGCGCAAGCTTTGCAGGTCACTACACGGACGGTGCGGTACTGGTTTTCCGCTAAATCTGCGGTGCCGTACTCAGCCTATCGGCTGGTGCGTATCCTCGGCCGTTTCGAGTTGCCGGACCCAGCCTGGAAGGGTTGGATTTTTCATTCCGGGCGGTTGTGGTCCCCTGAGGGGCATGGCTTCGTGCCGACCGACAGCAACTGGTGGGGTCGGCTGGTCAGCCAGGCCAGGCTGTGGCGTGAGGATCACGAACGTGGGCGGCAATTCGACGTGCTCATGGTCCGCACCGGCGCGGCCGGTGTCGACAGGGCCAGAGGCCCTACGGCGCCGGTCGGGCCGGTGGGTATGATCGCCCGCGACTATGCGGGCCTTGAGGCACGTGCTCGTGCTGAGTTTGCTAGACAGGCCAGCGGTCGCGGGGTAGTATCAGTCCAGCCCAGTTTGCCGCCTGATCAGCTCGCGGCCTCTCCCCCGGGGTGTAACACGGGGGGAAAGTCCACACATAGCAGCCTCACGGCTACTATTGGCATCCAAAGCCAACCTGTGGGGGCTTCATGAGCCAACTTCCGGCCCCCTCGTCCGTCGTCACTTCTTCCGATCGCAACCGGGTTTCTGTGGACCTGAGTGCGACCGTGGCCAGTCTGCTCGACCACGTTTCAGCGGTTACTGGCACTCCCAAGGCACAGATCCTCAGCCAGGCATTACTCGATGCTCTGCCGGGGCTGCTTGAGCGCTCTGATGCCTTTCAGAAGCGCCAGGCGCTCCTGCAGTCTCAGGGCAAATCGGGAGGAAAGCGATGAAGGGCGTTCGCATGCCAGCCTGGCTGGAGCTGGCCAACCGCGCCGTTGTGACCTGGTGCCTGGCCGAGTCGCGGCGCCGGCGCGTGGTGCTTGATGCTTGAGCTTGGCTACTGCTGCAGCTGCTACACCTCGGCGTGTGGGGGGATGGGGGCTGTGGCCCCCATGGCGACCAGGTGTTGGCACCTGGCGGTTCTGGCCGCGGCTCGTCTGGTGCCCTTCCCGGCCCTGATTCGCGCCCTGATCAACGGTTTTCTGTGGTCTACGAGTGAAGGAATTTCTCATGAAACTGATGACAGACATTCGTATACATCGTATGAAGTTGAATCAGAGGCGCGAAACACGCCGATTATCAGATCTGTACTCTCGGAAACCTATCAAATCAGATGAGGAAATATCGCCAACACCCTGTCACCATTTGCCTTTTGGCTGGGCTCGGCGAACAAATTCCGTAATCAGCTCAGCCGAGTCCATGCGGTTGGCCCGGTTGGCAAAATCGATGGCAGTCAGTCCGAGCTGGTTCCTGATGCTCGGATCGGCCCCGGCCTCCAGCAGCAGTTTCACTGCGGCCGGCGTGCCGTAACGAGCAGCCATCATCAGCGGCGTGCTGCCGTTCGGCGATGAGGCATCGATGTAGGCGTTCTGGTCCAGCAGCAATTCCATGACCGCCAGATGGCCGCCAGTGGCGGCGTAGTGAAGTGGCGCCCAGCCGGGTTTGTTGACATCGGCGCCACGCTCGATGAGCTTGCGGGCCACCTCGAGCTGGCCCTTGAGCGACGCGATCATGAGTGGACTCTCGTCCTGAGCGGTTCGGATCTCGACGTTGGTCTTGGGCCAGGCGATCAACGCGCCTGCTGCCTTCAGCGACCCGTCGCGCAGCGCCAGGTACAGGCCGCCCAGTCCCTTGGGATCGACGGTATTCGGGTCGAAGCCGCGCTTGAGGAGGTCTGTGACGGCTTGCGCGTCGTCCTGCCGGATGGCGATGAAGAAGTCTTCGTAGGACCCCGCATAGGCCAATGAACTTATTGACATGACAATAAGATAAACAAGATTCCTAAAGTAGATTCTCATGATTTGGCAGCCCGAAACAGACGCTCGAAGTTGGCGCTGGTATGCCTGGCAATGTCTTCCACATCCATCTGACGAAGTTGGGCCAGTTGCCGGGCCACATAAGGCACGTAGGAGGGATTGTTGGTCTTGCCCCGGTATGGCACCGGCGCCAGATACGGGCTGTCGGTTTCGATCAGCAGTCGATCCAGCGGGACAAAGGTCGCGACATCGCGCAGGTCCTGCGCGCTCTTGAAGGTCAGGATTCCCGAAAACGAGATGTAGAAGCCCAGGTCCAGTGCCGCACGCGCCACGTCGGCGGTTTCGGTAAAGCAGTGGAAGACCCCGCCCGCGGCGTCGGAGGAGCCATCTTCGCCCTCCTCCTGCAGGATGCCGACGGTGTCCGCCGAGGCGGCCCGGGTATGTATCACAAGGGGCTTGCCCGCCTGCTGCGCGGCACGGATGTGGGTGCGAAAGCGGTTCCGTTGCCACGCCAGATCGGCCACCGAGCGACCGCCCTTGCGTTCGTCCATCTGGTAATAGTCCAGTCCCGTTTCGCCTATCGCCACCACGCGCGGGCGCTCCGATCGCTCGACCAGATCCTCTATGCTCGGCTCCGTAACGCCTTCATTGTCGGGGTGGACACCGACGGTGGCCCAGAAATTGTCGTAGTCCATCGCCAGCGCGTGCACCGCCTCGAATTCTTCCAGCGTGGTGCAGATGCAGAGCGCCCGATCCACCCGGGCCTGAGCCATCGCCTCGCGGATTTCGGCCAGCCGCAAGGCGAGCTCGGGAAAGGTGAGGTGGCAATGGGAATCGACGAACATGAGTCAAGGGGACCCGGCCCAAGCTGGGACGCGCCAGGGCGAAGCGTGTCAGATGGTTTGGGTTGGCCGGTCCGAAGCCAGGTGGGTGCCCAGGATCTGTTCGATCTTGATTTTCAGCACCCGCGATTTTTCGTCCGCGGGAAATCGCACGCCCACGCCCTGGGTCCGGTTGGCGGCCGCGCGCGGCGGCGTGACCCAGGCCACCTTGCCGGCGATCGGGTACCGCTGCGGATCGTCCGGCAGCGACAACAGCACGTAGACGTCATCGCCCAACTGATAATCCCGGCTGGTCGGAATGAAGACACCTCCATCGGCGAAGAGCGGGATATAGGCCGTGTACAGGGCGGCCTTTTCCTTGATCGCGAGCTGGATGACGCTGGGTCGGGGCGTGGCGGGCGAAGGATTGCTCATTTGGGTGCTCAAGGCCTTGAGTTTAGGGCCGAGCGGGCCCTGCTCACAAGGGATTCGAGCATCAGCCCGGCGTTGAAGGGGTGCTCGACGGTCCGGGCGGTGCGGACCAGCTCGCGCGACCACTCGGTCAAGGTGGCGAACGAAGCCGCGGGCGGAAGGTCGGCCATCGCGAAAAACCGAGGCGCCGCGCCGGCCTTGACCGCCAGCAGGTCATGGCACAGCTTCAATAGCGCATCGACGGCCTGGCGCGGTGTCCAGTCCGCCAGCACGGCACCATCGCCTCGGGCCAGTGCCTTGGGCAGGCCGGACCACGCCCTGTCGTCGAGCCCGCCCTGCGCGAACCCCAGAGCGTCGTCGGGCCGGCCTCCGGCCGCTCGCAGCAGGGCGTTGACCTCCGCCGGCTTCACCCCTTGCTGCTCCAGCCAGCGGGCTGCTTCGGCAGGACCGGGCCAGACCATGGTGTGGCCCAGGCAACGGCTTCGGATAGTGGGCAGCAACTGGTGCGCCGCCTCGCTGGCCAACACGAAGCGCAGGTCCCCTGCCGGCTCCTCCAGCGTCTTGAGCAGGGCGTTGGCTGCGATGGCGTTCATGCGCTCGGCCGGATAGACCAGCACCACCTTGCCGCGTCCGCGTCCGCTGGTGCGCTGGGCGAACTCGACCGCGTCGCGCAGGGCCTCCACGCGGATTTCCTTGCTCGGTTTGCGTTTCTTGTCGTCGATCTCGGACTGGGCTTTTTCGCTCAACGGCCAGCCCAGTTCCAGCATGATGGTCTCGGGCATCAGCACGCACAGGTCGGTATGCCCGCGCACGTCGACGGCATGGCAACTGGGACAGTGGCCGCAGGCGCCCGCCGCGGTGGGCTGATCGCAGAGCCAGGCCTGGGCGAGTTCCAGGGCCAGCCGGTACTGGCCGAGCCCCGATGGGCCGTGCAACAGCCATGCGTGGCCTTGCTGGGCCAGCAATTGCCGGGTTTGTGTGGCGATCCAGGGTGCCGGCGTGATCATCTCAGCCAGCCCCGCGCGCGCAGCGCGTTGTGCACTGCGTCCCAGACCATTTCCCGAGGTTGGTCCGCCTGGATCCGGGCAAACCGGGACGGATCGGCCGCGAGCCGCGCTGCGTAGCCGGCCGCAACCCTTTGGAAAAACGGCAGCGGTTGCGATTCGAACTTGTCGGGCAGGCGCGCGCCCGCCAGCCGTTGGGCGGCGATCTCGGGCGGAAGATCGAACCACAAGGTGAGCTGCGGTTGGCGCAGCGCACCGGTGGGCAGGCCGGGCACGGACTGCACCCAGCGTTCCAGCGCCGCCAGCACCTCCAGGTCGAAACCACGGCCGTGGCCCTGGTAGGCGAACGTGGCGTCGGTGAAGCGGTCGCACAGGACCACGTCGCCGCTTGCCAGCGCTGGCTCGATCACCTGCAGCAGGTGGTCGCGTCGTGCAGCGAACATGAGCAATGCCTCCGTCAGCGCATCCATGGCCTCGTTCAGCGCGAGAGTGCGCAGCTGTTCGGCCAAGGGTGTGCCACCGGGCTCTCGCGTAACGGTTACGGCCCGCCCCTGGCTGCGGAACATCTCCGCCAGGCGCTCGACATGGCTGGATTTACCCGCGCCGTCGATGCCCTCGAAGCTGATGAACAGGCCCTGTTTCATGGGTTGCCGGCGCCGGCCGGCGCTTGGCCGGCAGCGGCACGCCGCGCTGTTTGTGGTGGGGTGGAGATGATCGCTGAACTCATTGGCCGCGTTGGTACTTGTTGACGGCTCGGTTGTGCTCGTCCAGGCTGCTGCTGAACTGGCTGCTGCCATCGCCCCGGGCGACGAAATACAGTGCCTGGCTCGCGGCCGGCTGCACAGCGGCCAGCAGCGAGGCCTTGCCCGGCATCGCGATGGGGGTCGGCGGCAGTCCCGGGCGCGTGTAAGTGTTCCAGGGGGTGTCGGCCTGCAGGTCCTTCTTTTTCAGATTGCCGGAGAAGGAGGGGCCCAGCCCGTAGATCACGGTCGGGTCGGTCTGCAGCGGCATACCGGCACGCAGCCGGTTGCTGAACACCGCTGCGACCAGCGCCCGATCGCCGGCCTTGCCGGTTTCCTTTTCGACGATGCTGGCCAGAATCAGCGCCTCGTCCGGTGTCTTCACGGCCGCGGCCGCAGAGCGCTGCGCCCAGGCGGCCGCCAGCCGTTTGTCCATGGCGCGCATGGCGCGCTTGAGCACGGCGACATCGCTCGAGCCCTTGGAATAGGCATAGGTGTCCGGGAAGAAGCGCCCTTCCGGGTGCTGGCCGGGCCGGCCCAGCAGGGCCATGGTGGCCTCGTCCGTCAGCGCTTGCGTGTCGGGTTTGAGTACATCTTCCTTCTGCAACGCCGCACGGAACTGGCGAAAGTTCCATCCTTCCACCAGCGTCACCGCGCGCAGCGCTTCCTCGCCGCGGGCCAGCTTGGCCAGCAGGCGATAGGGCGTGATGCCGGCTTCCAGCTCGTAACTGCCGGCCTTGATGAGACGACCCTGACCGGACAGGCGAAACCACCAGTAGAGCAGTTCGGGGCGGACGTCGACGCCGGCATCCACCACCGCCTGCGCCACCCCGCGCGGCAGGGTGCCGGGCTCGATCGACAGGTCCACGGTGGGGGCGGCCGTCCGCAACGGCTGATAGACCCACCACAGGGCCCAACCGCCGGCCGCCAGGACGGTCAGGGCCAGCAGCAGGAAAACCGTCAACACGAAACGCCGCACAGCTGCCCATTGGAGTGAATTCGAGCGACGATGATAATTCAGACCATGAATGCAGAACCCGCCGCTGTCAGCAGGTCGATGCCCCTGTCCGGGTCAGTGCAACCGGCTTTGGTGTCCAATGTGAAAAACCCCATGAGCCATGTCCTGAACGGTGTATCGCCCCTGCCCCACCTGGGGATCCTGCGCGCCGAAGGCGAGGAAGCCGCCCGCTTCCTGCAAGGCCAGCTGACCCAGGATTTCGCCCTGCTGAGCCCGAACGAGGCTCGCCTCGCCGCTTTTTGCACAGCCAAGGGCCGCATGCAGGCCAGCTTTGTCGGCTTCAAGCGTAGCCCTACCGACATCCTGCTGGTGATGAGCCGGGACATCCTGGCGCCGACACTCAAGCGACTGTCGATGTTCGTGCTGCGTGCCAAGGCCAGGCTGAGCGATGCCACGGCCGAATTCGACCTGTATGGCATCGCGGGACAGCCGGCGAATGAGCTGGTACCGGGCCTGGAGGCGCCCTGGACCCACGCCCAAGTGGGCGATGCCGACATGATCAGGCTCTATCCGGCCGATCGCCAGGCGCGCGGCCTTTGGGTGGCACCTGCCGGCCAGGCGGCGCCGGCCGGTCCGGCCCTGAGCCACGAACTGTGGCTGTGGGGCGAGGTTCGCAGCGGAATCGCCACCATCACGGCCCCGATCGTCGAGGCCTTCGTGCCGCAAATGCTCAACTACGAGTCGGTTGGTGGTGTCAACTTCAAGAAGGGCTGCTATCCGGGCCAGGAAGTGGTCGCGCGCAGCCAGTTTCGCGGGACGCTCAAGCGCCGGGCTTACCTGGCCCATGCCCACACTGCCCTGCAGGCCGGCCAGGAAATCTTCCACGATGCTGATCCCACCCAGCCGTGCGGCCTGGTGGCCCAGGCCGCGGCCGCACCCGCAGGCGGCTGGGACGCCGTCGTGTCTATCCAGATCGCGGCGTCCCAGGGAGGGCGTCTGACCTGCGTTAGCCCCGAAGGCGCCGCGCTCACGGTGCAGGCTCCGCCCTATCCCTTGTTGGCCGACGTCTGATACTATTTTGCATTCAAAGATATAGATGTTATCCATTTGAACCCGGTAGCGGTTTGCATCCGTGGAGGGTCTGATTCGAGCGATAGCA
>DIZF01000061.1 GCA_002427815.1 Ramlibacter tataouinensis
ATCGCTCGAATCAGACCCTTCACAGATGCAAACCGCTACCGGGTTCAAATGGATAACATCTATATCTTTGAACGCAAAATAGTATAACAACCACAGCCTGATCAAGTGCAACCACCAGCCCTACCTCATTCGCAGAGGCGACGGGCGGTGGGTGTATCTCGCGTCCACGCGCCACAACCCGGCGCGAATTCTGCTGGAACTCCTGTGGAGCAAGATCTCGCAACTATTGCGATGTGCGGATGCCCTGGGGCGACGACATGGAGATGGAAACGCTTCAGGAATTGCTCATCGCCCAGGCGGCAACGCACGGCGACTCATTTGGTTGGAAATACACTTCACTTGAGTACTCCGAGAAGAAGCTGCAGTGCCCTGCATCTCTCGGATGGGAGCCCGCCATGTTGAGCCCGGCCGCCATGACGGTTGCCAACTTCCTTGGTATGCGCGGCGGTTCGCTTGAGCTGGACGAGGGCTTGGCTGCCTACGTGTTGAACACGCACAACCTGGCACTGGCAGATGTCGTGCTCGAACTGGTGGACAGCAGCGCCTTCGGCCGCTCTGAGAACGAACTTCATGTCATCGCAGAGGCCACCACCTTAGGTCACTTTGACGACGGAAGCGGAGTGGTGGCGCTGGACCGGGAGAAGCTGGACAGATGGTGCCAGGCCAGAGAGCTGAACCCGACCTACATGACGATCATTGCAACCTGAACCCGCGCCTCGCCGATGCAGCGACAAGCAGGGACTTCAGGTAGCCACAGGACGGGCAGGTCGGAGCGGTCAGTTCGCGGCAGCCAACCTGAACGCCGACGCCAGGCGCTCTTGCTCGCGGGGAGGGATGCGCAGGCTGTCGGCGATCTTCGGCCATTGCGCCACCACCCCCTGGCCATGCGCGATGATCCCGTCCGCGGTCTTCGTGTCGAGGCGAAAGTAGTGCGCGACGGAACGGGCGAGGTCGAGATCCAGCGCGTTGTCGGCATCGCTGACGTTGAGCTTCAAGCCCTGCGCATCCGGCACCGGGTTCATGTCGTAGGCCTCGGACAACCGCCAGCCCTTGCCCGGCACGAGGATGAAGCCGTGGTTGCGCAGGTGATCGTCGGTGTTGGACACCAGCATGTTGAAAACGATGCGCGACCAGAGCTCCCGTAAATCGGCGTCGGTCTGCGCGCCGTGTTCTATCAGCACCTCGGCGATCTCAAGATAGCTCACCCCGGTCGAGGCATCTTCGCCGTCCTGGTGGCCCGTGAGGGTCATGGCCGATGCGAAATGAAGTCGCCGACCTGTTGGGGTCCGGTCGAAGCGCCGCACGAGAAACGTGTGGCGCGCGCTGGCGTACGGGCGCGCCATGCTGGCAGGCAGGCTGAGGCCGCAACCGCGGGCGAGCGTCTGCACCACGAGCTCCCAAGCGCCCACATCGTGCTCGTCGCGCACGCTGGGGAACTTGGCGATCCACAGGTGGCCCTCCTCATCCACCGCACTGGCCTTGGGACGGGCGCCGCCAAGCGAACCACCGGGGGCGATCAGCATGCGCAGCCAATCATCGCCCTCCGCCGCGATGTTCTGCTCGTCGCGTTCCAGCGCCTGGCTGGCCGCTTCCAACGCGCGAAGTTCCACAAAGGGCGGCGCCGCGACGCCGTGCCGGTTGTCCAGAAAATCGCCGGCGTCGTCGAGGCGAAGTCGAAGCGCGCCGGCGCGGTATTCGTCATGCACGCCGAGAAGGTAATCCGATTCATGCAGCCGGACCTTTCCTGCGACCTGTCCTGCCCGCTGCTCGCGGTCCAGCCGACGTTTCATAAGCAGCCGGCCCCAGCGGTCCGGGCTGGCGTCGGCGAAAACTCCAAAGGTGCTGTGGCCCTGAGGAGGATGCTGCGGGCCTTCGAACACGCCGATGCGCGGATCGAGATGGATGTTGGCGATGAAGGGGTGCGCGAGCGCCGCGGGTTCGAACTCGAACTCGAACACCTCCCGGCCCGCACCGGCTCGGGCATGCAGCCAGCCCAGGCGGAGCGGCGCATCAAGCCCGTCCCAGTCGGCATAAACGGCGATCGTCGCCACCGGGTCAGCTCTTCCTATTGGGCAGCGCCGGCGAGTCGATCAACTTCGCCAGGTCTTCCGCGCTGGAAAACCCGCCCTTCTGCATCCACTGGCTCGAGCGCTCCGGCGGCACCCGCCTCGCCGCCTCGCTGACCGGCGCCCGCACCGGTGCAACCGTTTCGCGCAGCTGCTGCGAGGGCAAAGCGGCACGAGCTTCGAGCAGTTGCTGCGAGGGCAAGGCGGCGCGAGCGTCACGCAACCGGGCGCTTGGCATCGCAGCGGCGGCCTTGCGCACTTGTTCTCTCGGTGAGGCGTCAACCGCCTTTTGAAGCTGCCTTACGGGGGAGCGGTCGGCCAGGCGCTGCAAATCAGCTGCAGCGCCCACTGACGCGGTTCGCTTGCCTGCTGCGGGCTGGACGGCCCCCCGCTGCGGGGTTGATTTGGAGCCATGGGCCGGCAAGCGGACGTCCTGCAGTTCCCGGCCGACGGGGTCCGCCGTCGCGAGTAGGTTGAGGTCTTTCTCCAGGCCGAGCACCTGCATCACCGACAGGTAGGCGCCCAGCGTGACGCCCGAGCCGCCCCGCTCCAGACTGCGCAGGGTCATTGGCGACATGCCTGCACGCTCCGCCACCTGCTTGGCGGTGAGCCGCCGCCGCAGCCGGGCTACGCGCAGGCGAGCGCCGAACTGGCACAGCAGTTCCTCCGTTGCCGGCAGTAACGGGGCGGTTTTCTTGGCCATAGTGGAAATATTCTAGCGAATTTCTAAGAGAAGCGCTGAAATAACATCACATAGCTGCCCGCCGGCGGTGCCGAGTCGGAATTAGGCTGAGTGATATTCTGGCGATATTGGCTAGATTTAGCCAGAATATTGATACCATGATCGACAACTCGAATATTCCGCAGCACGCTGATATTTACTGCACAGCAAATATCAGAAGGGCACCCGCAAGCCAGTCGGTCGGTTTCCACTCAGCGCGAAGGCTGGTCGTATTACTCTATGTAATACAATGTGCGCCAACATCCGTTGACCATGGCTACGGCAGCCATGATCACCCGATCAGACCGTGATTCAGGTGGCCAAAGTGCCAAAGGGGAAAATCAGCTGCTAGCCTGGTTGCCGATCCAGTCAAACGCACGGACTATCCCGGCACCGGATCAAGACGGCGAGTCAAACTGGCTCTGACAAAAGGGTGACCATGGGGCGGGCGTTTTCCGACGAACTGGACCGTATGCAGGACACGCTGGCGTGGTCGGCCGCGGTGGACTTGCCGCCGTCCCCGCCGGGGGCGCAGGCATCGGCCCTGCGCGTCGTCATCGGATCGGGCGGCTCGTTCACGGTCGCGACGGCCCTGGCGGCCCACGAGTCCAGCACAGGTCGTGGATTTGCACAGGCCATGACCCCATTCCAGTATGTGCAGAGAGCCGACGCATTGCCTCCGCATAGCGTCCTCCTGATCTCGGCGGAGGGGAAGAACCGCGACATCCTGCACGCCGCCGGCAAGGCGCTCGCGGTTGCGACGAACTGCGATGTCCTCACCTTCAGCCGCACCTCTCCCCTCACGACTGTCGCTGCAAAGGCACCCGCCGCACGCGTCTTTTGCTTCGATCCGCCCTGGGGACGAGACGGATACCTGGCCACCAATAGCCTACTGGCCAGCGTCGTTCTTGGATTCAGGCTGCAAGGGTCCAACGTTGATGCGCGGCTCCTCTCTGCATTTCTGGGCTTGTATCGCACGACGGACAAGTTGAATCCCATCGCCGCCGAGGTGGCCCGCACGCGCAGGCTTCTCAGCCTGCATGGCACCCATGGCCTGGTGGCGGCGGTGGATCTGGAGTCAAAGCTCGCCGAAGCCGGGTTTGCCTTTACCCAGGTGTCCGATCTCCGCCAGTTCGCCCACGGCCGGCATATCCAGCTCGCCAACGCAGCCGCCCCAGTGCCTGTCATCGCCTTCGTCAGCCCGCACGAGGACAAGCTGTGGCGCGCGACCCGAGCGGAGCTGCCCGACCAAGTCACCGTGATGGAGTGCGCTTTGCCTGCGAACCAAGCCGAGGCGGCAATCGCGGGGCTGCTGATCGTCATGGCACTGGTGGAGAAGCTCGCCTCGCTTCTGCACCAGGATCCAGGCCAGCCCGCCGTTCCCGATTTCGCTCGCAAGATTCACTTGCTCGACCCGCACAAGCTGCTTCCCCTGCCTGTCGGCGCCAGCCCCAACCCGAAACTCGCCGCTCTGGAAGCCTCCATGACCCACGACGCTGCCGTTGAGGCGGGCGCGAGGTATGTGGGCCGCTTGAGGAATGCCCGGTTTGCGGCACTGGTGCTTGATTTCGACGGAACGATGTGCGAAACGTCGCGCCGCGATGAAGGACTGGACGAGCGCCTGGTGCCGACTGTAATCAGCCTGCTGCAGAGTGGATTGACCATCGCATACGCATCGGGTCGCGGCAATTCCCTGTACGACGATTTGCGCGAGCGCCTCCCGCCGGACACATGGCCGCGATGCATCCTGGGCTGCTATTCGGCTTCGCTTGTGCTTCCTCTTACGCAGCCTTGGCCTCCCACGGCGTCCGATCCACAGCTGGACACTATTCAACAGCAACTCGAAAGCCTGGGTATCCGCGCGGAGCACGGCTTCAAGGTCAGCCCACGCGTCGCGCAGCTCACGATCAGGAACAACAAGGGGGACGGGGTCGATGCCTTGTTCACACTGTGTTCCACCCTCGTCAACCGACGTGTGGGCTGGAGGGTGTTCAGGTCCGCACACTCGGTCGATATCCTGACGCCAGCCGCGGCCAAAAGCGCCGTGATTGGCCGCTTGGTGAACGAACTCGGGGTGAATCCGCTGACCGAGGTGTGCCGTATCGGTGACCGCGGAGAGCCGCACGGAAACGATTCCGAATTGCTCTCTGAAGGCTCGGCTTTGAGCGTGGACGGCGTCAACGCCGATCCTCAATCGTGCTGGTTCTTCGGTGAGTCGACATTGGGGCCGGTTGAACGGGCGGCCCACTATCTGGGATCATTGGTCGTGGAGAACGGATGGGCACGCTTCGACGAAGGTGTGCTCAGGCTCTGGCAAGAACAGCTGGCTTGAACCAGCGTCAGGAGGACATGCATGAAGGCGATGCTGGCGAAACGGCTGGTGGCTGACCTGATGAAGTGGAACATGGAGAAGGCGACGCAGGAGTTTGCGTGGCTCGAACTCATGGTGGACTACAAGTTCGACCACTACCAGGGCTACGGTGCGGGACACCGGTTCTACGTCCATCTCTTGCAATGGATCTCCTCCTTCAAGTCGGAAGCCGACCGAGAGTGTGCGTATGCACTCCTCCGAAAGCGCCTGATCTACATCAGCCAGCGCGAGATGCACCACTTGGTGAACCTGTCCTGGCCCAAGATCGCCAGCCAGATGCGCAAGGCGATTGCCCGTCGCCTGGACATCCCCGTCTACCAGGTGTCGCAACTGCCGGAAGCCCGCAGGCAACTCAAGGTGATGCAGACCCGCACCTTGTATGTTGGCGTCAGTGATGGCGCCCGCATCGACGTGTTTCGGCGGTATAACGAGGGGGAGATCAGCAATGAGCAGGTCGTCCCGATGGCGGAGATTTCCATCAACAAGCAGAAGAGCCTCTGCGAGAAGCTGCAGGAGCGCCTGATCAAGCTGGAGTCGACCGAGCCGGCCGAGTTCGAATGGGTGTGCCTGATCGATGATTTCACGGGCTCCGGGACCTCTTCCATCCGCGTGGATGAAAAAGGAACGAACTGGGATGGAAAGGTCGACAAGTTCATCAAGGACAACGCACTGCAAGAGGACCATCCTTTCATCGCCAAGGGCGCGCACATCCTGGTCCACCACTACTTGGCGTCGGCCTTGGCCGCCGCGCAGGTGAGGGAACTGCTTGGGAAGTACCAGGCGCAGCAGCCCGACTTCACCTTCATCCCCAGCTTCTCGCACGAGCTGCCTGCGGGCATCAAGATCGATGCTGAGATCGACCCTGCGCTGGAGGCCCTGCTCAAAGCCAGGTATGACCCGAGCATCGAGACCACCCACACGAAGCGCGACATCTGGTTGGGCTACAAGCAGTGCGGCCTGCCGCTGGTGCTGGACCACAACGCGCCAAACAACTCGGTCGCCACACTCTGGGCCCGCAGCAATCCGGAGAAGGAAGAGTACATCCCGGCCAACCATATGAGCCCGCTGTTCCCGCGGCGCCAACGTCACTCGGATGCACGCTGATGAACCCCTGGCATAAACGCGCAAACGAGTTCATCCGCGACCCGGCCGAACTTCTTCCGTTGATCGCGCCCCAGCCGATCCACCGCTTCTTCGAGGGAGACTGCAGCCGCCTCTTCGATCGCCTGGTCGTGGTGGTGGGCACGCCGGGCAGCGGCAAAACCACGCTGGCACGCCTGTTGGAACTACCGACCCTGCTGGCCATGCGGGAGTTCTCGCGGCGCAACCCCGAGGTCAAGGCACTCGTGACATCGCTGTCCGAGGCGGGCGTGCTGGAGGACCTCCATCCAACCTTGCAGGCGCTGCGGCTGCCGGCGGGCGGACAGCTTCGCGCGATCTGGGAGCTGCCTTACGGCGAGCGCCTGCGGCACAAGCTGCTAAGGACCATGATTCAGGCGAAGGCGGTGCTCGGCTGGCTGCGCCAGCTGGAGGACGCTCAGATCGACCTGGCCTCCGTCAAGGTCCACACGGTCGGCGTCGGTGAGGCCGCCCGGGACGATGTGGCGGCGGATAGCATCTCCGCGTTTCGGGATCGGGCACGCATCACCGAGCGCGCGATTTTCAAGCTCGTGGGGGCGCTCGTCCCACCCAGCGAAGACCAACTGGGGCAGCAACTGGGCGACCTGGCCTACGCGCCCTTCGCCGCCATTGAGTCGTTCGAATTGCAGGACCTGCGGCCGGGCGAGGGACGAAGGCTGCGGCCCATGTTGATCCTGGACGACGCTCACGAGCTTCATCCGAGTCAGCTCGCGGATGTGGATCTTTGGCTGAGAGACAGGGAGGTGAAGATCGCCCGCTGGATCCTGACTCGGGCCGACTCCATCGACCTGGCCGAGTTTCGACGCGTGCTCAATGAAGAGAACCGGCCCACGGTGCCTGGCACCCAGCCCGGAAGGGATCGAATCACTTTTGCCCTGCAGGACCAGGTGGGCCGCGACCGAGGTGCGTTCACGAGGATCGCCGAAGACGTCGCGCGTAGATACCTGGCCCCGCTCGCAGTGTTCAATCGAAGCGGCACCACCAACCTGCGGATCCTGCTCAGCGCGGCTTCCGCGCCCGAGCTGCCGGCGGGAGATGTGCGGGAGATTGAAGCGGACATCGACAAGCTGATGCGCGAGCTCAACGTGTCCGTCGATGCCCGCCGCGTGATGGAAAACGCCTACCCCCAGGGACTGACCAACGACGTCAAGGCAGGCCTGACGCGAATCATGCTGAACCGGGAACTTCGGCGCACGCCCCAGCGTTCACTGTTCGGTGGCGCGACGCCGGAGGCCGCGGCGGAGCCGGAGGAGCCCAAGCGTGTCAACCGGTCCGTCGCCACGGGCGCGGAACTGCAGCTTCTGCACAAGTACGACCGGCCCTTCTACTTCGGCTTCGAAAGACTGGCAGAAGCGGCGAACGAAAACATCGAACAATTCGTCACGCTGGCGAGCGCGCTCGTCGACAACCTCGAGACGCAGATCATCCGGGGCAAGGCGCCTCGCATAGATGCGCGGCACCAGGACAAGCTGCTGCGGGAGCACGCGCGCAACCTCATGGCGAAATGGGACTTTCCCTACGCCCCACGCGTGAAAAAGCTCATCAGTTTCATTGCCGAACGTTGCCTTGACATCACCTTGCGGCCAAGCGCGCCCCTGGACGATGGCGCGAATGCCTATGGCATACCCATCACCGAGCTAACGAGCCTGAACCCGCAGGAGGACATCGCCCGCGTCATTCAGTATGCGCTCGCGTACCAGGCGCTGGTGCTCATCGAGCCCTATGACTGCAAAGGCAAGACCTGGGCCCTGTTGGAGCTCGGTGGCGTCGCGATCATTGCCCATGGCTTGCCGCTGAGCAGAGGCGGCTTTGCCGAGGGCACGATCGCCCAACTGCGCAGCGCGATGGAGGGCCCGTGAACGAACCCTCCTCCCTTTCCGGCGACGACGTGACAGAGTTCGTCCAGCACTACTTCCCGACGGCCGGCCCGACGCTCTTCATCGGAAACATCGGATTCGGGCCCGATGTGCTGTATTTCCCGCTGCTGCTGCAAGGCAGCGCCAACACCGACTTCCGGTTCATGCTGGAGCGGCGGCCCAGCGTACCCGCGCCGATCGATGCCATGGCGACCGCCCGCCAGAAGGAACTCGCACAGGTGTTGGGTGAGTCCATGCAAGTCGCCGAGGTCCCCGTCATCGCGGACGACGGCGCCCCGGTGGCGGGCCGCAGCGCCTGTGCGCAGGTTCATCGATGGCTGCGGGAGAGGGAATACAAGGACATCGTGGTGGACGCGACGGGAATGTCGCGAGGCACTTGCTTTCCCATCGTGAAGCAGTTGCGGGAAATCTCGACGCAGAGCGGCGCGCGCATCCACCTCCTCATCGCGGACACCGCGGCGCCGATCGAAACGGTGAGGTCCGTGTCGAGCGACCGCGCCGACTGGATGCATGGCTTCCACGGCGCCGTCGAGACCGACGACAGTGCCAAGGCGCTCAGGCTGTGGGTGGTCCAACTGGCCGAAAAGCATGGGGGCAGCATGCAGACGCTGTTCAAGGAGCTGGGCACACCCGACGAGGTTTGCCCGATCATTCCATTCCCTTCCGAGAATCCCCGCCGCGGTGACGACCTGCTGTTCGAGCTGCGCAGCTACTGGCTCGACGAGTGGGGTGAAACGCCCTTGAGCCTCATCCACGCCCACGAATCTGATCCTATGGATGTGTATCGGTCGATTGCCGCGCTTCATCGTGCCCGCCAGGAGGCGCTCCAAGGTGCTGGATTACCCTCCCTGACAATCCTGTCCCCGATCGGCCGTAGACTGCCCGGGATTGGTATGCTGCTAGCAGCCCTCGAATTCGACCTTCCGATGTTCTACCTGGAGACCGTGGGTTACGAACTCTTGGGCGAGTTGCCGGCTGCCACACAAGGGACGCCGGCGCATCGCTGGCATATTCAACTGAACACGCATGTGGACGACAGCTGAGACAGAGGCCACGCGCCCAAGCATCTCGGGCGCGGGCTTTGTCACGCTGGATGTGATGCTGGACCACGCCTCGCGCGTGACCTATCGCGGCATCGGCGGCACCACGGGCAACGTGTTATCTATCCTGGCCTTCTTTGGCTGGCGCAGCATGCCCGTGGTACGCGTCGGGTCGGACCGCATCGGCCAGGCGGTCCTGCGCGAGTTTCGCGAGCTCGGTGCCGATGTCCGGTACATGGGCGCCGAGTCGACCCTGGAAACGCCGCTCACCTTCCAGTTCGCGGCGCAGCCGTCCGGTGCGCCGCGCTATGGCTTCGAATGCCCGTCGTGCGGCAAGGCCCGCCGGTTCACCCGGGAATTGATCGACAGCGGCTTCGAGGCCGCATTGAGCGATATCTCGACCACCAACGTTTTCTTCTTCGACCGGGTGACGACGGGCGCCGTGGAAATGGCGGAGGCTGCGCGAGAGGGCGGAGCCGTCGTTTTCTTTGAGCCCTCATCGATGGCCGCCGAGTCGGCCCTGTTTGCCAAAGCGCTTCGCGCATCCCATGTCGTGAAGTATTCTGCGGACCGGATCGCGGGCTCTCTGTCTGATCTCATGGATTCGGGCTTCATTGAGATTCAAACCATGGGCGCGAGGGGGCTTCGCTTCAGAAAGCACTCCCTGGCCCCCGATTGGGTGACACTCCCGGCCCTGCGAGTGAACGGGGTCGCCGACACATCGGGCGCCGGCGATTGGTGCAGCGCCGGCTTCATTCACGCGCTGGACCAGATCTCCGAAAACAGCGCTCCACAGGAACTCAGTTACAACGAGATTTACGACTCACTGAGAAGGGCCCAAGCGATCGCCGCCTTGAGTTGCCGCCATGTTGGAGCCAGGGGTTTGATGCGGGCCGCGCAGCCAGATACGGCGTTGTCCGATGCAATCCGGATCTTGCAGGACCACCAGTACGGCCCGGCCGATGTCGAACCCGCGGCCCCGTTCCTGGGCGCAGAGGCCGCCCTCCCCAGCAGCGGCCCTATCCGGGATTTATGCTGCCAGACGCTCGTTTGACGAGCGCCGGCCGCGCGGCTTGACCGCCGTTGCGGCCTCCTGTTGCCGAAACTGGGTGCGCAGGTCCATGAGCATTTGGCCAAGCATGTTCTTGCCCTGACCCTTCACCTCACCCCAGAGGCGGTTAACGGGATTGTCCACCGTCGCGCTCTCGACGAGTCGCAGCTCCCCGGTGCTGAGGAGAATTTCCTGGAGGTCGTCGTGTTGGGTGAACTTCGCCCTCAGAACCTGACGCATGCGGTCGAACTTGATCTTGGACCAGTCCGAACGAATGTCCCACCAGTAGAGGCCATGGGCCGCCATCGCCACCAGTGCCGGACTCGGCGCTGACAGAATCCACTCCCGCACCTCCGGCTTGCGCGCCTTGCCAGCCTGGTAGGCGTGTTCCGCGGTCTCGAACACCGTGTCTTCGAACTCCACCGGCCTCCGATACAAGTTGCTGAAGCAGCCGTACATCGCGTCACTGGCCCGATAGAAACGGATTTCATCCATGGTGACCTCCGAAAAGTCGATTTGATAATATCATCTAAATCATGATAATGTCAAAGCATGGGACGGCGAAAGCGCAACCAGAAGCTGCTGCGCGAGCAATGCTCGCGGGTCACCGTCTTGTTGTCCTTGATCGACCAGTCCGAGGCGGCGATCAGCCGTGAGCTTGGCCACGCGAACGCGTCCACGCTCAGTCGTGTTCGAGAGGGCACCACATTCCTGGATAGCGAAACGCTGGCGAGGCTGGGCGGCCTGGACGTCCGCGGGCTGGCGGTGCCCAATTTGCATTGGGTGTTGACGGGCACGGGCGCCCCGTTCCTGGGGAAGCCAGGACGGAAGCTCGCTTTGGTGGCGGCCCTGTGCGAACTGGCGTCTCACGAGCTGGCGACCGCCAAGTCCTGACCCGCGCGATGGATCGCCGAAGCCGGATGGCGGCGCCGCTTGCGGCCTGAAGCTCGCGCACCTAGAGCGTGACGGTCAGGCCTTCAGCGTCGTTGCCGTAGTGCGCCTTGAACTTGAGGGCCGCTTGTTCTTCGGCCCACCGGCTGTTGGTCGCTTCCCTGTAGTTGAAGTGCAGCTGCATGCCCTTGGGGCCAAGGGTCAGCACCCGCGCGATCGCCTGATCGTCCGGGTGCCCGAAGATGGAACCGTTGGTCGAGACCAGGTAATGCGTGGCACTGAGCATCCGCACCAGTTCATCATTGGTGTTGCCCTTGCTGCCATGGTGCGACATTTTCAGTGCCGCAATGCCGCCGGCGAGCAGGGACGGATCGACGCGCGCCAAATTGCGGACCAGGATATCGGGGTGCGCGTCGGCGCCGAACAGCACTGTCTTTCCTTCATAGGTCGCGAGAAAAGCGATGCTCGAGCCGTTCGCCGCGGCAGTGTCGATCTCGAAAGGGTGACCGGCCAGGACCTGCACCGGCAACTTGCCCAGAACGTCGGACGGCGGCTTCACCACATAGGCCTCGCCGGGCATCAGCTTCGCCTTTGCCAGTTCGTCGAGCCACTCAGGAACCAGTGCGTCGAGTTTTGCCTGGTTCGGCGAAAGCAAGGTAATGACCATGCCCTCGACTTCGAATGACGGCAGTGGGCCCGCGTCGGGCACCACGGTAGCCTTTCGCCCGAAGCGCCCATTCCAGGCTACCACCGGGGAGTCCACCAGCAAAGCCATAAGCTCTTCCCCATCCTTCGCGCCCAGCCCGTCCTTCTTCAAGGGCGGAATGCTCCGGTTGAGGTGGTGCCAGCCATTGAACCAGAGCTCTTTGACAGTCACGTCGAGCGTGTGCAGCTCGGCCAGAAACTTGACCGCGCCTCCGATGTGATCGCGGTCCACGTGCGTCACGACGAACAGCTCGATCTCCAGGCGGTTTCCCGACTCCTTGATCCGGTCCTCGGTCTTCTTGCGCAAAGGCTTCCAGGTCCCTGCGGTCCCAGCATCGATGAGGATCACTTTCGGGTCCGATGCTTTGCCGTAGTCCACCCACAGGCAGTCGCCGAAGAGGGCCGGGAGCATGTGAATACTGAACATATGTCCTCCTAGAGTTCCAGACGCCAACCGCTGTCGCCATAGGCCACGAGGCTCAGCACGAATGGATTGCCTTCGGCGAGCATGGCTCGCTTGACCTGCAGATACGCCTCATCGAAGGGAAGATTCTTCGCCGCTGCAACCTTGAGACCTTCCAGCAACTTCTCAACGAAGCGCACGGTCTGGCGTCCCGTGATCAGGGCAACGGTACCGAGCGTCACCGCGGCACCCGCCTTCCTGAACCGGCTGATGCTGTTCACGAACGCGATGTCGGTGAGCCCGGTGCTGCAGCCAAGAACCAGTACCAGGGGATACCTGTTGCTGGGCCCGATCACGTCCTCCTTGTCCAAACCACCCACGGGCTTCAGGTCCCCGCCAATTTCGAGCGCTGGAACGTTGAATGTGCGAACAGAACTCTCGGAATGCGGCAACAGCAGCAAGGTGGAAGGTGACTGTGCCAACACTTCCGTGCGCCAGTTTGACCAGTTCCCCGCCCGTGCGTACTTCATGCCGTGCTTCTCGACCACGGCGCGAATACCTGTCGGCGGATCCAGGGACTCGTCAAGGACATTCTGGCTCGCTCCAAGGAGCACTGATGAAAACGGGCGCAGGGCGCCGTCCGTGGTCGTGGGCTGAGCGAACTTGTGCTGCCCGGTGGCAGCCTCGGTATGCCGCTCGATGCACTTCGAGAACCCCCAGAAGGCCGCCGGACAGTGGTGCGCCGTGGAGGCCGCATGGGGACAAGCAGCGTGAATACTCTCATCCGCAAGCGCCTGCGCAGCGTTGGGGCATAACTTGGCACTGAAGGACGGCATTTTTCCATCATAGGCAAGCTCGATCGGGAAATACCCCTTCGGCACCGCTTCCACGAACTGGATGTTCCGGAGCTGCGCCATCGCCTTCAATGCCGACTGATCGACGATCGCTTCATGCAGCGACTGGCCACTCAGAGCGAGACTCAGCAGAAGCTTCTGCATCTCCGGATGGTCCAACCCGACGGCCTCGCCCCCGCTTGCAGCGCCGGTGTTCAACGTCCCAAGGGCCAAGCTGATGTTCTTGACCATGTTGTCGAGCCCCGCTGGCTCGAAGAACTCCACTTGTTCCCCGGCGATCACGGTCAGGCCCAGCGCGCCCGCGCCGTCGTCGTTGATGACGATGCTCGCGCCGAAGGCTGGCGCGATCGACCGGTCACCGAGGTCGGCCGAAACGACAGTCTCCAGCCTGAAGGCAAGCTTCGCTTCTCCTTCGGAGGCTTGCCCTTCGGGCTCGAGCATCAGCGTTTGCAGGACGCGGTTCTCGGACAGCACGACCATGCGCGCACGTCCCTGGGTGTTCGAAAGTAGAAGCTTGCCTTGCCGCTGTCGCCTCTCGCCGGCAGATGGACATGCTGCATCTGGGCCGGATGCATCGCGTCCGAGTCCATACGCCAGAGCGGCGTGAAGGCGATCTTCAGCGCATGCCCCGCTTCCGATGGCGGCAATACCGTTTCATCCAGGGCGCCGGGCGCGACCAGTGACATCGACTTGCGCGGCGAGATGGAGACTTCGAGCGCGTAGGTCGAGTGCGCGACGACATGCGTCGTCCGGCGATTGCCTTCCCCACCGAAGATGTTGGCCTGCACCCAGCGAGGGCTCTGCAGCTTGTCCGGGCGGGCTACGAGCTTGGAGTATTCGACTTCGCGTGGGCCGAAGACGGGTGCCGCGTCGAGCGTCCGCGCCCTCACGCCCTGCGAAGAACCTCGTGTCGAACCAACCGCCGACACCGAAGTCTTCGGAAGCTGTCCCGCCTCGATCCGAGCTGCACGATACAGCTCGCCATCCGTGCGCGCGAATGCCGCCTTCAGAGAAACCAGCGCGCTAGCATCGCCCCGCTCCTGGCGCCACAGCATCTGGTCCGCATTGAGAACCAGGGCGAGCCCGAGCTCTCGCGAAGTGGGCGTCGCTATGCCTGGCGGCCGCGAGAAGGCCCACGGGAGAGTCTCGGCCGGGCGCTGTCCAGGCGACGGTGCATCGGCCATCGCCCGGCCGATCCGCTTGGCGGCCTCCGCAATGGCGGACAAAGCCACGAACCGCCCATCGCCTACCACCAGGGGAACCGACCCATTGATCGCCTGGCACGCCTCCTGAAGAGCCTGGTCAACGGCACGGTTGTGCGTCAACTCCTCAACGAGCAACTCCAACCACCTGGCTTGGTCCGCAACGCCAACGACGCAGCATGCGACCGCGCCAGCGCGAAGGCGGGAGCGAAGAATCTGAATCAGCGCCTGAGTCTCGTGCCAGTCTGTCGGGTTGTCCCCGAGCACAACGACCAGACTCGCCTCAAGCCGGCCGGCGAGCGCATATTGCGCGGCGTCCGCAAGGCTGCCGGCGACAAGCAGCAGTTCACACGCAACGCCGTCCCTCGTCAGGTCTACCTGCTCCAGCAGACGGTCGTAGCGGAACCCTTCCTTGACTTACGTGGCCAGTGGCCCGCCATCACGGGCGACGACTCCCGTTTGGAGCGGCCAATCCCACTTGAAGGAACTGGACGCGGAGGGCTGAACCACGAGGGCTCCGCCACTAACCGGCAGGCCCTGTACCAGCAGCTGATTGAGCCACCGGACGTCCACCTGGCTTGCGGGATCGCTGCTCGCGCCCGAGACATCGATGGCCAGCCGGAATGCTTCAGGCCATGCGGCAGTGCTTTTCGCCCAAATGCTTCGCGCCGCCTTGTTGACCGACTCGACAATGCCAATCAGCTTCCTCTTGCGCACCTGGGCACCGAACTTCTCGATGCGGTGGACGCTTACCTGGAGCGCTGGCACTTCCCCCTGTGCCAGCGCCACCCGCGCGGCGAGCGCGGTAATGCCCTGGAGCTTGCGCAGGCCGAATCCGATGCCTACCAACGCAAGGAGCCGCGCGAGGTCGACGTCATTGAGCGTAGCGAAGGGACCAAAGGCATCCCTACGCATGCGCGTTCCTGATCACGTGCCGCCCATCCCGGGCCTTATTCTGATTCGTCATACTCCTCCACTGCCGTCCGGTTAAAAGTT
>DIZF01000029.1:0-11728 GCA_002427815.1 Ramlibacter tataouinensis
CCACGATGGGCTGAAATACGCAGATAAAGCTGTACATAACAACAGCATGCCGATTCCAGCGAGTCGAATCAAGCCCTCCAGCATGGTTGGAGAATGTTGTTCATAGGCAGCGGACTTTGTTCATCAGCGCGTTTGCTGGGTTTCGTCCGTATTTTCGTGGTGGCAATCACAGTCGAGCGTTGCCAAAATGCTGATATAAATCAGGCACTTTTAGAATTTTTTGGGGAAGGGAATCCGATGCGCCGCGCCGCTGTTCATAAGACAGGCTTCACTTCCATATCACGTTAGGTGTCACTGCATGGGTGCGTATGGAAGATTGTCCATATGGAGCAATCGATAAGTTCAGCGGGTAGCGATGGAACCAGTTGCAATCTACGGTGCGGTCGTCGCAACAGTTGTTCTGCTGTGGGACGGCGTTAAATGGTACGCGGATCAACAGGCCAAGTTGGATGTTTACCTTTCAACTGGGATGCGTAGCTACAACATCCCGAAGCTTGAAGGCAAAGAGCTGATTGTCCTCCGTGCGACCAACATGAGTAATCGTGCAACCACCATTACGCATATGGCGATGCAACTCTATCCGTCTTGGTGGGCGTATTTCAGACGCAGACCTTCGAAGAGTTGGATTGTTGTTGATCACCTGCCAAATCAGCCCCTGCCGTACGTATTAGAACCGGGCAAGATATGGACGGGAACCGGGCTACAAACAGACGATGTTTCAGAAATGGCGAAAGGGCGCCTGTATGTTGAGCTCATTCATGCCCTTGCGAGGAAGTCAATTCGATGCCGAGTGGTTGTCCGGTACGTGCCTTCGGAAGACAGTGGTGATGCAGGTCGTGGCTTAGGAGGTATTCCCACGTGATACCTAACCCGGCGGTCAAGAGGGACGCTCCGCCGAAAAGCGCGGCTCCGCGCCCCTTACCTTTACGTTAGACCTCACAGCCACAGCACGGAGCACTTCGTGAATCATTCGCCACGCAAGACTTGCTCGATCTGCGGTGCAAGCTTTCCGATCACTGAGTTCACTTACGGCAATCGAGACAATCGGTCCTACTGCAAATCCTGCAACCGGGCCGAGAAGAAGGCGTACGCGCGAGGTGGGGTCGAAGCAGCACGCAAGTTTCGAGATGAGATGCGCAACACTTGGCGTCGTTGACAGAGAGCAAGACATGAGCTTCCGTCTGAACACCCCCTACCTGGCCCTTATTCTTGCGATCGCGTTGGTGGCTTGCGGTCCGTCGCCGGACGCTATCGGGCAGAAGGTTCTGGATTCCATGCGAGAAAGCACAGAACTGCGACAAGCCGGCGTATCGGTCACAAAGGTGATTGTGATCAAGGAGTCGGGGAACAAGTACCAAGGCATTGCGACGGTCCACTACAAGGACATCGAGCGGCAAGTATCGGTTCAAGTTGTCACCGACGGGGAGGGAGTTATGTGGAAGGTCGAGCCCGGTGCGTTCATGTTCATAATGCAGCACGAGCTACAGCGCGCTTTTGGTCAGTCGCGGTGAGGTCTAACATGTCGTTCAACACGGACGCCCTGCGGCGTCCGCCCGCTTCGCGGGCTCCTGGCGCAAGTCGCCGGTTACCTTCACGTTAGACGACATGCAGACTGCGCAAATTCGACCGGCTATGGCAGAAGACGCAGAGTGCCTGCTCGCGTATATGCGTCGGCTCGTCTCCGAGCCAGACAACAACGTACCACTTAACGTCGGCGAACTACCCAACTCTTCTGAGTCGCAGGTCCAAGCAATTGAAGGTCTTGCATCGATCGCCGGGTCCGCTTTGCTTCTTTGCTTCAGCGGCAATGAACTAGTCGGTCGCCTCGATATCAACGGGTCGCGCCGGGACGCGCTTGCTCATGTTGTTTCGTTTGGCGTTTCCGTCGATGCGAGCTACCGACGAAAGGGTCTCGGCCGCGCCTTAATCGCGGCAGGGCTGGGGTGGGCGAATGCACGCCCTGCGATCCGACGCATCGAAATTGAAGTGCATGAGCGCAATCGTGCTGCTATCGCGCTGTATGAAGAATTCGACTTTGTCGTCGAGGGCCGATGTGTTGGTCGTCTTTTCCAACACGGAAAATATCACGACACGCTTCTCATGGCCCGAAATGTCGCCTAACATATCGCTCGACACGGGCCCGCAGCAGGAGGCGGCTTCGCCGCAACTGTTGCGGTCCGGTCAGCTCCGACGTTATAGGGCACCGTAGCGCTCAGCCGTGGCTGCCATACGCTCGTATGGCAAAAACTATGGCTATCTGGTAAACTGCCGCTATGAACTTCGAGTGGGACGATGGCAAGAACACGGCGAACCTTGCCAAACACCACGTCTCCTTCTTCGAAGCCCAGTTAGCGTTCGCCGACCCGCATCGCGTAATCGCCCGAGATCTCACTCACAGCAAGACCGAAGAGCGTTTTTACTGCTTCGGAAAAGTTCAGGGTGGTGTTCTCACGGTGCGTTTTACTTATCGAGGCGGCGTGGTTCGCATCATCGGCGCCGGGTATTGGCGCAAGGGAAAGGCAGTATATGAAACGGAAAATCACTTACACGAATGAGCCCCTGGGCGACATCGAGGTCGTTCCTGACTTTTTGCCGCCACCTAGCGAGTTGGCGTTTCGTGAAGAGGGGGTCAAGGTAACGCTCGCGCTAAGTAAGAAGAGCGTGGATTTTTTCAAGTTCGAAGCTTCGAAGCACCAAACTCAGTACCAGCGAATGATCCGGCGTCTTCTTGATGCCTATGTTGAAGCGCAGGAGGAGCGCCCCATAACTGGTCGCTCAAGTCGGACGTCCCGCAAGCGGGCCGCCGCTTAGCTTCGACGTTAGGGTGCACGAAACATGGCCACGCTCTACGACCTACTGCCGGACGCGCCCTCGATCCTGGCCCTTGAGCCAGAGGAGTTGGCGGGACTTGCGATGGAGTTGATCCTTGCCGGTGAGGGAAGTGGTCCGTCGAGGCTACATCCCAATACTTTTACAAGCCTTGAAACCATCGGTGCATTCCCACAAGCCGTTCGAGATGAAATCGCTCACGCATTGGCAGAAGGATGGAACTGGTTGATCCGCGAAGGATTGTTAGCGCCGCGCCCAGGTGATACGCATGGATGGCATTTCGTCACACGCCGCGGCAAGAAGTTGCGGAACCGCGCCGATATTGCGGCATACGCAAATTCAGTGCTGCTGCCCCGTGGAACACTAGCTCCGACTCTGGTGAACGTGTGCTGGCCGGCATACATGCGTGGCGACTACGACACGGCAGTATTTCAGGCGTTTAAGGAACTCGAGGTGTCTATTCGTGATGCTGGCGGCTACGCACTCGAAGACTACGGAGCGGAGCTAGCCCGCAAGGCGTTTGATGAGAATCGGGGCCCACTGACTGATATCGCGAAACCGTCAAGTGAGCGACAAGCGCTGGCTCACCTGATGGCAGGAGCACTTGGTTCGTACAAGAACCCCCACAGCCATCGCAAAGTGGAGGTCGGCGCGGAAGAGGCTTGCGAGATGATCGTACTCGCCAGTCACCTTATCAAAATTGTGGATGCGAGGGCAAAGGCCAATGCAGGTTCACCCTAACATGCCCGTCAGCACGGACGCCCACGGGCGTGCGCTCCCTGCGGTCGCACCTCTCCGCGGTCGCCGGTTACGTCTACGTTAGGCGTATGCGGCACCGCCTTCAAATGCCGCAACAAAAGGAGGTCATCACATGAAAATGTTACTTACTGTCGAATTCCCACTTGAGCCTTTCAACTCCCTCGTCAGAAGCGGCAAGGTGGGCGAGATCATTGGACGTATCCTCGAAACCATCAAGCCCAAGGAGTCATGTTATGCCCTATAAAACCAATAAAGATTTACCAGAAAATGTAACCCATGTACTTCCTGCCCATGCACAGGATATTTACCGGGAAGCATTTAATCACGCCTGGCAGGAATATGCGAGCCCTGGAGAACGCCGGGGCGATGCTTCCCAGGAAGAAACGGCGCATAAGGTGGCATGGTCAGCGGTGAAGAAAAAATATGAAAAGACTGGTGATACGTGGACAGCAAAAGAATAATTATAGTGTGTAGATTGTATCTGGGAAGCTAATGTAAAAATTGCTTCCCAGATACTATGGCATGCAACGCACGGGGGCAGGTCTATAGTCGTAGCATTGTGCTGCTTATCCAGCCTAACTCTGCATTCGAGCAGGACGCGCCAAAAGCGGCGCGCCCCTCAATTTGAACGTTGGGCGTCATACTAGGAGTAATCGTGGTAGACATCTTTGCAACCGCGGCAGTCACAGTCGGACTAGTTTCGATTGCACTTTGGCTTTCGAGAACTTGGATCACCGCGAGACTTACCGCGGACATCCGTCTAGAAAATGATTCTAGATTGGAAGAACTTAAATCACAGCTCGGCCGTGCTAACGACTCTCTAAGCAACCTCGCCTCTGCTGGCGGTCTAGCTTATTCGCAATCACAGATTTCCATACTTCCTCACAAAATCAAGGCAATAGAATCGGTGTGGGGTTCTGTCATAGCTTGGAATGAAATGTCGGCGGCTGCGATGTTCGTAGCCATTTTAACAATCGACTGGGTTAAAAAGAACGGATCTGACCCTTCTACTAAGCGGACTTTCGAAACCCTGCTCAAGAACCCAGAGCACTTAACGTTTTTGAAAAAAAGAAACGAAACTGAACTCATTCGCCCTTTCATTTCAGAGCGTGGCTGGGCACTCTATTCAGCCTATAGTGGGTTCTATGTGTCTCGGGTGACAAAGGCATCAATGTTTCTTATTCCATCAATTGACCATTCTGAGATATGGAGGCGTACCAACGAACGAGATCTGGTTAAGGCATCGGCTCCTACCGAGATACTTGCCTCATACGACGCTAACATCCTAGAAGGTACAAATGCGTTTCTCAAATACCTTAAAGACGAAATGATCGAAGAATTCAAAATGGAATTGTCTGGCATGCGTGATAGTGAAGGCGCCGTGTCAAACGCTGCTGTAATTTTAGAAGCGGCAGAAAATCTCGTGCAAAGCTCTACTCGACGGCCAACATACCGCTGCAGGCGACGCCGCTTCGCGGCCCGCCTGAGCTTGCACGTTCGACGTCACCAGGCGCGGTGGTTGCATCTAGTTCTCATATTTGCTAACATCGGCGCATGGCGTTTCAGATCGAATACTTCCACGAGCGCGTGCTTGCAGAGGTCGAATCATGGCCAGTCGATGTCCTTGCCGACTATGCGCGTCTTGTAGAACTGCTGGCCGAATATGGTCCCAGCCTTCGCCTGCCGCACTCGCGGGCCTTCGGCGGTGGATTGTTCGAGCTGAGGCCTCGCGGTCGGTCAGGCATCGGCCGCGCGTTCTACTGCTTCCTTCTTGGTAAGCGCGTAATCGTGCTGCATGCATTCATTAAGAAGTCGCAGCAAACGCCCGATCGTGAACTGAAGCTGGCGCGAAAGCGTCTCAAGGAGTTGCAAGATGGCTGAGTTGAAATTTAAACCCGTTCCCCATGATCACGAGGCTTTCCTCGCCAAAGCTCGTGCCCGCAAGGGTTTTTCCGCAGAGTACGAGTCGCTTGAGCTGGAATATCAAGTTGCCGGTCAAATGCTGAAAGCTCGGTCGCGCGCGGGGCTGACTCAGGATGTCGTGGCCGAGAGAATGGGAACCACCAAAAGCGCCATCTCGCGGCTCGAGTCGGCTGGCAAGCACGCGCCCTCGTTCGCAACGCTTAAGCGATACGCGAGTGCCGTTGGGTGCGACCTTAAGGTAAAGCTAGTGCCACACAAAGCAGCATGACGCCGAACTGGTCATTCCACACGGACGCCTACGGCGCCGGTGAATTTCAACGTTAGCCGCATGCGCAGACATATTTCCGCGGTCGTTGCAGGCCTCATGGGACCCCTGTCGCACTTCCGCATTTGGATATCGCTGCTCCTCGGCTTGGTGTTTGTGCTTGCTGCGTACAGAAGTGGCCCCGCAAAACTGAACAGCGCTATAAGTGGAAACTCCGGGCATGAAGCCGGGCCGATGGCTTGGCAACGAGGAGTTTTTCATGGTGAAGAAATCAGCGCGGCGCACTCGCCGTACGCACACGCCGGCGTTCAAGGCCCAAGTGGCCGTGGCAGCCTTGCGCGAAGACAAGACCCTGGCCGAACTGGCCAAGCATTTCGAGCTACACCCCACGCAGATCGTCGAATGGAAACGACAGCTGCTTGAGCACGCGGCCGAAGCTTTCGGTGGCGGCGCCCGAGCGGCGGAGCCGGTGGACCTGGCCCCACTGCACGCCAAGATCGGCCAGCTGGCGCTGGAGAATGATTTTTTGGAAGGCGCGCTCACCAAGGCGGGATTGCTGAGCGTAAGGCGATGATCGACCGTGACCATCAACTCTCCGTCACACGCCAGGCCGAGCTGCTGGGCATGAGCCGAGGTGCGGTTTACTACCTGCCTCGGCCGGTCAGTGCGGCCGATCTGGCGCTCATGCGCCGCATCGACGAGTTGCACCTGGAGCACCCTTTCATGGGGGCTCGAATGCTGCGCGACCAGTTGGCCCGTCAAGGCATCCATGCCGGCCGGCGTCACATCAGAACGCTGATGCTGTGCATGGGCATCGAAGCTCTGGCGCCGCAGCCTGGCACCAGCAAACGCAAGCCTGGCAACAAGATCTACCCCTACCTGCTACGCGACCTGGCCATCACCCGGGCCAATCAGGTCTGGGCCCTCGATACCACCTACATCCCGATGGCCCAAGGGTTCGTGTACCTCACGGCGGTAGTGGACGTGGCCAGCCGCCGCGTGCTGGCGCATCGGGTGGCTATCACGCTGGAGGCGATCCACGCCAAGGAGGTGATCGAGCAGGCCTTGGCGAAGTACGGAGTGCCCGACATCGTCAACACCGACCAGGGCAGCCAGTTCACCGCAGAGGAGTTCACCCGCGCGGTGTTGGATGCCGGCTGCAAGCTGTCCATGGACGGCCGCGGCGCCTGGAGAGACAACGTCTTCGTCGAGCGCCTGTGGCGCAGCGTCAAATACGAGCGGGTGTACCTGAAGGCCTACGACAGCGTCAGCGCCGCCAGAGCCGACATCGCCGAGTACTTCGACTGGTACAACAAGGAAAGACCTCACTCCAGTTTGGATCGCGACATCCCCGAGCAGGTTTATATCAACTTGCTGCCCCAACTGGCCGAGGCTGCTTAGAATGAAATCCCCGGTGCGCCCCGAGTTGCCCACCGCGTCGGTCGGTTCGTCGCAAGCGCCGCCCGCCGCCGTGGACAACTCTGCACCTTTGGCAAACCGCCCAGAGTCCACTTATAAATCGGGGAAAGTTGTTCAGACAACCGGAGCCACTTCTCAGGCCGGTTCGCAACGTTGCGTATTGAGCTCGGGAAGTAGGTCTGCTCTTGTCATCTTCCTTTCCGGGCGTCACGCCCAACAATCCGTTCCAGCGGACGGTCAGCCAGCTCCGCTGTCTGCCCGCCGCTGAACTCCACCGTTGAGGGTGTGAAAAAAAGGGCAAAACAAGAAATGAAGCCACTGTCTCGGAAGATTCGACCGCTTAAAACGCGCTGTATTGAACGATCGTCCTGTCGGCAAGGGCTGCGCTTCTTGCCTTTGGCCGGCTCGCCATCGTGAGCCTGCAGACTTTGCAACTGCGCCTGGATCTGCGAGTCGCACTCGGCCAATTGTTTGCCGATGAAATCGAACGCGTCCAAGGCCTGCTTGAGCGCGAACAGATGCTCGGCTCGCCAGTTGCCCTGCAGACTTTTGGCAATCTCGTCGGCGCTGGCGCGGATGCGCACGTTCTTCAGCGCCGCCAGCACCTGGCCATCACGCTCGCCGGCCACGATGGCGCGCAGGATCTTCTGGCCCGTCTCGCCCACCACGTCGGAGATGACGTTGGTCAGTTGCACGTTCATCTGCGTGAGCGCCTTTTGCATATGCTGTACATCGCGCGCCTGGCTGCGCAGCAGCATGCCGCGTTGGCGCCACAGCGCGCGCAGCACGCACACCTGCTCGACCGGGCGAAACGCCCCGCTGAGCAGCCCGTAGGTCATCAGCCTATGCCTCATGCGCGTCAGCGAGCTCGGATGCCTTCGTGGCGGCGGATGCGCGCGGCTGGACCGCCCGGCCCATCGCTGCGTCCAGCAATGCCCGCAACTCTTCCCGCGGGCGTGTATTCAGCACGTCCCGCGCCCGCAGCCAGCCGCGGCGGGCCTGGCCGATTCCCAGGCGCACATCATCCAGCCCCAGCGTGCTGTGCGCGTCGGAATTGATACTCACCAGCACCCCCTCGTCCCGCGCCATGCGGCAGGCCAGGTCGGTGAGATCCAGCCGCTCCGGCTGCGCGTTGAGCTCCAGGAAGCAACCGCGGCCGCGGGCGTGGCGGATCACCCGCTGCAGGTCGATGTCGCAAGGCGGCCGCTCATCGATCAGGCGTCCCGTGGGGTGGGCCAGGATGGTGAAACAGGGCTGGTCCATCGCGCGCAGCAGCCGGTCGGTTTGCCGGTCCCGGGGCAGGTCGAACCGGTGGTGGATGGCGCCGACCACGAGATCCAGCCGCTTCAGCACGGCGTCCGGCAGATCGAGCTTGCCGTCCTCGAGGATGTCGACTTCGATGCCCTTGAGCAGCACCATGCCCTCGAGGCTGGCGTTCAGCTTGTCGATCTGATCGATCTGCCGGGCCAGCCGGTCGGCGTCCAGGCCCCGCGCCAGCGCGAGGCGCTTTGAATGTTCGGTGACAGCCAGGTACTGCCAGCCACGCGCGCGCGCGGCTTCAGCCATGGCCTGAAGGGTGTCGTTGCCATCACTTGCCTTCGTATGCGAATGCAGATCGCCACGCAGGTCCGCCAGCCGCACCAATCGTGGCAGCCGGTGGCCGCGCGCGGCCTCGATCTCGCCGCGATCCTCGCGCAATTCGGGCTCGATGAAAGGCAGCCCCAGCGCACGGTACACGGAGACTTCGCTCTCACCGGCGATCCGCTCGTTGCCGCGGTACAGGCCATATTCATTCAGCTTGAGCCCGGCCTCCTGCGCCAGCCGCCGCAGCGCGATGTTGTGCGCCTTCGAGCCCGTGAAGTACAGCCAGGCCGCCCCGAAGCTGGCCGGCGGCACGCTACGCAGGTCGACCTGCATGCCGCTTCGCAGCACCACGCTGGCCCGGGTCCGTCCCTTCGACAGGACACGCTGGACATCGGGGCTGCCCGCGAAGCGGTCCATCACCGCGCTGCCGCGCTGGGTGGTGACCAGCAGGTCCAGGTCGCCTACGGTGTCGCGCATGCGGCGCAAGCTGCCCGCCGCCACGGCCTGCCGCACCCCCGGCACCGCTTTCAGCTCGGACAGCAGCGCATCCGACACCTGGAGCGCGACCTGCAGCTTGAACCGGCGCTCCTGCGCCAGCCGCGAGGCCGCCGCCTCGAGGATCTGCTGCTCCATCCTGGCCCCGAATCCCTTCACCTGACCGATCCGCCCCTCGCGCGCGGCGTTCAGCAGTTCCGGCAGGGTCTCGATCCCCAGTTCATCGTGCAAGGCCCGCACGCGCTTGGGTCCCAGCCGCGGAATCGCCAACAGCTCGGTGATGGCCGGAGGCACTTCCTTGCGCAGGCGCTCCAGCTGTTCGCAGGTTCCCGTGGCCACGATCTCGGCGATCTTGCCGGCCAGGTCGGGGCCGATGCCGGGCAAGGCATCGAGGTCCTCGCCCCGCGCCAGCATCGCCGCTAAGCTGCTGCCGAGCTCGTCCACGGTGCGCGCGGCATTGCGGTAGGCGCGGATGCGAAACGGATTGGCGCCCTGCACTTCCAGCAGGTCGGCGATCTGGTTGAAGACCGCGGCGACATCGGCGTTGACGATCGGCATTGGAGGCCTTGCTGCGATTGAGCGGCCCGATCCGCGACGGGCCGCATCGGCCGGTCAATACATATCCGGCTGCTCGCCCATGCCCGGTGCGCCGGGCGTTTCCTTCTTCGGCAGGTTGGCGATCATGCAATCCACGGTGAGGATCAGGCTGGCGATCGAACCGGCGTTCTGCAGCGCCAGCCGGGTCACCTTGGCCGGATCGATCACGCCCATCTCGATCATGTCGCCGTACTGGCGCGTGGCCGCGTTGTAGCCGTAGCTGCGCTGGCTTGACGCCTCCACCCGGGCCAGCACGATCGAGGGCTCTTCCGCCGCGTTGCTGACGATGCGCCGCAGCGGTTCTTCGAGCGCACGCACGACGATCTTCAATCCCGAGTCCTGGTCCAGGGAGGGCAAGGTCATTCCCTGCAGCACCTTGCGCGCGCGCAGCAGTGCGACACCGCCGCCGGGGACGATACCTTCCTCAACCGCGGCCCGGGTGGCGTGCAAGGCATCCTCGACCCGCAGCTTGCGTTCCTTCAGTTCGGTTTCGGTCGCCGCGCCGACCTTGATCACCGCCACCCCGCCCGACAGCCTGGCGACACGTTCGTCGATCTGCTTGCGGTCGTATTCGCTGGTCAGGCCCTCGCGCTCCTTCTTGAGCATGGCCACGCGGTCGCGGATGGCCGACGGGTCCCCGGCGCCGCCGATGATCGTCGTGCTGTCCTTGTCGACCTCGACGCGGCGGGCCCGCCCGAGATGGCCAATGCCGGCCTTCTCCAGCGTGAGCCCCGCTTCGGCCGCGATCACCTGGCCGCCGGTGAGCACCGCCATATCCTGCAGCATCGCCTTGCGGCGATCGCCGAAGCCCGGCGCCTTCACGGCGCAGGTCTTGATGACGCCGCGGATGCTGTTGACCACCAGGGTCGCCAAGGCATCGGCTTCCACCTCCTCGGCGATCACCAGCAGCGGCCGGCCTTCCTTCGCCGCCGCCTCCAGCAGGGGCACCAGCTCCTTCAGTGCGCTCAGCTTCTGGTCGTACAGCAGAATGGCCACGTCCTCCAGTACGGCGGACTGACGCTCGGCATTGTTGATGAAGTAGGCCGACAGGTAGCCACGATCGAACTGCAAACCCTCGACCACCTCCAGCTCGCTGACCATGCCCGACCCGTCCTCGATCGACACCGCGCCCTCGCGGCCGACCTTGTCCATCGCCCGGGCCACCAGATCGCCGATGGATCGGTCGTTGTTGGCCGAGATCGCGGCGACGTGGGCGATCTCCTGCGAGGTGGCGCAGGGTTGGGCCATGTTCTTGAGCTCGGCGACCACCGTCTCGATGGCTGTGTCGATGCCACGCTTGAGATCCATCGGGTTCATGCCCGCCGCCAGGTACTTCAATCCCTCCTGGATCATGCCGTGCGCGAGTACGACCGCGGTAGTGGTTCCGTCCCCGGCCATCTCGCTCGTGCGGGATGCCACCTCGCGCAGCAGCTGGGCACCCATGTTCTCGAACCGGTCTTCCAGCTCGATCGACCTGGCCACCACCACGCCGGAATTCACGATCTGCGGCGGACCGAACTCACGGTCCAGAATCACGGTGCGGCCACGCGGACCCAGCGTGACCTTCACTGCATCGGCCAACGCATCGACCCCACGCCGGATCTTTTCGCGGGCTTCCTGCCCGAACAGTAGCTGCTTGGCTGCCATGGCGGTTTCCTCCCGGATCAGCGGAATGCCGATCCCAGTCAACAGCTAACACTAGTTCGCGGTTCCCGCCGTGAATATGACCTGACTCAATTCATCACGCAGCGATGCGCAAATTTGAGGCGGCTCGGATTCGATCCGGACAACCAGGCGCTTGAGCTGCGGGCAGCGCAACCGTGCTATTGCACCTGTCTCTTATACACATCTCCCAGC
>DIZF01000029.1:11770-127744 GCA_002427815.1 Ramlibacter tataouinensis
CAATTCATCACGCAGCGATGCGCAAATTTGAGGCGGCTCGGATTCGATCCGGACAACCAGGCGCTTGAGCTGCGGGCAGCGCAACCGTGCTATTGCACGGCGTCGAGCCGAGCGGGACTGGCACCCAGGCCCAGCATTTGCGCAACGGCCGCGTCGCCGTCGCCGGGCCTGACGTTCACAGCGCGCACCGCGTCGAGGAGCAGTACGGTCGAGTAGCCCAGCGCGAGCGCATCCTTCACCGTGTTGAACACACAGTAGTCCGTGGCCAGGCCGCCCACGAACAGGCGTTGTGTTCCGGTGCGGCGCAGACGTTCATCCAGGTCGGTGCCGGCAAAGGCCGAGTACGCCTCGCGGGCCGCATCGGTCGCCTTGGAGATCACCGTTGCGTTGGCAGGCAGCGCCAGGTCATGCGCGAAAGCGGCGCCAGGAGTGCCTGCGACGCAGTGGGTCGGCCACGGACCGCCCTCGCTCTGGAAGGAGCAGTGGCCGGCAGGGTGCCAGTCCCGCGTGACATACACCGGCAGACCTTGCCGACTGAAACGGCGCAGGTATTCATTGATGATGGGGAGCACCTCATCGCCACCGGGCACGCCCAGCGCACCGCCAGGCAGGAAGTCATTTTGCACGTCGGCGATGACCAGCGCGTCGCCCGGCCCCAACCCGATAACATCCGCTTTCTGTTCCATCGTATCCCGTCCATTCACCACCGTTTCGTCCCCACTGCTCTCTGGTACCGACAGCCAAGTTACAGCGATGACGGGCCTGGCCCTTGATCCCCATCAACATGCGTCGCAGGCACCGGCGCAGACTGCCTCGATGACCCGTCAAGCGCGAATCTGACCGTGTCCCGGATCGAATGCTGCGCCGAACGCGCGGATGAATTCCTGCAGCCGATCGCGCGCGAGCAGATCGATGCCGGCCGCACCGGCGCGGCCGCCCCCGCCTGGAAACTGCCGGCACAGCCGGCCCGCTCCCCCCAGCCGGGCCAGCGGGGCGCGCACGCTGACGCTGTAGCCGCCTTGGGCGCGTTCGCAGAGCACCGCATGGGCCAGTGCCGGGAACCGGGTCGCAAGCTCGTTCGCGAATTCTCCCTGGGCCCGGCGCGCCCATGGCGCATCCGGCAGCACATAGACGGTTCCGGCCGGCAGGCGGTACGCGGCCTGGACGCCACGGGCCCTGTCCATGTCCCGGCACCGTCCATCGATGAGAAGTTGTGCATCGGCATCGCCGGCCAGGAAGTCAAAAGGGCTGGCGTGCGGCTGGATCGCCCGGTACAGGCGGGCCGGCGCCATCAGGAGATCGGCCTCGCTGTCCCCGTAGGCGTTGTAGTTGATGGCCTGACCGAGGCCGCGCAGCAGAGCCATTCGATCTTCGGACAGGCCACAGCCGCGCGCGAGCGCGAGGGCCGTCTCGTTCAGGTTGTCCCCGAAAGCTGCGACCACCGCCCACAGCCGGTAGCGGCCCCGAAGATGTCTGTCGACCAGCGTGCTGGTGCACGCCCCGGGGGCGGGATCGATATGGGCGCGCAATCCGGGGTGCTCGGGAATGGCCCCCGAGAAGTGATGGTCGAAATACTCGACGGGCACGCCGCGCTCGAGCAGGCCGAGCAGCGCCGCGCGGTTGCGGTCCAGCGAAATGTCGAGCACGGTGGCGCTGTCGCCGGCCTGCGCCGCAACGCGCTCGAGCAGCTGGATGTCGCGCTTGACGCCGGTCACCAGCGTGGAGGCCAGCGGAACGGCAAGGCGCAGCTGGTGCAAGGCGCAGATCCCGTCTGCATCGCCATTGAAGACGTCGAAATGGCTCATACGGTGCGCGCCTCCTCGCTGGCCATGGGCCAAGCCTTGCACCAGCTTACCGCACCCATGAAGGGATCGCCATGAATTCATCCAACCTGTGCGTCTTCGCGCTGGACGCCTCCCGCGAGTTCGGGGAAGCGGTGGCCCATCACCTGGGTATCGAACTGAGCCCGCATGAAGAGCGCGGGTTCGAGGATGGGGAGCACAAGAGCCGCCCCCTCGCCAATGTGCGGCGCCGGGACGTATTCGTCGTCCAGTCGCTGTACGGCGATGCCGAGCAAAGCGTCAACGACAAATTGTGCCGTCTGCTGTTCTTCATCGGCGCGCTCAAGGATGCCTCGGCAGCCTCGGTCACGGCGATCGTGCCCTACCTGGGCTACGCGCGCAAGGATCAGAAGTCCAAGCCGCGCGACCCGGTAACCACCCGCTATGTGGCCGGGCTCTTCGAAGCGGTCGGTACGGATCGGGTGGTGACCATCGATGTCCACAATCTCGCGGCGTTCCAGAACGCCTTCCGCTGCCGCACCGAACACCTGCAGGCCGATGGCCTGTTCGTCGATCATTTCGTTCCGCTGCTGCGCGACCAGCAGGTGGTGGTGGTTTCGCCCGACGCCGGCGGCATCAAGCGTGCCGACCGCTTCCGCCAGCGCCTGAGCGCGGCGCTCGGCCGGCCGGTCGCGGCCGCGTTCGCGGAAAAGCACCGAAGCGAAGGCGTGGTGAGCGGCGAGCTGATCGTCGGCGATGTCCAGGGCCGCTGCGCCATCATCATCGACGACATGATCGGCAGCGGGACGACCATCGCGCGCACGGTGAAGGCCTGCCGTTCGCTGGGCGCCGCGGCTGTCCACGCGGCGGCGTCGCATGGCCTGTTCGTCGGGGCTGCGCAGCAAGTCCTGGCCGATGACGCGCTGAGCGCGATCGTGGTCACCGACTCGGTCCCGCCTTTCCGGCTCGGTCAGGGCAAGGCCCGGGACAAGCTGGTGGTACTCCCCAGCGCGCGCCTCTTCGCCGATGCGATCGCCAGTATCCAATCCGGCGGGTCGATCGTTCAGCTGCTGGAAGGCTGAGCGCGGCGCTGCAGCCACACCGCGCAGCGTTGCAGGTGCTCCCCGGCCAGCCGCAGGTAATGCCGCGCGCGCAGCGGCCATTTGGGCGAGTCGCGGTAGCGCGCCTCCTTCAGGTGCGCGATGGCGAGACCGGCGCGGATGCAGGCGCGAAAGGCCTGGTAATAATCGATGAGCGCCAACCCGGGAATATCGCCGGTCAACTCGCCATAGACGTCCAACAGCACGCGGCCGAGCTGCGGCGCCCCCAGGCGTTCGCACTCCAGGCCGAGAAAGCCCAGCTCGTCGGCGATGTCGAGCGTGCGCAACTCCTGCGAAAATTCAAGGCAATCGATGATGGCCGGCGGCGTTTCCAGACAGATATGCTCCGGACGCAGATCGCCGTGGCCCTCGATGATTTTTCCGGCCTGCACGCGCGCTGCGAACAGCTCGGGCCGTTCGCGCAGGACCGAACGCAACTGCGCGCACAGCGAGCGCGCGTCCTCGACGTCAACGGCGAGTTCCGGATCGCACAGCCTGCGTTCGCATTCGTCGATGTCGCGGCGCAGGCGCTCCAGGTAGATCGCGGAATCGGTGACTGCCGGGCGCAGGCTGCGGTAGAAGGCAGCAAGCTGCATTGCCACCGGACGAATCTGATCGGCATGCTGCTTTCCCTGCGCCAGCAACCGGTCGAGCATGAGGTCCGCGGGAAGCCGCCGCATCATGACCAGCCACTCCACCACCGTGCCCGCGGTGCCGATCCGCAGCGCGCCGACGGCATCGCGGCGCAGCGCGACGACGTCGAGGTAGACGCTCGCCGTGAGGCGCCGGTTGAGGCGCAGCTCTTCGTTGCAAAACAACCGCCGGGTGGCGAGCGTGCTGAAATCCAGGCCGTCGTATCGCACCGGTTTCTTCAGCTTGAAGGCATGCTCCCGGGTCAGAAAGACCCAGGACATATGGGTCTCGACGGCCTCCACGGTGTCCGGTTGACCCGGGTAGGCGTCCGGGCGGCGCAGCGCCGCGACCTTGGACTCGAGTGACAAGGGCCGGTCAGGCACGGCCAGGCTCCGCCCGGGCGCCGACCTCCAGGGTTCGGGAGTCGACCCAGCGCGCCATGGCCTGGAGCTGCGCCGATACTTCCACAGGGTAGTGTGCGGCGGATTCCAGCGCGCGCAGGGACTCGGGCAGCGCAGCCAGCTGCCGCCGTGCGAGATCGCGGCTGGCCTCCAGGCCCGGCGCCGCAAGGGATCGCCGGCCCTCTATCATCACCGGCTGCAGCAAGGCCGCCCCGCCCGGCTCATCGCCTTGCAGCGCCAGCACATCGCCGCTCAGTTGGCCGCCGGCGTCCAGGCGCCGGACCACCTGCTTTCGCCCCGGCCAGGTGGCCTTGCCTTCGGAACGCTTGCGCCGCGGCACGCCGGCATACTCGGTGAGCTTGTAGGCACAGTCCAGGAACGGGACGTCGGCGGACGTGTTCATGCGCGTGCCGACACCAAAGCCGTCGATGGGCGAGCCCGCGTCCAGCAGGTCCCGCAGCTGGTACTCGTCCAGGTTGCCGCTGGCAAAGATGCGCACGGCGGTGCAACCGCCCTGATCCAGGATGTCGCGCACCCGGCGTGAATGAACCGCGAGGTCACCGCTGTCGATCCGCACGGCCTGGATACCGATGTCTCGCTGCGCCAGCTTCGCCGCAAGCCGGACCACTTTGTGTGCGGCCGCTTCGGTGTCGTAGGTGTCGATCAGCAGGGTCGCATTGCCCGGCTGCGAACAGGCAAAGTCCTCGAACGCCTGCGCCTCATCGTCATGCGCCTGCACATAGGAATGCGCCATGGTGCCGTAGAGCGGAATGCCGAACCGCATGCCCGCCAGCACCGTGGCCGTCCCCGAAAAGCCGGCCAGGTAACTGGCCCGCGCCGACAGCAGTCCCGCTTCACCGGCGTGGGCACGGCGCAAGCCGAAGTCCACCAGCAACCTGTTGGGCGCGGCCAGCACGCAGCGGGCGGCCTTGCTCGCTACCATGGTTTCGTAATTCAGCAGGTTGATGACGCGGCTTTCCACCAGCTGCGCCTCGCGCAAGGGCGCCGTGACGCGCAGGATGGGTTCGTCGGGAAAGAAGACCGTGCCCTCGGCCATGGCCCAGACGTCGCCGGTAAAGCGCAGTTCCTGCAGTGATTGCAGGAACTCCGGCTTGAAGCGTTCGGTGCTGGCCAGCCAGTCGAGCTCTTCCGTGCTGAACCGCAAGCCGCCCAGGAACTCCAGCACCTGCTCCAGCCCCGCCGCCATCAGGAAGTTGCGTTGCGCGGGCAGTTTGCGCACAAAGAACTCGAAGCTGGCGCTCTGATTCATGCCGCGGTCGAAATACGCCTGCAGCATGGTGAGCTGATAGAGGTCGGTGAGCAGCGGGCCGAACATGAATGGACTCTATGGGGCCGTCGCCGGTGCACCTTGATGTGCGTCAAGCCGTCTTCGAGGCTGCGACGGCCGGCACGCCGTCCGCGGTCTGCCAGCACAGCGACAGCATGCCGTGCTCATCCGCCGCGACGCCCGTACCGAACGCCGCACCCTCGCGCTCCAGCGTCCGGCGCAGCCACGAGCTGCCTTGCGCATCGGCGCGCTCCAGCCGGAAGCGATGGATCCGCATGGGCACGGCGCGCAATTCGCGCAGATCGCCGCTCGCCGGGTCGAGCACCGGGAAGTACATCAGCGTGAGGTCGGGCCGGAACCGCTCCTGCCCGCGGATGCCTTCGTAATCGTTCAGGAAATCGCCGCAGCCGTAAAGAATGAGTTTGTTGCGGTAGACTTCTATCCCCTTGACGTGATGCGAGGAGTGTCCGTGCACGATGTCGGCACCGCCGTCGTCGATGAGGCCATGGGCGAAGGCCCTTTGCTCGCGAGACACATCGAAGCCCCAGTTGCCGCCCCAATGCACCGACACCACGACGACATCGCCCGGCTGTCGGCGAGCGCTTGCCAGCTCGGCAATGGGCGCTGCGGAACGGGCCGAAACCCGTTCCAGGAAATTGACGCCGGCCCGAGCCTCGGTCGCCGCCCACTCGGGGGTCACACCGCTGTCCGCGGCCGCGAATGCAAAGACCAGCACCCTCCCCCGCGAACTCAGCCCGATCGCCGCGGGCGCGGCGGCCTCCCGGGCGTCGCGTCCGGCGCCGGCCGTGCGCAGGCCGGCGTCATGCAATGACGCCAGCGTCTGCAAGAGGCCTTCATGGCCCCAGTCGAGCACGTGGTTGTTGGCCAGGATGCAGCAGTCGATGTCGGCGCTTGTCAGGCACGGCAGGTTCGCCGGGTTCATCCGGTAATGAATCCCTTTGCCGGCCTGGGCGGCCTCGCTGGTGGTGACAGCCGTTTCCAGGTTCACGATGCGGACGTCGGGGCCAAGCTCCTGAAGCACGGCCAGTGCATCGCCCCAGGGGTAGGCGAAGTCGAGCTTGCGGCCGATCGGCCCGGCCGCGCGTTCCGCCAGCTCGACATAGACGGCGGCGGTACGAGCCCAGGACTCGAACAGATGAGGCTCGACGGGGTGAGGCAGGACCTGGTCGATGCCGCGGCCGGTCATGACATCCCCGCACAGGAACAACCGGATTGCGTCCGGCCCATCGGCCCCGCCGCTGCCGGCCTGCCGCACCGCGCTCATGCTGCCTTGCTGGAGTGTGCCGCGGCGGCCTTGAGCAAGGCGATGGCCTCCTCGTCGTCAACCTGCCCGAACGTCCGGTAGAACTGCCCGACCGCGTAGAAGTCGGCCGGCGCGTGCAGGCAGACCACCTGGTCCGCATAAGGCCGCACCAGCTCGAGGCTGTCCTGCGACGCGACCGGCACTGCGCAGACCAGCGTCGCCGGCCGCTTCGCGCGCACCGCATGCAACGCGGCCACCATGGTGGCGCCGGTCGCCAGGCCGTCGTCGACGACGATCGCCACGCGTCCCGCCGGATCGATCGCGGACCGGCCGGGCGTATAGCGAACGCGGCGTTCGCGCAGCACGTCCAGCTGCTGCCGCTTTTCGCTTTCGATGTAATCGTCGGTCGCTCCGGCCGAGTGGGCATGGGGCGCGAGGTAGACCCAGCCGGTTTCGTCGATGGACCCGATTGCGAACTCCGGCGAGAAAGGCGACCTCAACTTCCTGACCAGCACCACATCGAGCTCGCCGTCCAGCCGCTCGGCCAGGAGTTTCCCCATCGGCAGCGCGCCGCGCGGAACGGCAAGGACGAGCGGATGGCGGCCGCGATACCCCTGCAGCGCTTGTGCAAGGCGTTCGGCTGCGTCGATACGGTCGACAAAGAGCATGGTGCCTCCAATAGCAGTCCGCACCTGCGGCGAACTGTTGAGCGAAAGCTCTCGCTCACCAGCGCCACAGACACGCAGGAATTCTGGTTCGGCGTCTTCAAACCGCCTTGCGCTGGCGCAATGATCCGCCGTGCCACAGGCACGCACACACTCCTTTGAGTTAACTCAACGCGGGTCCAGGTTGCGTGTGCCATTGTTGCCGCATACCAGCGGCCCGCGCCGCGATCAAGGCTTTATGAAACAAGCTCCTCACCTCCAGTTCATCGGCATGGAGCCTTCCGACGCCTTGGCCTCGGCCGCCCGGGAGAAGACGGCCAAGCTCGAGCTCTTCTGCCCCGAGATCATGGCCTGCCACGTCGTCATCGAGCTGTTACACAAGCACCGCCAGCAGGGACGCCCGTTCGCCGTGCGCCTGAATCTGACCCTGCCGGGCCATGAACTCACGGTCTCGCGCGTCGAGAACGAAGACGCGTACGTGGCGCTTCGGGACGCTTTCGACGACATGAAACGCCAGCTCGGGAACACCATGCGGCGCATGCAGGAGCCTGAAAAGCAGCATGAACCGCCGTTGGGGGAAGCGCAGCTCGAAGGAAAGGAAGGCACGCCATGAAAGACAGTCTCACAGCCGGCGAAATCTGCAGCCGGATCGTCACCATCGCTTACCCGAGCATGGCGCTGAACGAGGCCGCGCGCCTGATGCGCGAGCGGCAGGTGGGGTGCCTGGTGGTGGTCGAGGAGGTGTCCCTCAAGGAGAGTGTGGTGGTCGGCGTGCTGACCGACCGCGACATCGCGATCGGCGTGGTTGCCGCCGACCGCGACCCGCACGGCATGCGCGTGGGCGACCTGATGACCCATGACGTGGTCAAGGTGCGCGAGGAGGATTCGCTCGCAGACGTGCTCTCGGCGATGCGGCGCAAAGGCGTCCGGCGCGTCCCCGTCACCGGGCCCAAAGACGTGCTGCTGGGCATCGTGGCGCTGAACGACGTGCTGGAAGTGCTGGCACAGCAGATGCAGGCCGTGGCGGCCGCAGTGAGCGCCGCCGCCGGCCACGAGCGGACGGCATTGCCGTGAAGCGCGCAGAGGCACCTCTACTGACTGACATCGCCTTGCCAGCGCCCGACGGGATGCTCGTCGTGGATGAGTTGTGCACGCGCTGCGATGCCGCCCAATTCGATTTCGAGACCACCCAGGCACTGCCGGAGCCCGAGCACCCGTTCGGCCAGGCGCGGGCGGTCGACGCGGTGGCGCTGGGGCTGGACATCGCCGGGCGCGGCTACAACCTGTTCGTGCTGGGTCGCCCCGGCAGCGGGCGCCATGATGTCGTGCGCGGCCTGTTGCAGGCACATGCGCAGCGGCATGACGCCCCCGTCGACTGGTGCTACGTCTACAACTTTTCCGATCCCAACAAGCCGCGCGCGCTGAGCCTGCCGGCCGGCGAGGGGAACCGGCTGCGCATCGGGGATGCAGGGCTTCGTGAGCGAGCTGGGCAAGGCCATCGAGGTGGCTTTCGACAGCGCGGAGTACCGCTCGCGGATCGAAGCCATCGAAAAGGAATACAAGCAGCGCGAGGGGCAGGCCCTCCAGGGCCTGGGCAAGATGGCGGCCGACCAGGACGTTGCGCTGCTGCGCACGCCGCAGGGTTTCGCGTTCGCACCCATGAAGAACGGCGAGCCGATGACGCCGGACCAGGTCGAGGCCCTGTCCGACGAGGAGCGCGAGCGCATCGGCCACCTGATCGATAGCATGCGCGAGCCGTTGCTGCAGCTCATGCACGATCTGCCACGGATGCGCCGTGAGATGCAGACCCGCGTCCGTGAGGCCAGCCGCGAAACCATGGGCTACGCGGCCGGGCACCTGATCGACGAACTCAAGGAACAGTTTGCCGCCCACCCCACGGTGCTGGCTTTTCTCGACGAGGTGCTCAAGGACGTGCTCGAGGCGGGCCAGCAGTTGCGCGAGCAGCCCCGCAACGACGAGGACGAGCCGACCGGCTTCACCGGCACCCTGTCGCTGATCCGCTACCAGGTGAACCTACTGGTCGGCCACCAGCCCACGGACCACTCCCCGGTGCTCGCCTGCGACAACCCGACCTATGCCAACCTGGTGGGACGGTTGGATCACCAGCCGCACATGGGAACGCTGCTGACCAATTTCACGCTCATCAAGCCGGGCAGCCTGCACCTCGCCAACGGCGGCTACCTGATGCTCGACACGCTGCAAGTCCTGGGGCAGGCTTATGCCTGGGATGGCCTCAAGCGCGCCCTCAAGACCGGCAAGGTGTCGATCGAGTCGCTGCCGCAAGTGCTGGGCTGGGTGAGCACCCTGGCGCTGGAGCCCGAGCCGATTCCACTGTCGCTGAAGATCATTCTGTTCGGCGAGCGGCGGCACTACTACCTGCTCCAGGCCCTGGACCCGGAGTTCGACGAACTGTTCAAGGTTGCCGCCGACTTCGAGGACGAGGTCCCCCGCGATGCGGACCACACCGCCCTGTATGCCCGGCTGGTGGGATCGATGGCGCGCAACGCCGGCCTGCGCGCGCTGGACCGCGGCGCCGTCGCGCGCCTGGTCGAGCAGGCGTCGCGCGTTGCCGGCGACGCGGCCAAGCTCTCGACCGACACCCGCAAACTCGACGAACTGCTGCACGAGACGAACCTGATGGCCGATCGCGCCGGTCGCCTGCTGATCGCCCGGGACGATGTGGCGGCGGCTCTGGCTGCCCGGATCCGGCGCGCCGACCGGCTGCGCGACACCCTGCACGACGCCATCCTGAAAGAGACGCTGCTGATTGCGACTTCCGGCGACCAGGTGGGCCAAGTCAATGGGCTGGGTGTGATCGAGCTGGGCGAGTTCATGTTCGGCCACCCGGTGCGCATCACCGCCACTGCCCCGCTGGGTGAAGGCGACCTGGTGGACATCGAGCGCGAGTCGTCGCTCGGGCAGCCCATCCACTCGAAGGGCGTGCTGATCCTCGCCGCCTTCCTGCGCTCCCGGTACACCCGGAACCTGCCGTTTTCGCTTTCCGCCAGCCTGGTGTTCGAACAATCCTATTCGCCCGTGGAGGGCGACAGCGCGTCGCTGGCCGAGCTCTGCGCGCTGCTGTCGGCACTGGCCGGCCTGCCGCTCAAGCAGGCACTGGCGGTGACGGGCTCGATCGACCAGGCCGGCATGGTGCAGGCCATCGGCGGCGTGAACGAGAAGATCGAGGGCTTCTTCGATGTCTGCCGCACCCGCGGACTCAACGGCGAGCACGGGGTGCTGATCCCCAGGGCCAACATCAAGCACCTGATGCTGCGCGAGGATGTGGTGGAAGCCGCCAGCCGCGGCCTCTTCCACGTGTACGCGGTGGCCGACGTGGACGACACGATCGCCCTCCTGACCGGGCTGCCGGCGGGACAGCGCGACGCCAGCGGGCGCGTGCCGCAGGGCAGCGTCAACCACCTCGTCGCAGCCAGGCTGGAGCAGATGTCGCTGAACCGGCAGGCCTATGCAACCGGCCAGCCCCGCCGTGGCGCGCTGCGCTGGCGCAAGCCCCCGCGCGCACCGCGCAGCGAGGGCCGCTGACGCTGGGATACCTGGGCTTTCGCGCGCCTCGACCTCGCGGCAAAGGCACGTACGGCCGGGCTGCGACGCGCTGACAAGGCGGTCGGCGCCTTGGCGCCGACCGCCACACAGCGGGCACACGCCGGGCGCCGCCTCCTGCCGCGACGCGCGGTGCCTCGACCGCCGGGCGCCGCCTGATGCGACGCCCGGTAGGAGACAGCACGCTAACCCTTGATGCAGATCAGCGGCCGCAGACGCGCCACCTTGCGCGCCAGCCCGGCCTGATCGGCCGCGTCGACCACGGCGGTGACATCCTTGTAGGCCCCCGGCGCCTCCTCGGCCACGCCGCGTGACGACGGACTCCGCACGAGGATGCCCTGAGCGGCCAGATCGTCCACGACCTTGCGTCCCTGCCAGTTCTTCAGCGCCTGGTGCCGGCTCATCGCGCGACCCGCGCCGTGACAGGCGGAAGAAAACGCCAGTGACTCCGACTGCTGCGTGCCGGCCAGGACATAGGACCCGGTGCCCATCGAGCCGCCGATCAGCACCGGCTGCCCCGCCAGGCGCAGCGATTCGGGCAGGTCGGCATGGCCCGGTGCCAAGGCCCGCGTCGCGCCCTTGCGGTGCACGAAGAGCTCGCGCACCTGCCCATCGATCCGGTGCGCCTCGACCTTGCAGGTGTTGTGCGACACGTCATAGAGCACGGGCATCCGCGCCTTCGGGCAGACCTGCGCAAAGACCATGCGTACCAGGTGCGTCAGGATCTGCCGGTTGGCCAGTGCGCAATTGATCGCCGAGCGCATCGCGCCCAGGTATTGCTGGCCCAGGTCCGAGCCCAGCGGCGCGCAGGCCAGCTCGCGGTCGGGCAGCACGATCCCGAAGGCCGCCGCCGATTCGGCCATCAGCCGCAGGTAGTCGGTGCCGATCTGGTGGCCCAGGCCGCGCGAGCCGCAATGGATCATCACGACGATGTCGCCCAGCTTGAGGCCGAAGGCCGCGGCAATCGAGGGCTCGAAGATCTCGGCCACTTCCTGCACTTCCAGGTAGTGGTTGCCGCTGCCGAGCGTGCCCATCTCCTCGCGCTGCCGCTTTTTCGCCAGGTCGGACACGCTGCCGGGCTTGGCATGCAGCATCTGGCCCCCCTCCTCGATTCGCTCCAGATCGGCAGGCACGCCCCAGTCGTGGTCGACCGCCCAGCGCGCGCCACCGACCAGCATGTCGTGCATCTGCGCGTCATTGAGGCGGATCGCATCGCGGCTGCCCAGGCCGGCCGGAACGCCGGCAAAGAGCGCCTCGGCCAGCCGGCGCTGCACCGGCATGATGTCATCCAGGGCGAGCCCGGTGTGCAGGCAGCGCACGCCGCAGGACACGTCGAAGCCCACGCCGCCCGCGGAGATGACGCCGCCCTGGCCGGCGTCGAAAGCCGCCACGCCGCCGATGGGAAATCCATAGCCCCAGTGGGCGTCGGGCATCACATACGACGCCTGGACGATGCCCGGCAGGCTGGCCACGTTGACGGCCTGCTCGCGCACTTTCTCGTCCATGTCGCGCACCAGCGCCTTCGTCGCGAAGATGACCACCGGCACCCGCATCTTCCCGGCCTGCGGAATCTCCCACTCACAGGGGCCACGCTCGATCAGTGAGTTGGTGTCCATGTTCAGACGTCGACGACGGTCTGGGCCAGCCAGCTGCCGTCTGCGGTTCGGGCTACACGCAGCGCCGTGTAGGTGGCGCCCTTGACTTCGACCGCCGGCCGGTGGCGCTCGATCGAAATGGGTTCGCCGCTGGCCGTGCCATTCAAGTCATTGCCTTCGAACTCCACGTGAAAGCGTCCGAACAGCATCCGCCGCACGGCCATTGCGCTCACGATGGCGTTGAGCCAGGCTGCCAGCAGCAGTTCGTCGTCGCCGGCCTCGCAGAAAATGGGAACCGTTTCACGCGCCATCACCCAAGCCGGGTCCGTCACCACGGCGGCCAACGCCAGCGCGGCCTGTTCGAACGCATCTGCCTTGGTGGGGCCCCAGCCCCGCACACCGATGTCGGCACCGTGATCGAAATGCTCCCAGTGCGCGCGCGACCGCACGCCGCCGGCCGCGGCCGGAACCGCCGCGCCGGCACGGGCCGCGGCCGCCTTGGTCATGGGGTCAATGCATGCCCGGCATGCATTGCGGCAGGAACACGGCATGTTCCGGCTCCGGGAACGGCGGCCGCTCCGCGCTTTCACGCGCGATGCCGCTGCGCAAGGCCCGCGCCAGGCCGCCGAGTTCGGCGGCCACGGCATCCAGCAGGTCGTCGGACGACAGGAAGCCGATCACTCGTCCCTCTTCGTCGGTCACGAGCAGCCGGCGCACGCCGGCCTCCTCCATCACCGTGACCGCATCCTGGATGGTCCCACTGCCGGGCACGGCGATCAGCGAGCCGTTGACCAGTTGTCCGATGCGCATGCTGGCCGCATCCACATCACCCGCGAGCACTTCAATGGCGAGGTCGCGGTCGGTGACCACACCGGCCACCCGGGACGGCTCGACCGCATCGATGACCACCAGGGACCCGACGTGGTTTTCGCGCATGGAGGCTGCCGCTTCTCTCAGCGACGCGCCGGCCTCGATGGTGATGACCCGGCGTTGGCAGATGCTGGCAATGTTCATGAGTGGCGCCCTCTCTCTCTCTGATCGAAACGTCGGAAGATCGTTGTCACCGCACACCGGGCTTCGCGCAAGCGCAAGGCCCCCGCACCACGGGCGACGACCGCGGCGCACCACGCCACCGTAAACGGACCGCCGGAACAGCGGCCCGATCCCGTCGCCCCAGCCGCAGCAGCGGCCGGACCCGGCATGCGGTGAATTATGAGTAACCACTCTAGGTTGCGTCTGCGCCAGCACCATGATGCAGATCAACCTGCATCACCCCAGAGCTCTGCAGTGATGCGGCGAGAGCCGAACGGATCAGTCCAGCCGCACGCGCGCAGCGCCCGATGTTGCGACAGGTCATGGAATTCGCGGGGCCTCCAACTAGATTGAAAACCGGCACGCGCTGACGCGCCGATGCACTCTCTTGAACGAAGGAGCAGTCCACATGAAAACCGACGCGCAAATCAAGGCCGATGTCACGGCCGAACTGGCCTGGGATCCGTCCATCGATGCCGCGGCCATCGGCGTCATGGTCAAGGACGGTCTCGTCACCGTCGCCGGCCACCTCGACAGCTTTGCGCAAAAGCATGCGGTGGAAAGGGCCGTGCGCCGCGTGTCCGGCGTGGGCGGCATCGCAGTGGAGCCGGACGTCAAGCTTTCCGCCGATCACAAGCGCGGCGACTCCGAGATCGCAGAGGCCATCCTGGGCGCATTGCGCTGGCACTCCTGGGTGCCCGAAGAGCGCGTCAAGGTCGAGGTCGAGAACGGCTGGGTCACGCTGAGCGGCGAAGTCGACTGGCGCTACCAGTCCACCAGCGCCGAGCAGTGCATGCGGCCGCTCATGGGGGTACGAGGTCTGACCAACAACATCAGCGTCAAGCAATGCGTCAGCGAAAAGGACATCTCGGCCGAGATCGGCGCCGCACTGACCCGGCAAGCGCGGATGGAGGCCGAACAGATCAAGATCGAGGTGGACGGCGGTGTCGTCACCCTCAGAGGCAACGTGCATTCGCTGCCCGAGCACGATGCGGCCGTCGGTGCCGCCTGGGCCACGCGCGGCGTTTCGCGTGTCGTGGATGGGCTCGTGGTGAAGACCTAGGCCCACCGTTTCATTGCAAGAGGACCATCATGACCACTCATCTGCAACTGCTGGAACCCAGCCTGACCGACTCGTTCGAGTCCGCTTTCCGGCGCTTTTTCTCGCCGACCCGCTTCGCACCGGAGGCTCAGGCCCTGGACATGCGCCTGGACGTCTCCGAAAAGGACAACGCCTTCCTGGTGAAAGCGGACATTCCGGGTGTGAGGAAGGAGGACATCAACGTGCGCATCGACGGCAACGTCGTGCAGATCGATGCCGAAGTCAAGCACGAGAAGGAAACCAAAGGCGAAGGCGAAGGCGGCAAGGTACTGCGCAGCGAGCGCTATTACGGCACCGTTTCGCCCACCTTCAGCCTGGGCCATGACGTGGACGAGGCGAAGGCCGATGCGAAGTACGTCGACGGCGTCCTGACGCTGGAACTGCCCCGGAAGGCCTCGGCCGCCGCAAAACGACTGACGGTGCATTGAGCTGCGCTGGTCGCGGCGCGCACTGTGAAGGAGCGATGCGATGAGCATGACGGTCGACCGTGTGGTCGATGCCACCTCGGGCGTCACCCGATCGCAACTGCTGCGCTATTACCAGGCGGTGGCCGACCTGATGATGCCGCACCTGGAAGGCCGGCCGGTGGCCTTCCTGAGCGCGCCCGAGGATATCGAGACCGGCATGTTCTTCCAGAAGCACCTGTCGAACGTGCGCTTGCCCGGTGTCGCGCAGTTCGACTCCTCCCTCTACGCGAGCCACGGCCCGTTGCTGGAGGTGCGCGAGCCGCTCGGCGTGCTGTCGGCGGCGCAGGCCAACGTGATCGAGTTCCACACGTTCAACACGACGACGCACGCCGGTGAGCACCCCGACCGCGTGTCCCTGGAGCTCGACCCCGGGGACGGCGTGGATTGGCCTTCGGTGTGCGAAGCCGCGCTGCGCCTGCGCGATGCGCTGCACGCCCTGGGGCTGGACTGCTGGCTCAAGACCAGCGGCGGCAGGGGCCTGCACGTGCTGGTGCCGCTTGCGCCGGCGCTGCACTCCTGCGAAGCCGCCAGGCACTTCTCCGAGGCCCTGGTGCAGCGGATCGCACAGGAGGAGCCGTCGCGCTTCGTCGCCACGAGCTGGCCGCGCAACCGCGTCGGGCGCATCTTCATCGACTACCTGCGCAACGGGCCCGGCGCCACCACCGTGGCGGCCTGGTCGGCTTGCGCGCGGCCGGGAATGCCGATTTCCGTGCCACTGGCCTGGAGCGAGCTGCCCGGATTGCGCTCGCCGTCCGAGTGGACCGTTGCCCACTTCGCCGAGCGCGTGACCATCGGCAATACACCCTGGGAAGGTTACTGGCACTGTCGACAGAGTCTTCACGAGGTTGTGCGTCAGCTCGCGTCCGATGAACGCCGAACGACCTGACTGAGCATGCGGCCCGACGTGCGAAATTCGGTCTGCCTGATCAACCAATCCGGCATTGTGAGCGGCGTGTCCAGTGATCATGATGCCGGTGCCCAGTGCACCGATGGTTTCCAGGGCCCGGAACATGAAGCCGCCGAAGCCGCATCCGATGTCCACGAAGCGCTCCCCCGGGGCCAGCCGGATCTTGCGGGCCACATGGTCGATCTTGTCGCGCTGTGCCTGCTCCAGGCTGGCGGTGCCATCGCGCCAGTAGCCGCAGGTGTACATCTTGAGCGGCTCGTCGAGCCAGAGGCGGTAGAACGGCTCGCCCAGGCCGTAATGCGTCCGCGCATTGACCTTTGCCTGGCCAGAGTCGCGGTTGGCGGTGCGCCACTCCATCAGGTTGTTTTCGACGCTGTTGATGGGGTCGAACCGCAGGTCGAAGCCCGAGCGCATGGCGGCGGCCATGGCGATACCCAGGTCCCCCTCCAGGTCGACCTCCTGGTCGAAATAGCCCTCCAGCAATCCGAGATGCCCGCGCGCGAAGGTGGCCATCAGCGCGCGATCGGTGCGAAACACCAGCGTGAAAGCCGGTTCGCCCTGACCGGAGCGGTACTGCTTGCCACCCGCCAGGGCTACGCTGAACGGGACACCGGCGCCTTCGCCCAGCGAGTCGATGACGGCCTGCAGCGAAAATTCCATGAGGATTCGCCGGCCATCGTCGGCCGCTCAATGCGCCATTTCGTGCGCGATGCGCCGCCCCAGCTCGGCCGGGCCGACACTGGTGAGGTCGAGATCGTGGGTGCCCGACAGCAGCTTGGTGGTGGCCGAACCGAGTTCCGCCTTCAGCTCCCCCAGAAACGGGCTGGACGCAAACACCGCGAGGGAGCGGTAGCTGCCGGCCAGCGCCTGGCGCTCGAGAAACTCGGCCAGCTCGCGCGCGAACCGCTGATGTTCCTTCTGCTTGACATCGGTGCGCGGCTGGTAAGACGTGCCGCCGAAGCTGCGATCGGTACTTTCGTGGCCGGCCCTGTCATCCACCAGGTCACTGATCTTGATGCGGCTTTGCGGATGGACGAAGCTTTCCAGCTCGGTGACGCGGGCGCCGCGCTCCTGCTGCAGCAGGCGTGCGCGGGTGGAGTTGGCAATGAGGATCCAGTCAGGTTTCATTTGAGCTTCCGTTGAAGCGGGGCCAGCGATGACGGCCCTCGCTTGTTTCACTCTAGGCGCCAGCCTGTGCATCACCCTGATCCAAATCAAGAGTGTGGGGCGCGATCGCACGCCGCTGCCGCACGGCCGACTGTTCGTCGATGCGACAGGGCCGCCCAATGCATGCTGCTCAAGCATGGGAGCGCGAAGGTGCGGGCGCTCATGGCTCAAGTCGGGCAGCGCCAGCTGGAGTGGGATCGTTTTGTCGCAGCGAACGAGCCCGACCAAAGCCGGCGGGCGCGCAGCGCACCCTTGCGAATTGTCAAACTTTTCAGCGGTCGGCCGCCTAGAGTGAAGAGAGCCGGCGCGCAAGCGTTGGCTCAGTCTCGCGATTCACAGGAGCGCCCGAAATGAAGACCGACATGCAAATCAAGGCCGACGTCACGGCCGAACTCGCCTCGGATTCGAGCATCGACGCCAGCGCCATCGGCGTCATGGTCCACAAGGGTCTGGTGACCCTGACCGGCCACCTGGACAGCTATGCCGTGAAGCATGCCGTCGAACGCGCGGTGCGCCGCGTGTCCGGCGTGCGCGGCATCGCGCTGGAACTGGACGTCAAGCTCGCCCCCGAGCACCAGCGCAGCGACCCGGAGATCGCCGAGGCGGCGATGGCGGCCTTGCGCTGGCATTCACTGGTTCCCGACGACCGCGTCAAGGTCGAAGTCGAGGACGGCCAGGTCACCTTGACCGGGCAGGTGGACTGGCCCTACCAGTTCAGCAGCGCCGAGCAGTGCGTCCGGCCGCTGCTGGGTGTGCGCGGCGTCAAGAATCTGGTGGCGATCAAGCCCCGCGTGCGCGGCAAGGACATCGCCGGCCAGATCACCGCCGCCCTGACGCGGCACGCCGTGCGTGAAGCCGATCACATCGACGTCGCAGTCGAAGGCAGCGTCGTCACGCTCAGCGGCAGAGTCGACTCGCTGGCCGAGCACGATGCCGCCGTGGGCGCAGCGTTCGGGACGCGCGGCGTTTCCACGGTCGTGGACAAACTCGAGGTCGGTGGCTAGTCGCAACCGCCCACGCACCGATGCCGGAAGCGCCGTCCCCATCGATCGAGTCCACCGCCAGGCGGATTCGGCTGCGGCGGCTGGGGATCGACACGTACCAGGAGCCGGTGCTGTACATGCACCGCGACTGCCATGTCTGCCATTCGGAAGGCTTCGAGGCGCAGTCGCGGGTCGAGGTCGCGCTCAATGGACACCACATCGTCGCCACCCTGGTCAGCGGCGCGAGTTGAGCTACGCGCAGCTGGCGCAAGCCACCAACCGTTTCGCCAATGCGCTCGCCAGCCTCGATGTGAAGCCCGGTGAGCGCGTGTTCGTGCTGATGGGACGCCTGCCGGAACTGTACATAGCGGTGCTCGGCGCACTGAAGGCGCGCTGCGTCGCGACTCCGCTGTTTTCCGCGTTCGGGCCCGAGCCGATCGCCACCCGCGCCGAGCTGGGCGATGCGCGCGTGCTCGTGACCACGTCCGAGCTCTACCGGCGCAAGGTGCAAGGCCTGCGCGATCGGCTGCCGGGACTGCGCCACGTGATCGTCGCCGGCGATGACGCAGCTGAGGCAAGCGGCGTGCACCATTGGGACCGGCTGGTCGAGGGTGCCTCGTCCGACTACACGATCGCGGCTACCGATCCGGAGTCCCATGGCCTTGCTGCACTTCACCAGCGGCACCACCGGGCGTCCCAAAGGCGCCGTGCACGTGCATGGGGCCGTGGTCGCCCACGTGGCGACCGGCCGCTACGCGCTCGACCTGCACGAGGACGACGTGTTCTGGTGCACCGCCGACCCGGCTGGGTGACCGGCACCAGCTACGGGATCATCGCGCCGCTGTGCAGCGGCGTCACGTCGGTCGTGGTCGAGGCCGAGTTCGATGCCCAGGCCTGGTACGGCGTGCTCGAACGTGAGCGCGTCAGCGTCTGGTACACCGCGCCGACGGCGATCCGCATGATGATGAGGCTGGGCGCCGACGCCGTCCGCGGGTACGACCTGTCGGCCTTGCGCTTCATGTCCAGCGTGGGTGAGCCCCTCAACCCGGAAGGCGTGGTCTGGGGCCAGCGGGCCTTCGGCAAGCCGTTCCACGACAACTGGTGGCAGACCGAGACCGGCGGCATCATGATCGCCAACTACATCGCCCTGGACATCAAGCCCGGCTCGATGGGCCGGCCCTTGCCCGGCATCACGGCGGCCATCGTGCGCCGCACCGACGGCGGCGGCGTGGAGGTGATCGAAGAGACTATGGTCCAGGGCGAGCTGGCGTTGAAGACGCCCTGGCCATCGCTGATGCGCGGCTACCTGCACGAGGACGAGCGCTACCGCAAATGCTTCGCCGATGGCTGGTACCTCACCGGCGACCTGGCGCGGCGCGACGCCGAGGGCTACTTCTGGTTTGTCGGACGCGCCGACGATGTCATCAAGTCGGCCGGCCACCTGATCGGCCCGTTCGAAGTGGAGAGCGCGCTGATGGAGCATCCCGCCGTGGCCGAGGCCGGCGTGATCGGCAAGCCCGACCCCGTGGTGGACGAGGTGGTCAAGGCGTTCGTGGCGCTCAAGCCCGGCTTCGCGCCAGACGAAGCGCTGCGCCGGGAACTGCTCGGCCACGCGCGCAAGCGGCTGGGTGCCGCGGTGGCGCCCAAGGAAATCGACTTCCGTGCCGGCCTGCCCCGCACGCGCAGCGGCAAGATCATGCGCCGGCTGCTGAAGGCGCGCGAGCTGGGCCTGCCCGAAGGCGATCTCTCCACGCTCGAGAGCGACGAAAAGTGAAGTGAGCATGACTTCCAAGATCCACCTAGCCCGCGCCCATCTGCAGCATCTGTACCGTGAAATGCTGCGCATCCGCCGCTTCGATGCGAAGTGCGTCGAGCTGTACCAGGCGCAGCAGATCCGCGGGTTCCTGCACCTGTACGACGGCGAGGAAGCAGTCGCCGTGGGCGTCATGGCCGCGCTCGAAGCCCGCGACGCGGTGGTGGCCACCTACCGCGAACACGGACAGGCGCTGGCTCGCGGTATCGCGATGAAAGGGCTGCTGGCCGAGATGCTGGGCAAGGTCGAAGGCTGCAGCCGCGGCCGTGGCGGCTCCATGCACATCTTCGACCGCGAGCGGCGGTTCTTCGGCGGCAACGCGATCGTGGGTGGCGGATTGCCGCTGGCGGCCGGCATCGCGCTGGCCGACAAACGGCTGCAGCGTGGTGCCATCACCGCCTGCTTCTTCGGCGAAGGGGCGGTGGGCGAAGGCGCCTTTCACGAAACCATGAACCTGGCCATGCTCTGGCAACTGCCGCTGCTGCTGCTCTGCGAAAACAACCTCTATGCGATGGGCATGCCGCTGGCTCAAGGGGAGGCCGAGACCGACATCTACCACAAGGCGCAGGCCTACCGCATGCCGTCCGCGCAGGTCGACGGCATGGATCCGGTGGCCATGGAAGCCGCCGCGCGCCGCGCGGTCGAGCAGGTGCGGGGCGGGCCGGGACCGTTCCTGCTGGAGTGCCGGACCTACCGTTATCGCGCACACTCGATGTTCGACACTCAGGCCTACCGCTCGCGCGGCGAGATCGAGGAATGGAAGCAGCGCGACCCGATCGAGCGGCTGCGCACCTGGATGGCGGACAACCACCTCTTCGCCGACGCGGACGCAGCGCGCATCGACGCCGAGATCGCGGCCGAGATCGACGACGCGGTCGCTTTCGCGGAAGCGGGAACCCTGGAGCCGGTCGAAGACCTGGAGCGCTTCGTGCTGATGGACCGCGTGGTGCAGGACCCGCAGCAGGAGGTGGCGCCATGACCGCCGGCCCGATCCGCATGACTTACCGCGAGGCCTGCCGGCAGGCGATTCGCGAAGCGCTGCTGGCCGATCCGCGCACCTTCGTCATGGGCGAGGACGTGGGAAGGTATGGCGGCTGCTATGCGGTCACCAAGGGGCTGCTCGAGGAGTTCGGCCCCCAACGGATCGTGGACACGCCGCTGGCCGAAAACGGATTCGTCGGCGCGGGGATCGGCGCCGCGATCGCGGGTCTGCGCCCTATCGTGGAGATCATGACCTGCAACTTCAGCCTGCTCGCGCTCGATCAGATCCTGAACAATGCGGCGACGCTCTCGCACATGTCGGGCGGCCAGTTCGCGGTGCCGCTGGTGATCCGCATGGCCACCGGCGGCGGCCGGCAGCTGGCCGCCCAGCACTCGCACAGTCTGGAGGGCTGGTACGCGCACATTCCAGGGCTGAAGGTGCTGGCGCCGGGAACCGTCGAAGATGCGCGCTTCATGCTCGCCGCTGCGCTGGCCGATCCGAACCCGGTGCTGATCTTCGAGCACATCGTGCTCTACAACGCCGAGGGCGAACTCGATCCGGCGGTCAACGGCGTCGACATCGCCCATGCGCGCCTGAGGCGGCAAGGCCGCGACGTGACGCTCGTCACCCACGGCAACAGCCTGCCCAAATGCCTGGAAGCGGCGCAGGCGCTGGAGCGCGACGGCATCGAAGCCGAGGTGCCCGACCTGCGCGTGCTGCGCCCGCTCGATACCGCCGCCATCATCAGTTCGGTGTCGCGCACGCGCCGCTGCGTCATCGTCGACGAAGGCTGGAAGAGCGGATCGCTCTCGGCCGAGATCGCGGCCCGGCTGGCCGAAAGCGCGTTCTACGAACTCGATGCGCCGCTGCGACGGGTCTGCAGCCGCGAGGTACCCGTGCCATATGCCGCGCACATGGAAGAGGCGGCGCTGCCGCGGGTGGCCGACATCGTGGCCGCGGCGCGCGGGGTGGCCCAAGGCCGCTGAATCGCCATGGCCGACTTCCTGATGCCCGCTTTGGGCGCCGACATGGAGACCGGCAAGGTCGTGCAATGGCTGGTCCAGCCGGGCAGCCGCGTCAAGCGGGGCGACGTGGTCGCGGTGGTCGAAACCCACAAGGGTGCAATCGATGTCGAAATTTTTCTCGATGGCGTGATCGACAAGCTCGCGCCGGTCGGCGAGGAACTGAAGGTCGGCGCGGTGCTCGCGCAGGTGCAGGAGCCGGGCGAACCCGCGCCCGCAGCAGCCACCACGGCGCGGGCCAAGGTCAGCCCGGCCGCGCGGCGCCGTGCGCATGAACTCGGGGTCGATCCGGATCGCCTGCATGGCACAGGCACAGACGGTTCCGTGACGCTGGCCGACGTGGAAAAGGCCGGGTCCCAGCCTCCGCCGGCACCGGCGGTCGCGGCGATGCCGGCAGCGCAAGCGCCATCCGCCCCCGCACCTGCGGCTCCCGCTGCGCCGGAGCGGCCGAAGACCGGTTTCGATGCCGCTCTCATGCGCCAGGCCATCGCCCGCGCGATGGCCCGTTCCAAGCGTGAGATCCCGCACTACTACCTCACGACGACAATCGATTTCGCCGCCGCCAGCGGCTGGCTCGAGTCGTACAACCGCGACCGCGCGCCCGAGGAGCGACTGTTGCCGGCAGCGCTGCTGCTCAAGGCCACGGCGCGGGCCCTGGGCGCAGTGCCGCAACTCAATGGTTTCTACGAAAAGGATTCCTTCCGGGCGGGACCCGGAATCCACGTCGGCTGGGCCATTGCGCTGCGGGGCGGCGGCCTGGTGGCCCCGGCGATCCACGATGTCGATCGCAAGGCGCTACCCGAACTGATGGCCGCCTTGCGCGACCTCGTTCAGCGCGCCCGCGCCGGCGGGCTGCGAAGTTCGGAACTGACGGATCCCACCGTCACGGTGACCAGCGTCGGCGATCGGGGCGCCGAGTGCGTGCTGGGCGTGATCTATCCGCCCCAGGTCGCCATCGTCGGATTCGGGCGCGTGGTCGAACGACCCTGGGTGATCCAGGGCCAGGTCCAGGCCCGGCCGCTGGTGGCGGCGAGCCTTGCGGCGGACCACCGCGCGAGCGATGGGCATATCGGCGGCCTGCTGCTGGCGGCGATCGATCGCGCCTTGCAGCACCCTGAGAGCCTTTGAAGCGGGAGCATTCGTGAACGAGCGCGAGATTCGCAGTCTGGTGGCCGAAGTCCTTGCGGGGATCGCGCCCGAGGCCGATCTGGCGGCGGTGGGCGACGCGCAGGATCTGCGCGAGGCGCTGGACCTGGATTCGATGGACTTCCTGAACTTCGTGATCGGCCTGGGTCAACGCAGCGCCGTGACGATTCCCGAGGCCGACACGCCCCGGTTGACCACCCTGGGCGGTATCGTGGCCTACCTTGCCCGCCCGTGACCCCGCCGGCGAGGGTCAGACGAAGAATGCGTCCGGATCGCGCCAGGCAAAGCCGGTGGCGAGCGCCACCGCCTGGTGCGTGACTTCACCCATGCAGACGTTCAGGCCATGGCGCAGGTGCACGTCCTCGGCCAGCGCGCGTTTCCAGCCCTTGTCCGCCAGCGCGAGCACGTGCGGCAGCGTGGCATTGTTCAAGGCGAAGGTCGAGGTCCGGGCCACCGCGCCCGGCATGTTGGCCACGCAATAGTGGACGACGCCGTCCACGATGAACGTCGGCGCGGCATGGGTGGTCGGCCGCGAAGTCTCGAAGCACCCACCCTGGTCGATCGCCACGTCGACCAGCACGGCGCCGCGCTTCATCCGGCTCACCATCTCGCGTGTCACCAGTTTGGGCGCCGCCGCCCCCGGCACCAGCACGGCGCCGATCACCAGGTCGGCTTCCAGCACGGCCTTCTCGATCGCGTGTGCGGTGGAATGGCGGGTGGATACCCGGTTGCCGTAAACCAGGTCGAGCTGCCTCAGGCGGTCCACGTTCCGGTCGATCAGCGTCACACTCGCGCCGGCGCCCACCGCCATCTGCAGCGCGTTGGTGCCGACGACACCGGCCCCGATGATCGCCACCCGGGCCGCGGGCACGCCGGCGACGCCGCCCAGCAGGACGCCCATCCCGCCGGCAGGCAGCTCCAGGTGGGCCGCACCGGCCTGCACCGCCAGCCGCCCGGCCACTTCGCTCATCGGCGCCAGCAACGGCAGGCCGCCGCCGGGGCCGGTCACCGTTTCATAGGCGATGCACACGGCGCCCGACTTCACCAGGGCTGCCGTCTGCTGCGGGTCCGGCGCCAGGTGCAGGTAGGTGAACAGCACCTGGCCGGGCCTGAGCATCTCGCGTTCCTGCGGCTGGGGCTCCTTCACCTTGACGACCAGTTCGGCCCGGCTGTAGATCTCGCCCGCGGCGGCGGCGATGCGCGCCCCCGCCGCGGCGTATTGCTCGTCGCCCAGGCCGATCGCGCGGCCCAGATCGGCTTGAACCACAACCGAATGGCCGCGGGCCGTGAGTTCGCGCACGCTGGCCGGCGTGAGCGCGGCCCGGTACTCGTGGTTCTTGATTTCCTTGGGGACTCCGATGAGCATCACATCCCTCCCGGCCCGGGTTCGGGCCCTTGCTGGAGACTGCCAATTTTCCGCCGCGCCATGGCGCGAAACATTGCAGCGGATCAGTGAATGCCACAATCGCGAGGCTCCCGAACTCATCCGCAATGAAAGCCACTTCTTCCCGTCGCCAGCTCATCGTCTTCGTGCTGCTGGTCCTGGCCCTGGCCGGCGCCGCCATCCGCCAATGGGCCGACAACCCGTCCATCACGCGCGACATCGGCACCTTGCTGCTGGTGCTGTGGCTGCCCATCATCGGCAACGTGGTGGCTTACGTCATCATGCGTGTGCAAAGCGCACGGCGGGCGCGAGGGGCCGCCGGATTCGCACCGGACGCGGCGTTCATTCCGCACCTGCTGGTTGAAGTCCAACCGCTCGCGCCCACGCCCGTGCTCTCGAACGAGGAGCGCAATTGCACCCTGGTCATAGCCCAGGAGGGCTTCACCGCGCGGGGTGCGTTGCCGCTGGCGCAATGGCTGGCCGCGGGCGAAGCCCGGTCGGTCGAGCTGCAATTGCTACGGCCGGAACTGGCCTTGCCGCGGCTGCCGGCCGGCGCGGACTTCACCATGCTGGCGGGCCGTTCGGTCGCGGCCAGCGGGCGCATCCTGAAGGTGCTCGATTGGAAGAAAAGGCCCGCATGAACCCCACCACCGCCGAACTGCTGGCCCGCATCCGGCACATCGAGGACGATCTCGAGCAGGAATTCAAGCGCCGACGCGCCGAGCTGCATGCCGACTTCGACGACCGCCGGGTGCGTTTCGAGAGCGAGGTGCTCCAGCAGCAACGCCGCTTCAAGACCGGTCTGCTGAAGTACCTGCTCAACGCCGACCTGCGCAATGTGGCCTCGGCGCCGTTCGTCTATGCGGTGTTCTTTCCGCTGCTGCTGCTGGACCTGTTCGTGGGGGCCTACCAGTTCATCTGTTTTCCGCTCTACGGCATCGCACCCGTGCGCCGCCGCGACTACCTGGTGTTCGATCGCACCCACCTGGCCTACCTGAACGCGATCGAAAAGATCAACTGCGCCTACTGCTCCTATGGGAACGGGCTGGCTTCCTACGTCCGGGAGGTCGTGGCCCGTACCGAGCAGTACTGGTGTCCGATCAAGCACACGCGGCGCCTCCTGCAGGCGCATCCCTACTACAGTGGATTTGTCGATTACGGCGATGGCGAGGGCTACCGCCGCGAGCTGACGGCCCTGCGCGAACAGCTCGCCGGGCTCGGGCTTCCCGCCGCCAAGCCCTGAGGTGGCGCTGCGGCGCTGCGGCGCTGCGGCGCTGCGGCCGGGCGGCCGGGCGGCCAGGCGGCCAGGCGGCCGGGCGCTCAGGCGAACAGCTTGGCGCCGTGTTCCGGGTTTCCGATCATGGCTTCGAGCGCGTCGACCAGGTGGTCCGGCATCTCGGCCATGGTGGGGGTCTTTTCGCGCAGCCACGCGTTGGCGTGGACATCGACGATCTCGACCGGGGAGTCGAAATAAGCGCCCTGAGCCCGTGCCATCGGTTTGGCGGCGTTCTTGAACTTGAAGCGGCCGCGCCAGAGCCCACCGCCGGCCGGCGGGTATTTCTCGTAAGCCCGGTACTTGTAGCCCAGCCAATACGACCGCGCGCTCTTGGGCTCGGCACGCACTTCAATGACGTAGATGTCGTTGCCCAGCGAAGCCTGGGTGGCTTCGGGCTCGCAGGAGGTGTAGGAGTAAGGTGTTTTTCTCACATCCTTCATGATGCGGGCCAGCAGGCCGTGATCTTCGACGATGTGTTTGACTGCATATGCGGGCACGGGAGTTTCTCCTTGGGGGCCGACCCACAGTAGCATGGATGAGGCCGGTTTCACCAGGAGACCTGCAGGAATGTCAAAAGGATTGCGCTCGATCACGAGCCGATCTGCCCGCTTTCGCCCGCAACCAGCCCGGATTCGCGGCTACCTTGACGAATCGAAGCCCGAGTCGGGCCCCTGCCCGGCGCTGCCGGAAGGGGTGACGGGCGCGTCGCTCACAGCCCCGCCATGCGGCTCGCGCCACGGCTCGGGGCCTTCCCGGTGCGAGCCATGCGCATGGCCGGGCAAATGGGCCTGCAGCGACTTGACCTGGCGCTCCAGCATGTCGATCCGGTGCAGGTAATCCAGCAGCAGGGCGACGGCGAAAAGGTCCAGGTCGAAGTCGCGGCGCAGCCTGGCGGCGCGGCGCAGCGTGCCTATGCACTCGGCGCTGAAAAGCCGCTGCGGCCCTTCCTTGTCGATCGGCTCCAGCGCGCCGAACTCCAGCAGTTCTTCCAGCTCGGCTTCGGTCAGGCCGCAGACCCGCGACAGTTCGGCCATCGTCACGGTTTCGCGGGCATCGAGCCAGGCCACTTCGACCACATGCGCAGTCATGACGCCTTCTCCTTGGCGACCACCGAGCGCGGGTTGAAGCGCGAGGCGTCGGCCAGTTGCTTGAAGAGCTCCCGTTCGCGGTCGCTCAGAGTCGTGGGCACTTCGATGTGCACGGTGGCATACAGGTCGCCATGGCCGCCGCGGCCGTTGGCCAGGCCCCGGCCGCGCAGCCGGAGTTTTCTGCCCGAGCGTGTGCCGGGCGGCACCGTGAGCAGCACCGGCCCGTCCAGTGTCGGCACTTCGATTTCAGCGCCCAGCGCAGCCTCCCACGGCGCGAGCGCCAGGTCGAAGTGCAGGTCGTGCTGATCGGGCCGGAAGACCGGGTGCGGCGCCAGCGTGATGTGCAGGTAGATGTCGCCGTCGGGCCCGCCGTTGCGGCCCTTGCCGCCCTTGCCGCGCAGCCTCAGCTTCTGGCCCTCGCTGACGCCGGACGGAATCGTGACCTCCAGGGTGCGGCCGCCCTCCGCGTCCGCCAGATCGAGGTTCAACCGGGTCCCGCGATGAGCGTCTTCCAGGCTGATCCGGGCGGTGGTTTCATAGTCGCGGCCGTGCATGGGTACGGGCCCGCGCCGCGCGCCGCCGCGCTGGCCCCGTCCCAGGGCATCCAGCAGGTCGGCCAGGTCGATGTCCTCGAACGATTGGGCGCCGCCCCCGAAGTCACGGCTCCATTGGGGCGGCGGCGCGAACTCCTCGCCGGCGGGACGGCGGCCGAGTTCGTCATAGGCCGCCCGTTTTTCGGGATCCTTGAGGGTCTGGTACGCCTCGGCCACTTCCTTGAACCGCGCCTCGGCCTCGGGCGCTTTGGACACATCGGGATGGTGCTTGCGCGCGAGCTTGCGGTAAGCCTTCTTGATCTGCTCGGTATCGGCATCCCGCCCCACGCCGAGGGCCGCATAGTAGTCTTTGTACTTCATGGCTCCCGGCTGCTGGCGCCTCCGTTTCAGTGCACGCGCACCTCGAAGCGGCGCTTCAGGCCCTCCAGATCGGTGATGAGGATGTGCCGCTTGTCGACCTCCAGCAGGCGCTGGTTCTGGAAGGCCGAGAAGGTGCGGCTGACGGTTTCGAGTTTCATGCCCAGGTAGCTGCCGATTTCGGCGCGGCTCATGCGCAGGTGGAATTCACGTTCGGAATAACCCCTCGCAGCATAACGCTGCGACAGGTTCAGCAGGAAGGCGGCCAGCCTTTCCTCCGCATTCATGCTGCCCAGCAGCATCATCAGGCTGTGCTCGCGCAGGATCTCGCGGCTCATCAGGCGGCTGATGACGTGCTGCATGCCGCTGGCGCCCACGGCCAGTTCGGACAGGTGGGCATAGGGGATGGCGCAGATCTCGGTGTCCTCCAGCGCCATCGTCGCGCTGGCATGATGGCCCTGCGCCACTCCGTCCAGGCCCACCAGCTCGCCGGCGATGTGGAAACCGCTCACCTGCTCGCGGCCATCGGACAGCATCAGGCTGGATTTGAGCGTCCCCGCCCGCACGGCATAGATGTACTGGAAGCGGTCGCCCTCACGGTACAGTGTCTGCCCGGCCTTCACCTTGCGGCGCGCGAACATCATGCTGTCCAGCCGGTCCAGATCGTTGCCGTTCATGCCGCAGGGCAGGCAAAGGTCGCGCAGGTGGCAACTGGAGCACTGCGTCTTGATCGGTGCGACCGGCGAGCTTTCGGTGGCTTGCGTGACGGGCGTGATGCGAATTCGGTTGACAGTGGATCTTAGCGCGGCTGTGGGCATGGTTTCCTCCAGGATCTGCAAATTCAATGGGCGTGATGCGACGCGTTCTCGACCGCCACGACGAGTTGGTCGAATTCTGTTGTCTTGTCGAGAAAACGCTGCGCGCCTTCCCCGAGGTAGCGCTTGCGGTAGGCGGGGCCGGCGTTGTTGCTGAACACCACGAAGGCGATGCGAGGGTCCACCTGCCGTACCGCGCGCAGCACCTCCAGGCCGGAGCCGCCCTCGAGCTGGACATCGAGCACCACCACGTCGGGGTGGGCGGCCAGGATGCCGTCGATGGAATCCTGCGGCGTTTCGGCCTGGCCCACGACGTTCATGGCCCCGGCGACCAGCATGGCCGCCACCCGATCCCGGATGAGGGCCGAGTCGTCGGCGAGAAAAACCTTAACGGGGGCGTTGCTCTGTGGCATGACGCTACTGTCGCCGCATCGGGCCCCGGCGACCATCGGCGCAGGACGAATCTGGCCCTCGGACAAGCCCTGAATGGAAGCTTCCTTTGGGCCGAGCCAAGCTAGGAATAGTCCTAGTCGCTGCCGGCCTCCGGCGTGTCAAATGCGGCTTGCCGTCACGGCCGGGGGCGCGTAGAGGTTCTGCGGATGGCGCGCGTCGGCGAAAAAGATCCAGCGTTCAGCGAGCAGCCCGCCGAGTTGCGCCAGGCCCAGCGCGGCAAGGCCGGTGGCGCTCGCGCGCCCCTGCGCGAGCGTGAGCGCCACCAGCGGCAAGATGAAACCGAACAGCACCGCAGCCCAGCGCATGCCACGCACGAAGCGGCCGCTGCAGCCGTGAAAGAACTCGCGGCTGTTGAACGACCCGGCCATCATCCCCGGCTTCTGGACGATGCGCGGATGGCGCACCCCGATCGCCGACTGGACCGTGACCGCGGGCTTGAGCATGTCGTTGCGCCACCGCTGTGCGCCGCGGGTGAGGACGCCCAGCGCGGTGGCGCCCAGTGCGGACCATGCCAACGGGACCGCCATGGCCGGCATGGCGCTGGCGGCGAGCGCGGCGGCCAGGGTCGAGCCGGATGCGATGCCCAGCACCGCGAAATTCAGCGGGGTCAGGGGCGTCGCCCATTCACGGATGACCCTCACTGCGCCGTAGATCATCCCGGTGCACAGATACAGCAGGAACGCCAGAGCGACTGCCACCGCGCCCAGCCCGAGTGCGGGTGCCCCCATCCAGTGCGCCAGTCCCCAGGCGGCCACCACGGCCATGAACACCGGCAGCACGACGATCTCGCGGGACAGCCACGAGGTGCGCCACCTCGCGCCGGCACGCCAGGCCCGCAGCGGCTGGCCGAGGTGGAAGGTCGCGGCAACGAGGCCGGCGCCGCACAGCAGCAGCACCAGGACCGTGCCCGGCACGAACAAGTCTGCGGGCGCCCCCACCCCCAGCCCGAGCGCGGCGGCCACCTGCACGCCGAACATGGCGATCAATACCCCCTGCCCCGCGCCGGCGAGCGTGGTGAACAGGACCATGGACAACGGCGGTCTCATGTCAATGCCTTGTCAATGTTCCCAGTCGGCGTCCAGCGGGGCGCCGTGCCCATGTCCGGGCTCGCGACCTTCGACGCGCAACGGGTTGCGTTCGCGCACCAGGCGCCGCTTGTCGGTCCGGTTCTCGCTGATGCGGCGCGGCAAATAGTGATTGGCCGGGCGCGTGCCGGCTTCGGGCATCAGGGCGTAGCCGCCGCGCTCGAGGTCGGGGCCGCCGAACTCCCAGAACGAGCCCCCTATCGTGTAGATCATGCCTGCGGCCATGTTCACCGAGCAGAAACCGCCATGGGCCGCGTAGTTGGGCGTGCCGAACTGGCGCGCGAACAGGCCCGTGAGCGCCTGTATCTGGTCGCGCCCGGTGAACAGCGCGAACTTCTTCGGATCGGTCGCGCGGATGTGCCCCAGGCGTTTTTCGAGCAGGCCGAAGGCTTCGTCCCACGAGATCGGCTCGAACTCGCCCGCGCCGCGCACGGACCCCGGCTTGCGCAACAGGGGCTGCGTCAGGCGCGCCGGCGAGTACTGTTTCATGATGCCCGACGATCCCTTGGCGCAGATCGCGCCCTGGTTCAGCGGGTGATCGGGATTGCCTTCGATGTACCTCACCTCGGGGCCGTTGCCGCCGTCGCGCAGGTGCACGCGGATGCCGCAGCGGCAGGCGCACATGTAGCAGGTCGTGGTCTTGACCACAGTTGTGGCACCCGGCAGCGGCGCGGCGCGGCGGTGGGATCGTGGAGTGGTTTCATCTTCAGCCCGGGATGATGGCCTGAGCAGCCTCAAGGCGGCACTACCCGCATGGGCTATCGCCGATTACCCATTCCGGTAATAGACGGCTGAGCCGCCTTCCCCGCTAATACACTCCAAGTGGCTGTTCGGCGACGGCCAGGCACACAGCCGGCTCGTCGCATTTCGATCCATCAACGGCGGCGCTGCTGCGCCCATGAGGAGACACAAATGGAGTTCGACAAGGAATTCGACGCATCGGGGCTGGCCTGCCCCATGCCCATCGTCAAGACCAAGAAATCGCTGAACGACATGGCCTCGGGCCAGGTGCTGCGCGTGGTCGCCACCGACCCGGGCTCGGTCTGCGACATGCAGGCCTTCGCCGAGCAGACCGGCAACGCGCTGCTGGCCTCCACCACGGAAAACAGCAAGTACGTGTTCTTCCTGCGCAAGGCTTGAGCGCGCACACCCCACAACGAGAGGAGACCCAATGGCAACCAAGAAGATGGCGATCATCGCGAGCAAGGGCGCGCTGGACATGGCCTATCCCCCGCTGATCCTGGCGTCGACAGCGGCCGCCCTGGGCTGGGAGGTGCAGGTGTTCTGCACCTTCTACGGCCTGCAGCTGTTGCGCAAGGACCTGAGCGGCATCGCCATCAGCCCATTGGCCAATCCGGCCATGCCGATGCCGGTGCCGATGCCAGTGGTGGTGAGCATGCTGCCGGGCATGGAGGCGATGGCCACCTCCATGATGAAATCCAAGATGAAGAAAAAGGGCGTGGCGTCACTCGCGGAACTGCGCACGGTGTGCCAGGAAGCCGACGTCAAGTTCATCGCCTGCCAGATGACCGTCGACCTGTTCGATTTCTCCAAGGACGACTTCATCGACAACATCGAGTACGGCGGCGCGGCGACCTTCCTGGCGTTCGCCGGCGAAACCGACGTCTGCCTGTTCATCTGAGCGCCCGCCCTCACCCCGGCGGGCGGGCACGCCGGCGCCTCGCGCGCCCAGCTCACGTGCGCAATTCCGCAGCGAAATCACCTGGGCATGGTAGCGCTGCAAGTCAGCGGCTGGAGGAGGGGCGCGGGCCGGGATCTCACTTGATCACCCGGACGATGCCCAGCGCCTTGAGGATGTATTTCTCGTAGATCGGCTCGGAATTGCCGGCCCTCAGCTTGCGCAGGAAGTACTTCTCGTAGGCGATCTTGGCCAGGTGCACCCACTTGCCCTTCTTGAACCAGTTGACGTTGCGCGGCGGGATCTGCGGCAGGGCGACGAAGGCGGCGCCGGTGTCGCCCATGTCGGCCAGGCAGATCGCGTTCCAGGTGGCCTTGGTGCTGGCGGTGCTGCCGTTCAATTCGTCGGCGATGTTGTGGACGATCGCCGTGACCATGGTTTCGATCATGTAGCCGGTCTTGGGCGCGCCGGTGGGCACCGGCGTGACTTCGACCGGAGGAATCGCCACGCACACCCCGGCCGAGAAGATGTTCTTGTAGGCCTTGCTGCGCTGGTATTCGTCGATCAGCACGAAGCCGCGCGGGTTGCACAGGTTGGGGACGGCCGCCACCGCGTCGACGCCCTTGAACGCCGGCAGCATCATCGAGAGCTTGAACGGGATCTCATGCTCCTTGAACACCTGTCCCAGGTCGTCGAGCTGGGTCACGAACATCTTGCCCGGCTCGACCTTGGTGGTCTTGGCATTGGTGATCCACTTGATGTCGTGCCCGCGCATGTCGGACTCGAGCAGCGACTTGGAGTCGCCCACGCCGCCCAGGCCCAGGTGGCCGATGTAGGGTTCGCTGGTGACGAAGGTGATGGGCACCTTGTTGCGGAGCTTGCGCCGGCGCAGGTCGGTGTCCAGGATGAAGGCGAACTCGTAGGCTGGGCCGAAGCAGCTGGCCATCGGCATGGCGCCGATCACCACCGGGCCGGGGTTCTTGAGGAATTCCTGGTACTCGCCCCAGAAGGCTTCCGCATGGGGGACGGTGCAGACGGAGTGGGTGTGGCCGCCATGCGGGCCGGATCCCGGCACCTCCGCGAAGCTGAGCTTGGGACCGGTGGTGATGACGAGGTAGTCGTAGGCCACCTTGTCCCCGCCCTCCAGCGTCAGCTGGCTGCCAGCGGCGTCGATTTCTGTCACCGGCTTGGCGATGAAGGCGATGCCCTTGCGCTCGAGCAGCGGGGCGATCTGGAGCACCACATCGTCGCGCTTGCGCCAGCCCACGGCCAGCCATGGATTGGACGGCACGAACTGGAAATGGTCCAGCGCGTTGATGACGGTGATCTTGTGTTCCTTGGGCAGCATCTCGCGCATTTCGAACGCGGCGGGCATGCCGCCTATGCCGGCTCCCAGGATGACGATGTGGGCCATGGTCATGCCTCCCGACGAGCCGCCTCAAGGGAGGCATGCGCCCCCTCGGGGGGCAGAGAACGAATGTGAACGTGGGGGCTCATGGTTTCCTCCTGTGTGGATCCAATGGGGCTCGCCAAGCCGGATGGCCCGGCCGACGAGCTGATGAACGCCGCCCACCATGCTCATGTCGAAGCCATAGTAGGGCAGCACCTTGCTGAACTGCGCCTTGCAGATCGCGCAGATCGCCTTGATGATCTCGCCCGGAATGACGAACACGAACTGGGCGCCCGGCATGTTGCCCATGCCCGCGGCGCGCGCGACGCTGCACGAGTCGTGGAAGCTGATGACGCGGCCTTCGAGGCGGTCATCCTGCGGCGACAACACGCGAACCGCGCAGGCTTGCGCATTCGCGAGCACAACGATCGGGTCGAGAAGACTCTCCAGCAGGTCGCCCAAGTCGCCGCCAACGGCCAGGTCCGCCGTGATCTGGGCGAGGATGGCCGAGTGGACTTGCGGAGAACCGGCGGAGGAATGCAATTGCGTTTTCCATTTGGAACGCGGCCAGGCGCGTGATCCCGGCAAGGCTGCGGTGACGGAACCCGGTGAGAAGGAGGGCATTGAATCTCCTTTTGTCCCGGCTGGACATAGGGGCAAATCCCTAATCGTCAAGCCGTCGCAGCCGACTCATCAGCTGACGCAGTCGCAACCCAGCGCGCGACCGCCCTCATCCCGCGATAGAGCGTGTTGAGGTGCTGCGACATATTGGGTTGCGTGGTGTCGACTTCGGTCAGCAACTGGCTGACGTTCTTCTCGCCGTTGCACAGGCAACTGATGATCTTCAGCCGCATCGCTGTGGCAGCCCTCCGGCTACATGCGCAACGTGGTCGAGTCGGTCAAAGTGACCGCTGTCTGAGGAGGCCAAAAAATGAATAGCAAGGGATTATTCCTGTCCGGGTTCCTGGCATTGGCCATGGCCACCGCCCCCGCACTGGCAACGGTGAAGACCATCGTGCTGCCGCCCGACGGCATGTACCTCAAGCCGAGTCCGCTTCCCGGCGATGCGAAGGCGCAGGGCAATTGCGTGGCCTGTCACTCGGCCGAGTACATGTGGTACCAGCCGCCCACCGCCCCGCGCGCCTATTGGGACGCGATGGTCAAGCGCATGAAGGCGGTGTTCAAGGCGCCGATCGACGACGCCGACATGCCCGACATCGTCGACTATCTCGCCAAGACCTACGGCAGCGAACAGCCGAAGTGAAAGGCATATATGCCGGGCGGGCTGAGGCGAAATCCATGCCCGCCACTCAGGCGGGACGAGGCAGGATCAGGATGGCTTCCAGCCCCCGCTCGGGCCGGTTACGCAACGTGATGTCGCCGCCGTGCACCTGGGCGATGTTGCGCGCGATCGTCAGGCCCAGGCCGGTACCGCCGGTCTCGCGGCTGCGCGATTGCTCCAGGCGGTAGAACGGCTCGAACACCTTCTCCAGTTCGGTCTCCGGGATGCCGGGGCCTTCGTCGAGGAAGCGCAGCGTCAGGCATTGCGCCGTGTCCTCGACCCGGATGGTCACCCTGTTTCCGTAGAGCACGGCGTTGTCGACCAGGTTCGAGAGGCAGCGCTTGAGCAAGGACACCACCGCGGCATAAGGCGCGCTCGCGTGTCCTTCGATGCGCACCGTGCGACCCATCTCCTCGTTGTCGGACTGCAGGCTCTCGAGCAACGCCATCACGTCCACCGCCTGCCGCGCCTCGTTGCCGCCCAGGCCACGCATGAACTCGAGTGTGTGCGTGACCATGGTCTCCATTTCCTTCAGGTCGGCCTCGAAGCGCTGGCGCAGCTCCTCGTCGTCCATCAGCTCGGCCCGCAGCCGCATGCGCGTGATCGGCGTCTTGAGGTCGTGCGACATGGCGGCCAGCACCCGGGTGCGATCCTGGATGAAGCGCACCAGGCGGCGCTGCATGGTATTGAAGGCACGCGCCGCCTGCGCGATTTCAGTCGGTCCTTCTTCCCGCAATGGCGCCGCATTGATGTCCCGGCCCAGGGCCTCCGCCGCGTCGGCCAGCACATGCAGCGGCCGCGTCACCCAGCGCACGGCCACGAACGACAGCACCAGCACCGCGGCCAGCAGCACCGCCAGCGTCAGCGCCAGCCGCCACGGCAGCCCGACCGCCGACGGGGGTAGCTGGGTGTCGAAGCGCGCCCAGTGTCCGTCGCGCAGCTGGACCTGCGTGCGCAGCACCCGGCCGGCTTGGGGGGGCCAGCCTGCCATGGCACCGGGCCCGGCCATCATGCCCGGCCCGCCGCCCATCATGGAGAGATGGCGTGGTCCGCCCGGCCCACCCGGCCCTGGCGCCTCGAAGGCCGGGCCGGGCTCGACCCGGACCTCGCGCCCGTCGCCCAGCGACGCGCGCAGCATGGCGGTGAACATGGTGGCCCGCGGCCCGGGCTCGTCCGGGGCGCCACGGGGCGGCAAGGGCACGTCGTCCAATGACAGCACCAGCGGCGGCACACTCAGTACCGACACGATGCGCTCCCGCTCGGGCGGCCCCAGCGAGTCGAGCAGCTTGACGACGTCGGCAATGCGCTGGGCCTGCTGCATGCCGCCGGCATTCACCAGCAGGCGATCGCGTTCCGCCAGGTTGATGGCGGCACTGAGCAACTGGGCCAACAACAGGCCGCCGGCCAATACCAGCATGAGGCGGCCGAACAGCGACCGAGGCAGCCATCGCGCCAGGGCAGGCATCAGGCGGGCTCCTTCTTGACGGGCACCGACAGCACATAACCTTCGCCGCGCACCGTCTTGATCATGGCCGCATCACGCGACCCGTCGCCGAGCCGGCGCCGCAGGCGGCTGACCTGCACGTCGATGCTGCGATCGAGCGCGTCGACCTCCTTGCCCTGCGTCAGCTCCATCAGCTGGTCGCGGCTGAGCACCCGGTTCGGATGGGCGAGGAAGATCCGCAGCAACCGGTATTCGGCGCCACCGATGGGCGTGACCACGCCGCGGGGCGAAACCAGGTTGCGCTGCGTCGTGTCGAGCACCCAGTCGGCGAAGCGGATCTCGCTCTCCTCCTCGGGGCGCATGTTCGGCGGGAGGCTGCGCGCGCGGCGCAGGATCACCTTGATCCGCGCCAGCAGCTCACGGGCGCTGAACGGCTTGGGCAGGTAGTCGTCGGCCCCCATTTCCAGGCCGACGATGCGATCGGTCTCTTCGCCGCGCGCGGTCAACATAATGACCGGGATGTCGGAATGTGCGCGCAGATTCCGGCACAACGTGAGGCCGTCGTCGCCGGGCAGCATGAGGTCGAGCACCACCAGATCGAAGGCGCCCCGGTCCAGCGCCTGCCACATGGCGCGGCCGTCCGCCACCGCGGTGGCGCGCAGGCCGTTCTTCTCGAAATACCGGCCGAGCAGAGTCCGGATCTCGGCATCGTCGTCAACGATCAGGATGTGGTCGGGGCGGTCCATAGCGCTATTACAGCCTGTCGGGGTGCCGGGCGGCCATCGCAAAGTAACACAGCATGTCAAACGGGCGAGCTGTCGCAGTGCGCGACAAAAAGGCCTCCGGCTGACATGCGCCGCTTACATGGCGGCGTTGCAATAGACCCAGTTGCAAGGGGTTCCTTCCAACCGACCGATCGCCAGGGGCGTCGGCCCGATTCAACGACCATTGACAGGAGCCATCATGAAAACCACTTCCAAGATCATCGCCGCCGTTGCCGCCACATTGTCGCTCGCCGTGGGTGGCGCCGTGCTGGCGCAACCGGGCTTCGGCATGGGCTACGCCCCCATGGGCTACGGCGGTATGGGCCATGGCCGCATGGGCTACGGCGGCATGGGCTACGGCATGGGTCCCGGCTACGACATGACCGCGGCCGCGGCGGGCTACGCGGCGCAGCTGAAAGTCCAACTGAAGGTCACGCCGGAACAGGAAAAGGCCTGGAAGGCCTATGAGGACGTGGTGACGCAGCAGGCCGCAGCCATGCAAGCGCAGCGCGACCAGTTCCTGGCGCAGGCGCAGAACGCGCAGCCGGGCGCGGCTACCCCCGATTTCGCAGCCCATCGTCAGGCGATGTTCACGCTGCGCGAAAGCAACCTGGCCGCCCAGAGCGCCGCGCTGAAGGACCTGTATGCCGTCCTGACGCCCGAGCAGAAGGCGATCGCGGACCGGAGTTTGAACTTCATGGGTGCGCAGCGCGGACCGGGCAGGTATCCGGCCCGCTGAGCTGAGCCATATCGGCCCGCCCCGGCTCTCGCCCCCCAGGGCTGCGTCGGGGCGCGCTACTGATCCAGGTCAAGGAAATCCTGGGATTCGCACCTAAAGTGATGTGTGTTCGGGGGAATTCAAAGCCCTTCGGGCACAGGCCGAGGGACACAGTCCCGAGGCCAGGTTCCGGCGTCCTGATATGCCGGGATGGAAGGAGACGACATCAGACCGGGGGAGCCGTCCCGCATGGCTTTTCGGGGTCTCCACCAAGCCCGCCTCCCGTGCAAACGGCGGCGGGCTTTCAATTGGCCGCGCCGGTCAGTGAATCATCTCGCCGTGAAGCGCCACTTCGAGCGCAATGCGCTCTTCCAGTTCACTCAGGCCGAAGCTGGTGAGGTCCAGCTCGTGCGTGGCGACCAGCAGGCGTCGCGTGGCCTTGCCCAGTTCGGCCTTGATCTCGCCCAGGAAGGGGTTGGAAGCGAAGATCGTCAGGGAGCGGTAGTGGTCCAGCTGGGCCTCCTGCTCGAGCAGGTGCGCCAGTTCCCGCGCGAATTCGATGTGTTCCTTGCGCTTGGCATCAACGCGTGGCTCGTAGGCGGCGCCTCCGAAACGATCGGTCTTCTCCTGCCCTGCCTTGTCCTCGGCCAGGTCGCTGACCTTGGCACGACCCGCTGGGTGGATGAAGCTCTCGAGAATCACAATGGGCGCCCCCTGTTCCTGCTGCAACAGCCGTGCCCGGGTGGCGCTGGCGATCAGGGTCCAGTCGGGTTTCATGAGCGGTCCGGGATCAGGTGCAAGTCCGTCAACGATAGCCCTCGCACCCTGCCGCAGCGTTGACACTTGTCAAGTCTGGATCGGATGCGGATCCGCTTCATGCGCGTGGCTGAGCAGTCGCGGCTGGCCCGGTGGCGCCGGGATCGGTCACCCCGGCATCGCCAGTCGGGTCAATGCGCCATCAGCACCGGCAACGTCATGGACCGCAGCACCGTGCGCGAGGTGCCGCCGAGCACCCATTCGCGCGCCCGGCTGTGGCCGTAGCAGCCCATCACCAGCAGGTCGGCGTCCAGGTCGAAGGCACGCGACAGCAGCAGGTCCCCCATGAAGTCCGGCTCGTCGCCGCCTTCGCGGTGCCACGTCGGCTCGACCCCGCGCAGCTTGAGGTAACCGTCGAGGTCCAGCCGGGCTCCGACGACATCCTCTTCCTCGTTGCCCCAGGACAGCACATGGACCCGTCGAGCCCGCTGCAGCAGCGGAACGGCGGCACTCACTGCCCGTGCTGCCTCACGGGTGGGCTTCCAGGCGATGACGACGGTTTGCCCTACTGCGGGCGGCATCTCGGCATAAGGCAGGATCAAGGCCGGCTTGCCGCTCGCAGCCATCACGGTCTCGGCGAAATCGAACGGAACGCCCACGGCTTCGGCATCGGAGGGATCATGCTGGCCCAGCACCAGCAGGTCGGCATACAGGGCCTGGCGGGCGAAAGCCGGCACGATGGGATAGTCCTGCACCTCGGCCCATGCGGCGTGGACACCGGGGGTGGCAATCGATCGGTCGAACGCACCGCGAGCCTGGGCCCGCCGCTCCTCATCGATCTGGCCCAGGGCCGTGGCCACGCTGGGTCCGGCCTCGGGTGCGAACGGAACCACCAGCAGGGCCGGCGTCACCGCGTACAGGGCGGTGACTGCCGCGCCGTGCGTCTGGGCGATGTCGCGCGCGATGCCCAGGCGTCGGGCGGCCCGGGGCGAAGCGTCCAGGTGGACCAGCAGTTGTGTCAGGGATTCCTTCATGGCCCAGTCCTTTGCGGTTGCAATGCAACAACGTTAGGTCGCGAACACCGCCCGCGCGTTGACGCGCGTCAATACACGCGTTGCCGCGGTGCCCTAGAAGTCGGCCGAATCCGACACGCCGTGCTTGATCGCGTAGCGGATCAGCTCGCTGGTGTTGTGCAGGCCCATCTTCTGCATCAGGTTGGCCTTGTGCGTGCTGACGGTCTTGACCGAGAGCTTCAGGCGCGTGGCGATGTCGGTCACCGACACGCCGGCCGCCAGCAGCCGGAACACCTCGAACTCCCGGTCCGACAAGGTCTCGTGCGGCAGGCCTTCGCTGCCGGGCATGGCCCCGAGCGCGAGTTGCTCGGCCACCTCGGCCGAGACATAAGCGCCGCCTCCGGCGATCTTGCGGATGGCCTGCTCCAGCTGGGCGGGCGCGCTTTCCTTGGTGAGATAGCCGCTGGCGCCGGACTTGATGGCACGAACGGCGTATTGCAGCTCCTGATGCATGCTGAGCACCAGGATGCGCAACCTGGGCTTTTCCGCGCGTACCAGCTTGATCAGCTCCATGCCGCTGCGCCCGGGCATCGACAGGTCCAGCACCAGCAGGTCGAACTCGAGTTCGCGCACGCGCTGCATGACTTCGGTGCCGTCGGCCGCTTCGGCCGTGACGCGCATGTCCTTGATCCCGGAGACGATGCGCTTGAGCCCCTCGCGCACGATGGCGTGGTCGTCGGCGATCACGATCCTGATCATGAGGCCGCTCCGCTTTCGTCGACCGGAATGCGCACCTGCACGCGCGTGCCCTGCCCCGGCTGGCTTTCGATGCTCGCGCTGCCCTTGAGCAGCTGTGCACGCTCGCGCAGGCCCATCAGGCCCAGCGAGTGGCGCTTGCGCGGCGCACCGGTGGCAAAGCCCCTGCCGTTGTCGGACACCTCGAGCACCACCGCACGCGGCGTGCGCGCCACCAGCACGCTGACTTCGGTCGCTTGCGCATGCTTGGCCACATTGGCGAGGGACTCCTGGACGATGCGGAACACCGCGGTCGCGTAGGGCTCCTGCAGGTCCAGCTCCTCGTCCACGTCGACGTCGCACTGCACACCGGTGCGCTGGGTGAAGTTGGTCGCCAGCCACTCGATGGCCGGGGCCAGGCCCAGGTCGTCCAGCAACAAGGGCCGCAGATCGGCGGCGATCCGGCGCGTCGCGGCAACCGTCGTATCCAGCATCCCCACCATGTCGGACAGCTTGGACACCGCGGCTTCGGGTTGGGCCCGGGCGTTGTCGCGCAGCCAGATCGTGTCCATCTTCAACGCCGTCAGCGATTGCGCCAGCTCGTCGTGCAGCTCGCGCGCGACCCGGCTTTTCTCGCCTTCGCGGATGGCGTGGGCCTCGGCCGCGAAGGCGCTCAATTCCTCCTGCGCGCGCATCCGCTCGGTGATGTCGCGCAGGATCACGGTGAACAGCTTGCCTTCGCCAGTGTCCAGCTGCGAGATCGAGGCTTCCATGGGGAACTCTTCTGCGTTGGCGCGCAACCCGTACAGGACGGTGCCGTCCCCCATGCGCCGTGAAGTGGTGCCACTGGCGGCAAAACGGCGGATGTGCTCGTCGTGCCCGGCGCGCAAACGCTCGGGCATCAGCTGATTCAGGGTCTGGCCCAGGGCCTGCTCGCTGGGCCGGCCGAAGATCTTTTCGGCCGCCCGGTTGTACAACACGATTCGCAGCGCTTCGTCGACGGTGATGATGGCGTCCATGGCCGAGTCGAGCAGCCCGGCCAGGCGGGCGGCCAGTCGGGCCTGCTGTTGCTCGGCGTGAAGCCGCTCGGTGATGTCGCGAAGAATGACGGTGAACAGCTTGCCCTGCGGGGTTTCCAGCTGCGAGATCGACGCATCCATCGGGAACTCGGCACCGTCCGAGCGCAGGCCGTACACCACGTTGAGCGCACCCATGCGGCGCGAAGTCACCCCGGCGCGGCCGAAACGCTGCACCTGGGCGCCATGGAATGGCCGGAAACGGGCCGGAATCAACCGCTCCAGGGATTGGCCCAGCATCTCATGCCGGGGCCAGCCGAATATCTTCTCCGCCGCCCGGTTGTACAGAACGATTTCCTGCCGCTCGTCGACCGTGACGATGGCGTCCATGGCCGACTCCAGCACCCCCGAGAGAAGGGCGGCGGCATTATGGGGATCGCTGCCCAGGAAGGTGGCATCGAGACTGCTGAAGAGAGAAAAGGACACGACCAAGTATGACAGGCACTACAAAGTCCCCAATTTACCGCAGACCAACTGAATTCCAAAGTATTAATGGAGCAGGTAGGAACCCAGGGCCTCGCCCGACGGCTGCAACGGCCCGAGCGGATTGACCTGCCTTTCGACCCGGTCCGTGCTGGCCTGGCCGCCGAAATTGCGGAACAGCACCGTGCCATCGCGGACGACGATCAGCGCGTCGAACCACCACCCGGTCACATAGGTGGTGCGGCGTATGTTCAGGAAGTCCAGCCAGAAGCTGCCCTCGCGCCGCCGGTCCTGGCGCTCGAAATGGAACAGGTAGCCCCGGCACGCGGATTGGGCTTCGATGCACTGCCGGATGCCCGGATCCAGCTTTTCGACTGGGACGCCCGGGTACGGCGCCAGCCGAGCGACGATTTCCGGGTAGGGGATCAGCGTCACATTCGGCCCGGCGACGGGGTCGAATCCGAGGCCCTTGAGCTCCTCAGTATGGGTTTGCTGGCCGACGATGCGCTGGACCGCTGCCTGCGCCTGCGCGAAAGTCGCGAAGTTGGGGGGCGTGTCGCTGCTGCCGCGTGGCAGCATGGAGCCGCAGCCGCCCAGTGCCACGGCGAGCAAGACGATCAATGAACGCATCAACATTCGGTGTCCTTTGGAAGGCTCGCGCCACGGCCGCGGCGGAGGCAAACGAAATGGGTTGGCGTGCTGTTCATTTGCGAACCTCGGGGATTGCCCTGGCCACCAGCCCGCGAATCTCTTCGTCACTGGTCAGGCCGAAGTCGCGGTAGTACTGGCCCACGCTCTGGAAGTCCGGCGGGCTCGCCAGACAAATGAACTCGTCCGCCGCGGTGCCGATCAGGTCCTGCGCCTCGGGTGGCGCCACCGGCACCGCAACGACGATCCAGGCCGGCTTGGCGCTGCGCAGGGCCTTGAGCGCGGCCCGCATGGTGCCGCCCGTCGCCACCCCGTCATCGACCACGATGACGGTGCGCCCTTCCAGCGAAACGAGTTGCCGGTTGCCGCTGTAGAGCGCATGGCGGCGTATCAGCTCCAGGCTTTCGCTCGCGACGATTTCATCGATCTGTTGCGGGCTCACCCGGTTGTCCGCTACCACCTGGGGATCGACGTTGAGGGCGCCGCCCCCGGCGATCGCACCCACGATCAATCCGCTCTGATCGCGCACACCCAGCTTGCGCACCAGCAGCAGCTCAAGCGGCGAGCCCAGCACCCGCGCCACTTCCCATGCCACCGGCACGCCGCCGCGCGGCAGGCCCAGCACGACGACGTCGTGCCGGCCGGCATACCCCAACAGCCGGCTGGCCAATGCGCTCCCAGCCGCGATTCGGTCATTGAACAGGCGGATCATGGAGTGGTTGAACGACGGATCTCGCGTTGGGTAAGGTGGGCGGGGTGCGAGGACAAGTTAGGGCATCAATTGCCCGGTTGCATTGACCAAGGTCAACGCGGCTTCGAAGTCGCGAGCTAGACTGAATTTCATACTCAGGAGCGACACCATGACTGACGCAGCAAAGACCCTCAAGGACGGCCAACAGCGACTCGCGCAGGACTTCAAGGCAGTGGTGAACGACGCTGAACAGCTGCTGCGTGACGCCGCGCGCGACGCCGGCCAGGGCTATGGCGAAGCGCGCGAACGTCTCGAGGAAAGCCTCAAGATCGCGCGCGACGAATTGGCCTGCCTGGAAGGCGCCATGATGGATAGCGCGCGCCGCGCCGGTCGTGCCACCGACGACTATGTGCATCGTCGTCCGTGGGAATCGATCGGCATCGGCGCCGGGGTCGGGCTGTTACTGGGCCTGCTGATCGCCCGCAGGTAGTCCGTGACTCTGGCCCGCAACCTGGCGCAGCTCGGAGCCGGTTCGCTGCTGCTGGCGCGACAGCGGCTCGAACTGGCTTCGCTCGATATCGAAGAGGAGTTGCTGCGCATCGGGCTCCTGCTGGCCGGAACGCTGGTCACGGCGCTCATGCTCGCGCTGGCCCTTTCGGCGGCATCCGCGACGCTCGTCATCTATTTCTGGGACAGTGCGCGAATGGCCGCCGCGATCGGCGTGACGGGTTTCTTCGCACTGGCCGGGTTACTCATGGCCTGGCGTCTGGTTTCCGCCCTGCGCGACAAGCCGCGCTTCCTCGCCGCCACACTGGCGCAGCTGGACAAAGACAGTCAACGCCTGGGCGAGCAGCCATGAACTCCCCCTTCGACGCGATCGCGCGGCGGCGTGCCGTGCTGGTGGATGAGATCGGCCTCGAACGCGAACGCATGGTGGTCACCCTGCTGAGCCTGCGCAAGCAGATGGCAATGGCCAGCCTGGGCCTCATGATGAGCCAGTTCATCGGCCGCAGCCGCTGGCTGCGCATCGCAGCGCTGGCCGCGGTGGCCGTCTCGATGGGCGGCACGGTGCTCGCTCGCCTGTTGCCGGCGCGCCGACAACCCTGACAGGAGCGCAATCATGTACCAGCGCATCATCGTTCCCATCGACGGCAGCGAAACCTCGAACAAGGCCCTGGTCGCCGCCCTGCAACTGGCCAAGGAACGTCAGGGCCGCATCCGGCTGGTCCACGTGGTGGAAGAACTCGCCTACCTCACCGGGTACGACCAATTCGGCGGTTACTCGGGCGACCTGATCAAGATCATGCGGGAAACCGGCGCCAGGGTGCTGGCGGACGGCACGGCGATCGCGCAATCGGCCGGCGTCGAATGCGACAGCGCGCTCTACGACAACTTCGGCGAGCGGCTTCCTGAAGTGATCGCGGACGAGGCCCGGAGCTGGAAAGCCGACCTGATCGTGGTCGGCACGCATGGCCGGCGCGGCGTGGGGCGCATGTTGCTGGGCAGCGGAGCCGAGCAGATCATCCGCATGGCGCCGGTGCCGGTGCTGGTGATTCGATCGGAACCAGCGGAAACCACGGCCAAGGCCGGGGCCTGATCCGTGTGTTGGGCTTGACGCCGGCGCAGCGCATTGCGCTGGACCAGTCCGTCGGTTATCCGGGACCCGCAGCCTGATTCGAAACGGCCCTGGCGCGCTGCCGCGGGGTCCAACCTTCACCGGAGAAATCCATGAAACAACCTCTCGAAATCCGGTTCATCGGCATGCCATCTTCCGAAGCCGTCGAGTCCGCCGCGCGCGACAAGGCGCTCAGGCTCGACCGCTTCTGCCCCAGCATCATGACCTGTCGTGTGGCCATCGAGCACAAGCAGAAGCACCAGCATCAGGGCCAGCCATTCGCGGTGCGGGTGGACGTCACTCTGCCGGGCCATGAACTGACGGTGAACCGGGTCGAGCACGAAGACGTCTACGTGGCCCTGCGCGAAGCATTCGACGACATGAGGCGCCAGGTGGAAGACGCCGTCCGGCTGTTGCGCGGGCAGGAAAAACAGCACCCCACCGCGCTGCACGGCGAGGTGGTCCGCTTTGACGCCGAAGGCAAGTTCGGCTTCATCCGCACGGCTGACGGCGACGAATACTGGTTCAGCGCCGAGAACGTGGTGAACGAGCCCTTCGAGAGCATGCCGGTCGGCACCCAGGTGCAGTTCATTCCGGAGGTCGCCGCCGAGGGCAGGCAAGCCAAGCGTGTCAGCGTGGGCAGGCACAGTTTCGGCTGACGAAGGAGCGCACCGTGATGAGCGAACCCACCGACGCCGGCGACATCTGCACGCGCATCGTCTCCATCGCGTACCCCGGCATGGCTCTCAACGAGGCGGCGCGCCTGATGCGCGACCGCCGCGTGGGATGCCTGGTGGTGGTCGAACAGGCGTCCCCATCGGAGCGGGTCGTGGTCGGCATGCTGACCGACCGGGACATCGCCGTGGGTGTCGTGGCCGCCGACCGCGACCCGCACGGCATGTGCGTGGAGGACGTGATGACCAGGGACGTGATCACGGCCAGCGAGCACGACTCGCTGCTGGACCTGCTGGTGGCGATGCGGCGCAAGGGAGTCCGGCGCATGCCGGTGACTCAGCCGCAGGGCACTCTGATCGGCATCGTGGCGCTCGACGATGTGTTGGAGGTCCTCGCGCAACAGATGCAGGCCGTCGCAGGGGCAGTGAACGCAGCCGGACGCCGCGAGCGGATCGCGCAGCCATGAGGCAAGCCACATGGGGCCGCTGACAAGCGCCGTCGGCGGGTGCTATTGCTACTGGCAGCCCTTCGGCCGCTGGGCCTCAGGCAACGGGCACAAGTTGACTTCGGCGGGCGTCATGGCCAGCAGCGCAGTGAGCGCGTTCGATCCGATGCTGATGGCCCAGAACACGAAGAAGCTCACGGTGTAGATGCTCTGGCGTGACAGCACCACGGGCTGGCCCCCCCAGTGCAGGTCCTGCGGATCCACCACGGCGAAGACCACCAGTTCGAGCACGCAGGCCGCGAGAAATGCGGGCCACAGGACCCGCATGAGTTTCTGGTTCCACATGGCTTTATTCCTCGCGTTTGGGTTCGGGGACCGTGGTGATCAGCGCGAGCTGTCGGGTGTCGCCGCGTGGTTGCGGCCCTGCAGGGCCGGTGTCAATGCCCTGTTCTTCGCCAGCGTCTTGTTGATCTCCACCCCGCGCTGGTAATAGTCCTCGGCCAGGACCGGATCGGGATTGCGGATCGCGATCCAGGCCGTGGCGAGGGCGGCGACCACCACGACCGCGGGACCGGAGATCACCAGCCACACGTGGCCGTATTTCCACCAGGGCTGGCTAGCGGGAGGTGTTGGTTTCATGCTTGATCCTCAGCGGGGCACCAGGAAAACCGACTTCTCGCTGATGTGCGCGTCGCCGGCCACGGTGCCGATGTTGAAATGAATGGGGTGGGAACCGGGCGCGGCCGACCCGTAGGGAATCTGGAGCCGCACCGCAACCCAGCGCGATTCAGCCGGGCCCACGGCAACCTCGCCCTCCGATGCCAGCACCAGGCCGTCGAGCCCCTCGGCCGAGAGACGGTAGCGCTGGGGCTGCTCGGTCGCGTTCATGATCTGCAGGCGATACACGTTCTCCAGCTTGCCGCCCGCAACGATGCGCGACAGCGCGGCCCGATCGCGTACCACGTCCACCTTCAGCGGGGTGCGAACCACGAGGCTGGTCAGCAGCGCCGCGCACAGGGCCAGCAGGACGGCACCGTAGACCAGCACCCGCGGCCGCAGCACCCGCCGCCACATCTCGCGCCGTGTCCACCCCTGGACCATGGCATTCTGCGTGGTGAAGCGGATCAGGCCCTTCGCATAGTTCATCTTTTCCATCACGGTATCGCACACGTCCACACAGGCCGCGCATCCTATGCATTCGTATTGCAGGCCATGGCGGATATCGATGCCGGTGGGGCAGACCTGCACGCACAGGTTGCAGTCGACGCAGGCGCCCAGCGAAAGCGCGGCCGGATCCGCCTTGCGCGAGCGCGAACCGCGGGGCTCGCCGCGCGCCGTGTCGTAGCTCACGATCAGCGTATCGCGGTCGAACATGGCGCTCTGGAAGCGGGCATACGGGCACATGTACTTGCACACCTGTTCGCGCAGGAAGCCGGCATTGCCGTAGGTGGCCAGGCCGTAGAACAAGACCCAGAACACTTCCCAGGAACTCATGCGGGCATTCAACAGGTTGGCGCCCAGCTCGTGGATGGATGAAAAATAGCCCACGAACGTGAAGCCGGTCCATATCGCCAAGGCCAGCCAGATGAAGTGCTTCAACCACTTCCTGGCGAGCTTTTGCGGCGACATCGGCGCGGCGTCCAGGCGCATGCGCGCGACCCGGTCGCCCTCCACCTTGCGCTCGATCCACATGAAGATTTCGGTGTACACCGTCTGCGGACAGGAGAACCCGCACCACAGCCGGCCGGCCACCGCCGTGAAGAGGAACAGCGACAGCGCGCTGATCACCAGCAGGGCCGTGAGGTAGATGAAGTCCTGCGGGTACAGCACCAGGCCGAAGAGGTAGAAACGGCGCGCGCCCAGGTCGAACAACACGGCCTGGCGCTGACCCCACTCGAGCCAGGGCAGGCCGTAGAACACCAGCTGGGTCAGGAAGACGAAAATCCAGCGCCAGCGCGCGAACAACCCTTTTACCTCGCGCGGATAGATCTTCTTCTGGGCTTCGTACAGCGATCCTGTCGCTTCCACCACCGGCGACGCATCCGGGGCGATGGGAATCACCTTCCCGACGGCGGGCGACTGCACGACAGATTCCTCATTGCTTGGCCGGCGCCGGCTTGTTCGACAGGCCCCAGACATAAGCGGCCAGCACATGGATCTGGGCGTCGGTCAGCTCGCGGCCTTCTTCGGCCGGCATCACGTTGATCTTGCCGTTGTTCACCATGGCCATGATGGCGGCCTCGCCCCAGCCGTGCAGCCAGATGTCGTCCGTCAGATTGGGCGCGCCTATGGTCTGATTACCCTTGCCGTCGATGCCGTGGCAGGCCGCGCAGACCGTGAACTTGGGCTTGCCCAGCTGGGCTCGCACCGAGTCGTGCGGACTGTTGGACAGGCTCAGCACGTAATTGGCGACATTCTTGACATCATCGGGCGTGCCCACCGCAGCTGCCATCGGGGGCATCTGGCCGCGCCGGCCGCCCTTGATGGTTTCCTCGATCTTCTCGGGCGTTCCGCCATGCAGCCAGTCGTTGTCGGTCAGGTTGGGGAACCCCTTGCCGCCGCGAGCGTCCGAACCATGGCACTGGGCGCAGTTGTTCATGAACAGCCGCTCGCCGATGGCCATGGCATTAGGATCGCCGGCCAGTTCCTCGGTCTTCTTCGCGGCGAACTGCGCATACAGGGGGCCAAGCTCCCTGTTCGCCTGCTGCACTTCGGCCTCGTACTCGCCGCGCGTGCTCCAGCCCAGTTGCCCCTGGTAGCTGCCCAGGCCCGGATAGGCCACCAGGTACAGCAGCGCGAAGATGATGGTCAAGACAAACAGCCACATCCACCAGCGCGGCATCGGGTTGTTCATCTCGCGCAGATCAGTGTCCCACACGTGCCCGGTGGTGTTGTCGGCGCTGGCCACGCCCTTGGTGCGGGCGGTGATCCAGAGCAGCAGCAGGCAGGCCAGGATGCTGACCAGGGTCAGACCGGCAACGTAGATCGACCAGAAGTTGGCGTTGAAATCGCTCATGAGGCTCTCCGGCTCAGTCGTGGTCGAACGGAATGCGCGCGGCCTCGTCGAATCGCTCGCGGTTGCGCCCGGCGAAGGCCCAGTAGGCGATTCCCAGGAAGGTGACAAAGCACACCAGAGTGGAGGCGATGCGCAGGAAAGTGATGTCCATCGAGAGCTCCCGGCTCTTATGATTTGAGTGCGCGGCCCATCATCTGCAGATAGGCGATGAGAGCTTCCAGTTCAGTCTTGCCCTTGACGGCCTCCGCGGCACCGGCGATCTCGGCGTCGCTATAGGGCACACCGACCGACCGCAACGCCCTCATGTGCGCCGGCATCGCGGCTGCGTCCACCATGTTCTTGTCGAGCCAGGGATACGCCGGCATGTTGGATTCGGGCACCACGTCGCGCGGATTGTTCAGGTGGATGCGGTGCCACTCGTCGCTGTACTTGCCGCCTACGCGCTGCAGGTCGGGCCCGGTGCGCTTGCTGCCCCACTGGAAGGGATGGTCATAGACGAATTCCCCGGCCACCGAATAGTGGCCATAGCGCAGGGTCTCGGCCCGGAACGGCCGGATCATCTGCGAGTGGCAGTTGTAGCAGCCCTCGCGCTGGTAGATGTCGCGCCCCGCCAACTGCAAGGCGGTGTAGGGCTTGAGGCCTTCGATGGCCTGCGTCGTGGTCTTCTGGAAAAACAGCGGGACGATCTCGACCAGGCCGCCGACGGCGACCACCAGCAGGATCAGCACGATCATCAGGAAGTTGTTGGTTTCGACCTTCTCGTGCGAGAAGCCGGGCGCGGTGGTGTGGTTGTCGCTCATAACAATTGCTCCGTCAGGCGGTGGCGGGAATCGCCACCGGCACGCGCACGGAGCGGCCCCGCGACACGGTCATCCATGTGTTCCATGACATGACCAGCATGCCCGACAGGTACAGCAGTCCGCCGATGACGCGGATCACATAGAACGGATAGGTGGCCTTGACCGATTCCACGAAGGTATAGGTCAGGGTGCCGTCGGCGTTGACGGCGCGCCACATCAATCCCTGCATCACGCCGGCGATCCACATCGCGGCGATGTACAGCACGATGCCGATGGTGGCGATCCAGAAATGCAGTTCGATGGCCGGCACCGAATACATCTTCTTCTGCCCATAGAGGCGCGGGATCAGGTAATAGAGCGATCCCATCGTGATCAGGCCGACCCAGCCCAGGGCGCCGGAATGCACGTGGCCGATGGTCCAGTCGGTGTAATGGGAAAGCGCGTTGACGGTCTTGATGGACATCATCGGGCCCTCGAACGTGCTCATGCCATAGAACGACAGCGATACGATCAGGAAGCGCAGCACGGGGTCGTCGCGCAGCTTGTACCAGGCGCCCGACAGCGTCATCACGCCGTTGATCATGCCGCCCCAGCTCGGCGCCAGCAGGATCAGCGAGAACACCATGCCGACCGATTGCGTCCAGTCCGGCAGGGCCGTGTAGTGCAGGTGATGCGGGCCGGCCCACATGTAGGTGAAGATCAGCGCCCAGAAGTGCACGATGGAGAGGCGATAGCTGTACACCGGGCGCTCGGCCTGCTTGGGGATGAAGTAATACATCATTCCCAGGAAGCCGGCGGTGAGGAAGAAGCCCACCGCGTTATGGCCGTACCACCACTGGATCATCGCGTCCTGAACGCCCGCATAGGCCGAGTACGACTTCATCCAGCCGGCCGGGACTTCGGCGCTGTTCACGACGTGCAGAATGGCGATCGCCAGGATGAAGGCGCCATAGAACCAGTTGGCCACATAGATGTGGCGCACCTTGCGGATGCCGATCGTGCCGAAGAAGACGATCGCGTACGACACCCAGACGATGGTGATCAGGATGTCGATCGGCCACTCGAGTTCGGCGTATTCCTTGCTCGTGGTATAGCCCATGGGCAGGCTGATCGCAGCGGCAACGATGACGGCCTGCCAGCCCCAGAACGTGAACGACGCGAGCTTGTCGGCGAACAGCCGGACGTGGCAGGTGCGCTGGACCACGTAATAGCTGGTGCCAAACAGGGCGCAGCCGCCAAACGCGAAGATCACCGCGTTGGTGTGCAGGGGCCTCAGGCGCCCATAGCTAAGCCAGGGAATGCCGAAATTGAGTTCGGGCCATGCCAGCTGGGCGGCGATGACCACCCCCACCAGCATGCCAACCACCCCCCAGACCACGGCCATCAGGGAAAACTGGCGCACCACCGTGTCGTTGTACAGCGCCGCTGCGGCTGCTTTGTCGTTCATTGAAGCACCTGTTATCGTGACTCTTCCAGTTTCCCGGCAAGGTTTCCCAAGCCGGTTGACGCAAATCAATCCGACCGGAGAATGCGCTCGGCTTCCGCATCGACGCCTTCGAACTGGCCGCGCCACACCGCCCACCCGAGCGCGCCAAGGATCAGCAGGGCCAGGCCCACCGAGAGCGGAATCAATATGAAGAGAATGTCCATGCAGGTTGGTACCGTGTTGATGGCGGATGGTGCGCGGGCTAGGCCGGCGACACCGCGGTGGGCCGGACTTCGGCCATGATATTCGCCGGAAGAACGGAAGATGGGATGCGCGCCAGCCGTGCCGAGTTGGCCACCACCAGCAGCGAGCTCATCGCCATCCCCAGCCCCGCCAGCCAGGGCGGCATGGCGCCGATCACGGCCAGCGGCACGCACACGGCGTTGTAGACGACGGCCCAGGCCAGGTTCTGGCGGACGATGTCGCGCGTGCGGCGGGCTTGTACCCACAACGAGGCCACAGCCTTGAGCTGACCGCCGAGGACGACGAAATCGGAACGGGCTTGCGCCACCGGAACGGCCTGGCCCATGGCGATGGATACGTCGGCGCGTGCCAGCACCGGCCCGTCATTCATGCCGTCGCCCACCATCGCCACCCTGTGCCTCTTGTGCTGAGCCTGCCGAACATGGTCCAGCTTGTCCTCGGGGGAACAATCGCCCCGCGCCCACTCGATGCCGGCACGGCCGGCCAGCCGCTCGACGCCCGCCGAGCGATCGCCCGAGAGCAACTGCAGGCGCAGGCCCAGGGCCCGCAGCGCCGCCATGGCGGGGGCGGCGTCCTGGCGCATCGCCTCGTCCAGGTCGAAGCTCGCCAACCACCCGTTCTGATCGGCGAGATGGACTTGCGAGCCCGCGGCATCGCCGGACTGCGCCGGGGCACCGCAAAAAGAAGCCGAGCCCAGCCAAACCTCGTGGACCGGTAAGCCTTCCGCAGCCGCCACCCGCCCCTGCACGCCGCATCCGGCAACCTCGTTGACCTGCGTTGCGGCCGGGCCGCCCGGCGGCGCCGCCGCCGTGATCGCCCGCGAGGCCGGATGCAGCGAGTGCCGCGCGAGCGCGCCAGCCAATGACAAAGCCAGGGCGCCATCGATGCCGGGACGGGTCCGGGTCGCGACCACGGCCATGCGGCCCTCGGTCAGCGTGCCGGTCTTGTCGAACACCATGGTGTCCACTGAAGCACAGGTCTCCAGCGCCTGCAGGCGGCGCACCAGCACGCCGTTGCGCGCGAGCGCGCCGGCCGCCGCCAGCGTGGCCGCGGGCGTCGCCAGCGACAACGCGCACGGGCAGGTGACAATCAGCACGGCGACGACGATGCCGAGGGCCTGCGCGTGGTCGGTGGGCCACCACCACGCACCGGCGCCTGCCGCGGCAAGCACCACCCCCAGCAGAAAGGGCGACGCGATGCGATCGGCGATCCGGGCCAGCCTGGGCTTGTCCATCGAAGCCTGTTCCATCAGCGCGACGATGGCGGCCCAGCGCGTCTGCGTACCGGTCCGGTCCACGCGCACCAGCACGACACCGGTCAGGTTGTGGCTGCCCGCGATCACCAGCTCGCCCTCGCCGCGCAACAGCGGATGGCATTCCCCCGTCAGCAAGGCCTCGTCGACGCGGCTCGCCCCGGCGATGACGGTGCCGTCGGCGGGAAAGACTTCGCCGGGCAGCACGCGGATCACGTCCCCGGCCGCCAGCCGGCGCACCGCGACCCGTTCGAACCCGCCGCCAACGCCCTGCTGCCGCTCTATGGTTTGCGGCACCCGCCGCATCAGGACCTCGAGCGAGCCGGCCGTGCGATCGCGCAGGCGCTGCTCCAGCAGCCGGCCCGAGAGCAGGAAGAACACGAACATCGTCACCGAGTCGAACCAGACCTCACGGCCCAGCCCACCGGAGGGATCGAACGTGGCGGCGGTGCTGGCGCCGAACGCGATCGCGACGCCCAGCGCCACCGGCACATCCATGCCGATGAAGCGATGGCGCAGGTCCCGCAGGGCCGCCGCGAAGAAAGGCCAGCAGGAAAACAGCACCACCGGCAGCGTCAGCACCCACGATGCCCAGCGCAGGAGTGCTTCGATGTCGGGTGTGATCTCGCCCGGTGCCGCGAAGTACGCGGGCACCGTGTACATCATCACCTGCATCATGCAGAACCCGGCGACCAGCCAGCGCCACAGCAACAGGCGTTGTGCCTTCTGGCGCTGGGCCGCGGCCAGCACATCGCCGGCGGGGACTGCGCCATAGCCGGCGTGCTCCAATGCGACCAGCCAGTGCGATGGACGACTGTCCAGCGGCGACCAGGCCAGGCGCGCCGTCGCGCTCGCGCCGTTCACCTGCACGCTTTCGACTCCCGGAAGCTGCGCCAGAGCATGCTCGACCGTAAGGGTGCACGAGGCGCAATGCATGCCCTGGATGGCGAGGGTGGACTCCAGCCACCCTTCGCGGCCGGCCACCGGCCGGCTGAAGCCTTCCCACTCCGCAGGCTCATCGAACGCTGCCCACGCGGCGTCCGGCAACTCGCGAGCAGCGATAGGGTGCGGCGCTGGGGAGGCAGTTTGCATGCGACAAGGTTAGCGCACGGAGGTGCTCCCCGGTTGACCTGGATCAAGCGGTCGCCCTGGGGGCCCGCCTAAGCTGAAAGAACCTGTTAGGAGAAACACATGTACCGAAAAATCCTGGTGGCAACCGACGGCTCCACGCTTTCGAAAAAGGCCGTGCGCAGCGCCATCGACCTGGCCGGCGCGGTGGGCGCGGAACTCGTCGCGCTGTACGTCGTGCCGCGCTACCCCGTCAGCTATTTCGAGGGCGGCGTCACCGTGTCCTCGGCGGAGATCGCGCGCACCGAGAAGCAGTGGGCCGACAAGGGCCAGGCTGTGGTCGACGCCGTGCGTGACGACGCGCAGGCCGCGGGCGTGAAGGCCAAGGCGACCATCTCACGCTCCGACCTGGTCGCCGAGTCGATCCTGGCCACCGTGAAGAAGAACAAATGCGACCTGGTGGTGATGGCGTCGCATGGCCGCAAGGGCCTCAAGCGCATTCTCCTGGGCAGCGAAACGCAGCACGTCCTGACCCACAGCACCGTCCCTGTGCTGGTGTTGCGTTAACCACCCTCGAAAGACAGCGATGAAACTATTGTTGGCCGCCGACGGCAGCAAGTTCACCAAGAAGGCGCTGGCCTTCCTGGCCACCCACGAGAATCTGGCCGGCCCCGAAGACGAGCTGGTGGTGCTGCACGTGCAGGCCGCGGTGCCCCCGAGAGTCAAGACCATGCTCGGCGCCGGCATCGTCAACGACTATCATCGTGACGAAGCCCAGAAGGTGCTCGACCCGATAGCGCGTTTCCTCAAACGCCACAACGTGAACTTCAAGACCTCATGGGTGGTGGGCTCGCCGTCGCAGGAAGTGTTGCGCGCGGCGCAGCGCGAGAAAGCGCACATGATCGTGATGGGCACCCATGGCCATGGCCTGATCAGCCGGGCTCTCATGGGCAGCGTGGCGCAGCGCGTCGTCGCCGACAGCGACATCCCTGTGCTCCTCGTCAAGTAGTGACCGGACAGCGTTCGCGGCCGCCCGCCGGGATCCCTGGACCGTCGATGCAAGGCCGCTGGACGCTCGCCGCGAAACTGTATGCCAGCGGGATCACTTTCCTGGTGCTGGCGATGACGTCGATCGGGCTGACGCTGTGGGTAACCTGGAACCTCGAAGGCGGCGCCGCCGCGGTGAACGAGGCCGGGCGCATGCGGATGCAGACCTACCGCCTCACCCTCGAACTGGCGAACCGCACCGATACGGCCGAGACGAAGGCGCTGGTGCGCACGTTCGACGAGAGCCTGGCCCTGCTGCGTTCCGGCGACCCGTCGCGGCCCTTGTTCGTGCCCTGGTCCGCGGCGTCGCGGGAGCGCTTCCAACGCGTAAGCGAACGCTGGACCGTACTGCGCGAACGCTGGCTGACCACGCAGCCCTCCCGAGCGGAGGCCGCCCGCGACGCCGCCGCATTCGTGGGCCTGGTCGACGAACTGGTGGCCGCCATCGAGGGGCAGATCGCCCGCTGGACCGCCATCCTGCACCTGTTCCAGCTCGCGATGCTGGCGCTGGCCATCGCAGGTGCCGTGATCATGCTCTACGCGGGCTACCTGTTCGTGCTCAATCCGCTGGCGCGGCTCAAACGCGGCCTCACCTCGATGCAGCAGGGCGATCTTTCCACCCGCGTGGTGGTGGACAGCAACGACGAGTTCGGCGAGCTTTCGGCAGGGTTCAACGAGATGGCGCAGACGCTGGAAACCCTCTACGGCAGCCTGGAAGACAAGGTGCGTGAAAAGACCGCACGCCTCGAGGTCAAGCGCCAGCGCCTGGCGGACCTGTACGAGGTCAGCGCGTTTCTCGCCCGCGCCCCCAGCCTGGACGCCCTGGCCCGCGGTTTCGCCCGCCAGGTGCGGCGCGTGGCCAAGGCCGACGGGGTAGCCGTGCGCTGGTCCGATGAAGGCAACCAGCGCTACCTGCTGCTGGCGACGGACGGCCTGCCCCCGGCTTTCGCCGACGTGGAGAGCTGCCTCGAAACCGGCGCCTGCCACTGCGGCCAGCCGCGCGCCCAGGCCGCGATCCGGACCATTCCGATTCACGCGCAGCGCCCCGCCCCGCTCGACCATTGCCGCCAGGCCGGCTACCGGACCCTGGTCTCAGTGCCGGTCAGGTTGCACGATCGCGTGCTGGGCGAAGTGGACCTGTTCTTCGCAACCGATGTCAGCCTCGATGACGAGGAGCGCGACCTGCTCGACACGCTGGCCAGCCACATGGCCAGCGCGATGGAGAGCCTGCGAGCCTCGGCGCTCGAGCGCGAGGCCGCCGTCGCGCAGGAGCGCGGGCTGCTGGCGCAGGAACTGCACGATTCGATCGCCCAGTCGCTGGCGTTCCTGAAGATCCAGGTCCAGCTGTTGCGCGACGCCGTGCGCCGGCAGGACAGCGCCGCCATGGAGCGCGTCATCGGGGAACTCGATGCCGGTGTCCTCGAGAGCTATGCCGATGTCCGCGAACTGCTGGTGCATTTCCGCACCCGCACCAACGAGGAAGACATCGAGCCGGCGTTGCGCACCACATTGTCCAAGTTCGAGCACCAGACCGGCCTGGCCGTGCGGCTGGAGACCGAGGGCCATGGCGTGGCCCTGGCGCCGGATATCCAGGTACAGGTGCTGCACATCGTGCAGGAGGCGCTCTCGAACGTACGCAAGCACGCCAGCGCGCACCATGTCGTGCTGCGCGTGTCACGCGAGCCCGGTTGGCGCTTCGAGGTCCAGGATGACGGCGAGGGTTTCGAGGCCGGCACGCCCATCGGCGACGAGACTCATGTGGGCTTGCGCATCATGGAAGAGCGGGCCCAGCGCATTGGCGCCCGGGTCCGGGTTGCGTCGACGCCCGGCCAGGGCTGTACCGTCGTGCTCGAATTGCCGGCCAACCCGTCGCCCGAAAGCGCCGAACAGGCCGTCGGGGCCCTGACATGAGTGCGTCGACCTCGCCGCCGGTACGGCTGATGGTGGTGGACGACCACACCCTGTTCCGGCGCGGGCTGGTGGCGCTGCTGGCTTCGGACGCCAGCCTCGCTGTGGTCGGTGAAGCCTCCGACGCGGGCGAGGCCGTCCGCAAGGCGGCGGCGCTGCAGCCCGACATCATCCTGCTGGACAACCACCTGCCGGGCGCCAGCGGCATCCAGGCCCTGCCGGGGCTGAAGGACGCAGCCCCGGGCGCCCGGATCATCCTGCTCACGGTGAGCGAGGACGAGCAGGACCTGCAGGCGGCGCTGCGCGGCGGTGCGCACGGCTATCTGCTCAAGACCATCGAGGGCGATCTGCTGGCCCAGGCTATCCACCGCGCCATGCGCGGCGAGCCCGTGATCAGCTCCGAGATGACCGGCAAGCTGGTGTCGGCATTCCAGACCTCTTCGGCCACGCCGGCGGCGCAGGCGCCGCGCGATCCTCTGAGCCAGCTTTCGGCGCGCGAGCAGCAGGTGCTCGGACAGATCGCGCTGGGCGCCAGCAACAAGGAAATCGCCCGGACGCTCGCCATCGCGGAAACGACGGTGAAGATCCACGTTCAGCACATCCTGCGCAAGCTGGACCTCACCTCGCGCGTGCAAGCCGCGGTCTTCGCCGCCGGCGCACTCAAGCACACCGGCCCGGTCGCCTCCGAAGACGCCTGAGCGTTCCGGGCCGCGCAGGGCCCTACCCTGCTCTCCAGTGCCGTGTCCATAGTTCGAAAGAACGATGGCACGGCGCGCCACCCTCGTCCTTTTGCCGCGCGACGCCTCCACCACCGAGGGATGTTCGGCGCGGCCCGCAGCCACGACAGTTGATGGCGTGAAAAAGGAACCCACGGAGCCCTCGCAGATGCAAAGCAAACAACCCGCCCCGCCGAAAGACCATGTCGTCAGCCGGCAGTCCTGGTCCGTGCTGATCGTCAGCACGCTGGCCTTCACCGTCTGCTTCATGGTCTGGATGATGTTCGGCGTGATCGGCATCCCGATCAGGAAGACGCTGAACCTCAACTCCACCGAGTTCGGCCTGCTCACCGCCATGCCGGTGCTCACCGGCTCGCTGGTGCGCGTTCCGCTGGGCATCTGGACCGACCGCTACGGCGGCCGCATCGTCATGACGTTGCTCATGGCCGCCACCGTGCCGGCGATCTGGCTGATGTCCTACGCCACCCAGTACTGGCACTTCCTGGTCATCGGCCTGTTCGTCGGAGTGGCGGGCGGCTCGTTCTCGGTCGGCACCCCCTACGTGGCGCGCTGGTTCCCCAAGAAGCGCCAGGGTTTCGCGATGGGCGTGTACGGTGCCGGCAACTCCGGCGCGGCCGTCAACAAGTTCGTCGCCCCGGTGCTGCTGGTGGCATTCGGCTGGACCATGGTCCCGAAGGTGTACGCAGCGGTGATGCTGGGCACCGTGCTGCTGTTCTGGTTGTTCAGCTACAGCGACCCCGGCCACCTCGTGCCCAGCGACGTGAAGTTCACCGACCAGCTCAAGGCGCTGAAGGACCCGAAAGTGCTGCGCTACTGCCAGTACTACAGCATCGTGTTCGGCGGCTACGTGGCCCTGTCACTGTGGATGGTGCAGTACTACGTGGGCGAGTTCGGCCTGGACATCCGGATCGCCGCCCTGCTCGCGGCCTGCTTCTCGCTGCCCGGCGGGGTGCTGAGGGCCGTCGGCGGCTGGTTGTCCGACAAGTTCGGCGCGCACACCATGACCTGGTGGGTGATGTGGGTCAGCTGGTTCTGCCTGTTCCTGCTGTCCTATCCGCAGTTCGACCTGACGGTCATGACCACCAACGGCCCGCGCAGCTTCCACGTCGGCCAGAACGTCTACACCTTCACGGCGCTGATGTTCATCCTGGGCATCGCCTGGGCCTTCGGCAAGGCCAGCACCTTCAAGTACATCAGCGACGACTACCCGCACAACATCGGCACCATCTCCGGCATCGTCGGCCTGGCCGGCGGGCTGGGCGGCTTCGTGCTGCCGATCATGTTCGGCGCGCTGATGGACATCACCGGCATCCGGTCCAGCGCCTTCATGCTGATGTACGGCGTGGTCTGGGTTTCGCTGATCTGGATGTATTTCACCGAGGTGCGCCGCACCGAGGTCATGGGTGGCGCGGCGCCCGAGAGCCCCTCGTTCGGGCACGCGCACGTTCGTTCCCCGTCGTCGGAGACACCGGCCTCCATCAGTCCGGCCCTGCAGAAAGCTTGATCATGAGTACCACCGTACCGGTTCCCCACCGCCGCGTCCTGACAATCTGGACACCCGAGGACAAGGCGTTCTGGGAGCGCGAGGGCGAGGCCGTCGCCAAGATCAACCTCTGGATCAGCGTGCCCGCCCTGTTCCTGGCGTTCGCGGTCTGGCAGGTCTGGAGCGTGGTCGCCGTGGGCCTGCCCGCGCTGGGCTTCAAGTACTCGACCAACCAGCTGTTCTGGCTGGCGGCGGCGCCGGCGCTGTCCGGTGCGACCTTGCGCATGTTCTATTCGTTCATCGTGCCGGTGGTGGGTGGCCGGCGCTGGACGGCCATCTCCACCGCCAGCCTGCTGCTCCCGGCGCTCGGCGTCGGCTTTGCGGTGCAGGACAACACCACGACTTACCCGACCATGCTGATGCTCGCGCTGCTGTGCGGGCTGGGCGGCGGCAACTTCAGCTCCAGCATGGCCAACATCAGCTTCTTCTTCCCGAAGGAGCGCAAGGGCTCGGCCCTCGGGGTGAACGCGGGGCTGGGCAATCTGGGCGTGTCGGTGGTGCAGTTCCTCAGCCCGCTGGTCGTGACGGCCGGGGTCTTCGGCATCTTCGGCGGCGACGCCCAGAACATCGTGAAGAACGGCCAGACGGTTCAGGTCTGGACGCAGAACGCAGCCTTCATCTGGGTGCCATGGATCCTGCTGGCCGCGCTGGCGGCATGGTTCGGCATGAACGACATCGCCGACGCCAAGGCCTCCTTCGCCACCCAGGCCACCATCTTCCGGCGCCAGCACAACTGGCTGATGTGCCTGCTCTACCTCGGCACCTTCGGCTCCTTCATCGGCTATGCCGCTGGTTTCCCGCTGCTGATCAAGAACCAGTTTCCCGGCGTCAACCCGCTCGCCTATGCCTGGCTCGGCCCGCTGGTCGGCGCGCTGATCCGCCCCTTCGGCGGCTGGCTCTCCGACAAACTGGGGGGCGCGAAAGTGACCTTCTGGAACTTCGTCGTCATGGCGCTGGCCGTCGTCGGCGTGCTGTATTTCCTGCCCAGCGGCGCGTCGGGCGGCAGTTTCACCGGCTTCTTCCTGATGTTCCTGGTGCTGTTCTTCACCACCGGCATCGGCAACGGCTCGACCTTCCGCATGATCCCGGTCATCTTCCTCAACGAAGCGCTGGCGCGGGTGAACCAGGCCGATGCGCAGGCCAAGGCCAATGCGATCAAGGAAGGCAACACGGAGGGCGCCGCGACCCTGGGCTTCACCGCGGCCATCGCAGCCTACGGCGGCTTCTTCATTCCCAAGAGCTACGGCACCTCGATCACCATGACCGGCGGCCCCGAAGCGGCGTTGTACGTCTTCATCGTCTTCTACATCCTGTGCATCGCCGTCACCTGGTGGTACTACAGCCGCAAGAACGCGCCGATGCCGTGTTGAGCTCGCATCAATTTCCGGAGAACAACGAATGAGCCATTTTCTCGACCGCCTCACCTATTTTTCACAGCCCCGCGAGCCGTTCTCCGGCGACCACGGGCAGACCACCGGCGAAGACCGCACCTGGGAGGACGCCTATCGCGACCGCTGGGCGCACGACAAGATCGTGCGCAGCACCCACGGCGTCAACTGCACCGGGTCCTGCTCCTGGAAGATCTACGTCAAGGGCGGCATCGTCACCTGGGAAACCCAGCAGACCGACTACCCGCGCACGCGCTGGGACATGCCCAACCACGAGCCGCGCGGCTGTTCGCGCGGCGCCAGCTACAGCTGGTACCTGTACAGCGCCAATCGCGTGAAGTACCCCATGGTGCGTGGTCGCCTGCTCAAGGTCTGGCGCGAAGCGCGGCTCACGATGGCGCCGGTCCTGGCCTGGGCCACGATCGTCGCCGACGACGCCAGGCGCAAGAGCTGGCAGTCCGTACGCGGCATGGGCGGCTTCACCCGCTCCAGCTGGGACGAGGTCAACGAGATCATCGCCGCGGCCAACATTCACACCATCCGCCAGCATGGACCCGACCGGATCGTCGGCTTCTCGCCGATCCCCGCGATGTCGATGGTGAGCTACGCCGCCGGCAGCCGCTATCTCAGCCTGATCGGCGGCGTCAACCTGAGCTTCTACGACTGGTACTGCGACCTGCCGCCCTCGAGCCCGCAGGTCTGGGGCGAACAGACCGACGTGCCGGAATCGGCCGACTGGTACAACTCCAGCTTCATCATCGCCTGGGGCTCCAACGTGCCGCAGACACGCACGCCGGACGCCCACTTCTTCACCGAGGTGCGCTACAAGGGCACCAAGACCGTGGCGATCACGCCCGATTACTCCGAGGTGGCGAAGCTGTCCGACCTGTGGCTGCACCCCAAGCAGGGCACCGACGCAGCCGTCGCGATGGCGATGGGCCATGTGATCCTCAAGGAGTTCTATTTCGACAAGCGCTCGGCGTATTTCGACGACTATGCGCGCCGCTACACCGACCTGCCAATGCTGGTGATGCTGAAGGAGCACCGCATGCCCTCCGGCGAGACGGTCATGGTTCCGGATCGCTATGTCCGCGCCTCCGACTTCAATGGCAAGCTCGGCCAGTCGAACAACCCGGAATGGAAAACCGTGGCCTTTGCCGACGACGGCAAGGTGGTGCTGCCCAAAGGCGCCATCGGCTTCCGCTGGGGGCCGGACGGTCGCCCCGACGCGGGCCAATGGAACCTCGAAGACAAGGAAGCACGGCACGACCAGCAGGTCAAGCTCAAGCTGTCGGTGCTGGAAGGCGCGAGCCCTGGCAGCGAAACCGCGAAGATCGGTTTCCCCTACTTCGGCGGCATTCCGAGCGAGCACTTCCCGCACAACACCCAGACCGATGTGCTGGTGCGCACGGTGCCGGTGCAGCGTATCGCGCTGGGCAAGGCCGGCGAGGAACGCTCGGCGCTCGTCGCTACCGTCTTCGATCTGCATGCGGCCAATTACGGTGTGGCACGCGGGTTGCCCGGTGAGCTGGCGGCGAAGAGCTTCGACGACGACACGCCCTACACGCCGGCATGGCAGGAAAAGATCACCGGCGTGTCGCGCGACCAGATCATCACCGTGGCGCGCCAGTTCGCCGACAACGCAGACAAGACCCATGGCAAGTCCATGGTGATCATCGGCGCCGGCATGAATCACTGGTACAACAGCGACATGAACTACCGCGGCGTCATCAACATGCTGATGATGTGCGGCTGCATCGGCCAGAGCGGTGGCGGCTGGGCGCATTACGTGGGCCAGGAAAAGCTGCGCCCGCAGACCGGCTGGACGGCGCTGGCCTTCGCGCTGGACTGGATCCGTCCGCCGCGCCAGATGAACTCCACCAGTTTTTTCTACGCGCATACCGACCAGTGGCGCTACGAGAAACTCGGCATGGAAGAAGTGCTGTCGCCGCTGGCCGACAAGAAGGCGTTCGCCGGCAGCATGATCGACTACAACGTGCGCGCCGAACGCATGGGCTGGCTGCCGTCGGCGCCGCAACTGCAGACGAATCCGCTGCAGGTCGTCAAGGACGCCCAGGCAGCCGGCATGGAAGGCAGGGACTACACGGTCAAGGCGCTGAAGGACGGGTCGCTGCGCATGAGCTGCGAGGACCCGGATCATCCCGCCAACTGGCCACGCAACATGTTCGTGTGGCGCTCGAACATCCTGGGCTCCTCCGGCAAGGGCCACGAGTATTTCCTGAAACACCTGCTGGGCACCAGTCACGGCGTACAGGGCAAGGACCTCGGCGCGGACCAGGCCAAGCCCACCGAGGTGGTCTGGCACGATCAGGCGCCCGAGGGCAAGCTGGACCTGGTGGTGACGCTGGACTTCCGCATGAGCACGACCTGCCTGTATTCGGACATCGTGCTGCCCACCGCCACCTGGTACGAGAAGAACGACCTGAACACCAGCGACATGCATCCGTTCATCCACCCGCTGTCCACGGCGGTGGACCCGGCCTGGCAATCGAAAAGCGACTGGGAGATCTACAAGGGTTTCGCGAAGAAATTCAGCGAGCTGTGCCCCGGCCACCTGGGTGTCGAGAAGGAAGTGGTGCTCACGCCGTTGATGCACGACTCGCCGGGTGAACTGGCCCAACCCTTCGGCGTGGCCGACTGGAAGCGCGGCGAATGCGAGCTGATTCCGGGCAAGACGGCGCCGCAGATCGCCGTGGTCGAGCGCGACTATCCCAATGTGTACAAACGCTTCACCGCCCTCGGCCCGCTGATGAGCAAGGTCGGCAACGGCGGCAAGGGCATCTCGTGGAACACCCAGACCGAAGTCGAACAGCTCGGCCAGCTCAACGGCCTGGTCACCGACGCCGGCGCCACCCAGGGCATGCCCTCCATCGACAGCGACATCGACGCCTGCGAAGTCGTGCTGCAACTCGCCCCTGAGACCAACGGACATGTGGCTGTGAAGGCGTGGGAGGCGCTGTCGAAGCAGACCGGGCGCGAACACGCCCATCTGGCGCTGCACCGCGAGGACGAGAAGATCCGCTTCCGCGACATCCAGGCACAGCCGCGCAAGATCATTTCGTCGCCCACCTGGAGCGGCCTGGAAAGCGAAAAGGTTTCGTACAACGCCGGCTACACCAACGTCCATGAGCTGATCCCATGGCGCACCCTCACCGGGCGCCAGCAGTTCTACCTGGACCATCCGTGGATGAGCGCGTTCGGCGAGAACTTCGCCAGCTATCGCCCGCCGGTGGACCTGAAGGCCACCGCCGGCATCCACGGCATCAAGGGGAACGGCAACACCGAGATCCTGCTGAACTTCATCACGCCGCACCAGAAGTGGGGCATCCACTCCACCTACAGCGACAACCTGCTGATGCTCACGCTCAATCGCGGGGGCCCGGTGATCTGGCTGTCGGAGGACGACGCGAAGAGCGCCGGCATTGTCGACAACGACTGGGTCGAGCTCTTCAACCTCAACGGCGCCATCGCGGCGCGGGCGGTGGTAAGCCAGCGGATCAACCCGGGGATGGTGCTCATGTACCACGCGCAGGAAAAGACCATCAACACGCCCGGCTCGCAGATCACCGGCATGCGCGGCGGCATCCACAACTCGGTCACGCGCATCGTGCTCAAGCCCACCCACATGATCGGCGGCTACGCCCAGTTCAGCTACGGCTTCAACTACTACGGAACCATAGGCACCAACCGCGACGAATTCGTGGTGGTGCGCAAGATGAGCAAGATCGACTGGATGGACGAGCCGGCGGCCGCGGCTGCGGCAGGAGAAGCAGCATGAAAGTCCGCGCACAGATCGGCATGGTCCTGAACCTGGACAAGTGCATCGGTTGCCACACCTGCTCGGTCACCTGCAAGAACGTGTGGACCAGCCGGCCCGGCATGGAGTACGCGTGGTTCAACAACGTGGAGACGAAGCCCGGCATCGGCTACCCCAAGGAGTGGGAGAACCAGGGCAAGTGGAACGGCGGGTGGGTTCGCAAGGCCGACGGCTCGATCGCGCCGCGCCAGGGCAACAAGTGGCAGTTGCTGATGAAGATCTTCTCCAATCCGAACCTGCCGCAGATCGACGACTACTACGAGCCCTTCACCTTCGACTACGACCACCTGCAGTCGGCGCCCGAGATGAAGGCGGTGCCAACGGCGCGGCCGCGCAGCCTGATCACCGGCCAGCGCATGGAAAAGATCGAATGGGGACCGAACTGGGAGGAGATCCTGGGCGGCGAGTTCGCCAAGCGCAGCAAGGACGCGAATCTGGCGGACTTCGACGCGGTGCAAAAGCAGATGGTGGGTCAGTTCGAAAACACCTTCATGATGTATTTGCCCCGCCTGTGCGAGCACTGCCTGAATCCGGCCTGCGTTGCGTCGTGCCCTTCCGGCTCGATCTACAAGCGCGAGGAAGACGGCATCGTCCTGATCGATCAGGACAAGTGCCGCGGTTGGCGCATGTGCGTGTCCGGCTGTCCCTACAAGAAGATCTACTACAACTGGCAGTCGGGCAAGGCCGAGAAATGCATCTTCTGCTATCCGCGCATCGAAGCCGGCCAGCCGACGGTGTGCTCGGAAACCTGCGTGGGCCGTATCCGCTATCTGGGCGTGGTGCTGTACGACGCCGACCGCATCGAGGAAGCCGCCAGCGTGGAAAACGAGAAGGACCTGTACCAGGCCCAGCTCGACATCTTCCTGGACCCGCATGACCCCAAGGTGATAGCCCAGGCGCGCCAGGACGGCATCCCCGAAGCCTGGCTCGAAGGCGCGCGCAACAGCCCGGTCTGGAAGATGGCGATGGACTGGAAAGTGGCGCTGCCGTTGCACCCGGAATACCGCACGCTGCCGATGGTCTGGTATGTGCCGCCGCTGTCGCCCATCACCTCGGCCGCGAACGCCGGCCAGGTCGGTGTCAACGGCGAAATTCCCGACGTGCAGCAGATGCGAATCCCGGTGCAGTATCTGGCCAACCTGCTGACAGCGGGCGACACCGCGCCCGTGGTGCGTTCGCTGGAACGGATGCTGGCCATGCGGGCCTACCAGCGCGGCAAGCATGTGGACCGCGTCGAGAACCGGGCCGTGCTGGAACAGGTGGGCCTCACCGTGCGGCAGGTCGAGGAGATGTACCAGGTGATGGCCATCGCGAACTACGAGGACCGCTTCGTGATCCCGAGCACCCACCGCGAATATGCCGAGAACACCTTCGACATGAAGGGCGGCTGCGGCTTCTCCTTCGGCAACGGCTGCTCCGACGGCAGCACCGAGACCAGCCTGTTCGGCGGCAAGAAGCGCCGCACGATTCCGATCCAGTCGACCGTCTGAGAGCGCAGCCACATGAAAAACAACCGACACACCCTGCGCGCGCTGGCGCTGCTGCTGGGTTATCCCGACGAAAAGCTGCGCGGCCTGCTGCCGGCGCTGGCCGATGCGATCGACTCGGAAGCGGCCTTGCCGCAGGCACGGCGCATCGAGCTGCGCGCCTTCATCGGCGAGATGGAGCGGGCCGACCCGATCGAGCTGGAGGCCCGCTATGTCGAACTGTTCGACCGTGGCCGCGCCACCTCGCTGCACCTGTTCGAGCATGTGCACGGCGATTCGCGCGATCGCGGCCCGGCCATGATCGACCTGACCCAGACCTACGAGAAGGCCGGCCTGCTGCTCGGCCCGCACGAGCTGCCCGATCACCTGTGCGTGGTGCTGGAGTTCGCTTCGACCCAGCCGCCGGCCCTGGCCCGCGCCTTCCTGGGCGAAATGGCCCACATCCTCAACGCGATCTTCAGCGCGCTGCGCAAGCGTGAGAGCCGCTATGCGACGGTGCTGGCCGCGGTGCTGGAGCTGGCCGGCCACAAGGCCGAGGCCGTGCCCGTGGCCGACGACGAACCGATGGACGAGAGCTGGGCCGAACCCGTCGTATTCGATGGCTGCAGCACGCGCGGACAGGCCGGACCCGGCCAGCCTCAGCCGATCCACATCGTTCGCAAGACCCCTCCCGTTGAAGGAGCACGCGCATGAACTACCTGAACCAGTTCCTGTTCGGCTATTACCCCTACATCTGCCTCACCGTCTTCCTCGCGGGCAGCCTGATCCGGTTCGACCGCGACCAGTACACGTGGAAAAGCGACTCGTCGCAATTGCTGCGCCACGGGCAACTGCGCTGGGGCAGCAACCTGTTCCACATCGGCATCCTGTTCCTGCTGGGTGGGCACACCATGGGGTTGCTGACGCCGCACTTCCTCTACGCGCCCTTCGTCTCGGCCCCCGACAAGCAGCTGATGGCGATGATCTCGGGCGGCATCGCCGGCCTGCTCGGCTTCATCGGCGTCACCATCCTGTTGCATCGCCGGCTCGGCGATCCACGCATCCGGATCAATTCGAAGACCAGCGACATCCTGCTGCTGGTGCTGCTGTGGGTGCAGTTCGCGCTCGGCCTGGTCACCATTCCCTTGTCCGCGCAGCACCTGGACGGCGGACTGATGATGAAACTGGCCGAATGGGCCCAGCACGTCGTAACCTTCCGCGCGGGCGCCGTCGACCTGCTGGCCGATGCCGGCTGGATCTTCAAGGCGCACATGTTCCTGGGCATGTCGCTGTTCCTGGTGTTTCCCTTTACCCGCCTGGTGCACGTGTGGAGCGGCTTCGGCACCCTCGCCTACCTGGTGCGTCCGTACCAGGTGGTGCGCACTCGCCGCGCACTGAAGCCGGTTCGCCACAGCGCGTCCGCCCCGACGCACGCTACGGCCGCGCCTGAGCTCGTCCTCGAACCTGGAAAGACCGCATGATGAAAAGCAGTAGCGGATGCGGCGGCGGCGCCTGCGGCTGCAGCGGCGGCGCAGTTCCTGTCGCCCCAGCCTCGGTCAACGGCGTCGCCTTGCACGGGTCGGGACTGCCACTGGAAGAAACCGATCTGCGCGAGGCAGCCTGGAGCGAGCTGCTGCGCCAGGAGGCCGTGCGCCAGGGATTGCTGCCCAGGCACGAAGATGCGCAGGCGCAGGCACTGTCCCGGGACGACCAGCAGATCATCGAGGGCATGCTGGAGCGCACCGTCGCGCTTCCAGCCGCCACCGAGGAAGAATGCCGACGCTACTATGAATCACGCAAGACGCATTTTGTGCAAGGCGAGTTGGTGCATGCGCGGCACATCTTGTTCGCAGTGACCGCAGGGGTCGATGTCCACAGGTTAGCCGCGCGGGCCGAGCAGGCCTTGCTGGAACTCACCCGAAAAGGAGTGGACCCCGGCCGCTTTGCCGAGCTGGCAAGCCAGCTGTCCAATTGCCCCAGCGGTGTGCAGGGCGGCGACCTGGGGTGGCTCGCATCCCACGACTGCGCCGACGAGCTGGCCAACGAACTGTTCCACCAGCCCCTTGCCTTGTCCGGCATCGGCCTGCGACCGCGACTGGTCCACAGCCGCTATGGCTTTCACATCGTCGAGGTGCTGGAACGCAAGGCCGGGTGCCAGCCACCGTTCGAGGAGGTGCACCTGCGGATCGCCCTGCAATTGGCCCAGCAATCGCGCGCCAAGGCCCTGCACCAGTACATGCAATTGCTGGCCGGCGGTGCCATGATCGAAGGCGTCGTGCTGGAGGGGGCTGGGTCGCCGCTGGTTCAGTGACCGATCCCAGCCGGCCCCGCAGAGCTTTCCATCGCGGCGCGGCGCCGTTCCGCCAGCCCGCTACCCAGCCGGCCTCGGGGAATACCCCCGGGCAAGGTCGTCCGCCCCAAGGCGCCTATCATGCAGCTCAGGGATGACAAGTGGCAGGTGTGCCATAGCGTGCCGACGAAAGGCCCGGGTCCTCAAAGGGCTTTCACGGTGCCGGGGCGCGATCGAAAGACCGAGAAATCCGTGTCTTTGATGCACAACAAGGAGAATGCATGAGCGCTTCTATAGCCTCCCTGAGGGAAACTGGTCCCAACCAACCGTATCTGGAACACGATGGATAAGTCATTACCCGAAGACCTGGGAGAGGCGTCGGGCAACGGCGCGGCACAGGCCGCCGCCTTGCAAGCCCTCTCGCGCAATTCAGGCCTTCGGCCCTGGCGGCTGGGCAACAAGACCCTGCTGCCGGTCGTTCAAGGCGGCATGGGCGTCGGGATCTCGGCCGGTGGCCTAGCGGGCGCTGTTGCCGGCCTGGGCGGGGTCGGAACAATCTCTTCGGTCGACCTGCGCCGGCACCACCCCGACCTGATGGCTCGCACCGCCAACGTGGCGCGCCAGCCCGACGCCAGGGCGCGCATCGACGCCGCCAATCTGGAGGCGCTCGACCGTGAAATCAAGCGCGCCCGCACACTGTCGGGCGGCCGCGGCATGATCGCCGTGAACATCATGCGGGCCGTGAGCGAGTACGAACACTATGTGCGCCAGTCCCTGGCCTCCGGCATCGACGCGGTGGTGGTTGGCGCGGGCCTGCCGCTGGACCTGCCCGAACTGGGCCGCGACCATCCCCAGGTCGCGCTCATTCCTATCCTTTCGGATCTGCGCGGGGTCCAGCTAGTGATGCGCAAGTGGGAGAAGAAGGGCCGGCTTCCCGACGCGATCGTCATCGAGAATCCCCGGCTGGCCGGCGGCCACCTCGGGGCTGCCAAGGTCGCCGACCTGCAGGATCACCGTTTCGACTTCGAAGTCGTGCTGCCCGAGGTGATGGCCTTCTTCCGCTCGGCCGGTCTCGATGGACGGATCCCGCTGATCGCTGCCGGCGGCATTTCCAGCCTGGACGACATCCGCCGGCTGCAGGGGCTCGGCGCTTCCGCAGTCCAGCTCGGAACCGCGTTCGCCGTCACGCTGGAGTGCGACGCCCATCCCGAATTCAAGCGCGTCCTGGCCGACGCCACGCCCGAGGACATCGTCGAATTCACCAGTGTCGCCGGCCTTCCGGCCCGTGCTGTGCGCACGCCCTGGCTGGACAAGTACCTGCGCAACGAATCGAAGCTGAAGGAAAAGGCGCGCGTCCAGCCGAACTGCAACATGTGGTTCGACTGCCTGTCGCACTGCGGCTTGCGCGACGGCAATGCAAACTGGGGCCAGTTCTGCATCGACAAGGAACTGGGTCAGGCGCTGGAAGGCGACCGGCACGAGGGACTCTTTTTCCGTGGCGCCGGCCGGCTGCCGTTCGGCAATCAGATCCGCTCGGTGCATGAACTGATGCAATGGCTGGTCGGCGGCATCCTGCCGCCCGGCGTGCGGGAAAGCGAGCAGGACGGGTGGCAGAGCGCGCAAAGGTCGGAGGCAGCCCTCGAGGCGGCGCAAGAATAGGAACAAGAGGATGAAACGAGACGAAATCCTGGCCAGCTCGCTGGCCGTGCAGCCGATCACCCGCGACGTGCTGCGGGAGAAATACCTCAAGCCCGGCGAGAACGACTTCGAAGACCTGTTTGCCCGCGTTGCGCGCGCCCTGGCCTCGGTCGAGGCCGAAGGCGAACGTGACAAGTGGCAGGCCTTGTTCCATCAAAACCTGCGCGCCGGCGCCATCGGCGCGGGCCGCATCATGAGCGCCGCCGGCACGGCGCTCGAAGCGACGCTGATCAACTGCTTTGTCCAGCCGGTGGGTGACTGCATACAGGGCATGGACGCCGGCGGCTATCCCGGCATCTACGAAGCGCTGCGAGAGGCGGCCGAGACCATGCGCCGCGGTGGCGGTGTCGGTTACGACTTTTCGCGAATCCGGCCGCGCGGCGCCGAGGTGAAAGCCACGGCGTCCATCGCTTCGGGTCCGTGCAGCTACATCGACGTGTTCGACCACTCCTGCGCCACCGTGGAAAGCGCGGGGGCGCGCCGCGGTGCCCAGATGGGCGTGCTGAGGATCGATCATCCGGATGTGGTGGAGTTCATCACCGCCAAGCGCACGCCGGGGCGGTGGTCCAACTTCAATGTCTCCGTGGCGGTGACGGAAACCTTCATGCAGGCGCTGGAAGCCGGCGGCAACTGGCCGCTCCTGCACAGCGCGCGCCCGGGCGCCGCGCTGATGGCGCAAGGGGCGCACCAGCGCGACGACGGCCTGTGGGTCTACCGCAGCCTGTCCGCTGCCGAGCTCTGGGACACCGTCATGCGCTCGGCGTACGATTTCGCCGAGCCGGGCATCCTGTTTCCCGACACCATCAATCGGGACAACAACCTGCGTTACTGCGAGCAGATCGCCGCGACCAATCCATGCGGCGAACAGCCGCTGCCGCCTTATGGTTGCTGCGACCTCGGGCCGGTCATCCTGACGCGTTTCGTGCGCCATCCCTTCGGCTTTGCGGGCACGCCCGAATTCGACTTCGAGGCCTTCGCCGCCTCGGTGGCACTGCAGGTGCGCGCGCTGGACAACGTGCTGGACCTGACCTACTGGCCATTGCCGCAACAGCGGGCCGAGGCGATGGCCAAGCGCCGCATCGGTGTCGGCTTCACCGGCATGGGCGACACGCTGTCCATGCTGTGCCTGCGCTACGACCAGCCCGAGGGCCGCGACATGGCGGTGCAGATCGCCCGCCGCATGCGCGATGCCGCCTACACCGCTTCGGTGGCGTTGGCGCGCGAGAAGGGCCCCTTCCCGGCGTTCAAGGCGAAGGGCTACCTCGAGCCCGGCACCTTCGCCAGCCGGCTGGACGAGCCGCTCAAGCAGTCCATCCGCGAGCACGGCATCCGCAACAGCCATCTGCTGTCGATCGCACCCACCGGCACCGTGAGCCTGGCCTTCGCCGACAACGCATCCAACGGAATCGAACCGGCCTTTTCCTGGACCTACCGGCGCCGCAAGCGCGAGGGCGACGGCAGCGTCACCGAATACGACGTGGAAGACCACGCCTGGCGCCTGTACCGCGCGCTCGGCGGTGATACGTCCCAGCTGCCGGACTACTTCGTGTCGGCGCTGGCGATGCCCGCGGCCGGCCATATCGCGATGATGGAGGCGGTTCAGCCCTATGTCGACACCGCCATTTCCAAAACGGTGAACGTCTCGGCCGATTACCCGTATGAAGACTTCAAGGATCTCTATCACGAGGCCTGGAAGGCGGGCCTGAAGGGGCTGGCCACGTACCGGCCCAACACCATCGTGGGCGCGGTGCTGCAGGCCAACGAACCCGCGCAAGCCGCGTCCCTCGCCACGCCGACGGTGGCGCCGGACCCGATGACCGAGGTCATCACCAAGCGGCCCAAGGGCGGATTGCCGGCCGTCGCGGAAAAAATCGAGTATTGGACGCAGGAAGGCAAGCAGCACCTGTACCTGGTGGTGTCATTCCTGCCGCTGCCGGACGGGCGCGAGCGCGCGATCGAATTCTTCATGCCGGTGGGCCAGAAGGGCGATTCGCAGCAATGGGTGACCTCGAGCATGCGGCTGCTGTCCCTGGCCGCGCGTGGCGGCTTCCTGGACCGGGCGTTGGCCGATATGCGCAAGGTCGCCTGGGACCGCGGGCCGGTCCGGCTGGGCACCTACCAGAAGGCCGACGGCACCCACGTGCCGCTGTGGCACGACTCGGAGGTCGCGGCCATGGCCTATGCGCTGCAGAACATCATCGCGCGGCATCGTGGCGATTCCGGCGCGAACGCCGGCGACGCGGCGCCCGCCACGGCCTCGGCCCCGACCGCGTCTGCGCCGATGTCCGGCCGCAAATGCCCGGAGTGCGGCGCCTACGCGATGATCCGCAAGGACGGCTGCGACTATTGCACCCACTGCGGCCACCTGGGCGCCTGCGGATGAACCATCGCGCGGTCCGGGATCCGTGGCAGCGGGGTCGACACGGGCACTGACACGTGCCGCCTTGATGCGGGCGCGACGATGAGCGCCCCGGGGAGTTCGTGAATGGACCATGGTATGGACGCCCTCCCCCAAACCGCCGAACCGACTGAGGCCCGCGCTTCGGCGCAGTGGGCCTGGGCGCTGATCCAGCATCGGCAGACCATCCTGCCGAAGCGGCTGACCGACCCGGGACCGGACGTGTCCCAGCTCGATCTCATCTTCCGTGCCGCCGCGGCCGCGCCCGACCATCGGGAACTCGTGCCATGGCGTTTCGTGATCATCCCGATGACGGCGCGTGGCCGCCTGGCGCAGGTGTTTGCCGATTCGCTGCTGGAACGCGACCCGTCGGCTACGCCCGAACAGCTGACCGATGCCCGGGACAAGGCGTTTCGCGGCCCGTTGCTGCTGCTGGCGGTGGTGCGGACCGGTTCGCCCGGCGACGAGATTCCGGCCTGCGAGCGGCTGCTGTCGGCCGGCTGTGCCATCCAGAACATGCTGCTGATGGCGACCGCCATGGGGTTCGCCTCGGCGCTCACCGGCGGCAAGGCCCTGCAGTCGCCAGGGCTGGGGGCGTTGTTCGCCCTGGCGCCCGACGAGCAGGCGGTATGCTTTGTGAGCCTGGGCACGGCGGTGCGAAGCAAGTCGGCCCGCCAGCGGCCCGAGCCCAGCCGTTTTGTGAGCTTTCTGGCTGCCGATTCATGAACCAACCCATCCGGATGGCGTCGCTGATTTCCACGCCGGCCGTCGGTTTCGAACAACCCTTCGAGATGCTGGAGGCCTGTCACGAGCGGGTCGCGCGCATGCTGGCCTTGCTGGGGCGGCTGCGCGATTACCTGCGGGGCCATGCCGCCGATGACAACGCGCGCCAGGCCGCGCGCGATGTCATGCGCTATTTCGATCTGGCGGCGCCGCACCATCACCGCGACGAGGAACTCCACGTGTTCCCGCCGCTGCGGGCCCAGGGCGATCCCGCGACAGTGGCCCTGGTCAGCCGGCTGCAACAGGACCATCTGCAGATGGAGTCGCGCTGGCTCCAGGCTCGCAAGGTGCTCGATGGGGTGGCCTGCGGCGCGCTGCAGGCACTTTCGGCGCAGGACGAAGCCGCCCTCGACAGTTTTGCCGGCCTCTACGATGACCACATCCAGACTGAAGAGGGACTGGTCTACCCGGCGGCCGCAGCGCTGCTGGATGCGACAGCGCTGGCCGCGATGGGCCAGGAGATGATGCGCCGGCGCGGCGCGGCCTGAAGGCGATCGTCAGCGGATCCGGGGCGGCGCTTCGAGTTGTTCAGGGGTGGTGAAGTAGGCCGAGGAGGCACCACGGCGCTCGCGCGCCCGCGCCAGTTCCTGCCGCGCCACCGTGCGCAGATGAACCTCGTCGGGGCCGTCCAGCAGGCGCAGGGCCCGGCCCCAGGTCCACAGATATGCCAGCGGTGTGTCCGGCGACATCCCCATGGCCCCGAAAATCTGGATGGCCCGGTCCACCACGCGCGTCTGCAACTGGGCGGCAACCACCTTGATGGCGGCGACGTGAGCGCGCAGCTGCTGCGGTGGCTGGGCCTGGTCCAGGCTCCAGGCCGCATGCAATACCAGCAGCCGCGCCTGGTCGATTTCCATCCGCGATTGGGCGATCCAGTCCTGCACGTTCGACTGGTCCGCGAGGTATTTGCCGAAAGCCCGGCGCTCGAGCGCCCGGTCGCAGGCCAGCTCCAGCGCCAGCTCGCACTGGCCGATGGTGCGCATGCAATGGTGGACCCGCCCCGGACCCAGGCGCGCCTGGGCCATCGCGAAACCCTGGCCCCACTGGCCCAGCAGGTTCTCGGCCGGCACGCGCACGTCGCGCAGCAGGATCTCGCAATGGCCTTCCGGCGAGATGTGCTGCATGATGGGAATGTTGCGCACCAGGTTGACGCCGGCCGCATCCATCGGCACCAGCACCATGCTGTGGCCAGCGTGGCGGGAGTCCCCTTCCGCATCGCCCTCGTTGCGGCACATCACGATCAGCAGCCGGCAATTGGGATGGGCGGCGCCGGTGATGAACCACTTGCGACCGTTCAGGACCAGCTGGCCGCCCTCACGCCGCACCGCGGTCTGCAGATTGGTGGGGTCGGATGACGCCACATCGGGCTCCGACATGGCGAAGGCCGAACGGATCCGCCCTTCCAGCAGCGGCTCCAGCCAGTCACGGCGCTGGGCCGGCGTGGCATTGCGCTGCAGCAGGTCCATGTTGCCGCTGTCCGGGGCGCTGCAATTGAACACTTCGGCGGACCAGGGCAACCGGCCCATGGCCTGCGCCAGCGGCGCGTAATCGAGGTTGTTCAGGCGCGTGCCCGGCTCGTCGCCCTGCAGTCCCGGCAGACAGAGGTTCCACAGGCCTTCGGCCCGCGCCATGTCTTTCAGATCCTGCAGGAAGGGCGGCTGGATGCGCTTGGCTGCGCAGCGGTGCCAGGCGCCGTTGTGCGGCAGCACGTAGCGATCAAGAAAGGCCTCGAGCTGTTGCAGCCAGGCCTGGGCGTTGGGGGATGGATTGAAGTCCATCGGTCCAGCTTAGGGCGGCCCTGCGGCGCCGGAGATGATCTCCGTCAAGCTGCGGCGCTGTCGCGGCCCAACCCACCGTCCCGCTGTCGCCTAGGCTACAACTTCCCTGCGGCCTCGACCAGGCGCCGCGGTCGTCGCATCGATCAGTTCTTCGTATACCTGCAGATAACGCCGGGCCATCACCCGCGCCCCGAATCGCTGCTCGAACACCTGGCGGCAGCGGCTCCGGTCGATCCGGGCGACCTCGCGCGCGGCGGCAATCGCCTGCTCCTGGTTCGCCACGATGAAACCGGTCACGCCTTGATCGATGACCTCGGACACCGAGCCCTTCGCATAGGCGATCACCGGTGTGCCGCATGCCATGGCCTCGATCATGACCAGCGCGAAAGGCTCGGGCCGGTCGGCGGGGATCAGCAGCGCCCGCGCATTGCCGATGAAATCGCCCCTGGCATCGTCGTCGATGGCGTCGACAAAAGTCACCAATGGATCTTCCAGGAGCGGCTCGATGGCGGCATGGAAATGGTCGCGGTCGGCCGGGTCGACCTGTGCCGCAATGCGCAGCGGCGCGCCGCAGGACTTCGCAATCGCAATCGCGCGATCCAGGCCCTGCCCAGGCGCAACACCCCCGAGGAAAGCCAGGTAGTCCTGCGACAGGTCGCGCGCCGAATACAGGCCCAGCGGCAGGCCATAAGGCACGGTGGCTTGCCAATTGGCCCATGGCAGGTCCACTCGCTGGCCGTCGGAGATGGAGACCATGGGATGACGCGGGAAACAGCGGAACAGGGGCTTGAGGTCGGGCAGGTCGACGCGGCCGTGCGCGGTGGACAGGCACGGCGTTTCGCACTGGCCCACCAGCGCGAGCTGCAGCACGTCGGTGTGGAAATGGATGACGTCGAAGGAGGGCGCCGACTGCAACACCATCTCGAGCATGATCGTGTGCCAGACCAGCGGATCGGGCCGGTTCGGATCGAGCCTCAGCCCGCGGGGCACCACGGCGACCAGGTTGGCGGAGGTGATCGAATCGCCGCTGGCGAACAGGGTGACGTCATGCCCCATTTCGACCAGGGTTTCGGTCAGGGACGACACGATCCGTTCGACAGCGCCGCCGGAACGCGCGGGCACGCTCTGGTACAGCGGTGCAACCTGGGCAATTCTCACGGCGATTCCTTGCAATCCGTGCGCTGCCTTCCCCTTGCCGGGCGCTCCGGCAAAAACGCGGTACAGCGCCAATCGATGAAGGTACCCGGGCTGGCAAGCCCAAGCTGTAGGACAACCGCGTGTCCGAGGCGGGGTGCCGAGCCGGCACCGCATCTCAACCGAACAGCTGCTTGTGCTGCTCGCGCAACAGGTTCTTCTGGACCTTGCCCATGCTGTTGCGCGGCAGTTCCTTGACCACGAAACAGCGCTTGGGAATCTTGAAGTTGGCCAGTTGTGCCTTCAGCCGCGCCATGATCGCCTCACCGTCGAGCGGCACCCCGGGCTTGGCAATGACGACGGCCACCCCGACTTCGCCGAAGTCCGGATGCGGCACACCCACCAGCGCGCTCTCGGCGACGCCCGGCATGTCGTTGATGTAGCCCTCGACCTCGGCCGGGTAGACGTTGTAGCCGCCGCTGATGATCAGGTCCTTGCTGCGGCCGACGATGGTGACGTAACCGCGCTCGTCGATCCTGCCGACGTCGCCGGTGTTGAACCAGCCGTCGTCGGTGAACTCTTCCCGGGTCTTTTCCGGCATGCGCCAATAGCCCTTGAACACGTTGGGTCCGGTGACCTGGATGTCGCCGATTTCGCCGGTCGGCACCTCGCGTCCGTCTTCGCCCCGCACGCGCACTCCGACGCCCGGCAGCGGAAAGCCCACCGTGCCGCCGCGGCGCTCGCCGTCCTTGGCGTCATAGGGATTGGAAGTGAGCATGATGGTTTCGCTCATTCCGTAGCGCTCGAGGATGGTGTGGCCGGTGCGCGTCTGCCACTCGTTGAAGGTTTCGATCAGCAAGGGCGCGGAGCCGGAAATGAACAGCCGCATGTGGCGCGCGACATCGCGGGTCAGGCCCGGCTCGGCCAGCATCCGGACGTAGAGGGTCGGCACCCCCATGAAGACCGTCGCTTCCGGCATTCTGCGGATCACCCCCTTCGGGTCGAATTTCCCGAACCAGATCATCTTGCTGCCGTTCAGCAGCGCCCCGTGAATGGCGACGAACAGGCCGTGGACATGGAAGATCGGCAGTGCGTGGATCAGCACGTCGCCGCTCACCCAGCCCCAGTAGTCCTTCAGCACCTGCGCGTTGGACAGCAGGTTGCCGTGGGTGAGCATCGCCCCCTTGCTGCGGCCGGTGGTGCCGCTGGTGTAGACGATGGCGGCCAGGTCATCGGCCGCCTTCACGGCGACTTCATGCCGGTCGCTGTGATGCGACGCCCGCTCCAGCAACGAGCCGGTGCGGTCGTCGTCGAGCGTGAACACATGGCGAGTGCCCGCCTTGAATGCGATCTTGCTGACCCAGCCGAAGTTCTTGCCGGTGCACACCACCACGGCGGGCTCGGCATTGCCGATGAAGTATTCGATCTCGACGCTCTGATAGGCGGTGTTCAGGGGCAGGAACACGTAGCCGGCGCGCAGGGTCGCCAGGTAAAGCATCATCGCCTCGACCGACTTCTCCACCTGCACGGCGATGCGCGAGCCCTCGGGCAGGTTCAGCGCGCGCAGCAGGTTCGCCAGCATGGCGGTGGCCCGGTCCAGGTCGCGCCAGGAATAGACCATGTCAGCGTCGGTCTCCACCGCCGCGGTGTCGAGGTCCTGGGGAAACGCCGCGCGCAGCGCGGAAAAAAGGTTGGAATCGCTCATGGCATCAGGCCGCGACCACGTTCGCGGTCCCGTCTCCTCGGTTGTGGATGAACTCAAAGATCAAGAACAAAGGTCTTCAATGGCACTCGACATCGGGATCTTCCCGTGCGCGAGCGCGGCCCGGTTCCGGTCCAGGCGCTTGAGATCGTACAGATAGTTGACCATCAGGCCGTACGACTGCTTCAGGCCCTTGGCCGAGGGATCGCCCGCCCAGTTCAGCCGCTCCACCCGCGCGCCATTGCCCAGGTGGAAGCGGGCAACCGGGTCCCGCGGCTTGCCCTCCTGCAGCTCCGACACGAGATACCGGGCCGCACAGCGCAGCAGCATCAGCCGCACCGGCGATTTGGCTTCCAGCTGGAAGGGCTGCTCCCATGCCGACAGCAGTCTCTCCGCCGTCGCATCCCCGCCCAGTGCGTGCCCCAAGTCGGCGCGCGCCTTGGGTGGCAGCCGCACGATCATCGGCGCCACGTTCTTCGACAGCCAGGAACGCAAGCCGGGAATCGGCGACAGGGTGGCGAAGGTCTTGAGCCGGGGAAACTCACCCTTGAGCGTTTCGACCACCCGCTTGATGAGCGAGTCGCCGAAGCTCACGCCGCGCAGGCCGGCCTGGGTGTTGCTGATCGAGTAAAAAATCGCCGTGGTGGCCCGGGCCAGGTCGGTGGGCGCCGCCGCTTCGTCCAGCAGCGGCGTGATGGACTCCGCGATCTCGTCCATCAACGCGACCTCGACGAAGATCAGCGGCTCGCCGTCCAGCCGCGGATGGAAAAAACCGTAGCAGCGCCGGTCGCTGTCCAGCCGGTTCTTCATGTCGCCCCAGCTGCGGATGTCGTGCACCGCTTCGTACTTGATGAGTTTCTCGATCAGCGAAGCGGGCGAATCCCAGCTGATGCGGCGCAGCTCGAGAAAAGCGACGTCGAACCAGGTCGAGAACAGGTTTTCCAGTTCGGCATCCAAAGCCAGCAGCCGCTTGTCGCTCCTGAGTTGCGGCAACAGCTCGGCCCGCAGGTCGACCAGGAAGCGCATGCCCTCGGGAAACACCGCGAAGCGTTGCAGCAGTCGCGTGCGCGGGGAAATCAGGGCCTTGCGCAACCGGATTTCGGCCTGGCCTTCCTCCGCCGATCCCTGGGCCGCTTCGTACTGCTCGCGCACCGCCTTGAGCTTCTTCGGGTCGGGTGCGAATTGCTCGCTCATCAGCAGCCAGCAGTCGCGCCGCTCCCCGGCGGTGGCCTGCGCGTACCAGCCCGCCACGGCCCTGGCGCGGCGGCCCCCCTCCACTTCGCTGACCTGGGGGTCGAGGATGGACTGCAATTCCGTCAGCGTGCGGCGCAGCACCCGTGGTGACAAAGCCTCCTGCTGCCGTCGCAAGGTGGCGCGCAAGCGCTCCCGGGTCGAGCGGCTAGCAGTCACCGCGGTGTCGTCCTGCGCGATGTCCGCTGCCTGCGGTGCCGCGGGAGACGCGGCTGTCCTGGATTCCAGGCCGGGGCGCAGCAAGGAGACGCTGCGGGAGAGCCAATCGGAAGAATTCAAGAAGCCCTCCTCATGGTGCGATCCGCGAGCGCCGGGCGCGGGCCAGCTCGCGCAACGCCTCGCGCTGGCGGGTGAGATGGGTGCGCATGGCCGCCTCGGCGCCCTCGGCATCCCGGGCCTTGAGCGCAGCGAACACGGCCATGTGTTCGGTGAGGCTCTGCTCGAGTCGCCCCGGCGCGTGCAGTTGCTGCAACCGCGCCAGCTTGACGATCTTGCGCAGGTCGCCGATCACCTGCGCGAGCCAGCGGTTGTTGGCCAGCGCGATGATGGCTTCGTGGATGGCGAAATTGGCGGCGTAGTAGTCGTTGATGCGCCTGGCCCTGGCATGGCGGTTGAGCTTGTCGTGCATCGTCTCGAGCGCCTGCAGGTCGGCATCGGTGGCGTTGCGGGCGGCCTCGTAGGCGCAACGGCCTTCCAGCAAGGCGATCACCGGAAAGATTTCGTCCAGATCCTGCTCGGTCGCCTGGTTCACGAACGATCCGCGGCGCGGCTCGTGCCGCACCAGCCCTTCGGCCGTGAGCACCTTCAGCGCTTCGCGCAAGGGCGTGCGCGAAATCCGCATCTGCGCGGCGAGGCTGGCTTCGTCGAGGAAACTGCCCGGCATCAGCTCGCCGTCGAAGATGCGGTCGCGCAGCTGGGCGGCGACCTCGTCGTGCAGCGAATTGTGGACCAGGCGCATGCTTGTCTTCGCGGTAATTTCCAGTAATTACCGGTAATTATGGACCGAAAGCGATGCCGCGTGGGGCGCGCCTGCCTGGAGAAATTACCGGCTCGGGGCCAGCCGGACCGCGCGCCGGGCGGCCCACAACCAGAGCAGAATTCCGGCCAGCACCATGGGAATGCACAGCCACTGCCCCATGCTCAGGCCCAGCGACAGCAGCCCCAGGAAACTGTCGGGCTCGCGGAAGAATTCGGCGGTGAAGCGCAGCACCCCGTACCCGATCAGGAAGACGGCCGAGACCTGCGCCTGGGGCCGCTCCTTGCGCGCATACAGCCACAGGATGACGAACAGCAGCAGCCCCTCCAGCAGGAACTGGTAGACCTGCGACGGATGGCGCGGAATCATCGACCCGCTCTGCGGGAAGACCATGGCCCAGGGCAGCGACGGATCGGCGGCACGGCCCCAGAGCTCGCCGTTGATGAAGTTGCCCACCCGCCCCGCCGCCAAGCCCAGGGGCACGCAGGGCGCCACCAGGTCCATCACCTGCCAGAAGGGCTTGCCGCGCGAGCGGGCGAACCACACCTGGGAGACGATCACACCGAGCAAGCCGCCGTGAAAGCTCATACCACCTTGCCACACAGCGAAGACCTGCAGCGGGTGCGCGGCGTAGTACCCCGGCTTGTAGAACAGGCAGTAGCCGAGCCGCCCGCCGATCACCACACCGAGTACGCCCAGGAACAGCATGTCCTCGATGTCCTTGCGGCTCCAGGCGCCGGGCCCCTGCACGGAGGCGAAGGGCTCATGGTGGAGGCGCCGCAAGGCCAGCACGAAGAACAGCCCGAAGGCGGCCAGGTAGGTGATCCCATACCAGTGAATCGCGACCGGGCCGAGCTGGAGGGCGACCGGATCGATGTGGGGGTACATCAGCATGCGCCGTATTGTGCGACAAGCCAGAACGGCTGTAGGGTCGGGGCCAGCTCATCTGCCCCGACACCGGCCCTTCATGGAAAACGGGGAATCGGTCAAGGCATACTCCTGGCTTGGCGGCCTGCAGCCGCGTTACCGACACTCCATCCTCGAGACATCATGGACACCAAGACCATCCAGATCAACCGCCGCAGCAAGAACATCACCGAAGGCAAATCGCGCGCGCCGAACCGCTCGATGTACTACGCCATGGGCTACCAGGAAAGCGACTTCCGCAAGCCCATGGTGGGGGTGGCCAATGGCCACAGCACCATCACGCCCTGCAACAGCGGCCTGCAGAAGCTCGCGGACGCGGCCGTGGCCGGCATCGAGGAAGCCGGCGGCAACGCCCAGATCTTCGGCACGCCGACGATCTCGGACGGGATGGCCATGGGCACCGAAGGCATGAAGTACTCCCTGGTCAGCCGTGAGGTGATTTCGGACTGTGTCGAAACCTGCGTGCAGGGCCAATGGATGGACGGCGTGCTGGTGGTGGGCGGGTGCGACAAGAACATGCCCGGCGGCCTGATGGGCATGCTGCGCGCCAACGTCCCTGCGATCTACGTGTACGGCGGCACCATCCTGCCGGGCCACTACAAGGGCCAGGACCTGAACATCGTCAGCGTGTTCGAGGCCGTGGGCCAGAATGCCGCCGGGAACCTGAGCGATGAGGACCTGCGCGAGATCGAGATGCGCGCCATCCCCGGCACCGGCTCCTGCGGCGGCATGTACACCGCCAACACCATGTCCTCGGCGTTCGAGGCGCTGGGCATCTCCCTGCCCTATTCGTCGACCATGGCCAATCCGCACGACGAGAAGATGAACTCGGCCAAGGAATCGGCGAAGGTGCTGGTCGAGGCGATCCGAAAGGACATCAAGCCGCGCGACATCGTGACCAAGAAGGCGATCGAGAACGCCGTGGCCGTGATCATGGCGACCGGGGGCTCGACCAACGCCGTGCTGCACTTCCTGGCCATCGCACATGCAGCTGAAGTGGAGTGGACCATCGACGACTTCGAGCGCATCCGCCAGAAGACCCCGGTGCTGTGCGACCTGAAGCCCAGCGGCAAGTACCTGGCGGTGGACCTGCACCGCGCCGGCGGCATCCCGCAAGTCATGAAGATCCTGTTGAAGGCCGGTCTGCTGAACGGCGACTGCATCACCATCACCGGCAAGACCATCGCCGAAGTGTTGAAAGACATCCCCGATCAGCCGCGCGCCGACCAGGACGTGATCCGGCCGATCGATCGGCCGATGTACGAGCATGGCCACCTCGCCATCCTCAAGGGCAATCTCTCGCCGGAAGGCGCGGTGGCCAAGATCACGGGCCTGAAGAACCCGGTGATTACCGGCCCGGCGCGCGTGTTCGACGACGAGCAGTCGGCGCTGCAGGCGATCCTGGCCGGCAAGATCAAGGCCGGCGACGTCATGGTGCTGCGCTACCTGGGGCCCAAGGGCGGCCCCGGCATGCCCGAAATGCTGGCGCCCACCGGGGCACTGATCGGCGCCGGGCTCGGCGAGAGCGTGGGCCTCATCACCGACGGGCGGTTCTCCGGCGGCACCTGGGGCATGGTGGTCGGCCACGTCGCACCTGAAGCGGCTGCCGGTGGGACCATCGCCTTCGTGAACGAGGGCGACTCGATCACGATCGATGCCCATCAGTTGAAACTGGAACTGAACGTCTCCGCGGCCGAGATCGCCAAACGCCGGGCCGCCTGGACCGCACCGGCGCCGCGTTACACGCGCGGGGTGCTGGCCAAGTTCGCCTTCAACGCCTGCAGTGCCAGCAAGGGCGCCGTGCTCGACAATTACTGATCGTCAGGCCGCCGCGCCAGCTCAAGCGCCTGAACACGGCCGGACAGGGGTCAGCGGCGCTTCTTGACGCCCAGGGACTCGCGATTCCTGTCGATGCGGGCCTGCCTGCGTTCGTTTTCCTTCTTGACCACCGCCTTCTTGCTGAAGCCGGACCAATCGGCCCAGGTCCACCAGACCACGGCCGCGGCGAACGGCGAAAGCACCCACCACCACTCCCACAGCGCGACCGGTCCGATCTCCATGTACTTCAGGATCAGCAAGACGATTCCGAGTCCCAGCAGATACATTTCGTGTTCTCCCAATGGGCAGCTGTTACAGCCCCTCGAATTTACCCAGGATGCCACGGGGTCAACCGCAGTCCCTACAATCGCGTTGAATCACTGTAACTCAACCCAAGAGGAAACGAATGAAACGTGCTCTGTTTGCACTGATCGCCGCTGCGGCGTGTGTCCCGGCAATGGCCGACCTGGCGCTGGCCACGTCGAAGAATTGCATGGCCTGCCATGCCATCGACAAGAAGGTGGTCGGGCCTGCCTACAAGGACGTGGCCGCCAAGTACGCCGGCCAGAAGGACGCGGTCGACAAGCTCACCGCCAAGATCATGAAAGGCGGCTCCGGCGTGTGGGGACCCGTGCCCATGCCTGCCAATACCCAGGTGAATGAAGCCGAAGCCCGCAAGCTGGCGACCTGGGTGCTGACCCTGAAGTAAACCTGCGCCGAAATTGGACAAAGGGCCCGCAATCGCGGGCCCTTTGTCATTGGCACAGCAGCTCGGCGCCTCAGAGCGTTTCGGCCAGTCAGCCTTCGCTGACATCCGGCTAAAGCTTCTCCGCCAGTTGCTCGAGAATCGCCGGATTTTAGCTGCGGCATAACAAGCCCTGCGGGCGGTTGTTAGCCTTCGCTGACATCCGGCTAAAGCTTCTCCGCCAGTTGCTCGAGAATCGCCGGATTTTCCAGCGTCGAGGTGTCCTGGGTGATCGCTTCGCCCTTGGCGATGGAGCGCAACAGCCGGCGCATGATCTTGCCGCTGCGCGTCTTGGGCAGGTTATCGCCGAAACGGATGTCCTTGGGCTTGGCGATGGGACCGATTTCCTTGGCGACCCAGTTGCGCAGCTCGTTGGCGATCTGTTTGGCCTCCTCGCCGGTCGGCCGGGAGCGCTTGAGCACGACGAAAGCGCAGATCGCCTCGCCCGTCAGGTCGTCGGGGCGGCCCACCACGGCGGCTTCGGCGACCAGGTCCGACTTGGCGACCAGCGCCGACTCGATCTCCATGGTTCCCAGGCGGTGGCCCGAGACATTGAGAACATCGTCGACGCGTCCGCCGATGCGGAAGTAGCCCCGGTCGACGCTGCGAGCCGCGGCGTCGCCGGCCAGGTAGAGCTTTCCGCCCAGTTCAGGGGGGTAGTAGTTGGCCTTGTAGCGCTCCGGGTCGCCCCAGATCGTGCGGATCATCGCCGGCCAGGGCCGCTTGATCACCAGGAGCCCGCCGTCGCCGTTGGGCAAATCCTTGCCCAGGTCGTCCACGATCGCGGCCATGATGCCCGGCAGCGGTAAGGTGCACGAGCCCGGCACCAGCGGTGTCGCGCCCGGCAACGGCGAGATCATGTGGCCGCCGGTCTCCGTCTGCCACCAGGTATCGACGACGGGGCAGCGCTCGCCACCCACGTGCTTGTAGTACCACATCCAGGCCTCGGGGTTGATGGGCTCGCCCACAGTGCCCAGGATGCGCAGGCTCTTCAGATCGTAGCGGTCCGGATGGATCTTGGCGTCGCCCTCCGCAGCCTTGATCAGCGACCGGATCGCGGTGGGTGCGGTGTAGAAGACACTGACCTTGTGCTTCTCGATCATCTGCCAGAAACGGCCTGCGTTGGGGTAGGTCGGAATGCCCTCGAACATGACCTCGGTGCAGCCCGCCGCCAGCGGGCCATAAGCGACGTAGGTATGGCCGGTCACCCAGCCGATGTCGGCCGTGCACCAGAACACGTCCGATGGCCCGATGTCGAATACCCAGTCCATCGTGAGCTTGGCCCACAACAGGAAGCCGCCGGTGGAATGCTGCACACCTTTGGGCTTGCCCGTGGAACCCGACGTGTAGAGGATGAACAGCGGATGCTCGGCGCCCACGGGCTCGGGCCTGCACTCGGTCGACTGGCCCTGCAGCACCTCCGTGAAGGTCTTGTCGCGCCCCGCCACCATGTTGCAGGGCGTGGCCGTACGCATGTAGACCAGCACGCTCCTGAGCGTGTTGCAGCCACCAATGTCGATCCCTTCGTCCACGATGGCCTTGAGCGGCATTTCCTTGCCGCCGCGCATCTGGAAGTTGGCAGTGACCACGGCCACGGCGCCGGCATCGATGATGCGCTCGTGCAGCGCTTTCGCGGAGAAGCCGCCAAACACCACGCTGTGGGTGGCACCGATGCGCGCGCAGGCCTGCATGGTCACGACGGCTTCGATGCACATGGGCATGTAGACGACGACGCGGTCACCCTTGCGGATGCCTTGCGCCTTCAATGCATTGGCAAACTGGCTCACCCGCGCGAGCAGTTCCTTGTAGGTGACCCGAACCACCGAGCCATCGTCGGCCTCCCAGACGATCGCGGTCTTGTTCTCGACCGGCGTGCCCATGTGCTTGTCCAGGCAGTTGGCGGATGCATTCAGCTGCCCATCCTCGAACCATTTGTAGAACGGGGCCTGCGACTCATCCAGCGTCCGGGTGAAGGGCTTGGTCCACACGACGTTCTCGCGCGCGAGACGGGCCCAGAAACCCTCGAAATCCTTCTCGGCCTCCTGGCACAGCGCGTTGTATGCCTGCATGCCGGAAATGCGCGCGGCCTTGACGGTGGCCTCGGACGGGGGAAAGACGCGGTTTTCGACCAGGACCGATTCGATAGCACTCATTCTTGTCTCCTCAAGTGATTTCCGTTGCTACTGTCAGCGCTTGCACTTACACGCCACTGACTGGCTCCAGCCCTGAGAATCTACTCCCAATGGGAAGCCACCTCGTGCGGAATCGGCCATCCGCCGCATTGGTAAAAACCCGCTGCTGCTGCCGCTGCACCGTCCTCGCCCTCGAGCAGCTGCCTGCCTGAACCGCCCAGGATCTATCGCCCCACCATCTGGCCGGGACGCACCCAGGCATCGAACTGTTCCGCGGTAACGAATCCGGTCGCGATCGCGGCTTCGCGCAGGCTGGTCCCTTCCCGATGCGCCTTCTTGGCGATCTGCGCGGCCTTGTCGTAGCCGATGTGGGGATTGAGGGCCGTGACCAGCATCAGGGAGCGCTGGACCAGTTCCTCGATGCGCGCCAGATTGGGCTCGATGCCCACGGCGCAGTGGTCGTTGAAGCTGGCCATGCCGTCGGCCAGCAGGCGCGTGCTTTGCAGGAAATTGTGGGCGATCAGCGGCCGGAAGACGTTGAGCTCGAAATTGCCCGACGCTCCGCCGAAATTGAGGGCCACGTCGTTGCCGAAAACCTGGCAGCACAACATGGTCACGGCTTCGCTCTGCGTGGGGTTGACCTTGCCCGGCATGATCGACGAACCCGGCTCGTTTTCGGGAATGCGCAGCTCCCCGATGCCGCTGCGCGGGCCGCTGGCCAGCCAGCGGATGTCGTTGGCGATCTTCATCAGGCCGGCCGCCAGCGTCTTGAGCGCCCCATGGGCGTGGACCAGCGCGTCGGCCGCGGCCATCGCCTCGAACTTGTTGGGTGCGGTGACGAAAGGCAGCCCCGTCAGACGGGCCAGTTCCGCCGCCACCTTTTCCGCATACCCCGGCGGCGCATTCAGGCCGGTGCCCACGGCGGTGCCGCCCAGGGCCAGCTCGCACAGATGCGGCAAGCTGCCGTGCAGATGCCGGTCGGCCTGGTCCAGCTGCGCCACGTAGCCCGAGAACTCCTGGCCCAGCGTCAACGGAGTCGCGTCCTGCAGATGGGTGCGGCCGATCTTGACGATGTCTCGGAACGCCTCGGACTTGGCCGCCAGGGTGGCCCTGAGCTTCATCAGCGAGGGCAGCAGCCGGTTGCGGATGGCGTCCACCGCCGCGACGTTCATCGCCGTGGGAAACACGTCGTTGGACGACTGGCTCATGTTGACGTCGTCGTTCGGGTGGACAAGCCGCCCTTCGCCACGCGGGCCGCCTAGCAGTTCGCTGGCCCGGTTGGCCAGGACCTCGTTCACGTTCATGTTGGTCTGGGTTCCCGAGCCGGTCTGCCAGACCACCAGGGGAAACTCATCGTCGTGCCGCCCTGCCAGCACCTCGTCGGCCGCGGCGATGATGGCTGAAGCCTTGTCCTGGGGCAACAGCCCGATCACGTGATTCACCACCGCCGCGGAGCGCTTGATCTGCACCAGGGCCCGGATGATCTCGCGCGGCTGCCGCTCACCGGAAATATCGAAGTTCTGCAGGGAGCGCTGGGTCTGCGCGCCCCAGAGGCGCTGGGCCGGCACCTCCACGGGGCCGAAGGTATCGTGTTCTATTCGGGTTTTCATGGGGGTGCCGGGATGAGCTGTCAAAATAGCGGGTGCCGACCACCGTATCAGAGTTAGGCCGGCTTGTGTATCCATCCCTCACCCGGACAGCACCATGACCACCACCATCCAGCAGAGTGACCTCGTCGAATCGATTGCGGCCGCGCTCCAGTACATCAGCTACTACCACCCGGCGGACTTCATCGCCCACCTGGCGCGCGCCTACGAGCGCGAGCGCAGCCCGGCCGCCAAGGACGCGATCGCGCAGATCCTCACAAACAGCAAGATGAGCGCCATGGGCCACCGCCCGATCTGCCAGGACACCGGCATCGTCAACGTGTTCCTCAAGGTCGGCATGGACGTGCGCTTCGAAGGTTTCAAGGGCGGCCTGGACGACGCGATCAACGAGGGGGTGCGCCGCGGTTACAACGACCCGGACAACACCTTGCGCGCTTCGGTCGTGGCCGATCCGCAGTTCGAGCGCAAGAACACCAAGGACAACACGCCGGCGGTGATCTTCACCGAGCTGGTGCCCGGCGACAAGCTCGAGATCACCGTGGCCGCCAAGGGCGGCGGCAGCGAGAACAAGAGCAAGCTGGCGATGCTCAATCCGAGCGACTCCGTCGTCGACTGGGTGCTCAAGACCGTGCCCACCATGGGCGCGGGCTGGTGCCCGCCGGGCATGCTGGGCATCGGCATCGGCGGCACCGCCGAGAAGGCCATGCTGATGGCCAAGGAATCGCTGATGGACCCCGTCGACATGTACGAACTCCAGCAGCGCGGTCCCGGCAACAAGACCGAGGAGATGCGCCTGGAGCTGTACGAGAAGGTCAACGCACTGGGCATCGGCGCGCAGGGCCTGGGGGGCCTGACCACGGTCCTCGATATCAAGATCAAGATGTTCCCCACTCACGCCGCCGGCAAGCCGGTCGCCATGATCCCCAACTGCGCAGCCACCCGACATGCGCATTTCGTGATGGACGGCTCCGGTCCCGTGTACCTGGATCCGCCCAGCCTGGATCTCTGGCCCAACGTCGACTGGACGCCCGACTACAAGAGGAGCCGCAAGGTCAATCTGGACACGCTCACGCGCGAGGAAGTGGCTGCCTGGAAGCCGGGCGACACGCTGTTGCTGAACGGCAAGATGCTGACCGGGCGCGACGCCGCCCACAAACGCATCCAGGACATGCTGGCCAAGGGCGAGAAGCTGCCGGTGGACTTCACCAACCGCGTGATCTATTACGTCGGACCGGTCGACCCGGTCAAGGGCGAGGCGGTAGGTCCTGCCGGGCCGACCACTTCGACCCGCATGGACAAGTTCACCGAGATGATGCTGGAGAAGACCGGTCTGATCGCGATGATCGGCAAGGCCGAGCGCGGCCCGGCGGCGATCGAGGCGATCCGCAAACACAAGAGCGCCTACCTGATGGCGGTCGGCGGTGCCGCCTACCTCTTGGCCAAATCAATCAAGAAGGCGCAGGTGCTGGGCTTTGCCGACCTGGGCATGGAAGCGATCTACGAATTCGACGTTGTCGACATGCCGGTCACGGTCGCGGTGGATGCCGGCGGCACCAGCGCGCACACGACCGGTCCGGCCGAGTGGCAAAAGAAGATCGCCAGCGGCGAGTTCAAGAATATTCCGGTGGCCGTGGCCTGACACCGGCTAGCTGGCCGCAGCGTCCGCCGCCATCGCCGCTTCCCGGCCGCGCGCCATGTTCACCGGCAGCAGCAACAGCAGGCCGGCAATGAACAGCCCGGCCGTCGAGAGGATGGCCATCCGCTGGTTGCCGGCCGTGGCCCAGGTGATCGCGCCGTAGCTCAGGGGCCCGATGATGCTGGCCAGGCGAATCGCGAAGGTCCAGAGGCCGAAGAACTCCGCCGATTGCCGGCTCGGGGCGAACAGGCCGGCCATGGCCCGGCCGGCCGACTGGCTGGAACCCATGCACAGCCCGGCAATCGCGGCGGCCCACCAGAATCCACCCTTGGTCGTCGTCAGGGCGGCGATGACGCAGGTGGCGATCCAGCCCACCAGCGTGCTTGCCAACGCGACCTTGTGGCCGATGCGATCCTGCAGGTAGCCCCAGGCAAAGGCGCCGGCCGCCGCCGCGAGGTTCAGCACGAAGATCAGCACCATGGTCTCCTGCTGCCGGAAGCCGATCACGCTCTCGGCGTAGATAGCGGCCAGGGCGACCGCCACCGCCACTCCGCCCTGGTAAAACACCGCGCACAGCAGCAGCCACATGAAATCCTTGAACTGCCGCGCCTGGCGAAAAGTGCGCTGCAACTGGCGCAGCGACGCCTGCAGGCCCCCCCTGGTGCAGCGCCTTGCGATCGGGTTGCGCTCGTTCACGCAACAGCCAGAAGGTCGCCGAAGTAGCCGAAGCTCCAGCCCCAGCCGCTGACCTTGCCCATGGCCTCGGGCCGCGCGAGCTCGGGCAGGAAGGCGGCGGTGAGCGACTCCCCGTACGAGTAGAACGTGTTGGAAACGACGATCAACACGATCGCCAGGGCGACGCTGCCCGGCCGCGCCAGCGCCAGCGCGGCGGTGGACAGCACGCAACCGGCCGTGAACCAGGCCAGCAGGCTCTTCTTGGCCGCGCGCAAGTCGGCGTAGGCGCCGATGCTGGGCATGGTGAGCATGACAATGGCGTACGAGACGCTGAGCGCGGCCGTCCAGGCGAACGTCGCCCACTCCGCGTTGCCGGCGATCCCGCCGACGAAGTAGGCCGCGAACACCGCCGTGATGACCACCGTGGTGTAGCCGGAGTTGGCGAAGTCGTACATCGCCCAGCCGAATACCTCGCGCTTGCGCACGCCCGGGTTCAGGGCATCTTGCGAAAAAAGCGCCATGGGGGTCTCCTCCACGCCATTGTCGCGTAGAGCCGGCGCATCAAGAACGCAGCCCTTGGGCCGCGTTATCCTCCGTTCAATGCAGGTGCCGGGGTCGGCGCCCGCCGCCGTGGCCGGCACCGCCGGTGCCGCGCGGCGGTTTGCCGATCTCGAGCGAATTCACCAGCTCGTCGAAGCGCTGGCTGAACAGCTTGTCGATCTCGGCCACCACCCCGCCGAGCTCCGCGCCGTCGAAATGGCGCTCCATCAGGTTCACGACGTCCTCGACCAGCAGGTCGCGCTGCACCTGCATGATGGCCGCGGGCGTGGGTCCGACGAACATCATGACGAAATCGTCGCGCGACTCGGCCTCGGGCGACTCTTCTTCCTCGTCGAATTCCGCATCGTAGAAAGTGACCTCGATCGCCGCGCCCCGCTCGGCGAGCTCGTTGAGGCTCATGCACATCTCGTCGAGCGATTGGCGGAAATCCTCTTCGCCGGGCACCGTCCAGCACATGCGCAGAACGTGCTCGGTGGCGTCGAACTTGATCCCGGGTTCTTCCTCGTAGGAACTCTCGGCGCCGTCCGCGAGCGACTTCGCCCCGGCGTAGGCCCACAAGGGTTTGAGCGCGTCCTGCAGCTGCGCGTAGGTCACGTCGGCACGTAGCGGGACATCGCCGTGGACGTGGATTTCGAATGGGGCGTTATAGCGTGACATGTACCGAAGTTGATAGTGGCATGCCCGTGTGGGGCATGAATTTAGTACTTGATCCATTGTGCCACTGACGTCGCGCTGGCGAAGGGCAGGGACGGGCCGCGCCGACTGGATCCGGAGGGCCTCTGCCGAGAGCAGAAATGATCAACCGCCGGGCACAGGCGGTGCATCCGTTGAGCCTTGCTCAGGGAACAAGCGCCGCAGAACCCCGTTACGGGCCAGAACCTTTGTCCTGACCGTTGGCCTTGTCGCGCTGGCTCTTCCATTCCTGGTAGCAATCCAAACCGCAGAAATACACGACATAGTCGGTCGCTTCTGGAACCGCCGCTTCGGACCTCGGCACTTCCTTCAGGCACATTTCACACGCGACGTACTCAACGTCCGGTAATTCGACAGCAGTAGTCATGGGGCACCTCCGACACTCAACTTCTCACCGAGCTGTCCTTCGGAGCTCCCATCACGCGGCGGCGGTCCATTGAACCCTTACGCTGGATATGGCGCATCGCATTCCCATCGGCCTGCGGTCTCCCGCCCCGGCGTCGGGTCCACCAGCCGCCCGCTTGACAAGGTTGCCGGCGAGCGCGGTATCTGCAATATAGCCCCGTTGTCGAAAACATCCACTCGCAGGGGCGTGTGTCACTTCTGTCCTCTGGCGTGCCGGTCGTGCCGGCAACACCTGGTGCCTCGAGCCGGACTTGAACCGGCACGCCGCCTAACGGCTAAGCGGCGGATTTTAAGTCCGCTGTGTCTACCAATTTCACCATCGAGGCTCAACGGCATTGTGAAACAAAAACGAAACAGCCCCGGCAACGATGTTGGCGGGGCTGTGACACTGGAGGCGCGGCCCGGAGTCGAACCGGGCTGATCGGATTTGCAATCCGGTGCATAACCGCTTTGCTACCGCGCCATGAGGCCATGAAAAAGGGAAGCCTGGGCTTCCCTTCTTCTAGGTCTGGAGCGGGAAAAGAGTCTCGAACTCTCGACCTCAACCTTGGCAAGGTTGCGCTCTACCAACTGAGCTATTCCCGCAATTCAAGCTTTGAATTATATCGCAATTCAGGGCGCCTACGGCGCCGCGTCAGTGCTTCACCGAGACCGGCGCACCGGCCGGCTTCGCCTCCGGCGCCGCGGGCGCGATCGGCGTGGCCGAAGCGGCGGGCTCCTCGTCCGGCAATGGCGTGGGCTGCCGTTCGAGCGCCACCTCCAGCACCTTGTCGATCCACTTCACCGGCACGATTTCCAGGCCCTGCTTCACGTTCTCCGGAATTTCCTGCAGGTCCTTGGCGTTCTCTTCGGGGATCAGGACGGTCTTGATGCCGCCACGCAGGGCCGCCAGCAGTTTTTCCTTCAGCCCGCCGATCGCCGTCACTTCGCCGCGCAAGGTGATCTCGCCTGTCATCGCGACGTCGGCACGCACCGGAATGCCGGTGAGTGCGGAAACAATGGCCGTGGTCATTGCCGCACCCGCGCTCGGACCGTCCTTGGGCGTGGCGCCGTCGGGCACGTGGATGTGCATGTCCTTCTTTTCGAACACCTCGTCCGCAATGCCCAGACCGCGCGAGCGGCTGCGCACGACCGTGCGTGCGGCCGCTACCGATTCCTTCATCACGTCGCCCAGCGAGCCGGTGGTGGTGAACACACCCTTGCCCGGCATCAGCGCGGCTTCGATGGTCAGCAGGTCGCCGCCCACCTCGGTCCACGCCAGGCCGACCACCTGCCCGACCTGGTTCTGCTGTTCCGCCCGGCCGTAGTTGAACTTGCGCACGCCCAGGAAGTCGTTGAGGTTCTCGCCATTCACCACAACCTTCGGCGTCATTTTCTTGAGCTGCAGCCCCTTGATCACCTTGCGGCAGATCTTGGACAGCTCGCGCTCGAGCGAACGCACGCCGGCCTCGCGGGTGTAGTAGCGCACGATGTCGCGAATCGCCTCTTCCGAGACCAACAGCTCTTCTTCCCTCACGCCGTTGTTCTTCATCTGCTTGGGCAGCAGGTACTTGATGGCGATGTTGGTCTTCTCGTCCTCGGTGTAGCCGGCCAGCCGGATCACTTCCATCCGGTCCAGCAGGGCCGGCGGAATGTTCATCGAATTCGACGTCGCCACGAACATCACGTCCGACAGGTCGAAGTCGACCTCGACGTAGTGGTCGCCGAAAGTGTGGTTCTGCTCCGGGTCCAGCACCTCCAGCAGCGCACTGGACGGGTCACCCCGGAAATCCGTGCCCAGCTTGTCGATCTCGTCCAGCAGGAACAGCGGGTTGCGCGTGCCCACCTTGGACAGACTTTGCAGCACCTTGCCCGGCAACGCGCCGATGTAGGTGCGGCGGTGGCCGCGGATCTCGGCTTCATCGCGCATGCCCCCCAGCGCCATGCGCACGTACTTGCGGCCGGTGGCCTTGGCGATCGACTGGCCCAGCGAGGTCTTGCCCACGCCGGGCGGCCCGACCAGGCAGAGAATCGGTGCCTTGAGCTTGTCGACGCGCTTCTGCACCGCGAGGTACTCGAGAATGCGGTCCTTGACCTTTTCGAGGCCGTAGTGGTCCTCGTTGAGCACTTCCTCGGCGTGCCCGAGGTCGTGCTTGATCTTGGTCTTCTTGGCCCAGGGCAGGCCCGTGAGCACGTCGATGTAGTTGCGCACCACCGTCGCTTCGGCCGACATGGGTGACATCAGCTTGAGCTTCTTGAGTTCGCCGTCGGCCTTCTTCTTGGCCTCCTTGGGCATCTTGGCGGCCTTGATCTTCTTTTCGATCTCTTCGATGTCCGCGCCCTCTTCACCCTCGCCCAGTTCCTTCTGGATCGCCTTGACCTGCTCGTTGAGGTAGAAGTCGCGCTGGTTCTTCTCCATCTGGCGCTTGACGCGGCCGCGGATCTTCTTGTCGACGTTCAGGATGTCGACCTCGCGCTCGATCTGCTCGAACAGGTTCTCCAGGCGCAGCTTGACGTCGGCCAGGTCCAGCACGATCTGCTTGTTGTCGAGCTTGAGCGGCAGGTGCGCCGCGATGGTGTCGGCCAGGCGGCCCGGGTCGTCGATGCTGGAGATCGAGGTGAGGATTTCCGGCGGGATCTTCTTGTTGAGTTTGACGTACTGGTCGAACTGCTGCATCACCGCGCGGCGCAGCGCCTCGATCTCGCTGGACTTCGGGTCCTTTTCGGCCGGGTCCACCGGGGTGACATTGGCGGTGAAGTGTTCCTCGCCGTCCTCGATCTGATTGACCCGGGCGCGTTGCTGGCCTTCGACCAGCACCTTCACGGTACCGTCGGGCAACTTGAGCATCTGCAGGATGGTGGAGATGCAGCCGACCTCGAACATGTCGGAGACCGAAGGCTCGTCCTTGGCGGCGGCTTTCTGGGCAACCAGCATGATGCGGCGCTCCGCCTCCATGGCCGCCTCGAGCGCCTTGATGCTCTTGGGCCGACCCACGAACAGCGGAATGACCATGTGCGGGAAGACCACCACATCCCGCAACGGCAGCAGCGGCAGGTCGAGGGGGGTAGCGGGCAATGGAACGTGTCCGGACATCGGGAATCCTTTTGGTTTACCAGTCGAATATGGACCGGATCGGGCAATTTTCAACCCGCCGGGACGGGAATGCGGTGGGCAGGGTTGTATCCGTTCGAAAGTTGACTGGCCCGGGACTACGGCTCGGCACGCCCTGCCCCCGGGAAGTGCGGCCCACGCGCAGGCCGCAGCGCACCGGTCAGGCCTTCTTGGCGGCTTCCCGGTAGACCAGCAAGGGCGGCTTGTTTTCCTCGATCGTCGATTCGTCGACCACCACCTTGTCGACGTTGGCCGTGTTGGGCAGTTCGAACATCGTGTCGATCAGCGCCTGCTCCAGGATGGAGCGCAGCCCGCGGGCTCCGGTCTTGCGGTTCAGGGCCTTGCGGGCAATGGCGCGCAACGCGCTCGGGCGAATCTCCAGGTCCACCCCCTCCATGGCCAGCAGCTTGCCGTACTGTTTGACCAGGGCATTCTTGGGCTCGGTCAGGATCCGCACCAGCGCGTCCTCGCTCAGCTCCGACAGCGTGGCGACCACCGGCATCCGCCCGACCAGTTCGGGGATCAGGCCGAACTTGATCAGGTCTTCCGGCTCCACCTCGCGGAACACGTCGGTGAGGCTGCGCTGCGCCTTGCTCTTCACCGTTGCGCCAAAACCGATGCCGGAGGACTCGGTGCGTTGTTCGATGACTTTTTCCAGGCCCGAGAAGGCGCCGCCGCAGATAAACAGGATGTTGGTGGTGTCGATCTGCAGGAAATCCTGGTTCGGATGCTTGCGGCCACCCTGCGGCGGGACACTGGCCATCGTTCCTTCGATAAGCTTGAGCAGCGCCTGCTGGACGCCCTCGCCCGACACATCACGGGTGATCGACGGGTTGTCGGACTTGCGCGAGATCTTGTCGATCTCGTCGATGTAGACGATGCCGCGCTGGGCCCGCTCGACCTCGTAGTTGCAACTTTGCAGCAGCTTCTGGATGATGTTCTCGACGTCCTCGCCCACGTAGCCGGCCTCGGTGAGCGTGGTCGCATCGGCCATGACGAAGGGGACATCGAGCATGCGCGCCAGCGTCTGCGCCAGCAGCGTCTTGCCCGAGCCGGTGGGGCCGATCAGCAGGATGTTGCTCTTGGTGAGCTCGACGTCGTCCTTCTTCGCCTTTTCCTTGTGCCGCAACCGCTTGTAGTGGTTGTAGACGGCGACCGACAGCCCCCGCTTGGCCGGCTCCTGGCCGATCACATAGTTGTCGAGGTTGGCCTTGATTTCGCTCGGCGTGGGCAGGTCACCGCGCGACTCGCGCGTGCCGTCGGACGTGGGGATCTCGTCGCGAATGATCTCATTGCACAGGTCGATGCATTCGTCGCAGATGAAGACCGAAGGCCCGGCGATCAGTTTCTTGACCTCATGCTGGCTCTTGCCGCAGAAGGAGCAGTAAAGGGTTTTCTCGCTGGAAGAGCCTTTTTTCTCGGCCATGGGTCCTGCCTAAGTGACTTGAGATTCAATGATAACCAAATAAAGCGGGTGCCCCAGGCTGGCGCCGGGAGCGTGGCTTTTCGGTGGGCGGACGCGCTGAAAAAACAACGGCGCCGCCGGGGTCACGGCAACGCAAATTGCCGTGGTGCAACCGGCTTTTCCGGACCGCCGGGCCGGCGCCGGGCTCGTCAGGGCCGCTTGGAGATCACCTGGTCCACGAGGCCGTAGTCCTTGGCCTCGTCGGCCGACAGGAAGAAGTCGCGCTCGGTGTCGCGTTCGATCTTCTCCAGCGGCTGGCCGGTGCGCTCGGCCAGGATCTTGTTCAGCTGGGCGCGGGTCTTCAGGATGTCGCGGGCATGGATCTCGATGTCGGTCGCCTGCCCCTGCATGCCGCCGAGCGGCTGGTGGATCATCACTTTCGAGTTGGGCAGCGAAAACCGCTTGCCCTTGGCGCCCGCGGCCAGCAGGAAAGCGCCCATGCTCGCAGCCATGCCGGTGCACAGGGTGGACACGTCGGGCTTGATGAAGTTCATCGTGTCGAAGATGGCCATGCCGGCGCTGACGCTCCCGCCCGGGGAGTTGATATAGAAGGACACGTCCTTGTCCGGATTTTCGCTTTCCAGGAACAGGAGCTGGGCCACCACCAGGTTGGCCGTCTGGTCGTTCACCGGGCCCACCAGGAAAATCACCCGCTCGCGCAGCAGGCGCGAATAGATGTCGTACGACCGTTCACCCCGGCCGGACTGCTCGATGACGATCGGCACCAGGCCAAGGGCCTGGGTTTCAAGTGAACTCATGGGGAAGACTCCGTGTACTGGGACTATGCTGGCTGTACTGTATCGCCAAAGCAGATGGGGCCGGCGGTGCGGACTGCAAGACCGCACTCGCCTGATCGGACGTCCGGCGCCGCGTTGGCGCCGCAAGACGTCAGGACTGGCCCATCAGCTCCTCGAACGAGACCGGCTTGTCCACAACCTTGGCCCTGGACAGCACGAACTGGGTGACATTATTCTCGATCACGATGGCTTCCACCTCGGCCAGGCGGCGGTTGTCGCTGTAGTACCAGCGCACCACATCGGCCGGCTTTTCATAGCTCGCCGCCAGCTCCTCCACGTGGGTCTTGATCTGCTCGGGTTTGGCGTGCAGGTCATGCGCCCGGACCAGCTCGGCCACGACCAGGCCCAGCCGCACCCGTCGTTCAGCCTGGGGCCGGAACATGTCATCGGGAATCGGCGCCTTGTCCGCGTCCTTCATGCCACGCTGCTTCAGGTCGGCGCGGGCCCCTTCGATCATGCGGTCGACCTCGGCCTGCACGCTCGACTTCGGCAGGTCCAGCTCGGCCTTGGACACCAGCGCATCCATGACGCCCTGCTTGTTGCGGGCCAGCAAGCGAAACCTGACTTCGCGCTCGAGGTTCTTGCGGATGTCGGCGCGCAGGCCTTCCACCGTTGCGTCGGCAATGCCCAGCGACTTGGCCAGGGCCTCGTTGACCTCGGGCAGGTGCGCCGCTTCGATCTTCTTGATGGTGACCATGAAGTCCGCCTGCTTGCCCGCCACGTCCTTGCCGTGGTAGTCGGCCGGGAAGGCCAGCGGGAAAGTCTTGCTCTCGCCGGCTTTCATGCCGCGCACCGCTTCCTCGAATTCCTTGAGCATCTGGCCCTCGCCCACCACGAACTGGAAGTCGTCGGCCTTGCCGCCCTGGAACGGCTCCCCGTCGATCTTGCCCTCGAAGTCGACCGTCACCCGGTCGCCCTCCGCAGCGGCGGCGTCATGCGGGCGCTGTGCAAAAGTGCGGCGCTGCTTGCGCAGGATTTCCAGCGTCTTGTCGACGGCGCTTTCGCTCACCTCGGCGCTGAGCTTTTCGACTTCGGCGGTGGCCAGGTCGGCGATCTTCACTTCGGGAAAGACTTCGAACACGGCGTCAAAGGCCAGTTCGCCCTCGGCCGACTGTTCCTTTTCAGTGATCTTGGGCTGGCCGGCCACGCGCAGCTTGGCCTCGTTGGCGGCCTGGGCGAACGCCTCCCCCACCTTGTCGTTCATCACTTCGTAGTGCACCGAGTAGCCGTAGCGCTGGGTCACCACATTCATCGGCACCTTGCCCGGGCGGAAACCGTCCATCTTGACGGTACGCGCCAGGCGCTTCAGGCGGGAGTCGACTTCGGACTGGATCACATTGACGGGCAGCGTCAGCGTGATCTTGCGTTCCAGCTTGTCGAGGGTTTCTACGTTCACGGCCATGTTGCTCTCTCTTGAAATAAAGGTGTCTGGTGCGCGGGGGGGGACTCGAACCCCCACGCCATTGCTGGCGTCAGGACCTAAACCTGGTGCGTCTACCAATTTCGCCACCCGCGCTGAGCTGAAAACCAGAGCGGGCGCTCAGGAGATCCCTGACCGCCCGCCCAAATTCGGTCAACCTTCTATTTTACGCGGGAACAGCCGACACACCCCCGGCCCTCGCGGCTCGGACCTCGCCACCACCCCAAGAGGTCCCGGCTTGACCGGCTGTCAAGGCGCAGGGCATGACACGCTGGCGCAAGCGACAATCCCGCCGGTGAAATCCCCCGCTGCCGCCGGGTCCCCGGCCGTCCGTCACTACGAGAATTTTCCCGTCGCTTCCTGGCTGTGCCCGGCCCCGCTGCGACCGGCGGTAACGGCAATCTACTGGTTCGCACGAACCGCCGACGATCTGGCCGATGAAGGCAGCGTCGATCCGGCGCAGCGGCTGGCCGACCTGGACGCCTACCACGCCGACTTGGCGGCCTGCGCCGCAGGCTGTCCGGTTTCGCCGCGCTGGCGGCACGTATTCGAGGCACTGGGCAGCGCCATGCGTGACTTCGCCCTGCCGGCCACGCTGCTGGAGGATCTGCTCAGCGCTTTCAGGCAGGACGTTGTCAAGACCCGTGACGCAACCGGCTACGCGGACCGGTCGGAACTGCTGGACTACTGCAGGCGCTCGGCCAACCCGGTGGGGCGGCTGTTGTTGCACCTGTATAACGTCCGGGAGCCCGAGGCACTGGCGCATAGCGACCGCATTTGCACGGCGCTGCAGCTGGCCAACTTCTGGCAGGACCTGAGCGTGGATCTGCCGCGCGGCCGGTTCTACCTGCCCGCCCAGGACTGCCGCGAGCATGGCCTCGATCCGTTGGCGCCAGCCCGCTGGCCAGGGCACCCCAGCGCCCGGCGGCTGGTCGCCTCGGAGGTGCAGTGGACCCGAAGCCTGATGCTGGCAGGGACGCCGCTGGTGCTGCAGGTGCCCGGGCGGGCGGGTTGGGAGCTGCGCCTCGTGGTCCAGGGCGGCCTGCGGATCCTGGACCGTATCGAAGGCACGGGCTTCGACAGTTTTCGCGTCCGGCCCCGGCTTGGCGCCAGGGACCTGCCGCTGCTGCTGTGGCGCAGCCTGCGGATGTGACAATCCGGGCATGAACGCCGATCAATATGTGCAGGAAAAGGCGGCGGCGTCGGGCAGCAGCTTCTACTACGCCTTCCTCTTCCTGCCCAAGCCCCGCCGGAAAGCCATCACGGCCTTCTACGCGTTCTGCCGCGAGGTGGACGATGTGGTGGATGGGGTGAACGACCCCGGCGTGGCCCATACCAAGCTGGCCTGGTGGCAGGCCGAAGTCGCGCAGTCATTCGCCGGCACGCCCAGCCATCCGGTGATGAAGGCACTCGCACCTTGCATCGCGCCGTTCGGCATAGAACAGGAGCATCTGCAGGCCGTGATCGAAGGCTGCCGGATGGACCTGGAGCAGAACCGTTACCTTGACTTTGCCGCGCTGCAGCGCTACTGCCACCTGGTCGCCGGTGTGGTGGGCGAAGTGACGGCGCGCATCATCGGGCAGTCCGATCCGCGGACCACAGCCTATGCACACCAGCTGGGCCTGGCGTTCCAGCTCACCAACATCATCCGGGACGTGGGCGAGGATGCCATGCGAGGCCGCATCTACCTTCCGGTGAGCGAGTTGCAGCAGTTCGACGTCAAGGTGCACGAGATCCTCAATCGCAAGTATTCGGAACGCTTCACGGCCCTGATGCGCTTCCAGGCCGAGCGCGCGCACCGGCTGTATGACGAAGCCTTGGGCCTGCTGCCCGCCGCCGACCGCCGCAACCAGAAGCCGGGCCTCATGATGGCCAGCATCTATCGCACGTTGCTGCGCGAGATCGAACGCGACGGATTCCAGGTGTTGCACCAGCGCGTGAGCCTGACACCGCTGCGCAAGTTCTGGCTGGCGTGGAAGGTCCAGGCCCTGGGCCGGATCTGATCCATGAAAGTCGCAGTGGTCGGCGCCGGTTGGGCGGGCATGACCGCCGCGGTGACCGCCACGCGTGCCGGGCACGAGGTCACCGTTTTCGAGGCCACGCGCGCGCTGGGCGGCCGGGCACGCGGCCTGCCGGTGCAATTGCCCGGCGGCTCGCGCGTCGTCCTGGACAACGGCCAGCACATCATGATCGGCGCTTACCGTGCGACCTTGGCGCTGATGCGCCAGGTCGGCGTGGAACCCGCACGCGCGCTGCTTCGTCTGCCGCTCGCCCTGCGCTTTCCGGACGGCACCGGCCTCGCCCTGCCGGCATGGCCGGCGCCGCTGGACGCCGCTGCGGGCATCGTCATGGCCAAAGGCTGGGATTGGCGCGACAAGGCCTTCTTGCTGCGGTCGGCGATGGGCTGGCGCGCCGCCCGCTTCCAGTGTTCGCCGGACGAAACGGTGAGCGGCCTGTGCCGCGATCTGACGCCTCGCGTCATGGCCGAACTGATCGAACCCCTGTGCGCATCCGCGCTGAATACGCCCGCCGACAACGCCAGTGCGCAGGTGTTCCTGCGCGTGATGCGCGATGCGCTGTTTGGCGAAGGTGACGGCAACGGGGGCGCATCGAACCTGTTGCTGCCGCGTTGCGACCTGGGGACTCTGTTCCCCGAAATGGCGGCAAAGTGGCTGGGCCGCAATGGTGGCGTCATCCATACGGCACAACGGGTGAGCAACGTCGCGCCGCAAGGCAGTGGCTGGTCAGTGGACGGCGAGACGTTCGATCGATTGGTGCTGGCCTGCCCCGACCGCGAAGCCGCCCGCCTGGTGGAGGCGAGCGGCGTTGCGGCGCAAACCTGGTTGCATCGGGCGCGGGCCCTGGCCCATGAAGCCATCACCACTGTTTACGCCATGGGGCGGCAGACAGCCTTGCCGCTGCCGATGCTCGCATTGAGGTCCGGTCCGGGCGCGCCCGCCCAATTCGTGTTCGACCGCGGACAGCTCGGCGGCCCGGCGGGCCTGCTGGCCTTCGTCGTCAGTGCCAGCCGCGGCGATCTCGACACCTTGCAGCAACAAGTCCTGGCGCAGGCACAGCAGCTGGGCTGGACCGGGCTGGAACCGGTCCAGACCGTGGTGGAGAAGCGCGCGACCTTCGCCTGCACGCCCGGCCTGCAACGTCCTGCCGTGGAGATTGCGCCCGGCTTGCTGGCTTGCGGGGATTACGTGGACGGACCCTATCCGGCCACGCTGGAGGGCGCTGTGCGCTCGGGGCTCGAGGCCGCGGCGCGGCTGCGCCCGCACCGGGTCACCTGAACAGCTCGCACAATTCGTCCAGGCTCGCCAGGGTCACCTGAGGTTCCATCTCGTGCGGCCACAGGTGGTCGGCCCGATTCATCCAGGCGGCCTGCATGCCGGCGTTGAGCGCACCCAACGCGTCGAGTGTCGCGTCGTCCCCCACGTGCAGGACATCCCCGGGTTGAAGATCCAGCGCGCCGGCAGCCGCGTGGAAGATGCGCGGATCGGGCTTGCCGACGCCGAACTCGCGCGCGCAGATCATGGCCCGGAAATAGGAGCCCAGCCCCACGCGCTGCAGGTCGGCATTACCGTTGGAAACGCTCACCAGGGGAAAACGGGCCGACAGGAATTCCAGCGCGGGCTGGGCGTCGGCGAACAATGTCACCCGCTGTCGTTCGGCGAAAAAAACCTCGAAGGCCTGCTCCGCCAGCAGCGGGTTCTCGCCGGCACGATAGAGCGCCAGGCGGATCGATTCCCGGCGCAAGGCGCTCAGGTCGCTTTTCAGGTCGGGGCGGGTCGTCGCCATCTGATCGCGGATCTCGCGCAGGGCCGACGGGCTGGAAAAGAGCGCGCCGGCCATCGGCGCGTATTCCAGCATCCAGTCGTGCAGTACCTGCTCGGCCCTTTCGATCGTCGGCCAGATCGGCCACAGCGTGTCGTCCAGGTCCAAGGAGATGGCCCTGACTCTTGTAATGTCCAGCATTCAGTGAGAATACCTCATGGCTTTCTCGACCTCCTTCCAGCAGGAACTCCGATTTACCCACGGCCAAGCCGCCTGCGCGGGCGTGCTGTACTGCAACCTGGGCACACCCGACGAGCCGACGGCGGCCTCGGTCCGGCGCTACCTCGCCGAGTTCCTCAGCGACCCGCGCGTGGTGGAGATTCCCCGGCTGCTGTGGTGGCCACTGCTTCACGGATTGATCCTGCCGCTGCGCTCGGGCAAGTCCGCCGCCAAATACGCGACCATCTGGACGCCCGAGGGCTCGCCCCTGAAGCTGTGGACCGACAAGCAGGCCCGGCTGCTCCAGGGCTGGCTGGGCGAGCACGGGCACAGGGTGAAAGTGCGCTACGCGATGCGCTACGGCAGCCCGTCGATCGCCTCCCAGCTCGATGCGCTCCAGGCGGAAGGGGCCAACCGCATCCTGGTGCTGCCGGCCTACCCGCAGTATTCAGCAACGACCACCGCCAGCATCGTGGACGCCGTCACGGCCTGGTCGTCGCGCAAGCGCAACCTGCCCGAGCTGCGGTTCGTCAATCGCTACCACGACGACCGCGGATACATCGAGGCCCTGGCCCGGCGCATCGAACGCCACTGGCGCGAGGAGGGACGCGCGGAGCATCTGGTCATGAGCTTTCATGGCGTCCCCGAGCGGACGTTGCGGCTGGGCGACCCCTACCACTGCGAGTGCCAGAAGACGGCGCGGCTGCTGGCCGCGCATCTGGGCCTGGAAAAGGATCGCTACAGCGTCACGTTCCAGTCTCGCTTCGGCAAGGCCAAATGGCTGGAGCCTTATACCGAACCGACCTTGCGCGCGCTGGCGCAGCGGGGACTGGCCCGGGTGGATGTCGTCTGCCCCGGCTTTGCCGGTGACTGCCTGGAAACCCTGGAGGAGATCGCCGTGGAAGGGCGCCATGCCTTCCTGGAATCGGGTGGCAAGGAATTCCACTATATCCCCTGCCTGAACGACGAGCCGGCCTGGATCACCGCACTCGGCGAGCTGGCGCAGCGCAACCTGGCGGGTTGGCCAACCCGTGAGACGCCCGATGCCCAGGTACTGGCGGCATCGCGCGTTGCGGCTGTGGCTATGGGTGCGAAGCAGTAGCGGCCGGCGTGGGCCGCAGCGCCGGCCCGTTGTCGTGCTGATCGATGAAGGATGCCACGAGGTCAAGCTGCTCGGGAACGTTCAGCGCCGGTGCGTGACCGCAACCCGGCACCTCGACCACCCGCGTGAGGCCCCGCCGCCCCGGGCCCCTGCGCATCATTTCATCGGTGGTCTCCCGCAGCACCAGGTCCGACTCGGCGCCGTGCAGGCACAGCACCGGCACCTCGATGGCGTCGTAGTGCGCCCAGACCTCGTAGTCGTTCGGATGGTCGGTGAACTGTCGCACCATCGCCGGGTCGTAATGCGGCGTGACACGACCGTCCGGCAGGCGTCGGGTCGATGTCTCGGTCAGGCGCCGCCACTGCGCGTCGCTGAGCCAGCCAAAGGGCTTGTATACCTGGCGAAAGAAGGCCTCCAGCTGGGCCATTGTGTCGAAGGCCGGCGGGTCGCCGGCATAGGCGCGGATGCGCGCGATCGCAGGCTCGGCCAGCCGCGGCGCATTGTCGTTGAGTACCAGGCTTCTGATGCGGCCCTTGAGCTGGGGCTGCGCCAGGCCGCCGGCACACACCATGCCGATGGCCCCGCCCATCGACGTGCCCACCCAGTGGGCATCGGTGATCTGCAATTGCCCGAACAGCTCGGCCGCCAACCTGGCATAGAAGGCCAGCGTGTACTCGTTGCCGGGATCGGGACTCCACTGGCTCAAGCCGCGCCCTATCGTGTCAGGGCAGATGACGCGATAGCGACTGGAAAGACGCTCCGCCAACTCGTCCATGTCACGGCCGGTGCGCGCCAGGCCGTGCCAGGCGATGACCGTCGTCTTGTGCTGCGGGCCCCACTCGGTGTAGTGGATTTCACGGCCCGCGCAGGTTGCGTACTGTGAGCTGTATGGCATGGCTTTTACCTCTTTGAGCTTTGGCCTCGCGACAGGTGATGGCAATAGAGCGGCCTCAAGCGCGCGCACCCATTGCCCTCAACCGCCCCACAACCCCGGCGGGAAAGTAATAGACCGACAGGACGAACAGCAGCCCCAGCCAGAGCAGCCAGCGATCGGGCGACAACAGAGCGGCGAGCCACGGCAGGCCCGAGGCCGCATCGCTGCCGAGCTTGAGCAGGTCTTGCAGGTAGCTTTGCGCGATCACGAAGACTGCGGACCCGATGGCCGCGCCGTAGATCGTTCCCATGCCCCCGATCACCACGATCAGCAGGACGTCCACCATGATCTCGAACGACAGTGACGTGTCCGGGCCGTTGTAACGCAGCCAGATTGCCAGCATGGCTCCGGCCACTGTGGCGAACAGCGCCGACAGGATGCTGGACGTCGTGCGGTACACCACCACGCGGTAACCGATCGCTTCGGCGCGGAACTCGTTCTCGCGGATCGCCTGCAGCACGCGCCCGAAGGGCGAATTGACGATGCGCAGCATGGCCAGCAGCAGCACCAGCGCGGCGATGAACATCAGGTAGTAGCACAGCAGGCGGCCGTCCAGCGTCACGCCCAGGAACGGCGTCTCGGACAACTGGAAACCGGGCGACAGCAGCTCCGGCATCTTGAAGGTCAGGCCGTCCTCGCCTCCGGTCATGTCGGACAACTGCGAGGCCAGGGTCTGGAACGCCGCAGCCACCGCCAGCGTGATCATGGAGAAGAAGATCGCGCGCACCCGCAGCGAGAACAGGCCGATCGCCAGCGCGAGCACGAACGAAAGCGCGAGCGACACCGCCAAGCCCGCCGCGATCGCGGACCAGCCCGGCCCCATGCGGCTGGATGCGATCGCGATGCCATAGGCGCCGATCCCGAAAAACATGGTGTGCGCGAAGCTCACGATGCCCGTGTAGCCCAGCAGCAGGTCGAAGCTCGCCACCAGCACCACGAAGACCAGGATCTTGGCCGCGACGTCGAGCGCCTTCACACCCGGAATGATGAAGGGCACGAACGCCAGGCCGAGCAGCAGCCCCACGAGCAACACCGCCAGCAGCCGATTGCGCGGATAGTCCCGGGAAAGAATGCGATCGAGCATGGGTTACCTCACTGACGGCCCAGGGCATAGACGCCCTGCGGGCGCCAGAGCAGGATGGCCATCATCAGCGCGATGTTGGAGAACAGCGCGGCCTTGGGCACCAGGAAGCCCGTGTAGTTGGCCATCAACCCGACCAGCAGGGCTCCGATCAGCGCGCCGGTGGTGGAACCCAGCCCGCCGATGATCAGCACGATGAAGATCAGCACGTTGACCTGCGCCCCCATTTGCGGGAACACGTTCTGCTGGTACAGCCCCCACATGACGCCGCCGAGGCCGGCCAGCGCGCTGCCCACCATGAACACGCCGATGAACAGCACGCGGATCCGGTAGCCCAGCGCCTCGACCATCTCGCGGTCCTGCACGCCGGCCCGGATCAGCAGGCCGATCTTGGTGCGCGTCAGCATCCACAGGAGGATGCCGAACACCAGCAGCCCGACTACCACCGCGATCAGCCGGTACTTCTCCACGGCCGCGTCGCCCAGCAGGATGGCCCCGCGCATGCCTTCGGGCAGCGGCAGCGGAATCTGCAACGGCCCCCAGATCACCTTGATCAGTTCCTCGCCGATGATCATGCCGCCCATGGTGATCAGGATCTGCTTGAGGTGGTTGCCGTACACCGGCCGGATGATGAAGCGCTCGAACGCCAGGCCGACCGCACCGGCCACCAGCATGGCCACTACCATCGCCGGCAATACCGCCATCATGTTGCGCCACAGGCTCGCCGATGAGGTGTAGTCGGCCATGCTGCCCATGACGCTGGTGGCGACGAACGCGCCGAGCGCGATGAACACGCCGTGGCCGAAATTCAGCACGTCCATCAGGCCGAACACCAACGTCAGACCCGAGGCGATGATGAAGATGATCATGCCCATGGCCAGTCCGGCCACGGTGAGCGTGACCCAGGTGGAACCCGAACCGATGAAGGGCAGCACCAGCAGGGCCAACGCAGGCACCAGCGCCAGCGGTTTCCAGTCGAAATCGAAACTTTTCATATCGCCAGCCCCAGCAGCGAATGCTGCAAAGCCTCGTCTTGCGCCAGTTCCGCCATCGACCCGGCATGCACGACCACACCGTTGTCCATCACGGCCACCGTGTCACCCAGCCGCCTGGCGAAGTTGATGTTCTGTTCCACCAGCAGGATGGTGACGCCGCTGGCCTTTAGCTGGGCGAAGGCGTCGATCATGTTGTTGATGATCGCCGGCGCCAGGCCCTTGCTCGGCTCGTCGACGATCAGCAGTTCGCGCGGCTCCACGATCGCGCGCGCAACGGCGAGCATCTGCTTCTGGCCGCCGGACAGCTTGCCCGCGGGATGGTTCCAGAACTTCTCCACTGCCGGAAACAGCGAGAAGATCCACTGCAGCCGCTTTGCGTCTATCTGCCCCGCGGTGCGGGCCGAGCGCGCAGCCAGCAGCATGTTCTCCTTCACGCTGAGGTCGGAGAAGATTCCCATGTTCTCGGGCACGTACGCCACGTCCAGCGCGGCGATCCGAGGCGTCTCCATGCGGGTGATGTCCCGGCTATTGAAGCGGATGCTGCCCTGCGAGGCGTGCCACAGGCCCATGATGGTGCGCAGCGTCGTCGTCTTGCCGGCTCCGTTGCGGCCCAGCAGCAGCGTGAGTTGCCCGCGCGGCACCACCAGGTCCACGCCATGCAGGATGTGATACGCCGCTATGTGCGTGTGCACACCTTCGAGCGTCAGCAAATGGTCGCTCATTTGTCTTCGCTCCTTCCCCCTCGAGGGGGAAGGCCGGGTTGGGGGGGCGTCCCATCCTGGCTGGAAGCTGCCTGGGCGGAAACGCCCAGGTAAGCTTCCTGCACGATGGGCGATGCGATGACCTCGGCCGGCTCGCCATCGGCCACCAGGGCGCCGTTGTGCAGCACGATGATGCGGTCGGCCAGTTCGCGCACCACGTCCATCTTGTGTTCCACCAGCAGGATGGTCTTGCTGGGATCTTCCTTGAGCTTGCGGATCAGGTTCAGGATCACCGGCGCCTCCGCCGCGTTCATGCCCGCGGTCGGCTCGTCGAACATGAACACCTGCGACCCCAGCGCCATCAGCAACGCGACTTCGAGCTTGCGCTGGTCGCCGTGGGGCAGGCTCGCCACCAACTCCCCCTGCTTGCCGGACATTCCCACCGTCACCAGGATGCGCTCGGCGCGCTCAATCAGCTCGCGGTGATCGCTCCAGATGCTCCACAGGTTCAACCCGCGCCGGTGCTTGCCGTCCCCGCTCGCCTGCACCGCCAGCCGCACGTTCTCCAGCACCGTCAGGCGCGGGAACAGGTTGGTGAGCTGGAAGGCCCGGCCCAGCCCGGCACGGGTGCGCTCGGACGCCGGCATGCCGGACAGGTCGTGCCCATCGAGCGTGACCCGGCCGCCGGTCGCCTTGAGCTGACCGGAGATCAGGTTGAAATAGGTGGTCTTGCCCGCGCCGTTGGGGCCGACGATCGCCGTCAGCGTGCCCGGCTGGAAGGCACAGGTCACGCCGTTGACGGCGACGTGGCCGCCAAAGCGCACGGTCAGGTCGTGGGTGGCAAGCAGGCTCATGGTCTCCTGTCGAAGTGTGGGCACCGCAGCGCCGGCGCCATCGGCGCCCCGGGGCATTTCTTCGATGCACAAGGACGAGGCCGCGTCAGCGGCCTCGTTATCCTCTGTTTACCGCTTGTTGCGGATCGGAATGACCATCTCTTCGGGCTTGATCTCGTGGATCAGCTCGGGCACGCCCCAGGCAAACGCGGGGTCCACCTTGATCTTGAAGTGGTACATGCTCTGCATGGCCTGGTGGTCTTCCTTGCGGAAGGTCATCTTGCCCTTGGGCGTATCGAAGCTCATTCCTTCCATTGCGGGGATGAGCTTGTCGGCCGATGCGTCACCGCTGGTCTTCTTCAGTGCCGTGACGATCGCCATCGCCGCGGAGAAACCACCCGCGGTGAAGAAGTCGGGCGGGCTCTTGAACTGCTGGTAGTGGCGCGCGACCAAGGCGTCGTTGACCGGGTTCTTGGGGATGGCGAAGTAGTAATACGTCGATCCCTCCATGCCCGGGAACTGCTTGTAGGCCACCATGGCCGGCAGGATGTTGCCCCCGGTCGCGATCTCGATGCCGTAGCGCTTCAGGTCCAGATCGGCGATCTTGAAAGGGTTCCCCGCGCCGGCCCAGTTGATGAAGATCACCTTGCGGCCCGGTTGGTCCTTGAGCTTGTCGATCAGGCGCTGGGCACCGGCAGTGAAGTCCGTCGTATTGGCGGGCAGGTATTCCTCGTGGACGATCTTGGCCTTCTTGATCGACTCCTTGAAGGCCTTCACGAAGTCCCGACCGAAAGCATAGTCCTGCGCCAGGGTGGCAATCGTGATGCCGGGCTTGTCCAGTGCCGCTGCATTGGAAATCGCGTCCTGCGAGCTGTTGCGGCCGGTGCGGAAAATGTACTTGTTCCACTTGTCGCCGGTGATCGAATCGGCCACGGCCGGCTCGACCAGCAGGATCTTCTTGTATTCCTCCGCCACCGGCAGCATCGCCAGCGCGACGCCGGAGGATGTCGGGCCGATGGCGAGGTCGACCTTGTCGTCGGAATAAGCCGTGGCCAGCAGGGACTTGCCCAGGTCGGGCTTGCCCTGATCGTCCTTCTCGATCACGACGATCTTGCGGCCATTGACCGTCATGGTGCCGCCGGTGGCATAGTCCAGGCCCATCATCAGACCCGTCTGGGTCTGCTTGCCGTAGGCCTCCAGCGGTCCGGTCCGGCTGTACACGTGGGCGATCTTGATGTCCTTGCCCTGGCCGAAAGCCAGGGGCATCGTGAAAGCAGAGGCGGCGAGCGCGGCGAGCGCGACCCAGGTGCGGCGTTGCATATGTGTCTCCTGTTGTGACTGCGAAACTGGCGAACCCTTGGTGCATGCTCCATGCCAGAGAATAGATCGTTGAATCAAAAAGGCTTTTCTTGGCCTTGCAAGTGAGATGTCTTGTAACGAGACAGATTGATTGATTGATTTTCAGACACTGCCTGGATATCAGTCAATGATTCCAGCCGCTCATAGAGCTTGGCCCTGGAGATCCCGAGCAGCTTCGCCGCAGCGACCTTGTTGCCGCGAGTGGTGGCCAGGGCCGCTTCGATGGCGCGTCGCTCGAGTTCGGCGACCTGCTCGGCCAAGGGGCGCAAGGCCTGGGCAGCCGGCATTCGCGGCAAACCGGCATCGGACGGCGCAACCCCGGGCACGATCTGCTTGATGCCCGATTGCCGCAGGACCTCTTCCAGGTCCTTCACGTCGATGTGGTGCGTGTCGCTGCGCATCGCCGCCTGCTCCAGCACGTTGCGCAGTTCGCGAATGTTGCCGCGCCAGGTTTGCGCCGACAGCAGGGCGACGGCCTGCGCGCTGAGCTCCGGCGGCGCCGATCCACTGCGCAGCGCCATATCCTCGGCCAGGACCTCGACCAGTGCCGGGATGTCATTGCTGCGCTCGCGCAAGGGCGGCACCCGGATCGGCAGAACGTTCAACCGGTAAAAGAGGTCCTCGCGGAACTTGCCTTCGCGCACCAGCGCCGACAGATCGCGCGAGGTGGCGGCGATCACCCGCGCATCGAACGCAATGACCTTGTTCGATCCCAGCGCCTCGATCTCCCCCTCCTGCAGCGCGCGCAAGAGCTTGGGCTGCAGGCTGAGCGGCATGTCGCCGATTTCGTCGAGGAACAGCGTTCCGCCATCGGCCAGCTTGAACTTGCCGACCCGGCCCTTGCGGTCGGCCCCGGTGTAGGCCCCTGGCGCCACGCCGAAGAACTCCGCTTCCAGCAAGGTATCGGGCACGGCGGCGATGTTGACACTGACCAGCGGCCCGTTGGCCCGCGCCGACGCTGCGTGGATCGCGTGCGCCAGCAACTCCTTGCCGGTGCCGGTCTCGCCGAGCAGCAGCACCGGGCTGGAAGACAGCGCGGCGCGGCGCGCCTGGCGCTTCACCTCCACGGCTGCCACGCTGCCACCCACGAAACTGGCCAATGTGTACTTGGTGCGACGCTGGCTGGCCAGCTCGCGCCGGGCATCGTCCAGATCGCGCTGCAGGTGCGCGAACTTGCTGATCAGCGGCTGCAGCGTGGTTTCGGGATGGTCGAACAGCACGATGCCGATGGCGCCGATCAGCTCGCCGCTCTGGTCGTCGCGCAGCGGAATGCGGCTGACCACGAAGGTCCCGGCGCGGTTGGTGAGCAGGTCGATCAGGATCGGCTGGCCGGTTTCGAGAACGCGGCGCATCTGCGTGTTCGGCACCACGTCTTCGACCATGTGGCCGACCACCTGGTCCACCGACGAAAAGCCCAACGCCGGCAGGAAGCGCTGGTAGCCTTCGTTGAGCCAGACGATGCGGCCGGTCCGGTCCACCAGGAACATGCCCTGGCTGATGCTGGAGAACAGCTGGAACATCGACCGCGCGGCCAGCGCCAGAATGCTCTGGCCGTCGCGCGGCAAGGATGGGGTTGCAGGGGCTGACACCGGCATGGCTTGGCGATGCGGGTCGGTCAATGCCCCAGGATCTTGGACAGGAAGTCCCGGCTGCGTTCGCTTTGCGGGTTACTGAAAAACTCCTGCGGACTGTTGCGCTCGACGATCTGGCCCTCGTCCATGAAGATCACGCAATCGGCGACGGCCTTGGCAAATCCCATCTCGTGGGTCACGCACACCATGGTGATGCCCTGGTCGGCCATCTCGATCATCACGTCGAGCACTTCCTTGATCATCTCCGGGTCGAGCGCGGACGTGGGCTCGTCGAACAGCATGATCTTGGGCGTCAGGCACAGCGCGCGCGCTATCGCCACCCGCTGCTGCTGGCCGCCGGAAAGCTGCAGCGGGTATTTCCCGGCCTGATCGGCGATGCGCACCCGCTCGAGCTGCTGCATGGCCTTTTGTTCGGCCTCTTTCCTGGGCATCTTGCCGACCCACATAGGCGACAGCGTGAGGTTCTCCAGCACCGTGAGGTGGGGAAACAGATTGAACTGCTGGAACACCATGCCGACCTTCTTGCGCACCTCGTCGATCGCCTTCACGTCGTCCGCCAGTTCCACGCCGTCCACCACCAACCGGCCCTGCTGGTGCTCTTCGAGGCGATTGATGCAGCGGATCAGGGTGGACTTGCCGGAACCGGAGGGGCCGCAGATCACGATCCGCTCGCCGCGCGCCACTTGCAGGTCGATATCGCGCAGCACGTGAAAGCTGTTGCCGTACCACTTGTTGACTTTTTCAAAGCTGATGATGGGTTCGGACATGGCAGTCTTTGCTGGAAAATTAGCGCCGCTTGCTCGCGTTGACCTGCTTTTCAACCCACTGGCTGTAGCGCGACATGGCGAAGCAGAAAACAAAATAGATGACCGCGATGAACAGGTAGCCCTGGAGCTTGAACGGCTTCCAGTTGGCGTCCGAGTTGATGGCCATGTCCAGCGCGCCGGTAAGGTCGTACAGGCTGACGATGCTGACGAGGGAGGTGTCCTTGAAGATGGAGATGAAGCTGTTCACGATGCTGGGCACCACCATGGCCAGCGCCTGCGGCAGCACGATCTTGCGCTGGGTTTGCCAGTAGGACAGCCCCAGCGTGGCCGCCGCCTCGACCTGGCCATTGGGCACAGCCTGCAGGCCGCCGCGTATGACTTCGGCCAGGTAGGCCGCGTTGAACAGCGTGATGCCCACCAGCACACGCAGCAGCACGTCGATGGTCAGTCCCTGGGGCATGAACAGCGGGAACATGAACGAGGCCATGAACAGCACCGAAATCAGGGGCACGCCCCGGATCAGCTCCACGTAGATCGTGCAGAAGGTCCGGATTGCCGGAAGCGTGGAGCGGCGTCCCATGGCCACCACCAACGCGACCGGAAACGCCATGACCGTGGACAGCGTCGCCAGCAGGATGGTGAGCGGCAGGCCGCCCCAGCGGTCCGTCTCCACACGGGTCAGCCCCAGCGTATTGCCGTACATGAGCACCATGAAGACGGCCAGCACCACGACCCACAGCGCCGCGAGCCAGGGTTTCCAGAACGGCCGGGTGCAGCTTGCCACCAGCATGGCCAGCATCAGCAAGGTGGCCACCAGCGGCCGCCATTGCTCCTCGAACGGGTAGCGGCCAAAGATGATGAGCCGGTATTTCTCGGCGATCACGCCCCAGCAGGCACCCGTGCCTTCCACGGCGCGGCAGGCCTGCACGTCGGGAATCCACACGGCGCGAAGCAAAGCCCACTCGACGAGGCGCGGCACCACCCACAGCAGCAGCGCGCCGATCGCGACGGTGCCTGCGCTGGTTTTCCAGTCACTGAACAGGTTGGCGCGCAGCCACGGCACCACCCCTTCGGTATTGCGAGGGGCGGGGCGCGGTGGGATCGCTTGAAAGCCGGCGGCACTCATGAGGAAGGTTCCCGGGTCAGCGTTCTTTGATGGCCACGCGCGCGTTGTACCAGTTCATGCCCGCCGAGGTCAGCAGGGAAATCGTCAGGTAGACGGTCATCAGGATGGCGATGCATTCCACGGCACGGCCGGTCTGATTCATCGCGGTGTTGGCGATCGAAACGATGTCCGGGTAGCCGATCGCCACGGCCAGCGAGGAGTTCTTGGTCAGGTTCAGATACTGGTTTGTCAGGGGCGGAATGATCACCCGCAAAGCCTGGGGCAGCATCACCAGGCGGATTTCCATGCTGCGGTCCAGCCCCAGCGCGGCCGCGGCCTCGCCCTGTCCCGCCGGCACCGATGCAATGCCCGAGCGAACCACCTCGGCGATGAAGGCGGCAGTGTAGATCGACAGCCCCAGCAGGATCGCCATGAATTCCGGAGTCAAAGCGCCGCCGTTTTCCACGGCGAACTCGCCTTTGACCGGGATATCCAGTACCGTGGGCGCGCCGCCCAGCAGCCAGCCCAGCAAGCCAGTACCAACGACGATGGCCACGGGCACCCAGAACATGCTGCGGGCCTTGCCGGTCAGCTCAAACTGCTTGCGCGCCCAGCGGCGATAGATCCATGCCAGCACCACGCCGACGACCAATCCCGCTGCCGCCCAGGCCTGGCCGACCTCCCAGACGGGAATCGGGAAATTGACGCCACCCTTGCTCAGGAAAAAAGGCCCGAGCTTCCAGGCGTTCTGGATCGGCGGCAGCAGCTCGGTCAAGACCAGGTACCACATCAACAGCTGCAGCAGCACCGGGATATTGCGGAAGCACTCGACATAGGCCGAGCACAGGCCGCGAACCAGGGCGTTACGGGAGAAGCGGCCGATCCCCAGCAGGGTGCCAAGGATGGTGGAGAAGACGATCCCTGCGATGGCAACGCGCAAGGTGTTGCTGATGCCGACGGCGAAGGCGCGCCAGTAGGATTCGCCCGAATCGAAGGGGAAAAGACTCTCGCCGATCGAGAAGCCGGCGGGTTGGCTCAGGAAATCGAACCCGCTCTGGATGCCGCGGATCCGCATGTTGGTCTGGGTGTTCGACGCCAGAAACCAGACCACCAGCGCGATCGCCGCAATCGCGACGAGCTGGTAGACGAGGCCCCTGAAGGCGCGGCTGCGCCAGGACCAGGCGGTTCTCTTGGGACGCGGTGTGGGTGACATGCGGCGTACAGGGCCCAATCGTCGCCGGTCCCCGGCAAAGCCGGGGACCGGCGATCAGGTCAGGGAATACGCATCCGCTGTCAGCGCAGCGGGTAGGCGTACATCAGGCCGCCCTTGTTCCACTGGTTGTTGATGCCGCGCGGCAGACCCAGAGCCGAGTGCGGGCCGACGTTGCGCTCGAAGATTTCGCCGTAGTTGCCGGTGGCCTTGATGGCACGCGCCATCCAGTCCTTGTCCAGGCCCAGCAGCTTGCCCATGTCTTCGCCATTGCCCAGGATCCGCTTGACAGCGGGGTCCTGGCTGGTGGTCTTGAGCTGGTCCACGTTGGCCTGGGTGATGCCGTATTCCTCGGATTCGATCAGTCCGTAGATCACCCATTTGACGATTGCGAACCATTCGTCATCGCCGCGGCGTACCATCGGACCCAACGGCTCCTTGGAAATGAGTTCCGGCAGGATCACATGGTCGGCCGGATTGGTGGCGACCTTGTTGCGGATCGAGGCCAGGCCCGACGCGTCGGTCGTGTAGGAAATGCAGCGACCGGCGAAGTAGGCAGCGGTGGCGGCCTCTTCTTTTTCAAACACCACGGTCTTGATGTTCAGGTTGTTCGCCTTGGAGAAGTCGGTGAGGTTCTTCTCGGTGGTGGTGCCCGACTGAACGCAAATGGTCTGGTTCTTGAACTGCTTCGCGCTCTTGATGTTGCTCTTCTTCGGGACGATGAAGCCCTGGCCGTCGTAATAGGTCACCACGGTGTCGTTGAGGCCCAGCGAAGCGTCGCGCGTCAGCGTGAAGGTGGTGTTGCGAGAGAGCACGTCGATTTCGCCGGACTGCAGCGCCGTGAAACGCTGCTGGGCCGTGAGCGGAACGTACTTCACCTTCTCTGCGTCACCCAGCACGGCGGCGGCGACGGCCCGGCAGACGTCCACGTCCAGCCCGGACCATTTGCCGGCCGAGTCGGCGGCGGAAAACCCGGCCAGGCCGGTGTGCACGCCACAGACCACCTGGCCCCGTGCCTTGATGCCGTCCAGCGTCTTGCCGGCCAGTGCTGCCGGCGAGGCCGTCAAGGCGCCGACCGCAAGACCCAGGGCAAGCCATTGCTTGGTGAATTTGCTCATGGTGGATTTCTCCTGTTTTGAAAGTGCAAAGATGAATGCCGGGGAAAGGCTTGAGCTATGGGGACGCCAGAGCACGCCGGACAGGATACCGCAACTCCGCGCTATCCCGGCTCGATTTCAACCCGGAGCGACAGCACCCTTGCGGCGGGCGAGGACCCGGGCCAGCGGCGGCAGCGTCAGCACTGCCAGGATGACCACGATCATCGCGATCGACATCGGCCGCTGCAGGAAGATCATTGCGCTGCCTTCGCCGATCGACACGGCGTTGCGCAACTGGGCTTCGGCCAACGGCCCGAGGATCATGCCCACCACCACGGGCGCGGTCGGGAAATCGTAGCGCCGCATCAGCACGCCGACCAGGCCGATCGCATAGAGCAGCACCAGATCGAAGGCGCTCTGGCGCATGCCGTAGGCACCCACCGTCGCGAAGATCAGGATGCCGGCATACAGCTGCGGCTTGGGGATCTTCAGCAGCTTGACCCACAGCCCCACCATGGGCAGGTTCAGGATCAGCAGCATCACGTTACCGATGTACAGCGAGGCGATCAGGGCCCAGACCAGCGCCGCCGAATTGGTGAACAGCTGCGGTCCGGGCTGGATGCCATAGTTCTGAAACGCGCCCAGCAGGATGGCCGTGGTGTTGGAGGTCGGAATGCCCAGCGTGAGCAGCGGTATCAATGCAGTGGTCACGGTAGCGTTGTTGGCAGCCTCGGGCCCGGCCACCCCTTCGATCGCCCCCCTGGTGCCGAACTCGGCCAGGTTTTCTCCCTTCGCGAGCTTCTTCTCGGCGGCGTAGCTGAGGAAAGTCGGAATCTCGGTGCCTCCGGCCGGGATACAGCCGAACGGCGCGCCGATCGCGGTGCCGCGCAACCAGGCGGGAATGGAGCGTTTCCAGTCGCGGCCGGTCATGTGGACCCTGCTCAGGCTGTGCTGCTTTTCCGAAACCCGGCCCTCGTACAGTGCCGCGTACAACACCTCGGCGACCGCGAACAGGCCGACGGCCACCAACACGATCTCGATTCCATCGAGCAGTTCGGGAACACCCAGTGTGTAGCGGGCCTGCCCGGAGATCTGGTCCATTCCCACCAGGCCCACGGCCAAGCCGAGGAACAGGGATGTCATGCCGCGCAAGGCGCTCTGGCCCAGCACCGCGCTGACGGTGGTGAAAGCCAGCACCATCAGCAGAAAATACTCCGGCGGGCCGAGCTTGACGGCGAACTCGGCCACATAGGGGGCGAACAAGGTAACGATCACGGTGGCGATCGTGCCGGCCACGAACGACCCGACGGCCGAGGTGGCCAGGGCGGCGCCGGCGCGGCCGCTCTTGGCCATCTTGTTGCCCTCCATCGCGGTGACCATGCTGGCCGTTTCACCGGGCGTATTCAGCAGGATGGATGTGGTCGAGCCGCCGTACATGGCACCGTAATAGATGCCGGCGAAAAAGATCATCGAGGCGGTGACGTCCACCTTGGCCGTGATCGGCAGCAGCATCGCCACCGCCACTGCCGGTCCGATCCCCGGCAGCACGCCGACGGCCGTGCCGAGCCCACAGCCCACCAGGCACCAGAGCAGGTTGGCCGGCGAAATCGCCGTGGCGAACCCCTGCAGGAGAGCGTTGATGATGTCCATGTCAGAGCCACCCGGTGGCCGTCAAGCCCGGCAGGTTGATCGCCAGGAACTGGGTGAAGGTCCAGAACACCGGCCCCGAAATCGCCAGACCGGTGACCAGGTCGATCACGAGCGTGCGGGGCTGTCCAATGCGCTGTCCGGCCGCGCTGCGCAGCCCCTGCACCGCCAGCAAATAGCACAGTGTGCAGCTGAGGATGAACCCGATGGTGGTGATCAGCGCCGCATTGGCCAGCAAGCCCGCCGAAACCCAGGCTGCAGCGGCCCAGTGGCCCCGGTCCGCGCCCGAGGGCGGCTCCATGTTGCGAAAGCCCCCGGTTCGCGCCTCACGGATGATCATCGCGCCGCACAGGGCCAGGACCCCGGCGATCAGCCAGGGTAGGAAATTGGGGCCGATGCCGCCGTAGCCTGCGGCTGACGGGATGGACACCGCCCCCGCCGCCAGCGCGAATCCGATCAGCGTCACGCCGGCGCCCACCAGGGTCTGCATCAGCGAAGAATCGGGTGGTTGGGTCATGGTTGGCCGCCTCGGTTCAGTATCGAGTAGGGTGAGGGGTTACC
>DIZF01000081.1:0-30423 GCA_002427815.1 Ramlibacter tataouinensis
CATCTATATCTTTGAACGCAAACTAGTATGAAGCCCTCACCCGTGCCCTCTCCCAAAGGGAGAGGGAGCAGACCCGCCGGCCTCACTCGGCGAGCGACGACGCGACCCGGATCGGAAACCGCGCGCGGATCCGGGTGCCGCTCCCGGGTGCCGTGTCGATGTCAAGGCTGCCGCCCACCAGGCCGGCGCGTTCTGCCATCGACATGAGGCCGAAGTGTTTCTTGCGCTCTTCCGGTGAGCGGTAACGCTCCAGGTCGAAGCCCGCGCCGTTGTCGGAGATGGCCAGTTCCAGATCGCTGTCCACCATCCTCAGCACCAGCTTGACTTCGCTCGCACCGGCATGCCGCGCAGCATTGTTGAGCGCCTCCTGCGCGATCCGGAAGCACGCGGTCTGGATATCGCCGGGCAATTCCACAAGAATGTCACCCGCTTCGAGCTCGACATGCCATCCGGCCGCCTTGGCCTGCTGCTCGAGGGCCCATTGGAGCGCATCGGTGAGTCCGAGATCGTCCAGCATCGTGGGCCGCAGGTTCAGCGCCATTGCGCGAATGTGGGCGATCGCCGCGTCGACCACCTTGATGCAATCGGGCACCCGTGCCGTGGCGCCGTCGCCACCGCGCAGCAGGTCGCTCAGGTGCATACGGATCACCGTGAGGGACTGCCCGGTGTCGTCGTGAAGCTCGCGCGCGATGCGCCGCCGTTCCTGCTCCTGAGCCGCAATGAGCTGCGATGAGAGGTCCCGCAACCTCAGCTCTGCGTCGAGGAGGCCCGAGTTGGCACTGCGCAGCTCCGCGGTGCGCTGTTGCACGAGCCCCTCGAGCGAACGGTTCAACCGCTGCAATTCCTCGTCAATGCGCGTGCGTTCGCTCATTTCGACCAGCAAGGCCTGCTGCGCGGTGCGGCGCCGGCGAACCTGCAGGCAGAGCATGGCCAGGGTCGCGAACAGCGCCAGCACCAGCGCGGTCATGCCGGCCCAGGACCACCGCAAGCGGCGTTCATGGTCGGCGAGGCGGCCGCGCAGCAGCTGCTCCTCCTTGACCTCGAGGTCTTTCAGGACCGCGCGAAGCCTGGCCATCTCCTCGTGCGGCAGGCCCGTATCGATGATCGACCTGGCCGCCTCGAACCCGCCCTCACGACGGGCGTTGATCAGCTGGGCGGCCGTGGGGATCCGGGGAACCAGCTCGCCTTCCATATCCGCAAGGCGCTGCTCCTGCATGGAATTGTTCGCGACCAGCGCTCGCAAGCGTGCCGAATCTGCGGTGATCACGGCGAAGCCGTTCCGATACGGCTCGAGGTCCTCCTCCCTGCCACTGATGGTGAAGCCGCGCAGGCCATTCTGGATGTCGGCCAGTGCCGCGCGCGTTCTCGCGATCGTGGTGAGGGCCTCCTGCGTGTGGCTCACCCAGTCGGCGGCGCGGCTTTGCTGCAGCGACAGCCAGTAGGCGGCGCACACGAGCACGACCGCCATACAGGCAGCGGCGACAAAGCCGGACAACGTCAGGTCGCCACGGCCGGGATGGGTTGCCTGGGCGTTCAAAGGGCTGGGGCGTACAACAGGATCCCGGATGCTAGGGACTGTGCTGGTCGAGCGCCAGCTGCCACGGCGTCAATTCGGCGCGCGGTTGATGTATGTCAACCCGAAAAAAAGCCGCCCGAAGGCGGCTTTCGTTCGCGCGGCTTACTGGTCGGTCGAGATTTCTTCCGGCTCGGGCTTGGCCTTGCCTTCCCTCTTGGGCAGCGGCTGGATGTCCAGCGTGACCTCGGACGTCTCCACGCCCTTCTCGTCGGTCTTGAGCTCGACGTCCACCGTCAGGCGCCCGCCTTCGGTCAGGCGCCCGAACAGCAGTTCGTCGGCCAGCGCCCGGCGGATGGTGTCCTGGATCAGCCGCTGCATCGGCCTTGCGCCCATCAGCGGGTCGAAGCCCTTCTTGGCCAGGTGCTTGCGCAGCTTGTCGGTGAAGGTGACTTCCACCTTCTTCTCCTGCAGCTGTTGCTCCAGCTGCAGCAGGAACTTGTCGACCACGCGCAGGATGACCTGCTCGTCCAGCGCCTTGAAGCTCACGGTGGCGTCCAGCCGGTTGCGGAACTCCGGCGTGAACAGCCGCTTGATGTCGGCCATCTCGTCGCCCTGCTCGCGCACCTGGGTGAAGCCCATCACCGCCTTGTTCATCGTCTCGGCGCCCGCATTGGTCGTCATGATGATGATGATGTTGCGGAAATCGGCCTTGCGCCCGTTGTTGTCCGTCAGCGTGCCGTGGTCCATCACCTGCAGCAGCACGTTGAAGATGTCCGGGTGCGCCTTCTCGATCTCGTCGAGCAGCAGCACGGCGTGCGGCTTCTTGCTGATCGCCTCCGTGAGCAGGCCACCCTGGTCGAATCCCACGTAGCCCGGGGGCGCGCCGATCAGGCGGCTCACGGCATGGCGCTCCATGTACTCGGACATGTCGAAGCGGATCAGCTCTATGCCCATGATGTAGGCCAGCTGCTTGGCCGCTTCGGTCTTGCCGACACCGGTGGGGCCGGAGAACAGGAATGAGCCGATCGGCTTGTCGCCCCGGCCCAGGCCCGAGCGCGCCATCTTCACGGCGCCCGCCAGCACTTCCAGCGCCTTGTCCTGGCCGAAGACCACGCTCTTGAGATCACGCTCGAGGGTCTGCAGCTTGCCGCGGTCGTCGTTGGAGACGTTGGCAGGCGGAATCCGGGCGATCTTGGCCACGATCTCCTCGACTTCGGTCTTGGAAATGGTCTTCTTGCGCTTGCCCACCGGCAGGATGCGCTGGGCCGCCCCGGCCTCGTCGATGACGTCGATGGCCTTGTCGGGCAGGTGCCGGTCGTTGATGTACTTGGCCGACAGCTCGGCCGCTGCCGTCAGCGCATTGGCCGCGTACTTGACGCTGTGGTGTTCCTCGAAGCGCGACTTCAGGCCCTTCAGGATTTCGATCGTCTCGGCCACGCTCGGCTCGACCACGTCCACCTTCTGGAAGCGGCGCGACAAGGCCGCGTCCTTCTCGAAGATGCCGCGGTACTCGGTGAAGGTGGTGGCACCGATGCACTTGAGGGCACCCGAGCTGAGCGCCGGCTTGAGCAGGTTGGAGGCGTCCAGGGTGCCGCCCGAAGCCGCGCCCGCCCCGATCAGCGTGTGGATCTCGTCGATGAAGAGGATCGCGTTGGGCTTGTCCTTGAGCGACTTGAGCACGCCCTTGAGTCGCTGCTCGAAGTCGCCGCGGTACTTGGTGCCCGCCAGCAGCGCGCCCATGTCCAGCGAATACACATTGGAGTCCGCCAGGATGTCGGGCACTTCCTTCTGCACGATGCGCCAGGCCAGGCCCTCGGCGATGGCGGTCTTGCCCACGCCGGCCTCACCGACCAGCAGCGGGTTGTTCTTGCGGCGGCGGCACAGGATCTGGATCACGCGCTCGACCTCGTAGTCGCGGCCGATCAGCGGGTCGATCTTGCCGTCCCGGGCCGCCTGGTTCAGGTTCTGCGTGAACTGCTCCAGCGGCGAGGCCTTTTCGTTCTTCTCGGTGCCCTCCTCGCCCTCGCTGGAGGACGCCTCACCGCTCTTGGTGGGCTCGGGCGGGTCGCTCTTCTTGATGCCGTGAGCGATGAAGTTCACCACATCCAGACGGGTGACGCCCTGCTGGTGCAGGTAATAGACCGCGTGCGAGTCCTTCTCGCCGAAGATCGCCACCAGCACATTCGCGCCGGTGACTTCCTTCTTGCCGTTGCCGGTCGACTGCACATGCATGATGGCGCGCTGGATCACGCGCTGGAACCCCAGCGTGGGCTGGGTGTCCACATCGTCGGTGCCGGCGACCTGCGGCGTGTTGTCCTTGATGAAGTTGGACAACGACTTGCGCAGGTCGTCGATGTTGGCCGAACATGCGCGCAGCACCTCCGCCGCGCTGGGATTGTCCAGCAGGGCAAGCAGCAGATGCTCCACCGTGATGAACTCGTGGCGCTGCTGCCTCGCTTCCACAAATGCCATGTGGAGGCTGACTTCCAATTCCTGGGCAATCATGTGATTTCCTTTGCCTTGCTTGCTTGACTACTCTCGAACCACTGTAAATGGGTTCGACCCGGTTTTACTCAACCGGTTCACTGACACATTGCAGGGGATGCCCTGCCTGACGAGCGGCTTCCTGCACCTGCTCTACCTTGGTGGCGGCCACGTCCCTCGAATAAATGCCGCAGATCGCCTTTCCGTCCAGGTGGATCTTGAGCATGATCTGGGTGGCGGTCTCCCGGTCCTTGTTGAAAAACTCCTGGATCACCACGACGACGAACTCCATGGGGGTGTAGTCGTCGTTCAGCATCACCACCTGATACATGTGTGGCGGCTTGGTCTTCTGGGTCTTTCGCTCGACCACCACCGACCCGCCACCCTCTTCCTTCGGGCGCGTTCTGGGAGCGACCGGGACCGGCGTGGGTGTTTTACTGGCCATGAAATTCATTCTATCGAGCGGGCTTCCACGCTGCAGCCACAAGGTGAATTGGTGCCGGAACCGTCACATTCAAGCGACAGGGGGCTGCGACGCGCCTCCATTTTGCGCGGAGCCCGGCCGGGGTGGTGCCGGCGGGGACTGAAATGCATCGAAAACTTTAGTATGTGCAAATGTTGACAGGGCGACCCGGTATCCATGACACTCACACAGTCAAGAGGGAAAACAAGGGGCCGAGAACATGGCGACTGGTACGGTCAAGTGGTTCAACGATGCAAAAGGTTTCGGGTTCATCGAGCCCGACGGTGGCGGTGCGGATGTGTTCGCGCATTTCTCGGCCATTGCAATGGATGGGTTCAAGACGCTCAAGCAGGGCTCGCGGGTGAGCTTCGATGTCACCGAAGGGCCGAAGGGGCAGCTGGCGCAGAACATCCAGGCCGAGGCGCTGTCGGACAAGCCCGAGCCGATCGTCACCCAGCCTGCCGAACGGCAGCCCCGCCATTCCAAGGTCCGCGCCCCGCAGTTCCACGCTTCCGGGCAGGGCGACTACATGACCAAGTAGCGCCCGCGCCGTGTCCGGCACAAGAAAGCCGCCCGAGGGCGGCTTTTTGCATGGCCGCGAGGCTACTCACATGTTGTCGATCATCACCTGGCCGAAGCCCGAGCAGCTGACCTGTGTCGCCCCTGGCATCAGGCGGGCGAAGTCGTAGGTCACCTTCTTGCTCTTGATGGACTTTTCCATCGAACTGATGATGAGGTCGGCGGCCTTGGTCCAGCCCATGTGGCGCAGCATCATCTCGGCCGACAGGATCTCGGAGCCCGGGTTGACGTAGTCCTTGCCCGCGTACTTCGGCGCGGTGCCATGGGTGGCTTCGAACATGGCCACGGTATCGCTGAGGTTGGCGCCCGGGGCGATGCCGATCCCGCCGACCTGGGCCGCCAGCGCGTCCGAAATATAGTCGCCGTTCAGGTTGAGCGTGGCGATCACGCTGTACTCGGCCGGACGCAGCAGGATCTGCTGCAGGAAGGCGTCGGCAATCATGTCCTTGACGATGATGTCCTTGCCGGTCTTCGGGTTCTTGAACTTGCACCACGGGCCGCCGTCGATCGGCTGGGCGCCGAACTCCTTCTGGGCCAGGCCATAAGCCCAGTCGCGGAAGCCCCCTTCGGTGAACTTCATGATGTTGCCCTTGTGCACGATGGTCAGGCTGGGCTTGTCGTTCTCGATCGTGTACTGGAGGGCCTTGCGCACCAGGCGCTCGGTGCCTTCACGCGAAACCGGCTTGATGCCGATACCCGAGGTGTTGGGGAAGCGGATCTTCGTGACACCCAGCTCGTCCTGCAGGAACTTGATCAGCTTCTTGGCCTTGTCGCTCTCGGCCTCGAACTCGATGCCGGCATAGATGTCCTCCGAGTTCTCCCGGAAAATGACCATGTTGGTCTTGTGCGGCTCTTTCACCGGGGACGGCACGCCCTCGAAGTACTGGATCGGGCGCAGGCAGACATACAGGTCCAGCTGCTGGCGCAGCGCGACGTTCAGGGAACGGATGCCACCCCCCACCGGAGTGGTGAGCGGGCCCTTGATCGAGACCACGTAGTCGCGCACGGCCTCCAGGGTTTCCTCCGGCATCCAGACGTCGGGGCCGTACACCTTGGTCGATTTCTCGCCGGCGTAGACCTCCATCCAGTGGATCTTCTTCGTGCCGCCGTAGGCCTTGGCCACCGCAGCATCGACCACCTTGAGCATGACGGGCGTGATGTCCAGACCGGTGCCGTCACCCTCGATATAGGGAATGATCGGCTGGTCGGGCACGTTGAGCGACATGTCGGCGTTGACGGTGATCTTCTTGCCCTGGGCAGGGACCTTGATGTGCTGGTACATGGGGAAAACGTCTCCGGAAGAGGAACAGGATGGGGCTCTTTTGCGCAAGCGGCAAAACCATCGAATTTTAGCGTCGAAACAGCAGCGCCCCCTCCAGGCGGGCGCGCGCGCCGGGGCCCCTTGTTGATTCTTGTCAACCGCGACCGGTACTGCGGCGCGGCCCCGCCCATGCCGCCTCCTCGGCCGCAAAGAAGGCAGGGCCTGGATCGCGCAAGAATGCCCGCGGCATGGCGGGCATTCTTCCTGTGCGTTCGAACTGTCAACCGTTGCCGGTCGAGCCCCGTTACGGGTGGGCATTCCTCTCTCGAGGACGCATTCAAGAAATCAGTTCCAGACTTTAAAGGACCGTGTCATGAACAAACTCCTCGCAACCGTGCTCGCCTCCGTGTTCGCCGTATCCACGGCCTTCGCCGCTTCCCACACGGGTGCCCCGATGGCCGCCACCCCGGCCCAGCCGGCTGCTACCGGCAGCGCTGCGACCCCCGCGACTCCGTCGGCCGCCGCGGACAAGGGCCAGATGATGAAGGACGAAAAGGCCACGACCAAGGCCGGGAAGAAGTCGACCAAGACCAGCAAGAAGACGGTCAAGAAGAGCGCTAAGAAGGGCGCCAAGAAGAGCACCAAGAAGGCGGAAGCGACCAAGTCGTAATCAGCGACGGCAGCGCACCGAATGCCCGCTTCGCGCGGGCGTTTTTGTTTTCTCGTCGAAAATCGGACCATGAAACACCTGACTCACGCCCTTGCCGCGCTGCTGCTGGCCGGCTGCGTTTTCCCGGCCGCAGCCCAGGAGGCCCAGACCAACCTGCCGCGGGTCACCCTGTCCGCAGGCATCCATCAGATCGATGCCCAGGTGGCGCAGACACCCGAGCAGCGCGAGATCGGGCTGATGTACCGCGCGGAGATGCCGCAGCACGAGGGCATGCTCTTCATTTTCGAGCAGCCCTCGGAGCAGTGCTTCTGGATGCGAAACACCCTGCTGCCGCTCACGGCGGCCTTCATCGCCGACGACGGAACGGTGGTGAACCTCGCGGACATGAAACCGAAGACCCTGGATTCACATTGTTCGGCCAAGCCCGTGCGCTACGTGCTGGAAATGAACCAGGGGTGGTTTGCGCGCAAGGGCATCAAACCCGGCTTCAGGTTGAACGGCTCATCGTTCAAGAGGTGAAGAAAAGGGCCGCATAGCGGTCCTTTTCCTTTGCTGCCTGCGGCGCTGTCAGGCGAAGTTCTTTTCGGCAAAGCCCCAGTTCACCAGCTTGTCGAAGAAAGTCTCCACGTATTTCTGGCGCAGGTTGCGGTAATCGATGTAATAGGCGTGCTCCCACACGTCGACCGTGAGCAGGGCCCGGTCGGCCGTGGTCAGCGGGGTGCCGGCGGCTCCGGTGTTGACGATATCGACGCTGCCATCGGGCTTCTTCACCAGCCAGGTCCAGCCCGAGCCGAAATTGCCGACGGCCGACTTGACGAACGCTTCGCGGAACGCCGCGTAGCTGCCCCATTTGCTCTTGATGGCCGCGCCCAGCGCGCCGCCGGGCTCGCCGCCGCCGGCCGGCTTCATGCAGTTCCAGAAGAAGGTGTGGTTCCAGACCTGGGCCGAATTGTTGTAAATGCCGCCCGAGGACTTCTTGACGATGTCTTCCAGCGTCATGTTCTCGAAGTCGGTGCCCTTTTGCAGGTTGTTGAGGTTCACGACGTAGGCGTTGTGGTGCTTGCCGTAGTGATACTCCAACGTCTCTTTCGAATAATGAGGCGCCAGCGCATCGAGAGCGTACGGGAGCGGGGGCAAGGTGTGTTCCATGGTTTTTCCTCTTGGTTGATGCATCTGCCAAGGCGCTGATTCTAAGAACTTATCGGACTCTGTGCCGTGACCGTCAGCGCAACCTCGCCGTCGGTGAGGGTGGCCAGCAGGTCCTGCCCCGGATGAGTCTGGCCGACGCGGGTTACCGCCCGGCCCGAACGGTCGGTCAGCAGGGCATAGCCTCTTTTCAACACCAGCCGGGGATCCAGCAGTTCCAGGCGCAGCCTGGCGTGCTCAAGCATGTCGGCGCCACGGCGCAGACGCGCCTGAGCCGCCTCCTGGACAGCCGTTTCAGATGCGGCATAGCCCCTGCGTTCCTGTTCGAGCCGGATTAGAACGGCGAACCTGAGACGGTGCACCGACCGGCCCAGGCGCAGTTGCTGGTCCGCCATGCGGGCCAGCGGACGGCCCAGCCGGGATGTGGCCTGGTCCAGCCGCTGGCCGGCCTGGTCCAGCCGGCCGACCAGGGCAGAGCGCAAGCTGTCGCCCGCTGCTTCAAGCCCCGCGAGCCAGCTGTCCCTGGCCTGTGCCGCCAGCTCGGCCGCCGCGGTGGGCGTGGGAGCGCGGACATCGGCGCAGAAGTCCGCGATCGTGAAGTCGGTTTCGTGCCCGACGCCGCAGATCAGCGGCACGGGGCTTTGCACGATGGTGCGCGCCAGCGCTTCGTCATTGAAGGCCCAGAGGTCCTCGATCGACCCGCCGCCGCGCACCAGCAGGATCACGTCGATGGTGCCGGCCTCGGCGAGTCGGTACAGCCCCTGCAAGGCGCTGACCAGTTCCCCCGGTGCCTGCGCGCCTTGCACGGCGGCAGGGGCCAGGATCACAGGAATATGGGCGGCGCGGCGGCGCAAAGCCGTCACTACGTCATGGAGAGCGGCTGCCCCCGGCGACGTGACCACGCCTATGCCCCTGGGCAGCGCCACCGCAGCCCGCTTGCGCCCCGGGTCGAACAAGCCCTGAGCCTCCAGGCGGTCCTTCAGCCGGAGGAACTGCTCGTACAGGGCGCCCTGGCCCGCGGCTCGAAGGCTCTCGACGATCAGTTGCAAGTCGCCGCGGGGTTCATAGACCGCCAGCCGTCCCATCACTTCCACGCTGTCGCCGTCGCGCGGCACGAATTCCAGCAGGCTGGCGGCGCGCCGGAACATGGCACAGCGGATCTGGCCCTGGGCATCCTTCAACGAGAAGTAACAGTGGCCGCTGGAGGCGGTCGAAAAGCCCGAAATCTCGCCCCGGACCGCGACGGGATTGAACCTCACTTCGAGGGTGTCAGCAATGGCGCGGCACAGCGCGCCGATTTGCCAGACGCGCGGCGCCAATACTGGACGAGTCGGGTCAACCATCAGACAGAATGCGCCCTACAGGGTTATCGCACTTGAAAACAGTCCACAGGGTGAGGCCTATTTCAGTAAATTGAGAGGCTTCATCCGAAAACGCTGATTCTGTCGAGCAAGTTGTTGATTTCATTGGATTTTTTTGTGCTCAAAATGTCATCGATCTGTCATGAAGCAGTATTGGCGCGGGTCAGCGGTATCTAAGAGCCCGGTTCTACACAAAGTTATCCACAACTTTTGTGAGTTGAGTCCTACATCTCTGCAATTTTTCCTGGAGCGCGTCGAGTACAGGATAATTGGCCGCTGCTCAGCATTTCGCAGCGCCCGGAGACATCCCCTTGCTTTCGATCATACAAGCCGCAGGCTGGCCGATTTGGCCCTTGGTTGCCTGTTCCATCCTCGCCCTCGCCCTGGTGATCGAGCGTTTCATCAGCCTCACCGCGGCCAAGGTGGCGCCCCCCAAGCTGCTGGAAGAAGCCCTGGCCGTGTCGCGAACCTCGGTTCCGACGCCCGACGTGGTGCGCCAGCTCGAGCAGAACTCGGCGCTCGGCGAGGTGCTGGCCAGCGGGATGCGCGCGCTCAACTCGGACCCGCGCTGCAGCGAAGTCGACCTGCGCGCCACCATGGAAAACACCGGGCGCGCCGTGGCACACCGCCTGGAGCGCTACCTGAGCTCGCTGGCGACCATCGCGTCGGCGGCTCCGCTGCTGGGCCTGCTGGGAACGGTGATCGGCATGATCGAGATTTTCGGCTCGCAGTCGGCCTCCGGCGGTGCCACCGGCGGCAATCCGGCCCAGCTCGCTCATGGCATTTCGGTGGCGCTGTACAACACGGCGTTCGGCCTGATCGTGGCCATTCCGTCGCTGATCTTCTGGCGCTACTTCCGGGTCCGGGTCGACGAATACCTGTTGACGCTGGAACTGGCCGCCGAGCGCTTCGCGCGCCACCTGAACGCCTTGCGCCACCCATGAGCACGCGCTGTTCCCCGCCTTGCGGCGCACCGTCATGAACTTCCGTCCACGCAAGAAGGAAGAACCGGAGATCAACCTGATCCCGTTCATCGACGTGCTGCTGGTGGTTCTGATCTTCCTGATGCTGTCGACCACCTACAGCAAGTACACCGAGCTTCAACTCAAGCTCCCGGTAGCCGACGCCGACGTGCAGCGCGACTACCCGAAGGAAGTGATCGTCGGCGTGAGCAGCGATGGCAGATACGTCATCCAGGGGACTGCGGTGCCGGGCCGCAGCGTGGAGTCGGTTGCGCTCGCCTTGAGCGAGGCGGCCAAGTTCGGCAAGGACAGCGTCGTCATCATCAGCGCCGATGCCGCGGCGTCCCACCAATCCGTGATCACCGTCATGGAAGCCGCGCGCAGAACCGGCCTGACGCAGATCACCTTCGCCACGCAGTCCTCGGCCCAGGCCGGGAAGCGGCGCTGACCATGGCGCTGACCATGGCGCTGGCGCTGGCACTGCAGCGCGCCTGGTTGCGAAGAGGTCCGCTCGCCTGCGCGCTCTGGCCGGTCTCCCTTGTCTTCGGCGCGCTGGCGGGCATGCGCCGCTGCGCCTACCGTATCGGCCTGCTCAGGCGAGGTGCCGTGAGCGTGCCGGTGGTGGTGGTCGGCAACGTCGTCGTGGGCGGAGCCGGCAAGACGCCGGTCGTGATGGCGCTGGTCGAACACCTGCGTTCGCGCGGCCTGGTTGCCGGCGTGGTGTCGCGCGGCCATGGTCGCAGCGCCACCGGTTGCCTGGAAGTGCGGGCCGCCAGCAGCGCCGTGGACGTCGGCGACGAGCCGTTGCTGATTGAGCGGGCCACCCGGGTACCAGTCTTCGTCGCGGCGAGTCGCCTGGAGGCTGCGCGGGCGTTGCTCGCCGCTTATCCGGCCACCCAGGTCATCGTCAGCGACGACGGGCTGCAGCACTACGGCTTGCAGCGCGACCTGGAAATCTGCGTCTTCGACGAGCGCGGGATCGGCAACGGCTGGCTGCTGCCGGCCGGGCCATTGCGCGAGCCCTGGCCGCGCCATGCCGACCTGGTGCTGCGCAGCGGCGCGCCGGCGGGCGTAGTCGGATTCGAGCTTCGCCGCCGCCTGGCGAACCAGGCGCTGCGGGGTGACGGGGTCCGGATCGAACTCGCAGCGCTGCGGGACCGGCCATTGACCGCCGTCGCCGGCATTGCGCGGCCGGAAGCGTTTTTCGCCATGTTGCGTGAGCAAGGGCTGCAACTGGCCGGGACCGTCGAGTTGGCGGACCACCACGCATTCGACGCAATGCCTCGGGCGCTGGAAGGTCGCGAGCTGATCTGCACCGAGAAGGATGCGGTCAAGCTCTGGCCGCTGCGCCCGGATGCCTGGGCGGTGCCGCTGCGGGTCGAGGTCGAGCCGGACTTCTGGGCCGCGTTCGACCGTTTGCTGGACGCAAAGCTATCATCGCGCCATGGATCCCAAACTACTTGAGCTGCTGGTCTGCCCCGTCACGAAAGGCCACCTGGACTTCGACCGCGAGCGCCAGGAACTGCTCTCGCGCAGCGCCCGCCTGGCCTACCCGATCCGCGACGGCATCCCGATCCTGCTGGAGGAAGAGGCGCGCACCTTGAGCGACGAGGAACTGGAGCGGTTGCCTGCGCGCACGCCCCTGGTCTAGCGCTGCAGCGCATGGGTTTCTGTGTCCTGATCCCAGCCCGGCTGGCTTCCACCCGCCTGCCCGGCAAGCCGCTGGCGGACATCGCCGGGCAACCCATGATCGTGCGGGTCGCGCAACGCGCGCTCGCATCGTCCGCGCAGCGCGTCGTAGTAGCCGCCGACAGCGCGGAGATAGTCGACGCCTGTCATGGCCACGGTGTCGAGGCCGTGCTCACCCGCTCCGACCACGCCACCGGCAGCGACCGCTTGGCGCAGGCCTGTGACCTGCTGGAACTGGGTGGCGACCAACTCGTGATCAACGTGCAGGGCGACGAGCCATTGATCGAGCCCGCCCTGATCGACGCGGTGGCCGGGACTCTGGAAGCACGGCCCGAAGCCAGCATGGCCACCGCTGCTCACCGCATCGAACGGGTGGAGGAATTCACGGATCCCAACGTGGTGAAGGTCGTGCTCGATGCACGCGGTCTGGCGCTTTACTTCAGCCGCGCGCCGATCGCCTGGTGGCGCGACGGCTTTTCATCCGGCATTCATGCCCTGCCCGAGCCCGGCCCATTGCGGCACGTGGGCATTTACGCCTACCGCGCGGGTTTCCTGCGGCAGTTTCCCCGTCTGGCGCCCGCTCCGATCGAGCGAATCGAGGCGCTGGAGCAGCTGCGTGCGATGTGGCACGGCTACCGGATTGCGGTGCATGTCACGGCCTGCGCGCCGGGCATCGGCGTCGACACGCCGCAGGATCTGGAACGGGTTCGTGCCCTCTGGCGGCCGGCGGTGCCGTAAGCGGGCCAGCCGCAGCTGCGTGCTATCCTTTGCGCCAATGAGGCGCAACGCCGGCGGTGCGGAATCCGGTCCCCCAGCGCCCGCAGATTTCTAACGATCCGAGGACCTCCATGAGACTGATTTTGTTGGGCGCACCCGGCGCAGGCAAAGGCACGCAAGCCGCGTTCATCTGCCGTAAATACGGTATCCCGCAGATCTCCACGGGGGACATGCTGCGGGCGGCGGTCAAGGCCGGCACGCCGCTGGGCGTGGCGGCCAAGAAGATCATGGACTCGGGCGCGCTTGTGAACGATGACATCATCATTGGCCTGGTCAAGGAACGGCTGGCGCAGCCGGACTGCGCCAAAGGATTCCTGTTCGACGGTTTCCCGCGCACCATCCCGCAAGCTGATGCGATGAAGGCGGCCGGTGTCCAGCTCGACTACGTGCTCGAAATCGACGTGCCGTTCGAGGCCATCGTCGAACGCATGAGCGGGCGCCGCTCCCATCCCGCCTCGGGTCGCACCTACCACGTCAAGTTCAACCCGCCCAAGGTCGAGGGGCGCGACGACGTGACCGGCGAGCCGCTGGTGCAGCGCGAGGACGACAAGGAAGAAACCGTCAAGAACCGGCTGCTGGTCTACGCCGCGCAGACCCGGCCACTGGTGGATTATTACGCGAGCTGGGCCAAGGCCGACCCGGCGGGAGCGCCCAAGTACCGCGCCATCAGCGGCAGCGGCACCGTGGAGGAAATCACCGCCCGGGTGATGCAGGCGCTCTCGACCTGAGCGGCCGGCGCAGCAGTTCGAGCATCAGCCGGACGCGGGCCTTCACCGGCGACAGGGCCCCGGCTTCGGGCAGGGCGTTGTCCGGATGCGCAAGGATCCGCCCCTGGGCGCAGCGCGTCGCCCGCAGGACCTTGATGCCGCCGGCCTGGGCCTGACGCAAAGCCAGTTCCAGTTCATGGTGCACCGTCCCGTTGCCGGTGGCAGCAACCACAAGGCCATCGACTCCCTGCGCCACCAAAGCATCGACAACAGCGCGGCCGGCGCCCGCGTGGCTCATGACGATTTCCACGCGCGGCCAACGCAGTACGCCGCTCAGCTCGTCCAGCCCCAGCGGCCGATCGCCGTCGCGGCCGGGCCAGTCCCGCAGCCGCCGCACAGCGCCTTCCTCGACATACCCGATCGGCCCCGCATCGCCTGAACTGAAGGCGTCGAGCCGCCAGGTGTGCTGCTTGGCGACATCGAAGGCCCCGTGAATGGTCCCGGCGCACACCGCGACCACCCCGCGCGCGCCGGGAGTCGAGGCAACCGCCACCGCATCGACCAGATTCTGCGGGCCGTCGGGCACCAAGGCGGTGGCCGGCCGCATCGCGCAAGTCAACACCACGGCCTTGGCCGGCGCCAGCACCGATTGCAGGAAGAACGCCGTTTCCTCCAGGGTGTCGGTGCCGTGCGTGATGACCAGGCCGCAAACATCGTCCTGTGCCAGCCAATGGCCGCAGCGCAAGGCCAGCGTGCGCCAGATGTCGAAACTCATGTCCTTGCTGTCGATCTGGGCCACCTGCTCGGCCACCAGCGGCAGGCCCTGCAGCGCAGGAACGGCCGCGAGCAACTCCGCGATTCCGAGCTGCGCAGCCCGGTAGCCGATGTTGTCGCGAGGGTCAGCGGCCGTGCCGGCTATGGTCCCGCCGGTTGCCAGGACGACGACTTTGTTGCGACTCACTTGCATTCTTTCGAAAACTGTTTAAAAATACAGGTACTGGATATCAAACCAGTGGAGGCACGCAATGCTCGACACTCCCAAGCTCACAGCCCGCCAGCAGCAGATTCTGGACCTGATCCAAAGCGCCATCGCCCGCACCGGCGCTCCGCCCACACGGGCCGAGATCGCTTCCGAGCTCGGGTTCAAGTCTGCCAACGCCGCCGAGGAGCATTTGCAGGCTCTGGCCCGAAAGGGTGTCATCGAACTGGTCAGCGGCACCTCACGCGGCATCCGCCTGAAAAGCGAGGCGCTGCGTGCGATCAACGAATCGCGCAATCGCCAATTCTCCCTGCCGCTGCAGAACCTGGCGCAGCTCGCCTTGCCGCTGATCGGCCGGGTCGCGGCCGGCTCGCCGATTCTGGCGCAGGAGCACGTCGACCAGACCTATTACGTCGAAAGCAGCCTGTTCCAGCGGCGGCCCGACTACCTGCTGAAGGTGCGCGGCATGTCGATGCGGGACGCCGGCATCATGGATGGCGACCTGCTGGCCGTGCAGGCCACCAAGGAAGCCAAGAACGGACAGATCATCGTGGCGCGATTGGGCGACGACGTGACCGTCAAGCGCTTCCGGCGCAACAAGCACCTGATCGAGCTGCACGCGGAAAACCCCGACTACCCCACCATCATCGTCGAGCCGGGCGAACCCTTCGAAATCGAAGGCCTGGCGGTCGGCCTCATCCGCAACACCATGCTCATGTAGCGACACCGGCCTGCTTCAGGTGGCGGGCGTATGGCGTGTCGACGCCATCACCCTGCGGCAGTCCCTTCTGTTCAATCCTGCCTGTGTTCAAGTCTGAAGCGAAGGAGACTCACATGGGAATCACATTGTTTGCCGTCGGCGCGCTGGTAGCGCCGCTGCACCAGCTGTTGGGTGGCTTTGGCCGCACCCTGCTCGGCCGCAACACGCCACCTCGAACCCGGCCGTTTCCCGTCGCCGCAGCCGCGTCGCGTGGATGCGCCGCCCGGCCCGTTCCAATGGTCAGCGGCCATGGCAGACCACCGCGACCCTTGCGCGTCCTGCGCGTGGCGGAGCCGCTGCGTGCCCCGGCAAGTGCCGGACGCATGGTGATCTCCGGCCGCATGGCGGACGTGTGCGCCGAGCTCGACCGGCTCGCCGCCCTTGAGGCGGCGCCCTGTCCCCTGGTAACCCACGCTCAGGTTGCGCCGCCCAGCAGATAGTCCGATTTGCCCAGCTCCACGCCGTTGTGGCGCAGGATCGCGTAGGCCATCGTGATGTGGAAGAAGAAATTGGGCAAAGCCCAATGCTTGAGATAAGCCTCCGCCTTCATGGTGCGGGTGTTGTCGCGGCCTACGGGGAACGTGATCTCCTTGGCTTCGGACCCGTCCAGCTTGTCGACGGGGACGGTTGCCAGGTAGTCCAGCGTCTTCTGGATGCGGGCCTTCAGCTCCGGAAACGTTGCCTCGGTGTCGTCGAACTTGGGCGCTTCGACGCCCGAGATCCGGGCGACGCCGTTCTTGGCTGCGTCGCAGGCAATCAGCACCTGCCGCGTGAATGGCAGCATGTCCGGCGACAGCCGGTACTGCAGCAGCACCACCGGGTCAAGCTTCCGGGCTTCGACGTGTGCCTGCGCCTTGTCGAGGATGTGGCTCAGGTTGCCCAGCATGGTCTTGAACACCGGCAGGCTGGCGGAAGACATCGATATCGTCATTGAAGCTCCTGGATAACGGAACGAAAGCGCCAATGCTAACGGGGTGCGCGATCCCGCGCGCTTCACAGGGCCCGGCGAGGCACAATTCGGGCATGAACATTGTGATCCTCGACGATTACCAGGATGCAGTCCGCAAGCTGCGCTGTGCTGCGAAGCTCGAAGCCTATCCAGCCAAGGTCTACACCAACACGGTCAAGGGAATCGGCCAGCTATCGGTGCGGCTGCGCGATGCGGACGTGATCGTGCTGATCCGCGAAAGGACCCATATCACGCGACAGCTGCTGGAGAAGCTGCCCCGCCTGAAGCTGCTCGCCCAGACCGGCCGGGTCGGCGCCCATGTCGACGTGCAAGCCTGTACCGAGCGCGGCATTGCCGTGGCCGAAGGGGTGGGGTCTCCGGTGGCGCCGGCGGAGCTCACCTGGGCGCTGATCATGGCCGCGATGCGCCGTCTGCCGCAGTACATAGGCACGCTGAAACATGGCGGCTGGCAGCAATCGGGCTTGAAGTCGGCGTCGATGCCGCCCAACTTCGGCCTGGGCGTGGTGCTCAAGGGCCGGACCCTGGGCATCTGGGGCTACGGCAAGATTGGCCAGCTGGTGGCCGGCTATGGCAAGGCCTTCGGCATGCAGGTCCTGGTCTGGGGCAGCCAGCCCGCGCGCGAAAAGGCCATCAGCGATGGCTTGCGGGCCGCCAACAGCCGCGAAGAGCTTTTCACCAACAGCGACGTCCTGAGCCTGCACCTGCGCCTGAGCGACGAGACCGCGGGCGTGGTCACGCTGGAAGACCTGAACCGGATGAAACCCACCTCGTTGCTGGTCAATACCTCGCGGGCGGAGCTGGTCGAGCACGATGCGCTGATCGCCGGCCTCAACCGCGGCCGTCCCGGCATGGCCGCCGTGGATGTCTTCGAGAGCGAGCCGATCCTGCAGGGCCATGCCCTGCTGCGCCTGGAAAACTGCATCTGCACGCCGCACATCGGCTACGTCGAGCTGGACAGCTACGAGATGTACTTCGGCGCGGCATTTGAGAACGTGGTCAACTTCATCAAGGGCACGCCCACCAATCTCGTCAACCCCGGCGCCCTGCAGGTGCGGCGCTGAGATGAGGGGCTGACACCCATCACCGGCTTGCCGCAGCTTCGGGCCGGCGCTCGTCCGACCCCACCGTCCAGCAGAGCCAGGCTCCTCGTGTCGATCGCCAACGCAACACCGGCAGGCGCTAACGGCGGCGCCCTGCCCGGCGTGCTCTGGCCCTTGCTGTTCGGCAATTTCGTCATCGGGACCGGCGTCATGGTGGTGCCCGGTACCTTGAACGAGATCAGCGGTTCCTTGCGCATCTCGGTTGCGACCGCGGGCCAGTTGATCTCCGCCGGCGGGCTGCTCATGTGCCTGGCAGCGCCCCTGATGGCGGCCGTGGTGGCGGGCTGGGATCGGCGCCGGCTGCTGACCCTTTCGCTGCTTTGGTATGGAACCTTGCACCTGGCCTGCAGCGTCGCATCGAGCTTTGCGGCCCTGCTTCCATTGCGGGTGCTGGCCATGATCTCCCCGGCGATTTTCACGCCCCAGGCGGCCGCCTGCGTCGGCCTGCTGGTTGCGCCCGAGCACCGCGGCCGCGCCATCACGTTCGTTTTTCTCGGCTGGTCGGTGGCCTCGGTGCTGGGAATGCCGATCGGCGCCTACGTCGGGGGAACGTTGGGCTGGAGCAGCGCCTTCGCGCTGGTCGGTTTGCTGAGCCTGGGCAGCGCCTTGTGGGTCTGGCGCACCATGCCCGACGGCGTCAGGCCGCCCGCGCTGTCGCTGGCGGCCTGGCGCGACACCCTGGGCTCGCGGGCGCTGATGCTGTGCATCCTCGTGACGGTGCTGTATTCGGCCGGGCAGTTCGTGCTGATGGCCTATCTGGCGCCCTACTTCCAGCAGAAAATGGACATTACGCCGGGTGGGTTGAGCCTTTATTTCATGTGGTTCGGCGCTTTCGGATTCATCGGCAATGTCCTGCTGTCGCGCAATGTGGACCGCATCGGCCCATCACGCGCCGTGATGGCAGGCACCTGCTCGATGGCGCTGACCCTGCTGCTCTGGCCGCTGGGCACCACCTTGATGCTGGCCTCGCTGGTGGCCGTTCCCTGGGCGCTGGGCTGCTTTTCGGCCAATTCCGCGCAGCAGGCCCGACTGGTCGGTATCGCGCCCACGCTGGCGTCCGGTTCCATCGCGCTGAATTCCTCGGCCATGTATGCCGGGCAGGCGATCGGAGCGGCCGGCGGCGGCTGGCTGATCGACAGCACCGGCAGCATGGACTCCCTGCACTGGGCTGGCCTCGCCAGCATGCTGGCTGCCATGGCTGCAAGCGCCTGGGCCTCCAGCCAGCGGGGAAGTCACCGGGCCTGAGCTTCTTGCCGGGATATGCGCCCGGCGGCGCACCTTCTTTCTTTGGCGACCCAAAGAAAGTAACTCGCCCCGCCGGGGCGAATACCCGGCAACAGCGCTGCGCCCGGGCGCCCCCCAGCAACAAGGCCACCGCCTTGTTATCCTCCATCCATGACCGCTGAAATCAAGAGCACCAGCCACGGCCGCACCATGGTTCTGACGCTGAGCAACCCGGAACACCGCAATGCGCTGGGCCCCGAGATGTATGCCGCCGGCGTGGAGGCCTTGAGCGTGGCCGAAGGCAATGGGGAGGTCCGCAGCGTGGTGATCACCGGCGAGGGCGCAATCTTCTGCGCCGGCGGCAATCTCCAGCGCCTGCAGGCCAACCGGCAGCGGCCGCCCGAGATCCAGGCGCAGAGCATCGAGGGCCTGCACAGCTGGATCGAGGCCATCCGCACCTTTCCCAAGCCCGTCATCGCCGCGGTCGAAGGCGCCGCGGCCGGGGCCGGCTTCTCGCTGGCACTGGCCTGCGACCTCATCGTCGCGGCCGACGATGCCGTTTTCGTGATGGCCTACAGCAACGTGGCGCTGTCGCCCGACGGCGGGGCCAGCTGGGGCCTGTCGCATGCGTTACCCAGGCAGTTGGCAACTGAATTACTGATGTGCGGCGAGCGGATCGGCGCAGCCCGTCTGCACGAGCTCGGGGTGGTGAACCGTCTGGCACCGCGCGCCGGGGCGCTGGACAGCGCCCTCGCGCTGGCGGACCAGCTCAACGGGCGAGCGCCCAATGTGCTGGCCAGCATCAAGGATCTCATCAACGAGGCGCCCGGGGCGACTTTGACCCGGCACCTGGCCAGCGAACGGGATCACTTCGTGCTGAACCTGCACCATGTCAACGCCGGCGTAGGGATAGCGGCATTTCTTGCCAAACAGCGGCCGACTTACGAATAGGGGACCGGTCGCGATGTCGGGGAACAACCCGCTTGTTGCCCGGCGGTCCCGCACGCGACAATGGGCGTGCTGACCAGTCACTCAAAAGACAGACCATGGATGACCCCATTCTTACTATCGAAGAACGAGAAGCGATCAATGCAGGTCGCTGGTTTTCATCCCTCTCCCCCTCGCTTCGACACGACATCCTCCGATGCGCTTACGTCAAACGTTTCAAAGACGGCGACCTCATTGCCGCCCGCGGCGACCCGCCGGAGGAATGGATCGCCTGCGCCAAGGGCGCGGTGCGGGTGAGTTCCACCTCGATCTCCGGCAAACAAGTGACGCTGACCTATGTCGAGCCGGGCATCTGGTTTGGCGATGTGGCGATTTTCGACGGCGACCGCCGCACGCACGACACCTATGCACATGGGGACTCCACCATCCTGTGCGTGTCGCGTGGCGATTTGCGCAAGATCCTGAGCCAGCATGTGGAGTTGTACGAAGCCATGCTGCGCCTGCACGCCCGGCGCATCCGGCAACTGTTCGGACTGGTCGAGGACCTGAACACACTGCCCTTGCGCGCGCGGCTGGCCAAACAACTGACCCATCTGGTGCGCAGTTATGGCGTGCCGTCGCTGTCGGATGGGCGCGAGGTGCGCATCGGCCTGCAGCTGGCGCAGGAAGAGCTGGCGCAGTTGCTGGGCGCTTCACGCCAGCGCGTCAACCAGGAACTCAAGGCCATGGAGCGCGAGGACGTGATCCGCATCGAGCCGGGCGGTCTGGTGGTGCGCAACCGCGAAGCCCTGATGCGCATCATCGATGCCGACGTTTAGGCCGATGAGCGCCGTGCAGTACCTGTTCCAGGATTCCAACGCCTGCTGCGGCCGCGCGGCAGCCGGCGCGCCGACCAATGTGGAGGCCCATTGAGCGAGTTCGACCATTTCATCGGCACCGGCCCGGTTGCCGGCAAGCATGCCGTCGACATCGCCGCGCTGACGGCCTGGCTCGGGCAGCATCTCGAAGGCTTTGCCGGGCCGCTCACGGTGGAGATGTTCAAGGGCGGCCAGTCGAACCCGACCTACAAACTGATCACGCCGCAGCGCAGCTATGTGATGCGGGCCAAGCCGGGCCCGGTGGCGAAGTTGCTGCCCTCGGCGCATGCCATCGAACGCGAATTCGCGGTGATGCGCGGCCTGCACGGCACCGACGTGCCGGTACCGCGCATGTACTGTCTGTGCGAAGACGAATCCGTCATCGGACGCGCTTTCTACGTGATGGAGTTCATGGCGGGCCGCGTGCTCTGGGACCAGGCCCTGCCCGGCATGATCCCCCACCAGCGTGGCGCCATCTACGACGAGATGAACCGTGTGATCGCCGCCCTGCATACGGTGAAGTTCGCCGAGCGCGGGCTGGCCGGCTACGGCAAGCCCGGCAATTATTTTGACCGGCAGATCGGGCGCTGGAGCAAACAATACAAGGCTTCCGCCGACGGTGCCGGTCCCATGAGCCAACCCATTCCCGAGATGGAAAAGCTGGTCGAATGGCTGCCGGCGCACATCCCGGTCGCGGCGCGCGATGAGCGCATGGTTGCCATCGTCCATGGCGACTACCGGCTGGACAACCTGATGTTTCATGCCGACCAGCCGCGGATCATCGCGGTGCTCGACTGGGAGCTGTCGACCCTGGGCCATCCGCTGGCCGACTTCAGCTACCACTGCATGGCCTGGAACATTCCGCACGGCTCGTTCCGCGGCATCGGTGGACTGGACCACGCGGCGCTGGGCATCCCGTCGCAGGACGAGTACATCCGCCGCTACTGCCAGCGCACCGGCCTCGCCAGCGCGGACTCCCTCAAGACCGACTGGAATTTCTACATGGCCTACAACATGTTCCGCATCGCCGCCATCCTGCAAGGCATCGCCAAGCGGGTCGAGGCCGGAACCGCCTCCAGTGCGCAGGCTGCCAGTTCCGGCGCCAGCGCGCGCCCCATGGCCGAGCTGGCGTGGAAGTTCGCGCAGCAGGCCTGACCTTTTTCTTCGAGACAACGCAAAGGACGACCCATGGACTTCGAGTATTCCCCCAAGACCCGCGAACTTCAGGCCAGGCTGCTGAAGTTCATGGACGACTACATCTATCCCAACGAGAAGGCCGTCGACCAGGAGCTGGCAGCCAACACGAAGGCCGGCAAGCGCTGGACCCCGTTGCAGACGATCGAGGCCCTCAAGCCCAAGGCCAGGGCCGCCGGGCTGTGGAACCTGTTCCTGCCGGTGGACAGCGCCCAGGCCTCGGGCTACGAAGGCGCGGGGCTCACCAACCTGGAATACGCGCCGCTCGCGGAAATCATGGGCCGGGTGCCGTGGTGCAGCGAGGCGTTCAACTGTTCGGCCCCCGATACCGGCAACATGGAAACCATCGCCCGCTACGGCTCCGATGAAATCAAGGCGCGCTGGCTCAAGCCCCTGCTCGAGGGCGAAATCCGTTCCGCCTTCGCGATGACCGAGCCGGAGGTCGCGTCTGCGGACGCCACCAACATTTGCACGCGGATCGAGCGCAAGGGCGACGAATACGTGATCAACGGCCACAAGTGGTGGACTTCGGGTGCGGCCGATCCGCGCTGCGCGGTCTTCATCACCATGGGCAAGACCGATCCGGAGGCACCGCGCCATTCGCAACAAAGCATGGTGATCGTGCCGGCGGACACCAAGGGCGTGCGCATCGTGCGTCCGCTGACGGTGTTCGGATACGACGATGCGCCGCACGGCCATGCCGAGATGTACTTCGAGAACGTGCACGTGCCGGTCTCCAACATCCTGCTGGGCGAAGGCCGCGGCTTCGAGATCGCCCAGGGCCGGCTCGGCCCGGGCCGCATCCACCACTGCATGCGGCTCACGGGCCTGGCCGAGCGCGCGCTGGAGCTGATGTGCCGGCGCGCCTCGTCGCGCGTCGCTTTCGGCAAGACCGTGGCCCAGCAAGGCGTCACCCAGGAGCGCATCGCCGAAGCCCGCTGCAAGATCGATATGGCGCGCCTGCTCACGCTCAAGGCGGCCTGGCTGATGGACGTGGCCGGCAACAAGGTGGCCAAGACCGAGATCGCGATGATCAAGGTGGTGGCGCCGAACATGGCCTGTCAGGTGATCGACTGGGCCATCCAGGCCCATGGCGGCGGTGGCGTCAGCGGCGACTTCCCGCTGGCCCATGCCTATGCCGGCGCCCGGACCCTGCGCTTCGCCGACGGCCCGGACGAAGTGCATCGCGCCGCCATCGCCAAGTGGGAGCTGGGCAAGTACGGCGCCCATGCGCCGTCAACGCGCGGCAGCTGAACGGGCCCCGTCAGGGCGAGGCGGTCGGAAACGCGCTCAAGGCGGACTCGCAGGCCGTGGTGAAGATCAGGGCCGCATGCTGCAGCGTGGCCAGGTCGGCCGGCGTGTACTCCATGCGCAGGTAGGCCTTGCCGCGCAGCAGCAGGATCATGAACGGCACCTCGGCCGAGGGCCCCGGAGAAGGCCAGTCCAGCATCACCGCCGCCAGCGCCGGATCGATCCATTCCATTGGCGTTTCCTGGCGGTCGCTGAGCACGCTGAAGCGGTCCCAGAATTCCTCGGACAGACCTTCCCAGGCCACTTCGTCGAACATGGCCAGCCAGCGCATTTCCTGGGGCAGGCTGGGGTCCACGGAGGTCTGCAGATCGTCGGTGTAGATCTGGTAAGCCTTCTTCTCCAGCGATTCCTTCAGGGGGCGGCTCATGACCAGCACGGCCAGATCCTCGTCGATGCCCAGCTGGGCGCGAGCGCGCAGTTCCTTGCCCAGGATGAAGTCGCGCGTGGGGCGGCCGAGTTCGAGTCGCCAGCGCTTCCCGCCAACCTTGCCTTCCAGCGCAACGCCATTGCCGGCCGGGTCGGCGGAAAAGCCGAAGCCCTGGGTCGCGGCCCATTCGGACATGGGCCCGTCGGCCAGGCGCAAGCCGGACCCGCTCGGCACCCGTTCCGCGGCAGCTTCCCTGGAAAACGCCTTCTTGATGCGATCGAACATGGGACAGCAGCCTGGCTAAAAGTGGCATTATTGAATCAAATCCACCGAGGAGCTCGTCCATGATCGACGTTTTTTCCTGGCCTACGCCCAATGGGCACAAGGTCCACATCATGCTGGAGGAATGCGGTCTGGCCTACCGGGCTATCCCGGTGAACATCGGCGCGGGCGACCAGTTCAAGCCGGAGTTCCTCGAGATCAGCCCCAACAACAAGATCCCGGCGATCACCGATCCGCAAGGCCCCGACGGCAAGCCGATCTCGCTGTTCGAGTCGGGCGCCATCCTGGTGTACCTCGCGGCCAAGACCGGCAGGTTCATGCCGGCCTCCGACCGCGCCAAATACGAGGTGCTGCAGTGGCTGATGTTCCAGATGGGCAGTGTGGGACCGATGCTGGGACAGGCGCATCACTTCCGCATGTATGCGCCCGAGAAGCTCCACTATGCGATCGAGCGCTACAGCAACGAAGCCAAGCGGATCTACGGTGTGATCGAACGCCGGTTGGCTAAAAGCCGCTACCTGGGCGGGCCCGACTATTCGATCGCCGACCTCGCCACCTTCCCCTGGCTGCGCAGCTGGGAGAATCAGGGCATCGTGCTGGCCGAGTACCCGCACCTGAAGGACTGGTTCGAACAGATCGCCGAGCGGCCCGCCGTGCAGCGTGGCGTCAAGGTGCTGGCGGAGTACCGCAAGCCGATCCGGGACGAGAAGGAACGCGAGATTCTTTTTGGCAAGACACAGTACGAACGGCGCTAGCAGGCGTTCGCGCGCTCCGCTCCGTTATGAATTCGTCTTGCCGATACCGGCTGGCCAGACGAACGCCACCTGCGCCGGCTGGCCGTGCTTGACGACCACCACAGGCTCATGCAAGGTCTTGCCCGCCAGCGTGGCCTCAACGTTGTAGCGTCCCGGCGCCAGCTTGGCCAGCATGAAGGGGGCCGGCGGCCTGCGCCTGCAGAGCGGGATGTCCCGCCGCGTTTCGTACGATGACCTTGACGTCGGCCAGGTAGTCAGCGTGTCGTCCGTCCTTCTCGGCGAATTCAAGCGTCAAGGGCCAATTCTTGCTGGCCGCCTGGATTGCCGTCGACTCGTCCTTGCCGATGCCGCCGCTCAGGTACTCGACCTGGCCGGCCCTGTGAACAGGCGGCAAGCTGGTCGCGTGGACCAGGGCGCTGCCCATCAGAAGGGCGCCGAAGGAGGCGGCCAAGGTGGCTTGGTGATAACGATTGCTCATCTGCATTCTCCTTGCGAAAGGCGAGGCAGCGAATCGATGCAGTGCGCTGCCCCGGGCACTGCTTGTGATGGTGGTTGAACCATCCTGGAATCCACTATGCGAGCGCCACCTTAGGCCAGGCTTAGGGCGGCTCTGATCAGGTCGCGCCGCGCCCAGCGCGAACGCATGGCGAGTCTGGCTGCCGGCTCAGCCGCACTAACCTTCGCGCAGCAACCGCTTCATGACCTTGCCGTTGGCATTGCGCGGCAGTGCCGTCGCGGACCAGGTGATCGTTTCCGGCACCTTGTAATCGGCCAGCCGCAGCGCGCAATGCTTTTTCAGCGCAGCGTCATCGGGCGTGACGCCGGGGCCATGGACGACCGCGTGGACGCGTTCGCCCAGTACCGGGCAGGGTCGCGCGACAACGGCCGCCTCGAGGATGCCGGGAAAGGCCATGAGAGCGTTCTCCACCTCGATCGAGTAGATCTTGAAACCGCCCCGGTTGATCATGTCCTTCTTGCGGTCGTTGACCCGCACATAGCCCTGCTCGTCGATCCATCCCAGGTCACCTGAATGCCAGTAGCCGGCGGTGAACGACGCCGCGGTAGTCTCCGCGTTGTCCCAATAGCCGGGCACAACCATGGGCCCGGCTATCCAGAGCTCGCCGACTTCGCCGTGCGGCAACTCGACGCCCTGCTCGTCCATGATCAGCACCCGGGCTGCCGGCAGCTCGACCCCGACGCTGTCGGCGTGCGTCGGTGTGTCGCCCATCGGCATCATGGTGGTCGGCGAAGTGGTCTCGGTCGCGCCGTAGGCGTTCAGCAAAGTCAGGCCCGGCAGGCGCTGGGCCAGCGCCTCGATCGTGGCCATCGGCATCGGCGCGCCGCCATAGCCCCCGACGCGCCAGGCACCCAGGTCGGCGTCGGCAAAGCCCGGATGGCGCAGGCACAGGTTGTACATTGCCGGCACCATCAGCGTGTGGGTGACGCGCTCGGCCTGCAGCAGCGCGATGAAGCTGTCGGCCTTGAACTCCGGCACGATGACGATGGTGCCGCCCACATGCTGCATGCTGGCGATGACGGCGATCAACCCCGTGACGTGGCTGGCTGGCACGGCCAGCGCGGAGCGGTCCTGCGGCCCCAGCGTCATGCAGGCCTCGTAGTGCATCGCCGAGTGCGCGATGTTCAGGTGCGTGAGCATCGCGCCCTTGGGGTGGCCGGTGGTGCCCGAGGTGTAGAGGATGACCGAGACGTCGGTTTCGACGCCTTGGTGCGGCTCCTGGACCGGCGCGTTGTCAGCCAGGAAAGTGTCCATCGCCAGCCAGCCAGGACCCGGCGGCGCCCCGACACTGACGCGTAGCCCGAGGACGGGCGCTTCGCTCGGGTCCGGGATCCGCTCGGCGAGGGAACTGACGGCGACGATGGCCACCGCGCCGCATTGGCGCGAAATGTAGGCCAGTCCCGGCCGCTGCTCGCGCACGCCGACCGGCACCGCCACCGCACCCAGCCGCTGGAGCGCCAGCAGCACGAAGACGAACTCGGCGCGGTTGTCGATGAACATGACCACGCGGTCGCCGGCCGCCACGCCCTGCTCGCGCAGTCCCGCTGCAATCCGCCCCGAAATCGCGTCGCACTGCGCATAGGTCCAGCGCTCGTCGCCGCACACCATCGCCTCGGCCTGCGGCCGGGCCGCCAGCGAGCGCTCGAACATGGCGTGGAAACTTTGCGGCCGCCCGGCAAAGCAACTCACCACGCGGTCGCCAAACAGCGCCTCCTGGCGCATGGCAGCAACGGGATAGTCCTTCCAATGATTCACGACGCGACCCAGGGAATTGAACAGGCCACCATGGTAAGACCGACGCTTCGCTCCCGATCCGTTATGCCAATGCGGCCGGGACCAGGCCGGCGCAGCGGCAGCCGCGGCTTCGGCCACGAACGAGAACCCGCGGCTGGTCAGCTCGTCGTCGCGGCGCGGCCGCTGCGAAAGCCCGCGAAGATATCGTTGCGCTGCGGCTCGAAGAAATTGCGGTAGCGCGCATGGGCCAGTGCCGGCGACGTTGCCTGGCAAGCGCCGCGCAGCACGCGCCGGCTGCCAAACCATGGCGCCGAGTAGTCGCGATAGGGATGGGGGGTAAAGCCCGGATAGGGCTCGAACGGGCTGGCCGTCCACTCCCACACTTGGCCCCAGGAAAAGCCCGGCAGCGTGAGCGCCGCGCATTCCCATTCCGCCTCGCTGGGAAGCCGGCGTCCGGCCCAGCGGCACCAGGCCTCGGTTTCGTACGCGTTGAGGTGAACCGCTGCGTGCAGCGGATTCAATGGCAGCCAGCGGCCGCCGCGCCGCTGCTGCCAGCCGCTCCCACCCAGGCGCAGATGGACTGGCTGGCGCAGCGGCTGGCCAGCCAGCCAGGAGCGGCCCGCGTCGGACCACCACTGCGGCGATTCGTAGCCCCCGGACTCGATGAAGGGCAGGAACCGGGCCCAGGTCACCGCCTGCGCGTCGATACGGAGCGGCTCAAGGGTCACCTCGTGGCTTTGCAGCTCGTTGTCGAATGCGAAGCCTGCGGCATCGGATCCCATCCGGAAGCGCTGGGCCGGCAATTCCAGCTCGAAGGGCGCAGCCTGCTCCTGCGCCACCGCGCCGTCACGCAACGCGATCCCGAGGTTTTGGGCCATGTAAGTCGCCGCCTCCGCGTGCATTTCTTCGTGCAGCGCGACCAGGCGGAAAAAGTACAGCATGTCGTCATCCGCGTCGGGCCGCAGGCCGTTCAGCAGCTCCATCGTCTGCGACAGCGTGCGCTCCAGGTAGTCGCGCGTGGCATCGGCATGGGGCAGTGGCAACTCCCAGCGGGTGCGGTGCGCCACGCGGCTGGAGTCGTACCAGCCGTCGGCCTGCGGCAGCAGCGAGGGGCCTCGCGCGTGGGCGGGGTCGCAGGCCACGCCCAGCGCGCGCTGGCGATTGCGGGCGATCCACCATTCCTGGAACCAGGCCACATGGCCCAGTTCCCACAACGGCGGGTTGAGCTCCGGCGCATACGGAATTCCGGGATAGGCCGTTCCCAATGCAGCCTGGAAATCGTCGGCCAAAGCCAGCGTCCGCCGCCGCGCGGCAAGCAGCGCAGCGCGCACCGCCTCCGCCGGCCCCGCCCGAAGCGCCAGCGCCTCGGCGGCGGCCACGTTATAAACACGCGATGTCCCATTCATCGGTCGTCATCGTAAGCCCGGCGCTCGCGCAAGCCAACAACGGCAACTGGCGCACCGCCCGGCGTTGGCAGCTGCTGCTGTCGCCGACCTGCCGGGCACGGGTGGTGCAGCAATGGCCGGACGCGGACGCGGCGGCCGACACGGTGATGCTGGCGCTGCACGCGCGGCGCTCGGCCGTATCCATCGGGAACTGGGCCCAGGCGCACCCGGGACGCGGTCTCGCGGTGGTCTTGACCGGCACGGACCTGTACCAGGATATCCGAAGCGACCCGCAGGCGCAGCGCTCGCTGGAATTGGCGCAGCGCCTCGTCGTCTTGCAGGAACTGGGCGCCCAGGCCCTGCCGTCGGCGTGGCGGGACAAGGCGCGGGTGGTGTTCCAGTCGGCGCCGGCACGGGCTGCCCTCGCCAAGTCCACACGACTGCTGCGCGCGGTGATGGTCGGCCATCTGCGCCAGGTCAAGTCGCCCCAGACGCTATTCGAGGCGGCGCGGCGGCTGCGCGGGCGCGACGACATCCGCATCGACCACATCGGCGACGCGGGCGATGCCGAGCTGGGCGAACAGGCGCGCGTCACCGCAAGGGAATGCCCGCATTACCGCTGGCTCGGCGCCTTGCCCCACGCCCAGACCCGGCAACGCATCCAGCGCGCCCATGTGCTGGTGCACACCAGCGCCCTGGAGGGCGGCGCCCACGTGATCATGGAAGCGGTGCGCAGCGGCACCCCGGTGCTGGCCTCCCGCGTACCCGGCAACATCGGCATGCTGGGCGCGGATTACGCGGGCTACTTTCCGCAAGGCGACGCCGCCGCGCTGGCGGGCCTGCTCGAGGAGTGCCGCGCCGGCCAGGCCGCAAAAAACCCCTCGGCCAGCCTGCTGGCGCGCCTGCGCACACAATGCGCGTTCCGCGCCCCGCTGTTCGATGCGACTGCAGAGCGCGCCGCGCTGATCCAACTCCTGCACGAACTCGACCAACGACCATGAACGCTGCCGTCCCGCAAGCCGCTACCGAACCCCGCCTCACCTCGCTGTCGCATGGCGGCGGTTGCGGCTGCAAGATCGCCCCCGGCGTGCTCTCGGAGATCCTCAAGGGCACTGCACGCCTGCCCTTGCCGCCCGAGTTGTTGGTCGGCATAGAGACCGCCGACGACGCGGCTGTCTACCGGCTCAACGACGAGCAGGCGCTGGTCGCGACCACCGACTTCTTCATGCCCATCGTCGACGATCCGTTCGATTTCGGCCGCATTGCGGCGACCAACGCGATTTCCGACGTCTATGCGATGGGCGGCCGACCGATCATGGCACTGGCCCTGGTCGGCATGCCGATCAACGTGCTCAGCACGGCGACCATCGCCCGCATTCTCGAGGGCGGCGAATCGGTGTGCCGGGCCGCGGGCATCCCCATCGCGGGCGGCCACACGATCGATTCGGTCGAACCGATCTACGGCCTGGTGGCGCTGGGCCTCGTGCACCCGCAGCGCGTCATGCGCAACGCGGACGCCCGAATCGGGGACGTCCTGGTGCTGGGCAAGCCGCTGGGGGTGGGCGTGCTGTCGGCGGCGCTCAAGAAGGAGAAGCTCGACGCGGCCGGCTACGAACGGATGATCGCCACCACGACGCGGCTGAACACGCCCGGCCCCGAGCTGGCGGCTCTGGCCGGCGTCCATGCCTTGACCGACGTCACGGGCTTCGGCCTGGCCGGCCATTCGCTGGAACTGGCGCGCGGCGCCGACCTGTCGCTGGAAATCGCCTGGCAGCAGGTTCCCGTGCTGGAAGGCGTGCGGGATCTGGTGCGGGCCGGGCACGTCACCGGCGCGTCGGGCCGCAACTGGGCGGGCTACGGCGCGGAAGTGGCCCTGCCGGACAACTTTGCCGCGCAGGAGCTTGCGCTGCTCACCGACCCGCAGACCAGCGGTGGACTGCTGGTCTCGTGCGCGCCCGATGCGGTGAATGAAGTGCTGGCTGTTTTCCAGCGGCATGGCTTCAACGATGCGGCGGTCGTCGGCAGCATCAAGCCACGGAACACCGGGCCACGCCTGGTCGTCGTGAGTTGAGGCCTTGGCCTGCCCGGAGGGAATCGAACCGCCAGAAGCGATATTCCATGGCTTTCTGTGATCTTCCTCCGAGCGAGTGATCTTCCAGAGTCCTCTGGAATTTGCCTTTTCTTCCCCAGATTCTTCCCCGGCACCCGTCCAGGGCAACGCGTGCGAACGGCGGCAGCGCCACCTTCCCCGCCCTGCTGCCCTTACCCACAATGTGCAGCCACTGGTCATCATGGGCATCGCGCTCGATCGAGCCCAGCGTCGCACCAACCAGTTCACTGGCGCGCAGGCCGGTTGAATAAGCGAAATCGAGCACGAAGCGCTCGATCCAGGAACGTCTGCACGGCAGTGATCACGGAATCGGCC
>DIZF01000081.1:30686-31902 GCA_002427815.1 Ramlibacter tataouinensis
TTTTTAATGGCGAGCCCACCGAACGGCCTTTCGCGCGGCGTGCGTGCGGCAGCAGGAATTCGGCGAGATTCGAGACCACCACGTCGAGAGCCGGCACGTCGATGCCCAGATCGCGGACGAAAGCCGCCCACTGCCTCTGCTTCGCTTCATCATTCGCGAAGACCTGGCTCAATGCCTCTGGCTCGTCGACGGGTACCTCCGTGCCTCGACGATCGAACGTGGCCTCGATGGCGCGCGACAGGCGGTCTTCATTGAAGTCATAGCTCCGACTCAGCATCCAAACGTCGTAAAAGTCTTTCATCCTGCTGTTGGCCAGTCCCAGCACCACCATGGCTTGAAACTTCTCGGCGATCACCGTTTCGCGTGCGTACGCTCGCAAGCGAGGCGACGGCAGATCGAGCAGCACCGGCAGTTCGACCTCTTCGACGCCTGGCTCGATGGCATCGCCGAAGCCGACGTCAATGACGATGGTGATCCGCGCCCCGGCGAGCGCGGCAGTTGTGCGCAGCCGCAAACCACCATAGTCGAGTTCTTCCCTGATCAGTTCCACGCGCAATCCCTCCACGTCGAAGGAGATGCCGTCGCCGGCGTCAATGGCGCAGATGTCACGGAACGTGGCGAGCATGGGCTCTGGCGCCGGATCGCCATAGCCCAGGAAGTCAACGTCGCGCGTCGGCCGGTGCGGATCGTCAAACCAGGTCGTCATCAGCATTGCGCCCTTGAGCACGAACCGATCGCGATGGGGCGAGATGCTGAGGCGATGCAACAGACGCTCGATGGCGTAGCGCGTCAGCAGGAGGTCGAGGGCTTGCCCCTTCTGCCGCGCAAGATTGAGCAGGCGGGCGCGAACCGAAGCGCCAACGTCGCGAAGTTTCTTGCTCTCAGGCATCCGCGGTCAGCGCACTCACGTACGGTTCCATGAACTTCCAGACCTTCGCCTTTGCGGCCTGCCTGGCGATCTCGGAGGGCTGGGCCTTTTTCTGCCGCAGGCCCTCGCGCAACCCTTCCAGGGCGACGTTGACGCCAACGGTCTGCCGATAACGGAACAGGTCTGCGATGGTTCTGGCGACGCCAAAAATCGGCACGGAGACTCCGTCAATCACGTGATGACCTACGTCCTCACGAAGGCGCGAATCGGAGAAGCGCGCGAAACGGACTGGAGGATATGTGAGCTTGGGGCGCCACTCCTTGAGTCCGATCGCAATCCAGACTTTGG
>DIZF01000089.1:0-24860 GCA_002427815.1 Ramlibacter tataouinensis
GGTGGAGCACAGCAGGCCCAGACCCTGGGTGCCCAGCAGCAGCACCAGCGTCGCCGCGACCAGCCCCAAGAGGCTGCCGCGCAGCGGGACCTCGAACCATCCCACCGCCACCGCGGTGATCAGCAGCGCATCGAAAAGGCCTACGCACGCCACCGGAAGCATCTTGCAGACCAGGAATTCCAGTCGGCCCACGGGGGTGACCAGCAGCCGCTCGAGGGTGCCGAACTCGCGCTCGCGCACCACCACCATCGCGCTGAGCATCATGGTCGCGACGAAGATCACGTTGGCCAGGATGCCGGGAATGAAGTACCAGCGGTCTTCCAGGTTGGGGTTGAACCAGGCCCTTTCCTCCACCACGATAGCCGGCATCTGTCCGGCGCTCACCAGCGAAGCCTGGGCCACCAGGCGACTGAGCTCGCCGGCGATGAGCAGGGCGCTGTTGGGGTCGGACCCGTCTGCGATGACCTGGATCCGCCTGCGCTCGACCAGGTCGGGCGGAATCTGCACGATCACGCGGACCTGGTTGCGGTCCATCGCCGCGCTGGCGCTTTTCATGTCGGGCATGAAGTCCATCGTGTAGTGCCCGCTCGCGCGAATCGACGCGATCAGCTCGCGGCTCGCCTGGGTGGTGTCGTGGTTGACTACCGCCACCTCGGCATGGCGAACGTCGAAGGTGGCCGCGTAGCCGAACAGCAGCAGCTCGATCAGCGGCGGCGCCACCAGCACGAAACGCATGCGCGGATCGCGCAGGAGCTGCAGGAATTCCTTGGCCAGCAGGGCCCGCATGCGGCCCAGGGAGCGCAGCACCCGGGCGATCACGAGCGCAGCCCCAGGACCCGGGCGCGGCGCAGCATCCACCCGGACAGAATCACCAGCTCCAGCAACAGCGCCGCGATATTGATCCACAGCACGCCGATCGGCGTGCCCTTGAGGAAGATCGCCTTGCTCAGCGTCACGAAGTAGCGCGCCGGAACAATGGCGGTGACGGCCTGCACGGCCGGTGGCATGTTGGCGATTGCATAGATCACGCCCGACAGCAGGAAGGCCGGCAGGAAGGTGGTGACCTGCACCAGCTGCGAGGCCAGGATCTGGTTGCCGGCCAGCAGCGAGATCAGGGCGCCCTGGGCCATCACCACCATGAGGAACAGCGCCGACACCGCGGCCAGCTCGACCAGCGATCCGCGCAGCGGCACATCGAAAATGAAGAGAGCGGCGGCGACGCAACCGGCCACGTCGACCATGCCGACGACGAAATAGGGCAGCAGCTTTCCCAGCAGGAACTCGCCACGCGTCAGCGGCGTGGTTCGCAGCAGCACCAGGTTGCCCGACTCCATATCGCGCGCGATGGTCAGCGCCGTCATCAGCGCGCCGACCACGCCCATCACCATGACGATGACGCCGGGCACGATCGAGTAGCGGCTCTCGCTGCTTTCGTTGAACCAGGTGCGCATCTCCACCTGCACCATGGCCGGCGGCCGCTGCAGGGCGAGGGCCTGGTCGTTGACCATCTGCAGCACTTCGTTGCGCATCAGGCGCGCGGTATTGGCATCCATGCCGTCGAGAATCAGCTGGATGCTGGCCTGGCCCTGCCGCAGGTCGCTCGCGAAGCCCGCCGGGATCACCACGGCAGCCCAGACCTTGCGCGTGCTCAGGGCGTCGCGCAGCGCCGCCCGGTCTTCGAAGTGGCGCACCACGTCGAACGCGGGGCTGGCCTCGAAATGGGCGGCCAACTCCCGCGCGACACCGTCGCTTTCTTCCTGCAGCAGCCCGATCGGCGCATGCACGACGTCCAGCCGGATCGCGTAGCCGTAGATGAACAGCATCATCGCGGGCAGCAGGAACATCAGCGCCAGGCTGCGCGCGTCCCGCACCAGGTGGCGCACTTCCTTGCGCGCCATGGCGGCCACGTTGCGCAGCTTCATTGCCTGGCCTCCTGGTCCTCCAGCAGCGCCACGAAGATGTCCTCCAGTTCCGGCACCGCATGGGTGTCGATGCGCAGCGGCAGGCCTTGCCCGGCAGCTTCCTCGCCGGCGCGTGCAGCCCACTCTTCGCGCGCCACGCCGTTGCGCAGGCGCATGCGTTGGCGCCCGGCGCGCGGCAGCACTTCATGCACGTCGGGGTCGCGCGCGAGCCAGGCGGCGCAGCGGGCGTCGTCTTCGCTGCGGACCTCGATCGGCGGGGAAGCCACCGGGTGCGCCAGCAGCTCCTCGGGCGTACCGCTGGCGATCACGCGGCTGCGGTCCATCAGCGCGAGGCGGTCGCAAAACAGCGCTTCGTCCATGTAGTGGGTGGTCACCAGCACCCCCATGCCGCCGGCCGCGAGGTCGTAGACGAGTTCCCACAGCTTCTGCCTGGCCAAGGGGTCGATGCCGGATGTGGGCTCATCGAGAAACAGCACGTCCGGCTCATGCAACAGCGCCGCTGCCACCGCGAGGCGGCGCTGGTAGCCCAGGGGCAGTCGCGCCGCCCTGTCCTCGGCCGGTTCTGTCAGTTCGAACCTCTGCAAAGCCCGGTCAATCCGTTCGTCGCGCAGCGCGCCGGTCACGCCGTACAGCCCGGCTTGCAGGCGCAGGTTCTCGCGCACGGTGAGTTCGCCGTACAGGGTGAAGCGCTGGGTGACATAGCCGATGCGCGAACGCGCCCGGCGCGCCCGCCGCACCATGTCGAACCCCGCCACCGTCACCGTGCCGCGCGAGGGCGCCAGGGTGCCGCACAGCATCCGGATGGCGGTGGTCTTGCCCGCGCCATTGGCGCCCAGCAGGCCGAAGACCTCGCCGCGCTGCACGTCCAGGTCGAAATCGCGCACGGCGGTGAAGGTCCCGAACTCGCGCCCGAGTCCGCGTGCGGCGATCACCGGGGCTTCAGGCATGGCGTGCCGTTCGCTGGGCCAGCGCCAGCTCGCGCAGCGCGATGTCGTGCAGGCCGGGCGTGGCCGATACCGCCTGCAACCCCGGGGCTTCGCGTGCCAGTCCGGCCTGCAGCGCCGCCTGCGCCGCGCCGGGCTTGAGCCACAGCTTGACCCGCTGTCCCACCGGGAACGCCATGTCCACTTCCGGCTGGCGCAACAGGATGGCGACGCTTTTGCGGGCCTGGCTCCCGGTCACGATGCACAGGCCGGCATCGACCGCGGCCACCAGATCCTGGGGCCGGCCCTGCCGCACCAGCCGGCCGTCCTGAAGGCTCGCGACGCGGTCGCAGCGCTCGGCTTCCTCCATGTTGGCCGTAGCGTAGACGATCGCCACACCTTCGCTGCGCACGCCCTCGAGCAACTGCCAGAAGGCGCGTCGCGACAGCGGATCGACACCCGTGGTCGGCTCGTCGAGGAACATGGCGCGCGGCCGGCTCACCAGCGCGCAGGCCAGGGCGAGCTTTTGCATCATGCCGCCCGACAGCTGGCCGGCGCGCCGGTCCTCGAAGCCGCGCAGGCCGGCGCGGGCGACGAGGTCGGCGATGAGCGAGCGCGCCTGCTCGCCCGATAGCCCGTGCAGGGCCGCGAAGAACTGCAGGTTCTCTTGCACCGACAGGTCGGCGTACTGGCCGAAGCTCTGCGGCATGTAGGCGATCTGCTCGCGCAGGGCGGCATCCCCGGCTTCCATGCCGAGCACCCGGATGCGACCGCCGGCGCCCGGCAACTGGCCGATCAGGATGCGCAGCAGCGTGCTCTTGCCCGCGCCGTCTGCGCCGGCGATCCCGAGAATCTCACCCGGGTCGACCTGCAGGTCGATGCGGTCGAGCACCATGTGGTCGCCATAAGCGAAGCGCAGGCCCTCCACGCTGATGGCCGGCGCGGTCACGGCAGCGGCGGCGCGGGGGTGAGCGTCACGTCGGCCGGCATGCCGATCTTCAGCAGGCCTTCCGGGTCCTCCAGGTCCACCTTGACCCGGTAGACCAGGTCGACCCGCAGCGCGCGGGTTTCCACGGTCTTGGGCGTGAATTCCGCCTGTGGCGACACGAACGCCAGGCGGCCCCGGAACGCCCGTCCCGGCAGGCCGTCCACACGGACCTCGACGGCGTCGCCGAGCCGCACCCGCGGCAAGTCGGTCTGGGCCAGGTAGGCACGCACCCAGGGGCGCGAGAGCTCTGCTACGCGCAGCACCGGCTGGCCTGCCGCCACCACCTGCCCGGCCTCGGCCAGCCGCACGCTGACGACCCCGCCCACGGGGCTCGTCAGCTGGGCATAGGCCAGCATCCGCTCGGCCGAGCGCTGGGCCGCCCGCGCGGCATCGACGTCGGCCGCGGCGCGTTCCAGGTCCTCGGGCCGCGCCCCGGCACGCAGCAGCGCCAAGCTCTGGGCTGCCTGGTCCAGCCGGGCCGCGGCACCGTCGGCGGTGCTGCGAACACGGTCCATCTGATCGGGCGACACGAAGTGCTGACTCACCAGCTCCTGGGTCCGCGCGACCTGCTGATCGGCGAAACGCTTGTCGGCCTGGGCCTGGGCCACGGCAGCCTGCGCGACCCGCAGCTCCTGCGGGCGGGCCCCGGCTTTGAGTGCCGCCATGGCCTGCGTTGCCGACCGGGCCTGGGCGCGGGCGCGGTCGACCGCCAGCTGGAGGTCGCTGGAATCGAGTTCGGCGACCAGCGCACCCGGCTTCACGGTCTGGCCCTCGTCGCTCAACAGGCGGGCAATACGGCCGCCGGCCTGGAAAGAAAGGTCGACCTGTCGCGCGTCCACGGTGCCCGACAACACCAGCGCCGCCTTGGCGGGATCCTGCTCTCAGGGCCAGCGACAGCTCGCCAGCAGCGCGGCCAGCAGCAGCGCCGCGAACAAGCCCGCCAGCCGCGCACGGCTGACTGCGGAACGCATGGAGTCGTTCATGCGGCAACCTTAGGCCAACCGCGGGACCGCTCCTTGAGCGGCGTCAAGCCCTGGCCAGTGCCGCGGCGCGGGCACGCCCGCCGGCCCTGCGCAAATCATTGATCCGGCGCAATGGCGAGGCGCCCGACCCACACAACAATGCAAGCTGCAAAAGGCAGACAGGAGGCCCAATGGTCGACGTCATTTTGGATCCGCTACGCTGGGAAACGGCTGGCGAGAGCGACGAGGCGCTGCTGGAAAGCTGGCTGGTCGATGAGGGCGACCGCGTCAACGCCGGGCAGGTGTTGTGCAAGGCGTCCCTGGTGCATCAGGGCCTCGAAGTGGCTGCGCCTTCAGCCGGCGTGGTCGAGCAGATCGCTGTGTCGGCCGGCGAGCGATTCGGCCCCGGCTACATCCTGGTGCGCCTGGTCGACGACTGAAACCAGCCGGCCAGGCTCAAAGCCGCGTTGGCCCGGCCCACCGTGTTCGCGAGACTGAGGATCACGTGGTGGTCGAGCCGGGCCGCCAAGTCCGGCCGCTCCTGCTTCATTCGCACCCAGCTGTCGCGGCTGAGCACGCGCAGCGTCACAGGCTCCACGGCGCTAACGACGACAGCTGCCTGGCCAGCCCCTTCAGCATGCGGCCGCTTTGGCGTCCGGCGAGGGATTCAACGCGGCAAAGTGCGCCAGCACGGCTTCCACCAGCGCATGGGTGGAGTCCACCACGCTGTGCGGGTGGGCGGCGCAGCGGCGCTGCATGCCCAGCGGAATCTCGGTGCAGCCCAGGATGATCTGCTCGGCCCCGCGACCCAGCAGCCGGTCGGCCGCTACGTCGAACCTGGCCTGCGCCGCGGTGATCCGGTTGGCCTTGATGTCGGCGATGCCCGGCGAAACCAGTTCCCGGAAATCCTCCGCGGTCGGCGCGATCACCTCCAGGCCCATGCGTTCCAGGGTCGAGCGGTAAATGCCCATCCGGTGCGTGCCCTCGGTCGAGAGCACGCCCACGCGCCGGGTGCCGGCGTTGTTGCGGCGGACTTTCAGCGCGCTGGCTTCGACGATGTGCAGCACCGGCACGCGGCTGGCGCGGGCCATCTCGTCGTACCAGCAGTGCGCGCTGTTGCAGGGAATGGCGATGACGGCGCAGCCCGCGGTGTTGAGGAATTCGATGCCTGCCAGCAGCTGCGGCAGTGGCGACGGGCCCTGGCCCAGGATGCTGGCGGTTCGATCGGGCGTGGTGCAGTCGCCATACAGGATCACCGGAATGTGCTCCTGGTCGCAGCTCGCATTGGTGGCGCCGGCGAGCTTGCCGAGAAAGTCGGCGGCGGCCAGCGGCCCCATTCCGCCCAGCACTCCGAGGGCATTGACAAGCATCCTTCTTCTCCTCGGGCGGCGGCAACGAAGGCCGGTGTTGTCGGGCGGCTGACTTTTTAACACAGATGTATCGGCCGCGCTGCACACAGCGCCAATGCATGGACAATCCAGCCCCATGCGCACCCGCTTCATCCTGATCAATACCAGCCACGCCGGCAATGTCGGCGCGGCGGCCCGCGCGATCAAGGTCATGGGTTTCGACGACCTGGTGCTGGTGGCGCCGCGCTGGCCCGACGTGCTGGTGCGCGAGGAAGCGGTGCAGCGCGCCAGCGCCGCCGCCGACGTGCTGGGCAAAGCGCGCGTGGTCGCCACGCTCGATGAGGCGCTCGACGGCATGACTTACCTGTGCGCCACCGCCATGACGCCGCGCGATTTCGGCCCGCCCACCGTCACCCCGCGCGCGCACCTGGGCTCATTGGCCGGCTCCGGCCACAGCGTCGCGTTCCTGTTCGGCTCGGAGCGTTTCGGCATGAGCAATGAGGACGTCTACCGCTGTCACGCCGCCCTGTCCATCCCGACCGATCCGCGCTACGGGTCCCTGAACCTGGCCTCGGCGATCCAGGTGATCGCCTACGAGTGGCGCACGGCCCTGGGCGGCTTCGCGAACCCCGCTTCGAGCGGGCCGGCCCGCACCGACACGCCGGCCGATGCCCAGGCTCTGGCGGGAATGCTGGCCCACTGGGAACGGGCACTGGTGGACATCGGTTTTCTCGACCCGGCCGCGCCCAGGAAGCTGATGCCGCGCCTGAACCAGCTGTTCAACCGATCCAATCTCACCGTCGAGGAAATCCACATCCTGCGTGGTGTTGCCAAGGCCATGTCGCAAGCGGCTGCCGGGGCAAGAAGATAGACTGAGGGCACCACCCTCCCGTTTCCGCCATGTTCACCCGCTTGCGTTCCGACATCCAGTGCATCCTCGACCGCGATCCTGCCGCGCGCAGCAAGTGGGAGGTGATCACCTGTTACCCGGGCCTGCATGCGCTGCTGCTGCATCGACTGGCGCATTGGTTCTGGAGCAAAGGGCTGCGCTGGCTCGGGCGCTTCACTTCGCAGTTCTCGCGCTGGCTCACCGGCATCGAGATCCACCCGGGCGCGCAAATCGCCGACAAGGTCTTCATCGACCACGGCATGGGCGTGGTTATCGGCGAGACGGCGGAGGTCGGCGAAGGCTGCACCATCTACCAGGGCGTCACGCTAGGCGGGACTTCGCTGACCAAGGGCGCCAAGCGCCATCCGACGCTGGGCCGCAACGTGGTCATCGGTGCCGGCGCCAAGGTGCTGGGCGGCTTCACGGTCGGTGACGACGCGAGTGTCGGCTCCAACGCGGTGGTGACGAAGCCAGTGCCGGCGGGGGCCACGGCGGTCGGCATCCCGGCACGCGTCATCCAGGCCGACGACAGCAAGCGGCGCGAGCAGGTCGCCAACCGGCTCGGTTTTTCGGCGTACGGCATCACCGAGAACGACGACCCGTTGTCGCAGGCGATGAACGGGCTGATCGACAGCGCATCGTCGCAAGAGCACCAGATCGCGCTGCTGTGGCACGCCATCGAAAAGCTTTCTTCGGTCCGCAAGGAAGCCGATTGCGTGCCCGACGACGCGGCCTTGAAGGAGAACTTCGAGGCCGACAAACTGACGCAACTGGTCGGGAAGTGATCTGCCGTGATCGCGGGCTGACCCGCGGTCAGGGAAGCGGGGCCCTACGGCGCCGTTCGCGCCGGCCGCAGCGCCGACTTCGGCCGGAAGGCCTTGCACACGGCCTCGTGTGTCTCCAGGTAGGGGCCGCCGATCAGGTCGATGCAATACGGCACCGCCGCGAAGATCCCCGGCACCAGCGACTCGCCGCCGGCGCCCCGCAAACCCTCCAGCGTCTCCTGGATCGCCTTGGGCTGGCCCGGCAGGTTGATGATCAGGCCGCGGTCGCGGATCACCGCGCACTGGCGCGACAGGATGGCGGTGGGCACGAAACGCAGGCTGATCTGACGCATCTGCTCGCCGAAACCCGGCATCTCCTTGTGCGCAACCGCCAGGGTCGCTTCGGGTGTCACATCCCGGGGCGCCGGCCCGGTCCCACCGGTGGTGAGCACGAGCGAGCAACCGGCGTCGACCAGTTCGATCAGTGCGGCGCTGATGCCTTCCTTTTCGTCGGGGATCAGGCGCGAGTCGAAAGTGATCGGGTTGCGCAAAGCCCGGCCCAGCCACTCCCTCAAGGCCGGCAGGCCCTTGTCCTCGTAGACGCCGGTGGAGGCCCGGTCGCTGATCGAGACGATACCGATCCGCACGGGATCGCAGGGAACAGCGTTCACGTCGTTCATGTCAATCTGCTCAGCTGGGACGGGGGCCCTTCGTGGTCCAGCTGTTCTCTCACCAGCTGGAAGATCTCGCGGTAGGCCCGGCCCTGCCGCGGCGCCAATCCCTTCGAAACCGATTCGGCGTCGGGTTGCACGTCCCTGCGCGCCTGGCGGATCAACGCGCGCAGCTGCTGCGTGTCGGTGCCGGGATAGGCCCGTTGCCACTGCTCCAGGGCCTCGTCGCCGGCGATCAGCTTGTCGCGCCACTGCTCGGCCTGGTGCAGCGCCAGCGCATCGCCGGCCGACCCCTTCTGCTGCACTTCGAGCGCGTCTCGCGCGCTCTGCAAGGTGTCGTCGTCCAGTTGGCGCATCAGCTTGCCGATGTACTGCATCTGCCGGCGCTTGCCCTCGAAGTTGGTGATGCGTTTGGCTTCGGCCACCGCGTCGGCGAGTTTTTCCGGCAGCGCCAGGCCCTGCATCAGGTCGGCGCGGAGCGTCAGCAAAGCTTCACCGAGCTTTTGCAGCTCGGTGCTCTCGCGCTTCAAGTCGGTCCTGCTGGCTTCGTCGGTGCCCTTGAGCTCGGCCTTCAGCTCGAGGTCCATCTCGCTGCCTTCGGCGACGAACTGCCCGCGAACGAAATAGCCTTTTTTGGGTTTACGTGACATGGAGGTGGGAGGTGAGGGCGTGCGGGTCGCGTGCCTCTTGTACGGCGGCTATCATAGCCCCGCTATGACCAAACCCGATTCTCGCGGCGACGCCGTTTTCGCCTACAGCCGAGCTACCTTCGAGGAGCTGGTGGACACCGCCCTGACCCATGCCAGGAAGTTGGGCGCGACCGACGCCGGCGCCGAGGCCTCGGAAGGCTGCGGCCTGAGCGTCTCGGTGCGCAAGGGCGAGCTGGAAAACGTGGAGCGCAACCGCGACAAGTCGCTGGGCGTCACCGTGTACATCGGCCACCGCCGCGGCAATGCCAGCACGTCGGACTTCTCCCGCGCGGCGATCGAGCAGACGGTGCAGGCGGCCTACGACATCGCCCGCTTCACCGCCGAAGACCCGGTGGCGGGGCTGCCCGACGGCCAGGACATCGCGGGCCCCGATGAGCAGCCCGACCTGGACCTGTTCCATCCGTGGAACATCACCAGCGAAGAGGCGGCCCGCCTGGCGCTGGCGTGCGAAGGCGCGGCTTTCGCCACCGACAAGCGCATCACCAACAGCGAGGGTGCCGGCGTTTCGGCCCAGCAGAGCCACTTCTTCAGCGCCCACAGCCGGGGCTTTCGCGGCGGCTACGCCAGTTCGCGCCATTCGATTTCGGTGGCGCCGATCGCGGGCAAGGGCGAGGGCATGCAGCGCGACGCCTGGTACAGCTCGATGCGCGGCCCCGACGAACTGGCCGCGCCCGAGGCCATCGGGCGCTACGCGGCCGAGCGCGCCCTGTCGCGCCTGAAGTCGCGCAAGATCAGCACCCGGGTCTGCCCGGTGTTGTTCGAGTCTCCGCTGGCGGCCGGCCTGCTGGGCGGTTTCGTGCAGGCCGTGAGCGGCGGCGCTCTCTATCGCAAGAGCACCTTCCTGCTGGACTCGCTGGGAAAGAAGGTGTTTCCCGACCACATCGACGTGGTGGAGGACCCGCTGGTGCCGCGCGGCAAGGGCAGCGCCCCCTTCGACGAGGAGGGTGTCCGGACCCAGGCGCGCAAGGTGGTGGACGCCGGACGGGTCGAAGGCTACTTCCTCAGCAGCTACTCGGCCCGCAAGCTCGGCATGAGGACCACGGGCAATGCCGGCGGCTCCCACAATCTGACGCTGACTTCACGCCTCACCCAGCCCGGGGACGACCTGCGCGAGATGCTGCGCAAGCTGGGCACGGGCCTGTTCGTCATCGAACTGATGGGACAGGGGGTGAACTACGTGACGGGCGACTATTCACGCGGAGCCAGCGGCTTCTGGGTGGAGAACTGCGAAATCGCGTACCCGGTGGAGGAAATCACCATCGCCGGCAACCTCAAGGACATGCTGGGCGGAATGCAGGCCGTCGGCGCGGACGTCTACAACTATGGCGCCAAGACCGTCGGGTCGATCCTGATCGACCGGATGAAGGTGGCTGGGTCATAACTTCGCGCAGGGCGAGGGGCCCCGCTTGCGGGGATCGACCCGCGAATTGATGACCGAGGTTGTGGGGCTCGATGCCCCACAACCGAAGCCGACGAGCGCCAACTCTGGGCCGGCTGTTCTCCCCTTATCAGCCCGCGAGAGCCGCTTTGACCGCCGCCGACACCTGTCCCATGTCGGCCTTGCCGGCCAGCCGCGATTTCACGGCACCCATGACCTTGCCCATGTCGCCCGGGCCCTTGGCGCCCAGTTCGGCGACGATGGCTCTGACCTCGGCTGCTATTTCATCGGGGGAAAGCCGGGCGGGCAGGTAGCCCTGCAGCACCACGATCTCGGCGGCTTCCTTGTCGGCCAGGTCCTGCCGTGCGGCCTTGGTGAAGGCTTCCACGCTGTCCTTGCGCTGCTTGATGAGCTTGTCGATGATGCCGATCACGGCGGCGTCGTCCAGGGCTATGCGCTCGTCCACTTCCTTTTGCTTCATCGCGGCCGTCAGCAGCCGGATGGTGCCCAGGCGCTCGGCATCCCGTGCCCGCATGGCGGCCTTCATGTCTTCGGTGATGCGTTCTTTCAGGCTCATCAGCTTCTCCCTTGGGAAAGTCGAAAACAAGAAAGCCCGCTTGAGTGTCCCCAGGCGGGCTTCTTGATCAGTTTGGGTCAGAGCACAATTTCGTTGGGGATTTGTCTCTCCGATTCAGGGGCTGTCCTGAATTGTGATCTGACCCCCAAGATCTCAGTAAAGCTTCTTGGGCAACTGCATGCTGCGCACGCGCTTGTAGTGGCGCTTGACGGCGGCTGCCTTCTTGCGCTTGCGCTCGGCGGTGGGCTTTTCGTAGAACTCGCGGGCCCGCAGTTCGGTCAGCAGGCCCAGCTTCTCGATGGTGCGCTTGAAGCGGCGCAGGGCCACGTCGAAGGGCTCATTTTCTTTAACACGGATCGTCGTCATCAGCGAATGAATTCCAAAATGTGCAGGCAGAGGGTGCTCAGGAAGATCGGGCCCGGGCGCCGTGACTGCGGGGGTTCCCCAACTCGTGGTGATCAGGCCGTTGGGGGTTTGCCAGCAAAGCCCGTCATTATAGCCCCCGAGCGCCGGTTCGGCAATGTACGGCTGCGCAGGGCCGGCGGCGGGGGAATTGGGCCAGAATCGCGCCCGTGGGGCCCCAATCCAACCTGTCCGCGGCGGCTGCGACGCCCGAAGTGCAGCGCCAGGCCCTCGGTTTGGCCGCACGGCTGCTCGCCTCGGCTTCCGATTTCAGCGGCACCTTGCGCCAGACCATCGGCGCCTGCCTGCCGGTCCTGGGCGACTTCGGCTTTTTCGACGTGGTCCACGGCGAGGGCGTGCTGCGGACCGTGGCGGCCCACGAGGCCCCCGACATCGAGGCCCTGCTGGCTCCCACCCGCTGGGTGCGGCAGGACCGGCAGGACCTGAATCTCTGCGGCCTGTCCACCGGCGAGGCCGGCCTGCATCCCCATGTAGACGACGCCTGGTACCGCAAAGTCGCCGGCGACGACGAGCACCTGGCTCTGCTGCGGGCGCTGGGATTCTGCTCGATGATGACCGTGCCGGTACGTTACCGCTCGGAACTGGTCGGGGGGCTGACCCTGTTCATGGGCCGCTCGGGCCGGCAGCATACCCGGGCCGACGTGGCGTTCGCGGCCGAGCTGGCTCTTCTGGCGGCGCCGCTGGTGGTCAATGCCCGCCTGCTGGAGCAGCACCGGCATGCCGAGGCCGCGCTGCGCAGCAGCGAGCAGCTCTTGCGCATGGCCCTGGAGGCCGGGCAGGTCGGCATCTGGGACTGGGACATCGTGCGCGACCGGGTCACCTGGTCGGACCGCGTCTACGAAATGTACGAGTTGGCGCCCGGCGCCGAAATCGGCGGCCTGGAAGGGTTCCGCTCCCGCATCCACCCGGATGACCTGCCGACGGTGCGTGATGGCGTCGCCCGCGCGTTGGCGGGTGGCCCTGACTACTCGGCCGAGGTCCGCGTTCTCTTGCCGGACGGGCGCATCCGGTGGATCAACACCAACAGCCAACTGGTGCGCGGCGCCGACGACCGGCCCTTGCGCATGGTGGGCGCCAGCACCGACGTCACCCAGCGGGTCGAGCTGCTGGCCGCCGAGCGGCGCGCCCGAACCGAGGCCGAAGCCGCGCGCCGACGCCTGGAACTGCTGGCCAGCGCGGGCGAGGTGCTGTCGCGCTCGCTGGATCCGGATGAGACGCTGCAGGCCATCGCCACCACGCTGGTCCCGCAGATTGCCGACTGTTGCCGCATCGACCTGCTGGACGAGAACGGCGTACTGCAACGCCGGCTGGCCTACCACAGCGATCCTGCCAGGGCCGAGCGCGCCCTGGCCCTGGCGCGCGAGCTGCGAGCCGCGCCGGAAACGGTGGGGTCCACGGCCTGGGTGCTCGCCACCGGGCGTTCGCACTACGGGGATTTCGACGGCCCCGCAACCGCCGCCGACCCAGCGCTGCACCTCTACACCCAGACCTTGGGGTTCAAGTCCCAGTACGTCCTGCCGCTGATCGCGCGCGGGCGCACCATCGGGACCATGGCCGTGATCCAGGCCGAGTCGGGCCGCGGTCTGACCGAGGAAGACCGGGCACTGGTGCTGGAACTGGGGCAGCGCGCGGCGCTGGCCCTGGACAATGCCCGCCTGTATGCCGAAGCCGGTGCCGCCCGCCAGCAGGCGGAGTCCGCCAATCGCGCGAAAGACGAATTCCTGGCCATGCTGGGCCATGAACTGCGCAATCCCCTGGCTCCGATCAGCACGGCGCTGGAACTGATGGCGCTGCGCAAGCCCGGCGCGAGCGTGGAAGAGCGCCGCATCATCGGCCGGCAGGTGACCCATTTGTCGCGCCTGATCGAGGACCTGCTGGATGTCTCGCGTATCACCCAGGGCAAGGTCCAATTGCGGCGGAAGGCGGTGGACATGAGGACCGTGGTCGCGAATGCCGTCGAACTGACACGGCCGCTGTTCGAGACCCACGCGCATCCGGTGGAGCTGCGGCTCGCCACGCGGCCGGCCATCGTGTCGGGCGACGCGGTGCGGCTGACCCAGGTCCTGTGCAACCTCCTGGTCAATGCTGCCAAGTTCACGCCGCACGAGGGCCGCGTGACCCTGGGCCTGCGCACCGAGGAGGGCGTCGTGGAAATCCTCGTGGAGGATACCGGCAGCGGCATTGCCCCGCAATTGCTGCCCCGTGTATTCGATCTGTTCGTGCAGGGCCAGCAGGCCATGGACCGCCAGGCGGGCGGCCTGGGCCTGGGTCTGGCGATCGTTCGCATGCTGGTGGAAATGCACGGCGGCACTGTGGCGGCGGCAAGCGAGGGTCCCGGGCTGGGCAGCAGCTTCATCGTCCGGCTGCCGTCTCACCAAGGGCAGCTGGAGCCGGCCGCCGACAGCGAGCCGGCGCCCCTTGGGGAGGGAGGCGGTGGCCGCATTCTGGTGGTCGACGACAACGCCGACGCGGCCTTGGCCCTGGCAGAGCTGTTGCAACTGGTGGGCTACGAGGTGCGTTGCGCCGGCGATGGCGAGTCCGCGCTGGCGTTGCTGGACGACTATGTGCCCGAGCTGGCGCTGCTCGATATCGGGCTGCCGGGCATGGACGGCTACCAGCTCGCGCGGCTGCTGCGGGCCGACCCCCGGATGGCGGGTGCCCGGCTGGTGGCGCTCACCGGCTACGGCCGCGACAACGACCGGGCCCGGGCGCTGGAAGCGCGCTTTGACGAGCACCTGGTCAAGCCGGTCATGGCCGACCGGCTGCTGGAAGTGCTCAAGCAGTTGCTGCCGCCGCCCTAGGCCGATTGCGCTTGCGCCATGCCCTGGGCGCAGGCGAAAGCGCTGGCCCAGGCCCACTGGAAGTTGTAGCCGCCGAGCCTGCCGGTCACGTCCACCACTTCGCCGATGAAGTACAGTCCCGCCTGCGTCGACTCCATCGTTTGCGAGGAGAGATCGCGCGTGTCCACGCCGCCGGCGGTCACTTCGGCTTTCTTGTAGCCCTCGGTTCCAGTCGGCACCAGGGTCCAGCGCGACAGGCCATCGGCCAGCGCAGCCAGGGCCTTGTCGGAAGCCTCGTTGATCGGGCGCTGCCAATCCGCCTGCTGCCCCACCCAGGTATCGGCCAGCCGCGCGGGCAGCCAGGCGGCGAGCTCGTTGGCGATGAGCTTGCGCGAACCGGCCTTGGCCCGCAGCAGTTCCTCCAGCAAGTCGGTGCCCGGTGCGAGATCGATGCGCAGGGGCTGTCCCTCGCGCCAGTAGCTGGAAATCTGCAGCACGGCCGGGCCGCTCAGGCCGCGGTGGGTGAACAGCAGGTCTTCGTGAAACGCGATGCGGTTCTTCTTCTCGCCGGTTTCGATCGCGACCGGCAGCGACAGGCCGGCCAGTTGCGCATACGGAGCCCAGCTCGGCCCATCGAAGGTCAATGGCACCAGGGCGGGGCGTGGCGTGACGATGCGCAGAGCGAACTGGCGCGCGATGCGGTAGCCGAAATCGGTGGCGCCGATTTTCGGAATCGACAGGCCGCCGGTGGCAATGACCAGGTTCCGTGTCAGTACCGGTCCGCGATCCGTCACGAGTTCGTAGCGCGCATCGGATGTTGTGCCGCCGGGGCTGGCCCCAAGAGGGTTGACGGCGCTGACGCTGCAAGGCTGCCAGCGCACGACGGCGCCGGCCTCGCATTCGCGCAGCAGCATCTGGATGAAGTCCTCCGAGGAGCGGTCGCCGAACAGCTGTCCCTTGTGCTTCTCATGGAAGGGGATGCCGTGGCGCTGCACCAGGGCGACGAAGTCCTGCGGCGTGTAGCGCGACAGGGCGGAGCGGCAGAAGTTCGGGTTGTCGCCCAGGAAGTGCCTGTGCGGCGCGCGCGGGTCGAGATCGCGATTGGTGAAGTTGCAGCGCCCGCCACCCGAGATGCGAATCTTCTCGGCCACTTTCTCGCTGTGATCGACCAGCAGCACCTTCAGCCCGAGCTGGCCTGCCACCCCGGCGCAGAACAGGCCGGCCGCTCCGGCGCCGATGACGACGACGTCGAAGTACTGGGTCACTTCAGCCTTTCGCAAACAACCCGGGGGCAGAGGGCGGGGCGTTGCCGGACGTGGTTGGCTTCTTTCATGGGCGAAGGATTCGGCTTCAGCGCCGGCCTCCCCGGTGGCGATCCGCCTTCAGCGTGACCGGCGTGGCCCGCACCAATGCTTCCGCCGACTGGGTGAGGATGTGGAGCGCCTGATCGAAAGTTGCCAGCTGATCTGGAGTCAATGCCGCCAGCACGGCCTTGTTGATGCGCACGATCTGCGGAAGCACTTCTTCATAGAGTTTCCAACCTGGCTCGGTGATGGCGATCTGGGCCCGGCGGCGGTCGTTCGGCAGCTCGATGCGCGCCAGCAGGCCCTGGGTCACCAGCTCGGTGATGGCGCGCGACACACGGGGCCGATCGAGATGGGCAATCGCAGCCAGTTCCGAAGGTGACATGGGGCCGTGCAGCGCTACCAGGCCCACCAGACTCCACTCACGCCTGGAAACCCCGTAGCCGCCCTCGAACAGCCGGATGCCGGGGGCGCTGCTGAGGGCCAGCAAGCGCGCCAGACGATAGTTCAGCAGTTCGTCGAGCCTTTTCGGTTTCTCCAGCGACATGGATCAGCATAGACCTCAGGGTATTCACCGGACGTAGTTGTTTTCTACAACTGTTGGTGTGGATCTTAGACTGCTTGGGGCGACGTCACCCAGGGGTGAGAGGCGTTGAAGGAGCAAAGAATGAAGGTCGGACAGGATTGGCGCAGCCAAGTTTCGCAACCGCAGTACGGTATGACCGTGCAGCGCGACGTGATGATCCGCACCCGCGACGGCACCCGCGTCGCGTGCGACGTGTACGTCCCCGACCAGCCCGGCCGCTATCCGGCGCTCCTGTCCTATTCCCACTACGGCAAGGACCTGCAGCGCGTCGCCGGCAAGCGCGCACCGCTCAGTCCGCTGATCGGCAACGGTGGTCTGGAGGCGGGCGATTCGCAGTACTTCGTGAGCCGCGGCTACGTGCATGTGATCGCGGACGCCCGGGGTTCGGGGGACTCCGAGGGCGAGTACTGCTACCAGGGACCCAAAGAGCAGGAAGACGGCTACGACATCATCGAATGGATGGCCGGGCAGTCCTGGTGCGACGGCAACTGCGGCATGCTGGGAATGTCGTACTTCGCCGTGATGCAGTACATGGTGGCGGCGCAGCAGCCTCCCCACCTGAAGGCGATCGTGCCCTACGAAGCACTGACCGACCGCTATCGGCAGAGCGTCTACCACGGCGGCCTGCTCAACGAGGGCTTCTGGCACCAGTGGTGGGGCCATGTCTGCGTCGACGGCATGACGCCGCTCAGCTATGCGCGGCTGCCCCAGGAGGAGATCGACCGCCGGGTGGCCGCGTTGATGGACAGCCCCGAGGTGCGGCGCTCGCCCTACCTGCACATCCAGCTCAAATACCCGCGCAAGAACCCGCTGCTTTTCGACTGGCTGCTCGAGCCTTTCGACGGGCCGTTCTACTGGGAGCGTTCGCCCTATCGCATGTTCGACCGCATACGCATCCCCACATTCCTGGTGACGCGCTGGACCAGCTGGGCCGTCCACCTGGCGGGCGCCTTCGAGGCCTATGCCGGCATCGACGCGCCCAAGAAACTGCTGTTGATGGAAACGCCGTCGCGCATGGGGCCGCTGCGGCCGTGGACCGACCACCACGACCTCATCCTGCGCTGGTACGACCACTGGCTTAAGGGCAACGACACTGGCTTCATGGACGAGCCGCCGATCGAGCTGCTGATCAAGGGCAGGGATGAATATCGCTTCGAACACGAGTGGCCCCTGGCGCGCACACGCTGGACCCGGCTGTACCTCGGGCCGGGCGGTTCGCTGTCGCAGACGCCATCCACACAGGCCGGCGAGTTACAGTTCCAGAACGACCCGGACCTGCCGCCCGGCCAGTTGCCGCCGGCTGTCACATTTCAGACCGAACCGTTCCCCGCCGACCTCGAGGTGACCGGGCCGGTCGCGTTCAATTTCCACGCGACGCTCGACCAGAGCGATGCCACCTGGATCGCCACGTTACGGGACGTGGCGCCGGACGGCACCTCGCGCCCGCTCACCAAGGGCTGGCTGCGCGCTTCGCAACGCGAGCTCGATGAGGAGGAGTCCAAGCCCTACCGCCCCCGACAGAAGCACACACGCAAGGAAGAGCTGCGACCCGGGCAGAGCTATGCCTACGCCGTGGAAATCCGGGAGGTATCCAACCTGTTCCGCGCTGGGCACCGGCTGGCGCTCGACATCCGCGGCCAGGATTCGACGGCCGAAGACCCGATCTGGGTGCACACCTGCAATGCCCTGCCCACCCGGCACGCGGTTCAGTTTGGCGGCACCCATGATTCCTTCTTGTTGTTGCCGGTGATTCCGGAAAGAGGAGACCAATGATGAGAATTCTTGCCCGTTTGGCTGGCTGGGCGCTGGCGCTCGGCTGCAGTGCGGCTCTGGCCCAGGGCTTTCCTTCCAGACCCTTGCGGCTGGTCGTGCCGTTCCCGCCGGGCGGCTCGGCCGACGTGCTCGCGCGTGTCGTGGGCGCCCGCTTGGCGACGGCGCTGGGCCAACCCGTGGTCGTGGACAACAGACCCGGCGCCGGCGGCATTCTGGGCGCGGACATCGTGGCCAAGGCGCCGGCTGACGGCCACACGCTGCTGTTCGCCAACACCAACATCGCGATCAACCCCAGCCTCTACAAGTCCCTGCCGTACGACACGGCCAGTGCCTTCGCGCCCGTGGTCCTCATGGTCAAGGTGCCCAACCTGCTGCTGGTGGCCGACAACGTCAAGGCCACCAATGTGGCCGAACTGATTGCGTTGGCCAAGGCCGATCCGCATGCGCTCAACTACGCGTCCGCCGGCAACGGGACCTTTCCGCACCTGGCAGTCGAGCTGTTCAAGCTGGAGGCCGGCGTGTCCATCACCCATATTCCGTACAAGGGCGCGGCGCCGGCGCTGAATGCGCTCCTGGCCAAGGATGTGCAGGTGCTGTCCAACGACCTGCTCACTGCCGTGCCCCACGTGAAGGCCGGCAAGGTGCGTGCGCTGGCCATCACCGGCAGCACGCGTTCGCCCGTCATGCCCGATGTGCCCACCATGGCGGAAGCCGGCTTGAAGGACTACTCGGCTGTGGGCTGGCAGGGCATCATGACCACAGCCGGTACGCCGGCCGCCACGATCGCCCGGCTGAACACCGAGATCAACAAGGTGCTCGCGGATCCCGAATTGCGCGGTCAGCTGACCTCGCAGGGCCTGGAAGTCGTCGGGGGAACCGCCCAGCAGTTCGGGGAGTTCGTGCGCGCCGACACCGAGCGTTGGCGCGCGGCGGTGGAAGCCTCGGGCGCCAAGGTCGACTGACGGCGCGGCGGCAGTGTTGCCGCAGGCTGGTCACGCCAGGCGGGCGAAATGTGTTAGTGAGTTGCTGGCCGCTGCGACGCCGCTGATCACGTCGCCGACGACGATGACGGAGGGGCTGGCGAACTGCTCCTGATCGATCGTCATGTGCAGATTCCCCAGCGTGGTGACGGCCTGGCGCTGGTCCGGCAGGCTGGCCCGCTGGACCACGGCCGCCGGCGTGGATGCGGGCAGGGCGGTGAGTAATTCGTCCTGGATGTGCCCGGCACCGCTGACGCCCATGTAGATCACCAGCGTAAGCTTGGCGTCGCGCGCGGTCGCCGCCAGCAAGCGCCAGTTGGGCCCGTCGGCACCGCTGCGCGCATGGCCGGTGATGAACAACACACCATGGGCATGTTCGCGATGCGTCAGCGCAACTCCCAGCGCGCTCGCCGCGGCCAGGCCGGCGGTGATCCCGTTGATGACCTGGACCTCGACGCCCTCGGATCGCAGGTGCGCGACCTCCTCGCCGCCGCGGCCGAAGATGAGCGGGTCGCCCCCCTTGAGGCGCACCACGTTCTCGCCTTCGCGCGCGGCCATCACCATCAGCTTTTCGATGAAGGCCTGCGGCGTGCTCTTGCAGCCGCCGCGCTTGCCCACGTGGATGACGCGGGTGCCGGGCGCAGCCAGGGCCACGATGTCCCGGCCCACCAGGTCGTCGACCAGCAACACCGTTGCGGCCTGGATGGCTTTGACGGCTTTCAGGGTCAGCAGGTCGGGGTCGCCGGGACCCGCGCCTACGAGAGTGACTGTTCCTGGGTTCATGAAATGGCCTGGGCCAGATGCAAGATGTGTTCCACCTGCAGTGCGAGCGATGCGGGCACCGGTTTGCGCCCGTCCAGCACGTCCTGAATATAGGTCGCCGTGGTCTGCGCGTCGATTGCGGCGGGCAGGTCGGGCAGGGACGTGAGCGTTCCTTTCTGCCCTTGCTGCAATGGCACCCGCTGCCCGGCGATGAACCCGTCCATCTGCGGCAGCCGGCGCGCGTCCGCCACCACTTCGCCCTCGGTCCCGCGCAGCAACAGCGCAGTGGAACCCATCAACTCGAACACCGCCGCCATCGACGCCCCGTATTCCGGATGGGTGTAGCTGCCCACGATCACGGCCGGACCGGCGCATGGATTCATGAGCTTGACCAGGCTGTGGCTGGAATTGCGCAGGCCGATGACGCGGCGGGCATCCAGCAGGCGCTTCAGGCCCCGGCTCAGCAGTTCCGTCGCAATGAAGGCCGCTTCGCCCGGCGCAATGGCCCGGACCTGCGGCAAGGGTTGGATTCCCAACGCCTGCAACACCGGCTGGACGGACACGCGTCCCGATTCCGTGGCGGTGCCGTGGATCAGAACCGGCAGGCCGAGCCGCGCCAGCATCAGGGCCAGCAGCGGCGTAAGCACCGGCAGCTTGCGCGCACCGTTGTAGCTGGGTAGCACCACCAGCGGGCGCTCACCGGCCGGGACATGGTTCAGGCGCGCGGCGGTGGCGTCGAGAAAGCCGCACATTTCCTGCGCCGTCTCGCCCTTGATGCGCATCGCCAGGCAGAAGGCGCCGACTTCGAGGTCGCTCGCTGCGCCATCGAGCACCTGGCCGAACAGGTCGGCGGCCTGCTCGCGGCTGAGCGAACGCGCGCCCTGTTTGCCGCGGCCGATTTCCTTCAGGTACTGGCTGATGCCCATCGCCGCATTGTCCTTGATGACTCATGACCTCGCGCTATTTGGCGAATGAAGCCTTGTTGGCCTGCGCGTGCCCCCCGAGCGAGTCGGGCGCGATCACGACGAGGCGTAGCGACTGGGAAGGCGTCATGCGGCAAGGCGCGCAAGAACCACGCCAGCATGGCCCCTGCGCCCGGGGTCAACCGGGGCTTCACCTAAACTCCTTGCATGCTGATCCTGGGTATCGAGTCTTCTTGTGATGAAACGGGTGTTGCCCTGGTCGAGGCAATGGGCTCGGGCCTGCCCGTGCTGCGCGCCGACGCACTGCACAGCCAGATCGAAATGCACCAGGCCTACGGCGGGGTGGTGCCCGAACTGGCCAGCCGCGACCACATCCGGCGCGTCCTGCCGCTGACCGAAGACGTGCTGGCGCGCTCGGGCACCCGCCTGGACCAGCTGGACGTGATCGCCTACACGCGCGGTCCCGGGCTGGCGGGTGCACTCCTGGTGGGCGCCGGCGTCGCCTGCGCGCTCGGGGCCGCCCTGGGCAAGCCGGTGCTGGGCGTGCATCACCTCGAGGGCCATCTGCTGTCGCCGTTCCTCGGCGGCGACCCGCCCCAGTTTCCCTTTGTCGCCTTGCTGGTCTCGGGTGGCCACACGCAGTTGATGCGGGTGGACGGCGTCGGCCGCTACCAGCTGCTGGGCGAAACCATCGACGATGCGGCCGGCGAAGCGTTCGACAAGTCGGCCAAGCTCATGGGCCTGGGCTACCCCGGCGGACCGGCGTTGGCGCGCCTGGCCGAGCAGGGGGATCCGAAAGCCTTCAAATTGCCGCGGCCGCTGATGCACAGCGGCGATCTCGATTTCTCGTTTGCCGGGCTGAAGACCGCCGTGCTGACGCAGGCGAAAAAGCTGGGTGCTGAACTGGAGTCGCGCAAGGCGGATCTGGCCGCCTCGACCCAGGCTGCGATCGTCGAGGTGCTGGTGCACAAATCGCTGGGCGCGCTGGATCGCTCGGGACTGCAGCGGCTGGTGGTGGCCGGCGGCGTGGGGGCCAACAAGGCCCTGCGCGCCGCACTCGAAGCCGGCTGCGCACGGCGCAACTGGCGGGTGCATTACCCGGAGCTGCACCTGTGCACCGACAACGGGGCCATGATCGCGATGGCCGCCGCGATGCGGCTGGCAGCGGGTGTGCAAACCGGCGATCGCAGCTACGCCTTCGACGTGAAGCCCCGCTGGCCGCTGGCGGAGCTGTCTCGCCTTACTTGATCTCGATCTGCCGCGCGTTGCTGACCGGGGCCTTCTTGGCCAGGGTGAGGGTCAGCACACCGTTCTCGAGCTTGGCGGCGCTGGTGTCGGCATCGATGTCCTGGGGCAGCTCGTAAGCGGCCTTGAACGCTCGCTTGGCCTGCGCCCCGGTCTCGATGCGCACGATGGTGCCTTCGATGTTGATGGACAGGTCCTCTCGCGCGACGCCGGGCAAGTCCAGCGTCACGGTCCAGGCCTTGTCGTCCTGTTGCACGTCGAAGCCGCGCGAAGCGTTGGTGAAGAACGCATCGTTGACGAAGCGCTCGAAGCTGCGGTCGAAGGAACGGAACGCGGGAGACATCGCACGGGTGCGGACGACGGGGGCGAAAAACATGGCGAACTCCTGGGAATGAGGGCTGTGGATGCGAAACTACTCTGTTTCACGTCCGTTAGACTGCGCGGCTTTCAACCGTGATCACCGCATGCATTGCATGTGCGTGCGCTGACGGTCTTTTCAAGGGAATCCGAAAGTGAAAAATGTGCGCCGCAGGGTCTTGCAATCGCTGGTCGCAGCGCTATGTGCGCCGGCCTTCACATGGGCACAGGAAGCGAAACCGGTCGTCAAGCTGGCGCTGATCGAAGGCCTTTCGGGCGGCAACGCGAACGGCGGCGAAGCGGTGTTCCGCAACCTCGTGTGGGCGGTCGAGCGGATCAACCAGCGCGGCGGCGTCAAGACGCCGCAGGGAATGCAGAAGCTGCAACTGGAGCGCTACGACAGCCAAGGCCAGATCGAGGAAGCGCTGTCCGCCCTGCGGTCGGCGATCGACGACGGCGCCCGGTTCATCCTGCAGGGCAATTCGTCGGCGGTGGCCGCGGCCCTGATCGAAGCCGTCAACAAGCACAATGAGCGCGACCCGGCGCGGCGCGTGCTGTTCCTGAATTACTCGGCGGTCGATCCGATTCTCACCAATGAGAAATGCAGCTTCTGGCATTTCCGCTTCGATGCCAACGCCGACATGCGCATGGCCGCCCTGATGGCGGTGCTGCACGACGACAGGGCCGTGAAATCGGTTTACCTGATCGGGCAGGACTACAGCTTCGGCCAGTCGGTGGCGCGCGAGGCACGCCGTCAGTTGGGGATTCAACGCCCCGATATCCGGATCGTCGGCGACGAACTGCATCCGATGCTGCGCATCAAGGATTTCGCGCCGTATGCGGCCAAGATCAAGGCCAGCGGGGCCGACGCGGTCATCACCGGCAACTTCAGCAACGACCTCACGCTGCTGGTCAAGGCGGCGCGCGAGGTCGGCTTCGACGGCAAGTTCTACACCTTCTATGGCAATGCGCTGGGCGCTCCCGCGGCGATCGGTGAGGCGGGCCTGGGCAAGGTGATCGCGGTGGCGGACTGGCTGCCCAATGTCGCGACGGCGCAAAGCGAGGCGTTCTACCGCAGCTTTCGCCGGCGCTATCCGCGACCGGCCGACGACTATGTCCACATGCGCATGCAGCTGATGATCGAAGCGCTGGCCCAGGCCATAGCCCAGGCCGGCAGCACCGACGCAGTGGCCGTGGCCCGTGCGCTCGAACATGCCACTGTCAACCTGCAGGGTCAGCGTGGGGCGATGCGGGCGGCCGATCACCAGTTCCAGCAGCAGCTGGTGGTGGGGGTGATGGAGCGGCAGGGCGCACCGGGCGTGAAGTTCGACGTGGAAGGCTCGGGTTACGGCTTTCGCGTCATCAAGACCATCCAGCCGGCGCAGGCGGAACTGCCCACCCGCTGCAAAATGGTGCGTCCCACGTAATACTGCCCGCCATGCGCCAAGCCATCCAGAATCTCGAAGAATCAAAAATCCGCGAAGTCGCGAATGCCGGCATGGGGCGCAGCGATGTGCTGGCCTTCTGGTTCGGCGAAAGCGACGAAGTCACGCCCGAGTTCATCCGCCAGGCCGCGATCGAATCGCTGCAGAAGGGCGAGACCTTCTACGCGCACAACCTCGGCCTGCCGGAGCTGCGCGAAGCTTTGGCCGACTACACCGGCAAGCTGCATCCGAAGGTCGGCGCGAACCGCATCGCCATCACGTCCGGCGGCGTCAACGCCTTGATGCTGGCGGTGCAGGGGCTGGTGGATGCGGGCGACGAGGTGGTCGTGGTGACGCCGGTCTGGCCGAACCTGACGGCCCAGCCGCTGATCATGGGCGCCAGGCTCAAGCGGGTGTCCCTCAAGCCGGCCGGCGGCGCCTGGACCCTGGACCTGCAGGCCCTGATCGACGCGGTGACGCCGGCGACCCGGCTGCTGGTGATCAATGCGCCCAACAACCCGACGGGCTGGACGCTCAGCTGGGCCGAACAGCAGGCGATCCTGGACCATTGCCGCCGGACCGGTACCTGGATCCTGGCCGATGAGGTGTACGAACGGCTGTATTACGAACCGACCGCGAATGCTTGCGCTCCCAGTTTCCTCGACCTCGCGTCGCCCGATGATCGCCTGGTGGTGGCCCACAGTTTTTCCAAGAGCTTTCTGATGACCGGCTGGCGGCTGGGCTGGCTGGTCATGCCGACCACCATGACGCACCACATGGGCAAGCTGATCGAATTCAACACTTCCTGCGCCAGCGTGTTCACGCAGCGCGCGGCGCTGGTGGCCCTGCAGCGCACGGATGAGGTCACGCCCCGGGTAGTAGCTCATCTGAAAACCTGCCGCGACACCCTGGTTCCGTTGCTGCAGGCCCTGCCCCGGGTCGAGATCGAAGCGGCCAGGGGCGGCATGTACGCCTTTTTCAAGCTCGACGGTTTCCCTGACTCGCTGGCGGTGGCCAAGCGGCTGGTGGCCGAGGCCGGGCTGGGGCTGGCGCCCGGCAATGCCTTCGCTCCCGAGGCCCAGGGCTGGCTGCGCTGGTGCTTCGCGTCGAAGGATCCGGCTCGGCTGGAGCAGGGCGTGGAGCGGCTGAGCGGGTGGCTGGCGGCTCAGC
>DIZF01000089.1:25051-88907 GCA_002427815.1 Ramlibacter tataouinensis
CGGCTCAGCTACCCCGCCGGGGCGAGACCGGCTCAACTGGCAAGGGAGGGCATGGAGACTCCAAAACCCGAAGAAGGCTATAATTTCAAGGCTTTGCATCCCGCAAGGCGCACGTTGGGTCGCAGTTCCAGCACCCAACGCAAGTTAAAACATTCAAGGAAACGAAATGACCGCTTTGAACAAGGCCGAAGTCGTAAAGGCCAACGCGCGCGGCGCGAACGACACGGGCAGCCCGGAAGTGCAAGTCGCACTGCTGACGGCCCGCATCAACGAACTCGCCCCCCACTTCAAGACGCACGCCAAGGACCACCACGGTCGCCGCGGCCTGTTGCGCATGGTGAATCGCCGCAAGAGCCTGCTGGCGTATCTCAAGAACAAGGATGCCGAGCGCTACACGGCGCTGATCGGCAAGCTGGGCCTGCGCAAGTAAGCGGGACGGAAATGCCAAGGCGCCTGAGTTAGTTCATCGCTAGCTCAGGCGCTTTGTACTTCGGAGACGGCAAGACGAATACGCGCTGTGTCATTCCACAAGCAGCTTGAAGCAAGGCTGCTGCTGGAATGGCATCGTGTTCGACACCGCCCCATCTCCAGGCAGAAAGCGCAGCCTGATGCGCTCCTAGTTGAGGACAGACGCACGGCAATCCCGGCCCGTCCCGCAAAGCAAAAAGGTAGATGAACATGAGTATCTTCAACAAAGTCACCAAAACCTTCCAGTGGGGCTCCCACACCGTCACCCTGGAAACCGGCGAGATCGCCCGCCAGTCCGGCGGGGCCGTAATCGTCAACATCGACGACACCGTGGTGCTGGCCACCGTCGTGGCGTCCAAGGGCGCCAAGCCCGGCCAGGACTTCTTCCCGCTCACCGTGGACTACATCGAGAAGACCTATGCCGCCGGCAAGATTCCCGGCAGCTTCTTCAAGCGTGAAGCCAAGCCCAGCGAGCACGAAACCCTCACTTCGCGCCTGATCGACCGCCCCATCCGTCCGTTGTTTCCCGAAGGCTTCTTCAACGAAGTGCACGTGGTCATCCACACGCTGTCGCTGAACCCCGAAGTCGATGCCGACATCGCCGCCATGATCGGTACCAGTGCCGCGCTGGCGATCTCGGGCATCCCGTTCGCCGGCCCGATCGGCGCCGCGCGCGTCGGTTATGTCAACGGCGAGTACGTGCTCAATCCGGGCCAGACCGCGCGCAAGCTGTCGGACCTGGACCTGATCGTCGCCGGCACCGAAGCCGCCGTGCTGATGGTGGAGTCCGAAGCCCAGCAGCTGTCCGAAGAAGTGATGCTGGGCGCCGTGGTGTTCGGGCACGAGCAGGGCAAAATCGCGATCAATGCCATCCACGAGCTGGTGCGCGACGCCGGCAAGCCGGTGTGGGACTGGAAGGCCCCGGCCCGCGACGAAGCCTTCATCGCCAAGGTCAATGGCCTGGCCGAGCAAAAGCTCCGCGCCGCCTACCAGATCCGCAGCAAGCAGGCCCGCACCCAGGCCCTGCGCGAAGCCGGTGGCGCCGTGCAGGCCGACCTCAAGGCCGAAGGCTACGAATTCGATGTGGCCAAGCTCGACGGCCTGATGTTCGACATCGAGGCCAAGATCGTCCGCAGCCAGATCCTGGCCGGCGAGCCGCGCATCGACGGCCGCGACACCCGCACCGTGCGCCCGATCGAAATCCGCACCGGCGCCTTGCCGCGCACCCACGGCTCGGCGTTGTTCACCCGCGGTGAAACCCAGGCGCTGGTGGTGACCACGCTGGGCACCGAGCGCGACGCGCAACGCATCGACGCGCTGATGGGCGAGTACGAAGATCGGTTCATGTTCCACTACAACATGCCTCCCTTCGCCACCGGTGAAGTGGGCCGCATGGGCTCGACCAAGCGCCGCGAGATCGGCCACGGCCGGCTCGCCAAGCGGGCGCTGCTCGCCTGCCTGCCGAGCAAGGACGAGTTCCCCTACACCATGCGCGTGGTGTCCGAGATCACCGAATCGAACGGCTCCTCGTCGATGGCGTCGGTGTGCGGTGGCTGCCTGTCGCTGATGGACGCCGGTGTTCCGATGAAGGCGCACGTGGCCGGCATCGCCATGGGCCTGATCAAGGACGGCAACCGCTTCGCTGTGCTCACCGACATCCTGGGCGACGAGGATCACCTGGGCGACATGGACTTCAAGGTGGCCGGCACGACCAACGGCATCACCGCACTGCAGATGGACATCAAGATCCAGGGCATCACCCGCGAAATCATGCAGGTCGCCTTGGCGCAGGCCAAGGAAGCGCGCATGCACATCCTGGGCAAGATGCAGGAAGCGCTGGGCCAGGCCAAGACCGAGGTCAGCACCTTCGCGCCGCGCCTGTTCACGATGAAGATCAATCCCGAGAAGATCCGCGACGTGATCGGCAAGGGCGGCTCCGTGATCCGCGCGCTGACCGACGAGTTCGGCTGCCAGATCAACATCGAGGAAGACGGCACCATCACCATCGCTTCGACCGATCCGGCCAAGGCCGAAGAGGCCAAGAAGCGCATCGAGCAGATCACCGCCGAAGTGGAGATCGGCAAGGTCTATGAAGGCCCGGTCACCAAGATCCTGGACTTCGGCGCGCTGGTCAACCTGCTGCCCGGCAAGGACGGCCTGCTGCACATCAGCCAGATCGCGCATGAGCGTGTGGAGAAGGTCACCGACTACCTGAGCGAAGGCCAGATCGTGCGCGTGAAGGTGCTCGAGACCGACGAGAAGGGCCGCGTCAAGCTGTCGATGAAGGCCTTGCTCGATCGTCCGGCCGGCATGGAGCAGCGCGACGAGCGCCCGCCGCGCCCGCCGCGCGAGTTCCAGCAGCGCGAGCCGCAGCAGCGCGAACCCCGTGAGGCCCGCGAGCAGCGCGAACCCCGCGAGCAGCGCGAACCGCGCGAGGCTCGTGAGCCGCGCGATCCGCAGCAGCAGGCCCCGGTCGACGACCAGGTCTGAAGCGTCCTCGGTTGGACAGCGACGCGCCCCCCAGCGGGCGCGCCGCAGCCGGAGAAGATGATGAAAGCCGTTGAAATCAGCGCCTTTGGCCCGCCGGACGTCCTGCGTCTGGGCGAGCGGCTCGATCCCGTTGCCGGGGCGGGCGAACTGTTGATCCGGGTTGGCGCCAGCGGCGTGAACCGGCCGGACGTGCTCCAGCGCACCGGGAACTACCCGGTGCCGCCGGGCGCGTCGGACATTCCCGGCCTGGAAGTCGCGGGCGAGATCGTGTCGGGCGACGCCCAGGCGATGGCGCAGGCCGGCTTCAAGGTCGGCGATCGCGTTTGCGCGCTGGTGGCCGGCGGCGGCTACGCGCAGCTTTGCGTGGCGCCCGTGGGCCAGTGCCTGCCGGTGCCCCAGGGGCTCACCGACATCGAAGCGGCTTCCCTTCCTGAAACCTTCTTCACCGTCTGGAGCAACGTGTTCGACCGCGTCAGGCTGCAGCCGGGCGAAACCCTATTGGTGCAGGGGGGCACCAGCGGCATCGGCGTCACCGCGATCCAGCTGGCCAAGGCGCTGGGCTCCAAGGTCATCGCGACAGCGGGCAGCGACGCCAAGTGCGAAGCGTGCCTGAAGCTCGGCGCCGACCACGCCATCAATTACCGGACCCATGACTTTGCCGATGAAGCGAAAAAGCTCACCGGCGGAGCCGGTGTCAACGTGATCCTGGACATGGTCGCCGGCACCTACGCGGCGCGCGAAGTGGACTGCCTGGCCGAAGACGGACGGCTCGTGATCATCGCCGTGCAGGGCGGTGTGAAGAGCGAGTTCAACGCCGGCGTGGTGTTGCGCAAGCGCCTGATGATCACCGGCTCGACCCTGCGGCCGCGGCCGGTGGCGTTCAAGGCGGCGATTGCGCAGGCCCTGCGCGCCAAGGTCTGGCCGCTGCTGGCGAGCGGCGCCATCAAGCCCGTGATCCACAGCACCTTCCCGGCCGCCGAGGCCGCCAAGGCCCACGCCCTGATGGAATCGAACCAGCACATCGGCAAGATCGTGCTCACCTGGGATGATCGGAAATGAAGAAACTGATCGCCGGCAACTGGAAGATGAACGGCAGCCTGGCCGCCAATGACGCCCTGGTGCGGGCGCTGGTGAAGGGGATGGAGGGGGACGCCGGCTGCTCGGTGGCGGTGTGCGTGCCCGCGCCGTACCTGGCCCAGGTGCAGATGCTGCGCGCGGGCTCGGCGCTGGAACTGGGCGCGCAGGATGTGTCGCAACACAGCGAGGGCGCCTACACCGGCGAGGTGTCGGCCGCCATGCTCAAGGAGTTTGGCGTGCGTTACACCATCGTCGGCCATTCCGAGCGACGTCAATACCATTGCGAAACCGATGCGCTGGTGGCCGAAAAGGCCAGGGCGGCGCTCGCTGCCGGCATCACGCCCATCGTGTGTGTGGGCGAAACGCTGGCCGAGCGCGAAGCGGGCCGGACCGAAGAGATCGTCAAGCGCCAGCTGGCCGCCGTCATCCACGCCAACGGCCATTGCATCAGCGAAATCATCGTGGCGTACGAGCCGGTGTGGGCCATCGGTACGGGCAAGACCGCAACACCCGGCGAGGCCCAGCAGGTGCACGCCGTCCTGCGTGCCCAGCTCAAGGCGGCGACCGGCCATGCCGATCGCGTCCATATCCTTTATGGCGGCAGCATGAATGCGGCCAACGCGGCGTCGCTGCTGGCCCAGCCGGACATCGACGGCGGGCTGGTTGGCGGCGCATCGCTCAAGGCCGCGGATTTCCTGCAGATCGTCCGGGCGGCGCGCTGACGCGCCAGCCGCAATCAGAACTAGGAGTTGATAACCCCATGAATTTTTTCCTTACCGCGATCCTCGCCGTGCAGATGCTGACGGCCCTTTCGATGATCGGCCTGATCCTGGTCCAGCATGGCAAGGGCGCCGACATGGGCGCTGCGTTCGGCAGCGGGAGCTCGGGCAGCCTGTTCGGTGCCAGCGGCAGCGCCAACTTCCTGTCGCGCACCACCGCGGTGCTGGCAGCGGTGTTCTTCGCCTGCACCTTGCTGCTGGCATATTTCGGCAACCTGCGGCCGGTGGAATCGGGCAGCGTGCTCGAACGCGCCGCGACCACCGCCCCGGCGCCGGCGCCGGCAGCATCGGGTGCCGCTGCCCAGATTCCGGCCACGGCCGCGCCGGCGCCCGGCTCGGCCACAGTCGTCGCGCCGCCGGCGACGCCCGCATCCGGCGCCGCGCAGATTCCGGCGCGCTGAGCGCGATCGGGGTGAGCGTTGCGAGAGGGGCCGTCACGCGGTTCATCACGCCCGCTCTTACCTCTTCGCGGTTGATGTGGCGCAACTCGGCAATGGGAGTTTCGCGTTCTTTTCAGGGTAAACTCTGAGCCTGACCGGACGGTAAAAAACAGGCTTCCTCAAGTCTGTCCGGGCAGTAACAGCCGTCGTGGTGAAATTGGTAGACACGCTATCTTGAGGGGGTAGTGGCGAAAGCTGTGCGAGTTCGAGTCTCGCCGACGGCACCAACAAAAACAGCCTGCCGGGCACGAATCGGCGGGCACAAAGAGCGGGCTCAGACTCAAGATGAATCTTGACCAGTATCTCCCTGTCCTCCTGTTCCTCCTGGTGGGCCTCGGCGTCGGCGTGGCGCCCATGGCGATGGGTTGGTTGTTCAGCACCATCCTCGGCTTCCAGCGGCCCGATGCGGCCAAGAATTCCCCTTACGAGTGCGGCTTCGATGCGTTCGACGACGCGCGCATGAAGTTCGACGTGCGGTACTACCTCGTCGCCATCCTGTTCATCCTGTTTGACCTCGAGATCGCCTTCCTGTTTCCCTGGGCCGTGGCGCTCAAGGACATCGGCCCGGTGGGTTTCTGGTCGGTAATGGTGTTCCTGGCCATCCTGGTGGTGGGCTTCGTCTACGAATGGAAGAAGGGCGCGCTCGACTGGGAGTGAGTCCCGGCCGCACGCGTTTGCCCTCAAGGAAAGAATTAGGAAGTTGGCTATGGCAAACGAAGGCGTTGTTAACGTACCCGGCAGAGGCCTTCTCGACAAAGGCATGGTCACGACGACTGTGGACTCCGTCATCAACTGGGCCAAGACCGGTTCGCTGTGGCCGATGACGTTCGGTCTTGCATGCTGCGCCGTGGAAATGATGCACGCGGGCGCGGCGCGCTACGACATCGACCGCTTCGGCATGCTGTTCCGGCCCAGTCCGCGCCAGTCGGATCTGATGATCGTGGCGGGCACCCTGTGCAACAAGATGGCGCCCGCCCTGCGCAAGGTGTACGACCAGATGGCCGAGCCGCGCTGGGTGATCTCCATGGGCAGCTGCGCCAATGGCGGCGGCTACTACCACTACAGCTATTCCGTGGTGCGCGGTTGCGACCGCATCGTGCCTGTCGACGTGTATGTGCCGGGCTGCCCGCCGACGGCCGAGGCGCTGCTGTACGGAATCATCCAGTTGCAGCAGAAGATCCGCCGCACGCAAACCATCGCCCGGGCCTAAAGGTAATCACGATGACCCTCTTCGCCGTCGACCCGCAAGCCCTCAAGGAAACGCTGACCAGCACGCTCGGCACACTCGCCAAAAGCATCGACCTCAAGCTGGGCGAGCTCACCGTGGTGGTGGGTGCTGCCGATTACCTGCAGGCCGCCAGGCTGTTGCGCGACTCTCCGGGCTGCAAGTTCGAGCAGCTGCTCGATCTGTGCGGCGTCGATTACAGCGAATACGGCGGCGGTGGCTGGGAGGGCCCGCGCTACTGCGTGGTCTCGCACCTGCTCTCGGTCAGCCTGAACCAGCGGGTGCGCCTGAAGGTGTTCGCGCCGGACGACGACATGCCGGTGGTGGATTCGCTCATCGGCCTGTGGAGCTCGGTGAACTGGTTCGAGCGCGAGGCGTTCGACCTGTACGGCGTCATTTTCGAGGGCCATCCCGACCTGCGCCGCATCCTCACCGACTACGGTTTCATCGGCCACCCGTTCCGCAAGGACTTTCCGATGGAAGGCCACGTCGAGATGCGTTACGACGCCGAGCGCCAAAGGGTGATCTATCAGCCGGTGACGATCGAGCCGCGCGAGATCACGCCCCGGATCATCCGCGAAGAAAACTACGGCGGCCTGCAATAGGTTTGACCATGGCAGAAATCAAGAACTACACCCTCAACTTCGGCCCGCAGCACCCGGCCGCGCATGGCGTGCTGCGCCTGGTGCTCGAGCTCGACGGCGAAGTGATCCAGCGCGCCGACCCGCACATCGGCATGCTGCACCGGGCGACCGAGAAGCTGGCTGAAACCAAGACCTACATCCAGGCGCTGCCCTACATGGACCGGCTGGATTACATGTCGATGATGTGCAACGAGCACGCCTACTGCCTGGCCGTGGAGAAGATGCTGGGCATCGAGGTGCCGATCCGGGCCCAGTACATCCGCGTCATGTTCGCGGAGATCACGCGTGTGTTGAACCACCTGCTGTGGCTGGGCGCAGCCGGGATCGACTGCGGCGCCATGAACGTGCTGCTGTACTGCTTTCGCGAACGCGAAGACCTGTTCGACGTGTATGAAGCGGCGTCGGGCGCTCGCATGCATGCGGCCTATTTCCGTCCGGGCGGTGTCTACCGCGACCTGCCCGACAGCATGCCGCAGTACAAGGTCAACAAGATCCGCAACGAGCGCGCCGTGCGCAAGCTCAACGAGACCCGCCAGGGCTCGCTGCTGGACTTCATCGACGACTTCACCAAGCGCTTTCCGCACTACGTGGACGAGTACGAGACCCTGCTGACCGAGAACCGGATCTGGAAACAGCGCATGGTGGGCATCGGCGTGGTCTCGCCGGAGCGGGCGCTGAGCCTGGGCTTCAGCGGCCCCATGCTGCGCGGCTCGGGCTTCGCCTGGGACCTGCGCAAGAAGCAGCCCTACGACGTGTATGCGCAGATGGATTTCGACATCCCGATCGGCAAGACCGGCGACTGCTACGACCGCTACCTGGTCCGGGTCGAGGAGCTGCGCCAGTCCAACCGCATCATCAAGCAGTGCGTGGACTGGCTCAAGGCCAATCCGGGGCCGGTCATCACCAACAACCACAAGGTCGCGCCGCCCAGCCGCGAATCCATGAAGTCCAACATGGAGGAGCTGATCCACCACTTCAAGCTCTTCTCGGAGGGCTTCCGGGTGCCCGAGGGCGAAGCGTATGCCGCCGTGGAGCATCCCAAGGGGGAGTTCGGCATCTACTTCGTGAGCGACGGCGCCAACAAGCCCTACCGCATGAAGATCCGGCCGCCGGGATTCGTGCACCTGTCCGCCATGGACGAAATGGCGCGCGGCCACATGATCGCCGACGCCGTGGCGGTGATCGGCACCATGGACATCGTGTTCGGAGAGATTGACCGATGAGTTCGGAACCCACCAGAGAGCCCGCGCCGGCATTGTCGGCGGCGACCCGCGCGCTTTTCGATCGCGAGATCGCCAAGTACCCGGCGGACCAGAAGCAATCGGCTGTGATGGCGTGCCTGCGCATCCTGCAGCAGGAGCGGGGCTACATCAGCGGCGCCACCGAGGAGCAGGTCGCGCAGTACCTCGGCATGCCGCCGATCGCCGTGCACGAGGTCACGACCTTCTACAACATGTACAACCAGCGGCCGGTGGGGCGCTACAAGCTCAACGTCTGCACCAACCTGCCGTGCCAGCTGCGCGACGGGGCCCGGGCCCTGCATCACCTGGAGCAACGGCTGGGCATCCGGATGGGTGAAACCACGCCGGACGGCCTGTTCACCCTGCAGCAGGCCGAGTGCCTGGGCGCCTGCGCCGACTCGCCGGTGATGCTGGTCAACGACAGCACCATGTGCAGCTTCATGAGCAACGACAAGCTGGACCAGTTGATCGACGGCTTGCGCGCCGCGGGCGCCTCCGAATCCAAGGCGGGCCAGGTATGAGCGCGCAACAAGTGCTTTCCCAATTCCAGGCCACGGGCGTGCAGACCTGTTTTCATGGCCGCCACATCAACCCGCAGATCTACGCCGGCCTCGACGGCACCAACTGGCGGCTGAAGGATTACGAGGCGCGCGGCGGCTACAGCGCGCTGAGAAAGATCCTGGGGAAATCGGAAGGAGCCGCGGGCGGCTCGGGCGGCGGCGACATCATCACGCCGGAACAGGTGACGCAGACCGTCAAGGATTCGGCGCTGCGCGGACGCGGCGGCGCGGGCTTTCCGACCGGCCTGAAGTGGAGCTTCATGCCGCGCCAGTACACCGGCGCGAAGTACCTGGTGTGCAATTCGGACGAAGGCGAGCCGGGCACCTGCAAGGACCGCGACATCCTGCAGTTCAATCCGCACATCGTGATCGAGGGCATGATCATCGCGGCCTATGCGATGGGTATCGCCGTCGGCTACAACTACATCCACGGCGAGATCTTCCAGACCTACGATCGGTTCGAGGAAGCGCTGGAAGAGGCGAGGGCGGCCGGCTTGCTCGGCGACGCCATCCTGGGATCGGGCTTCAACTTCCAGCTGCACGCCTGCCACGGCTGGGGCGCCTACATCTGCGGCGAAGAAACCGCGCTGCTCGAATCGGTGGAAGGCAAGAAGGGCCAGCCGCGCTACAAGCCGCCGTTCCCGGCCAGCTACGGCCTGTACGGCAAGCCGACCACGATCAACAACACCGAGACCTTCGCCGCGGTGCCCTGGATCATCAACCATGGCGCGCAGGCGTATGTCGCATGCGGCAAGCCGAACAACGGCGGCACCAAGATCTACTCGGTGTCCGGCGACGTCGAGCTGCCCGGCAACTACGAGGTGCCCATGGGCACGCCGTTCGGCACGCTGCTGGAACTGGCGGGCGGGGTGCGCAAAGGCCGCAAGCTCAAGGCGGTGATCCCGGGCGGGTCGTCCTCGCCGGTGCTGCCGGCCGACATCATGATGAGTTGCACGATGGATTACGACTCCATCGCCAAGGCCGGCTCGATGCTGGGCTCGGGGGCGGTGATCGTGATGGACGACACGCGCTGCATGGTCGAATCGCTCAAGCGCCTGTCGTACTTCTATATGCACGAGTCCTGCGGGCAGTGCACACCTTGCCGCGAGGGCACGGGCTGGCTCTGGCGCGTGGTGGACCGGATCGACAACGGGCACGGCAAGCCCAGCGACATGGACCTGCTCGACTCGGTGGCCGACAACATCATGGGCCGCACGATCTGCGCGCTCGGCGACGCGGCGGCGATGCCGGTGCGCGCCATGCTCAAGCACTTCCGCCACGAGTTCGAGGCCAAGATCGGGCGCCCGAACCTGCCCACCGCGGGTGGCGCGCAGCCGGTTTCCGCCGGCGCGCGGGGCTGATCGGAACACAAAACTATGATTGAGATTGAACTCGACGGTCAGAAGGTGGCAGTCCCCGAAGGCAGCATGATCATGCATGCGGCCGACAAGGCGGGCACCTATATCCCGCACTTCTGCTATCACAAGAAGCTGTCCATCGCGGCCAACTGCCGCATGTGCCTGGTCGAGGTCGAGAAGGCGCCCAAGCCGATGCCGGCCTGCGCTACGCCCGTCGCCAAGGGCATGATCGTTCGCACCAAGAGCGAAAAGGCGCTCAAGGCGCAGCAGTCGGTGATGGAGTTCCTGCTGATCAACCATCCGCTGGACTGCCCGATCTGCGACCAGGGCGGCGAGTGCCAGCTGCAGGACCTGGCCGTCGGCTATGGCGCCGGCGCCTCGCGCTACGAGGAAGAAAAGCGCGTCGTGATGCACAAGGACGTGGGCCCGCTGATCTCGATGGAAGAGATGAGCCGGTGCATCCATTGCACCCGCTGCGTGCGCTTCGGCCAGGAACTGGCCGGGGTGATGGAGCTGGGGATGATCCACCGCGGTGAGCACGCCGAGATCACCACGGTGCTCGGCGATACCGTGGATTCGGAAGTGTCCGGCAATATGATCGACCTGTGCCCGGTCGGCGCGCTGACCAGCAAGCCGTTCCGCTACCAGGCCCGCAACTGGGAGCTGTCGCGCCGCAAGTCGGTGAGCCCGCACGACTCCACCGGCGCCAACCTGATCGTCCAGGTGAAGAACAACAAGGTGATGCGCGTCCTCCCTTTTGAGAACGAGGACGTCAACGAATGCTGGCTGGCCGACCGCGACCGCTTCTCCTATGAGGCGCTGAACTCCGAGGAGCGCCTGACCCAGCCGATGATCAAGCACGGCGGCGAGTGGAAGCCGGTCGACTGGCAGACCGCGCTCGAATACGTGGCGAACGGGCTGCGCCAGATCAAGGCCGATCACGGCGCGCAAAGCATAGGCGCCCTGGTCAGCCCGCACAGCACCATCGAAGAGCTGTACCTGGCCGGCGCCCTGGTGCGCGGCCTGGGCAGCGAGAACATCGACTACCGCCTGCGCAACGCGCAGTTCGCCAAGGCCGAAGGGGTGCGCTGGCTGGGCACCTCGATCGCCTCGCTGTCGAGCCTGCAGGGCGTGCTGGTGGTCGGCTCCAACCTGCGCAAGGACCATCCGCTGTTCGCCATGCGCATCCGCGCCGCGGCGCGCAAGGGCGCGGCCGTGTCCGTGATCAACGACGTGGCCAACGACTGGGCCATGCCCGTCGCCACCTCCGTCGTCGCGCCGGCCGCCAACTGGGTGCAGTCGCTGGCCGACGTGGCCGCCGCGGTAGGCGCCGCCAAGGGCAGCACCGCTCCCGCCAAGGGCAATGCGACCGATGCCGCCAAGGCCATCGCCCAGTCGCTGATCGCCGGCGAGCGCAAGGCGATCCTGCTGGGCAATGCGGCCGCGCATCACGGCAACGCGACGTCGCTGCTGGCACTGGCCAACTGGGTAGCCGCGCAGACCGGCGCCACCGTCGGCTACCTGACCGAAGCGGCCAACACCGTGGGCGCGCAGTTGGTGGGCGCCCTGCCGGGGCCCAATGGCCTGAACGCCGGGCAGATGCTGGCCGGCTCGCTCAAGGCCGCCATCCTGCTCAATAACGAGCCGGTGTTCGACTCGGCCGCCGGCCGGAATGCCGCCGCCGGACTGGCCAAGACCGACATGGTCGTGAGCCTGAGCCCGTTCAAGGCCAACATGGAAATCGCCGACGTGATGCTGCCGATCGCGCCGTGGACCGAGACGCCCGGCACCTTTGTCAATGCCGAGGGGCGGGTGCAGAGCTTCCACGCCGTGGTCAAGACAGCGGGCGAGGCCCGGCCGGCCTGGAAGGTGATGCGCGTGATCGCCAACCTGCTCGGACTGCCCGGCTTCGGCTTCGAGTCGGCTCAGGAAGTGCTGACCGCGGCCCGCGGCGCCCAGGACGCGCAGGCCAGCCTCGTGCAGGGCGGCAAGCTGAGCAACGCGACTTCCGCCGCCGTCGACGCTTCCGCCGCGGCGGGGCAGCCTGCAACGGCTGCGATCTACCGGCTCGACGGCATCGTGCGCCGGGCGCCGTCGCTGCAGCTCACCGCCGACGGCCGGCTCGCCAACGTTCGAGAGGAGACGCCAGCATGATCGACCAGATCTGGGGCCTGGGTAATGGCCTGATCGCAGCCCCGTGGTGGACCGGCATGGGCTGGCCGGTGATATGGACGCTGGTCAAGATCGTCGTGCTGGTGGCGCCGCTGATGGGCGCCGTGGCCTACCTCACGCTGTGGGAGCGCAAGGCCATCAGCTTCACGCAGATCCGCATCGGCCCCAACCGCATCGGACCCTCGGGCCTGCTGCAGCCGATCGCCGACGCGGTCAAGCTGATGACCAAGGAAATCATCCTCCCGACGGTCGCCAACAAGGGCCTGTTCTACGTCGGTCCGCTGATGACGATCACGCCGGCGCTGGTCGCCTGGGTCGTGGTGCCGTTCGGCCCGGACATCGCGCTGTCCAACATCAATGCCGGGCTGCTGCTGCTGATGGCGATCACCTCAATCGAGGTCTACGGCGTCATCATCGCGGGCTGGTCGTCGAATTCGAAATACGCACTCCTCGGCGCGTTGCGCGCCTCGGCGCAGATGGTGAGCTACGAGATCGCGATGGGCTTCGCCTTCGTCGTCGTGCTGATGGTCACCGGCAGCATGAACATGACTGAGATCGTGATGAGCCAGTCGCGCGGCTTCGGCGCCAACCACGGGCTGAACATGTTCTCGTGGAACTGGCTGCCGCTGCTGCCGATCTTCGTCGTGTACTACGTCTCGGGCCTGGCCGAAACCAACCGCGCCCCGTTCGACGTGGTGGAAGGCGAATCCGAGATCGTCGCCGGCCACATGATCGAGTACTCGGGCATGAGCTTCGGCCTGTTCTTCCTGGCTGAATACGCCAACATGTGGCTGGTCTCGATCCTGGCCGTGACGCTGTTCCTGGGCGGCTGGCTGCCGCCGTTCGAGTTCCTCGCCTTCATTCCCGGCTGGATCTGGCTGGGCATCAAGACCTTCGTGATGTGCACGCTGTTCCTCTGGGTCCGGGCCTCGTTCCCGCGGTTCCGCTACGACCAGATCATGCGGCTGGGCTGGAAGATCTTCATTCCGGTGACGCTGGTCTGGCTGATCGTGGTGGGCGTGTGGATGCAGACCCCCTACAACATCTGGAAGTAGATCGGAGAAGTACCCCGCCATGTCTACCCATACCACCACCACCCCGAACCCGCCGTTCTCGCTGAAGGACTTTTTGTCCAGCTTCATGCTGATCGAATTGTTCAAGGGCCTGGCCGTCACCGGCAGGTACGCGTTCAGGCGCGCGATCACGGTGCAGTTCCCCGAGGAAAAGACGCCGCTGTCCCCGCGCTTTCGCGGCCTGCATGCCCTGCGCCGCTACGAGAACGGCGAGGAGCGCTGCATCGCCTGCAAGCTGTGCGAGGCGGTGTGCCCGGCGCTGGCGATCACCATCGAATCGGACCAGCGCGCCGACGGCACCCGCCGCACGACCCGCTACGACATCGACCTGAACAAGTGCATCTTCTGCGGCTTCTGCGAGGAAAGCTGCCCGGTCGACTCGATCGTCGAGACGCACATCCTCGAATACCACGGCGAAAAGCCCGGCGACCTGTACTTCACCAAGGACATGCTGCTGGCCGTCGGTGACCGCTACGAGGCCGAGATCGCCGCCAACAAGGCCGCGGACGCCAGGTACCGCTGAAGCAGAACGCCGAGCCCAGAACCAACGGAACCACCATGGATATCAGAACCGGCTTCTTCTACCTGTTCTCAGCGCTGCTGCTGTTTGCATCTTTTCGCGTGATCACGGCGCGCAGTCCCGTGCACGCAACGCTATTCCTGGTGCTGGCCTTCTTCCAGGCCGCGGCGATCTGGATCCTGCTGAAGGCCGAGTTCCTGGCGATCACGCTGGTGCTGGTCTACGTGGGCGCCGTGATGGTGCTGTTCCTGTTCGTGGTGATGATGCTGGACATCAACGTCGACAGCCTGCGCGCCGGGTTCTGGAAGCATTTCCCGCTGGCCGCGAGTGTCGGCGTCTTGATCGCGCTGGAGATGGCTGCCGTTCTGATGGGGGGCTTTCGCACCGGCGAAGAACCCGGTTCGGTTCCGGCGGTCGCGCAGGGCGCCGCCCAGTACTCCAACACCCGCGAACTGGGCAAGCTCCTGTACAGCCAGTACCTGTACCCGCTGGAAGTCGCGGCGGTGATCCTGCTGGTGGGCATCATCGCGGCGATCGCGCTGACGCTGCGCCAGCGCAAGGACAGCAAGTACACCGACCCGTCCCAGCAGGTGCGCGTGCATGCGCGGGACCGCAGGAACCTGATCAAGATGCCGCCCACCACGGTGGCTGCGCCCCGTGCGGGCGCCGCGGAGAACAAGGCATGACTCTGACCCTCGGACATTTCCTGGCGCTGGGCGCCATGCTGTTCAGCCTGTCGGTGATCGGCATCTTCCTGAACCGCCGCAACCTCATCGTGCTGCTGATGGCGATCGAGCTGATGCTGCTGGCGGTGAACATGAACTTCGTGGCCTTCTCCTACTACCTGGGCGACATGCACGGCCAGATCTTCGTGTTCTTCATCCTGACGGTGGCAGCGGCGGAGTCGGCCATCGGCCTGGCCATCCTGGTGCTGCTGTTCCGCAACAAGTCGAACATCCTGGTCGACGAACTCAACACGCTCAAGGGCTGATCAGAAAATGTGCCCCCACGCTCCACGGCTTTGCCGGTCGCTGCCCCCCGAGAGGGCCCAGTCCGCCTTGGGGCGGCCCGGCGGCGGACTGAGTTTCTAAAGAAGCAAATATGAGTCAAACGCTCAACGCAACCACGCTGCTCATCGTCCCGCTGGCGCCCCTCGCCGGCGCGCTGCTGGCGGGCATCTTCGGCACCACCTTCGGAGGCAACTGGATCGGCCGGCGCCTGTCGCACACGCTGTGCATCCTGGGCGTGTTGGTGGCTTTCGTGATCTCGGCCATGACGCTCAAGAGCGTGGCCGTGGACGGTGCCCGGCTGAACGAGACCATCTACCAGTGGATGGTGGTCGGACCCCTGAAGATGGAAGTGGGCTTTCTCATCGACGGCCTGACGGCCATGATGATGTGCGTGGTGACCTTCGTGTCGCTGATGGTCCACATCTACACCATCGGGTACATGGAAGAGGACGACGGCTACAACCGGTTCTTCGCCTACATCTCCCTGTTCACCTTCTCGATGCTGATGCTCGTGATGAGCAACAACTTCCTGCAGCTGTTCTTCGGCTGGGAAGCGGTGGGCCTGGTGTCCTACCTGCTGATCGGCTTCTGGTTCAACCGCCCCAGCGCGATCTTCGCGAACCTGAAGGCCTTCATGGTCAACCGGGTCGGCGACTTCGGTTTCATCCTGGGCATCGGCCTCATCGCCGCCTACGCCGGCACCCTGAGCTACGCCGATACCTTCGCTGCCGCCGGCACCCTGGCCAAGCTCAACATGGCGGGCACCAGCTGGCAGCTGGTCACCGTGATCTGCATCTGCCTGTTCATCGGCGCCATGGGCAAGAGCGCCCAGTTCCCGCTGCACGTCTGGCTGCCCGATTCGATGGAAGGCCCGACACCGATCTCGGCGCTGATCCACGCCGCGACCATGGTGACGGCCGGCATCTTCATGGTGGCCCGGATGTCTCCGCTGTTCGAGCTGAGCGACGTCGCGTTGTCCTTCGTGATGACGATCGGCGCGATCACGGCCCTGTTCATGGGATTCCTGGGCATCATCCAGAACGACATCAAGCGCGTCGTTGCCTACTCGACGCTGTCGCAGCTGGGGTACATGACGGTGGCGCTCGGCGCCTCGGCCTATTCCGTGGCTGTGTTCCACCTGATGACGCACGCCTTCTTCAAGGCCCTGCTGTTCCTCGCGGCCGGCTCGGTCATCATGGGCGTGCACCACAACCAGGACATCCGCTGGATGGGGGGGCTGCGCAAGTACATGCCCATTACCTGGATCACCGCGCTGCTGGGTTCGCTGGCCCTGATCGGTACGCCGCTGTTTGCCGGCTTCTACTCCAAGGACAGCATCATCGAGGCCGTGCACTACAGCACCATTCCCGGCTCCGAATTCGCCCACTTCGCCGTGCTGGCCGGCGTGTTCGTCACCGCCTTCTATTCCTTCCGCATGTACTTCCTGGTGTTCCATGGCAAGGAACGCTTCGACCAGAACCCCGATGCGCATCACGGACACGACGCGCATGGACACCATGAGGAGCACCTGGTGCCGCACGAGTCCCCCGCGGTGGTGTGGGTGCCGCTGGTGCTGCTGGCCATTCCCTCCGTGGTGATCGGTTTCCTCACCATCGAGCCGATGCTGTTCAGCGGCCTGCTCAAGGACGCCATTGCCGTGGACAACGACAAGCACCAGGCCATGGCGAACCTGGCGCGGGAATTCCACGGTCCGGCGGAGATGGCGCTGCATGCCCTGACCACGGCGCCGCTCTGGCTGGCGCTGGCGGGCGTGGTGTCGGCCTGGTATCTGTACCTGGTGAACCCGGCCCTGCCGGCCAGGCTCAAGTCCATGTTCCAGCCGCTGTACACCTTGCTCGAGAACAAGTACTACATGGACTGGTTCAACGAGAACGTGATTGCCCGCGGCGCGCGCATCCTGGGCCGCAGCCTGTGGCACGGCGGGGACGAGGCGGTGATCGACGGGGCGATGGTCAACGGCAGCGCGCGCGGAGTCGCATGGGTCGCCGGCGTGGTGCGGTGGTTCCAGACCGGCTACATCTACCACTACGCGTTCGCGATGATCGTCGGGGTGTTCGTGCTGATGACGTGGTTCGTATGGTTGAACAAGTAAATTTCACTGGGGACGGATCTTTGGCTCTGTCCCCATCTGACCGATAAAAGAATAGACGGAAGAACAAAATGGGTTTGCTGAGCCTCGCCATCTGGACGCCGATCTTCTTCGGCGTCGTGCTGCTGGCCCTGGGACGTGACGACCAGGCGCGCGTGGTGCGCTGGATCGCGCTGATTGGCGCCGTTGCGGGCCTCGCGGTCACCCTGCCGCTGTACGGGGCGTTCGACACCACCACCTCGGCGATGCAGTTCGTCGAGAAAGCGCCCTGGATCGACCAGTTCAAGGTCAACTACCACCTCGGGATCGACGGCATCTCGTTCTGGTTCGTGCTGCTCACGGCCTTCATCAACCTGGTGGTCATCATCGCCAGCTGGGAATCGATCACCGAGCGCGTCAACCAGTACATGGGCGCGTTCCTGATCCTGTCGGGCCTGATGATCGGCGTGTTCTGCGCGCTCGACGGCATCCTGTTCTACACCTTCTTCGAGGCCACGCTGATCCCGATGTACCTGATCATCGGCATCTGGGGCGGCCCCAACAAGATCTACGCGGCCTTCAAGTTCTTCCTGTACACGCTGCTGGGGTCGCTGCTGATGCTGGTCGCCCTGGTGTTCCTGTACACCAAGTCAGGCGGCAGCTTCGACATCGCCACCTGGCACAAGCTGCCGCTGAGCCTGTCGTCGCAGACGCTGCTGTTCTTCGCCTTCTTCGCGGCCTTCGCGGTGAAAGTGCCGATGTGGCCGGTGCACACCTGGCTGCCCGACGTGCACGTCGAGGCACCCACCGGAGGCTCGGCGGTGCTGGCGGCGATCATGCTGAAGCTGGGGGCCTACGGCTTCCTGCGCTTCTCGCTGCCGATTGCGCCGGACGCCTCGCACAAGTGGGCATGGCTGATGATCGGGCTGTCGCTGATCGCGGTGATCTACGTGGGGCTGGTCGCGATGGTGCAGCAGGACATGAAGAAGCTGGTGGCCTATTCGTCGGTGGCGCACATGGGTTTCGTCACGCTGGGCTTCTTCATCTTCAACGACGTCGGCCTTGCCGGCGGCATCGTGCAGATGATCGCCCACGGCTTCGTGTCGGCCGCGATGTTCCTTTCCATCGGCGTGCTGTATGACCGGATGCATTCGCGCCAGATCGCCAGCTACGGCGGCGTGGTGAACACCATGCCCAATTTCACGGCATTCGCGATGCTGTTCGCCATGGCCAACTGCGGTCTGCCCGCGACGGCCGGGTTCGTCGGCGAATGGATGGTGATCCTGGGCGCCGTGAAGGCCAACTTCTGGGTGGGCCTGGCGGCCGCGTCGGCGCTGATTTTCGGCGCCGCCTATACGCTGTGGATGTTCAAGCGGGTGTACCTCGGGCCGGTGGCGAACGATCATGTGCGCGACCTCGTCGACATCAACAGCCGGGAATTCCTGATGCTCGGATTGCTTGCGATCGCGGTGCTGTTCATGGGCCTGTATCCCAAACCTTTCACCGACATCATGAACACCTCGGTGGCGGATCTCCTCAAGCACGTGGCCGTGTCCAAACTGTGAATCGGCGAAGACCATGAGCCCCCACGTTCACATTCGTTCTCTGCCCCCCGAGGGGGCGCTCGCCTCCCTAGAGGCGGCTCGTCGGGAGTCAAAGACAAAATGATCGACAAATTCAACTGGATGACGGTGTACCCCGAACTGGTGCTGCTGGTGATGGCGTGCGTCATCACCCTGGTCGACCTGGCGGTCACCAGCCCGCGCCGGACCCTGACCTATGTACTGACCCTGCTCACCCTCGGGGTGGTTGCGGTCATGCAGGCCTCGTACGCGGTCGGTGACAACACGATCTACGGTTTCGGCAACATGGTGGTCAGCGACCCCATGGGCAACTGGCTCAAGTGCTTCGCCACCGTGGCGATGATGGTCTGCCTGGTCTACGGCCGGCCCTACGCCGCCGACCGCGGCATGCTGCGCGGCGGCGAGTTCTTCACCCTGGCGATGTTCTCGCTGCTGGGCATCTTCGTGATGATCTCGGGCAGCAATTTCCTGGTGATCTACCTGGGGCTGGAACTGCTGACGCTGTGCAGCTACGCGCTGGTGGCTTTGCGGCGCGATCACGCCACTTCCACCGAAGCGGCGATGAAATACTTCGTGCTGGGCGCCATGGCGAGCGGCTTCCTGCTGTACGGGCTGTCCATGCTCTACGGCGCCACCGGGTCGCTGGATATCGGCACCGTCTTCAAGATCGTCAACTCCAAGCAGGTCAACCACCAGGTGCTGGTGTTCGGGCTGGTGTTCATCGTGTCCGGCCTGGCCTTCAAGCTCGGCGCCGTGCCTTTCCACATGTGGATCCCCGACGTCTACCAGGGTGCGCCGACGGCCGTGACGGTCATGATCGGCAGCGCGCCCGAACTCGCGGCGTTCGCCATCGCGATCCGGTTGCTGGTCGAAGGCCTGCTGCCGCTGGCGATCGACTGGCAGCAGATGCTGGCCATCATGGCCATCGGCTCGCTGCTGGTGGGCAACCTGGCGGCCATCGCGCAGACCAACCTCAAGCGCATGCTGGCCTATTCGACCATCGCGCAGATGGGTTTCGTGCTGCTGGGACTGCTGTCGGGTGTCGTCAACGGCAATACGCTGTCGGCGGCCAATGCCTACAGCTCGGCCATGTTCTACATCGTGTCCTACGTCCTGACGACGCTGGCGACCTTCGGCATCATCCTGCTGCTGGCGCGCGAGGGCTTCGAGAGCGAGGAAATCTCCGACCTCGCCGGCCTGAACCAGCGCAGCCCGCTCTACGCCGGCGTGATGGCCATCTGCCTGTTCTCGCTGGCCGGCATCCCGCCGCTGGTGGGCTTCTATGCCAAGCTGGCGGTGCTCCAGGCGCTGATCGCTTCCGGGCAGGCACCGTACATCTGGATGGCAGTGTTCGCGGTGGTGATGTCGCTGATCGGCTCGTTCTACTACCTGCGCGTGGTCAAGGTGATGTATTTCGACGCCCCGATCACCGCCACCTCGGTGTCCGCCTCGGCCGACGTACGCATCGTCCTCTCGCTCAACGGCGCCCTGGTGCTGATCCTGGGCATCCTGCCGGGCGGCCTGATGACGCTCTGTTCCCAGGCCATCATCAAGACCCTCAACACCTGAGTACGCGGCCCCGCCGGCCCCGTGGCGGGACCGGCGTGACGGGTGCGCTGTTCATGGGCCTGGTCTTTCACGATTTCGCGGGTCGCCACCGGCGCCGCCATCAGGCATCATGATGGCCATGTTCCACCTCGCCGTCCGGCTGCTGCGCCCATTGCCATGTCCGACGACCACCATCTGATCGAACAGAAAACCGGCAGCGTGGAGCTGCTCAAGGGCCGCTTCCTGCATGCGTTCCGCGACACGGTGCGCCTGCCCGACGGCACCCAGACGACGCGCGAATACATCGTGCACCCCGGCGCGGTGATGATGATCGCCGTGCTCGATGACGGCCGGCTGGTGCTGGAGCGACAGTACCGCTACCCGATGCAGCGGGTCATGATCGAGTTTCCGGCCGGCAAGATCGATCCCGGCGAGGCCCCGCTGGCCTGTGCCCAGCGCGAGCTGCTGGAAGAAACCGGCTACAGCGCGCGGGAGTGGGCGCGCGCCGGGGTATTGCATCCGGTGATTTCCTATTCGACGGAATTCATCGAGATCTGGTTCGCGCGCGGTCTGACCCTGCAGGAGCGCAACCTGGACCAGGGCGAGTTCATCGAGGTTCTGCTAGCGACGCCGGAAGAGCTGCTGGAGTGGTGCGGCGACGGCCGGGTTACCGATGCCAAGACCATCATCGGCAGCTTCTGGCTGCAAAACCTGCGATCCGGGGCCTGGAAACTGGACTGGACGCCATAATTGCCAGCTTATGAAGGTCCTCAACCTCCAGTGTTCCCAGCACCACAGTTTCGAAGGCTGGTTCGCGTCCGAGGATGATTTCCAGGGACAGCTGGCCGGCGGCCTGGTCGAGTGCCCGCTGTGCGAGGACCGGACCATCCGCAAGATGCTGAGCGCGCCCCGGCTGAACCTCGGCGCGAGCGCCCCGGCGAGCCGCGAAGTCATGACCGGCCCCGATGCCACGCTGCAGGCGGCCTGGATGCAGGCGGTGCGCCAGGTCTTGGCCAGCACCGAGGATGTGGGCGAGCGCTTCCCCGAGGAGGCGCGGCGCATCCACTACGGCGAGAGTGAGGGTCGTGGCATCCGGGGCCAGGCGACGGCAAAAGAGACCGAGGCGCTGCTCGAGGAAGGGATCAGCGTGATGCCGCTGCCGATCCCCAAGGCGCTGAAAGAACCGCTGCAGTAGCGGCCGCTGCGCGCCGATTCAGTCCATGAACTGCAGGGCCGCCAGACGGGCATAGACGCCATTGGCGGCGACCAGGGTCTCGTGGGTTCCTTCCTCCACGATGCGCCCATGGTCGAGCACGACGATGCGATCGGCCTGCTGCACGGTGGCCAGCCGGTGCGCGATCACCAGCGTCGTGCGATCGCGCATCGCCGATTCCAGCGCCGCCTGAACCATCCGCTCGCTCTCCGCATCCAGCGCGCTGGTCGCCTCGTCCAGCAGCAACAGGGGCGGATTCTTCAGGATGGCGCGGGCGATCGCGATGCGCTGGCGCTGCCCGCCCGACAGGCGCACGCCGCGCTCGCCCAGGAACGTCGCATAACGCTGGGGCAGCGACTCGATGAAGTCGTGCGCGAACGCGGCGCGGGCCGCTGCCATCACCTCGTCGTCGCCGGCGCCGGGCCGGCCGTAGCGGATGTTCTCCATCGCGCTGCTCGAGAAGATCACCGCGTCCTGCGGCACGATGCCGATGCGCCCGCGCAGGTCATGCAAGGCAAGCTCGCGCGTGGGCACGTTGTCGAGCAGGATCCGGCCCTGGCGCGGATCGTAGAAGCGCAGCAGCAGCTGGAACACCGTGCTCTTGCCGGCGCCGCTGGGGCCCACCAGCGCCACGGTTTCCCCCGGTGCCACCGCCAGGCTGAACTCCTTCAGCGCCGCCGTGAGCGGGCGCGACGGGTAGTGAAAGGTGACGGCCTCGAACGCGATGGCGCTGCCGCCCTGTGCGGCGCGGCCGGCCACCGGATGGGCCGGGGAGGTCACGGGTGAACGGCTGTCCAGCAGCTCCATCAGACGCTCGGTGGCCCCCGCCGCGCGCAGCAGGTCGCCGTACACCTCGCCCAGCACGGCCACCGCGCCGGCCAGGATGATCACGTACATCACCGTTTCGCCGAGGTGGCCCGCCGTCATCTGGCCGGCCAGCACCGCCTGCGTGCCCCGGTACAGGCCCCACAGGAGCAGCCCGGCGTTGACGATGATGATGAAGGCGACCAGCACCGCCCGGGCCCGGGTGCGGCGCACCCCGGTGCGAAAGGCATTCTCGGTCGCGGCGTCGAAGCGCGCCGCCTCGCGCGACTCGGCGGTGTAGCTCTGCACCACCGGGATGGCGTTAAGCACCTCCGCGGCGATGGCGCTGGAATCGGCCACGCGGTCCTGGCTGGCCCGCGACAGGCGGCGCACCCGCCGGCCGAACCACATGGTGGGCAGCACCACCAGCACGATGATCAGCAGCACCTGCGTCATCAGATAGGGGTTGGTCCATACCAGCATCGCCAGCGCGCCGATGCCCATTACCGCATTACGCAGGCCCATGCTCAACGACGAACCCACCACCGTCTGCACCAGCGTGGTGTCGGTGGTCAGGCGCGACAGCACTTCGCCGGTCTGGGTGGTTTCGAAGAACTCCGGGCTTTGCTTCAGCACGTGGGCGTAGACGGCGTTGCGCAGGTCGGCGGTGACGCGCTCGCCGAGCCAGCTCACGGTGTAGAAGCGAGCCGCGGAGAACAGGCCCAGCGCCACCGCGACGGCGAACAGTTCCAGGAAATGCGAGCGCAGCGCGACCAGCTGGTTGCCCTTGTCGGCGGCGGACAGGCCGCCATCGATCAGGCCGCGCAGCGCGACCGGGAACACCAGGGTCGCGGCGGCGGCCAGCACCAGGAACAGGCCGGCCAGCGCGATGCGGCCGCGGTAGGGGGCGATGAAGGGCAAAAGACCCGACAGCGAACGCGGCGAAGCCTTGGCGGCCGGGGTGGAGAGGGAAGCCATGGGGCGCAGTGTACTCAACGATTGCCCATGCAAAGGAAGCCTTGACAATATTTGTCTAGGCAATTATTATCCCATCTCTATGCCAACGCCCGCCAAGACCCCCCGCGCCAAGCCGCACGTGCCCGCGCCGATCTTCTACCGGCCGGGCAGCTACCAGCCGGAGGACAGCGTCGGCTATCTCATGCGCCGCATCCTGCATACGTTCTCGCTGGCGGTGGAGCACGAACTCGAGCCCAGCGGCCTCACCAACGCCCAATGGGTTCCCCTGCTGAAGCTCTCCACCGGATCGGCTTCGACGGTAGCCGAGCTGGCGCGTGAGTGCCAGCTCGATGCCGGCGGCATGACCCGGCTGCTGGACCGGCTCGAGACCAAGGCGCTGGTGCGCCGGGTGCGTTCCAGCGAAGACCGGCGCGTGGTCAATCTCGAACTCACCGAGCAGGGCCGGGCCGCCGCCAAAGACATTCCGGCGATCCTGTGCGGCGTGCAGAACGCGCACATGCGCGGATTCACCGTCGAAGAATGGCAGCTGCTCAAGTCGCTGCTGGGCCGCATCCTGGACAACGCGAAAGCGATCCAGGCCGAACGCGAAGGACAACAACAATGACGAATCCGATCACGCGGCCGCGCCTTGCGGCCCTGGCAGCAGCACTGGCCCTGGCCGGCTGCGCCAACCTGTCGGGCATAGAACCGCAATCCGCCCTGCATGACGCCCAGTCGCTGGGGCTGACCCAGGGAAGCGCGGAAGCGTTCGCGCCGGCCACGCAATGGTGGCGCGAGTTCGGCGACGAACAGCTCAACCGCCTGATTGCGCAAGCGCTCGCCGGTAATCCCACGCTGAAGCTCGTGCAAATACGCATGGCCCGCGCACAGGCCGTCATGGAAGTGGCGAACGCGGCCTTCCTGCCGCAGGTGAACGGATCGCTCGACATCACACGCCAGCGCTACACCGAAAATGGTCTGTATCCGCCGCCCCTCGCGGGATCCATCATGAACAGCGGCACGCTGCAACTGTCCGGCAGCTGGGAGCTGGACTTCTTCGGCAAGAACCAGGCGGCGCTCGATGCCGCGCTCGGCTCGACCCGCGCCGCGCAGGCCGACGCGCAGGCCGCCCGCGTCCTGTTGGCCAGCAATGTCGCGCGGGCCTATCTTCAACTGGCACGGGCCAACGACCAGCTCACCGTCGCGCAGCGGACATTGGCGCAGCGCGAGCAGTCGCTGCGCCTGGTGCAGGACCGCGTCCGTGCCGGCCTGGATACGCAGCTGGAACTGCGCCAGAGCGAAGGCGCCTTGCCCGAGGCCAGGCAGCAGATCGAAGCAGTGCGGGAGCAGGCCGAGCTGGCGCAGCATGCGCTGGCGGCGTTGACCGGGCAGGGCAACCGTGCCGTGGTTCAGGCGCAGCCTTCGCTGGTGGCACTCAAGGCGATGGCGACACCGGTGCAGTTGCCGGCCGACCTGCTGGGCCAGCGGGCCGACGTGGTGGCGGCACGCTGGCGTGTCGAGGCCGCGGGCTACGACGTGAAAAACGCCAAGGCCCAGTTCTACCCCAACATCAACCTGATGGCCTTCGCCGGCCTGTCCAGCCTGGGCCTGAGCCAGCTGCTCGAGGCCGGCAGTGCGCAATGGGGCGCGGGGCCGGCGATCCGCCTGCCGATCTTCGACGCCGGCCGCCTGCGTGCCAGCCTGCGCGGCAAGACCGCCGACCTGGATGCTGCGGTGGAAAGCTACAACGCCACCGTCCTGGACGCCATTCACGATGCCGCCGACCAGATCGCTTCCGCGCAGTCGATCGGGCGCCAGCAGGCCGAGCAGCGCGCCGCGCAGGCCTCGGCCGAAGCCGCCTACCAGATTGCCGTGCAGCGCTACCAGGCCGGCCTGGGCACTTACCTGAACGTGCTTGCCGCCGAAACCGCGGTGCTCAACCAGCGCCGCCTCGCGGTCGACCTGGCGGCCCGCGCGCTGGACACGCAGGTGGGCCTGGTCCGCGCCTTCGGCGGCGGCTATCGCGCCGACGCGGTCGCGCAATCGGGCGGCGACTCGCCCTCCAATGCCGGCGCACCGCGCCTGGCTTCCCAATAATTTCCCGGAAGACTCCCATGAGCAACGAACCGCAGAACCCAGCCGTGCCGCTCGCCGGCAATCGCCGCCGCAAGAAGGCCCTCACGGCGCTGGCCACCGTTGTGGCCGTCGTCGGCCTGGGGTGGGGTGCCTACGAATGGCTGGTCGCCAGCCACTACGAGTCGACCGACAACGCCTACGTGCAGGGCAACGTCATCCAGATCACGCCGCAGATCGGCGGCACGGTGCTGGCCATCTACGCCGACGACACCGACTTCGTCAAGGCCGGCCAGCCGCTGGTGCAGCTCGATCCGGCTGACGCCAAGGTATCGCTGGAGCAGGCCGAAGCCAACCTGGCGCAGACCGTGCGGCAGGTGCGCACCCTTTATGCCAACAACGGATCGCTGGCGGCGCAGATCAACCTGCGCCAGGCCGACGTGGCCAAGGCGCAGTCGGAAATCGCCCGCGCCACCGACGACCTGAACCGGCGCCAGGCGCTGGTGGGCAACGGTGCGGTTTCGAAGGAAGAACTGAACCATGCGCAGACGCAGCTGGACAACGCCAGGAGCGCACTCGCTGCGGCCCAGGCCGGCGTGACGGCGGCGCGCGAGCAGCTCGCCAGCAACGAGACTATGACCGAGGGCACCAGCGTCGAGCAGCATCCCAGCGTCCAGGCCGCTGCCGCGAAGGTGCGGGAAGCCTGGCTGGCCAGCCAGCGCGTGGCCTTGCCCGCGCCGGTCGACGGCTACGTGGCCAAGCGCACGGTGCAGTTGGGCCAGCGGGTGGCGGCCGGCGCGCCGCTGATGTCGATCATCCCGCTCAACCAGGTCTGGGTCGATGCCAACTTCAAGGAGAGCCAGCTGCGCCAGATTCGCCTGGGCCAGCCGGTGAAGCTCACCGCCGACCTGTACGGCAGTAAGGTGGAATACAAGGGGACCGTGGCCGGCCTGGGCGCGGGCACGGGCTCGGCCTTCGCCTTGCTGCCCGCGCAGAACGCGACCGGCAACTGGATCAAGGTGGTGCAGCGCGTGCCCGTGCGGGTGACGCTGGACCCCAAACAGATCGCGACCAATCCCTTGCGCGTCGGCCTGTCCATGGACGCTGAAGTGGATGTGAGCAACCTGAACGGCAAGACCCTCGCCGACGCGCCGCGCGCCGCGGCGGTGTCCCGGACGCAGGTGTACAGCTCCCTGGACAACGGTGCCGATGCTGAAGTGCGGCGCGTGATCGCGGCCAATAGCGGCCGCGCTCGCCTGGCGCAGGCGCCGGTCCCGGTCCCGGTCCCGGTCCCGACTCAGCCGCCTGCCGCCCGCATGGCAGCCTCGTCCACCCACTGAGATGGCCGGTCCCTCGGCCTTGCCGCTCCAGCCGCTGGAAGGTTCCGCCCGGGTCTGGGGCACCATCGCGCTGTCGGCGGCCACGTTCATGAACGTGCTCGACACCTCGATCGCGAACGTGTCGCTGCCGGCCATTGCCGGCGACCTGGGCGTCAGCCCCAACCAGGGCACCTGGGTCATCACCAGCTTCGCGGTGGCCAACGCCATCGCCGTGCCCCTGACGGGCTGGCTGGCGCAGCGCTTCGGCCAGGTGCGCCTGTTCGTCCTCAGCGTGACCCTGTTCGTGATCGCGTCCTGGTTGTGCGGCCTCGCGCCCAACATGGCCACGCTGATCGCGCTGCGCGCGCTGCAGGGTTTCGTCGCGGGGCCGATGATTCCGCTGTCGCAATCGCTGTTGCTGTCCAGCTATCCCAAGGCGCTGGCCGGGCTGGCGATGGCGATGTGGGCCATGACCACGCTCATCGCCCCGGTGACAGGGCCGCTGCTGGGCGGCTGGATCACCGACAACATGAACTGGCCGTGGATCTTCTACATCAACATTCCGGTCGGCATCATCGCCGCGCTGGCCTCGTGGGGCATCTATCACAAGCGCGAGAGCGCAACGCGCAAGCTGCCGATCGACTCGGTCGGCCTGGCGCTGCTGGTGATCTGGATCGGCGCGCTGCAGATCATGCTGGACATCGGCAAGGAGCATGACTGGTTCCACTCGAGCCTGGTGGTGGGGCTGGCCGTCGTGGCGCTGGTGGGGTTCGCCTTTTTCCTGGCCTGGGAGCTGACCGACGAGCATCCGGTGGTGGATCTGCGCCTGTTCGCGCGCCGCAATTTCTGGACCGGCACCCTGACCACCGCCATTGCGTACGGCCTGTTCTTCGGCAACGTGGTCCTGCTACCGCTGTGGCTGCAGCAGTACATGGGCTACACCGCGACCGACGCGGGCATGATCCTGGCGCCGGTGGGCCTGCTGGCGATGGTGTTCTCTCCGATCGTGGGCAGGACCGTCAACCGGATCGACCCGCGCCGCTACGCCACTTTCGCCTTTGTCATGTTCTTCGTGGTGCTGTGGATGCGGTCGCTGTTCAACACCCAGGCGGATTTCACCACCATCATGATCCCCACCATCCTGCAGGGCCTGGCGATGGCGTTCTTCTTCATCCCGCTGATCACGATCACGCTCTCGGGCCTGCCGCCCGACCGCATTCCGGCGGCGTCGGGGCTCACCAACTTTGCGCGGATCACCGCAGGCGCTTTCGGCACGTCGATCTCCACCACCCTGTGGGAGAGCCGCGCGGCGCTGCATCACGCTCAGCTCGCCGACGCGGTGAACCCGGGCAACCCGGCGGCGCAGGCCACCCTGTCGGGCCTCGCCGCGTCCGGGCTTTCGCCCGAGCAGTCGCTGGCGCTGGTGAACCGCATGGTGGACCAGCAGGCGTTCATGCTGGCCGCCAACGACATCTTCTACATCTCGGCGCTGATCTTCCTGCTCCTGATCCCGCTGGTGTGGCTGAGCCATCCGCAGCCGAGCCCGGCCGGGGGGCCGGACGCGGCGGTCGGCGCGCACTGAGCGCGAGCCGCTTCCAGGTTCAGCAGCCCGCCCGAAAAAAAGCCGGCGCATCGCGCCGGCCTGGGGTGGTGAGCCGCGAACTTCAGCCGATGCGCACCGGCACGAAGATCTTGTTGTCGCCGCGCTGAACCAGCAAGGCCACCGACTTGTGGGCCTTGGCGACCAGCGAACGCACCTGCTCGATGCTCCTGGCCGGCGTGCCGTTCACCGCCAGCACCACGTCGCCGGGCTGGACGCCGGCGCGCTCAGCCGGGCCGCTCACGTCCTGGACCACCAGCCCGCCGCTGAGGCCAGCTTGACGCGCCTCGTCCGGTTCCAGCGGGCGCAAGGCCAGTCCCAGCTTGCCGCCTTGCGAGGCCTTGTCCGAGCCGCTGTCGGCCTTGGCCACCTTTTCGTTGGCGTTCGCCAGCTGGGCCGTCAGCTCCACGTTGCCGCCCTGGCGCCAGATTTCCAACGGGATGCGATCGCCCGGCTTGGACTGGGCGATGACGGCCGGCAGGTCACCCGACGCCACGATATTCTGGCCGTTGGCCTTGAGGATCACGTCGCCCGGCTGCAACCCAGCCTTGGCCGCCGGGCTGGCCTTTTCCACGCTGGCCACCAGCGCGCCGTCGGGCCGGTCCAGCTTGAAGGAATCGGCCAGCGTCTGGTTCACCTCCTGCACCACAACGCCCAGGCGCGCGTGCTCGACCTTGCCGGTGGCGAGGATCTGGTCCTTGACACGGCTGGCGATGTCGATCGGAATGGCGAAGGACACGCCCTGGTAGCCGCCGGAACGGCTGTAGATCTGCGAGTTGATGCCGACCACTTCGCCGCGCGAATTGAACAGCGGCCCGCCCGAGTTGCCGGGATTCACGGCCACGTCGGTCTGGATGAAGGGCACCGCGCTGTCGTCGGGAAGCGAGCGGCCCTTGGCGCTCACAACGCCTGCCGTCACGGTGTTCTCGAAGCCGAACGGCGAGCCGATGGCCAGCACCCACTCGCCGGTGCGCAGGTCGCTGGCCTTGCCCAGCTTGACCACCGGCAGGTCTTTGGCGTTGATCTTCAGCACGGCGATGTCGGTCTTGGGGTCCGCCCCCAGCACCTTCGCGCGGAACTCGCGCCGGTCGGTCAGCTTGACGGTCACTTCCGTGGCGTCCTTCACCACGTGCGCGTTGGTCATGATGATGCCGTCGGGGCTGACGATGAAGCCCGAGCCCATGCCGTGCATAGGCACCTCGTGCGGCACCATGCGGCCCTGGTTTTGCTGGAAGTGTCGGAAGAATTCGAACGGGTCGCCGTTGAACGCCTCGGGGCCGATCTGCATCGCGGTCTTTTCGGTGCCGGTGACGCTGATGTTGACGACGGCGGGACCGTATAGCTCGGTGATGTGCGGAAAGTCGGGCATCGTGGCGGTTGAAGCGGCGGGGGCTCCGGCTGCAGCCGGGGCGGTCATGGGGACCGGCGCGGCATGCGCGCGGACCTCCAATGCCTCGACCCCAGCCCCGCCGATTGCGCCCGCAGCCAGCAGCGCCAGCACCAGCGGCGTGGATCTCAGGGTGGCTTGTGTCATGGGTGGCTCCTTTGCAGTGGATTGAACAAGCCTTAATGTGCAGGCGCGGCCTTAGGCAGGTCTTAAACGCTCAGGCTGCGGCGCGGTTCGCCCCGGCTGCGGCGGACGGGAAGCGAACCTCGACTTTCAGGCCACCCAGGCTTTGCGAGCGCTCCAGCCGCACGCTCGCTCCATGGTGCGCCGCGATGGCATTCACGATGGCCAGTCCCAGCCCGCTGCCGGGCGTGGTGGTGCCTGCCACGCGGTAGAAACGGTCGAACACGCGCTCGCGTTCGGCCTCGGGGATGCCCGGGCCGCTGTCCTCGACGACGATGCAGGGCGCGTCCTCGTGCATGGCCAGCGAGATGTCCACGCGGCCGCCGTCCGGCGAATACTTCAGCGCGTTGTCGAGCAGATTGCGCAGCAGGATCTGCAGCGCTTCCGGCTGTCCCTGGACCCAGGCCGTCCCGGATGGGGCCAGGCCCAGGTCGATGCCCCTGGCCTGCGCCTGCGGCAGGACATCGCCCACCGCCAGCCGTGCGAGGTCCTGCAGATCCACCCGCTGCCTTTGCGCCGCGGCGCCCTGATCGCCTTCCTCGCGCGCCAGCACCAGCAACTGGCCCACCAGAGCGATGGTCCGCTCGATCCCGTCGTTCAGCCGGGCAATCGCCGCCTCGCGACTGCCCTCGTCGACCGACCGGCGCAGCGCCTGCGCCTGCAGCTTCAGGGCCGTGAGCGGCGAACGCAGTTCATGCGCCGCGTCGGCCACGAATTGCTGCTGGGCGCTGAAGGCCAGCCGCACGCGGTCGAACAGCCCATTGAGCTCATGCACCAGCGGCAGCACTTCCTCGGGCAGCCCGGCATCGGGCAGGGGCGACAGGTCATCGGCGGCCCGCCGCGCCACTTGTCGGCGCATGCGCTCCACCGGCGCCAGCGACCGGTTGATCAGCCAGCCCACAGCCATCATCAACAGCGGGGCCAGCAGCGCCACCGGCAGCACGGCTTGCAAGGCGAGGGCGCGCGCGCGGGCCTGGCGCGCATCCAGGTCCTGCGCGATCTGCACGGTCTGCTGCGGTGTCTGCAGCGAATAGACGCGGTAGCGCACGCCCCCGACGGAGATGTCGGAAAAGCCCAGCAGCGCCTGGGCCGGCAGGGTCGGACCGTTTGAGCTGAAGATCTGCGTTCCGTCGGGTCCCCAGATCTGCACCAGGAAGTCGAAGGATCGCCCGTCGCCGATGCCGGCGGGCGCCGTCAAAGGCATGCCCCCGCGCACCGAACGGGCCACCTCCTGCAGATGCTCGTCGAACATCACGTCCGCCTGCTGCAGGGCCGTGCGGTAGGTCGAGCTCGCCTGCAGCATCGACGCCAGCGCGATGGCCGCGAGCACCAGCCACAGCAGGCGGCGGCGCAGCGAATGCGCACGGGGGCTGGAGGGTTGCGGGTTCATTGCCGCGGCACCACATAGCCCAGGCCGCGCACGGTCTGGATCAGCTCGCTGCCGAGCTTCTTGCGCAACCCGTGCACATACACCTCGACGGCGTTGCTGCTGATGTCGTCCTTCCAGCCGTACAGCTTTTCCTCGAGTTGGGTACGTGAAAGAACGACGCCGGGCCGGGCCAGCAGCGGCTCGAGCACGGCCCACTCGCGCGCCGACAGCGACACCGGCTCGCCGTTCACGCTGGCTTCGCGGGTGGCGGGATTGAGCGCGACCCCCTTGTGGCTGAACACCGGCTCGGCGCGGCCGGCGCTGCGCCGGATCAGGGCCCGGATGCGGGCCAGCAGTTCGTCGGTGTCATAGGGTTTGACCACATAGTCGTCGGCACCGGCATCGAGGCCCGCGATGCGGTCGCCGATGGCATCGCGCGCGGTGGCAACCAGCACCGGCATCGTCTGGTGGCGCTCCCGCAGCGAGCGCAGCACGTCCAGGCCGTCCCGTTTGGGCAGGCCCAGGTCGAGCAACACCAGGTCATAGGATTCCGTGCGCAGGGCCGTGTCGGCCATCACGCCGTCGCGCACCCAGTCCACCGCGTAGTGTTCGGAGCGCAAAGCGTCGAGAACGGCCTCGCCGATCATCAGGTCGTCTTCGACCAGCAGCAGTCGCATCGGGTCTTCCCTTCGGCAGAAATTATCGGGCGGCGATCTTAATCGGGGCTTAAACAGCCGGGCAGCGCTGTGGCCTAAAGCCGCAGCCGCTGCGCATAGCCCGTCATCTCCAGGTAGCCGCGGCCCACGCGCCTGCCGTTGCTGTCCAACAGATCCGACAGGCCTTCCCAGTAGATCGCGCCGGTGGAGGAGCGGCTGTCCAGTTCCTGGTTGTCGATCACGGCCTTCACCGCGTAGGTGCCGGCCGGCGTGCGGACCCGCCATTCCACCGGGTAAACGGCCTGCGAGAGCGGGCTGGTCCAGCGCCTCTGTGGGCTGAATTCCACCTCGCCCGGGCTGAACGTATGCAGGACAGCGCCCTTGGCCGAGCGGAACGAGCCGCCGTCCCACAGGGCCGAGCCGTCCTGCCGGCGCAAGCGGAAGGCGGTGAGGGCGCTGCCGTCGTCCAGGTTCATGCCGATCCAGTCCCAGCCCACGGCCTCGGGGGCCAGGTATTCGTCGCTCCACTCGTGATCGAGCCAGGCCTTGCCGGCCACCTCGAAGCGCCGGCCGCGCAGCGTGATGGCGCCCGACACCGCGAGCTGCGGCTGGCTGTAGTAATAGCTGGCCTGCTCCGGTTGCGGGCCCTTGCGCGACAGTCCTTGCGCGCCCTGCAGCAGCAGGGGCTGGGTGGGAGCGCAGCGCAATTCCAGCGCGAAGTCGGCGGATGTCACGCGCGCATCGTAGGCGTCGGGCAGGCGTTCGAGCGACCAGTCGCGCAGGCGCACGCGGGTATCGCTCTGCGCCGCGAACGCGACGTCGAAGCCCTCGCGGGCGATGCGCTGGTCGTGCCAGAGCTTGCGGCCTTGCACATCGGTCACTGCGGCATGCGCGAACAGCAGCTGCTTCGCCGCGAAACGCGAGGTCATGCCTTGCGTGGCGTCGACCCGGGTGCGAAAGAAGGTCACATGAAAGCCGAATTCGCGCTCGCCGGCGCGGGCCTGACCGGTGATGTACCACCACTCGGTGCGCAAGGCCGGATGGGCGCCGTGGTCGCGCGGAAATTGCAGCTGGGCCGCAGGCAGCGACCGGGCCGGGACGCCGAGCGCCAAGCCGGGCGCCGCCAGCAGCACCGATCGCCGCCGCATCACCAATCCTCCTTCACTGCCAGCACGGCATCGCGGCCGGCGGCGGCGCGCCCCGCCAGCCACGCCGTGACGGTGCCCGCGGCCACCACGGCGGCGCACAGCGCCAGCAGGCGGCCCCAGGGCAGCAGCAGGTCCATGGTCCAGTGAAAGCTCTGCGGGTTGACCACATCCACCAGCACCACCGACACCGCCAGGCCCAGCGCCAGCCCGGCGACCGATCCGATCACGGTCCAGGCCGCGCCTTCGCCGGCGACCACGGCCAGGATCTGCCTGCGCGTCAGGCCCAGGTGGGCCAGCAGGCCGAACTCCTTGCGCCGCGCCAGCACCTGCGCGCTGAAGCTGGCGGCCACGCCGAACAGGCCGATCCCGATCGCCACGGCCTGCAGCCAGTAGGTGACGGCGAAGCTGCGGTCGAAGATGCGCAGCGACAGCGCGCGCAGTTCCCGCGCCGATGCGAAATCGATCCCGCCGGCGCTGCCGGCTTCGCGCTGGGCCAGCGCCCGGATGGCTTGCTGCAGCTGCGCCGCGTCGGCACCGGACGCGAGCCAGATCTGCAGGTCGTTGGCGCGCCGGTCGCCCGTCAGGCGCTGGAAGTCGCCGCTGTCCATCGCGATCGCGCCGCTCTGGCGCACATAGTCGCGCCACACGCCGGCGACGAAAAAGACCGGTGCGGCCGAGCCGGCCGGTGCGAACGCCTTGGCCAGGGGCGGGAACACCGTCCCCGGCCGCGCGCCGTACAGATCGACCATGGCCTCGCTCACATAGATGGGGATCTGGCCGGCCGGGGAGCGCCGAGCATCTCCCACCAGCGGCAGCGTGCGCGCGGGGTCTCCGATCTCGCGGGCCATCAACGCCACCGCGGGCAGGCCCGGGTCGAGCAACAGCGCCCGGGTGCGCATCGCGCTGACACGGCGCACGCCGTCCAGCCGGGCCACCGCCTGCGTGAACTCCGGTGAGAACCATGCGGTCTCGGCCGCCGCGGACGAGATGGCGGTGCGCACATAGAGGTCGGCCGGCAGCACCACGTCCAGCCAGTGCGCGACCGAGTCGCGGAAACTCGCCACCATCACGGTGAGCGCCACCGCCAGGCTGAGCGATGCCACCACGCCGCTCACGGCGACGGCCGCGCTCTCGCGCACCCGGCGCGCGCGCTCCACCGCGAGCAGCGGCAACAGGCGGCCGCGCAGCGCCGGGGCCAGCCGGTCGTAGACCAGCGCGACGGCCCAGGGCAAGGCCGTGATCCCGCCCACCAGCAACAGCCCGACCGAGATGTAGGCGCCCAGGGGAAGGCCCATGACCGGCGGGACCAGCGCCAGCGCGACGCCGGCCGCCATCAACAGCAGGCCAATGGCGCGCCGGCGCGTGTGAGGCGCACCCGTGCCCAGCCCCTTGAGCGTCTGTGCCAGCGGCAATTGCTGGGCCGCGCGCGCCGGCAGCCAGCCGCCGGCTGCTGCGGCGACCGTGCCCAGCGCGGCGTAGACCACGGCGGCCAGCCCGCTCCACTGCAATTGCGGTGCCACACCGGAGAAGTAGCCGCCGCCCAGGTCGCCACCCAGCATCCGCAATCCCAGCGCCGCCAGTGCCGCGCCCAGGGCGATGCCCAGCGCGCTGCCGCCCAGGCCCAGCAGCAGCGACTCGATCAGCACCAGGCGGCGCCGCTGCCCCGCGGTGAGCCCGAGCACCCCCAGCAGGGCAAACTGCTGCGCCCGGCGCGCAACGCTGAGCGAGAGCACCGAATACACCAGGAAAGTGCCGGTGAACAGGGCCACCAGCGCCAGCACCGCCAGGTTGACGCGGTAAGCGCGCGAGAGGTTGTTCACGCGCTGCGCGTCGTCCAGCGGCTCGACGTCCACCACGCCCGCCGGCAGCTTGAGCGAACGCAGGAAGGCGACGCGATCCACGCCCGGCCGCAGCTTCACGTCGATGCGCGAGAGCTGGCCCTGGCGGCCGAAGAAGTCCTGGGCCGCCGCTATGTCCATGACCGCGAGTGGGCCGCCGCCCGCGCTCACCGTCCCCGCCACGCGGGCCTCCCGCATACTCAGCCCGCTTTGGAGCTGCAGGCGCGACCCTGCTGCCGCGGGCTGCACCCCCAGCAGCTGCCGGGCCGCCGGATTGAGAAAAACCGTCTCGGGCGCGAACACAGCGAGCCGGTCGACCGCACCGGCGGGCACCGGCATCAGCGCCGGCGCCACCGAGGCCACCAACAGCGCATCCACGCCGACGATCCGCACCGGCCTGCGCCTGCCGCCGGGCGCCAGCGCCATCGTGCTGATTTCCAGCACCGGGCTGGCGACGGCGACCTGTTCGTGGGTTGCCACCTGGGCATACAGCCGCTCGTCCAGGCTGCCCTGGACGGCGCGCAGTTCCAGGTCGGGCTGGCCGCCGGCCGAGCGCACGGCGCTGGAGAATTCGCTCAGGGCCGAAGCGTTGATCAGGTGCACCGAAAAGGCCAGCGCCACGCCCAGGGTCACCGCCAGGATCGCGGCGGCGTTGCGCCAGGGATGCTGGCGCAGCTCCTGCCAGGAAAAGGTGAGAAGCAGGGCGAGCATGCCCTGATTGTGCCGACCTCAGGCCAACGGCTGTGCCGGTCTGCGCTAAGCTTGGGGCCATGCTCCAGCTACCCACCTATGACGATGTCCTCGCGGCCGCGCAGCGGCTGCAGGGCCAGGCCCATCGCACGCCGGTTCTGCGCTCGGCCACGGCCGACCGCCGGCTCCAGGCCGAGCTGTTCTTCAAATGCGAGAACTTCCAGCGCATGGGCGCTTTCAAGTTTCGCGGCGCCTTCAACGCGATATCGAAATTCAACGCGGAGCAGCGCAAGGCCGGCGTGCTCACCTTCTCCTCGGGCAACCATGCCCAGGCCGTCGCGCTGTCGGCCCGCATCCTGGGCATCCCGGCCACCATCCTGATGCCGCTGGACGCGCCCCAGGCCAAGATCGAAGCCACCCGCGGCTATGGCGGCGAGGTGATCCTGTTCGACCGGTACACCCAGGACCGGGAAGCGCTGGGGGCCCAGCTGGCCGCCGAGCGCGGGCTGACGCTGATCCCGCCGTACGACCATCCGGACGTCATGGCCGGGCAGGGCACAGCCGCCCTCGAACTGCTGCAGGAGGTCGGAGCGCTCGATGTGCTGCTGGTGCCGTGCGGCGGTGGCGGGCTGCTCAGCGGCAGTGCGCTGGCCGTGCGGGCGCTGGCGCCGCAATGCAAGCTCTACGGCGTCGAGCCCGAGGCCGGCAACGACGGCCAGCAATCGCTGCGCAAGGGCGAGATCGTCCACATCGCGACGCCGAACACGATCGCCGACGGCGCGCAGACCCAGCACCTGGGGCGCTACACCTTCGAGGTGATCCGCCGCGACGTGGACGACATCCTCACGGCCAGTGACCCACAGCTGGTGGAAGCCATGAAGTTTTTCGCCGAACGCATGAAGATGGTGGTCGAGCCCACCGGCTGCCTCGGCTTTGCAGCGGCCTGCCATGCCGGCCTGCCGCTTCAGGGCAAGCGCGTCGGGGTGATCCTGAGCGGCGGCAATGTGGACCTGGCGCGCTTCGCGCAGCTGATCGCGCCGCCGCCGGCCGCCTGATTCCCGGACTGAAGCCGTGCAACCCAAAGCCATCCACCTGAACGGCAAGCCGCTGGGGAGCGGCCGCTTTCCGGTGATCTGCGCGCCGCTGGTGGGCCGCACGCGCGAGCAGCTGCTGGCCGAGGCGGCCAGGGTGGCGGCCAAGAAGCCCGACCTGCTGGAGTGGCGGGTGGACTATTTCCAGGGCATCGCCGACACCGCCGCGGTCGTCGAACTCGCGGCCCGCATCGAAGAAGTGGCTGGCGGCATGCCGCTGCTCTTCACGCGCCGGTCCAGCCGCGAAGGCGGAGAGAAGATTGCGCTGTCGGAAGAACAGGTGGTCGACCTTTATCGCGCGGTATGCGAGACCGGCCAGGTCGACCTCGTCGATTTCGAGATGGGCAACGACGCCGCGCAGGTGCGCCAGGTGCGCGAGTTCTCGCGAGCCAGCGGAGTGCAGCTGGTCCTGTCGTTCCACGATTTCCAGCAGACCCCCGCGCTGGAGTTTCTCAACCAGCGTTACGCCCAGGCGCAATCGCTGGGTGCGGACGTCGCCAAGGTGGCGGTGATGCCGCGCACCATGGACGATGTGCTCACGCTGTTGACAGCCACACTGCAATCGAGTCGCTCTCTCGACATTCCGTTGATCGGCATGGCTATGGGCGGGCCGGGAGCCATCAGCCGGCTGTGCGGCTGGGCCTTCGGTTCCGCATTGACGTTCGCAGTGGGCGATAGTGCTTCGGCGCCGGGACAGCTTCCCATCGAGGACCTCGAAGCGGGACTGGCGGTGCTGCGCAAGGCCTTCGGCCCCAACCCCTGACAGCGTTCCCGCGCCGCTCTCAATGGGCGCGCAGTCGCTCGGTCATGCCTTCGCTGGTGAGCAGCAGCACCCGGTCGGCCCGCGCGGCCGCGGCCTCGGAATGGGTCACCAGCACCAGCGAGGCGCCGCGTTCGCGGGTCCGCGAGATCAGCACGTCCATCACCTTGGCGGCGGTGCCCGGGTCGAGGTTGCCGGTCGGTTCGTCCGCCAGCAGCAGGATGGGACGGTGAATCAGCGCACGGGCGATCGCCACCCGCTGCAACTGGCCTCCCGACAACTGCTGCGGCAGGCGCGCACCCAGGCCCTGCAGCCCCACTGCCTGCAGCATCTGCTCGACGCGCCCGTCGTCGGGCTCGCCCAGCAGCATCAGCGGCAACGCCACGTTCTGCGCCACGTCCAGGTGCGGCAGCACGTGGAAGGCCTGGAACACGAAGCCGACCTGGCGCCGGCGCATCAGGGCACGCTGGTCGTCGTCCAGCAAGGACAGGTCCTGCCCGCCCAGGATCACCGAGCCCTCGTCCCAGGTGTCGAGGCCGGCCATGCAGTTGAGCAAGGTGGATTTGCCCACGCCCGACTCGCCCACGATGGCGACGAACTCGCCTTCCGCGACCTCGAGCGAGACGTTGGAAAACACCGTCATGTCGCCATAACGCTTGGCCAGATTGCGGACCATCAGGCTCATGCGAAACGTCCCGCTTCCCGCAGCAGTTGCGCCAGCGCACCGGGCGCGTCGCATTCAATCACGCGGCGCCGGGGCATGGCGCGCAGCCAGGTCCGTTGGCGCTTGGCCAGCTGGCGCGTGGCGAAGATGCCCTGGTCACGCAACTGCTCCACCGGAAAAGGCGATCCGGGGGCGGCGTCATCCAGCAATTGCCAGGCCTGCCGATAGCCGACGCAGCGCATGCTGGGCAAGTCGGCGTTCAGGTCGCCCCGCGCGCGCAGGGCTTTCACCTCGTCCAGGAAACCGGAGGCCAGCATGGCGTCGAAGCGTCGCGCGATGCGTTCGTGCAGCCAGCTGCGCTCGACGGGCTCCAGCGAGAACAGCGGCGTGGTATTCCACGCGGGGGAATCGGCGCCCGCCTTCCTTGCATGGAAGCTCGACCAGGGTTGTCCCGACACGCGAAACACCTCCAGGGCGCGCTGGATGCGCTGCGCGTCGCCGGGTGCCAGCCGGGCCGCTGCGACGGGATCGACCCGCGCGAGTTCGGCGTGCAGCGCCGGCCAACCCTCCTGCGCCGCCTGCGCTTCCAGCTCGGCGCGCACCGCCGGGTCGGCCTTGGGCATGGGGTCCAGCCCGTCGAACCAGACCTTGAAGTACAGCATGGTGCCGCCCACCAGCAGGGCGAGCTTGCCCCGGGCATTGATCTCGCGCACCAGCCGCTGGGCGTCGGCCGCGAATTCGGCGGCGCTGTACGCCTGCAATGGATCGCGGATGTCGATCAGGTGATGCGGCACCGCCGCGCGTTCCGCGGCCGAGGGCTTGGCCGTTCCGATGTCCATGCCGCGATAGACCAGTGCCGAGTCGACGCTGACGATCTCGACATCGTGCTGCTGCGCGATCGCGAACGCGGCGGCGCTCTTGCCGGACGCGGTGGGCCCGGCAAGAGCGATCGCGCGCGTGGCGTCAGGTGCGGCGCGGCTCGCCATATTTCTGCACCAGGCTCCAGGCCAGGCCCGCGATGCACAGGCTCCAGAACCAGACCCCGTTGGTCAGCGCGAACACGGTGCCGTCCAGCCGGGTGCCGATCCAGCCGCCCACGATGAAGGCCGCGATCATGTTCAGGAAGCCGTTGAGGGCGGACGCCGCGCCCGCGGCTTGCGGGAACGGTCCCACGGCGGCGCTCTGGGCGCAAGGCTGGTGCACGCCGTGCGCCAGCATGAACAGGTAGTAGGGCAGCATGATGGCCCAGCCGCTGCGCAGTCCGGCCAGGGCCAGCAGGCCCAGCAAGGTGCCGCCGCCCAGCGTGAGGACACCCGCGATGGCCACCGAATGCCGCAGGCCGAAGCGTGGCAGCAGCCGGCGGCACAGGAAAGTGCCCAGCAGGTAGACGAAGGACGCCGAGAGCATCACCAGCCCGTACTGCGTGCGCGAGAGGCCGAGCACCTTGATGAACACGAAGGACGACGATGCCAGGAACGTGAACAGCCCGGCATAGGACGCGGTGGACAGCGCCGACCAGGTGAGGAAGGTGGGATGGCGCAGGATGGCGAGCCAGGTGACCAGCAGCGTGCGCGGGCGCAGCGCCAGCGGATTGCGGCGCGGCACCGTTTCCTCGAAGCGCAGGGCCACCAGCGCCAGCGAGGCAGCGCCGAACACCACCAGGGCCAACAATGCATAACGCCAGCCCAGCGCGTCCGACAGCAGTCCGCCCAGCGGCGCGGACAGGCAGGCGATGACGCCCAGGCCGCTCATGCCCTTGGACATGACGCGCGCGCCGGTCTCGGGCGTGTACAGGTCGCGCACGACGGCGCGCGCACCCATCACGGCAGCGCCCATGGCCGCGCCTTGCACGGTGCGCCAGACGATCAACAGCGGCATCGTGGATGCGAGGGCACAGCCGATCGAGGCCAGGGTGTAGGCGGCCAGGCCCAGCAGCAGCACCGGACGGCGGCCGAAGCGGTCCGACAAGGGTCCCCAGGCCAGTTGCGACACGCCGAAAGCCAGCAACAGCGTGGTCAGCGTCAGCTGGGCCTGCGACACCGGCGCGCCGAAACCTTCGGTCAACGCGGGCAGCGCGGGCAGGTACAGATCGGTGGTGATCGGCTGGATGCCCAGCAGCAGCGACAGCACCACCACGACGAGGCCGGGCGTCATGGCGGACGGGGCGGCTGGCGGCGCGGTGTGCGGGACGGCGGGCATTCGCCCGAGGGTAGCAGAACGCCCTTGCGGTCAGCGCAGGCTGAACAGATCGGCCAGGGCCTGGCGGTATTGGGTGAAGCCCACTGGTGGGCGCTGCGGGTAGCGGGCGGCCAGCCAGTTCCAGGGCGCGCGTCTTCGTACGCCATGTCTTCCGAGGGCAGGCCGGCGGTGCTCTTGCCGAAACCGCGGTAGTCGATGGCACCCAGCCTAGCGACCGCGCAGGAACAGCGCGTCCAGCTCGCGCACCGTGAGCTGGCGCCAGGTGGGCCGGCCGTGGTTGCACTGGTCGGAGCGTTCGGTTTCCTCCATCTGGCGCAGCAGCGCGTTCATCTCGTCGATGGTCAGCGAGCGGTTCGCGCGCACCGCGCCGTGGCAGGCCATGGTCCCCAGCAATTCGTTTTGCGCGCGCTCGATCACCGTGCTGGCATCGTGCTGCGCCAGTTCCGCCAGCACGCTGCGCGCCAGTTCCACCGCGTCACCCTGGGCCACGCTGGTCGGCACCGCCCGCACGGCCAGCGTGCGCGGCGAAAACGCCGTGATGTCCAGGCCCAGCGCCGCCAGCGCGGCGGCGCCGCTCTCGGCCGTCGCGATTTCCTGCGGTGTCGCGGCAAAGGTGGCCGGGATCAGCAGCGGCTGGCTGGCCAGGCCTCGCGTCGCCCCGCCGATTGCGCGACTGCTGTCCATCTGCCGCTTGAGGCGCTCGTAGACGATCCGCTCGTGCGCGGCATGCATGTCGACGATGACGAGGCCTTCGCGGTTCTCGGCGAGGATGTAGATGCCCTGCAATTGCGCGATGGCCCGGCCCAGCGGCCAGTCGCCCTCGGGCAGTGCCATCGCCTGCGGCCGCGCCGTCTCATCGGCGGGGACGCGATCCAGCGTGCTCGCACCCCACAAGGCCGACAGATCGGACACGCGGTGGCCGTCCGCCGCGCCGAAGTTCATGCCCGGTTGGCCCCAGGCCATGAAGGGCTGTACCGATGTTCCGGCCGCAGCGTCGGCAGGAATGGCGCCTGCCGGCGCTACCGCTGCGCCGGCCCGCGGCGCGGCCAGTGCGTTTTCCACCGCGTGCCGCACCGCCTGGTGCACTTCGCGGCTGTCGCGAAACCGCACCTCGATCTTGGTCGGGTGCACGTTGACGTCCACCCGGGCCGGGTCGATGTCCAGGTAAAGCGCATACACCGGCTGCCGCTGGCCGTGCAACACATCCTCGTAGGCGCTGCGGGCGGCGTGGGCCAGCACCTTGTCGCGCACGAAGCGGCCGTTGACATAGGCAAACTGCTGGTCGGCCCGCGACCGCGCCGCATCCGGAATGCCGGCCAGGCCCCAGACGCGCAGCGCGTGCCGCCCGTCGGAGCGGATAGCCCCGGTGTGGTACTCGACGGTGACGCTGCGTTCGACCAGCTCGGGGCCCAGCACGTCGGACAGGCGCTGTTCGCGGCTTGCCGGGCGCCATTGCTCGACCAGCCTGCCCTCGTGCCAGATGGCGAAACCGACGTCCGGCCGCGCCAGCGCATGCCGGCGCACGGCCTCGACGCAGTGGGCCAGCTCGGTCGCATCGCTCTTGAGAAACTTGCGCCGCGCGGGGGTGCTGAAAAACAGTTCCTTGACCTCCACCGTGGTGCCGGTGGCGCGGGCGGCGGGCCGCAGTTCGCCGCTGCGCGCGTCGAGCAGGAAGGCGCTGGCCTGCCCGGCGGTGCGCGACAACAGGCACAACTCGGCCACCGAGGCGATGGCGGCCAGCGCCTCGCCGCGAAAACCCATGGTACTCACAGCTTCCAGGTCGGCCAGCGATTCGATCTTGCTGGTGGCGTGGCGCCGCAGCGCCAGGGCCAGCTCCTCGCGGGCGATGCCGCTGCCGTCGTCCTCCACCGAGATCAGGCGCACGCCGCCGGCCGCGAGGCGCACGGTGACCTGGCTGGCGCCGGCGTCCAGCGCGTTGTCCACCAGTTCGCGCACCACCGAGGCCGGCCGCTCGACCACCTCTCCGGCCGCGATCTGGCTGATCAGCTCTTCCGGGAGTTCGCGGATGGCGCGGCGCGGGGCAGGGGTGATAAGGGCGTTCACGAACCGCGATTGTAGGGAGCCGGGTACCCCTGGCCCAACTGACGAGGGCCCCGTGTGGATAATCCGCCGCAATGGACCTCATCGCCTTTCTGATCGACTTCATCCTGCATGTCGACAAACACCTGGAAACCTTCGTGCTGGGCTATGGCACCTGGGTCTATGCCCTGCTGTTCCTCATCATCTTTGTCGAAACCGGCGTGGTGGTGATGCCGTTCCTGCCGGGCGACTCGCTGCTGTTCGTGGTCGGCGCCATGTGCGGCCTGGGCCTGATGAGCTATCCGCTGTCGCTGGGGCTGCTGGTGGCGGCGGCGGTGCTCGGCAACCAGAGCAATTACACGATCGGGCGCTTTTTCGGCCCCAAGGTGTTCCAGTGGGAACAATCGCGCTTTTTCAACAAACAGGCGTTCGGCGTGGCCCATGCGTTCTACGAGAAATACGGCGGCATCACCATCGTCGCCGCCCGTTTCATGCCGTTCCTGCGCACCTTCGCGCCCTTCGTGGCCGGCGTGGCGCAAATGACGCGCAGCAAGTTCGCCTTCTACGACGTGACCGGCGGCGTGCTGTGGGTCGGCAGCATTGTCACGGCCGGCTATTTCTTCGGCAGCGTGCCGTGGGTCAAGCTGCACCTGGACAAGATCATCTGGGCCATGATCCTCGTGCCGGGGCTGATCGTGCTCTGGGGCGCCTGGAAGAGTCGGCGCAAGTCTGGCCAAGGTGCCGGGGCGCAGGGCTAAGCCGGACCTGGCTTTCGAGCCCGCCTGCAGGCGCACGCTGCCAACTCCGCGTATATTTTCCGGATGAACGCACCGCAAACCCTGTCTCGCTGGACCGAACCCGGCTCCAGCCGCGTGCCTTTCTGGGCCTATACCGACGCCCAGCTGTACCAGCGGGAACTGGAGAAGATCTTCTACGGCGAGCACTGGTGCTACGTCGGCCTGGAAGTGGAAATCCCCAACGTCGGCGACTACAAACTCAGCTGGGTCGGCGAGCGCCAGGTGATCATGGTGCGCGACCGGGTAGCGCCGAAAGATCGCGGAATCGATACCGGAATCCGGGTCGTCGAGAACCGCTGCGCCCATCGCGGGGTGAGGTTTTGCCAGCAGCCGCACGGCAACGCGCGCAGCTTCGTGTGCCCCTACCATCAATGGACGTACAAGCTCAACGGCGAGCTGGCGGGCTTGCCGTTCAAGGACGGCGTGAAAGACGGCGACTGCATCAACGGCGGCATGCCGGCCGGTTTCGACCTCAAGCAGCACGGGCTCACGCGGCTGCGGGTGGCGGTGCTGCATGGCCTGGTGTTTGCCACTTTCAGCGATGCCGTCGAACCGCTCGCGGACTACCTGGGCCCGCAGATCACGCCCTGGCTGGACCGCATCTTCAAGGGGCGCACGCTCACGCTGCTGGGCTACAACCGGCAGCGCATCCCGGGCAACTGGAAACTGATGATGGAGAACATCAAGGATCCGTACCACCCGGGCCTGCTGCATACCTGGTTCGTGACCTTCGGCCTGTGGCGCGCCGACCAGAAAAGCCGCATGGTGATGGACGCGCAGGGGCGCCATGCCGTGATGATTTCGCGCCGCAACGAGGGCGGCCAGAACGCCGCGGTGACGCAGGGCGTGACCTCGTTCAAGGCCGACATGGCGCTGCACGACACGCGCCTGCTCGACGTGGTGGGCGAGCCCTGGTGGACCATCGGCGATCCGGCCCGACCCGGCACCGACATCACGCCGTCGGTGACCATGATCACCCTGTTCCCCAGCCTCATCATCCAGCAGCAGGTGAACTCCTTGTCCACGCGCCATATCGTGCCGCGCGGGGAGGGGGAATTCGATTTCGTGTGGACCCATTTCGGTTTTGCCGACGACACGCCCGAGATGACACGACGGCGCCTGCGCCAGGCCAACCTGTTCGGCCCGGCCGGTTTCGTCAGCGCCGACGACGGCGAAGTGATCGCCTTCAGCCAGGGCGGATTCCGGCAGTGGGGCGAGGGCGGCAGCACCTTGTGCGAACTGGACGGCACCGGCACCGGGCCGACCGAGCACATGGTGACCGAGACCCTGATCCGCAGCATGTACGCCTACTGGCGCAAGGTGATGGCGCTGTGAGCGCGCCTGACCTTCAGCGGCTGCTGCTGCAACTGGAGATCGACCAGCTCAATGCCGCCTACGCCGCGGTGCTCGATGAAAAGCGCTTCGACGAATGGCCCGGGTTCTTTCTCGAGAACGGACGCTACCAGGTGCAGGCGCGCGAGAATTTCGACCGCGGCCTGCCGCTCGCGCTGATCGACCTGGAAAGCCAGGGGATGATGAAGGACCGGGTCTACGGCATCACCCAGACCATCTACCACGGCCCTTACTACACGCGGCATGTGGTGAGCCCAGCGCAGGTGCTGGGCGAGGACGGGGGCCGGGTCAGGACCCAGACTCACTACGCGGTGTTCCGCACCCGGCCGGGCGATGCCAGCGAGGTTTATAACGTGGGACGCTACCTCGACGAGCTCGTGCGCACGCCGTCCGGCCTGAAGTACGCCAGCCGGCGCTGCGTCTACGACAGCGAGATGGTGCTCAACTCGCTGATCTACCCCGTCTGACCGAATTGGCAGCCGGTCACAGCGTCCGGCTGCGCGCGAGCGGGGGATTCTTCGCGAAATAGCGGTGGATGCCGCGCATGATGGCATCGGCAAGCTGTTCCTGGTAGCCGGCGCTGCGCAGGCGGGTTTCTTCGTCGGGGTTGCTGATGAACGCCGTTTCCACCAGGACGCTGGGGATGTCGGGCGCCTTCAGCACCGCGAAGCCGGCCTGTTCCACGTTGCGCTTGTGCAGCCCGCCGACGTTGCCGATCTCGCCCAGCAGCGCGCTGCCGAGCTTCAGGCTGTCGTTGATCTGGGCGGTGGTGCTCATGTCCAGCAAGGCGTGCGCCAGGTGGCTGTCACGTGCCTTGATGTTGACGCCGCCGATCAGATCGGCCTGGTTCTCCTTGGCCGCCATCCAGCGCGCGGCGGTGCTCGATGCGCCGATCTGGCTGAGCGCGAAGACGCTGGCCCCGTGCGCGCTGGGCGTGAGAAACGCGTCGGCATGGATGCTCACGAACAGATCGGCCTGGACCCGCCTTGCCTTTTGCACGCGCGTACCCAGCGGGACGAAGAAATCCGCGTCGCGTGTCAGGAAGGCGCGCATCGGGTTGCCGTTGATGATGGTGCCGTTGATGCGCTCGCGCAGCCGTTGCGCGATCTGCAGCACCACGTCTTTTTCGCGGGTGCCGCCCGGCCCCACGGCGCCGGGATCCTCGCCGCCGTGGCCCGGATCGATCGCGATGATGATGAGGCGGTCGGTCTTGTGCGCCGTGCGTGGGCCGGCTTCGGCGCTGGCGATGATGCCGGACGGCCTGGGCCGCTGCAATTGCTGGGCGATCAGGTCGCCCAGCGGATCGCCGGCGGGCGCAGGCGCAGGGGCGGGCGCGGTCACGGGCTGGTCCTTGAGCCGCTCGGCGATCAGCGCTTCCAGCGGGTCCACTTCCCTGACCGGATACAGATCGAAGACCAGGCGATGCTGGTAGGCGGCCACCGGCGTCAGCGTGAACACCTGGGGCACCACGGGCTGCTTGAGGTCCAGCACCAGGCGCACGACGCCCGGCGCGTGCTGGGCGGCGCGGATGCCGGCGATGAAGGGGTCGTTGGCGTTGACCTTGGCCACCAGTTCCCGCAGTTCAGGTCCGAGCTCGAGGCCCTCTATGTCCACCAGCAGCCGCGGTGGCTGGGTTGTCACGATCTGGCTGGACTTGAGCTTCGCATCGGACTCGATCGTCACGCGCGAGTACTCGGGCGCCGGCCAGACCCGCACGCCGACGATGGTGGCGCCGCGCGCGATCTGCTGCGAGCTCAGCAGCAGCACCAGCGTCCCATTGCGCAGGATATCGCGGCGTTTCATTCGGTGCCCGCCCGGCCGCCCGAAGGGCACTGAGCGCCCCCTGGTGGGGCAGAGGGCGCGGTGAGCGTGGGGGCTGTAGTCTCCACCAGCTCCCGGCCCAGCGGCGTCTGGGCCAGCAGGGTGACCTGGCGCGACTCGTCCGCCAGCACCTCGATCCGCAGCACGAGATCGGCCAGCGGCAACAGCGCGGCCGCTTTCTCGGGCCACTCCGCGAGCTTGAGGCCTTCGGCGGCGAACAGGTCGCGAAAGCCAGCATCTTCCCATTCGCGCGGATCGTTGAAGCGGTAGAAGTCGAAATGCCAGATCGCCAGACCGGGCACCTCGTGCGGCTCCACCACGGCATAGGTGGGACTCTTGATCCGCCCCGGCACGCCCAGCGCCTGCAACAGATGACGCACGAAGGTCGTCTTGCCGGACCCCAGGTCGCCACGCAATTCGATGAAGGCCCGCCGCAGCGCCGGCCGCACCGCCAGCTGCGCGGCGAAGGCGCGCGTCTCGTCCTCGCTGTGCCATGTCACAGTGCTTTCTACAATCGGCGGGTGATGTTCAACAGCGGTCAGATCGACGGTCCTCAACTGGTGGCGGAGATGCGGGCCTGGGCCCTCGAACTGGGATTTTCCCAAATCGGCGTGGCCGGTGTGGATCTTTCTTCGGCCGAAGCCGGTTTGCTGGCCTGGCTGTCCAACGGCTTTCATGGCGATATGGCCTACATGCAACACCATGGGCTCAAGCGGGCCCGGCCGGCGGAACTGGTGCCCGGCACCGTCAGCGTGATCACGGCGCGCATGGATTACCTGCCCAGAGCCGCAGCGCAAGGCTGGCAGGCGATTGAATTCGAACGTTTGCGCCGGCCCGCGGAAGGAGTGATATCGCTCTATGCGCGGGGCCGGGACTATCACAAGGTGCTGCGCTCGCGGCTGCAGCAGCTGAGCGATCGGATTGCAGCGCGGGTGGGTCCGCACGGCCACCGGGTGTTCACCGATTCGGCTCCGGTGCTCGAAGCCGAACTCGCGGCGCGCAGCGGCCAGGGCTGGCGCGGCAAGCACACCCTGGTGTTGAACCGCGAAGCCGGCTCGATGTTCTTCCTGGGCGAGCTCTACGTCGACCTCGCGCTGCCCGCCAGCGCGGCAGCCAACGGCCATTGCGGCACCTGCAGCGCCTGCATCGAGGTGTGCCCGACCCAGGCGATCGTCGCGCCCTACCGGCTGGATGCGCGCCGCTGCATTTCGTATCTCACGATCGAGCATGCCGGCGCCATTCCGCCGGATCTGCGGCCCTTGATCGGCAATCGCATCTACGGTTGCGACGACTGCCAGCTCATCTGTCCGTGGAACAAATTCGCCGGTCGCAGCGGCCTGCCCGATTTCGACGAGCGCGCGGGCCTGACCGGGCGCCAGCTCGCCGAGCTGATCGGCTGGAGCGAAACGCAATTTCTTCGCTTGACCGAGGGCAGCCCGATTCGCCGCATCGGCCATGAACGCTGGCTGCGCAATGTGGCCGTGGCGGCCGGCAATGCCTTGCGGCAGCGGGACGACCCTGCCCTGCGCGCAGCCCTGAATGCCGCCGCCGCCCACCCCAGCGAACTGGTGCGCGAGCACGTGGCCTGGGCCCTGGCGTGACCCTGGCGTCCGCGGTGTCCTGGTCTCTGCTTACTGCGCGCTCGCCGGGGCCGCGGTGTCAGCGTCCGGGGCCACCGGATCCAGGCCCCAGTGGGCCCAGTCCTCGCCGAACAGTTCTGCCGGGTGTTGCGTGCGCTCCGAGCCATTGCCGCAGACCAGTGAATGGGCTGGACAGAATTTGTCGCAGCCCCAGCAGTTTCGCTCGGGGTGCGGTGGATTCAGGGGAAATTTCTTGGCCATGTTCAACCGGCATCGCTGCGCACAAGCAGGTCCGGGTCCAATCCGTCGTAAAGCTTCATTCTGCAATCCTGAAGATGGAGACCATTTGCTGTAGCGCAAGCACGCCTGCCTCGCCGCGGCGTTTGCGCCGACGTCCCTAGCGCAGGATCCCCAGCGCGAACGGCAGGCTGACCAGGCCGAGCAAAGTGGAGAGCGTGACCAGGCCGGCGACATAGGCGCCGTTGTAGCCCATGCGCGCAGCAAGGACATAGGCACTGGACGCGGTGGGCAGTGCCGAGAACGACAGCAGGACGGCGGTCTGCGCGGTGTCGAGCCGCCACAGGCGGGACAGGCCCCAGGCTACCAGCGGCAGCAGAAAGTGGCGGATTCCCAGCACCCCGGCGGTCAAAGCCGGAGCCTGGGCCAGGCTGCTGAACTGCATGCCCGCGCCGGCCGCCATCAGGCCCAGGGCCAGCGAGGCCGCACCGATGCGCACCAGCGTGGGTTCGAGCCAGGGCGGGATGGAGACCCCCAGCAGATTCACTGCCAGGCCGGCGGCGGTGGCGATGATCAGCGGATTGCGCAGCAGCGCGCGCGCAAAGCCGGTCTGCCCGTGGCGGGCCATGGGCCAGACGGCGGCCACGTTGAACAGCGGCACGCACACGCCAATCAGCACCGCGATCAGCAGCAGCCCACGGGGGCCCGCCAGCCGCTCGGCCAGCGCCAGCGCGATAAAGGAGTTGAAGCGGAAGGCAATCTGCGCGGCGCCGGCATGCTCGCGCCGGTCGATGCGCTGTCCCAGCCAGGGCAGGTAGGGCAGGGCGTACGCCATGGCGATGCCGCTCAAGCCCAGCATCAGACCGGCGGCGATCAGGCTGGATGCTTCGCCCAGGTCGAGCGGGCTGCGAGCGATCGAGTGAAACAGCAGCACCGGAAAAAGGAAGTAGTACACCAGGACTTCGGCCTGCTCCCACACGGTGCGGTTGAGGGCCGTGTAGCGGCAGACGAGGTAGCCGCAGAGGATGAGGGAAAAATCCGGGAGCAGGAGCTGGGCGAAATTCACGCCCCGAGGATAGCGGCAACGCAGGGGCAGGCCTTTTTGCCTGTGCCTGGCAGCAGCGGCATCCCTTAAGATTCAAGGTTGTCCTCATTCACGTCAATCCAAGGAAACTGCCTCATGAGAAGTCCCCACTGGTTCGCGCTTTCCGCTGCCGCGCTGGCCCTGGCCGCCGCGCCCGCGTTCGGGCAGAACTATCCCAACAAGCCCGTCAAGCTCCAGGTCCCCTTCGCGCCCGGCGGCACCACCGACATCATCGCCCGCGTGATCTCCGAGCAGTTGGGCAAGGCCCTGGGCCAGCCGGTGGTGGTGGAGAACCGCGCCGGCGGGGGCGGGGTGGTCGGTGCGCTCGACACTTCGCGGGCCGCCCCCGATGGCTATTCGCTGGGCATGGCCACTGTGTCGACCACCGCCGCCAATCCGGCCATTAATCCCAAGATCCCGTACAACCCGATCACCGATTTCACGCCCATCATCAACATCGCGGCCACACCCAATGTGATCGCGGTGAATCCGAGCTTCCCGGCCAAGGACTACAAGAGCTTCGTCGCCGAACTCAAGCGCAACCCGGGCAAGTACTCGTACGCGTCGTCGGGCACCGGCGGCATCGGTCACCTGCAGATGGAGCTGTACAAGAACCTGTCGGGTACCTTTATCACCCATATCCCCTACCGCGGCGCCGGCCCGGCGCTGAACGACGTGGTCGCCGGCCAGGTGCCGATGGTCTTCGACAACATTCCCTCGGCCTTGCCCTTCATTCAGACCCATCGGCTGGTGGCCATCGTGGTCGCGGCGCCGCAGCGCCTGGCCGCCCTGCCCAATGTGCCGACGTTCAAGGAGGTCGGGCTCGAGCCGGTCAACCGCATGGCCTACTACGGCATCTACGGGCCCAAGGGCCTGCCCAAGGAAGTGGTGGACAAGGTCAATGCGGGCGTGAAGAAGGCCCTGCAGGATCCCATCGTGCGCAAGCGCATCGAGGACACGGGATCGATCATCGTCGGCAACACGCCGCAGCAGTTCGCCGATCAGATCAAGGCCGAATATGCGGTCTACAAGCAGGTGGTGGAGAAAGCCAATCTGAAGCTGGATTGAAGACGCCCGCGGTCTGGCAGGCCGCCTCGCCCGGGCGGCTTTTCTTTGGGGCTGTGCCGTTTGCTATCGTCGGGCCATGAGCGCGCCCAGCCATCCCGGCATCGACACCTTCATCGACGCACTGTGGCTGGAGGAGGGCCTGTCGAACAACACGCTGGCGGCCTATCGGCGCGACCTGACCCTGTATGCCGAATGGCTGGCCGCGCAGGGGCGGACGATCGACAGCACCGTGGAGGCCGATCTCAACGGCTATTTCGCGGCCCGCCACCATGCCAGCAAGGCAACCTCGGCCAATCGCCGGCTCACCGTGCTCAAGCGCTATTTCCGCTGGGCCTTGCGCGAGCGGCTGATCAGCGAGGATCCGACCTTGCGGCTGCAGTCGGCCAAGCAGGCGCTGCGGGTGCCCAAGACCTTGACCGAATCCCAGGTCGAAGCCCTGCTCGAGGCCCCGGACGTGGACACCCCGCTGGGCCTGAGGGATCGCACGATGCTCGAGCTGATCTACGCCAGCGGCCTGCGCGTCAGCGAGCTGGTGTCGCTCAAGACCTTCAATGTCAGTATGAGCGACGGGGTCTTGCGCGTGATGGGCAAGGGCAGCAAGGAACGGCTGATCCCGTTCGGGCAGGTGGCGCGCGACTGGATCGTGCGGTACCTGGCGCAAGGCCGGGCCGCCATCCTCGGCGGCCAGCAGACCGAGGACCTGTTCGTCACGGCACGGGGCCATGGCATGACCCGCGTGATGTTCTGGGTCATCGTCAAGAAGCACGCCCGCACCGCCGGCATCGCCGCGCCGCTGTCGCCGCACACACTGCGTCACGCGTTCGCCACCCATCTGCTCAATCACGGGGCCGACCTGCGCGCGGTGCAGATGCTGCTGGGACATGCCGACATCTCCACCACGACGATCTACACCCATGTCGCGCGCGCGCGCCTCAAGACCCTGCACGCACAGCACCACCCGCGCGGATAATCGCGGGGCGCCTTCCGTTCCAATCGACCTGCGCCATTACCACCAATGACTTTTCGCGTGACAAGCCTCTCCCGCCGCAGCCTGCTCGCCGCTGTCTCCACCCTGGCGCTGCCGTTGGCGGCGCAGCCGGCCTGGCCCGCCAGGCCGGTTCGCCTGCTGGTCGCCTATCCGCCCGGAGGTGTCAGCGACGCCATCGCCCGCCTGCTGGCGGAGAAGCTCGCGACCCAGCTGGGCCAGCCGGTGATCGTCGAAAACCGGGCGGGCGCGAGCGGCACGATCGGCATGGATGCGGTCGCCAAGGCCGTGCCCGACGGCTACACCGTCGGCTTCTCGGCCATCAGCCCGCTGGTGCTCAGCCCGCACCTGGGCAAGCTGCCGTTCGATCCGGCGAAGGACATCGTCCCGGTCGCCAGCGTCATGTATTCACCGGTGCTGCTGCTGGCCACCCCTGCCACCGCCGTCAGGGACTTCCGCGAGCTGCTGGGTGCAGCGCGCAGCCAGCCGGGTGCGCTGCGCTGGGCCACGTCGGGCAGCGGTTCGCTGGGGCACATCATGCTGGAACAGCTGCAGGCCGCCGCCAAGGCGCAGTTCACGCACGTGCCCTACAAGGGTGGCGGCCAGCAGATCACCGACGCGCTCGGCGGCCAGTTCGAGTTGCTCTCCATCAACACCGGGCCCGCCGTGATGCAGCAGGTCAAGGCCGGCAAACTGCGGGCGCTGGCGGTGGGGGCGCCGACTCGCATCGAGACCTTGCCGAAGGTGCCAACGCTGGCGGAACTGGGTTACCCGGCGGCCAACCTGACCTCGGTGTTCGGCGTCTTCGCGCCGGCAGGCGTGCCGCAGCCGGTGCTGGAGCGCCTGAACGCCGAGATCAACAAGACGCTGCGCCTGGCCGATGTGCGCAGCCGCCTCGTCGCCAGCGACAACGTTCCGACCGGAGGCAGCGCCGCCGAATTCGCACGCCACATCGCCGCCGAATCCGACAGCAATGCGCGTATCGTCAAGGCTGCAGGCATCAAAGGCGAGTGAATCCAGGCCGACCGAAGCGCGCGACCATCTCAGCCACCATGTCTTCCATGAATTCGGTTCGCCAACACGCGCTGCAAATCGTTCTGCAGTGCGACCCAAATCGGAAGGCGGCCGAAGCAGCCCTGCTCGACCTGCAAGGTCCGGTTGACGCGGACGCCCGCCTTGATGAACCCGCGGGCGTACCCGGGCGGCCAGCGCGCCCCGAGCTTGTTCCCCACGTCAAGCTCAAGCCAAGATCCATGAAGACCGTGGAGGGTCGCGCCGCGCTCATTCACGCGCTGGCCCATATCGAGCTGAACGCGATCGATCTGGCCCTCGATGTCGTTTGGAGGTTCCCGGACATGCCCGGCGAGTTCTACCGGCAGTGGCTGAACGTCGCGAAAGAAGAAGCTCACCACTTTGTGCTGCTGCGCAATCATCTGGTGATGCTCGGCCATGACTACGGCGATTTTCCGGCGCATGGCGCCTTATGGGAGATGGCCGAAAAGACGAAGCACGATCTGCTGGCGCGCCTCGCCCTGGTTCCCAGGACTCTGGAAGCGCGCGGACTGGACGCATCGCCACCGATCAAGGCGAAGCTGGTTGGGGCCGGTGATCGGCGCGCGGGAGAAATTCTGGACATCATCCTGCGCGACGAAATCGGCCATGTCGCGGTGGGCAACTTCTGGTACCGCTACCTCTGCGAGCAACGCGGGCTGGATCCGGTCGCTGCCTATGCCGACCTGGCCGGCCGCTACGGGGCTCCTCGACTGCGCGGTCCGTTCAATCTCGAAGCAAGGCGTGCGGCTGGCTTTGAAGAGGCCGAGCTGAGAGCGCTGCAAGGAATCTAGGAGTCCTGCTGCAGCGCCGGTGGGCGTGCTGTCGGCATTGAGCGTTGGCGACGCTCCATCCCTACAATTCTAGGTTTTACCGACTGGACACCATGGCAATCTACGAACTCGACGGCAAGGCCCCGCAACTGGGCGAAGGCGCCTGGGTGGCCGAAACCGCACAGGTCATCGGGCCCGTGGAGCTGGGACCCGGCGCCAGCGTGTGGTTCGGCGTGGTGATCCGCGGCGACAACGATCTCATCCGGATCGGCCGCAACAGCAACATCCAGGACCTCGCTTGCCTGCACTCGGACGACGGTGTGCCGTTGACCATAGGCGACAACGTCACCGTCGGTCACCAGGCGATGCTGCACGGCTGCACCGTGGGCGACGGTTCGCTGATCGGCATCCAGGCGGTGGTGCTCAACCGCGCGAAGATAGGGCGCAACTGCATCGTGGGCGCCGGCAGCGTGGTGACGGAGGGCAAGGAGTTTCCCGACAACTCGCTGATCGTCGGCAGCCCGGCCAAGGTGGTGCGCACGCTGGACCCGGACCGCGCCGCCAGCGCGGGCCAGAGTGCGGCGGACGGATACGTCGCCAACGCGAAACGGTTCGCCAAGGGCCTGAAGAAGATCGCGTGAGGAACCGGCCTTGAGTGAATTGCACAAGTTCCTGTTCGACGGGCTGCCGGTGCGTGGCAGCATCGTGCGACTGACCGATGCCTGGACCGACATCCTGGCGCGGCGCCAGGCCAACCCGGCCACCGGCGCCTGGCCGCCCCCGGTGGCGGAACTGCTGGGCGAGATGGCCGCCGCCGGCACGCTGATACAGTCCAACATCAAGTTCAACGGCGCCCTGGTGCTGCAGATCTTCGGCGACGGCCCGGTCAAGGTGGCGGTGGCCGAGGTGCAGCACGACCTGGGACTGCGCGTGACAGCCAAGGTTGTGGGCCACGTGGCCGTCAACGCGCGGCTGCCCGACATGGTCAACCTGGGCAACAAGGGCCGTTGCGCGATCACGCTGGATCCCAAGGACCGGTTTCCCGGCCAGCAGCCCTACCAGGGCGTCGTGCCGCTGCACGGCGATCGCCGCGAGAAGCTCGACAAGCTCAGCGATGTGCTGGAGCATTACATGCTGCAGTCCGAGCAGCTGGACACCAAGCTGGTGCTCGCGGCCGACAGCAAGGTGGCGGCCGGCCTGCTGATCCAGCGGCTGCCGGTGGAAGGCGAGGGCAATCTGTCCGGCTCGCTGGTCTCCAGGGCCAATGAAGACGAGATCGGCGTGAACGAGGATTACAACCGCATCGCCATGCTGGCCGCCAGCCTCACGCGTGAGGAACTGCTGGAGCTGGACGTGGACACCATCCTGCGCCGGCTGTTCTGGGAAGAAAAGGTGCTGCGATTCGAGCCGCAGACACCGCATTTCGCGTGCACCTGCAGCCGCGAGCGGGTGGCCAACATGATCCGCGGCCTGGGGCGGGAGGAGGCGGAAAGCATCCTGGCCGACCAAGGCGAAATCGACGTGGGCTGCGACTTCTGCGGCCAGCAATACCGCTTCGATGCAGTGGACGCGGCGCGCATCTTCACCGCGCCGGGCGCTCAGCCGCCGGTCAGTCCCACGGTGCAATAGCCCGGCTGCCCGGCGCGCCGGCCAGCCGGGTCTTGCCGGCGCTCTCGGCGCCGGGCAGGGCGATCTTCACAGCCGCCGCTTCCTTGCGCGGTTTCACTTTGATATCTGCACGAAGATCTCGTTGGGCTTGACCATGCCCAGCTCCATGCGCGCCTTTTCCTCCACCATCTCCAGGCCTTCCTTGAGATCGCGCACCTCCGAGGCCAGCCGCTCGTTGGCCTGCTGGGCCTGGACATTCGCAGCCTTCTGGGCTTCGAGCTGTTGCCGCAGCGCCGACACGTTGGCGATGCTTCCCCGGCCGAACCACAGCTGGGCATGAACCAGCAGCAGCAGCGCGACCAGGAGCGCCGGAACGAATCGGTTGCCCACGCGTTCGGATTACCGCAGGTTGTAGAAGGCGGAGCGGCCCGGGTACGAGGCGATGTCGCCGAGGTCTTCCTCGATGCGCAGCAGCTGGTTGTACTTGGCCATGCGGTCCGAGCGCGACAGCGAGCCGGTCTTGATCTGGCCGGCGTTGGTGCCCACCGCGATATCGGCGATGGTCGAGTCTTCGGTCTCGCCCGAGCGGTGGCTGATCACCGCGGTATAGGCCGCCCGCTTGGCCATTTCGATCGCTGCGAAGGTCTCGGTAAGGGTGCCGATCTGGTTGATCTTGATGAGGATCGAATTGGCGATGCGCTTGTCGATGGCTTCCTTGAAGATCTTCGTGTTGGTGACGAAGATGTCGTCACCAACCAGCTGCACCCGGCTGCCCAGCCGGTTGGTGAGGGTCTTCCAGCCGTCCCAGTCGCTCTCGCCCATGCCGTCCTCGATGCTGATGATGGGGTACTTGTCGACCCAGCTGGCCAGGACGTCGGTCCATTCGCCGGCATCGAGCACCAGTCCCTCGGCCTCGACGTGGTAACGCCCGTCCTTGAAGAACTCGCTGGCGGCACAGTCCAGGCCCAGCGCGATCTGCTCGCCCGGCCGGTAGCCCGCCGCCTCGATGGCCTGCAGGATCATCTGGATCGCGGCTTCGTGATTGGCCACGTTGGGCGCGAAGCCGCCCTCGTCGCCCACGGCAACGCTCATTCCCTTGTCGTGGATGATCTTGCGCAGCGCGTGGAACACTTCCGCGCCATAGCGCACGGCTTCGCGGAAGCTGGGCGCGCCCACCGGGATGATCATCAGCTCCTGCAGGTCCAGGTTGTTGTTGGCGTGCGCGCCGCCGTTGACCACGTTCATCATGGGCACCGGCAATTGCATGCCGCCCATGCCGCCGAAATAGCGGTACAGCGGCAGCCCGGATTCCTCGGCCGCGGCGCGCGCCACGGCCATCGACACGGCCAGCGTGGCGTTGGCGCCCAGGCGCGCCTTGTTGTCGGTGCCGTCCAGGTCGATCAGGGTCTTGTCCAGGAAGGCCTGCTCCGAGGCGTCCAGGCCGAGCACCGATTCGGAGATCTCGGTGTTGATGTGCTCCACGGCCTTGAGCACGCCCTTGCCGCCGTAGCGCGACTTGTCGCCGTCGCGCAGCTCGATCGCTTCGCGCGAGCCGGTGGAGGCGCCCGAGGGCACGGCGGCGCGGCCCATGGTGCCGGATTCCAGCAGCACGTCGCATTCCACGGTGGGGTTGCCGCGCGAGTCGAGAATCTCGCGTCCGACGATGTCAACGATGGCACTCATTGTCTTCCTTTGATATTGGCATCAGACCGGGGCGTCCACGCCCTCGACCAGGACCATGTTGAAATATTCCGTGGCCCCGGCACGCTTGATGCGCACCCGGCGGTACTCGCCGTCGTAAAACGCCTTGGCCTGCTCGTAGCTGGGGAAGCGCAGCATCGCCATCCGGTGCGGGTGCCGGTCGCCCTCGAGGGTCTCGTGGCGTCCACCGCGCACCAGGTATTCGCCGCCCGCGGCCTTCACCGCGATCGGCGCCTCGGCCATGTACGCCTTGTAGCGCTCGGGGTCCGTGATGTTCATCTCCACGATCAGGTACGCAACGGCCATCAACACTCCCAGGGTTCAGCAGGAAAAATCGTTCTCGAGCAGCGGCTGCTGCTTGACGACGCGGTCCAGCGCCACCAGCTGTTCCAGCAGCGCCTTCATGTGTTTGAGCGGGACGGCGTTCGGGCCGTCGCTCAATGCATGCGCGGGATCGGGGTGGGTCTCCATGAAGAGGCCCGCGATTCCAACGGCGATCGCCGCGCGCGCCAGCACCGGGACGAACTCGCGCTGGCCGCCCGAGCTGGTGCCCTGGCCCCCCGGCAGCTGCACCGAGTGCGTGGCGTCGAACACCACCGGCGCGCCGGTCTCGCGCATGATCGCCAGCGAGCGCATGTCCGACACCAGGTTGTTGTAGCCGAAACTGGCGCCGCGTTCGCAGGCCATGAACCGGTCTTCGTCGAGGCCTCTTTCGCGGGCTGCCGCTCGCGCCTTGTCGATCACGTTCTTCATGTCATGGGGCGCCAGGAACTGTCCCTTCTTGATGTTCACCGGCTTGCCCGACTGCGCCACCGCGCGGATGAAATCAGTCTGGCGGCACAGGAACGCCGGCGTCTGCAGCACGTCCACCACCCTGGCCACCTCGGCGACCTCGGCTTCGCTGTGGACGTCGGTGAGGATCGCCAGGCCCAGCTCCTTCTTCACTTTCGCCAGGATCTCCAGCCCGCGCGCCATGCCGGGCCCGCGAAAGCTGGTGCCCGAAGACCGGTTGGCCTTGTCGTAGCTGCTCTTGAAGATGAAGGGAATGCCCAGGCCGGCCGTGATTTCCTTGAGCGCCCCGGCGGTGTCCATCTGCAGCTGCTCGGACTCGACGACACAAGGCCCGGCAATGAGGAAGAAGGGCCGTTCCAGGCCCACCTCGAAACCGCACAACTTCATGCGACTGCCTTCAGCGACTTGGCGGTGCCGGCCTGGCGTCCCGCCGTCGCCTGATGGTCCACTGCTGCCTTGATGAAGGAGTTGAACAGCGGATGCCCGTCCCAGGGCGTCGACTTGAACTCGGGGTGGAACTGCACGCCCACGAACCAGGGGTGGACGTCCTGCGGCAACTCGATGATCTCGGTCAGGTGCTCGCGTTGCGTGAGCGCCGAAACCACCAGGCCGGCGCGGCGCAATGCATCCAGGTAGTTGACGTTGGCTTCGTAGCGATGGCGGTGCCGCTCGGTCACAACGTCGCCGTAGATGCGGTGGGCCAGGGTGCCCTTCACCACGTCTGAGCTTTGTGCGCCCAGGCGCATGGTGCCGCCCAGGTTGGAGTGCTCGTCGCGTTTCTTGACGGTGCCGTCCGCCTCGGCCCATTCGGTGATCAGGGCGATCACCGGGTGCGGCGTGGCGGGATCGAACTCGGTGCTGTTGGCGTCGTTCAGGCCCGCCACGTCGCGCGCGTACTCGATGGTGGCGACCTGCATGCCCAGGCAGATGCCAAGGTACGGGATCTTGTGCTCGCGCGCGAAGCGGGCCGCGCAAATCTTGCCCTCGATGCCGCGCTTGCCGAAACCGCCGGGCACCAGCACCGCGTCGTACTTGGCCAGTTGCTGCACGCTGTCCGGCGTGATGGTTTCCGAGTCGACGTAATCGATCTTCACCCGCACGTGGTTGTGCATGCCGGCGTGGCGCAGGGCCTCGTTGAGCGACTTGTAGCTGTCCGACAGGTCGACGTACTTGCCGACCATGGCCAGGCTGACTTCGCCTTGCGGGTGCTCGGTCTCGTACACCAGTTCGTCCCAGCGCTTGAGGTTGGCCGGCGGCGTGTTCAGGCGCAGCTTGTCGCAGATCAGCCCGTCCAGGCCCTGCTCGTGCAGCATGCGCGGCACCTTGTAGATGGTGTTCACATCCCACATGGAGATCACGCCCCACTCGGGCACGTTGGTGAACAGCGAAATCTTCTCGCGCTCCTCCTCGGGAATCTTGCGGTCGGCCCGGCACAGCAGGGCGTCGGCCGAGATGCCGATCTCGCGCAGTTTCTGCACCGTGTGCTGGGTCGGCTTGGTCTTGAGCTCGCCGGCAGCGGCGATCCAGGGCACGTAGGTCAGGTGCACGAAAGCCGTGTTGTTGGCGCCCATGCGCAGGCTCATCTGGCGCGCCGCTTCGAGGAAGGGCAGCGACTCGATGTCGCCCACGGTGCCGCCGATCTCCACGATGGCGACATCGGCCGCGCCGGGTTCGCCGTAATGCGCGCCGCGCTTGATGTAGTCCTGGATTTCATTGGTGATGTGCGGGATCACCTGCACCGTTTTGCCAAGGTAATCGCCGCGCCGTTCCTTTTCCAGCACCGACTGGTAGATCCGGCCGGTGGTGAAGTTGTTGACCTTGCCCATGCGGGTGGTCACGAAGCGTTCGTAGTGCCCCAGGTCCAGGTCGGTCTCGGCGCCGTCGTCGGTGACGAACACTTCGCCATGCTGGAAGGGGGACATGGTGCCCGGATCGACGTTGATGTACGGATCCAGCTTGATGAGTGTGACTTTGAGGCCCCGCGATTCCAGAATCGCAGCTAAGGAGGCTGAGGCGATTCCCTTGCCCAGGGAGGACACCACACCGCCGGTGACGAAGACGAATTTGGTCATGTCAGGTCGGGAGCCGCGGCGCCCGGGAGGTGGAAATTAGGATTATAGGGGTGGGCTGGTTTCGTGCCGTTTGCGTCGGGCAGTCGACACGGCAGTGCTACATTGCGCGCATGAACGACTTGGCCGGCAAACACATCGTCCTGGGACTGTCGGGGGGGATCGCCTGCTACAAGGCCGCCGAGCTGTGTCGCGCCCTGATCAAGGAAGGCGCGACGGTCCAGGTGGTGATGACCGAGGCCGCGGCGCAATTCATCACGCCCGTCACGATGCAGGCCCTGTCGAACCGCCCGGTGTACACATCGCAGTGGGACAGCCGCGAGCCGAACAACATGCCGCACATCAACCTGTCGCGCGGCGCCGACGCCATCCTGGTGGCGCCCTGCAGCGCCGACTTCATGGCCAAGCTGCTGCACGGGCGAGCCGATGACCTTCTCAGCCTGATGTGCCTGGCGCGGCCCATCGAGAGCGTGCCGCTGCTGCTGGCGCCGGCCATGAACCGCGAAATGTGGGCCCATCCCGCGACCCAGCGCAACATGGCGCAGTTGAGCGCGGACGGCGCCCACATCCTGGGCGTGGGCTCGGGCTTCCAGGCCTGCGGCGAGACCGGGGATGGCCGGATGCTGGAGCCGGCGGAACTGCTCGAGGACCTGATCGCATTATTCCAGCCGAAAGCTATGGCGGGCCAGCAGGTGCTGATCACGGCGGGCCCGACCTTCGAGGCGATCGATCCGATCCGCGGTGTTACCAACCACTCCTCCGGGAAGATGGGCTTTGCGCTGGCGCGGGCAGCCCGGGAAGCGGGCGCTGATGTAACGTTGGTGGCCGGCCCGGTGAGCCTCGCGACACCGCGGGGCGTCCAGCGGATCGACGTGACGTCGGCGCAGCAGATGCTCGACGCAACGCTGGACCAGGTGCCCACGGCCAGCGTTTTCATCGCGACGGCGGCGGTGGCCGACTGGCGTCCCGCCGCGCCGAGCGAGCAGAAGATCAAGAAGGACGGCACCGGGCAGGTGCCGGCACTGACCCTGGTCGAAAACCCCGACATCCTGGCTACGGTGGCCCGCGGCGAACGTGCGGGCAGCGGGCGGCTGTTCTGCGTGGGCTTCGCCGCCGAGAGCCAGGACCTGGTGGCCCATGCGAAGGCCAAGCTGGCGCGCAAGGGCATCCCGCTGATCGTCGGCAACATCGGAGCCGAGGCTTTCGGGCGGGACGACAACCAGCTGGTGCTGGTGGACCCGCACGGCGTGCAGGAACTGCCGCGCGCGTCCAAGCTCGACCTGGCGCGCCAGTTGATCGCCGAGATTGCCCGCCGGATGCGGACTCCTGCCTGACCCTTTACACAACCCATGAAAATCGACGTCAAAGTGCTCGACGCCCGGCTGGCCGACCAGTTGCCAGCCTACGCGACCCCCGGCAGCGCGGGGCTGGACCTGCGCGCCTGCATCGACCAGCCGTTGACGCTGGAAGCGAATGCCTGGCGGCTGGTGCCCACCGGGATATCGATCTGGCTGAAGGATCCCGGCTACGCCGCACTGATCCTGCCGCGTTCGGGCCTGGGCCACAAGCACGGCATCGTGCTGGGCAACCTGGTGGGACTGATCGACAGCGACTACCAGGGCCAGTTGATGGTGAGCGCCTGGAATCGAAGCGACACCGCTTTCACGGTGCAGCCGATGGACCGGCTGGCCCAACTCGTGATCGTGCCGGTGGTGCAGGCGGAATTCAACGTCGTCAGCGAGTTTCCCATGAGCCAGCGCGGTGAAGGCGGCTACGGCTCGACCGGCAAAGCCTGAGCTGGCGGCTCGGCGGCGACAACTCAGGGCAGGTTGGGGTTGAACGGTGCGGGAGCGGTGGCATCCGCAACGAAGCCGTCACCGGGATCGAGGTCGCCGCGCAGCGACGCGGTTGTCGACGCGAAGGATCCTTTCAAGCTCGCCGGCCCCGACTCTTTCTCCGCCATTGCCAGGGGATAGCCGGCGGCCTTCGACGCCCGCCTGCGGTCCGTGGTGATGGCGCCCACCACGTAAAGGGCTGCCAGGGCGCGCGCCAGCTGCACATCCGGCAATCGCGTGCGCTGCTCCAGCTCCTGGAACGTCGCGGGGGCCTGCGCAAGTTCGCGGGTCAATATCAGATGGGTGTCGGTCAGCAGCCGGTGCGGCAGTTGCGGCGGGGCGCGCCAGTAGATCAGGCCGGTGCGAAAGCGCGCAGGCAGCACATCGTGCGAGGTGCGCATGGCGTATTGCCACATGAGCTGCGGAAATCCGATACGCAGGAAGTGACTCGGAATTTCATCGGCAAACGCCGGCCGGCGCGCCCAGTTTGCGTCGGCCAGATCGACCGGATCCGCGATCGGCAGCACGCCGACTCCGCCACGGCTCACGACGGCTTGCAGCCTGCCTTTGGCGATGACATGAAAGACGCCGCTGTTGAGGTCGAGATTCTGGTCGGCGATGTATGACGCCAGGCACAGCTGGACGGCCATCGGTCGCAGCCATCCGTCGAACCGGTCCAGCATGGCCTTGATGCTGGCGGGCGAATTGAGATGGAAAGTGTAGATCGACGAGCCCAGTCGACTGCTGGACAACGGCAGGGAAAAGGCGATGGGGCGATCTGCGTGGTCCAGGTTGAGACGAACCGGGCGCGCGTTGCTTGCAGCCGACCCAATTTGCAGCGACCCGTCGGTGAGCACCTCGATGCAGGAACCGTTCACGCACCAGGCGTCGGCCTGGCTGAGCCGGGTGACCTGCCAGCACATTCCCGAGTCCACGTTGGCCAGGGCCACCTCCAGCAATGAATGCTGAGCCGGTGCAAACCCGACGATGCCCAGTCGCAAGACTGGAAGCTCCAGGGTCGTTCTATGTGAAGGCACTACAGCGCCTAAAGGTTACATAAAACACATATTGCATTGAACTTCAAAATATATATGTAATGCATAAGACCTCAAAATGCGATGTCTTTCATTAAATTATGATCCAAATCAATTTTTCTGACGCTTTACCAGATATTTACGTGTAACTACCAATAACCACAGGAAGCAAGCGGCCCAGAGTTGCCCTGGTCATCAGTAGAACAGAAAGAGGGGCGGACGCCCATGCAGGAAGCACCGCTTGCCATATCCCGATCGGCAGTGGCTGAGAACAAGATCGAAGCGCCCGCGCGCGAGTTTCTGACTTTCAGGCTGGGCCTAGAAAGCTACGGTATCGAGATACTGAAAGTCCAGGAAATCCGGGGCTATGAAACGCCCACCTCGATTGCCAACGAACCGGAATTCATCAAGGGCGTCATCAATCTGCGGGGGATCATCGTTCCCGTCCTGGACCTGCGCATCAAGTTCCGGCTCAACCAGGCCGGCTACGACGAGTTCACGGTGGTGATCATCCTGAATGTGGCCGGGCGGGTGGTAGGGGTGGTGGTCGACGCGGTATCGGACGTTCTCACCCTCGCCGTCGACCGCATCCGGCCTACGCCGGAATTCGCGTCCGCCACCTTCGACGCCACGTACATCACAGGGCTCGCGACGGTCGATGACCGGATGCTGATCCTGCTGGACATCGAAAGACTCATGACCGGCGCCGACATGGCGCTGGTCGACGGAGCCGTTCATTAGCCAGACCTTCGCCCGCCCACATATCCGTGTGGCAACAAAGAGTGGGAAGAGCGCAGGGACTATCCGATTCAATCAAGGAGAAGTGGGTGAAACAGTCCTTCGGCAGCCGGTTTTTTGGCGCGATCAGCATCGGGCAGCGCCTGGCCATCGCCTTCACGGTATTCATCGCGCTGCTGGTGCTGATGGCAGCGACAGGGGCCTGGCGACTGGCCGACCTCGGCACGGTTACGACGAAGATCGCGACCGACGACGTCCGCGTGCAGCGGCTTGTTTCGGACTGGTATGCCGAGACACGATCGAATGCGATTGTCGCGATGGTCATCACGCACAGCGACGATGCGGACCTGCAGCGGATACTGGCTCGGCAGTTCGATGCCGGCGCCAAACGCATTGCGGAGCAACGAAAACAGATCGAAGCGCTTTTGCAGAGCGCCGACCCGCAGGCAAAGGCACTGTATGAGAAGGTCAGTGCAAAGCGCAAAAGCTATGAGGACACCAGGGATCAAATCCTGGAGCGCAAGATGACTGGCCGGACCGACGAGGCCGTCAAACTCCTGGATACAGCCATGGTGCCCGCAATGGCCGCATACGAGGCTTCCGTTCATGCGATGGTCGAACACTACGAAAAGGATGTCGAGAAAAGCGCGGTGACCGCTGCAACAAGCGCTGTGTCGGGGCGCAATCTTCTGATTGGCGTCTGTGCTGCGGGTGTATTGCTTGGAATTCTCTTTTCCTGGTGGATCACTTCCTCGATCACGGGGCCCATTCGCGAGGCGGTGTCGGTGGCGCAGGGGGTGGCCGGTGGCGACCTGACGGTGGATGTGCAAGTGCGGGGCAAGAACGAAACGGGGCAACTGTTGCAGGCGCTGTCGGACATGACGCAGAACCTGCGCGCCCTGGTGGGCGAAGTGGCTGCCGGCGCGCACACGGTCTCGGACACGAGTGCGCAGATCGCGCAGGGCAACGTGGACCTGTCGCAGCGCACGGAGGAGCAGGCCAGCACGCTGGAAGAGACGGCCAGCTCGATGGAGGAGTTGACCAGCACGGTGACGCAGAACGC
>DIZF01000089.1:89149-94258 GCA_002427815.1 Ramlibacter tataouinensis
TCGGAATCGTCGCGCAAGATCGCCGACATCATCGGGGTGATCGACGGGATCGCGTTCCAGACCAATATCCTGGCGCTGAATGCCGCAGTAGAGGCCGCGCGTGCCGGCGAGCAGGGGCGGGGCTTTGCGGTGGTGGCTGCGGAGGTGAGGAACCTGGCGCAGCGCAGCGCGGCGGCGGCCAAGGAGATCAAGACGCTGATCGGTGACTCGGTGGACAAGGTGCAGGCCGGCACCAAGCTCGTGGACGCGGCGGGCCAGACGATGGATGAGATCGTGAGCTCGGTCAGGAAAGTGAGCGACCTGATTGCGGAGATTGCCGCGGCCAGCCAGGAGCAGAGCTCGGGCATAGGGCAGGTCAACACGGCCGTCACGCAGATGGACCAGGTAGTTCAGCAAAACGCCTCGCTGGTGGAAGAGGCCACGGCGGCCACCGAATCGATGAAGGAGCAGGCCGGCTCGCTGCTGCAGATGGTGTCGCGCTTCAAGCTGGGCGGCGAGCAGGGCGAATTCACCCCGCTGCAGGCGCAAGCGCCCCGGCCCGCACCGGCCCGGATGGCGGCACCGGCGCCCATCAAGGTGAAGGCCGACCCCGCCAAGCTCGCTCACAGCTTTGCAGCACTGGGCGTGCCGCACAAGACCTCGGGCAACGGGGAGTGGAAAGAGTTCTAGCTTGCAGCGGGGGCGAACCGGTTCGCAATCCTGCTCCCATCCTTTCCATTTGCGCAGGGCCAGTCTGAGGTCAAAGGACCAGGCCAGGCCCTGCCGCATCGGCGGCCTCCTACAGTCTCCAGGGCGCGTTCCTACAGCGACGCGCGGCATTGCCTGCGGCCCAGGGGGGAGTCGCGTGCCTTTAATGGTGACACGAGGCAGGCCTTCCGCCCCCGGCGAGCTGCGCATCGGCGGCGGCGCGCGCGTCGAGAACGGCATGGCTTATCGCGCATAACGGCTTCATCCCAACCATCATTCAGGAGATCACCATGAATTCCACCACCCGTCTTTTGTCTGTCGCCGGTGCGGCAGCGATGGCCGTCGCCATCACGGCTTGCGGCAGCGTCGATCCCTACGGCGCCAACAACTACCCGGCTTCGTCGACCAGCAGCTACCGGGCTCCGTCGACCGCCAGCTACCCCGCGGGCACCTACAACCAGCCGGTGGCCGGCGTCGAATACGGCCGCATCACCGAGGTTTCGCTGATCAGCGGCACAGCCGCTCCGCGTGGCAACCACATCGCCGGCACGGCGATCGGCGCCATCATCGGCGGCGTGCTGGGCAATCAGATTGGCGGCGGATCGGGACGCGCCGCGGCCACCGTCCTCGGTGCCGTGGGTGGTGCGGTGGTCGGCAATCAAATTGCCAGGAACCAGGACGGCACCTACGCCACCAGCGGCCCTGTCTATCGCATCTCGGTGCAGACCGATAGCGGGCAGATGCGCACCTATGACGTAAGCGCCACCGGCGACCTGCGCCCGGGCGACCGCGTGCGCATCGACAACGGCGTGATTTACCACGCCTGAGGCTCACCCGGCCCGTCCTGGGTCCCGCATGCGGGGGCAAGAACGAGCTTGTTGCCGGTGGCTAATGCAGCGTGCCGCCCGGGCCTGGGCCCTCGCGTGGCACCTTGAAGAACCGGGTGCCGGTCGAGCCCCGGCCGATTTCGTCCTCGCTCGCTTCGCGCACCCGCTCAATTTTCAGGCGCAGACGGAGGGCGATGCCGGCCAGCGGGTGGTTGGCATCCAGCACCACGTGTTCGGGGTAAATCTCGGTGACGGTATACAGCAGGTCCCGTGGGGCCTCGGCATTGCCGCCGGCCGGCAGCCCTTCGAAAGTCATGCCTTCGTCGAGTTCGGCGGGGAATAGCCCGCGCGGTTCCAGGAAGACCAGTTGCTCGTTGTAGTCGCCGAAGGCTTCCTCGGGTTCCAGGTGCAGGTCGAGCTGGTCTCCGGCTTCATGCCCTTGTAGCGCTTCTTCGATCCGCGCCAGCAAATCCTCGCCGCCCACCAGGAACTCCACCGGGTCGGTCAATTCGTCCAGGACCTCGCCCAGCGTGTCTTTCAGCGTCCAGGTCAGCGCGACCACGCATTGTTTTGTGATTTCCATAGGAGAATTATCAGTTCTTCATGGACATCACCCAACCCCTCCCGCTGCTGGGCGGCCTTTCGCCGCAACAATTCATGAAACGCCACTGGCAGAAGAAGCCGCTGCTGGTGCGCGGCGCCTTGCCCGCCTTCCGGCCGCTGCTTTCGCGCGGCGAACTGTTCGCCCTGGCCGGGCGCGACGAGGTGGAGTCGCGCCTGGTGGCCCAGGGGGGCGGGCAATGGCGGTTTCGCCGGGGGCCATTCAGCCGCCGGGCTTTGCCCCCGCTGTCGCAGCCGGGCTGGACCCTGCTCGTGCAGGGCGTCGATCTTCATGACGAGCGCGCCCATGCGCTGATGGCGCAGTTCCGGTTCGTGCCGCAGGCGCGGCTGGACGACCTGATGATCAGCTATGCGACCGACGGGGGCGGGGTGGGACCGCATTTCGACAGTTATGACGTGTTCCTGCTGCAGTCGCAGGGCCGCAGGCGCTGGCGCATCGGGCGGCAGAAGGATCTGTCGCTGCGCCCCGACGTGCCGCTGAAGATCCTGGCTGACTTCGAAGCCGAGGCGGAGTACGTGCTGGAGCCGGGCGACCTGCTGTACCTGCCGCCGCGCTATGCGCACGAGGGCGTGGCCCTGGGCGAGTGCCAGACCTGCTCGATCGGCTTTCGCGCCCCGGGCCGCGGCGAACTGGCGCGTGAACTGCTCCAGCGCCTGTCCGACGATGGAGCCGAACTCGCGGGCGACGCCTTGTACCGCGACCCCACCCAGCAGGCCACCGACGCGCCGGGCCAGGTGCCTGCGCCACTGCAGCACTTCGCGCGAGACGCATTGCGCGCTGCGCTCAGGAATCCGGCCGTCCTGGACCGCGCCCTCGGCGAATACCTGACCGAACCCAAGGCCAGCGTCTGGTTCGAGGGCGGCGCGCCAGGCTTCGCGACGGGCGGCATGGCGCAAGAAGTGGTGCTGGACCGCCGTACCCGCATGATGTACGACGACCGGCACGTGTTCATCAATGGCGAGAGCTATCGCGCGTCGGGTCGCGACGCCGCTCTCATGCGCGCGCTGGCCGACCGGCGGCGGCTGGGGCCATTGGAACTGGCGCGCGCCAGCGCGGCCGCCCGGTCCCTGCTCGGGTCCTGGCGCGAGGCCGGGTGGCTGCAGGCGACGGAGGCGGAACAATGACCGACGCGAATGACACGGGCCAGGGGCCGGGGCTTCCCGCCGGGCCCTTTGCCGGGCGCAGCGCGTTCCAGCAGCTGGTGCGGGATGCATTGGCCTGTGCCGCGCGGGAAGGCTGGCGCGAAATCATCCTGTCCGACCCCGACTTCGCCGACTGGCCGCTGGGCGAACGCGCGGTGACCGAATCGCTGCAGGCGTGGTCCGCCTCCGGGCGGCGCTGCACCTTGCTGGCGCGGCGCTATGACGAGGTGGTGCGGCGCCATGCGCGGTTCGTGAGATGGCGCACGACCTGGTCGCACATCATCGAAGCCAGGGGCTGTGCCTCGGCCGATCCGCGGGAACTGCCCAGCGCCATCTGGAGCCCGGGCTGGGTGTTGCTCCGGCTGGACCCCGAGCGTTCCAACGGGATCAGCGGCAGCGAACCCGAGCGCCGGCTGATGCTGGGCGAAAGCCTGCAGGCCTGGCTGCAAAAAAGTTCACCGTCGTTTCCTGCCAACACGCTCGGGCTTTGAGGCGCGCCTAGGGGCAGTCCCTTAAGGGTTTTTGCGTAGCTGTTCTTTCCGTCTTATAATTTAAAGCTGAACAGCTAGAGCTCGAGTCCCTGCCGTTCGGTCATCGAGGCCATCCGGCCGAACTGACAATTTCCGGAAATTGTTTATTTTTTCTCCCATAAAAGGAAACTTGAAATGAAAAAATCGCTCGTATTGGCGACACTGATTGCCGCCGCTGCGCTGGCTGCTTGTGGCAAGAAGGAAGAGCCGGCTCCTGCTCCTGCTCCTGCTGTCGTGGTCGTACCCGCACCGGCCCCGGCCGCTGATACCGCCGCTGCCGCCGCTTCCGGCGCTGCTGCAGGCGCTGCTACCGGCGCCGCCGCTGGCGACGCAGCTGCGGGCGCTGCGAAGGCCGCTGCCGACGCTGCTTCCGCCGCCAAGTAGTAAGCTTCCCGGCAATCGAAAAAAAAGCCGCCCTCGGGCGGCTTTTTTGTGGGCGCTACTTTGGTTCCTCGCCTGTGGTCGCACCTGCATGCGCAGCACCCGGGCCGGGTCAGGCACTGAGCCAGCCACAGCCGGTGCCGGCGTCAGCCACATGGATGTCGGCCGCCTCGCAACCCAGGGCCGCCGCCAGGGCCTCGCGCGCCAGCTCGGGCCGGTTGTTCTGCTCGCTCAAATGGGCTGCGACCACCTGCCGCAGCCCGCGCGGCAGCAGCGCCTGCGCGATCGCCGCCGCGGCGCTGTTGGCCAGGTGCCCATAAGCACCGCCGACCCGGCGTTTGAGGAATGGCGGATAGCTGGACGTGGCCAGCAGCTGCGGGTCGTGGTTGCATTCCAGCAGCACGGTAGCGCAGCCCGCCAGATGCTCCAGCACGTGGCTGGTGGCGTGCCCCATGTCGGTGGCCACACCCAGTCGCTGGGCGCCATCGCCGCAGGTCAGCTGCAAGGGCTCGCGCGCATCGTGCGGAACGGTGAACGGGCGCACCTGCAGCCCGCCCAGCTCGATCTCCACGGCATCGCAGGCGATGCGCAGCAGTCCATCGAAATCGGGCTGGCCGATCGCGGTGAAGGTGCCGTGGCTCATCCAGATCGGGATGCGCTCGCGCAGCGCGAGCTGGCGGGCGCATCCGATATGGTCCGCGTGCTCGTGGGTGATGAAGATCGCGTCGATCTGCTCAGCCAGCATGCCGGCCCGCGCCAGCCTGGCATCGAGCTGGCGGATGCCCAGGCCGCAGTCGATCAGCAAATGGGTCAGCCGCGCATCGCTGCGGGCCTGAACCACCGTCGCGTTGCCGGAGCTGCCGCTGCCCAGGCTCTTGAATCGCAGCATTCGATCCTAGAGTGTTGGGGACAGAGCAAAT
>DIZF01000028.1:0-883 GCA_002427815.1 Ramlibacter tataouinensis
CACAGCAATCTGATCATGGCAGGTTCAGCGTGGCTTGTCACTTTGATTAGGTGCAACGGACTGGGCAGTTTACGTCAGTTACGCGTTCCCCCTGGCTCGTTCTGCAGCTGCTCACATGAGGCTCCCTGTCACCACCCCGAGTGTTAGGAAAATTTCCTACGGCGATATGCGCGTATGCCTAGTTTCGGGATGCATGGGTATGATCTCATTGCGACAGGCAGTTCAAAATATTCAGGAGGATGGAATGAATGTGGTCTTTCAACAGACCCTGGCAGAGCCGCGCGACCAGAGTCCGGCCGAACCGAAAAGCGGCTGCGCCCCGGCGACGCACCTTCTCTCGCTGCGCCGCCAACTCGCTTCCTTTCTGGCGCAGCTGTATCGTGTGCTGACTCGCCGCGCAGCCGGCCGCCGCCTGCTCTCGGACAAATTCGCACTGTTCGCCCTGGGGGACCAGTGCTTGCGTGACACACGCCGCGACGGCCGCTCCCTCAGCCTGGCGGTATTCGAATTCAGTGACCTGAAGGAAGTGCGCGGCATCTATGGCAGTCGCGTCAAACGCGCGGTGATGGCCCAGGCGGTCGCGCGAATGGTGGCCGCGGCGGGCTCACGCGGCGTGGTGGCGCGTACGGCGCCTACTGAGTTCACACTGCTCCTGCCCGGGTCGGATCGCCACAAGGCCTGTCAGGCCATTCTTCGCGCGATGGGGGATCCCGTCCGCATCGAGATCGAATCGGACGACCACGAGATCGTGCTGGTGCCCGAATTCCAGATCGAATGCGCCGGCTCCGACATCGGGTCCATCGAAGAGCTGTACGTGGAACTGTGCCTCGATCTCAAGGAGGCCGGGCGCCTCAGGCAGGACCGCGAGCAGTACCTCACCCGC
>DIZF01000028.1:1104-11971 GCA_002427815.1 Ramlibacter tataouinensis
GTACCTCACCCGCGAGCGCGAGCGCCATTCGCGGGGCGTCAGCCCGCAGCTTCGGCCCGGCGACCCTGATGCCCATGGACCCGGCGCCGACATTCCCCCGACCCTTCCGGCTTCGTTGGCCCCCGACGGAGACGACCGCAGCAACTGAAGGCTCGCGCGACGGTTGGCAAGAACGTTGCGGATGGCCGCTGCGGTACCCGACCAGCCGCTCGCCCTGGACATGCGGTTGGGGGGTACAGTCTCGCCGTGCCACTTCAAGACCCAGATCCCGCGGCCTGCACAGCGGCGCCCCCCGACGGGCTTCCGGCGCCGGCAAGGTACAAGGCCATTGCGGTCATCATGCTGGGCATTGCGCTGTCGGTTCTGGACGGCTCCATCGTGAACCTGGCCTTGCCGAGCATTTCGCGCGACTTGAATTCGACCGCCTCACAGTCGATCCTGGTGGTCAACGCCTATCAGGTGGCGACGCTGGCCATGTTGCTGCCCTGTGCGGCTTTCGGCGACCGGCTCGGCTATCGGCGGGTGTACCTCGTCGGCGTGGCGGTATTCACGGCCGCATCGGCGGCCTGCCTGCTGTCGCCATCCCTGCCTCTGCTGATCGCGGCCCGCGCCGTGCAAGGCCTTGGCGCGGCGGGCATCATGGGCGTCAACGCTGCGCTGGTCCGGTTCACCTATCCGAGCAGCATGCTGGGCCGCGGTATCGCGCTCAATTCGGTGGTGGTCGCGACCTCCTCCGTGGCCGGGCCGTCCATCGCCGCCGCCGTCCTGTCGCTGGCTTCATGGCATTGGCTGTTCGCGCTCAACATTCCGCTCGGTCTGTTGCTTCTGTGGCTGGGGCGCAAGGCCTTGCCATCCAATACGGCCCCCACATCGCCGCACACCCGCCTGTTCGCGCTCGACGTGGTGCTCAATGTCCTGTTCTTCAGTTTCATGTTCGTCGGCATGAGCGGCTTGAGCGGCGGCATCGGCAAATCCGGGCAGCTGGCCTCGACCGGTGAGGGATTGGTGGCGCTCGGCCTGGCGATCGTCTTCGGCTTTGTCTATTTCAGGCGCCAGCGGAGCCAGCCGATGCCGCTGCTGCCGGTCGATCTGCTCCGGATTCCGGTGTTCGCTTTTTCGATGCTGACCTCGGTGTCCGCGTTCGCAGCGCAGACGCTCGCATTCATTTCGCTGCCGTTCCTGATGCTCGACGCATGGCATCTCACTCCGCTGCACGCCGGTCTTGTGATCACGGCGTGGCCCTGCGGGGTGGTCGCCGTCGCGCCGATCGCGGGGCGGCTGATCGGCCGCTTCCACGGCGGGCTATTGGGCGGCATCGGATTGATCGTCCTGTGCGCCGGGCTGGCCCTGTTGGCAGGCATGGGGCATCAGCCCACCACCGCCGATGTCGCCTGGCGGCTGCTGGTGTGCGGCCTGGGATTCGGGCTGTTCCAGTCGCCCAACAATCACACCATCGTGACCAGTGCGCCGCTGCGACGCGCGGGTGCCGCGAGCGGCATGCTCGGCACGGCGCGGCTGACGGGCCAGTCGCTTGGCGCCGTCCTGCTGGCGCTCATCTTTGCCGTTGCCGGCACCGCGGACGGCAGTGGTCCCCGAGTGGCGCTCGGACTGGCGGCCCTGTTTGCGGCAGCGTCGGCGCTGTTCAGCCTGGCACGCATGCGCCGGCGCTAGCGGCAGGTCATACGGGCGCGACGACCGGCATCACTTCCGGCCGGTGCGGACAGGATTCGCGGCGCCGACGCCTTCGATCAGGGCTTGGCGCCGCACGATCGAGTCGGCCAGCTTCAGGTGCGCCATGTCGACCAGCACACCTTCGGCGCCGACGGCCCCTTGACCGGCGCGCGTGGTGCGCTCGATCAGCTCGCTGGTGCGCGCGGCCCAGGCCAGTTCTTCATCGCTCGGCGAGAACACCTGGTTGGCCAGCTCGATCTGCGAAGGGTGGATCGCCCACTTGCCTTCGAAGCCCAGTGCCTTGGCCCGCTGGGCGGAGGCGCGAAACCCGTCGGCATCGCCGAAGTCGGTAAACGGCCCGTCGACGGGGCGCAGTCCCCACGCCCGGCAGGCATTGGCGATGCGGGCCATCGCGAAGTGCCACTGGTCGTTCCAATGGCGCTGGCGGTTGCCGCCGGCGTCGGCATCGGTCAGCACCGCGTAGCGCTCGCTGGGACGGCCGAACACCCGGTCGTGGGTTCGCATGTCAACCGTGTAGTCGCCGACGCCGAAGATCATCGCTTCCAGCCGGTCGGAGGCCTGGGCGATTTGCTCGACATTGGCCACGCCCAGCGCCGTTTCGATCAGCACCTCGATGCCGATGCGCTTGTCGCGGCCGGTCTGCCGCTCCACCAGCGTCAGCAGCTGAGCGACGAATTGCACGTCGAACGCCGCCCCGGCCTTGGGCAGCAGCACCAGGTCGAGCCGTGACGCGTGGCGTGCAACCTCGACGATGTCTTCCAGCGCCCAGGGGGTATCGAGCCCGTTGACGCGCACTGCCACAGTCTTGTTTCCCCACTCCACATGGTTGAGCGCTTCGATCGCCTGTGCGCGAGCGTGGTCCTTCTGGCTGGGCGCGATGGCGTCCTCCAGGTCGAGGAACAGCGCATCGGCAGTGCCGGCCGCCGCCTTGGCGAAAAACTTCGGGCTGGTGGCCGGCACGGCCAGTTCACTGCGCTGTACGCGGATGGGGCGGTCCTGCATGGGCATGGTCCGGAGGTGGGTGGAGTGTCAGGAAGAGGCCGGTGCATCGTGGCGCCCGCAGGCATCCACCATGGCTGCCAGTCGCAACAGCCGCTCGGCTGGGGCAACGAGGTCGATCGCGACGAACACGCTGCCGGCAAGCGCGGTGCCGTGGCCCTGCGCCGACGCATCGCGGTAGGCCGCGACGATTTGCTGCGCGCGCCCGATCTCGGCGGGCGTGGGCGAAAAAACCTGGTTGACGACCGCCACCTGCCCGGGATGAAACACCACCTTGCCGACAAAGCCCAGCTCACGGGCCGCCTGTGCGTCCTGGCGTGTCGCTTCGGCGTTGCGCACGTCCTTGAAATAGGCCGCGTCGATCGCCTGGATGCGGGCTGCGCCGGCCGCTGCGGCGACCATGGAGCGCGGAAAGAGCAGCGTGGCGTCGGTGACCGCGCCACCGGTGGCGGCGGTGTAGTCGCCGGAGCCGAAGAAGAGCGCCGTCGTGCGCTCGCAGACATCGGCGATCGCGAGGGCCTGCAGGATTCCGCGCGGCGTCTCCAGTGTCACCACCAGTTCGAGCGGCTGGGCGCGGCCGCGATCGCATTCGAGCGCTGCCAGATGCCGCTGCACTTCGAGCAGCCCGGCCGCCGATTCGACCTTGGGCACCATGATCGAATCGATCAGCGCGAATGGCAGCCTCGCCAGATCGTCGGCGCCAAATCCGGATTCCAGGCTGTTGATGCGCACGCAGCGTTCACGCCCGTCGGGCGCCAGCTCCCGCAGGGCCTGGGCGACGCAACTCCTGGCCTCGCGCTTGGCAGCCGGCGGCACGCTGTCCTCCAGGTCGAACACCAGGCAATCGGCGGCGTAGGAGGGCGCTTTGCGCAGGCGATCCAGGCGATTGCCCGGGGTCATCAGCATCGACCGGCGCAGCCGGGGATCAGCCATGCCGGGACCCATCGCTCTCTGCGCTCTGGGCCCGAAAGCGGGAGCGCTGGGTGTAGCGCCCGCTCGGGTAGTGTCCGATGCCGACCTCGACGATGGTGCCGGTGCGGTCGAGGTAATAGCGGGCGATGCGCAGCGCCGCCTGGCCTTCCTTCGCCTTGAGTGCGCGCGCCATCGGGCGCGTCATGTTTGCCGCCGTGATTTCCTGGCGTACCTCGACGATGCGCACCCCGAAACGCGCCTCCACCATCGAATAGATCGGCCGCGTGAAGACCTTCTCCGGGCCGACCGCCTCCGCGTATTGAGGGCGCAGGTAGACCTGGAGGTAGCTCAAGGGCAGCGCTTGCTGCGGAACCTTGCGCAGGATCGTGATCTCGCTCCAGGCCTGCCCGACCGGGCAATAGAGTTGCGCGGCCAGCTCCGCATCCGCCACCACTTCGCCGCGCGCGATCACGTGCATCTCCGTCGCCTCGACGAACTGCAGCAGGTCCGAGATGGTCCTGATGCCGCTGAAAAAGCGAGCCGTCTCCGACCGGGCGCGCACCATGGTGCCGATGCCGGCCCGCGACCAGACCACCCCGTCATCCTTGAGCTCGCGCAACGCCTGCCGCACCGTATGTCGGCTCACGCCGTAGCGTTGCGCGAGACTGTCCTCGGGCGGCAACGAACTGCCCACTGCGTAGCGGCCCTTGTCGATGTCCTGCATCAGGGCGCGGGCCAGCGACAGGTACAGCGGCTGGCGCACGCCGTCAAAAGGGCGTTCCAGCGCCGGCTCTGCCCGGGGCATGGACTGGGGGACCGAGCTGCTGCTGGATGTCATGGGCAAAGTGCTGCGCAATTGCGATCTTTCCCGCCGGGCGGCCGACTCGGGTAATCCCGGGCATCGGCCAAGGCGCTTTCCTATATTGTACGTACAACCGTACAGGATCGTACGCACAGTCTTCAGGACAAATCGGGCCGTGCAAGGTTTCGATGGCGGAGAGCGAATTGGCAACAACGAAACCCCAGATCAACCCCGACGTGAAGATCGCTGACCCGGCTGGCGCGATGGCGCTGCAGGGAACCAAGGTCGTCGACATCTCCAACTTCCTGGCCGCGCCCATGTGCTCGATGTTCCTGGCCGACTTCGGGGCCGACGTCATCAAGGTCGAGCGCCCGGGGCTGGGCGACGAGGTGCGTCGCTGGGGCGAAGTCAAGAACGGCATCGGCCTGTATTACAAGGCGGTGAACCGCGGCAAGAAGTCGGTCACCGCCGATCTGCGCACGCCGTTCGGCGTCGAAGTCGTCAAGCGCCTGGTCGCCACCGCCGACATCGTGGTTGAGAACTACCGTCCGGGCACCCTGGAAAAATGGGGCCTGGGCCCCGAAGTGCTGACGGCGATCAATCCGGGGTTGATCATGGTGCGGGTCACCGGTTTCGGCCAGACCGGGCCCAATCGGCAGCGGCCGGGCTTTGGCACCATCGCCGAGGCGTATGCCGGATACGCCTACATCTCGGGCTACCCGGACCGGCCGCCGCTGTTGCCGGGCTTCGGGCTCGCCGATTCCACCACCGGACTGATGGCGGCTTACCTCGCATCGGTGGCGCTGCACGAGAAGCGCCGCAGCGGCCGCGGCCAGGTGATCGACCTGGCGCTGTATGAAACGCTGCTCACACTGCTCGGGCCACAGGTCGTCAACTACGACCAGCTCGGGCTCATCCAGGAGCGCGCAGCCTCGCGGCTGCCGTTCACGGCGCCGCGCAACATCTACCGCACCCGCGACGACAAATACATCTCGGTCGGCGGCAGCGCGCAATCGATCTTCGAGCGCCTGTGCGCCGCCCTCGAGGTGCCGGACCTGCCGCGTGATCCGCGCTTTGTCGACAACCGCGCGCGGCTGGCCAACGTGGACGCCCTGGACGACGCGCTGCAGCACGCGATCGGCCGCTTCGACCGCGATGAACTGATGCGCCGCTTCATCGAGCTGGAAGCGGCGATCTCGCCGGTCAACAACGTCGAGGACATCCTGCGCGACGAGCATGTCGCGGCGCGCGAAAACATCATCGCGATCGACGATGCCGAACTCGGCGGTCCCCTGCGCATGCAGAACGTGGTCGGAAAGTTCTCGCGCACGCCCGGCGCGATTCGCCACACCGGCCCGCGCCTGGGCGAGCACAACCGCGAAGTCCTGATCGGCCTGCTGGGCTTTGACGAGGCGCAACTGCGCGCGCAGGGCATCGACCTGGCAAGTCCACCGCAGCCGCCCGCCGCGATCGGAAAGTAGGAGTCTCCATGCCCGTCTACCGCAGTTTCCTGTTCGCCCCCGGCAACCATCCCCGGCGGGTCGAGAAGAGTCTCACCCTGGGTGCCGACGCCGTCATCCTGGATCTCGAAGACGCGGTGGCGAACGCCGAGAAGCCGTCCACCCGGGCCACGGTAGTCGAGGCCTTGCGCGGCCCGCGCCGCTGCCAGGGCTATGTGCGCGTCAACTCGCTCGGAACGCAGTGGTGCCATGGCGACTTTGTCGCGGTCGCGAGCGCGGGCGTCGACGGCATCGTGCTGCCCAAGGTCGAGAGCGCGAGCGACCTGAAAACCGCCGAGTGGCTGCTTCAGTCGCTGGAGCGCGAGCGCGGCCTGCCCGAAGGCGGCATCGACCTGATTCCGATCATCGAGACCGCCCAGGGCTTTTCCAACATCGCCTCGATCGCGCGAGCCGGCACCCGTGCGCGGCGCCTCGCTTTCGGGGCCGGTGACTTCACCCTCGACGTGGGGATCACCTGGTCCGCCGACGAAACCGAGTTGCTGCCCTATCGAACCGCCTTCGTGGTCGAGTCGCGCGCCGCCGGCCTGGAGCCGCCGATCGACACGGTGTGGGTCGCGCTCAAGGACGGCGAGGGCTTCCGCCGTTCGGTGCAGCGGGCCAAGGATCTCGGCTTCCAGGGCAAGATGTGCATTCATCCGGACCAGGTGCCGGTTGTCAACGATTGCTTCCGCCCCACCGAGCCCGAGCTCGCCCGTGCCCGCCGCGTCATCGATGCCTTCGCGGAAGCCGAGCGCAAGGGGCTGGCCGCGATCCAGGTCGACGGCCAGTTCGTCGACTACCCGCTCGTTTACCTTGCGCAACGTCTCGTCGCCCGTGCCAAGGCCATCGAAGAAGCCGGCCGCGGCCGGTAATCAAACAACCAGGACCTTCATGTTGAAAGACATCGCCATCCAGCCGCTCGACGACATCCGTATCCTCGATGTGTCGAGCTTTCTCGCCGGCCCCTTCTGCTCGACGCAGCTGGCCGAATTCGGCGCCGAAGTGCTCAAGGTGGAGTTGCCCGGGATCGGCGACGCGCTGCGCCGCTTCGGCACCATCACCGAAAACGGCGACTCGCTGCCCTGGCTGTCCGAGTGCCGCAACAAGAAGTCCGTGACGCTCGACATGCGCACGCCTGACGGCGCGCAGATCCTCAAGCGCCTGGTCGAGAAGTGCGACGTGATGGTCGAGAACTTCCAGCCGGGCACGCTGGAGAAGTGGGGCCTGGGCTGGGACACGCTCAAAGAGGTGAATCCCCGGCTCATCATGGTGCGGATCTCCGGGTATGGGCAGACCGGGCCGTACCGCGATCGTCCCGGGTTCGGGCGCATCGCCAACGCCTTCGGCGGCCTTTCCTTCCTGGCCGGCTATCCGGACCGCCCGCCCGTGACGCCGGGCTCGGCCACCATCCCGGACTACATGGCCGGCTTCTACGGCGCGATGGGAGCGATGCTCGCGCTGCGGGCGCGCGAGCGCACCGGACGGGGCCAGATGATCGACATCGGCCTGTACGAGCCGGTCTTCCGCATCCTGGACGAGATCGCGCCGGCCTACGGCTACAAGGGTTTCGTGCGGCAGCGCATGGGGCCCGGCACCGTCAATGTCGTGCCGCACAGCCACTATCCGACCAGGGACGGGCGCTGGATCGCGATCGCCTGCACCACCGACAAGATCTACCAGCGCCTGGCCGTGGCGATGGGCGAGCCGCACATGGCGGAGCCGCAGAACTGGGGCCCGCTGGCCAACCGCGAGCGCGACCGCGCCAAGGTCGATCAGCATGTCGGCGAATGGACGGCGCGCTACGACCGCGCCGACCTGCTGCGCATGTGCGAGGAATCGCAGGTGCCATGCGGCCCGGTCTATTCCATCGACGAGATCTTCGAGGACCCGCAGTACCAGGCGCGCGGCAACATCCTGAAGATGCAGGACGAGCGCGTCGGCGAGCTGCCGATCCCGAACCTGGTGCCGCGTCTGTCGGACACGCCCGGCAAGGTCAATTGGCTGGGCCCGAGGCTCGGCGAGCACAACGACGAAGTGTTCAAGGGCTTGCTCGGCATGTCGGGGGACGAGCTCGGTCGGCTGGCCGCCGAGGGCGTGATCTAGTCCGTCACGGTCGCTGCTGAAGTTTCATCAAGGAAATCGAGCAATGCCAATCACGGAACTCCTGATCGGGGGGTTGCTTCTCGGCGGCCTGTACGCGCTCATGGCCTGCGGACTGAACCTCATCTTCGGGGTGATGCGGGTGATCAACTTCGCTCATGGCGAGCTGATGGCGATCGGCGCGCTCAGCACCGTGTCGCTGGTCGCGGGCTATCACTTCCCGTTCTGGGCCGCGCTGCTGCTGGTGCCGATCCTCACGGCTGCGATCGGGCTGGTGATGCACCGGCTGGTGCTGCAGCGGCTGGCCGGCGCGCCGATGATCATGTCGCTGCTGGCCACGTATGCGATCTCCACCATCCTGGTCAACGGGGCGATTCTCACCTGGGGCGGCGGCTACCGCGGCCTGCCGGGCGTGCTGAGCGGCTCGGTGCACCTGCTCGGCCAGAACATTTCGATCTCGCGGCTGGTGGCGTTCGCGGTGGCTCTGGGCGTGAGCCTCGGCGTGTGGTGGGTGCTGGAAAAGACCCGCTTCGGGCGCGCGGTGCGTTCGGTGTCGCAAGCACCGGAACTGGCGGAGATCTCCGGCATCTCGATCGAGCAGGTGCGCAACACCACGTTCGCGCTCGGCGCCGCCATGGCCGGGCTCGCCGGCGTGCTCATGGCGCCGACCTTCGCTTCCGATCCGCAGCTGGGCGTGCGGTTCCTGATCAAGGCCTTTGCGGTGATCATCGTCGGCGGCATGGGCAGTTATCCGGGGGCGATCGCCGCGGCCTTGCTGCTGGGCGTGATCGAGGTGTTCGGCGGCTATCTCACCGGCGCTGTGATCGGCTCGGCGCTGCTGTTCCTGCTGATGCTCGCCGTGCTGCTGGTGCGGCCGCGCGGGCTGCTGGGTGTGGGGGCGCGCACATGAGCAAACCCATCGCCCTCGCCGTGGTGCTTGGCATCGTCGCCATGGCCGTGCCGTACTTCGGCACCGAATACGCGCTGTCTTTCACCATGCAGCTGCTGGTTTTCATGATCCTCGCCTATTCGTGGAACCTGATCGGCGGCTATGCCGGCTACACCCACTTCGGCCAGGTCTGCTTCTTCGGCCTGGGCGGCTATGTCGGCGCGCTGCTGATCCAGAAAGCCGGCATGCCCTGGTATTTCGCGGTTCCGGTCGCCGCACTGGCGGGGATTGCACTGGCGCTGCCGCTCGGCACGGCGATGCTGCGCCTGAAGGGGCCCTATTTCGCCATCGGCATGTTCGGCCTGACGCGCGTGCTGGAGTCCCTGGTGCTGGGCTTCGATTCCATCACGCAGGGCGGCACCGGCCTGTACCTGGTGCCGCTGGACAACCTGCGCCCGGTCTACTACACGCTGGTCGGCCTGGCGCTGGCGATGATCCTGGCCACCTGGCGGCTCGACAACTCGCGCCTGGGCCTGAAACTGCTGGCCATCCGCGAGGACGAGCAGGCTGCCGATGCGTTGGGCGTGCGCACCACGCGCCTGAAGATCGGCACCTTCGTCGTCTCCGCCATCGCACCCGCTGCGGTGGGCGCCCTCTACGCCGTGTACCTCGGCTTCATCGATCCGCCGACGGCGTTTTCGCCGGTGATGGAACTGACCACCATTGCCATCGTGCTGCTCGGCGGCATGGGTACGGTGCTGGGCCCGCTGGTGGGCGCGATCGTGTTGTCGGTGGTCAATGAGCTGCTGTGGGCGCGTTTCCCCGAGTACTACCTGGCGATCGTTGGCGCGCTGGTCCTGCTGTCCGTGCTGTTCATGCCGCGCGGCATCGCGAACCTCGGAATGAAGAAGGGCTGGCTGCCGGCGGGCCGCAGTCTCTTCAGGCAACTGGCCCGTGAAAGCGGCGGCAAGCAGCGTCAGGCCGGCGGGGCCACGCCGCTGGTGCGCGAAGATGCGAAGAGGGCCGAGGCATGAGAGGCGATCACGAGCAGATCCTGGTGGCGGAGAACATCTCCAAGCGATTCGAGGGCCGCGTGGCGCTCAACAACGCCAGCCTGGCCGTCAAGCGCGGTTCGATCACAGGCGTCATCGGCCCCAACGGCTCGGGCAAGTCGACGCTGTTCAACATCATTGCCGGTACGCTGGCGCCCAACGGCGGTCGGGTGCTGATCGAGGGCCGCGACGTCACGGGCGCCTCGGCGGCGGAAATCTGCCGGCGCGGCGTGGGCCGCACGTTCCAGATCAGCCGCCTCTTCGCCGAGATGACGGTGATGGAAAATCTGGTGGCGGTGGCGCATGGCATCGACGACCGCACCGCCGTGTGGCGGGCGATGGAACTGCTCGAGTTCCTGGAGATCACCGCCATCGCCGACAAGTGGGGCTCCGAGCTCTCGTACGGCCAGCGCAAGCTGGTGGAGATCGCCCGCGCGCTCATGCTCAAGCCCGTGATCATGCTGCTGGACGAACCTTTCGCCGGCATCAACCCCCGGCTGCAGAACCGGATCGTCGAGCACCTCAAGGCGTTGTGCGCCAAGGGCCTGACGGTCTTTTTCATCGACCATGAGATGCGGATCGTGCTGGCCGAATGCGACCTCGTCTATGTGCTCGCCGAGGGCAATGTGATCGCCAGCGGACCGCCCGACAAGGTGCGCGACGACCCCAAGGTGCTCGACGCCTATTTCTGAACCAGGAGACCCCTTGTGCTGAATCTCCCCGAGCGGATCACGCTGAGCGAAGTCGGCCCGCGCGACGGCCTGCAGAGCCTCGACAAATGGATAGACACCGACGTCAAGGTGGCGATGATCGACCGCCTGTCGCAGGCGGGCTTTCCGATGATCGAGGTCACCGGCTTCGCGCGCAACACCGTCATTCCGAACCTCAGGGACGCCGAAGAGGTCTGCGCGCGCATCCAGCG
>DIZF01000056.1 GCA_002427815.1 Ramlibacter tataouinensis
AGATGTGTATAAGAGACAGGGTTTGACCCGAGCCGAGCCGGTGGGCATGGATGACATAACCGTGTATAACCACTGTTCAGCTAAGGAGTCGTGCGGAAAAACTCACCCCGGAGGTTTCAGTCATGGTCGCTGCGCAACGAGAAAAATCGCCCTGGGCCGGCGCCGCGCTATCGGCCTGCCTGCTGCTGTGGGCCGTGGCCGCCAGTGCCCAGTCCAGCGGCGAGGTCGAGTTCTCCCGCGGCGCCGGTTTTGCGCAATCACCGGGCCAGACGGCGCGCATTCTCGGCAAGGGGCTGGCGCTGAAGGAAGGCGACCGGCTGACCACGTCCGGGAATGCGTTGGCCATCATCAAGCTGGAAGACGGCACCCGGATGACGATCCGGCCCAATTCCGAACTCGTCCTGCAGCAATACCGGTTCAAGGAAAACGCTCCCGACAACAGCATGCTCATGCAACTGGTGCGGGGCGGGTTTCGGGCCGTCACCGGCCTGATCACGAAGAACGCGCCGAACGCGGGAAAAATCCAGACCCGTACCGCCACCATCGGCATCCGCGGGACCGATTTCGATGCCCGCCTGTGCGTCCGCGATTGCGGCGTCGAGTCGGCCCGTATCAGTGCCAGCGCCCGCCCCAACGCGGTCATGGCCAGCGCCAAGGTGGTGACCTCGCAAGGTGAGCTCTACGCGGTCGATGCCGCGGGCCAGCGGCGCCGGGTGGTTGACGGCGGCCCCATCTATCCGGGCGACATCGTCGAAACCCTGGCCGGATCGTACGCCGTGCTGGCGTTCCGCGACAACAGCCGCGTGACGCTCGGCGCATCGACACGATTTCGCGTCGACAATTTTGTCTACGACGAGCAGAACGCCAGAGAGGGCCGGTTCCTGGTCTCGATCCTCCGGGGCAGTGTCCGTGCGCTGACGGGTCTGATCGGCAAGGCCAACAACCGGAACGTCGGCTATACCACCGCGACCGCCACCATCGGGGTGCGCGGCACGGGCGTGGACATCACCTGCACCGGTGCCTGCGCCGGCGAAGCCGGGGACGCCGACTCCGGCCTCACCGTATGGGACTGGCTGGGCTCCGTCATCGTGACACCGGCCGGCCAGTCTGCCCTGGAGGCGCTGCTGGAAGGGCAGGGGCTGTTCATTTCGGCTAGCGGGATCCAGCTGATCAGCAACCAGCCGACCATTGACGGGCCGCGCCCGGATGGGGTCGACGTGCCATCGAACCTGTTTTCCGAGCAGGCCGTTTCCGACGCCGAGGAAGGGCTGTTCGTCTTCGTCCGCGACGGGCACATCGTGCTACTCACCGCGAGCGAGATCCTGAACCTGGGCCAGGGCGAAGCCGGATTCGCGGGCGACAATGGCGAGACCCGGCGCCCGCTCACCATTCCGAAGTTCATCGACTTCGATCGATTGCCGCTGCCCACCTACCGTAACCCGGGGGTGGTCAGCCTGCTGTCGGAGTCGGGCATTCCGCCGAATAACCAATGCCGGTAGTGCCGCGATGGCGGCACCAGTGCGCCGTCAATCCACGCACCCGTGCATCCGTCTGAAGAAGAGGGGCAAGACACTATGGCAACAGGTATTCGTTCGCCCCGCTGGAGCGGCAGCGCCCCCACCCGGCTCGTCCTGATCATGCTGGGGGCCCTGGCCGCAGCCCCGCTGGTGCGGGCCCAGGCGCCGGCCGTGCCCGCCATGCCGTCCGCCGCCCCGTCGCCCGTGTTTGTCATCAAAGGCTTCGACGTGGCCGGCGACAACCCGCTCGGGCCCGACGAAACCCGGCGAGTGCTGGCGCCTTACGTGCGCAACGACGCCACGCTGGAGACGCTGCAAAAGGCCACCACGGCTTTGGAGGAGGCGCTGCGCGCGAAGGGTTATGGGCTGCACCGCGTCGCATTGCCGCCGCAGGAAGTGGGGGAAACGGTGCGACTGAACGTCGTGAACTTCACTCTCGCGAAGGTCCATATCGAGAGCGGGGGCATCTACGACGACGCCAATATCCGGCGCAGCCTGCCCGAGCTGCACGAGGGTGCCAGCCCCAACTTCAAGCGCCTCGCCGTCCAGACCGCCATCGCCAACGAAAACCCGAACAAGCAGGTCCAGGTCGGCCTGCGCGAAGCGGACCAGCCCGATCAAATCGACGCGACCATCTCGGTGAAAGACAGCCGGCCCTGGACGCTGGCCGTGGGCCTGTCCAACGCCGGCTCGGCGTCGTCCGGGCGCGACCGCCTCACGGTCGCGGGCGGCCACACCAACCTGTTCAACCTGGACCACCAGTTCATCGGCGCCTATACGACTTCGGTCGAACGCTCGAACGACGTCAAACAGCTGGGCCTGTCGTACAAGGTGCCGCTGTACAGCCTGGGCGCCGTACTCGGCGCGAGTTACACGAATTCCGATGTGGTGGGCAACTTCGGCACGTTCAGCAGCACCGGTGCGGGCCACACCCTGGGTGCCAGCTCCACCTGGTACCTCGCGCCCAACGGCGGCCGCCGCAGTTACGTCACGCTGGGCATCGAGGACCGGGTCTTCGATGCCACCGTGATCGACGGTGTCGTGGTCGGCGTCGATCGCCGCAGCCGTCCCCTCACCCTCGGGTACACGGCGCGCACGGAATCGGATGCCTCGGTGTGGGGCTACAACCTCGACCTGGCGGCCAACGCCGGGGGTGGTCGCAACAACGACCTGGCGTCCTACCAGAACGAGGACCCGCGCATCACCACATCGCGCTGGACCGCCTTGCGCGGCGGCGCGAGCTATGCCGCGCCGTTCGCACGAACCTGGCTGTGGTCGGCCCGGGGCCAGTTCCAGTACAGCCCCCAGGTACTGATTTCGGGCGAGCAATTCGGCCTGGGTGGCCTGGGCTCCGTGCGTGGGACCAGCACCGACCGCCCCATCACCGGCGACAAGGGCTTGTCGGCTACCGTGGAAGTCACGACACCGGAGCTGGCGCCGGGCCTGCGGCTGCTGGGCTTCGTGGATGCGGGCTGGCTGGGCAACAACCATCCCGACGACACCAACAAGCCGTCCAGCGATCACCTGGCCAGCGTGGGCCTGGGTCTGCGCTACGGCAACGGTCCGTTGGCGGCTGCGCTGGACTACGGACGCGTGGTCAGCGGCAGCAAGGTGCCGCTGAGCGTCAATTCGGCGGCACCGCAGCGCGGCGAAGATCGGCTCTACGTCAACGTGACCTGGCGCTTCTAGCCGCCGCGGGCCGACTAGAATCGGCCCATGGCAGGCCTCAATTCCGACACCCCGACCCCCCAATCCTTGACCGTGCACGGCCAATCGCGCGTGCTGGAGGTGGCGTTTTCCGACGGCGCGCAGTTCCGCATTCCGTTCGAGCTGATGCGCATCTATTCCCCCTCGGCCGAGGTGGCCGGCCACGGCCCGGGCCAGGAGGTGTTGCAGACCGGCAAGCGCGACGTCGAACTCGACTCGCTGGAGCCGGTGGGCAATTACGCCGTCCAGCCGCGCTTTTCCGATGGCCACGATACCGGTATCTTTTCCTGGGACTACCTGTACTTCCTGGGCGCCCAGCAGGAGCAGTTGTGGGCCGACTATGAGCGGCGGCTGCGGGAGGCCGGCATCGAGCGTGACGCGGCCATGCCCGGCAAAGCCGCCCCCGGCTGCAGTCATTGATGGAATTTTCGGGCGGATTTCCTGCTTCTGTACAGGGTTGTCGGCATGGCGGGCGCGATTGCCCTAGCATCAGGACATGAACAGGCACGCACGCTCTCTTCTGGTACTCCTATGAGCAGCACCCATTTCGGCTTCGAATCGGTCGACGAGCGCGAAAAGGCGCGGCGAGTGCGCGGCGTGTTCGATTCCGTCGCGCCGCGCTACGACCTGATGAACGACCTGATGTCATTGGGCCTGCACCGGGGCTGGAAGGCCTATACGGTGCTCACGGCCGATGTGCGGCCGGGCGACCGGGTGCTGGACATTGCCGGGGGCACCGGGGACCTGGCGCTGGCGTTCGCCCGCAAGGCCGGCCCCACCGGACGGGTGGTGCATACCGACATCAACGAGGCGATGCTGCGCACCGGCCGCGACCGCCTGCTCGATGCCGGCGTCGCGCTGCCTACCGTGGTCTGCGACGCGGAAAAGCTGCCCTTCGCGAGCGATAGCTTCGATCTGGTCAGCGTGGCCTTCGGTTTGCGCAACATGACGCACAAGGATCTGGCGCTGGCCGAGATGAACCGGGTGCTCAAGCCCGGCGGGAAGCTGATGGTGCTGGAGTTTTCCAAGGTTGCGCAGCCGCTGCGCAAGGCCTACGACTGGTATTCGTTCAAGATCCTGCCGCAGCTGGGCCGGCTGGTGGCCGGCGACAGCGCCAGTTATCGCTATCTGGCCGAATCCATCCGCATGCATCCCGACCAGCATGAGCTGAAGGCCTTGATGCAAAAAGGGGGTTTCGGCCATGTGGACTATCACAACCTGACGGGTGGCGTGGTGGCCCTGCATGTTGGAATCAAGTGTTGAGGCTTTCGGGCCTTGTGGAGGCGATATGAGACTGTGGTCCTGGGTGTTGGTGGCGGTGCTGGCCTTGGCCAGCTTCGATTCTGAGGCGGCGCGCCGGCTGGGCGGCGGCGGCTCGGTGGGCCGGCAGTCGAGCAACGTGACCCAGCGCGAGGCCGGGCGATCCACGCCGGCTGCGCCCGCCAATAATCAGGCCAGCCCGGGTGCCCAGCCGGGCATGAACCCGGGCGCGGCGGCGCCGAGGCGTCCCTGGGGCGCCATGCTGGGCGGCCTGGCCGCTGGCCTGGGTCTGGCCTGGCTGGCCAACTCGCTGGGCCTGGGCGCCGCCTTCGGCCAGTTCCTGCTCATCGCCTTGCTGGTCATGGTCGTGATGGCGGTGGTCGGCGCGATCATGAGGCGCCGCCAGGACCAGGCGTCGCGACCCTACGCCTTCCAGGGCGCCGGTGCTGCGGCCGAGTCGGCAGTCTTGCCGCGGCAATACAGCCCGGACAAGGTCGGTAACGACGCTTCGGCCCGGCCCTGGGAGCGCAACAGCATGGCGTTCGAGGCCAGCAAGAACGTGCAGGGCAGCGGCGTGCAGATCGGCTCGGGCCTGTCGGGCTCGCAAACCTGGGGCATTCCGCAGGGTTTCGACGCGGAAGGCTTCGTCGTGGCGGCCAAGCGCAACTTTGTCACCTTGCAGGATGCCTGGGACCGCGCGGACATCCCGACCCTGCGCGCCATGATGACCGACGACATGCTGGGCGAGATCAAGTCCCAACTGGCCGAGCGCGAGCAGCACACCGGGAGCGAGCCCAACAGGACCGAAGTGGTGATGCTCGACGCGAAGCTGCTCGGCATCGAGGACACCGGCGGCGACTACATGGCCAGCGTGGAGTTCTCCGGCATGATCCGCGAGGAACCATCGGCCGGCCCCAGCTCGTTCCGCGAAGTGTGGAACATGGCCAAACCCAAGAGCGGCACCAGCGGATGGCTGGTTGCGGGAGTGCAGGCGCTGCAGTGAGTCCGCCCGCCCGGCGGCGACCTCAGGTGGCCGCGCCAGGCTCAGCGACTCGCTGGGAGGCCTGATTTCTGGGTGAGAATCGGGGACTATGGCAACACAGTCCCCTTTTCCGTTTCTGGACGACCTGTTTTCCCGACTGGCCCGCGGCCTGCAGCCGCCGGCCTGGATGCTGGAAGAAATCCAGCGGCGCCAGATCCTGCTGGTCAATCACGTCCTGATGCAGGAGCCCGAGGCCCAGGCCCGGCTGGCACGCCAAGCCGGGCGCGTGGTCGAGGCGCGTTGGCGCATTTTCGTGATGCGGTTGCGGATCACGCCGGCAGGCCTGCTCGACATGGCCGCGCCTGAGGGCCATCCCGACCTGACACTCACCTTGACGGAAGAGTCCCCGTGGCAACTGGCGCAGGCCGCGTTGCGCGGCGACAAGCCGCCCGTGCGGATCGCCGGCGACGTGCAACTGGCCGCCGACATCAACTGGCTGGTCGAACATGTGCGGTGGGATCTCGAGGAGGACCTGTCGCGGCTGACCGGCGATGCGCCCGCCCATGCCATGAGCGAGGCCGTGCGGCGGATGGTCAGGGCTTTGCGCCAGTTCGCCGGCAGCGCCTCGGCCGGGTCGGGGCAGGCCGGGGCATGACACGGTATCTGCGCGGGATCGCCATCATCTGGGTGGCGCTGCGGTTCGGCCTGGACGAACTGGTACTCAACAGCTTCCAACGCCCCTGGCTGAGTTCGATCGCCCGCGTACTTGCATTCGGGCGCAATTTGAGCGCGCCGCGCGGGCAGCGGCTGCGCCAGGCCCTGGAGCACCTGGGGCCCATCTTCGTGAAGTTCGGCCAGGTGCTCTCGACCCGGCGCGACCTGCTGCCCGCCGACGTCGCCGACGAGCTCGCGCGGCTGCAGGACCGGGTGCCCCCGTTCGATTCCGCCGTGGCCATGGCGACCGTGGAGCGGGCTTTCCGGCGCCCGGTGGACACCATCTTCGCCAGCTTCGAGCGCGAGCCCGTGGCCAGCGCCTCGATTGCGCAGGTGCACTTCGCCACCCTCAAGGACCGCTATGGGCAGACCCGCGACGTGGCGGTGAAGGTGCTGCGGCCGGGCATGCTGCTGGTGATCGAAAAGGACCTGAGCCTGCTGCGGATGATGGCCGGCTGGCTGGAGCGGGCCTCCAAGGAAGCCCGGCGCCTGAAGCCGCGCGAGGTGGTGGCGGAGTTCGACAAGTACCTGCACGACGAGCTGGACCTGGTGCGCGAAGCCGCCAGCGCGGCGCAGCTGCGCCGCAACATGGCGGGGTTGAACCTGGTGCTGATTCCGGAGATGTTCTGGGACTATTGCCACCCCGAGGTGATCGTGATGGAGCGGATGGTCGGTGTGCCGATCAGCCAGGTCGACCGCCTGCGCCAGGCCGGCGTGGACATCCCCCAGCTCGCGCGCGACGGCGTTACCATCTTCTTCACGCAGGTGTTCCGCGACGGCTTCTTCCACGCCGACATGCATCCGGGCAATATCCAGGTGAGCATAGAGCCGGGCACCTTCGGCCGCTACATCTCGCTGGACTTCGGCATCATCGGCACCCTGACGGAGTACGACAAGGAATACCTGGCGCAGAACTTCACCGCCTTCTTCCGGCGCGACTACAAGCGCGTGGCGCAATTGCATATCGAGTCGGGCTGGGTGCCGCCGGAGACGCGCGTCGATGAACTCGAGGCTGCCGTGCGCACCGTGTGCGAGCCCTACTTCGACCGCCCGCTCAAGGAAATCTCACTGGGTCTGCTGCTGATGCGCCTGTTCCAGACCTCGCGCCGCTTCCATGTGGAGATCCAGCCTCAGCTGGTGCTGCTGCAGAAGACACTGCTCAACATCGAGGGACTGGGCCGCCAGCTCGACCCCGACCTCGACCTGTGGAACACCGCCAAGCCCTTCCTCGAGACCTGGATGCTGCAGCAGGTGGGGCCCCAGAAGCTGATCAATGAATTACGCGATCAGGCGCCGCGCTACGCCAAGATGCTGCCCGACCTGCCGCGGCTGTTGCACGATTACCTGGGCCAGCGGCCGGCCGACCACCGGCGCGAGCTGCAGGAACTGCTGGCGGAGCAGAAAAGGACCAACAAGTTGCTGCAAGGCCTGATCTACGGCGGCGTCGGCTTCGTGCTGGGGCTCATCGTCATGCAGATCGTGGTGCGGGTCAGGCTGTTCTGAGCTGCTGCATTCCTTCCCGGTAAGCCGCGGCCCGCTCGGCCGCCCGACGGCGTTCCTGCCGGCTGAGCCAAAGGCTCCCGGCCACGACGCCGACCGCGACCACCGCGACCGTGATCGTGGCGATCGCATTCACCGTCGGGTTCAGACCCAGGCGGGCGCGCGAGAGGATCACGATCGGCAAGGTGGTCGAACCCGGCCCTGACAGGAAGGCCGTGGCCACGACATCGTCCAGCGAAATCGTGAAGGTCAGCAGCCAGGCGGACATGAGTGCCTGGGCGATCATCGGCAAGGTCACCAGATAGAACACCTGGAACGGCCTGCAGCCCAGATCCATCGCCGCTTCCTCGAGCGATTTGTCGATTTCCAGCAGCCGCGACTGGATCACGACTGCGGCGTAAGCCATGCCGACGGAAGTGTGGCCGGCCCAGATGGTGAACATCCCGCGTTCGGGCATGCCAACCAGGCGCTCGCACATCACGAAGAACAGCAGCAGCGACAACCCCGTGATCACTTCAGGGACCACCAGCGGCGCATTGATGTGGGCGGCAAAGGCGGTCCTGCCGAAGAAGGTCCGGTAGCGCACCATGGCGAAGGCTGCGAGGGTGCCGAGCACCACCGACGCGCAGGCCGTCATCAGGGCCACTTTCATGGAAAGAAAGAAGGCATCGACGACCTCGGTGTCGTGGGCGATCACACCATACCATTTGAAGGTGAAACCGCCCCACAACGTCACCATTTTCGAGTCGTTGAAGGAAAAGACGATCAAGGTCACGATCGGCAGGTAGAGGAACGCGTACCCCGCGATCAGCCACGCTTTCCCAAACCGGCTGCTCATGTTTCATCCCCCTCGCACACCGCCGGAGCCGGCCTGGTACTTGTTGAAGATTGCGAGCGGAATCAGAATCAGAACCACCATGCTCACCGCCACGGACGATGCCATCGCCCAGTCGTTGTTGCTGAAGAATTCGTCCCAGAGCACCCGCCCGATCATCAAGGTACTGGGGCCGCCGAGCAGTTCCGGGATCACGTACTCGCCGACGCTGGGAATGAAGACCAGCATCGACCCGGCAATGATCCCGTTCTTCGACAAGGGCACGGTCACCAGCCAGAACGCGCTCCAAGGCGTGGCGCCAAGGTCGTTTGCGGCCTCCAGCAACCTCAGGTCCATTTTCACGAGGTTGGCATACAGCGGAAGAATCATGAACGGCAGGTAGGTGTAGACCATGCCGATGGTCATCGAGAAAGCGGTGTGCATCATCTTGATCGGCTCGTCGATCAGATGCATCCACAGCAGCAGGTTGTTGAACACCCCCTGGTCGTCGAGCAGCCCCTTCCACGCGTAGACGCGCAGCAGGTAGGACGTCCAGAACGGCAGCGAGACCAGCATCAACAGGGCCGGCCGCAGGTTGGCCGGTGATCGCGCCATGAAATAAGCGAAGGGATAGCCGATGACCAGGCAGATGAGCGTATTGAGCGCCGCGAACTGCAGGGAAGACCAGTACGTCCTGACGTAAAGCGAGTCGGTCGCAAGGAAAATGTAGTTCGACAGTTTGATCTTGATGCTCAGAACGCCGTCGACGTAGCTGGTCAGGTCCTGGAAGCGAATGCCGTCGGACTCGGAAACGCTGAGCTTGAGCACCACCAGGAATGGGACCGTGAACAGCAGGACCAGGAACAGGTACGGTATTCCGATCACGCTGCGCCGGCCCCATCCGTGCGCGGCCATGCGCACGATGCGGTTCTGCGGGTTGCTGCGGCCGGTGGTCATGAGCGGCTCAGCTCTGCAAAACCAACATGGCGTCCGGCGCGCAGGTCGCGAAGATCTCTTCGCCGCGCCGGAGCAGCTCGCCGTGACGCTCGCTGTGAGTGATCTGGACCTTCAGGGCCGCGCCATCATCCAGCGCCACGCGGTAGAGAGAGAAGCTGCCGAAGTAGCCGCTGTCGGTCACACGCCCGCGCATGCAGTTGTAGTCGCTCTGATCCGGCAGATTGCGGCGCAGCTGGATCTTTTCGGGACGCAGCGCGACACTCACGGCCATGCCTGCGGTGCCGGTGATGCCGTGCCCGACATAGAGTCTGCCCTGAGGCGTCCTGACGACGCAATGATCGGCTGCGTCGACTTCCAGCACGCCGTCGAACAGGTTCACGTTGCCGATGAAATCGGCCACGAAGCGGCAGCCCGGCGTTTCATAGATATCCTGTGGCTGGCCCACCTGCAGAAAACGGCCCTGGCTCATCACCGCGATGCGATCGGCCATGGTCATGGCTTCTTCCTGGTCGTGTGTCACCAGGACGCATGTGACGCCCACCTTCTTGATGATGTTCTGCAGTTCGAACTGGGTCTGCTCGCGCAGCTTCCGGTCCAGCGCGCCCAGGGGTTCGTCGAGCAGCAGGAGCTTGGGGCTTTTGGCCAGGCAGCGTGCCAGGGCCACCCGCTGCTGCTGTCCGCCGGACAACTGGTGCGGCTTGCGTTTCGCATAAGGATTGAGCTGGACGATGTTGAGCATGGCCTGCACACGCTCGGCGATCTTGTCGGCGGCCATGCCGTCGCGTTTCAGCCCGAAGGCCACGTTGTCCGCCACGGTGAGGTGCGGAAACAGCGCGTAGGACTGGAACATCATGTTGATCGGCCGCTCGTAAGGGGGCATGCTGGAGATATCCACCCCGTCGAGATGGATATTGCCTGCGGTCGGCGTCTCGAATCCGGCAAGCATGCGCAACAAGGTCGACTTGCCGCAACCTGAGGAGCCGAGCAGTGCGAAGATCTCGCCTCTGCGGATATTGATCGAGACGTTGTCGACCGCCACGACCTCATCGAAGCGCTTGGTCAGGCTGTCGATCCGCACGAACTCGGAATCGTCGACGCGGGTCGCCGCGCTCGCAACACTATCGGCCACGCACTGTCCTTCCCAACAGAACACCGGGAACACCGCATTCGGCAACCGCCGCCACGGCAACAATCACAGCGGCTTTCCAGCCGTCTTTGCTGTCACATTCCCGTCTTGAAGGTCGTGTACAGGCGCGTGCGCAGTCGGCGGATATCGCTGGGCACCATGTCCGGCGGCACCATGCGCGCCAGGTCTTCCGGCGGCATGAACACCGCCTTGTTCGCCAGCACATCCGGCTTGATGAACTTTGCGGCCGCCTTGACAGGGTTCGCGTAGAAGATCTTGTTGACCAGGCCGGCGTTCACCTCAGGGCGATAGATGTAGCTGATCCACTTGTAGGCGTTTTCCACATGCTTGGCATCGGCGGGAATCGCCATCGTGTCAAAGAACAGGATGGCCCCCGACTTTGGCAACAGGACCTGGATCTTGTTGCCGTTCTTGGCTTCCATGGCGCGGGCGCGCGCGATGCTGATGTCGCCGTTCCAGCCGACAGCCACGCAAAGCGACCCGGCCGCCATGTCGTTGATGTAGCCGGAGGAGGAGAACAGCGTGATGTAGGGGCGAATCGACTTCAGCAGTTTCTCCGCTTCCTGGTAGTCCGCGGGATTGCGGCTGTAGGGCGGCTTGCCGAGGTAGCGCAGCGCTGCGGGGAACAGCTCGTCGGCCGAGTCGAGCACCGAAACGCCGCACGATTTGGCCTTGCTGATGTATTCCGGCTTGAACACCAGATCCCAGGCGTTGTCCGGCATCGGCAGTCCGCCGAGGGCCGCCTTCAGCTTCTCCACATTGATGCCGACCGTGGTGATCCCCCAGAGCCACGGAACAAGGTACTGGTTCCCGGGGTCGGCTGTGGCAAGCTGCCGCATGACGTAGGGATCGAGATTGCCGTACGTGGGGATCTTGCTCTTGTCGAGCTTTTTCAGGAGGCCCCCTTCGAGCTGGATCTTGGCCCAGTTGACCGAAGGCACCACGATGTCGTAGCCCGTGTGTCCGGCGACCAGTTTCGCGTGCAGGGCCTCGTTGCTGTCGAAGGTGTCGTAGTGGACCTTGATGCCGGTCTCTTTTTCGAAATTGGCGATGGTGTCGTCGCCGATGTAGTCGGACCAGTTATAGATGTTCAGTACCTTGTCCTCGGCGGCGTGCGCGATTCCGGCGCTCGCCAGGGTCAACGAGACACAAGCCAGGAGGCCCGCAACCGCGCCTCGCAGAGTCTTCAGGTCAGTCCCAACCATATGGATCCTCTTTGGTAACTATGTTCAAGCGTCAATGCCCGGCCACCGGACACCCCTACGTCAACGTGCAAGGCACGGACCCGGCCGACACCAGCGTCGCCTCGGCATCACGATCCGGGGTTGCGACCCGCACCAGCCCGGGGGCCGCACGCCGCTCCCCATCCCGGCCGTCGTTTGTCGCGGCGATTGTCCCTCAAAACAGGCCGTGATTGCGGCCGACCCCCCAGCCCACCTGCAGGCGCGGTTTGGCCGCAGGGCCGACCGGGCCCCGCCCGGCGGCCATCCGCGCGGTTCAGGGCCGGGCTTTAAATCCGCCCCTCGGCCTATAATTAAAGGCTTTGCACCTTTGAACAAACCTTCCTGAGCGCCATGCCCATCTACGCGTACAAATGCGGCTCCTGTGGCCATGCCAAGGACGTGTTGCAAAAGCTTTCCGATGCCCCGCTGACCGTTTGCCCGGTCTGCGGCGCCGCCGCTTTCACCAAGCAGGTCACAGCCGCCGGCTTCCAGCTGAAGGGGTCGGGCTGGTATGCCACGGACTTTCGTGGCGGTTCCAGCGGCGCGCCGGCCCCGGCTGAAGGTGCCGCGAAGAACGGCGAAGCCGCGAAGCCCGCCGACGGCGCTGCCAAGCCTGCCGACAGCGCGGCCAAGCCGGCCGAGAGCACCGCCAAGCCGGCCGAGAGCGGCTCGTCCTCGTCGAAGTCCGACGCACCGAAAGCCTCGGCGGGCGGTTGCGGCAGCGGCTGCCACTGAAGGAACGATCGATGTCCGCCGTGCGCAAATGGCTGCTGGCTGGATTGCTGGTCATCGTGCCGGTGGCCATCACCATCGGCGTGCTGCAATGGATTATCGGCACGCTCGACCGCACGCTTGCGATCCTGCCTGAGGCCTGGCAGCCGGACCGCCTGATCGGTGTGCACATTCCGGGGTTCGGGGTGCTGCTCACCCTGGGCATCCTGCTGGCCGTCGGCGCGGTGGTCAGCAATTTCATGGGCAAGAAGCTGGTCATCTGGGGTGATACGCTGGTCAGCCGCATCCCGGTGGTCCGCTCGATCTACTCCAGTGTCAAGCAGGTGTCCGACACCCTGTTTTCCCCCAGTGGCAATGCCTTTCGCAAGGCGGTGCTGGTGCAGTGGCCGCAGCCCGACGTCTGGACCATCGGCTTCGTGACCGGCATCCCCGGTGGCGACGTCAGCAACTACCTGGTGGGCGACTACCTCAGCGTGTATGTGCCGACCACGCCCAACCCCACCGGCGGCTATTTCGTGATGCTGCGCAAGAGCGACTGCGTCGAACTGAAGATGAGCGTGGATGACGCGCTCAAGTACGTCATTTCCATGGGCGTCGTCGTCCCCGGCGGCACCACCAACTACCTCATCAAGTAACGCGTCCGCAGCCGACGCCGGAAGTTCCAGCCATGTCAACCCTGAAGATGCGTACGACCTATTGCGGTCTTGTGACCGAGGCCCTGCTGGGCCAGAGCGTGACCCTGTGCGGCTGGGTGAACCGCCGGCGCGACCATGGCGGAGTGATCTTCGTCGACCTGCGCGATCGCGAAGGCTACGTGCAGGTGGTCTGCGATCCGGACCGCGCGGAGATGTTCAAGATCGCGGAAGGCTTGCGCAACGAGTTCTGCATCCAGGTCAAAGGCATCGTGCGGGCGCGCCCGCCAGGCACCACCAACGACAACCTGAAGAGCGGCAAGATCGAGGTGCTGTGCCACGAGCTCACGGTTCTCAATCCGTCCGTCACGCCGCCGTTCCAGCTGGACGATGAAAGCCTGTCCGAGACCACGCGGCTGGTGCACCGCGTACTGGACCTGCGCCGTCCGTACATGCAGAACAACCTGATGCTGCGCTACAAGCTGACGATGGAAGTGCGCAAGTTCCTGGATGCCAACGGCTTCATCGACATCGAGACGCCGATGCTGACCAAGTCCACCCCGGAAGGCGCGCGCGACTACCTGGTGCCCAGCCGGGTGCACGACGGCATGTTCTTCGCGCTGCCGCAATCGCCCCAGCTGTTCAAGCAGCTGCTGATGATGGCCGGCTTCGACCGCTACTACCAGATCACCAAGTGCTTCCGCGACGAAGACCTGCGTGCCGACCGCCAGCCCGAGTTCACCCAGATCGACGTGGAAACCTCGTTCATGGTCGAAGAGGAGATCCGGGCCATGTTCGAGGGCATGATCCGCACGACCTTCCACAATGTCACGGGCATGGACATGCCCGAGTTCCCGGTGATGACGTACGCCGATGCGCTGCGGCTGTACGGCTCGGACAAGCCGGACCTGCGGGTCCAGCTCGAGTTCACCGATGTGACCGACGTGATGAAGGACGTGGACTTCAAGGTGTTCTCGGGACCGGCCAACGCTGCGGACGGCCGGGTGGTGGCCCTGCGCATTCCCGGCGGCGCCGGGATGAGCCGAGGCGAGATCGACGGCTACGGCGAGTTCGTCAAGATCTACGGCGCCAAGGGCCTGGCCTGGATCAAGGTCAACGACGCGGCAACGGGTCGCGAGGGCCTGCAGTCTCCGGTGGTCAAGAACCTGCACGATGCGGCCATCGCCGAGATCCTCAAGCGCACCGGCGCCGCCAGCGGCGACCTGATCTTCTTCGGCGCCGACAAGGCGAAGGTGGTCAATGACGCGATCGGCGCGTTGCGGGTGAAGGTCGGCCACAGCGAGTTCGGCAAGGCCAAAGGCCTGGTACAGGGGCAGTGGCGACCGTTGTGGGTGGTGGATTTCCCCATGTTCGAGTTCGACGAGGAAGGCCAGCGCTGGAACGCGGTGCACCACCCGTTCACCTCGCCCAAGGATGGCCACGAGGACTGGCTGGAAACCGACCCCGGCCGCTGCGTGGCGAAAGCCTACGACGCAGTCCTCAACGGCGTCGAGCTGGGCGGTGGGTCGGTGCGGATCCACCGCGAGGACGTGCAGAGCAAGGTGTTCCGCGCACTCAAGATCGATGCGGAGGAAGCCAAGCTGAAGTTCGGCTTCCTGCTCGACGCGCTGCAATACGGGGCGCCGCCCCATGGCGGCATCGCCATCGGCCTGGACCGTTTCGTGATGCTGATGACCGGTGCCGAGTCGCTGCGCGACGTGATCGCCTTCCCCAAGACGCAGCGCGCCCAGTGCCTGCTGACGCAGGCGCCGAGCCCGGTCGACGAGAAGCAGCTGCGCGAACTGCATATCAGGCTGCGCAATAGCCCTGCGACGTGACGGGCTGAGGCAGAATCGAAGGACGCCCCCGGGTGTCCTTCGCATTGCATGAACCGGCCTTTCAAGATCCCCGAATCCGTGCTGGTCGTGATCCACACGCCGGCCCTCGATGTCCTGCTCATCAATCGGGCCGACGCGCCCGATTTCTGGCAATCGGTTACCGGCAGCAAGGACGAGATGGCGGAAGAGCTGGCGCAGACGGCGATCCGCGAGGTGGCCGAGGAAACCGGGATCGATTGCCGGCACGGCACTGCGCTGCACGCCGGCCTGCGCGACTGGGGCCTGGAAAACGTCTACGACATCTATCCGCGCTGGCGGCACCGCTACGCGCCCGGCGTTTTGCGCAACACCGAGCATGTGTTCGGGCTGCGCGTGCCCGCGGGAACGCCGATCACGCTGAACCCGCGCGAGCACACGGGATACCGCTGGCTGCCCTGGCGTGAAGCGGCGGACGCCTGCTTCTCACCGTCCAACGCCGAGGCCATTCTGCTGTTGCCGCGATTTGCCGGGCACGAAAGCTGACCGATGGCTGTCTTGCGGGTCGCCACATACAACATCCACAAGGGCGTGCAGGGCCTCGGCCCGGCCCGGCGGCTGGAAATCCACAACCTTGGCCATGCGGTCGAGCAGCTCGACGCCGACATCGTGTGCCTGCAGGAAGTGCGCAAGCTCCATCGGCGCGAAGAGCAGTACTTCACGCGCTGGCCCGAGCTGCCGCAAGCCGAGTTCCTGGCGCCGGAAGGGTATGAGGCGGTGTACCAGACCAACGCCACCACGCGCCACGGCGAACACGGCAACGCATTGCTGTCGCGATGGCCGGTGGTGTCGCGGGGCCATGAGGACATGTCGGACCACCGGTTCGAACAGCGCGGCCTGTTGCACGTCGCCGTCCAGGCTCACGGGCGCCTGATCAATGTCATCGTGCTGCACCTGGGGCTGATCGCGGCCAGCCGCGTGCGCCAGATCGAGCAGCTCGGCCGCTTCATCGAGCGCGAGATTCCAAAACGTGCCGCCCTGATCGTCGCCGGCGACTTCAACGATTGGGGAGGCAAGCTGCGCGCCCCGATGAATGCGTTGGGTCTGAGCGATTTTGCCGGCGAGCGCATGCTGACCTACCCGTCGCGGCTGCCGCTCGCCCAACTGGACTTCGTCTATGCCCGCGGCGTCAAGCCGTTGCGGGTTGAGATTCCCCGTGGGCGCATCTGGTGGCGCATGTCGGATCACCTGCCCCTGATCGCCGAATTCAAGGTATAGGCACGGACCGGCGATGTCGCACGCCTTCTCGTCACCGCGCGGCGGCCATGAGGTGCGACTGCTGCAGGGTAGCGCCGAACTGTTCCCGGCGCTGGTCGCCGCCATCGCGGGGGCGCAGCGCGAGGTGCGGCTGGAAACCTATATCTTCGACTTCACGGGCCAGAGTGTGGAGGTCGCGCAGGCGCTGGAGCAGGCCGCCGGGCGCGGCGTGAGCGTCAAGGTGGTGGTCGACGGCTTCGGGACGGGGCCGATGCCGCCGCAGTGGCGCGAGCGTTTCACGCGGGCCGGCGTGCGCTGGCGGGTGTACGCGCCGCTGGGGTGGCTGGGCATGCTCTGGCTCGGCAGCTGGCGCCGCCTGCACCGCAAGCTGTGCGTGGTCGATGGGCAGGTGGCATTCTGCGGCGGCATCAACGTGCTGGACGATCTTCACGACCCCAGCTATGGCAGGCTCAGTGCGCCCCGTCTGGATTTTTCCGTCCGCGTGACCGGCCCGCTGGTGGCCGAGGTCGAAGCCAGCATGGGCCGGCTGTGGCTGCGCATCCAGGCCGTCCATGACATCCGACGCGCACAGCTCGCCGACGCGCTCTATTCCCTGCGTGCGTCGAAGGTCGGGCGGGTGAAGTTCAAGAGGCCGGCTGGGGAGCCCGACGCTCCCCAGCGGGCGCAGGTGCGGGCTGCGCTGGTGCTGCGCGACAACCTGCGCAACCGCACCCGCATCGAACGGGCGTACCGGCGGGCGATCGGCCGGGCGCACGAGGAGATCATCATCGCCAACGCCTACTTCGCGCCGGGCCGCAAGATGCGCAAGGCGCTGGTGTCGGCGGCACAACGCGGGGTGAAGGTCAGGCTGCTGCTGCAGGGACGCTACGAGTACTTCATGCAGTTCTATGCGGCCCGGCCGATCTACGGTGCGCTGCTGCGCGCGGGCGTGGAGATCCACGAGTACTCGCCCAGCTTCCTGCACGCCAAGGTGGCGGTGATCGATGGCCGCTGGGCCACGGTCGGCTCGTCCAACCTGGACCCGCTGAGCCTGTTGCTCGCGCGCGAGGCCAACGTCGTGGTCGAGGACGTGGCGTTCGCCGCCCTGTTGCGCACGCGGCTGATGCAGGCCATCCGGCAGGAGGGGCACGAGATGAGCGCGGACGAATACCGCAACCGCCCGCTGCGCCAGCGCATCATGGAGCACGTGGCATTGGCGCTGATGCGGCTCGCGCTGGCCATCCAGGGCAAGAAATACCTGTAGCTCGTGTCGGGCGTGACTGCGAGGGGCTGGTGAACCGGTAGCGCCGCCGGTCGCGGCCCTCGTCCACCACAAGGCCTTGGCAGAAGGGCAAAACGGCGAAAAGCGCCCGGTGTTACGATTTCGAATGCTCATGAAAGCCCAAATCGCCATGAAAGCAGCCGAGGCAGACGCCGGGACTCCGGTATCGGTGAAGATCCGCGAGCGCATCCTGGCCGCCCGCAAGCGCTTCCATTCCAACGACAACATCGCGGCCTTCATCGAGCCCGGCGAGCTGGAACGGCTGCTGGACGAGGTCGAGGCCAAGATGCAGGGCGTGCTCGACAGCCTGGTGATCGACACCGCGAGCGACCACAACACCAGCAACACCGCGCGCCGCGTCGCCAAGATGTACGTCAACGAGGTGTTCAAGGGCCGCTATGTCAAGGCGCCCACCATCACCGAGTTTCCCAATGTCGAGCACCTGAACGAACTGATGATTGTCGGCCCGATCACGGTGCGTAGCGCCTGCAGCCATCATTTCTGTCCGGTGATCGGCAAGGTCTGGATCGGCGTCATGCCCAACGAGCACACCAATGTGATCGGCCTGTCCAAGTACGCGCGCCTCGCGGAGTGGGTGATGGGCCGGCCGCAGATCCAGGAAGAGGCGGTGGTCCAGCTGGCCGACCTGATCATGGAAAAGACCCAGCCCGACGGCCTGGCGATCGTCATGGAAGCCAGCCACTATTGCATGGCCTGGCGCGGCGTCAAGGACATCGACGCGAAGATGCTGAACTCGGTGATGCGCGGCGTGTTTCTCAAGGACTCGACCCTGCGCCGCGAGTTCCTCGCGCTCATTCCAAGGAAGGACTAGCATGCTCGTGCGACTTCTTTACGCCAGCCGGGCCGTGGACGCCAGCCCGGAGGCGATCGAATCCATCCTCGCCCAGTCGCGCCAGCACAACCCGGTCAGCGGCATCACCGGCATCCTCTGCTACGGCGGCGGGATCTTTCTGCAGGCGATCGAAGGGGGCCGCACGCAGGTGAGCGACCTGTTCGGCCACATCCAGCGAGACAAGCGCCACCGCGAGGTCGTGCTGCTGCATTACGAAGAAATCCTGGAGCGGCGTTTCGGCGGCTGGAGCATGGGACAGGTCAACCTCTCCAAGGCGAACCACACGTTGCTGCTGAAATATTCCGAGAAGCCCGAGCTCGATCCCTATTCGGTTTCGGGCAAGGTCTCGCTGGCGCTGCTCGAGGACTTGATGGCCACCGCGGCCATCTGCGGCCGCGTCTGATCTTCTCGCGGGTCCGGCCCGTCCAGCTCAGACAGTTCTCGCTGCGAGCGCCCGCTTTTTCCAGTCTGGGATGAATGCCATGCAAGCTGCCTTCTACGAAATGACCGGTCCCGCGCGCGAGGTCCTGCAGGTCGGGCCGCTCGAGCGGCCCGAGCCGGGGCCGGGTGAGGTGCGGGTGCGGGTGGTGTGTTCCGGGGTGAACCCCTCCGACGTCAAGACGCGAGCCGGTCTGCGCAACAAGACCTTGCCGTTTCCGCGCATCGTGCCGCACAGCGACGGCGCCGGCGTCGTGGACGCGGTGGGCGAAGGTGTCACCTCGTTGCGTGCCGGGGATCGCGTCTGGCTCTGGAATGCCGCCTGGAAACGGGCCTGGGGCACGGCCGCCGAGTATGTGGTGCTGCCGGCGCAGCAGGCGGCAAGCCTGCCGGAATCAATTTCATTCGCCGCCGGCGCCTGCCTGGGTATTCCGGCACTCACCGCCTACCATGCGGCGGCCGTCGACGGCGGCGTCGCCGGCAACACGGTCCTGGTGGCGGGCGGCGCCGGCGCCGTCGGCCATTACGCGGTGCAGTGCGCCCGCCTGCTGGGCGCGCGCCAGGTGTTGGCCACCGTGAGCAGCCCGGCCAAGGCCCAGCTCGCGCTGCAGGCCGGCGCTGACGCAGCCATCGACTATCGCGCCGGCGACGTCGTGGCCAGGATTCGCGAGGCCACCGGGGGGCTTGGCGTGGACCGCGTGATCGAAGTGGACATCGCAGCGAACGCCGCGCTGGACCTGCAGGTGCTCAAGCCCGGCGGGGACCTGGTCGTCTATGGCAGCGGGGCGGGCGAGTTCCAGCTGCCCTTCTTCCCGCTGATCGTGCAGCATGTGCGGTTGCGCTTCTTCATCGTGTACGAGCTCAACCCGCCTGATCGCGCGCAAGCGGTCGGGCATCTGGGTGCCTTGCTGCGCCGCGGCGAGCTGCGGCACAACGTGGCGGATCGGTTCCCGCTCGCCCGTATTGCAGAAGCCCATGAACGGGTGGAGTCGGGACTGGCCATGGGCAATGTGGTTGTGGACTGCGGCATTGCCTGACGGTCCCGTGCCAACCGCTGCGGCGCCCGCGTTGTTCAGCGCGGCGTCGGCAAGGGGTGCTCGCTCGTCATGACCGGACCGCTGTTGCTGGGCTGCGATTTTTCCAGCAGCCCGTCGCGCCGCAAGGCGATCGTGCTGGCGCTGGGGCATGAGGCGGGCGGGCGGGTCCGGCTCGCGAGCCTGGAAAAGATCACAAGCCTGGATGCCTTCGACCAATGGCTGGCACAGCCGCGCGCCTGGGTCGGTGGCTTCGACTTTCCGTTCGGATTGCCGCGCGAACTGGTCGAGCACCTGGGTTGGCCGCTCCGATGGCGTGAATGCATCGAGCATTACGCACAATTCACGCGTGCCGAGATCCGGTCGACTTTCGCGCGCTTTTGCGACGCCCGGCCCGCGGGCGGCAAGTTCGCCAACCGCGCCTTCGACAAACTGGCCGGGTCCAGCCCGTCGATGAAGTGGGTCAATCCGCCGGTAGCCTACATGCTGCATGCGGCCATGCCGTTGTTGCTGGCCGCCGGGGTTCACATCCCGGGCCTGCATGCCGCAGATGAACGGCGGGTGGCGCTCGAGGCCTATCCGGGCTTGCTGGCGCGTGAGCTGATAGGCCGGCGCAGCTACAAGAGCGACGAGAAGTCCAGGCAGACCGCCGATCGGCTCATCGCCCGGAAGGACCTCATCACCGCGCTGGAAAACGGCCGGACTCGGCTTCGCCTGCGGCTGAAGCTCACCAACGCCCAGCGCGATGCCCTGGTGCAGGATGCCAGCGGCGACAGCCTGGATGCCGTGCTGTGCCTGGTGCAGGCAGCCTGGGCCCAGCGCGAAGGCGCGCCGCGCTACGGCTTGCCCGAGCACATGGATGCCCTGGAGGGGTGGATCGTCACCGCATGAGCCGGACTATTGTGTCGCGGCGCATGCGCATGCGCATGCGGCCAGCATGTCGCCCACCCGCGCTGGCTAGCGCTGCGGCATGTCCTTGGCCGAATAGCCCACGCTGACCGTGGCGTCGGGCGGAATCGGCGGCATGGTGGCGTTCCAGCGCTCCCAGGCTTCGCGCATCTGCGCCAGCCGCTGCGGCTCGCGCGGCCCCCGGTTGGCCCGCTCGCGTTCGTCCTCGGGAATGTTGAACAGGTAGTCGTTGCCGTCGATCCGCAGGTACTTCCAGTCGCCGTCGCGCAGCGCGCACTGTCCGCGGTGATTCATGCGCCAGTGCAGCGGGCGCGGGAAGCGGTGGGCTGCGTCGCGCAGCACCGGCATGAGCGAGATGCCGTCCAGCGGGTAGTCCGGATGCGCCGATGCGCCGGCAGCCTCCAGCATGGTGGCCGACCAGTCCATGGTCATGCAGTGCTGGTGGCTCACGCTGCCCGCTGCGATCACCGCCGGCCAGTGCGCGATCCAGGGCACCCGGATGCCGCCTTCGGTCAGGTCCATCTTGCCGCCCACCAGCGGCCAGTTGTCGGAGAAGCGCTCGCCGCCGTTGTCGCTGGTGAAGACCACCAGCGTGTTGTCCGCAACGCCGCGGTCGCGCAGCGCCTGCATGACCCATCCGATGCCTTCGTCCATGTGATGAATCATGCGGTGATAGCTGTGGATATTGCCCCCGTGCAGATGGAACAGGTTGCTCTTCACCTCCCGGGCCAGTGCTTGGTCGTCACGCGTCTCCCAGGGCCAGTGCGGGGCGGTGTAGTGCAGGCTGAGGAAGAAAGGTGCCTCCTGGCCGGCCACCCGGTGGATGTAGTCCTCGGCGCGGCGCGAGATGAGGTCAGTGAGGTAGCCCTGTTCCTGCTTCTCTTCTTCACCGGACCACAGGTCGTGCGCGCCGGTGAACGCGCAGTGGGTGAAATAGTCGACGCCGCCGGACATGGGTCCGAAAAATTCCTCATAGCCCGAGCGCAAGGGGCTGAAGGAGGGCGGATAGCCCAGGTGCCATTTTCCGATCAGCGCCGTGCGGTAGCCGCTGTCCTTGAGCAGTGAAGGCAGCGTCGGATGTTCGGGCGGCAAGCCGAGCGTGGTGCTGCCGCGGCTCTTGCTGTTGATCGGCTCTTCCGCCGCGCCGCGCAATCGGTACTGGTAGCGCGCCGTCATCAATGCGAAACGGGTGGGCGAGCACACCGGCGCATTGGAATAGCCCTGGGTGAACTTCAGGCCGCCGGCCGCCAGCGCGTCGAGCACGGGCGATACCGCGCCGAATTGCGCCGGCCGCCCGCCGTAGCAGCCCAGATCCGCAAAACCCAGGTCGTCGGCGACGATGAAGACGATGTTGGGCCGCTTCATTCGATCTTCATCCCAATAGCCCGGATAACCCGTGCCAAGCGGCGCCTGAACTCCTTGAACATGAACGTCTCCAGATGAATGGCCGATGAGGCGGGGCCAGTTTACAGCGGCACTTCAAATGCCGCGACAGTGGACCCTGGCGCAAACGCTGTGCCCGGCGCATCCTGCTTCGCTCATCCGCGCTTGTTCGACCGCATTCTCAGGGACACGGAACGCGATGTCGTGGCAAGACGAACGCTAACTTGTCCTACAGCCGTTTCGGAGCTCTCCGACCGTGGAGCTGGCAGGCCTGACCTAGACTGAAAAAATGCCACGGGGCCGCGGAGCCTACTCGATCAACGCTGAACAAGGGAAACATCATGAAACCGGTACAACAGAAAATCCTGACAGTGGCCTCGTCGCTGGCCATGCTGCTCGCCTTGGGCGCTTGTGACCGTGCCGGAGATCGCACGGCGGGCCAGCAAATCGACGCGGCCACAGCCAGGACCGAGAGCACCGCCAAAGAGCTCCAGCGCGATGCCAAGGACGCGACTGCCAGCGCAGGCGCCGCCATTGACAACGCGGTTGACAAGACCAAGGCCATGGGCGCCTCCGCCAGCGAGAAGATCGACGATGCCTTGATTACGACCGAGGTAAAAGCCGCGATCGCGACCGATAAGGACCTGAGCGCGATCAAGATCGACGTCGACACGCACGATGGGGTGGTGACGCTGAGCGGCCCGGCGCCAACCGTAGCGGCCAAGGCACGGGCGAGCGAGATCGCGCGCAATGTCAAGGGTGTGAACTCGGTGAACAACCAGTTGACAATCAAGGCCGGCTGAGCCTTCCGCAACCGGCCAGTCCGATGCAGCAAGGCCACCTTCGGGTGGCCTTTGTCCGTCTTCAGGCCGGGCTCGTTGCCGGTGCGGCCTTGGATGATCAGTGGCAGGCGTGAGTGCTTGTCGGTAGGAGAGATGGGTCCTCGCAGGACCCGGCCGACGCCCCCGAGCAGGAGATTTTGGACAGGTGAGGGCTTCAGGCGGCGGCAGCCCTGGGCAGCACCGCCGAAATCCGGCTGCCTTTGCCCGGCGTGGAGATCACCGTGAGGCGCCCCCCCGCAGCTTCGACCCGATGCCGCATGCCGGCCAAGCCGTATGTCGACGACCGGATGTCGGCGACGTCGAACCCCTTGCCATCGTCGTGGATGTCCACCTCGACATGATTGCCGTGGTTCTGCACGGTGATTTCGACATGACCGGCCTCCGCGTACTTGCCCACGTTGGTGAGCGACTCCTGCACCAGCCGGTACACGGTGAGCTGGCTCGATTCGTCGAGTTCCACCGGTTCCAGCTCGGTCGTGATTTCCACGCCCGAGCGGTCCGAGAACTCGCGCGCCAGGATCTCCAGCGAAGCCGTCAGGCCCAGGTTGGACAGTGACGACGGCCGCAAATCCTCGATGATGCGGCGCTTCAGCGCGATGCCGCTGTTCAGGGCTTCGGTCAGATGCTGCAGGCGCTCGGCGATCTCCGGCGTGAATTGACCGCCCAGCCTGGACTTCAGGCGCGCCACGTCGAGTTTGGCCGCCGTGAGGAGGGCCCCCAGCTCATCATGCAGCTCGCGCGCCAGATGCCCGCGCTCTTCCTCGCGCACCTGCTGCAGGTGGGTCGCCAGTTCGGCCAGCGTGGCGGTGCGCTCGCGCACCTGGCGTTCCAGCAGGTCGCGCTCCTGCTGCAGGACTTTCTGCTGCTGTTCGCCGGCGAGCTCGAGCGCGGTGGTCTGGCGCAGGTACAGATAGAAGGCCAGCAGGCCGGCCATGGCCACGGCCGCGATTCCGATTCGCGACAGCATCAGCGATCTGCGCACCTGGACCTGGCTCACCTCCATCCTGGCGGTGGCGGCATTGATGAGCCGCGTCGCCTGACCCCGGATGGCGTCCATCTGCTCCTTGCCCACGTCGGTCATCAGCACGAACTTCCACGCATCATCGTTGCCCTGTTTGCGCATGCGCACCGAAAGGTCCATTTCGGCCAGCTTGCGCTGCACGTTGTGGGTGAGCTGGGCCAGGATCGCATATTCGTCGGCGCCGGGCCCGTAGATCCGGCGCAGTGCGTCCAGCTGCGCCCCGATCTCCGCCACCGCCGCGTTGTACGGTTCCAGGTAGCGCGGGTCGCCGGTGAGCAGATAGCCTCGCGATCCAGTCTCGGCATCCAGCACGTGCTGCAGGACACGGTTGAGCGATGCGCGGGTCCGCGACGCCTCGGCGATATCGTCCAGCGCTGCCGTGGATTGGTTGAATCCGGTTTCGTTGATCCCGATCAGGATGCAGGCCGCCATCAGGGCCAGGCCCAGGCTGATCGCCATTTTGGGGATGGAGAAGGAACGCATGAATCTCACTGGAAAGCCCCTTCCTTGTGCATAGAATGCGGAATAATCATCACTGAAGAGTAGGCCTTTTCAATTGAAAGTTGGGCACAATGGGCTCCAAGGTTGACATCGAAAGAGGACGGACATGATCAAAGTCGGCATTGTGGATGACCACGCCATTGTTCGGTCGGGACTCAGACAGTTCTTTTCCGAACAGGTCGATCTGCGCGTCGTGGGCGAAGCGGCCAGCGGCCGTGAGGCCATCGACCTGGTACGTACCACCGAACTCGATGTGATGGTGATGGACCTGTCGATGCCCGGGCAAAGCGGTATCGACGCGCTGGGCATGATCCGCGCCAAGGCGCCGGACGTGGGCATTCTGATCCTCTCGGGCTATCCTGAAGAACATTACGCGATGAACCTGATTCGCCAGGGCGCCAGCGGCTACCTGAACAAGGAATGCGAGCCGATGGAGATTGTCAACGCGATCCGCACCATCGCGCTGGGCCGTCGCTACATCTCGCCGGCGGTCGCGGAACTGCTGGCGCAACAACTCAATCGCAAGGAGGGGAGCGCTCCTCACGAACACCTGTCCGAGCGCGAGTTCCAGGTGTTCCTCAAGCTGGCCAAGGGCGAAACCGCCGGTGATATCGCGAAGGCACTGTCCCTGAGCGTCAAGACCGTCAGCACCTACCGGACCCGCCTGATGGAAAAAATGAGCCTGGCGTCGAACAGCGACCTCACCTACTACGCGTTGAAGAACAAACTGATCGACTGAGCGGCACGCCGTCTCACGCACTCGGCCGCGGCGTCTCCGAGTGCAGGATGCAGTATTCCACCAGCGCGTCGATCTCGTTGGACTTGTCGAACACGGCGTCCGCGCCCAGCTGAGTGCAACGCTTGCGCATATCGGGGGTTGCATAGTTGCTCAGCACCACCACCCGCTGTGCCGTCGCGCGGCCGCGGCAGGCTTCCAGAACGCCCAGGCCGCTGCCTTGCTTCAGGAAAAGATCGACGATCGCGAGGTCCCAGGCACTGTCGTGCTGGACCAGCCAGCTTCTGGCCTGGTTTTCGGTTTCGGCCCAACCGAGGGCTTTCACGCTTGCCAGCTCTTCCAGCGCACCGATCAGGTTCTCGCGGATGGTCGCGTTGTCTTCAACGATGTAGGTTCTCAATTCCACAGCAGGTCAGTTCGTGGCGGGGCGGATGGATAGCGCTCTTGCGATTGGCGCGCCTGTTGACCGTGTGTATGGCATCTCCCCCACCGGTGCGCCATTCTGCCAGTGGACCTGTAATTTGTTCGTAGGATAGATCCTACGGTCAACTTGTCAGATTTTGCTGACAGTGCGTCTCGCATGTGATTGACCATGCCCCAGCCTCTCACTGCGCAACTCCAGCACAAGACGGTCGGCCGAGTGCTACCTGGCTGGGGATGTCTGCGACGAAACTTTTGACTGAATCGGCCACCGGACCCGACAAGGCTGCGCTCGCGGGCCACGCCGGCCTGACGCTGGCCTGTGCCGCGCCCGACCAGCCGTACGGCAAGCAGCCTAGGAACGCGCCGGACGGCTGCCGCAGACGGGGCACGCCGGGTTGCGCGGCACCCGCACTTCGTTCCACTCCATCGCACGGCCATCGAGCATGAGCAGCCGCCCGGCCAGTGAAGTGCCGGCGCCGCTGAGGAGCTTGAGCGCTTCGGCGGCCTGCATGGCGCCGATGATGCCGACCAATGGCGCGAACACGCCCATCGTCGCGCAGCGGGTCTCCTCGAATTCGTCCAAAGGCGCGAACAGGCACGCGTAGCAGGGTGAGCTGTTGTCGCGAGTGTCGTAGACCGTGATCTGTCCGTCGAAGCGAATTGCCGCGCCCGAGACCAGCGGCCTGCCATGCTTCACGCAGGCGGCGTTGACGGCATGACGGGTGCTGAAGTTGTCGCAGCAATCGATCACCACGTCCGCCTGGCCCACCCATTCATCCAGCGACGCCGCATCGGCCCGGTCCGTGACGGCCCGGACGTCGGGCTCCGGGTTGATGGCCGCGATCGCCTGCCGCGCCGAATCCGCCTTCGGCATGCCGAGGCGGGCCACGGTATGCGCAATCTGGCGCTGGAGGTTGGTGAGGTCCACCGTGTCGTGGTCCACCAGCGTGATCCGACCGACGCCGGCCGTACCCAGATACAGCGCCACGGGCGAACCCAGCCCGCCGGCGCCGATGACCAGCGCATGCGCGGCCAGCAGGCGTTCCTGGCCCTCCACGCCGATTTCCTCGAGCAGGATGTGGCGCGAATAACGCAGCAGCTGTTCGTCTGTCATCGGCGCATTGTGGCGGAAACGAACGAGGTGCCGGCCTCGACCGGTCGGGTGTATAGAAGCGAGCCCCTTGCTTTGGACACCGCAAGTCCTTGATTGAAAAAGAAATTTTCTCAATGGGGTGGGGGTGGTGCACAAAACGAATGTACTTCGACGCTGAAACAGAGGCTTTCCAGGAGCGCAGCGGCACCCGCTGGCAGGCCGCTGATCGGATCTAACTCGTTGATTCCAAACATGAAGTTTTTCCAGCCGCCGCTGTGGCACGGCTGATGCTTTGTTCAGCGTGCATACCAACCGAGTGGCCACATGCTGTCTCTTATACACATCT
>DIZF01000003.1:0-2809 GCA_002427815.1 Ramlibacter tataouinensis
CTCATACCTCGTTGGATAAGACTGCCAGTACCCGAATCGGCCCGGCCGGGGCACAATGCGGGTTTATGCCAAACATCGCAACCATTCTCAAAGCCGAGATTGCCCGGGTCGCACGCAAGGAAGTCCGGGGCGAACTCCAGAGCCTGAAGAAGGCCACTGCCTCCTACCGTGCCGAAATCGCGCGGCTGAAACGCCGGGCCCAGGCCCTGGAACAGCAGGTGAAACGGCTCGGCAAATCGCGCGGCAGAGCGGCGGCTGCGCCGGCCGCCGAGGACAGCACTCCCAATCTGCGCTTCAGCGCCAAGGGCCTGGCGGCGCAGCGGCGTCGGCTCGGGCTTTCAGCCGAGGCATGCGGCGCGCTGCTCGGCGCCACCGGGCAGTCGGTCTACAAATGGGAGTCCGGCAAGATCCGTCCGCGCACCCGCCACCTGCCGGCCATCGCCGCGCTCAGGAAGATGGGCAAGCGGGAAGCCGCGGCGCGGCTGGAAGCGCTGGCGCGCTGAATCAGATCCAGCCGCCCTCGCGCTGCTCACGCGTGAGCAGGCGCAATAGCAACGGCCGCCCTCATTGGTCCGCGCGCCGACCCACGGCAGCGCTCGCGTTACCATCATTGGCCCCGAGCTTGCTTGGCTTGCCGGTAACGAAAACGCCCCCCCATGCACCATCCGCCATTCCTGCCGCCCGTCAGGCCGCGCCCCGGTGCGCGGGCGGGCCGCCCTCGCATCAGCGATACCCGGGCGCATTGAGATGGCCTGGCACGCGCGGCTGGCACTGGATTACCAGTTGGAGAGCGGGCGCTGCGTGGCGCGCGCCGAGCACCATGGCCCGTTGCGCATCCTGCAGACGCTCTACCCCGAAGGCGACGCCGTCGCGCACAACGTGCTGGTGCATCCGCCCGGTGGCCTCGTCGGCGGCGACACCCTGGAGATCGCCGTGCGCGCCGGGCCGCAAGCTCACGCGCTGGTGACAACGCCCGGCGCAGCGCGTTTCTACCGCTCCCTCGGCGAACCGGCCGTGCAAAGCACTCGCATCGTGCTGGACCAGGGGGCCCGGTGCGAGTGGCTGCCGCTGGAGGCGATCTGCTACAGCGGCTGCCTGGCCGAGAACCGCGTGCTGCTGGAACTGGCGCCCAACTCCGAGTTGATCGGCTGGGACGTCACGGCGTTCGGACTGCCGGCATCGCAATTGCCGTTCGAAAAGGGCAGCCTGTTGCAGCACCTGGAATTGAAGGATGGTTGGCTGGAACGCGGCCGCATCGATGCGCTCGATCGCCGCCTCATGGACGGGCCGCTCGGGCTGGCCGGGCACCGCTGCCTGGCCACCCTGTTCCTGGCCACCGGCAGCGCAATGACCCGAGCCCGGCGCGAGCAGGCGCTGGAATTGGCCAACAGTGCGATCGCGGCCCAGGGCCTTTCCGCCATGGCCGGCGCCACGGCACCGGGGTCGCGCGTGGTCGTGGTGAGGGCGCTCGCGCCGCTGGTCGAACCGGCGCTCGATCTGCTCAAGGCCATCCGCGCGGCGTGGCGGCCGGCGCTGTGGGGCCTGCCGCCCACCGCACCGCGCAGCTGGGCCATGTGAACGCGCCCGCGCCGCATTGCCGGCGCCGGCGGCTCAGATCGCCACCAGCTGGCGCACGCCCTGTGTTTCCATGTCCCTGCCCAGGCCACGGGCGATGAATTCGCCGCGCTGCATGACCAGGTAATCGTCCGCCAGTTCGCGCGCGAAATCGTAGTACTGCTCGACCAGCAGGATCGCCATGTCGCCGCGATCGGCCAGCATGCGGATGACGCGGCCGATGTCCTTGATGATGCTGGGCTGGATTCCTTCCGTCGGCTCGTCGAGGATCAGCAGCCGGGGCCGCGCCGCCAGCGCGCGCGCGATCGCCAGTTGCTGCTGCTGCCCGCCCGAGAGGTCGCCGCCGCGACGGCGCAGCATTTGCTTGAGCACCGGGAACAGCTCGAACAGCTCCGCCGGGATGGTCTCGCCGGCCGGCTTGTACGCCAGACCCATGCGCAGGTTCTCCTCCACCGTGAGGCGGCCGAAGATCTCGCGGCCCTGCGGCACGAAACCGATGCCGGCCCGCGCACGCTGGTACGGCGTCGCGTCGTGGATCGGCTTGCCGTCGAACTCGATGCTGCCGGTCCGGATGGCCACCAGGCCCATCAGCGACTTGAGCAGCGTGGTCTTGCCCACGCCGTTGCGCCCCAGCAGCACCGTGACCTTGCCGCGCTGCGCCTGCAGGCTGACGTCGCGCAGTATGTGCGAACCGCCGTAGTACTGGTTGATGTTCTTGACATTCAGCATGTCAAGCTCCCTGGCTGCGATGTCGTCCCGGCGGGGTCGGCTTTGGCCGGGATATGCGCCCGGCGGCGCACGCATTCTTGCCGGGAGTTCGCCCCGGCGGGCGAGTTACTTTCTTTGGGTCGCCAAAGAAAGTAACCCAAGAAAGGCGACCCCACTGTCTGTGACCCTGCGCTGCGCTTCGCTACGCTCGGGCAACCTGCGATTGACCCAAAACAGAAGGCCGCAAACTCGCTGCGCTCAAACAAGCGGCCTTCGTCATAGGAGGTTTTGGGCCAATCGCAGGCACATACAGAGGGGGAAGAGAAGACCCCAACCCCACAAGTACGCGCCATGGCGCGTACTTGTTGTATTTGCGTTCCCCGCCCTTCTGTATGCGCCTGCGGAACACGGCGGTGGCCGGGACAGGTCCGCGCGTGTTTGAGCGTAGCGAGTTTGCGCGGACCCCCGGCTATAGCCGTCTGACGCAGGTTGCCCCGCCGCACAGCGGCGGGGGCGCAGACAGCAG
>DIZF01000003.1:2939-30127 GCA_002427815.1 Ramlibacter tataouinensis
TTGAGCGTAGCGAGTTTGCGCGGACCCCCGGCTATAGCCGTCTGACGCAGGTTGCCCCGCCGCACAGCGGCGGGGTCGCAGACAGCAGGGTCGCCTTTCTTTTGCTTACTTTTCTTTGGCGAAGCAAAGAAAAGTGAGTCGCCCGCCGGGGCGAGACCCGGCTTGCCGCCCCGTCGGGGCGAATACCCGGCAACAGATTCAGCGTCCAAGATAGACCTCGATGACCCGTTCGTCGTTCTGCACCTGCTCCAGCGTGCCCTGGGCCAGCACCGATCCTTCGGACAGCACCGTCACGATCTCGGAAATGCTCTGGATGAAGCTCATGTCGTGCTCCACGACCATCAGCGAATGCTTGCCCTTGAGCTGCAGGAACAGCTCGGCGGTGCGCACGGTTTCCTCGTCGGTCATCCCGGCCACCGGCTCGTCGAGCAGCAGCAGCTTGGGGTCCTGCATCAGCAGCATGCCGATCTCCAGCCACTGCTTCTGGCCATGGCTCAAGGTGCCGGCGAACCGCGAGACCGACTCGGCGAGGTGAATCGTGTGCAGCACCTCGGCGAGCCGATCGCTCTGGCCGGTGTCGAGCCGGAAGAACATGGACGGGCGCACGCCCTTGTCCGTCTTCAGCGCCAGCTCCAGGTTCTCGAACACCGTGAGGCGCTCGAACACCGTCGGCTTCTGGAACTTGCGGCCTATGCCCATCTGCGCGATCTCGGGTTCGGTGTAGCGCAGCAGGTCGATGGTGCTGCCGAAGAACACAGTGCCGGTGTCGGGCCGGGTCTTGCCGGTGATGATGTCCATCATCGTGGTCTTGCCCGCGCCGTTGGGGCCGATGATGCAACGCAGTTCGCCCGGCGCGATGTCCAGCGACAGCTTGTCGATGGCCTTGAAGCCGTCGAAGCTCACGCTCACGTCTTCCAGATAAAGGATGCGGCCGTGGGTGACGTCGACCTCGCCCGCCGTGGCCGGACGCCCGAACCCGGCTGCCCGCCCGCCTGAATAGGTGCGGCCCGTGAGCTTGCGTTCGCGATAGACCTTGGCGCGGCGCTCGCCCTCCTCCAGCAGGTCGGGCGTCATTTCGACCGTCCCTTGAGCTGATTGACCAGCCCCACCACGCCATTGGGCAGGAACAGGGTGACGGCGATGAACAGCGCGCCCAGGAAATACAGCCAGAACTCCGGCGCCGTCACGGTGAGCCAGCTCTTGGCGCCGTTGACCAGGAACGCGCCGAGGATCGGGCCGATCAGGGTGGCGCGGCCGCCCACTGCCGCCCACACGGCGATCTCGATCGAGTTGGCCGGGCTCATCTCGCTGGGGTTGATGATGCCGACCTGGGGCACATAGAGCGCGCCCGCCACGCCGCACATGACGGCCGAGAGCGTCCAGATGGTGAGCTTGTAGCCCACCGGCGAATAGCCGGAGAACATCACCCGGGTCTCGGCGTCGCGGATGGCCTGCAGCACGCGGCCGAACTTGCTGGCCACCAGCCAGCGCGCGAACAGAAAGAACCCGAGCAGCACCAGGCCGGTGAGCACGAACAAGGCCATGCGCATCGAAGGCGTCGCTATCGGGATGCCCAGGATGCGCTTGAAATCGGTGAAGCCGTTGTTGCCGCCGAAGCCGGTTTCGTTGCGGAAAAACAGCAGCATAGAGGCGAAGGTCATGGCCTGGGTGATGATGGAGAAGTAGATCCCCTTGATGCGCGAGCGGAATGCGAAGTAGCCGAACACGAAGGCCACCAGGCCGGGCACCGCCACGATGAAGACCAGCGTCGCGATGAAGCTGTCCGACAGCTGCCAGTGCCAGGGCAGCGTCTTCCAGTCGAGGAACACCATGAAATCCGGCAGGGCGCTCTTGTAGTTGCCATCGCGGCCGATCTGGCGCATCAGGTACATGCCCATGGCGTAGCCGCCGAGCGCGAAGAAGAGGCCATGGCCCAGCGACAGGATGCCGGTGTAGCCCCAGATCAGGTCCATGGCCAGCGCGCAGATCGCGTAGCACATGATCTTGCCCACCAGCGCCACCGCGTAGTCGCTCATGTGGAAGACACTGCCCGCCGGCACCACCAGATTGAGGAGCGGCGCGACGGCGCAGACCACCAGCAGGGCGACGACGAAGGTGGTCCAACCGGTGCGGGAGAGAATCGCGGGCGGGGTGGGAAGCATTTCCTCCCTCCCCCTTTGGGGGAGCGTCGGGGTGGGGGCACTGCGAAAGGTCACTGGCGCCCCCCCACCCTGCCCTCCCCCAGCGGGGGAGGGTTCCCGCATCACGCCTTCGGTTGGCAACACGGCACTCATGCCTCCGCACTCCGGCCCTTCATCGCGAACAGGCCCTGCGGCCGCTTCTGGATGAAAACGATGATGAACACCAGCACGGCGATCTTGGCCAGCACGGCGCCGGCCCAGCCCTCGAGCAACTTGTTGAGCACGCCCAGGCCCAGGGCGGCGTAAACCGTGCCGGCGAGCTGGCCCACGCCGCCGAGCACCACCACCATGAACGAGTCGACGATGTAGCCCTGGCCCAGGTCCGGGCCGACGTTGCCGATCTGGCTCAGGGCGCAACCGGCCAGCCCCGCGATGCCCGAGCCGAGTGCGAAAGCATAGGTGTCGATGCGCGCGGTGTTGACGCCCATGCAGGAGGCGATGGGCCGGTTCTGGGTGACGCCACGCACGAACAGGCCCAGGCGCGTTCTGCCGATCAGAAGGGCCATTGCCAGCAGCACCGAAAAGGCGAACCCGACGATGACGATGCGGTTCCAGGGCAGTTGCAGGTTGCCCATGACCACCACGCCGCCGCTCATCCAGCTGGGGTTTTCCACGCCGACGTTCTGCGCGCCGAAGACCGAGCGCACCAGCTGCTGCAGCATCAGGCTGATGCCCCAGGTCGCCAGCAGGGTCTCCAGCGGACGGCCGTAGAGAAAGCGGATCACGCTGCGCTCCAGCAGCGCGCCCATCAACGCGGAGGCGCCGAAGGCTACCGGCAGCGCGGCCACCAGGTACCAGTCGAAGGCCCCCGGCAGGTATTTCTGGAACAGGCCCTGGACCACGTAGGTGGCGTAGGCGCCGATCATCATCAGCTCGCCGTGCGCCATGTTGATGACGCCCATCAAGCCGTAGGTGATGGCCAGCCCCAGCGCCACCAGCAGCAGGATGGAACCCAGACTGATGCCCGAGAACAATGCGCCGAGCTTGTCGCCCCAGGCCAGCGACGCTTCCACGGTGCGCAGCGTGGCCTGCAGCGTGGCCTTCACATCGGGTTCGGTCTCGACCTTCAGCCGCTCGATCAGCAGGGTCTGGGTGCTGGGGTTGTGGCTCTGCGCCAGCAGCCTGGCCGCCGCCAGGCGCCGGGACTTGTCGGCGCTGCCCAGCAGCACGGCCGCCCGTACCATGCCCAGCTGCTCCTTGATCTGCGGGTTCTGTTCGGCCGCGTAGGCCTTTTCGATCAGCGGCAGCCGGGACTCATCGCTGTCGTTGCGCAAGACCTTGACGGCCTCGGCGCGCTGCCGCTCGTCCTTGGAGAACAGCTTGAGGGCGGCCAGGGCCGTGTCCAGTTCGCCGCGCATGCGGTTGTTGCTGATCACGTCCTCGGCATCGGCGGGCAGTGCCGTTTCGGCACCGGTGAGCGGATCGAAGCCCTTGCCGTCCTTGACCACGAAGACCTTGTCGCCGGCAATCTTCACAGCCTCGTCGGCCAGCGCCTGGATGAAGGCCGCGGTCTTGTCGTCGGCGTCGGCGACCGAGCGATTGAGCGCTTCGATGCGCGCGTCGGTGTCGCCGGTCGCGATGGCGCGCGCTTGCGCGGGCGTGAGCGCATGCGCGCTGCTCGCCAGAAAGGCCATCAGGAAGATGAAGATTCGCATGGGTGAAGCTCTGGAGGGTGGGTACGGTTGCCCCCAACCCAACCTTCCCCCAGCGGGGGAAGGAGACTCGCGTTATTTCTTCGCCGGCTCGTCGGGCTTCTTGTCGTTGCCTTCGATGTAGGGACTCCAGGGCTTGGCCTTGACCGGGCCCGGCGTCTTCCACACCACGTTGAACTGGCCGTCGGCCTTGATTTCGCCGATGAACACCGACTTGTGCAGGTGATGGTTCTTCATGTCCATCTCGGACATGATGCCGCTGGGCGCCGTGAACTTCTGGCCGGCCATCGCCGCGATGACCTTGTCGGTATCGGTGGACTTGGCCTTCTCGACGGCCTGCTTCCACATGTGGATGCCGATCCAGGTCGCTTCCATCGGATCGTTGGTCAGCGGCTTGTCGGCGCCCGGCAGGTTGTGGGCCTTGGCATAGGTCGCCCACTCCTTCTTGAACGCATCGTTGGTCGGGTTCTTGAGCGACATGAAGTAGTTCCATGCGGCCAGGTGCCCCACCAGCGGCTTGGTGTCGACGCCGCGCAGCTCTTCTTCGCCCACCGAGAAGGCGACCACCGGCACGTCCTTGGCCTTCAGGCCGGCGTTGCCCAGTTCCTTGTAGAACGGCACGTTGGAGTCGCCGTTGATGGTGGACACCACCGCCGTCTTGCCGCCGGCCGAGAACTTCTTGATGTCGGCGACGATGGTCTGGTAGTCGCTGTGGCCGAACGGCGTGTATTTCTCGTCGATGTCGCTGTCCTTGACGCCCTTGGTGTGCAGGTAGGCGCGCAGGATCTTGTTGGTGGTGCGCGGATAGACGTAGTCGGTGCCCAGCAGCACCCAGCGCTTGGCGCCGCCGCCGTCCTTGCTCATCAAATAGTCGACCGCCGGAATCGCCTGCTGGTTGGGCGCGGCGCCGGTGTAGAACACGTTCTTGGACAGCTCCTCGCCTTCGTACTGGACCGGGTAGAACAGCAGGCCGTTGAGTTCCTCGACCACCGGCAGCACCGACTTGCGCGACACCGAGGTCCAGCAGCCGAAGATCACGGCGACCTTGTCCTGCGTCAGCAGCTGCCGGGTCTTCTCGGCGAACAGCGGCCAGTTGGAAGCGGGGTCGACCACCACCGGCTCGAGCTTCTTGCCCAGCACGCCGCCCTTGGCGTTGATGTCGTCGATGGCCATCAGCACCGTGTCCTTGAGCACGGTCTCGGAAATGGCCATGGTGCCCGACAGGCTGTGCAGCACGCCCACCTTGATGGTGCCGCCGCTCTGGGCCGACGAGAGTTGTGGCAGACCCAGGCCCAGGCCGAGGGCGATGGACGCGGTGAGGAGTTTCAGATTCCCTCGACGATTCATGGTGGCTTTCTCCGGAATGAGGTGACGACCCCACATTGGGTCGAAGTTCACTACGCAAGGGGTGTGCCAATATCGGGCGCGGGCTCAGCGGTTGTCCGGAATGGCGCTGCGCACGATTTCGTTGCACGCCCTTGTCCAAAGTGGGTCGTTACGCACCAAAATGCACAATGCACCACCCCCGCTCGCATCCGCGGGCCCTGGCGGCGTGGCATGTGACTTGCGACAACAGGCCTGACACCGGAAGCGAGTGCTAGATGGAACTGACGCCCCGAGAAAAAGACAAGCTGCTGATCTTCACCGCCGCCCTGCTCGCCGAGCGGCGCAAGGCCCGCGGCCTCAAGCTCAATTACCCGGAGGCGGTGGCGCTGATTTCCGCGGCCATCATGGAAGGGGCGCGCGACGGCAAGAGCGTGGCGCAGCTCATGAGCGAAGGCCGGGCCGTGCTCACTCGTGCTGACGTGATGGACGGCGTGGCCGAGATGATCCCCGACATCCAGGTGGAAGCCACTTTCCCCGACGGCACCAAACTGGTCACCGTGCACCAGCCGGTGCTTTGAATCCAGGACTCACGAGGAGCGACACCCATGCGATTTGCCCGACAGCTTGCAACCTGCGCAGCCTTGTCGTGCGCCAGTGCTGCCACGATGGCCCATGAAGGCCATGGCTTGCCCGGAACCTCTCACTGGCACGCGACCGACATCTGGGGCTTTGCCGTGGTGGCCGTGCTCACGGCGCTGGCGGTCTGGTCGTCACGCGACAAATGAACGGGACTGCGATGACGCCCGGAGAAATCCTGACCGAAGACGGCGGGCACGAGCTCAATTGCGGCCGGCGCACGCTCACGCTGGTGGTCCGCAACACGGCCGACCGTCCGGTCCAGGTCGGCTCCCACTATCACTTCGCCGAAACCAACGGCGCCCTCGCGTTCGACCGGGCGGCCGCCCGCGGCATGCGGCTGAACATCGCCTCGGGCACGGCCGTGCGCTTCGAGCCGGGCCAGCAGCGCACCGTGGAACTGGTGGACCTGGCGGGCGACCGCATCGTGTTCGGCTTCCGCGGCCTGGTTCAAGGAAAGCTCTAACCATGGCAACCATAGGACGGCGCGCCTATGCCGAAATGTTCGGCCCCACCATCGGCGACCGGGTCCGGCTGGCCGACACCGAGCTGCTGATCGAAGTCGAGGACGACTACACGCTGCGCGCGGGCGGCTACGGCGAGGAAGTGAAGTTCGGCGGCGGCAAGACCATCCGCGACGGCATGGCACAGAGCCAGCGCTCACGGGCCGAAGGGGCGATGGATTGCGTGCTCACCAACGCCCTGATCGTGGACCACTGGGGCATCGTCAAGGCCGACATCGGGCTCCGCGGCGGCCGGATCGCCGCCATCGGCAAGGCCGGCAACCCCGACACCCAACCCGGCGTCGACATCGTGATCGGGCCCGGCACCGAGATCATTTCCTGCGAAGGCAACATCGTCACCGCCGGCGGGATCGACTGCCACATCCATTTCATCTGCCCGCAGCAGATCGAGGAGGCGCTGGCCTCGGGCGTGACCACCATGCTCGGTGGCGGCACCGGACCGACCACCGGCACCTTCGCCACCACCTGCACGCCCGGGCCCTGGAACATCGAGCGCATGTTGCAGGCGGCGGACGGCTTTGCGATGAACCTCGGCTTTCTCGGCAAGGGCAATGCCAGCCAGCCCGCGGCCCTGCGCGAGCAGATCGACGCCGGCGCCATCGGCCTGAAGCTGCACGAGGACTGGGGCACCACGCCGGCCGCCATCAGCAACTGCCTGGATGTGGCCGAGGAGACCGACACGCAGGTGGCGATCCACAGCGACACGCTCAACGAATCGGGGTTTGTCGAGAACACCATCGCGGCGACCAAGGGCCGGACGTTGTGCGCCTTTCACACCGAAGGGGCCGGCGGCGGCCACGCGCCCGACATCCTGCGGGTGGTGGGCGAGGCCAACTTCCTGCCATCGTCCACCAACCCGACCATGCCCTACACCGTCAACACGCTCGACGAGCATGTCGACATGCTGATGGTGTGCCACCACCTGGACCCGGCCATCGCCGAGGACCTGGCCTTCGCGGAAAGCCGCATCCGCAAGGAAACCATCGCGGCCGAGGACGTGCTGCATGACCTGGGGGCGATCAGCATGATGTCCAGCGACAGCCAGGCCATGGGCCGGGTCGGCGAGGTGATCCTGCGGACCTGGCAGACGGCGCACAAGATGAAACTGCAGCGCGGCTGGCTTGCCCCGGGCCCTCACCCCCAGCCCCTCTCCCAGGGGGCGAGGGGAGCGCCCGGTCCTGCTGCGCAGGAAGGCACCCGGAATGACAACTTCCGCGTCAAGCGCTACATCGCCAAATACACCATCAACCCGGCCATTGCCCACGGCATCCGCCATGAGGTGGGCAGCGTCGAGCCGGGCAAGTGGGCCGACCTGGTGGTCTGGCGGCCGGCCTTCTTCGGCGTCAAGCCGGCGCTGATCCTCAAGGGCGGTTTCATCGCCATGGCGGCGATGGGCGACCCGAATGCATCGATTCCGACGCCGCAACCGGTGCACTACCGGCCGATGTTCGGCAGCTTCGGCGGAGCCGTCGCGCGGGGTTCGCTGACCTTCGTCTCGCAGGCCGCCGCGGCGGGCGGCATTCGCGAGCGCTATGGCCTGGCGAAGAACGTCAGTGCGGTGAAGAACATCCGCTCGGTGCGCAAGCAGCACATGATCCACAACAGCGCGCTGCCGGTGATGGAAATCGACCCGCAGACCTATGCGGTGCGCGCCGATGGCGTGCTGCTGACGTGCGAGGCCGCCTCCGTGCTGCCGCTGGCGCAGCGCTATTTTCTATTCTAGATGCTGCAAGTCGCCAAACTCCTGCCGCGCGGCGCCGGCCTGGCGCCGGTCCTGCTCCAGCGCGCAGCGACGGTGGAACTGGACTGGGACGTGCGCCAGAAGAGCCGCTTCGACTGCACCGACTCGCGCGGCCGGCATCTGGGGGTGTTCCTGCCGCGCGGCAGCGTCGTGCGTGGCGGCGACGTGCTGGTGGCGCAGGACGGCTCGCTGGTCAGCGTCATCGCTGCGAACCAGCCGGTGCTGGTCATCACGCCCTGTCCCGAGGACGGGACCGCGTTCGACCTGACGCGGGCCGCCTACCACCTGGGCAACCGCCACGTTCCGATCGAACTCGCGCCGGACCACCTGAAGATAGAGCCCGACCATGTGCTGGCCGCCATGCTGCGCTCCATGCACCTGATCGTGACCGAGACCCATGCCGCGTTCGAACCCGAGGCCGGCGCCTACAGTGGGCATGGCCACCACGAACCCGGTCACTTGCATCACGGCGTCGAAGCGGAATCCAACCCCACCCGTTCCCATGAACATGGCGACCATTCCCACTGACGCCGCGCTGCTGCAGCTGATGTGGATGGCTTCCCCGGCATTGCCCATAGGCGCTTTCTCCTATTCGGAGGGAATGGAGTCCGCGGTGGACGCCGGGCTGGCCTGCACGGAAGCCAGCGCGGGCGACTGGCTGGTCGACCAACTGCACATGACGCTCGCGCGCGCGGAACTGCCGGTCATCGCCCAGTCGCTCATTGCGTGGCGCGCCGCCGACGTCGGGCGCATCGCCGAACTCAACGACTGGGTGCTGCGCACACGCGAAACCAGCGAAATGCTGCAGCAGAGCGAGCAGATGGGCCGCTCCATGGTGGAGTGGCTCAAATCGGTCCACCCCGAGTTGGCCGCGCTGGCGCCGCAGCCGCTCACCTATCCGGTGGCCTGGGCACTGGCGATTTCCGCTTCGACGGCAACGGTGCGCGAGGCCCTGTTGGCCTGCGCATTCGGCTGGGCCGAGAACATGATCCAGGCGGCCGTCAAATCGGTGCCGCTGGGCCAGAGCGCGGGCCAGCGCATCCTGGCGCGCCTGGCTGCGGAGATGCCAGCGGCGGTTGACCACGCGCTGGCGCTGGGGGTCGATGAGCGCCAGGCCTTTGCGCCGATGCTTGCCATCTTGTCGGCACGCCACGAAACCCAATATTCACGACTGTTCCGCTCATGACCTCCTCGATCCTGCACCACATCCCCAACCGCACCAAGCCCCTGCCACCCTTGCGCGTCGGCATCGGCGGCCCGGTCGGATCGGGCAAGACCACTCTGCTGGAAATGCTGTGCAAGGCGATGCGCGACCGCTGGGACCTGGTCGCGATCACCAACGACATCTACACCAAGGAAGACCAGCGCCTGCTCACCGTCAGCGGCGCGCTCGCGGCCGAACGCATCATGGGCGTCGAGACCGGGGGCTGCCCGCACACCGCGATCCGCGAGGACGCTTCCATCAACCTCGAAGCCATCGACCGGATGCTGGCCGATTTCCCCGACGCCGACATCGTGTTCATCGAAAGCGGCGGCGACAACCTGGCAGCCACCTTCAGCCCGGAACTGAGCGACCTGACCCTCTATGTGATCGACGTGGCCGCCGGGGAGAAGATCCCGCGCAAGGGCGGCCCCGGCATCACCAAGAGCGACCTGTTTGTCATCAACAAGACCGACCTCGCACCTTATGTCGGCGCCGACCTGGGCGTGATGGAAGTCGATACGCGGCGCATGCGTGGCACCCGCCCTTTCGTGATGACCAACCTCAAGACCCTGCAGGGCGTGCCCGAAGTCGTGGCCTTCATCGAACGCAAGGGAATGCTGGCGCCAGCGTAGGGCGCGGGCGTAGCGCGGCCGCTCAGCTCACGATGCCCAGGTGCCAGGGCACGAACTCGTTGTCGCCCAGGCCCAGCGTTTCGCTCTTGGTCGGCTCGCCCGACGCATGGCGCAGGATCGCCTCGAAGATGCGCTGGCCCATCTGCGCCACGTCGACCTCGCCGTCGAGGATGGCGCCGCAATTGATGTCCATGTCCTGTTCGAGCCGGCGGTACATCGGCGTGTTGGTCGCCAGCTTGATCGTTGGCGCCGGCTTGGAGCCGAACATCGAGCCGCGGCCGGTGGTGAAACAGATCAGGTTGGCACCGCTGGCGATCTGGCCGGTCACCGCCACTGGGTCGTAGCCGGGCGAGTCCATGAACACGAAGCCGGCGCTGGCTATGGGCTCGGCGTATTCGTACACCGCCTGCAGCGGCGTGGTACCACCCTTCATCGCCGAGCCCAGCGATTTCTCGAAGATGTTCGCCAGCCCGCCGGCCTGGTTGCCCGGGCCGACCACACCGTTGAACTGGCCGTTGTGGCCGCGCGTGTAGTTCTCCCACCAGGCCAGCCGGTCCAGCAGCTTCTGCCCCACCTCGGGCGTCACGGCGCGCCGCGTCAGCAGGTATTCGACGCCATGGATTTCCGGCGTCTCCGACAGGATGGCGGTGCCGCCGTGGCGGACCAGGATGTCCATGGCCGCGCCCAGCGCGGGGTTGGCGGTGATGCCGGAAAAGCCGTCCGAGCCGCCGCACTCCAGGCCGACCTTGATGTGGCTGGCGGGAACGCTCTGGCGTTGGCAGGCGTTGGCCAGCGGCAGCATCGCTTGCACCGCTTCGATGCCGGCCTGGATGGTCTCGCGGGTACCGCCGACCTCCTGCATCACCAGGGTTCGCATCAGCCGGCCGGCCTTGAGTCGTTGCGACTCGACCAGAGAGACCACCTGATTGCGCTCGCAGCCCAGTCCCACGATCAGCACGCCCGCCAGGTTGGCATGACGGGCATAGCCGGCCAGCGTGCGGCGCAGCACGTCGAAATGCTCGCTCGGCGATGACATGCCGCAGCCGCTGGTCTGGGCGAACGCGGCCACGCCGTCCACATTGGGAAAGGCTGCCAGCCGCTCGGGCGTGAAATGGGCGGCAATGTTCCGAATCACCGTGGCCGAGCAGTTGACCGACGACAGGATGCCGATGAAGTTGCGCGTGCCCACGCGGCCGTCCTCGCGCACGAAACCCATGAAGCGCGCGCGCTCGGTCTCGGGCACATAGTGCACGGGCCTGACGTCCTGGCCGAACGCCGGATCGCGGTCGAAGTCCGCCAGCGCCAGGTTGTGCGTGTGCACGTGATCGCCGGGCTCGATGTCGCGCGACGCGACACCGATCACTGCGTTGTATTTGCGCACCGACTCGCCGGCGGCAATGCGTTGCGATGCAATCTTGTGGCCGGCAGGCACCTGTGCGCGAGCGCGCAGGCCGAATTCCTCCAGCGCCTGACCCAGGGCCAGTGCCGTCTTGGTGACCAGGATGTTGTCGTCGGGGTGCAGGCGCAGCAGCGGGCGGTCGCGCATGAAGCTGGGTGCGTGGCGGGCTGGGCGAAGGCTCAGCCTTTCTGCAGCATTTCCTTGAGCTTCAGGCGCTGGATCAACTGCGTTTCGCGGTCGTACATCGTCTGCACGTACTTCTGGTAGTCGGGGCCGTCCAGGTACATCACCGGCGCGTCGATCTTGTCGGCGACCGCCTTGAACTCGTCGCTGGCAACGGCAAAACGCAGCGCCTCCCTCAGCTTCCTTTCCACCGCCGGGTCCAGCCCCTTCGGCGCGCCAACTCCGTTGGGCGCATCGACCACGACGTTGTAGCCGAAGTCCTTGAGGGTGGGGGTGTCCTTGAAGCGGGCGGTGCGCTGCTCACCCCAGGTGGCCAGCAGGCGCAACCTGCCTGCTTCGACATGGGGAGCCCAGGAACTGGAGTCGACCAGCATGTCGACCTGGCCGCCCAACGTGTCCTGCAATGCGGGCGCGCCGCCCTTGTAGGCGATGGGATTGAGCTGGATGCCGGCCGCCAGGGCGAACTCTTCCATTCCCACGTGCGTCGCACCGCCCACACCGGAGTGGGCATAGGTCACTCTTCCGGGCTGGGTCTTGGCGAAAGCCACCATGTCCTTCAGGTTCTTGAAGGGGGAGTTCGGCAGCACGGCGATGCCGAAGGTCTGGCCGGACGTGCGGGCGAGGAAGGTGAAATCCGTGCGCGGGTCGAGCTGCAGCATGCCCAGCTGGGAAAAACGGGTGACCGAGATCGGGATCTGCCCGATCGTGTAGCCGTCGGGCCTGGCAGCGGCAATCGCCTTGGCACCGATCATCCCCGCCGCGCCGGCGCGGTTGTCCAGCACGATCGGCTGTTTGAGCACTCGCGACGCGACCTGGCAGATGGAGCGCATCGACTGGTCAGCGGTGCCGCCAGCGGGCCAGGGACAGATGAAGGTGATCGGCCGGGACGGATAGTCGTCGGCGCGGGCCCATGCGGGCAGCAGCAGGCCAGCTGCACCGGCAAGGCCGCCCATGAGGAGGTCACGCCGAGGGATCTTGGCTTCAAGGGTGAATTTCATTGTCTTCCTCTGGGAACGGTCGTCGCAGTGCTCGTCCTGGTGATTGTTAGCGAGCGGGACATAACTGGCAAATCAGCAAAAGGCATGGCTTCATGAGCTGAAAGTTATCTTCATTATCATGGGCCCCATGGCCCAGATCGACCGCGTGCTTCGCTCCAACATCAAGCTGCGCCATCTTCAGCTGCTCGTGGCTTTGGACCAGTTTCGCCACCTGGGCCGCACCGCCGAGTTCCTGTCGGTGAGCCAGCCGGCCGTGTCGAAGATGCTGAGCGAGGTGGAAAGCATGTTCGGCCTCGCGCTGTTCGACCGGTCGACGCGCGGCAGCGAACCCACGACCGGTGGTGAATCAATCATCCGCTTCGCGCGCTCGGTCCTGGCGGAATACGAGCGCACGCGCGACGAGATCAGTGCTGTCGAAAGCGGCGCCGCCGGCCGAACGCGCGTGGGATCCATGGTGGTCGCGATGCCCGTGCTGCTGGCCCGCGCAGTCGCCATGCTGAAGAAGCGTTCCGCCCACGCGACGGTCCTGGTCGAGGAAGGCGACCTGACGCATCTGTTGCCCAAGCTGCGCCTGGGCGAGCTCGATCTGTTCGTCGGCCGGCTCGAACCCGGCTATGCGGCGCCCGACCTGGTTACCGAGGCCCTGTTCAACGAGCCTATGGTGGCGGTGGTCAAGCCGGGGCACACCCTCACCCACAAGGCCAGGCCCGGCTGGGCGGATCTCGCCGCCCTGCCCAGCGTCATGCCGCCACCCTGGGCGTCCCTGCGGGTCAAGCTCGAACAGCAGTTCTACAAGCATGGCCTGCACCCGCCCACCGACCTGGTGGAGACCTCCTCCTTCCTGGCACTCCTGACGTTTGTCGCCGAACGAAATGCCGCCGGCTTTCTCGCTCGCTCCGTCGCCCGGCACTTCGAACGCCAGGGTGTGGTGAAGGTGTTGCCCCTGAAGATCACCGTGGAACTGCCCCCGATCGGGGTGATGACGATGCGCGGCCGAATGCTGACCCCGACCGCGGAGCAATTGATGGAGTGCCTGCGCGCGGCGGCAAGTCATGAGGCGAAATCGCCGGCCGCTAAACTGACCAGCTCCAAGAGCTCAAGGACCTGATATGAACGGCGCGGACGCCCTCTGCGACACCCTGCTGGCCGGCGGTGTCGACACCTGCTTTGCCAATCCGGGCACTTCCGAAATGCATTTCGTGGCCGCGCTCGACCGCAAGCCCCGTATGCGCTGCGTGCTGGGACTGTTCGAAGGCGTGGTGACCGGCGCCGCCGACGGCTACGCCCGGATGGCGGAAAAGCCGGCGGCGACGCTGTTGCACCTGGGCCCGGGCCTGGCCAACGGCCTGGCCAATCTGCACAACGCCAGGCGCGCCCGCTCGCCGGTCGTCAACATCGTCGGCGATCACGCAACCTATCACCTGAAACACGACGCGCCGCTGACCAGCGACATCGAGGGCCTGGCGCGTCCCATGTCGCACTGGGTCGGCCGGGTGCAGGACGCCGACCATGTTTCCCGTGATGCAGCGCAGGCCATCACGCAGGCGCGAACCGCTCCCGGGCGTATCGCAACGCTGATCCTGCCAGCCGATGCCGCCTGGACCGAGACCCGTGCGCCATTGAGTGCAGTGACGGCCCCGCTGCCCCGGGCGCAGGTGCTGCAGCCGCACATCGAGGCCGCGGTTGCGGCCATCCGCTCCGGCAAGCGCGCGACGCTGATGCTTTCGGGTGTTGCCCTGCGCGCCAACGCGCTGGAAGTGGCGGGCCGGATTGCCAAGGCGACCGGCGTGCGGCTGCTGGCGCAGCAGTCGAATGCCCGGATGGAGCGGGGTGCCGGACGGATGGATATCGAGCGCGTGCCCTATCCGGTCGAGCAGGCGCTGCAAGCGCTGAAGGACATCGAGCACCTGATCCTCGTCGGCGCGAAGGCGCCGGTGGCGTTCTTTGCCTATCCCGGCAAGCCGAGCAGCATGCTCCCGCAAGCCTGCTCGGTCCTGCAACTGGCCGACCCTGCGGACGACCTGTTGCACGCGCTCCAATGGCTCGCAGAAGAACTCGGCGTGAGCGCCAGCGTGAAACCCGACGTCATGGAATTCAAGCGCCCTGATCTGCCGACGGGCGCCCTGACGCCGGCGGCCGTTGCCACGGCCCTGGCAGCCCTGATGCCGGAGAACGCGATCATCTGCGACGAATCGGTCACCTCGGGACGCAACCTGTTCCAGTTCACGCGCACGGTACCGCAGCACGACTACCTGCAGCTCACCGGCGGCGCGATCGGTGAAGGCCTGCCCATGGCGGCGGGTGCGGCCATCGCATGCCCGGATCGCAAGGTGATCTCCCTCGAAGCCGACGGCAGCGGCATGTACACCCTGCAGGCGCTGTGGACCCAGGCGCGCGAAGCCCTCGACGTGGTGACGATCGTCTTCGCCAACCGGTCCTACGCCATCCTGCATGCGGAGCTGCGCGGCGTGGGCGCCGGCGTGCCCGGCGTCAACGCCAGGCGCATGCTCGATCTGGATCAGCCGGCCCTGCAGTGGACCCAGCTCGCCGCGGGCATGGGCGTGGAGTCCGCGCGCGCGACCACCGCGGAAGAATTCTGCAAGCTGCTCAAGGCCGCGCTGTCGCGCAAGGGCCCGTTCCTGATCGAGGCGGTGCTCTGAAGACTTCGATCCGCAAGCTGCTGGCCCGGCAGATTCTCGATTCGCGCGGACGGCCCACGGTCGAAGTGGACGCGTGGCTGGAAAGCGGCGCCTTCGGCCGGGCCAGCGTGCCCTCGGGCGCGTCCACCGGCGCGGCCGAAGCGCATGAACTGCGTGACGGCGACCCCGATCGCTACGCGGGCCTGGGCGTGCTGAAAGCCGTGGCGAACGTGAACCACGATATCGCGCAGGCGCTGGGCGGGGTCGATGCACTCGACCAGCAACGCGTCGACGACCTGCTGGTGGCGCTGGACGGCACGCCCCAGCTGGTCCGGCTCGGGGCCAACGCGATCCTGGGAACTTCGCTGGCGGTCTGCCGCGCCGCGGCCCAGGCATCGCAGCAGCAGCTGTACCAACGCGTCGCGCAGCTCTGCGGCGTCGCCGCGCCCAGCCTGCCGCTGCCGATGACCAACATCCTGAGCGGCGGGCTGCATGCCGGCCGCGGCATGGACGTGCAGGATTTCCTGGCCGTGCCGGTGGGCGCCGCGACCGTCGCCGAAGCGATCCACCTGCTGGCGCGGGTGCGCACCGCCGCCTCCGAGGTCGCATGCAAACGAGGGCTGCCTACCCTCCTGGCCGACGAGGGGGGCCTGAGCCCCGGCCTCGAATCGGGCCGGGCCGCGCTGCAGATGATGGTCGAGGCGATAGCGCACGCGGGGCTGAAGCCGGGCGTGGACATCGCCATCGCGATCGACGTCGCGGCCAGCACGCTGCAAGGGCCGGACGGCGCTTATCGGTTCGCAAGGGAAGGCCTGCAGCGAACCGGCGCCGAGACGATCGCGATGCTGGCTTCCTGGGTCGACGAATTTCCCGTGGTCTCGATCGAGGACGGCCTGGGCGAGGAGGACTGGAGCGGCTGGGCCGACCTCACCTGCGCCCTGGGCGACCGCGTGCAACTGGTCGGCGACGATCTGTTCGCGACCAACGCTGTCCGTTTGCAGCGCGGCATAGCCGGCGGCGTCGCCAACGGCGTGCTGGTCAAGGCCAACCAGAACGGCACCGTGAGCGGCACCCTGGCCGTGATCGCGCAGGCGAAAAGCGCGGGCTACGCCACCATCGTCTCGGCTCGCTCCGGCGAAACCGAAGATACGTTCATGTCCGACATCGCCGTCGGCAGCGCCGCCGGGCAGATCAAGATCGGGTCGCTCCGCACATCGAGCACGGTGGCCAAGTACAACCAGTTGCTGCGGATCGAGGAGCACAGCGGCGCCGCCTACGCTGGCATTCGAAGCATGCGGGGCCGGCATGGTCCCCGCTAGCGCGGCCGCGGCCGCCGAGCCCGCGCTCACGCAGTTCCTGCAGCGCCAGCAGCTGGCCACGCCGGCGGAACACGCGATCTGGACACCGCTTTCGGGCGGCGTGTCCTCCGACATCTGGCGGGTCGACCTGCCGGGACGCAGCCTCTGCGTCAAGCGCGCGCTACCCCGCCTGCGTGTCGCCTCCGAGTGGTTTGCGCCGGTCAGCCGCAACCGCTATGAATGGGAGTGGCTGCTGGTGGCCGCGCAGATCGCGCCGCAGGCCGTCCCCAGGCCGCTGGCGCACGATCCGGAACTGGGCCTGTTCGCCATGGCATTCCTGCCCGGCGACCGCTACCCGCTGTGGAAGACGCAACTGCTGGCCGGCCATGTCGACGTTTCCACTGCCGCGCAGGTCGGGCAGTTGCTGGCCACGCTGCACAACGCGACGGCGGGACGCCCGGATCTCGCGGCGGTTTTCGACAGCGGCGACAACTTTCGCGCGCTGCGGCTCGACCCCTACCTGGTCGCCACCGCCGCGCGCCATCCGGATCTCCAGCCCGCGCTCGCCGCGCTGGTGGAGCGCACGGCGCAGGCCCGGATCGCGCTGGTGCATGGGGACGTGAGTCCCAAGAACATCCTGGTCGGGCCCGATGGCCCCGTGCTGCTGGACGCCGAATGCGCCTAGTACGGCGACCCGGCCTTCGATATCACTTTCTGCCTGAATCACCTGCTGCTGAAGTCGGTGCTGATGCCCCAGCACGCGAGCGTTCTGCTGCAGTCATTCGACGCGCTGTCGCTGGCTTACTTCGAGTCCATCCGGTTCGAGCCGCGCGGGCAAATGGAAGCCAGGGCGGCCAGCCTGCTGCCGGCCCTCGCCCTGGCCCGCATCGACGGCAAGTCGCCGGTGGAGTACCTGGTCGGGCGCAGCACGGCGCAAGACCAGGTACGCGATCTGGCCCGGCCACTGATCCGGCGGCCGGTCAATGCGATGCCGGCGATCTCGCTGGCGTGGCGCAAAGCACTGGCGTCAGCCGGGCCGTTGCGTTGAGCAGCTGGCACTTCGGGCGCCCCGATTGCCCAGCCGCTCAGCGCAACAGGTCCACGGCGGCCGAGAACGTCAGAAAAGCCAGCGCGGTGGTGAGCAGGATGATGCGCGCGATCCTGCCGGTGTCGGCGCCGAAGCGCTCGGCCAGTACCGACGCATTGCTGGCGCTGGGCAGCGCCGCCACCAGCACCATCACCTTGAGCGTGAACCGGTCCAGGGGCAGGCCCATGGCGATCGCCGCACTACCCACTCCCAGCACCAGCAAGGGGTGGACGACCAGCTTCACCAGCACGACCGGAAGGTAGTCGCGCCAGGGCATCGGGTCGTGCTCCTGGAGCGCGGCCACGTACTGAGAGCGCGCCATCACCGCGCCGATGGTGAACAGCGCCACCGGCGCGGCCGCGTCGGCCAACATGCCCAGGGTCTGCATCAGCGGCTTCACCGGCTGCAGCTGCAGCGCCGAGGCAAGGCCCCCCAGCACGATAGCCCAGGCCATGGGATTGAGCGCCATGCCCTTGAGCGCCTTGCGCGTCGCTTCAGCCGCCCCGTGCTCGTCCGCGCTGTCCAGCCGCGACAGTCCGATGCACAGGGATGTGGTGATGACCAGGTCGATCGTGATCGTGAGGATGGCCGGCCCCGCCGCACGGGCACCCAGCAGCGCCACCAACAGCGGCACGCCCATGAAACCGGTATTGGGAAAGGCGCCCACCAGGGCGCCGAAGGCAGCGTCGTTCCAGCGGATGCGCGGGTTCAAGCTGGCCCAGACCACCGCCGCCACCACGATCAGCGCGCACAACAGATAGACACCCGACGCTGCCGCATCGAGCAGCTGGCCCACCGGCGTGCCGGCCCCGAAGCGAAACAGCATGCAGGGCAGCGCGAAGTACAGCACGAAGGAGTTGAGACCCGAAATCGCCTCCAGCGGCAGCATGCGCAATCGCGCGGCGACGTAGCCGCACAGCACCAGCGCGAAGAAGGGAAAGGTGACGAGCAGGATGTCAAGCACCCGCGTATTCTGTGCGCAACGCGCCGCGCCATCCGATCCGCGCGGAGCGGCGCTGCGACCGGTATGATTCGCCCCTTCCTCCGCAGTCCCTCTCAGCAGTCCCCCGCTCTCCCTTCAATGTCCGCAGGCCTCAATCTCGCCCAGCAGGAAGCCGTCAATTACATGCAAGGGCCCTGCCTGGTGCTGGCCGGCGCCGGTTCCGGCAAGACCCGGGTCATCACGCACAAGATCGGCCGCCTGATCCAGGCCGGGCTGGAAGCCAGACGCATCGCCGCCATCACGTTCACGAACAAGGCCGCCGCCGAGATGCGCGAGCGGGCCAGGAGCCTGATCGGCCGCGACGCCAAGGACGTCCTGATCTGCACCTTCCACGCGCTGGGCGTGCGGATGCTGCGGCAGGACGGCGAGGCCCTGGGCCTGAAGCCGCAGTTCTCCATCCTCGACAGCGACGACGTGACCGGCCTGCTCAAGGACGCCGGCGGCAGCACCGACGCGGCGACCGCGCGGCAATGGCAATGGGCCATCAGCCTGTGGAAGAACATGGGGCTGAACGCCGCGCAGGCGGAAGCCCAGGCGAAGGACGACAACGAGAAGGTGACCGCGCGCATCATGGCCCGCTACGAGGAGCGTCTCGCCGCCTACCAGAGCGTGGATTTCGACGACCTGATCGGCCTGCCGCTGAAGCTGCTGCAGCAGCATCCGGCGGTGCGCGAGAAATGGCAGGCGCAGCTCGGCCACGTGCTGGTGGATGAATACCAGGATACCAATGCCACCCAGTACGAGGTGCTGAAGCTGCTGGTCGGCGCGCGCGCCCGCTTCACCGCCGTGGGCGACGACGACCAGTCGATCTACGGCTGGCGCGGCGCCACGCTGGACAACCTGAGGCGGCTGCCGCTGGACTTCCCGTCCCTCAAGGTGGTCAAGCTGGAGCAGAACTACCGCTCCACCGGCGCCATCCTGCGCGCGGCCAACAACGTGATCGGCCCCAATCCCAAGCTGTTTCCCAAAGTGCTGTTTTCCGAACTCGGCGAGGGTGAGCCGGTGCGCATCGTCGACGCCGACCATGAAGCGCACGAGGCCGAGCGCGCGGTGGCCCGCATCCAGTCGACGCGGGCCAATGGCCTGGGCAAGGACTGGAAGGATTTCGCGGTGCTGTACCGCGCCAACCACCAGGCCCGGGTGTTCGAGCAGGCGCTGCGCAAGGCCCAGATCCCCTACAAGGTGTCGGGCGGCCAGAGCTTTTTCGACCGGGCCGAGATCAAGGACCTGTGTTCCTGGCTGCGGCTGGTCGTCAACAACGACGACGACCCGGCCTTCCTGCGCGCCATCACTTCGCCCAAGCGCGGCATCGGCCATCAGACACTCACGAGCCTGGGCGTGTTCGCCGGCAAATACAAGCTGAGCCTGTTCGAGGCCCTGTTCTCCTCCTCGCTCGCCTCGGCCCTGCCCGGCCGATCCGTCGCCGGCCTGCACGAGTTCGGCCGCTATGTGAACGACTTCGAATTCAAGGCCCGCCACACCAGCGGCGCCGACGACGCGAAGGTATTGCTGACCGATTGGCTGAAGGACATAGCCTACGAAAAGCACCTGTACGACGGCGAAGAAAACGAGAAGCTGGCGGCGACGCGCTGGACCAACGTGCTGGAGTTCTGCGACTGGATGGCGCTGCGCTGCGGCGGCCAGATCGACGACGCCGCCGGCGTGACGACGAGCAGCGAGACGAAAACCTTCCTGCAGGTCGCGCAGACGATTTCGCTGCTCTCGACCATCAGTGAGCGCGAACAGGACCAGAACGTCGTCACGCTGTCCACCCTGCATGCCTCCAAGGGGCTGGAGTGGCCCCACGTCATGCTGGTGGGCGTGACGGAAGGCTTGCTGCCGTTCAAGCTGGGCGACGACAACAATCCGGCCGGGCGCGCCGATGGACCGATGAGCGAAGGCATCCTGCAGCGCCTGCAGGAAGAGCGTCGCCTCATGTATGTCGGCATCACCCGTGCGCAGCGCTCGCTGGCGGTGAGCTGGACCAGGAAGCGCAAGAAGGGCCGCGAGATGATCGCAGCGCAGCCCAGCCGGTTCATCGCCGAGATGTCGCTCGAAACGGCAACGACGAAGGAAAACCCGCGCGAAAAGCTCAAGGCCTTGCGCGCGGAATTCGCGAAAAAGGCCGCTGACACGGTGGCTGCGGCCGCAGCGGCCGGCGCGAGCTGAAGTTGCCGGCGGGATGGATGGCCCCCGGGTCAGCCGACCCGACGCGCAAACGGACGAGCTGAAATGTCGCGCTGCATCCTGACGCTGCGTGCTGATCTCGAGCGATTTGCCTTCAGGACTTCTGATCTGCGTCAGCACGCGTTCGGGTTCCGCACCCGTTTCATCCCGGCGCCGGACGCTTCAAGGTACGCTGGAAGCTGGCCGTACCCTTGAACGACCCGCACGATCCATCCCGCACCATGGAATTCACCGATCTCCCGGACGACGACGAAGACCCCCAGCACACCCCCGCCGAGCGCGCGGCAGCCGCGGCGCGCAGCACCTGGGTCAGCGTCGGTGTCAACCTCGTTCTGACCGTCACCCAGGTCGGGGTGGGCGTGCTCGCCAGATCGCAGGGCCTGATTTCGGATGGCATCCATTCGCTGTCCGACCTGGTGGCTGACTTCGTGGTGCTGTTCGCCAGCCACCACAGCAAGAAGGAGGCCGACGAAGCCCACCCCTACGGCCATCAGCGTTTCGAAACCGCAGCGTCGCTGCTGCTGGGCGTTCTGCTGCTGGCCGTGGGCGTGGGCATGCTGTGGTCGGCCTTCCGCAAGCTCGAGGAGCCGGACACGGTCCAGCGGGTGCATATCGCGGCGTTGTACGTGGCGGGCGGCGCATTGGCGGCCAAGGAGCTGCTGTTTCGCTACATGCTGGCGGTGGCCAAGCGCGTGAAGTCGAGCATGCTGGTGGCCAATGCATGGCATGCACGATCGGATGCGGCTTCGTCGCTGGTGGTGGGCCTGGGCATCATCGGCAACCTGGCGGGCTACCCCATTCTCGACCCGATCGCCGCCCTGATCGTCGGCTTCATGGTCGCCAAGATGGGCTGGAGCTTCGGTTGGGCCGCGCTGCACGACCTGATGGACCGCGCGGTCGACGAGCAGGAGATCGAGGCCATCCGCCGCACGCTGATCGAAACGCCGGGCGTCAGCGGCGTGCACGACGTGCGCACGCGCAAGATGGGCGACATGATCGTCGTCGATGCGCACCTCGAGGTCGACGCCGGGATCACCGTCGAAGCCGGCCACGACATCGCCGTGGAGGCCCGGCAGCGCGTACTGCAGCGCCACCGCGTGCTGAACCTGATGACCCATGTCGATCCGTGGCTGCAACCCGATCTGGACCATGCGCAGGGAGCCCCCGCCGCGCATTGATCTCGGTCAACATCGTTCCTCCAAAGCGTCCTATAGATAGTGAAGCATGCGCACTGGCTGAACCGGGAGAAATGAAATGAGTCTAGGGACAATTTTGCTGATAGTTCTGCTGCTGATGCTCGTCGGCGTGATTCCAACCTGGCCGCACAGCAGGAGTTGGGGCTACGGACCGAGCGGCATCCTTGGGCTGGTGCTGCTCATAGTGGTCGTGCTGCTTCTGATGGGCAGGCTCTAGCTCGCCGATTCGCCAATCAAGCTGGCCACTGCTGAACGGGTCGGGCGCCGGTATGGATGCCTGTCGCTGCCAGCGGGTGCCGTGTGACTCGAGAACGCGAACCGGTGAGGGTTCGCAGACCCGATGTTTCAACTGTTAAGGAATTCATCATGACCATGAACAAGAATCAGGTGAAGGGCGCGGCCAAGGACGTCGGCGGCAAGATTCAGCAGGAGGTCGGCAAACTGATTGGCAGCAAGGAGCAGCAGGCCAAAGGGCTGAAGAAGCAGGCCGAAGGCAAGATCCAGAAAGGCGTCGGCGATTTGACAGATGCCGTTGCCGACCTGAAAGACGCGGTCAAGAAGTGATGCTCTGCGTGTTGGGCCGGATTGCCACACACGAATAGAGAGCAGGCTTTGAACGGCCAGCGACGCGGGGCACCCTGTCAGAGGGTGAATTCGTAGTCGATGGTCAAGGGCGCATGGTCACTGAAGCGTTGCCCGGTGTAGATGCTCTCGCGCCGCGCCAGTGCCGCCAGAGGCGGCGTGGCCACGTGATAATCCAGCCGCCACCCCACGTTGTTGGCGTAAGCTTGGCCGCGGTTGCTCCACCATGTGTAGCATTCCTCGGTGGTCTCGGGCTGAAGCTGCCGGTACACATCGACCAGCGCGGCTTCCGAGAGCAGTCTGGTCATCCAGGCCCGCTCCTGCGGCAGGAAGCCGCTGTTCTTCCTGTTGCTGCGCCAGTTCTTCAGGTCACGCTCCTGATGCGCGATGTTCACATCGCCGCAGAGAATGAATTCGCGCTGCTGCTTCAGGCGCGCGAGGTGCGGATCGAACTCGTCGAGGAAACGGAACTTGGCCAGCTGCCGTTCCTCGCCGGATGACCCGCTGGGGAAGTAGCAGCTGATGATCGACAGCTTGCGCCGGGGCGTATCGAAACGCAGTTCCAGGTAGCGGCCTTCGGCGTCGAACGCGGGCGATCCGTAGCCGACGACAACGTCACTGGGGAGATGACGCGTGTAAACGGCCACGCCGGAATAACCTTTTTTCTCGGCGAAGTGAAAATAGCCCTTCAGGCCCGCCAATTCGTCGAATCGTCCCCGCACATCGACTGCCTGGGCCTTGACTTCCTGCAGGCAAATACAATCGGGCCGGGTCTTGCCGATCCAGGCTTCTACGCCTTTGCTGGTGGCCGAACGGATACCGTTCAAGTTGAGGCTGGTGAGTTTGAACAAGGAATGTCCCATGGTGGCAGGTAGCGGGCAGGATCAGCTGGCCCAGGATTTCGTTCAGTTCTCGGTGGACTCCGGCGTCCTGCGTTTTGGCCAGTTCAAGACCAAGGCCGGGCGGCTGTCGCCGTATTTCTTCAATGCCGGCCTGTTCGACGACGGCGCCAAGCTCGGGCGGCTGGCGCAATTCTATGCACAGCGCATCCTGGCGTCGGGCATCGAGTTCGACATGATCTTCGGCCCGGCCTACAAGGGCATCCCGCTGGCCGCGGCGGTGGCGATCGAACTGGCCCGCCTGGGCCGCAACATTCCCTACGCCTACAACCGCAAGGAGGCCAAGGACCACGGTGAGGGCGGCACCCTGGTGGGTGCGCCGGTGCGCGGCAAGGTGCTGATCGTCGATGACGTGATGTCGGCGGGGACCGCCGCGCGCGAGGCTATCGCCATCATCGAGGCGGCCGGCGCCGTGCCGTACGCGGTCGCGATCGCGCTGGACCGGCAGGAAAAGGCCACCGAGGGTGGACTGGACGTGGACCACAGCGCCGTGCAATATGTGCGTGACCGGCTGGGTCTGAAGGTTTGCGCGATTGCGAAGCTCGCGGATTTGCTCCAGTATCTCGAACAGCACAGCGGCGACGCCATCGGTGCCCATCACCAACAGGTGCTGGCCTACCGCCAGCGTTACGGTGTGGAATAAAGGACGGACCAACGTGGTGGTATCGATGCACCGGACAGCCGCCCTGGCGGCACTGCTGGCCGCCCTCTCGGGGCAGGCGATCGGCGCAGGCGCAACCGGCGACAGCATCTACACCTGCACCGACGCCAAGGGGCGGCGGCTGACGGCCGACCGTCCGATTGCCGAATGCGTCGACCGGGAACAGACCGAACTCAGCCCGGGCGGCCTGCCGCGCCGCAAGATCGGTCCGACCCTGACGGCCGCGGAGCGGGCGGTGCAGGAAGAACAGGACCGCCGGCAGGCGGAAGAGCGCAGCCGACTGATCGAAGAGAAAGGGCGCCAGCGGGCGCTGGTCGCGCGCTATCCCAACCGGGAGGCTCACGACAAGGAACGGGCCGATGCGCTGGCCCTGGTCGACAGCGTCACGGCCGCCGCGCAGCTGCGCACCAAGAAACTGCTGGCGCAACGCAAATTCCTCGATGGCGAGGTGGAGTTCTACCAGCTCGACCCCTCCCGCATGCCGGCCAAGCTCAAGCGGCAAATTGCCGAGGTGGACGCCCAGCTCGGCGCGCAACAGCGCTTTCTGGCCGAACAGGACGTCGAGAAAGTGCGGGTCAACGCCCGCTTCGACGAGGAGCTGGCGCGGCTGAAAGTGCTGTGGGCGCAGCAAGGCGTGGTGCCGACGACGGCAGAGCACGCGGCCTCCGGCGCCACCGGCCGGCCGGCCTCAGCGGCCAAGACCGCCCGCAAGCACTAAGGCGCCAGTTTCTTCTTCAGCAGCTCGTTGACCTGGGAGGGATTGGCCTTGCCCTTGCTCGCCTTCATCGCCTGGCCCACCAGCGCGTTGAAGGCCTTGTCCTTGCCCGCCTTGAACTGGGCCACGTTATCGGGGTTGGCGGCGATCACCTCGTCGATGATTTTTTCCAGCGCGCCGGTGTCGTTCATCTGCTTGAGGCCGAGACGCTCGATTGCAGCATCTGCTTCCAACGATGTGTCATTCCACATTTCGTCAAACACTTTCTTCGCAGCATTGTTCGAAATGTTTCCGTCCGCAATGTGTCGGATGATGTCCGCGAGCCGTCGAGGCGTGAACCGATTCTGAACCGCGAGCATGCTTGCTTCGCCGTTGTTGATCCGTCTGGAGACTTCACCCATGATCCAGTTGCTTGCGAGTTTTGGCTGCCCGGAAGTCTTGGCCACCTCCTCAAAGAAGGCGGCCATTTCCTTTGTTTGCGTCAGCGTCGTCGCATCGTACTCGGACAGCCCGTAGTCCTTCAAGAAGCGCGTCGCCATGGTGCGTGGCAACTCCGCCATCTCGGAGCGCACCCGCTCCACCCATTCGGGCGCGATCACCAGTGGCGGCAGGTCCGGGTCGGGAAAGTAGCGGTAGTCGGCCGCGTCTTCCTTGGTGCGCATGGACCGGGTCTCGCCGGTGTCCGGATCGAACAGCACGGTGGCCTGCCCGATGGCCCGGCCGTCCTCGATCTCCTCGATCTGCCAGCGGATCTCGTAGTCGATCGCCTGCTGCATGAACTTGAAGCTGTTCAGGTTCTTGATCTCGCGCCGCGTGCCCAGCGGGGCGCCGGGCTTGCGCACCGAGACGTTGGCGTCGCAGCGGAACGAGCCCTCCTGCATGTTGCCGTCGCAAATGCCGATCCAGGTGACGATCTTGTGCAATTCCTTCGCATACGCCACGGCCTCGTCGGACGAGCGCATGTCGGGCTCGGTCACGATCTCCAGCAGCGGCGTGCCGGCGCGGTTCAGGTCGATGCCGGACTGGCCGACGAAGTCTTCATGCAGTGACTTGCCCGCATCCTCCTCGAGGTGGGCGCGCACCAGCCGCACCGAGCGCTTCTCGTCGCCGAGGTAGAACTCCACCACCCCGCCCTGCACCACCGGAATCTCGTACTGGCTGATCTGGTAGCCCTTGGGCAGGTCGGGGTAGAAATAGTTCTTGCGCGCGAAGATGCTGCGCGGCGCGATGTGGGCATTCACGGCCAGCCCGAACTCGATCGCGCGTTCGACGGCGCCCTTGTTCATCACCGGCAGCGTCCCCGGCAAGGCCAGATCGACAGGGCAGGCCTGGGTGTTGGGCTCGGCGCCGAACGCCGTGGGGGCGCGGCTGAAAATCTTCGACTGCGTCGACAGCTGGGCGTGGGTCTCGAAGCCGATCACGACTTCATAACCCTGGATCAACCTGCTCATAGGCCACCTCCCGCCGCACCGACGCCGGCCGGCGCGCGCAGATGGAAATCGGTCGCCTGCTGGAAGCGGTGCGCGACGTTGAGCAGCCGGGCTTCGGACAGGTAATTGGCTATCAGTTGCAGCCCGACGGGCATGCCGCCGGCGCCGGGACCGCAGGGCACGCTCATGCCCGGCAGGCCGGCCAGCGACGCCGGCAGCGTGAAGATGTCGGCCAGGTAGTTCGCCACCGGATCGTCGGCCTTCTCGCCGATCTTCCAGGCCACGGTCGGCGCCACCGGCCCGGCGATCACGTCGCACTGCTTGAAAGCCTGCTGGAAATCGGCGGCGATCATGCGGCGGATCTTCTGCGCCTGCAGGTAGTAGGCGTCGTAGTAGCCGTGGGAGAGCACGTAGGTGCCGATCATGATGCGGCGCTTGACCTCGTCGCCGAAGCCTTCGGCGCGGGTCTTCTGGTACATGTCGACCAGGTCGGCGTACTGCCGGGCACGATGGCCGAATTTGACGCCGTCGAAGCGTGACAGGTTGGACGAAGCCTCGGCCGGCGCGATGATGTAGTAGACGGGAATCGACAGCTCGGTGCGCGGCAGCGAAATGGGCACCAGCGTGGCACCGAGCTTCCGGTATTCCTTGAGCGCGCCGTCCACGGCGGCTCGCACGTCGGGCGCCAGCCCCGCCGCGAAGAATTCAGCGGGCACGCCGATGCGCAGCCCCGCCAGCGAGTCGTCCAGCGAACGGGTGAAGTCCTCGGCCGGCATGTCGAGCGAGGTGGAGTCGCGGTCGGGATCGGGCCCGCACATGGCCGACAGCAGCAGCGCGCAGTCGCGCGCGTCGCGCGCCATCGGCCCGGCCTGGTCCAGGCTGGAGGCGAAGGCGATCATGCCGTAGCGCGAGGCGCGGCCGTACGTCGGCTTGATGCCGGTGACGCCGCAGAAAGAGGCCGGCTGGCGGATCGAGCCGCCGGTGTCGGTGCCGGT
>DIZF01000003.1:30279-41677 GCA_002427815.1 Ramlibacter tataouinensis
TCGTCGCAGTTGAGCTTGCCCAGCGTGACCGCGCCGGCCGCCGCCAGCCGCGACACCACCGTGGCATCGAAAGGTGAACGGTAATCGCGCAGCATCTTCGAGCCTGCGGTGCTGGCGAAGTCCCGGGTGACGAAGATGTCCTTGTGCGCGATCGGCACGCCCAGCAGCGGGGAGCGCTCGCCGGAGCCGATCCGCGCGTCGGCCGCCCGGGCCTGGGCCAGCGTCACTTCCTCATCGATCGCGAGATAGGCCCCGAGCGCTTCATGGGCCGCGCCGCGTGCGAGGAAATGCTGCGCGGTCTCCACGGCCGAAACCTCCCTGGCGATCAGCTGCGCGGCCAGTTCGGCCACGGTCAGGTCATGCAGTTCGCTCATTCGGCTGCCTCCGAAGCTCTTGCAGTCATCGTGATGTTCATGTGTCGGCAGCGGCGATCGAATTCGCTGCGTCTTTTCCCCCAAGCGGGGCCCCTCGCCGGAGCGCTCATTCGGCTGCCTCCGAAGCTCTTGCAGTCATCGCCATACCCTTGGCGTCGGCAGCGGCGATCGAATTCGCTGCGTCGATCCCCGCAAGCGGGGCCCCTCGCCGGAGCGCTCATTCGATCACCTTCGGCACGAGGTACAGGCCGCGCTCCACGGCGGGGGCGCTCCTCTGGTTGGCCTCGCGGTCGATCCGCTCGCTGGCCACGTCCTCGCGCAGCCGCAAGGCCAGATCCTGGATGGCGGCGATGGGATGCGGCAGGGGCTCGATGCCGGCGGTGTCGACGGCCCGCATTTTTTCGACGATGTCGAAAAAACCGTTGATCTGGACCAGCATGCGCTCGCTTTCGAGCGAACTCAGTTCCAGTCGGGCGAGATGGGCGATGCGCGCAATGTCTTGGGAGGTCAATGCCATGGGAGGAAGAGGCTTGGCGATACTAGATGTAAACGCGAAATTTCGGCCCGGCACGGGCCAGCGATTCACAGGGGATCGGGTATTATCCCGCCTTTAGTGCAACACTCGCCTACCCGCAGGCACTTGCAGGAAAATGGTGGGCTTTAGGCCCCAAAATGGGGGGCGTTCCGGCGCCAAAATAGCGGCTTTCCGACCCAACCAATGATTGACATGGCGATGGCAGACGGGCTTGCCGCATCCGCCCGCGAGAGGACTTCCTGATGTTCGGAGCTTTCCGTCGGTACTTTTCGACCGACCTGGCCATTGACCTGGGCACGGCCAATACCCTGATCTTCGTGCGCGACAAGGGCATCGTGCTCGACGAACCCTCGGTAGTGGCGATTCGCCATGAGGGCGGCCCCCATGGCAAGAAGACGATCCAGGCCGTCGGCCGCGAAGCCAAGGCCATGCTGGGCAAGGTGCCGGGCAACATCGAAGCCATCCGGCCGATGAAGGACGGCGTGATCGCCGATTTCACCGTCACCGAGCAGATGCTCAAGCAGTTCATCAAGATGGTCCATCCGCGCGGCATCTTCAGGCCCAGCCCGCGCATCATCATCTGCGTGCCCTGCGGCTCGACCCAGGTCGAGCGCCGCGCCATCCGGGAATCGGCGCTGGGTGCCGGCGCGAGCGAGGTGTACCTGATCGAGGAGCCCATGGCAGCGGCGATCGGCGCCGGCCTGCCGGTGTCGGAAGCGTCGGGCTCGATGGTGGTGGACATCGGCGGCGGCACCACCGAAGTCGGCGTGATCTCGCTCGGCGGCATGGTCTACAAGGGAAGCGTGCGGGTGGGCGGCGACAAGTTCGACGAAGCCATCATCAGCTACATCCGCCGCAATTACGGCATGCTGATCGGGGAACCCACCGCTGAATCCATCAAGAAGACCATCGGTTCGGCTTTCCCGGGCAGCGAAGTCAGGGAAATCGAGGTCAAGGGCCGCAACCTGTCCGAGGGCGTGCCGCGCTCGTTCACCATCTCTTCCAACGAGATCCTGGAAGCCCTCACCGATCCGCTGAACAACATCGTGTCGGCCGTCAAGAACGCGCTGGAGAACACGCCGCCCGAACTGGGCGCCGACATCGCCGAGCGGGGCATGATGCTGACCGGCGGCGGCGCCCTGCTGCGCGACCTGGACCGCCTGCTGGCCGAGGAGACCGGCCTGCCGGTGCTGGTGGCCGAGGACCCGCTGACCTGCGTGGTGCGAGGCTGCGGCATCGCGCTGGAGCGCATGGAGCGCCTGGGAAGCATCTTCACGAGCGAGTAAATTCATCCCTTCCCGCTTTGGGGGAGGGTTGAAAATTCGCCAATGCCGTTAGGTACCCTCGACCGCACCCCGCCGCCCTTTTTCAAACAGGGTCCGTCGGCCCTGTCCAAGCTCATGGTTTGCAGTGCGCTGGCGCTGTTCCTGATGGTGGTCGACTCGCGGTTCCGGATTGCCCAGCCGCTGCGCGCAGCGGTGGCGACGGTGCTGTACCCGCTCCAGTGGGTCGCCATGCGGCCGATGTTCCTGGTTCGAGCGGCGGGCGAGTATTTCGAGTCACTCCACAGTGCGCAGGCGGCTGAAGAAGCGGCCCGGCGCAAACTGGCGCTGCAGGCGCTGCGCGCCAACCAGGTCGAGCAGCTGACCCTGGAGAACGAGCGGCTGCGCAAGCTCCTGCAGCTGCGCGACCGCATCACCACCGCGGCGCAACCGGCCGAGGTGCTGTATGACGCCGCGGATCCCTATTCGCGCAAGGTGATCATCGACCGCGGCCTGGCGCAGGGCATCGAAGCCGGCTCACCGGTGATCGACGAATCGGGCGTGCTGGGCCAGGTGACGCGCGTGCAGCCGCTGATCAGCGAAGTCACCCTGGTGATCGACCGCGAGCAGTCCATTCCCGTGATGAACGTGCGCACCGGCGCGCGCAGCGTGGCTTATGGCGATCCCTCGGCGCACGGCGCGTTGCTGGAGCTGCGCTTCATGGCTGGCAATGCCGACGTCCAGATCGGCGACCTTCTCACCACCAGCGGCGTGGACGGGATCTATCCGCCAGGCCTCCCGGTGGCCAAGGTCGAGAAGGTCGAGCGCCGGGCCGAATCGGGTTTTGCCCGCATCCTTTGCACGCCCCAGGCGCTGGTCGACGGCGCGCGCCATGTGATGGTACTCAGCCCCTTGACGGCGCAGATTCCGCCGCGGCTGGCCGAGGATCCGCCACCGGCCCCGGCGAAGAAAACGCAGCGCAAATGAAGGCACGGATCCCATGATCATGCGACCGGGCCAGCAGCTGCTGCTGCCGGCCAACCCCGTCTTCATCTGGACCAGCCTCCTGCTCGCCCTCCTGGTGAACATGCTGCCGTTGGGCCGCACGCCGTGGATGCCCGACTTGGTCGCGCTGGTGGTGGTCTTCTGGAGCGTGCATCAGCCGCTGCGGGTGGGAATCGGCGTCGCCTTTGTGTTCGGGTTGGCAATGGACGTGCAACAGGCGGGGCTGTTGGGCCAGCACGCTTTGGCCTATACGGCGTTGAGCTACTTCGCCATCACCATCCACCGGCGGCTCCTGTGGTTCAGCGTGCCTTCGCAGGCGCTGCAGGTGCTGCCGCTGTTCGTCGCCGCCCAGGCCATCCAGATGGCCGTGCGCATGCTGGCAGGCGACGTGTTCCCGGGCTTCACCGCCTTGTTCGCCCCGGCGATCGAATCCCTGCTCTGGCCGGTTGTGAGCGTGCTCCTGCTGGCACCGCAGCGCCGCGCGCCCGACCCCGACGAAAACCGGCCTTTATGAATGCCTTTCGCACTTCATGACCGAGCTGCGTAACGTCGAAGCCGACCTCTCCCGCTTCCGCATGCGGGTGCTGGTGGCCAGCATCGTGGTGCTGACGGCGTTTGTCCTGCTGGTGAGCCGCCTGATCTATCTGCAGGTGTATCGCCATGCCGACCTGGCCGAGCAGGCCGAGAACAACCGCACGACCATCGTTCCGGTGGTGCCGAACCGCGGCCTGATCCTCGACCGCAACGGCATCGTGCTGGCCAGCAACTACTCGGCCTACACGCTGGAGATCACCCCCTCGCGCCTGGGTTCGGCCAGCCTGGACCAGACCATCGACGAACTGGCCCAGGTGATCGAGATCCTGCCGCGCGACCGGCGTCGCTTCAAGAAGCAGCTGGAAGAGTCCAAGGGGTTCGAGTCGCTGCCGATCCGCACCAAGCTGACCGACGAGGAAGTGGCCCGCTTCGCCGCGCGGCGTTACCGCTTCCCGGGCGTGGACATCAAGGCGCGGCTGTTTCGCAACTATCCCTGGGGCGAACTGGCCAGCCACGTGATCGGCTACATCGGTCGCGTGAACCAGGCAGAGAAGGAGGCCATGGACGACTGGCCCGACGAAGATCAGGCCAACTACCGCGGCACCGAATACATCGGCAAGCTGGGCGTCGAGCAGGCTTACGAAAAGCAGCTGCACGGCGTAACGGGCGTGGAATCGGTCGAGACTTCCGCCGGCGGCCATGCGGTGCGCAAGCTCGCCAGCAGCCCGTCCACGCCGGGCAACACCGTCAAGCTGTCGCTGGACATCAAACTGCAGAAGCTGATCGAGGATCTGTACGGCGACCGGCGCGGCGCGCTGGTGGCGCTGGACCCGAAGAGCGGCGAAGTACTGGCCTTCGTCAGCAAGCCGACCTTCGATCCCAACCTGTTCGTGGACGGGATCGATTCGGAGAACTGGCAGGCGCTCAACGGGTCGATCGACAAGCCGCTGCTCAACCGGGCTCTGCGCGGCACCTACCCGCCCGGCTCGACATACAAGCCCTACATGGCGATGGCTGCGCTGGAGACGGGCAAGCGCACGCCGCAGCAGACGATCTACGATCCGGGCTATTTCTGGTTCGGCAACCACAAGTTCCGCGACGACAAGGAAGGCGGCCACGGCACCGTGGACATGTACAAGTCGATCGTGCAGTCCTGTGACACCTACTACTACATGCTGGCCAACGACCTGGGCGTGGACACCATCCACGACCAGCTGAAGCACTTCGGCTTTGGCGAGCTCACCGGCATCGACATCGCCGGCGAAGCGCGCGGGCTGTTGCCCTCCACCCAGTGGAAGCGCAAGGCCTACCACCGGCCCGAGCAGCAGAAGTGGTACGCCGGGGAGACCATTTCGCTGGGCATCGGCCAGGGCTACAACAACTTCACCGTGCTGCAGATGGCCAATGCGCTGGCCGCCCTGGCCAATAACGGGGTGCGCATGAAGCCGCACCTGGTCAGCGAGGTGGTGGACATCGAAACCGGACAAGTCCATCGGGTCGAACCGCAGCCCGCGGACCCCGTCGTGTTCAAGGCCGAGAACGTGGCGGTGGTCCGCAAGGCGATGGTCGGCGTGAACCTCGAGGGCACCTCGGCCCGCGCTTTTCAGGGTGCGCCCTATACCAGCGGTGGCAAGACCGGCACGGCACAGGTGATCACCATCAAGCAGAACGAGAAGTACAGCGCCGCGCACACGGACGAGCGGCACCGCGACCACGCGCTGTTCATCGCCTATGCGCCGGCCGAAGATCCGCAGATCGCGCTGGCCATGGTGGTCGAGAACGGCGGCTTCGGCGCGTCGGCCGCGGCGCCGATCGCGCGGCGGGCCTTCGATTACTGGCTCAAGGGCCTGTATCCGAGCGAGGAAGACATGGAGGCCGTGCGCAAGGGCCAGGCCACCGCGCCGATCGGAAAGCAGCGCAACGCCGCCGACGTGGCCTGGCCGCCGGCCGGCAGTGCCGCCGCTGCGGCCGTGGCCTCAGCGGCTGTGGCGCCGGCTTTGGCGGCGGCAAGTTCGGCATCCGCGGCCGTGGCGCTGGTGCCGGCTGCAGCCGCTGTCAAGACGTCGACAACACGCTAGCGATCAGGCGGGGACGTGGCCGCTGGCGCCGGCAGCCAACTCAGGTGCTGCGCGGCCGCGCCGCCGCCTGGATCAGCCAGTTGCCCACTTCGTCGGGCATCTTGCGCACATGGCCCGGCACAGTCCCGGCGGTAAAACCGACGTGCCCTCCTTCCGCCGGTTGCCACAAGGTCACGCAAGGCCCCGCTTCATGCGGCCGTGGCAGGCTGGAGGCGGGAACGAACGGATCGTTCAAGGCGTTGAGCACCAGCGCCGGGATGCGGATGCGGTGCAGCCAGGGCTTGGCTGACGCCCGCGCGTAATAGTCGTCCGCATCGCGGAAGCCATGCACGGGCGCCGTGAAGATGTCGTCGAACTGGTAGAGATCGCGCGCAGCGCGCAGCCGCGGGCCGTCGAACAAGCCGGGGTACTGGGCCAGCTTGCCCAGGGCCTTGGGCTTCATGCTGCGCAGGAACATGCGGGTATAGGACCAGCGGTTGAAGCCGTGGCCGGTGGCCCGCGACCCGGCCGCCAGATCGACCGGCGAGCAGACCGAGGCCACGGCATCGGCAAACCGCGCCGCTTGCTCGCCGTGCTCGCCGGCCCAGCGCAGCAGGGCATTGCCGCCCATGGAGACCCCGACAGCCAGCAGCGGGCCGCGCTGGCGCTCGCGCAAGCGGGCCAGGATCCAGCCGATTTCCTCATGATCGCCCGAGTGGTAGGCACGCGGCCCGGGGTTGAGCGCGCCGCTGCAGCCGCGAAAATGGGGCACGACGTAGGCCATGTCGTGCTCGCGTGCGAAATCGGCGAAGGCTTCGGCGTAGTGGCTGCGCGACGAACCCTCCAGGCCGTGAAACAGCACCAGCAGCGGTCGGCCGTCCAGCGCCGCGCCGCTCCAGGCGCGGCCTGCAAGGCCTCGCGCGGTACACGAAGTGACAGGCGTGGGGGCGCTATTCTCCAGCCAGTCCAGGTCGACAAAGTCCCCGTCGGGCGTGGGCCAACGCTCGCGCCGGTAACGGGGCCGCGGCCCGAAGCCGCGCCGCGCAACCAGCGCCGGCCAGATCGTCTGCAGGTTGCCACCGGGCAACCACCAGGGCGCGGCGTAGTTCAATGCAGCACCTGGGGACCGCCGGAGATCTCCTGGATGTCGCTCTGGGTGCCCGGACTGGCGTGGTGCGCCACGATGCGCCAGCCCTGGGCGGTCTTGTGATAGACGTTGGTGGCGATGACCCAGGCCTGGGCCGGGCCCGCGGGACCCAACACTTCGACACGCTCGAGCACGTTGTGAACGGCACTGGCAACCGCCTGGATTTTCCGGGCGCGCTCCGGCCAGGCCCGGATGCTGCCATTGCTGAACATGGCTTCGAAGGTGGCGCGGATCGCGACCGCGCCAACCACCCGCGGGCGGCCGGGGTGGATGCAGACGATGTCGTCCTCGTCGGCCCAGCAGGCCATGAGTCTGTCGATGTCGCCGCTTTGCAGCGCCTCGTAGAACGCGGCTTCGATGTCGTCGGCGTCGCCTTCGAGGTTGGCCGCCTGAAGTTTGGTCTTTCTCATGGAGCTGACGGCGATTTTGCCTGCATTCCCAGACTTGAAACGGCCCGGCAGGACACCCATCTATGCTACCGTTGCCCTCTCATCCCAAGGAAAAGAACATGAAACGTTGGTTCTTCATGATCCTGGTGGCCCTGTCCTTGACCGGCTGCGGCTACAACGATTTCCAGCGCCTGGACGAGCAGACCAAATCGGCCTGGAGCGAGGTGCTCAACCAGTATCAGCGCCGCGCCGATCTCGTGCCCAATCTGGTCGCCACCGTGAAGGGCGAGGCCAATTTCGAGCAGGAGACGCTGACCAAGGTGGTGGAGGCGCGCGCCAAGGCCACCTCGATCCAGGTCACGCCCGAAACCTTGAACAACCCCGAAGCGTTCGCGAAGTTCCAGCAGGCCCAGGGCGAACTGTCCGGCGCGCTCAGCCGGCTGATGGCCGTGGTCGAACGCTATCCGGACCTGAAGTCCAACCAGTCCTTCCGTGACCTGCGGGTGCAGCTGGAAGGCACCGAGAACCGCATCACGGTCGCGCGCAACCGGTACATCCAGACCGTGCAGGAGTACAACGTACTGGCACGCAGCTTCCCGACCAACCTCACGGCGATGGTGTTCCATTACCAGCCCAAGCCCACTTTCACCGTCCAGAACGAGGCGCAGATCTCGGTGCCGCCTGCGGTCGACTTCAACAAGAAGTGACGCACGGCACACTCCGGCCCCGGCCAGCCTCATCCTCCACTGAACAGGACTCATCCATGCGCACGGCCCGGATCGTGTCAGGCTGGCTCGCGGCCTTGCTGCTTCTGGCCGGGCTGGCGGGCTGGGCGCCGGCGTGGGCGCAGGGTCTGCTGCCGGTGCCGCCACTGACGGCACGGGTCATCGACCAGACCGGCACGCTCGACGCCATCCAGCTCAAGGGCCTGGAAGACAAACTGGCGGCGCTGGAGCAGACCAAAGGCACGCAGATCGCGTTCCTGATGGTGGCCACCACCCAGCCCGAAGACATCGCCAGCTACGCCAACCGCGTGGGCAACGCCTGGAAGATCGGCCGCAAAGGTGTCGGCGACGGCGTGTTGCTGGTCGTCGCCAAGGATGACCGCAAGGTCCGCATCGAGGTGGCCAAGACACTGGAAGGCGCCGTTCCCGACCTGGCGGCCAAACAGATCATCGACGATGCCATCACGCCCAATTTCCGCAAGGGCGACTTTGCCGCCGGACTGCAAGCCGCGGCCGACCAACTCATCGCCCGGGTCAATGGCGAGGCATTGCCGCCACCGAAGCAGCCCCAGACCGGGCGCGGCGGCGGCGCCGGCGGTTTCGACTGGATGAACCTGGCGATCTTCCTGTTCATTGCCGTGCCCATCGTCGGCGGTGTGCTGCGCGGCATCCTGGGGCGCAAGCTCGGCTCGATCGTCACCGCGGGCGGCGTCGGTGCGATCGCACTGTTGATCACCTCGAGCCTGGTCATCGCCGGCATCGCGGGCGTGGTCGCGCTGCTGTTGTCGATCATGTCCGGCGGCGCGCCCGGCCTGGGTTCGCGCCGCGGTGGCTGGGGCGCCGGTCCCTGGATCGGTGGCGGTGGTGGCGGCGGCTGGGGCGGTGGTAGCGGCGGCGGCTTCAGCAGTGGCGGCGGCGGCGATTTCGGCGGCGGCGGCGCCTCGGGAGACTGGTGATGGCGCACGCAAGAAGAAGCTTCGGACGCATCCTGGGCCGCATGCTGTGGCACCGCTGGCGGGACGAGTCGGACACCCACAAGGCGATTCCGCCCCAGCTCGTCGATCGTCTGATGCACCGCGTGGCAGCCAGCGAACACCGCCACAGCGGCCAGATTCGCATTTATGTCGAGGCCGGCCTGCCCATGAGCTACCTCTGGCGCGACGCCGGTCCGCGTGAGCGGGCCGTGGCCATGTTCAGCAAGCTGCGGGTATGGGATACCGAATTGAACAACGGCGTGCTGATCTACCTGCTGCTGGCGGAGAACGCGATCGAAATCGTCGCGGACCGCGGCCTGAGCAGCCGGGTGGCGCGGGACGAATGGCAGGCCATCGTGGCGAGCATGGGTTCGGCCTTCCGTGACCGGCGCTTCGAGGATGGCCTGACCCAGGCGCTGGAAGAAGTCTCGGCGCTGCTGGTGAAGCACTTCCCGCTGCGCGCCGGGCAAACCATTACCAACGAATTGCCCGACCAGCCGGTCCTGGGCTGATTGGCCGCGCAGCCAGCGGCGCAGGTTCGCAATCGGGATAGGGGCCGGTCAACGAACACCGGACCCCTCCCACACCACCCGGCATGCGGGTCCGCACCGGGCGGTTCGAGAAGTTGAGGTCAGCACAGGCGGGGAACGCCAAGACGGTCGAAGTAGGCGATGGTGAGCACCCGGTTCAGCCCGAGTGGGCTGTTGTGCCACCAGCGGCGAGAGTTGCCGGCGATCTGGGCCGCCACGTCGCTGCTGGCACCCAGGGCGCGCAACTCGCGGTACATGGTCGGGCCCCGACACCAGAACTTCAACTGGATGGCACGCAGGCGATGGCGTAGCCATTCGTCCAGTCGTCGCCAGACACTCGGCGTCTGCGCGAGCTGGAAGTACGCCTTCCACCCCGGCAGGAACACCTGCAAGTCCTGCGCGATCTGGCTCATGCTGCACCCGGTCTGGCGTCGGGTCATCTGGCCGATACGCTGCTTGTAGCGTTGCACCGCCTCCCCGGCTACTGCCAGCTTCACTTGCCCTTGAGGGGCAGCCCACAGGCAGTAGCCCAAGAACTTGCGCCCCCAGACCGCAACTACGGCCGTCTTGGTCTCATTGACCTTCAGCCGCAACCGGGCATAGCAGGCCCGCAGCCCGTCCAGCACCCGTTGCCCGGCACGCTTGCTCTTCACGTAGACGTTGCAGTCGTCCGCGTAGCGCACGAACTTGTGCCCCTTGCGTTCGAGTTCGCGGTCCACTTCGTCGAGCAGCACGTTGGCCAGCAGCGGCGACAGCGGCTCGCTTTGCGGCGTGCCCTCCACGCGCATCTGCATGACCCCGTTCGCCATGATGCCGGCGTCCAGGTAGTGACGGATCAGTCGCAGCACCGCCTTGTCGGCAATGCGCCTGGCCAGTCGATCCATCAGGATGTCGTGGTTCACGCGGTCGAAGAATTTCTCCAGGTCCACGTCCGCCACCACACGCCTGCCTTGCTCCACGTACTGCCTGGCCGCCCGAACCGCCCCGTGCGCGCTACGCCCCGGTCGAAATCCGTAGCTGTGCTCGCTGAAGGTCGGATCGATGAGCGGTTGCAGCACTTGCAACAGGGCCTGCTGGATCAGTCTGTCCACCACGGTGGGAATCCCCAATTCCCGCGTCCCTCCGCCCGGCTTGGGGATGCCCACGCGGCGTACCGGACTGGGCCGGTAGCTGCCGTCGAGCAGGTCGCGCCGGATGTCGGGCCATTGGGTCTTGAGGTCTTCCCCCGTTTGCTGCACCGTGCGTCCATCGACGCCGGCGCTCCCCTTGTTGGCTTTGACGCGTTTCCACGCCGCCGCCATGTTGTGCTTTGCCAGTGCCTGCCCAAGCAGGTCCTCCGGCCCCCAGTGCGTTTGCTCATGCCGCGACGGCTGTGCTTCATCGCGCCCGCGCTCGGGCGAGGCTTCACCCCGCCCTCCCGTCGGCCGCTCCGCTTGCGCGGACTTCTGATGCATTGCACGTCCGGTCAACATGTCTCGTCACTGTCCTTCTCGTTCGGCCCTTCGTCGGGTCGCCCCGACTATTACGGCCTCTGCTGACTTCTCGCTCCGGGCAAACCCGTCGCCCTTTCAGGCACAAGGCGAGATCTCCCCAGGTAAGAACGCGATCCTTCCCCGCACAGTCGCCCCATTTACGCCACCTCGCCTTGACCACAAGAGCTTCACGGTATCTTGCCCGCTCGCCCTGCTTGGCAGCGCCTCATATGAGGTTTGTGTACCTCGACTCACGGTTTCGCTCCACGCTTCCTTCCCACGCTCGGTCACCCTCACGCAGTTGCGCTTCACTTCGCTCGCTGTGGTCAGCTCGCGGGAGGACTTGCACCCCCAAGATCGCGCCCATGCTGGGCGCAATCGAGTAGGGTGAGGG
>DIZF01000070.1:0-6696 GCA_002427815.1 Ramlibacter tataouinensis
CGTAGTCGATTCACCATCGCTTTGCTGGTCCTGTTGGCCAGCTGCAGCGCGCCCTTGCCGATGCCGGACGCCGTGACTGCAGATGGGCCGCCGCCCGACATCCTGATGCTGGGCGAGCAGCACGACGCCCCCGGGCACCAGGCCCTGCACAGCCGGGTGGTGAAAGCGCTGGCAGCCCGCGGCACTTTGGCGGCGGTGGTGCTGGAGATGGCCGACGGCGGCCACTCGACCGCCGGCCTGCCGGCTGGCGCATCGGAAACCGAGGTACGGCAGGCACTTCGCTGGGACGAAGCGGGCTGGCCCTGGGAGCCCTATCGCCCGGCGGTCATGGCAGCGGTTGCCGCCGGCGTTCCGGTCATGGGAGGCAACCTGTCACGGCCGCAGTTGCGCGCAGCCATGAAAGATGCGCAGCTGGATTCGATGCTGCCGGGGCCCGCCCTGAAGGCGCAGCAACAGGCCATTCGACAGGGCCATTGCGGCCTCCTGCCCGAATCCCGGATCGGCCCGATGACGCGCATGCAGATCGCGCGGGACCGCTCGCTGGCGCAAACACTGGAACAGGCGGTCGTGCCCGGCAAGACCGTGCTGCTGCTGGCCGGAGGCCGCCATGTGGATACGCAACTCGGCGTGCCGGTGTATCTGCCGGCGAGGTTGCGGATCCGATCCACCCAGCTGCCGTCGCAGCCACAGCAGAAGGACTATTGCGCCGATCTGGAGCGCCAGATGAAGCCACACGCCGGAACCTAGGCGGCCGTCATTTCCGCAGGGCTGGCGAAAACGGATTCAGGCAAACGCTTTGGCCAGCCAGGGGTGCGATGTCAGCGATCCTTCGTGCGCGTGGTAGATGCACGTGCGCCGGCTCGAGAGGCGGCAGCGGAACCTGGGCATGGTCACATGGGCCACCACGTTGTCGGTGTAGTGGTGCCGCCGGTCCAGCGTGATGTCCACCAGCAATTGCTCGGCGAAGCACCGGTTGAAACACATGGTCGAACTCATGCCGCCGGGCGCATGGGCCGTGAACTCGACTTCACGGGAATAACGGAAATCCGCCGCCTTGGTGTAGAGCAGCCCACAGCGGTTCGACACGGAAAAATCGAAATCTTCCAGATCCTGCAGGCTCTGGGCGATGTGGTCGCGCAGGTACAGGTCGTCGTGATCGGTCCAGAAGAAGTGTGTGCATCCCTGTTCGAGCAGATAGCGCAGGGGGATCGCGTACCACTGGTGTTGCTCGATCCTGTGCGGCGTGTGCAGCCAGACCAGCTGCGATGCCGTTCGCAGGTCGGCGATCGCCCAGTCGTAGGACGTGGGATGGCCGTTCTGGTGCACGCAGATGACGTCCGGGAGCCGGGACTGCGCCGCCAACTGCAGCACGCACGAGCGCAGCAGGTCCGGCCGGTTGAACGTGGGCACCATGACGCCCACCTTGGCCGGCTTCACTTCCTGCCGCTCCGGTTCTCGCTGCTGCGCCGGCTGAAGTGAAGGCTCCAACGAAGGCACCCGTGCGGCCGGTCAGCCTTAAGCGTTCTTCCGGATCGAGTCGGCCAGGGTGTTGACCAGTGTGTCGATGTGCTGCTTTTCCACGATGTAGGGCGGAGCGATCACGACCACGTCGCCGGCCGAGCGGACCAGCGCCCCCTTGTGGAAGCAATCCAGGAAGATGTCGTAGGCACGCTTGCCGGGCGACCCGGCGATCGGAGCAAGTTCCACCGCCGCGGCCAGGCCCAGGCTGCGGATACCGATCACGTTGGGCAGTCCCCTGAAAGTGCTGTGGAACGCATCGCCCAGCACCTTGCCCATTTCGGCGGCGCGCTGGAACAGGTTCTCCTCGCGGTACAGGTTCAGCGTCGCAATGGCCGCGGCACAGGCCACCGGATGGCCGGAATAGGTGTAGCCGTGGAAGAACTCGATCACGTGCTCGGGCGCCTCCGTCTTCATCATGGCGTCATACAGCTTGTCCCGGCAGATCACCCCGCCCAGCGGGATCACGCCATTGGTCACACACTTGGCGAAGTTGATCATGTCCGGCACCACGCCGTAGAAATCGGCGGCGAAGTTGGTTCCCATGCGACCGAAGCCGGTGATCACCTCGTCGAAGATCAGCAGGATGCCGTGCTTGTCGCAGATCTCGCGCAGGCGCTTGAGGTAGCCCTGGGGCGGCAGGTACCAGCCGGCGCTGCCGGCCACCGGCTCGACGATGACCGCGGCCACGTTGCTCGGGTCGTGCAGCGGCAGGATGCGGTTTTCCAGCTCCAGCAGGATGTCCTCCTGCCATACCGGCTCCTGGTTGTGGATGTAGGCCTGGTTGACCGGGTCGTGAATGAAGCGCATGTGGTCCACCCGGGGCAGGAACGCGCTGCCGTAGACCTTGCGGTTGGCCGGAATGCCGCCCACGCTCATGCCGCCGAAGCCGACCCCGTGGTAGCCCTTTTCCCGGCCGATGAAGACGTTGCGGTGGCCTTCACCGCGGGCGCGGTGGTAGGCCAGGGCCACCTTCAGCGACGTGTCGGCCGCTTCGGAGCCGGAATTGCAGAACAGCACCTTGTTCAGGTCGCCCGGCGCCATGGCAGCGATCATTTCGGCAGCCTTGAACGCCCTGTCGTTGGAAACCTGGAACGCGGTGGCGTAGTCCAGCGTGTCGAGCTGCTTCTTGATCGCCTCGTTGATCGGCTTGCGGTTGTGCCCGGCGCCCACACACCAGAGGCTGGAAATACCGTCGATCACCTTCTTGCCGTCGTGGGTGGTGAAGATCATGCCGTCCGCCGCGACGAAAACCCGCGGGTCCTTGCGGAACTGGCGATTGGGCGTGAAGGGCAGCCAGTGGTTGTCCATCGAAAAGTCGTTGTATGCCATTGCCGTGCTCCTGAAGCTTGCTGCAAAGGGACATTTTGGCACTGCCGGCCGGCCCTTCGCACACCCAGGGTCCTGCTGCGACAATTGTGTTGATATGAACCACGCTTACATCCTTACCCTCTCCTGCCCGGACCGGCCCGGGATCGTGCACGCTGTTTCGGGATTTTTGCTCGAGCGCGGCGGCAATATCGAGGAAGCTGCGCAGTACAACGACCACGGCACGGGCCTCTTTTTCATGCGGGTGCAGTTCGCCTGCGACCAGCTGACGCACGAGGATCTCGGCGTCCAGCTGAAGTCTTTCGCCGAGCCGTTCGGGATGGCCTGGAAACTCCACGCCACCCGGCAGCCGATGCGCACGGTGATCCTGGTCAGCAAGGAGGGCCACTGCCTGAACGACCTGCTGTTCCGGTGGAAAAGCGGGCTGCTGCGGCTGGAGATCGCCGCCATCATTTCCAACCATCGCGATTTTTATCAGCTCGCCGCCAGCTACAACGTGCCCTTCCACCACCTGCCGGTGACCGCAGCGACCAAGGCCCAGGTCGAGGCCAGGCAGTACGAAATCATCGAGTCCGAAGGCGCGGAACTGGTGGTGCTGGCCCGCTACATGCAGATCCTGTCGGACGACTTGTGCCGCAAGCTGGCCGGGCGAGCCATCAACATCCACCACAGCTTCCTGCCCAGTTTCAAGGGGGCCAAGCCTTATTACCAGGCCCACGAACGGGGGGTCAAGCTGATTGGCGCGACGGCCCACTATGTGACAGCCGCCCTCGACGAAGGGCCGATCATCGAGCAGGACGTGGCCCGGGTGGACCACAGCGCCACGGTGGAAGACCTCACGGCCCAGGGCCGCGACACCGAAAGCCAGGTGCTGGCACGGGCGGTGAAATGGCACAGCGAGCACCGCGTGCTGCCCAACGGCCACAAGACCGTGATCTTCAAGTAACCGGGGCGGTGGCTACCGCGTAGCCGTTTCAAATGCAAACGCCGCCTCATCGGCGGCGCGGGTGGTCCGGGGCGTCTCGGCGGCCGCCCCGAATTCCTAGTGCTTGGTGGCGGTGATGACCTGGAAATTGCCGAAGAAGTAGGTCGTGCGTTCCACGGTCCAGCCGCCCATCTCGTTCAGGCAGTTCAGCGGATCATGGGTATCCCAGAGTGCAAGGCCCAGCGGTTCGAAGACCTTGAAGTAGGTCCAGCTCAGCGCACGCAGCACCCACAGTTCCGGCCTGTGGAACTCGGCCAGGTACAGCTTGCCGCCGGGTGCCAGCATGCGTCCGGCTTCGCTGAGCGCACGTGCTTTCAGGTGATGCGGCAGCTCGTGCAGCAGAAAGAACATCACGTTCGCGTCGACCAGCCCTTCCTGCTGCTTCATCGAAGTGGCGTTGTCCTCGATGTATTGCACCTTGCCTGAACAGTGGCCGAGTTTGCTTTCCGCGTGCACCAGTTCGTTCTGGATGATGTCCGCGATGAGGATGCGCTGCGCGCCCGACTCGAGCGCAGCTTCCACCACCCTGGGAATCACGTTGCCGAAGGCGCACGAGGTGACCAGCACCTTCTTGTTGGTGAGATCCGTCGCCCGCAAGCCCTCGACAATCTTCGAGACCAGCCGGGGATACTGGAACAGCAGGATCGCCGAGATGATGGGCTGAAAGTCCACCAGCTTGATGAGTCGCATGTTCGAATAGATCGGGTACACATGCGAACTCTCGCCCCCGGCACCCGACAGCCCCCGCACCAGCAGTGCGCCGCGGGTGACAACAAAAAAGAACAGGCCGGTTGCCGTCAACACGAAGATCAGGCCGAAAACCGCATTCGTCATCCACGTGTTCATGACCTTGCCCCCTCCCGCTGCGCCCCAATGGCAAATGCCTCGCTTTTCACATTGTGGTTCATGATCGTCCTTTCCGTCCTTTTTCGTCTACTGATGACATCCTGCCAGCGCTGGCAGGTTCGTCTGTTGATTTAGCGCATAGCGGGTCGTCTTGCCGGTGCTGTTGCTTTGAAAGATGGGACGGTTGGCACCCGCCGGCAGCGGACAGTTCCGTCATGCAAAATACCTGGATGAGTGCCGCCACCGATCCCAACGTCCTGGAACGCGCCGAGCGCCAAGCCCAGGTGGTCCGCGCGCTGAACAGCGTGCTGCCGCCCCACGCCCTGCTGTGGAACGCCGAAGACACAACCCCTTATGAGTGCGACGGGCTGACGGCCTACCGCCAGCGGCCGCTGGTGGTGGTGCTGCCCGAAACCGGGACCGAGGTCCAGGAGGTGCTCCAGGCCTGCCATGCACTGAAGGTACCCGTGGTGGCCCGGGGCGCCGGCACCGGCCTGTCCGGCGGCGCCATGCCCAACGTGTTGGGGGTCACGTTGTCGCTCGCCAAATTCAACAGCATCCTGAAGATCGACCCCGTGTCACGCACCGCCGTGGTCCAGTGCGGCGTGCGCAACCTGGCCATCAGCGAGGCGGCCGCGCCCCACGGCCTCTATTACGCCCCCGATCCCTCCAGCCAGATCGCCTGCACCATCGGCGGCAACGTCGCCGAGAACTCGGGCGGCGTGCACTGCCTCAAGTACGGGCTGACGCTGCACAACGTGCTCAAGGTGAAAGGCTTCACCGCGCAGGGCGAGGCGGTGCAATTCGGCAGCGACGCCCTGGATTGCGCCGGCTACGATCTGCTGAGCGCCGTGGTCGGCAGCGAGGGCATGCTGGCCGTGATCACAGAGGTCACGGTGAAGCTGGTCCCCAAGCCGCAGCTGGCACGCTGCATCATGGCGAGCTTCAACGACGTGCGAAAGGCCGGCGATGCCGTGGCGCAGGTCATCGCCGCGGGCATCATCCCGGCCGGCCTGGAGATGATGGACAAGCCCATGACCGCCGCGGTGGAGGATTTCGTGCACGCCGGCTATGACCTGGAAGCCGCCGCGATCCTGCTGTGCGAGAGCGACGGCACGCCCGAAGAGGTGGAAGAGGAAATCGGCCGCATGAGCCAGGTGCTGAATGCGGCCGGTGCCACGGCGCTGTCGGTGAGCCGGGACGAGGCGGAGCGGCTGAAATTCTGGAGCGGTCGCAAGAACGCCTTCCCGGCCTCGGGGCGCATCAGCCCCGACTACATGTGCATGGATTCGACCATTCCGCGCAAGCGCCTGGCCGACATCCTGCTGGCGATCCAGGAAATGGAAAAGAAGTACGGCCTGCGCTGCGCCAACGTGTTCCATGCCGGCGACGGCAACCTGCACCCGCTGATCCTGTTCGATGCCAACGAGGCCGACCAGCTGCAGCGCTGCGAGCGCTTCGGGGCGGAGATTCTCGAGACCAGCGTGGCCATGGGCGGCACGGTCACGGGCGAGCATGGCGTCGGCGTGGAAAAGCTCAACTCGATGTGCGTGCAGTTCACCCCCGGCGAGCTCGATCAGATGCTGGGCGTGAAACGGGCATTCGACCCCGACGGCCTGCTCAACCCGGGCAAGGTCATTCCCACGCTCAACCGCTGCGCCGAGTACGGCAAGATGCTGGTACGCGGCGGGCGAATCGCCCACCCCGAGCTGCCGCGCTTCTGACGCCTAGCGACGGCACTGATTGTCGTCGACGACGGTGTCCTGGCCGAGCTGGCGGTCCTGCGACTGCCTTTCCTGCTCCTTCAGCAGCAGGCTGACGAAGGTCGTGAGCGGACTGCTGGTCATCTCCGATATCAGCTGCTCAGCCAGGGCCTGATTCCCGTCCATCAACGCGACGACCAGATCGTTCAACGAGCCACTCGGTGGCTGGGGCGCAGGTGTCGGCGCCGGCGTGGGCGGTGGGACTGGCGCCGGCGTCGGTGCGGGTGTGGGCGCCGGAGTCGGTGCCGGAGTCGG
>DIZF01000070.1:6884-66157 GCA_002427815.1 Ramlibacter tataouinensis
GGAGTCGGTGCCGGAGTCGGTGCGGGTGTGGGCGCCGGAGTCGGTGCCGGCGTGGGTGCTGGTGTCGGAGCGACTGTGGGTGCCGGTGTCGGCGCCACCGTGGGTGCAGGCGTCGGCGCAAATGTGGCCCCCGGCGCCGGAGCGACGGTAGGCACCGGAGTCGGAAATGCCGTAGGCGCCGGCGTCGGCGCGACCACAGTCGCTACCAACGAGCCAAAGGCCAGCGAAGCCCCGGTCAAGCTGCCGGACAAGGTTGGCAGCGTACCGCCGCCGTTGGTCCCACTCGAAATGAGCGTATAGGCGCCAGCCGGTGGCTGCACCGACGCGTCGGCGATGACAGAACTCGCCCCAGCCGGGAATACCAGATTGCCGGTGACGCTGATGCTGTCATGGCTGGTCCCGTTGAAGTCGAACTTCATCGTGGAGCCGCCCAGCACGCTGAAATTGCCCGTCACGCTCATGGTGCTGATGGACCCGACACCGCCGGGGACCAAGGTGCCTGCCAGGGCCACATCGCCGTTGGCGGTGATGGCGCCGCCGGCGCTGATCGTCCCGCCGCCCGAGCCCAGCGTGGTGCTGCTGAACCCGCTCCAGTCCAGTGTGCCGCCCGTAGTGGCACTGAGCAGGCTAAGCGTCCCGACAGGAGAGGCGGTCCCCTTGAGGGAGGCCGAACCTGACGCGGTGAGCCCGCGCACCGTGAAGGACGAGTTCGGGCTAGAAAGGTAGATGTTTCCGCCCGTGCCGGCGGCCTGGGCCCAGACCCCGCCGCTGCGGTCGACCGCCAGCGGGGTGGCGCTGGTGCCGATCGAGCCGTTCAACGCATTGATGAAAACCGAACCATCGCCGGGTGCATTGATATTCAGGCCGGCCCCTGCCTGGACGGACGGAGCCTCGATGCTGACGGCGCCTGCTCCGAATGTGCTTCCTGCGTTCCCGCTTCCGGCGTAGACGGACTGGACCAGCACCGGCCCGCTGCCACGGTAATCGACAGTGCCGTTGGCGTCAGCTGTCAGCGCTGTCGTACCCGTATTGGCGTTGACCAGCGAAATATCGCCCGAGTTGGCGGTCGCGTTCACGGCCGTGAAACTGTTGCCGGCGTTTTCCAGAGTGGCGCTGCCACCGGCCGAAACCGTGAGGGTCGAGCCCTTGATGGCATCGGTTTGTGTGATGCTGCCGGCGGTAGCGGCCAGCGACAATGGCATGGGTGAAGTTCCATTGCCCGACAGAATGCCCGAGACACCGTCCACGGTTCCCACGGCGAGGGCGCCGGCGTTGTTGAACTCAAAGCCCGTGCCGGCAGGGTCGGTGGCACGTCCGCTGAGTGTTCCCACATTGTTCGCTTCCGTCAGCGTCACCGAGCCGGCAATCGCATTGAGCTGGTTCACGGCGAGCGTCGCGCCACTGCTCTGGGTGATGGTCGCGGTGCCGCCCTGGATCAGGCTCAGTGCCGGCGCGTTAAAAGGGGAAATCGTTGTCGGGCCATCGATCGTCAGGCCGCCGGTGAAGCCACTGTCGCCCACCCTGATCACGCTGGCGGTTACGTTGTTCAGTTCGGCGTCGGTGAGGTTGAGGTTATAGTTTTCGTCGGTGCCGCCCAGGGAGATCGGCCGGGTCGGCGTGCTCGGCATGAACCAGGTGCGCGCGGCGCCGGAGTCGAGCAAGCCGTCCACCTGCACGGCATCCGCGACGAGCTGGATATCGCCGACGCCGCCGTTGGTGACGGTGGAAGAGGAGTCGATGTAAATGCGCGGCTGGCTCGTCGGCGACGGCGCGGTGGCAAGGGCTTCCAGCTTGACGATGCCGGACCCGGTGTTCGTCACGGTACTGCCGTTGACGATGGCCAGATCGCCGTCGATGGCCTTGAGGCTCACCGATGAAGTGGCCGAGACTGTGTCGCCGTCGATCCTCAGGGCATCCATTCCGCTCCACGGTGATGTCTGGCCCTGAATATTGACGCCGCTGCCGCTGATGGTTAAAGCCGCGCCCTGGAGCAGGAACCCGTGGCTGGCGCTGCTGGTGCCGGTAATGTCGACTGTGCCGCCGTATGCATGAATGGACGAGGCGTTCAGCACCGCGACGCCGATACCGCCGAATGACGCGCTTCCGCCATTGATGGTGACGTTGCCCCCCGCGGTGTCCAGGCTTGCTCCGTCCAACGTGACGTCCGCCGTGCTCGTCAGGGTCGCAGCCCCGCCACCGGTCGTCATGGAAACGCCCGCCAGATAGACGCCCCAGGGGCCGCCGTCAACGGTCAGGGCACCGCCGGCGGTCGCAATGGAGCCGGCGGAAGAATCGATGCCGTAACCAGCGCCCGAGCTCGTGCCGTTGAGAGTCACCGCGCCGGTGCGATTCACGATGGGGTTGTTCAGGAAGATGCCGGGGCTCGAGTCGTTGCTGCTGCCGGTGATGGTCAGGGGTCCGCTGCCGGTGAGGCTGCCCGCACAACTGCAGTCGAGTAATACGCCAGCTCCGCTCCCAAGGCCAGCCACAACTCTGCTTCCAGTGATCGTGGTGCTGCCCGCCGTCAAGACGGTATTGCCGGCAATTCTGACCCCCAAGCTGTTCAGTTCCTGTGTCGATCCGTTGACCGAGATACCGCCCGACCCCGCGTTCACGGTGGCGCTGTTGAGGGAAACGCCATCGCCCACGGCGGACGGCGTTGTTCCGCCACCCGTGATCGTGATCGAACCGGCGTTCGCAGTCAGCGCCGCAGACGAGATGTCTACGCTACCGGAAGGCGCTGTAATCGCGATCGAACCGCCGGAAATGTCACTGGCGACATTCACGTTCTGGCCGCTCAGGTTGATCGGGCCACTCGCCGTGGTGATCCCGACCACGCCGTCGACTGCTCCGATGGTCAGTGCGTTCGAATCGGCGAAACTGAAGCCTGAGCCGCCTGCGGAGCCTGCAACTGTCCCGACGTAGTTGCCCGGGTTCGTGAGGGTTACCGCTCCTGTTGCCTTTGCCACCAACTGGGAGGCGACGATCGGAGCGGTCTGCGCGATGCTGCCGCCCGCATCCATCCTGATCATGCCGACGCTGGCGCTGACGCCAGAATTGAGGTTGATGTTTCCACCCGCGTTCATCTTGAGCGCACCGGTTCCGGAGGTGCTGATGCTTCCATTGACGATGATGTCCGTGGTGGCGTTCAGCGTGAGCTGGTTCGCAGAACTCCAGAAGACCGGATCGACGACCTTGATGAACCCGGCACCACTGCCACTGGTGTTTGCGGTTGTGACCGTCACGGACGAGCTCGCAAGCGCGTTTTGAAGAACGGAAACTGTCAATAGAGAATCGGCCGCGCTTGTGCTCTCCTGAAACGTGTACGGTCCCGCAGAGGTGGGAGCAGGAAACGCAGGTGCGCCCGTTGGAGCGCTGGTGGGATCGATCGCGATGTAGATGTTGGTCGGATCCAGCAGCAGGCTACCGACCTGACCATGCGGCGCACGCGTATCGACCCGGCCCTGCATGTCCAGGTAGTGGCCCGAGGTTTCGATGTTGCCGCCGTCGCCGGACGCAGCCCCGCCGCGCGCCGACAGGAAGCCATAAACCCGGGTTGCATCATTCGACCAGGCGACCACCGTCCCGCCGTTGCCGTTCTCGATGGCGTCGGCCTTGATCGTGGCGCCGGCTTCCACTGTCGTTTCCTGCGCGTTGGCGATGCGGTTGTCCTTGCCCTGCCAGCCCCCGCCGAGCAGGACTTCGCCGCCCCCGTTGGGACCGCTCACGTCGATGACGGCGCCGCTGCGCAACACGACCTTGTCCGCCGTGACCTGAACCTGCCCGCCCCGGTCCCCCTGGCTGGCGATGACCGTGCCGCCGATGTCGGCGCTGTCCTGACCCTTGAGCACCACCTTGCCGCCCTCGGTCGTGACGCCGGTGGCCTGGACCAGGCCGCTGTGTTTGAGCTGGCCGGCGAAGATTCCGACGGCATCGCCCTGCAGCGTCCCCAGATTGACAGCGCGGTCCCCCGGCGCCTGCAGTTCCAGGCGGATACCTTCCAGCCCGCGGCCGGTCAGCTCGACCTTCTCGCCGGCGAGCAACAGCGTCGCGCCGTTGGGCGCTTGCACCAGCGCTTCCTTGCCGACTTCGATCTGCCGCCCGATCAGGACCACATCGCCATTGCGCCCGATGACGGTGCCGTCGACTCGCAGCGCGCCCGGTGCCGGTGCCGGGCCGTCGTGCCCGAACAGCAGGCGCCCGGCCAACGCGTCCGCCTCGCTCATGCGCAGGGTGGAGGCGGTGAAGCCGGCGGTGTCGACCACCGCACCGGCCCCCACCGCAATGCCGGCCGGGTTGACCAGCACCAGCCGCCCATTGGAGCTGAGGGTGCCGTAGATGGCCGACGGGTCGTTGCCCAGGACCCGGTTGATCGACAGGCTCTGCGCGTCGGGCTGGTTGAATCGGGTGGTCGAACCGCCGGGAACCGAGAAGCTCTGCCAGTTGATGGCCGAGTGACTGGTGCCCGCGCCGTTTTGAGTGGTGATGAGCAGCGAATTGCCCTGTTGCAACAGGGTGGCCTGGCCATGAATCACCTGGGCGCCGGCGGGCTGGCCGGCGGCGGGGTCCGTCAGCGAGACAAAGGCGGCGGCAATTGCCAGCGCCACGCCAGCGGGCCGGAACCCGGCCGCGACGGGATTGCAGACGGGCTTTCGCCTCGAGCCGGTTGGAGAGGAGCCGAGAGGACGGCGCTGGGCCGCTGCGATGGTGATGGCGGTCGATTGGTCCACGGATGTTCTTCCTGGAGGTAGTCTCCCTTGCAGCCGGCGGGGCGTGGGTTCGCGGCACACGCCGTGACCCAAGAGTTAATGTTTCACGGTAGCACAGCGTTACAGGGGGCGCAATGCTGAGCGCCCGGATACGCGGCCAAGGCGATCGCAGGGCACGCAGTTGATACCATTGGCGGCGAGTTACCCTTCATCCGGACAAGGCCGGGCACCGTCCACATCGCTTTCGCCATGAGCATCTTCGTCAGCGTCGCGTCCTACTGCGATCCGGTCCTCGGCTTCACCCTGGCCCGGGCGGTGGCCACGGCACGCTGGCCGGATCAACTGCATTTCGGCGTGGTCGACCAAAGCCCTGCCGGCTCGACCCATCCCTCATCCGCCGACGTCGGTCCAGCCCGTCTCAGCTATGTCCGCGTAGATCCGTTGTATGCGCGAGGTCCGTGCTGGGCCCGTGCCCTGGCCATGTCCCTGTATGACGGCGAGCAATGGTTCTTCCAGATCGATTCGCACATGGACTTCGACCCGCACTGGGATGCGCGGCTGATCGCCCAGGCCCAGGCCGTTCTTCCCGGCCGCAAGGGCGTCGCGCTGTCGTCCTACCCGAATTCCTTTGTCTTTGAAGACAACCGCGCCGTGCGCCGTCCGGCCACGGACAAGATCCTCGCGCACGTGGTCAAGCCAGGAGGCCTGTTCGAGCCCGACCACCCGGTGCTGGGCTTCGAGGCCCACCCGCTCGACTGCGACGAGCCGGTCCCGGGCTTTCACGTCGGCGCCGGCTGCCTCTTTGCACCGGGGACATTCGTCCAGGCCTTTCCGTATGACCCGTGGTTCTATTTTCACGGCGAAGAGCAGGCGCTGGCCGCGCGCCTGTTCACCCACGGCTGGGACATCTTCCATGTGCCGGGCCTGCCGGTGTACCACCTCTACAACAATGCCGAGTCCGGCGCACCGCCCCGTCCGATGCACTGGGACCCGGCCCTTGACACCCAGCGCCAGCGCAACTGGTGGACGCTCGAACAGCGCTCGCGGGCCCGGCTCGCAGACCTGCTGGGCGGTGCACCGTTGGGGGTGTATGGGCTCGGCCAGGTTCGTTCGATGGCCGACTACGCCAGCTTCAGTGGCATCGATTACGCGGCGCGGACCCTCGCGCCGCGCGCCTTTGCTCCACTGACCCGGCTGTCTCAGCCCGGCTGACGTCCCATCCAGTCCAGGGCCAAGCAAAGATCGTCCCAGGCCCGGGCCTTGTCGGCCGGATTGCGCAGCAGATAAGCCGGGTGGTAGGTCACCACCACCGGCACCTCGCGATAGCTGTGAATGCGACCGCGCAGCTTGCCGATGGGCTCGTTGCTCCCGAGCAGCGACTGCACGGCGAAGCGTCCCATGGCCAGGATGATCCTGGGCTGCAGCAGCTGGACCTGGCGGCGCAGGAAGGGCTCGCACTGCGCCACCTCCTGCGGCTCCGGATTGCGGTTGGCGGGCGGGCGACATTTGAGGACATTGGCAATGTAGACCTTGTGCTGCCGGCTCAGCCCCAAGGCCCTGAGCATGTTGTCCAGCAGCTTGCCGGCGGAACCGACAAAAGGCTCACCCTGGAGGTCCTCGTTCTCACCCGGGGCCTCGCCCACGACCAGCCAGTCGGCCTGGAGGTCCCCGACACCGAACACCGTGTTGCGGCGCCCCGCACACAACCGGCAGGCCCGGCATTCGGCCACCGCCTGGGCCAGTTCATCCCACTGCATGAGTTCGATGGCGGCCGGCCGGGGCGCCAAGCCACCCGTTGCCGCCGGCCCGGTCGCCGATGCGGCCCCCGGCGATACAGGCGACGACTCGGATGCAGCATGCGGCACAACGACGGGTTCCTGGACCATGCCCCGGGACGGCGACTCGGCCGCGCCTGTCTCGGGACGCGCCAGGGGTTCTTGCCAACGGATGCCCATTTCGGCGAGCATGGCGCGTTGCCGCGCGTCGAGCAGCACCGTCATAACTTCAGGCTCATCACGACGGCGTCTTCACGGCGGCCTGCGTCGGCCGGGTAGTAGCTCTTGCGCTCACCGACCCGGCGATAGCCGTGCTCCTGGTAGATGCGCTGGGCCCGGGTGTTGCTGGCGCGTACTTCCAGCCACAGCCATTGCGCCTGCTGGGCCCGCGACCACAGCGCCAACGCGTCGAGGATCACGCGGCCCCAACCTTGCCTTTGGTGCTCAGGTGCCACCGTGATATTGAGCAGATGCACCTCGTCCAGGCCTTTCATGGCCACAAAGTAGCCCAGCAGCGCGCCATCCGCGACGAGCATCTGCGCCTGGTAGCCCGACCGCAGCGAGTCGGAGAAATTGCCGCGGGTCCAGGGATGCCGGTAGACCAGCCGCTCGATTGCCACGACCTCGTCCAGCCGTGCTTCGGTCATCGGCTCGAACCCGGCTTCAACGCTTTTGAAAACGGCACTCATGGTTGGGCGGCGGATGCGCGACGCAAAGCCGCGCGCTCCTCGGTCGTTTGAGCCACTTTATCCCGAATGTAGAAAGGCAGCGCGCTGCTGGCCGGCCCGGCCTGGCCGGCGGCCAGCAGCGCAGGAGCCAGTCGCAACAACGCGGCCGCGGTGGGCTGCGCGTCGATGCGGATCGCGCCCGGCAAGCGTTCGCCATAAGGGCCCAAGGCGTTCCCGGCCACCGCCCACTGGTGGGGCGCCACCACGGTTTCCGGCCGCCCCAGCGCAAATCCGCCCTGCTGGGTCCAGCGCCCCGCGTGTTGGACATAGTGGGTCCAGTACACCTCATCCATCCGGGCGTCGAGTACCGCCACCACCTGCGTCACGCCGAAACGCCAGTGGGCGTCCTCGGCCACGGCCAACAAGGTGTCGACCGGCAGCACCGGCAGGCCAGCGCCGAAGGCCAGGCCCTGCGCCACTGAACACGCCGTGCGCAGGCCCGTGAAAGAGCCCGGGCCGCGGCCCATGACGATGGCATCCAGGTCGGTCAGCCTCAGTTCGGCCCGCGCCAGCAAGTCCTGGATCGCGGGAATGAGTGCCGCCGAAGCCTGGGCGCCTCCGGCAGCGCTGTGTTCCAGCAGGGCGCTGCCCGCCCCGCGCTGGACCGCGACGGAAAAAACCTCGGTGCTGGTATCGAAGGCAAGCAGATTCAAGCGATGGCTTTCACGCAACCCGCCATTATCGAGGGACCGGATAATCGCTGCATGCCACTGTTTCGCCTTCTTGCCTGCGCGGTCTTCGCGCTGGCCGCGCTACCGCTGTCTGCGCAGGGACTGCCGCCCGAGGTCGATGCCGCCCTGGCCCGGGCCAGGATTCCGCGTGAGGCCATCACGGTGCTGGTAGTGGACGCCGAGGGCAGGAGCGCAGCGCGCTTGAGCCACCGGGCCGGCGTCCCGGTCAACCCGGCTTCGATCGCGAAGCTGGCCACCACCTTCGCAGCGATGGACCTGCTGGGTCCGGCCTTCACCTGGGCCACACCGGTGCACGTCGAAGGCAGCGTGCGCGACGGAACGCTGAATGGCAACCTGTACATCAAGGGCGAGGGCGATCCCAAGCTGGTGGCCGAGCGGCTGTGGTTGCTGCTGCGGCGGGTACAGGGGCTGGGCATTCGCACGATTGCCGGCGACATCGTGCTGGACCGAAGCGCGTTCGAGACCGTGGCGCCGGACCCCGCGGCTTTCGACGGCGAGCCGCTGCGCCCCTACAACGCCGCGCCGGATGCGCTGCTGCTCAACTTCAAGGCCGTGGTCATGACCTTCACGCCCCTGGCCGGGCAGGCGCAGGTGCAGGTGGAGCCGCCACTGGCGGGAGTGCAGGCGCCGGCGAGCGTGCCATTGACCGGTGGTGAGTGCAATGACTGGCGCGGCGGCCTGAAGGCCGACTTCAGCGATCCGTCGCGCCTGCGCTTTGCCGGCGGCTACCCGGCGTCATGCGGTGAGCGGGTCTGGCCGCTGGCCTATGCCGACCCGCGCAGCTACGCAGCTCGCGCGATCGCGGGCCTGTGGCAACAGATGGGAGGCACCCTCACCGGCCGGGTGCGCGAAGGCCAGGTTCCGGCAGGCCTGCCCGCAGCCTTCGAATTGCGGTCACCCCCATTGGCCGAGATCGTTCGGGACATCAACAAATTCAGCAACAACGTCATGGCGCAGCAACTGTTCCTGACACTGAGCCTGCAGCAAAAAGGGCTGGGCACGCTGGAGGACTCGCGCGAGGTTATGCGGCAGTGGTGGCGCGAGCGCGTGGGAGGCGGCGACGCGCCGGCCTTCGGCAACGGCTCGGGCTTGTCCCGCGAGGAGCGCATCACTGCGCAGCAACTGGCGCGGCTGCTGCAGACGGCCTGGGCCTCGCCCCTGATGCCCGAACTGATGTCCTCGTTGCCGATCACCGGCGTGGACGGCACCTTGCGCCGCGTGCGCGGCAAGGTCGTTGGCCAGGCGCATCTCAAGACCGGCAGTTTGAGCAATGTGGCCGGCGTCGCGGGCTACGTGGACGGCGCCAGCGGCAAGCGCTATGTCCTGGTCGCGATCGTCAACCACCTCCATGCTGCGGCGGCGCGGCCGGCCATCGAGGCACTGATCGAGTGGACGGCACGCGACCGGTGACTGCCGTGTTCTCGCCCGAATTCGTCGGCTACCTGGCCGCCATCCTGACCACGTGCAGCTTCTTGCCGCAGGCATGGCACACCTTTCGCACCCGCGACGTCAGCGGCATTTCGCTCGGCATGTACTCGGTGTTCGCGTGCGGTGTGGCCCTGTGGCTGGCCTACGGATTGCTGCTGGCGGCGTGGCCCATCGTGGCGGCGAATGTCGTCACGCTGGCCCTGGGCATCCTGGGCATGAAGCTGCGCTACCGCTGAACGGACGCTGCCGGCCAAGTGTTGGCGCCACTGCCGATTGACAGCAACGTCGCAATCCAGGGCGCGCCTGTCAGGGCAAACCCCCGTGCCCGGGCGCCCACAGGACCCACCGCGCCAGCTACCATCCGCAGTCCAGAAATGAACGGGCGTTCTTTTTGGTAACCAAAGGAGACATTCAATGAAGACAATACATGGCCTCACGGCCATTGCGGCAGCCGTTCTGCTGGTTGGGTGCGGCGGCGGGGACAGCAGCCGCGGCGACTTGGTGGAAACGCCGCAGGCCCTCACAACCCTCACTGCCGCCCAGATCGATGCCGGCACGGCGGCCAGCGGCCTGCAGCCCATCAGCGGCAAGGCTCAGTGCGACGTCCGCGTGGTCGCGCTGCACTACTCGACCATCGGCGTCAATTCGGAAACCACCGATGCGTCGGGCGTGATGTTGATTCCCGCCGGCGCCTGCGCCAATGCATCGGCCCCACTGGTGGCCTACGCCAAGGGCACCGACGTGCAAAAGCCCCGCACGCTGGCCAATCCGTCTGATCCGGAAACCTTTCTGCTGATTGCGATGTACGCCGCGCAAGGCTATGCCGTTGTCGCAACCGACTACCTGGGGTATGCCAAGTCCAGCTACAGCTATCACCCCTATCTGCATGCGGACTCGGAGGCCTCCAGCGTGATCGATTCGATCCGTGCCGCCCGCAACGCCGCGCCCCTGCAGAGCGCATTGCTCTCGGGCAAGGTGATGCTCACCGGTTATTCGCAGGGGGGCCACTCATCGATGGCGACCCAGCGGGCCATCGAGCGCGACGAGCCGGCGGAGATCAATGTGGCGGCCGCGGCGCACCTGGCCGGACCGTACAATCTGTCGGGGTCCTTCAAGCTGACCAACGCGATCGCCGGCTACCAGTTCTTCGTGCCCTTCCTCGTGACGGCATGGCAGAAGGTCTACGGCAACGTCTACAGCAACGTCACGCAGGCGTTCAAGGCGCCCTACTCGAACTACATTGAAACCCTGTTGCCCAGCCCGACGCTGAACTACACGACGCTGGTCACCACCGGCGACTTGCCCGGCGGGCCCGGGGTCACGCCCGATGCGGCGCGGGATCTTGTCTTCCAACCGGGCTTTATCGCGGACAGCCAGGCCAACGACAACGACCCGCTGTACCTGGACGCCAAGAAAAACGACCTGCTGGGCTGGAATCCGAAGGCGCGCACCCTGCTGTGCGGCGGCGCGGGCGACCCCACGGTGCCGCCGGCGGTGCACATGAACGTGGCCCAGGCCGACTTCAACAGCCGCGGTCTGACCAATGTCACTTCGGTGGACGTCGACCCGTCGGTGCAAGCCGCCTTCGGCGTCGGCGGCGTGGCCCCGACGGATCCGACCAGCGCAGCGTTTGCCACCTATTACGGCAATTACCACGGCACTTACGAGCCGCCGTTCTGCCATGCCCAGGCGCGGGCGCTGTTCAACACAATGCGTTGAGCGGCAACACCATCAAAAAAAGGCGCCCGCGGGCGCCTTTTTCTTGGTGTTCCGCCAGGTTCACCAGCGAGCGCGGACCTTGCTGTACGCATAGTCGCCGAATCTGCGCTGAGCCTGCGGCGTGAAATAGACGCGGTCGGCGAACACATACTGGTTGTAGTCGACGTTGGGCACCAACGTGGTCGTCGTGCACAACGCGGAATTCACCTGGCCGGCACCGATGCCGATACCGGGTCCGGAGTCCACGGAGGTGCACACCGGATCGGTGGAGTTGACCATGGCGTAGGCGGGCGGGTTGGCGATCATCAGGTTGAACAGGAATGCCGCATCCACATAAAGGACGTTGGCGCCCAGGTCCACGACGGTGACGAGCATCTCATCGTTGAATGCGGTGCTGGCCTGGGACAGCAGGTCCTTCTGCCCGATGGCCGTGGCCCAGGGCGACCGGCCCAGGTCGTAGGTGCCGATCACCACCACATGGGTGGCTCCGGCATCCACCAGGCGCCGCACCTGCGTGGCGAGGTCGTGTCCGGCCTGCTTGACGTTGGCCAGCATCTGATCAGTGGTCTGGGCGCCGGAAGTCACCTTCGCCATTTCAGCGATGACGTCCGCGATGCCCCCACCCACCACCAGCAGGTCGTTGGTGCCGATCGAGCCGGACGCGAGGAACGCGTCGATCTGCTCTTTGACGGTAGGCGTGGCGCTGTTGCCCGCGGCATCCGGCTTGCTGTTGACTCGGGCATTGCCGGTGGCCCAGGATGTTCCGCCCGCGACGGCGGTGGTCATTCCCAGCCCGAAGCTCAGGGCCACCTCCTGCGACCAGATGTCGATGCCCGCGTCGTTGACCGTGTAGCGCGGGCCGGTTTGTCCGAGGTCGCTGAGCCCGTCGCCGAACACGACGATGCGCGATGGCTGAAGCTGCGACTCGATCGTTCCCGAGCCGCAGGCCGCCGTCAACAGCGTCGCAACAGACGCCAGCGCCAGCAGGGCGCGGCGCATCCAATGAGATGACATGAAGAATTCTCCAGAAAAGGCTGGTCGTAGTGTAGCGAGGCGCTGGCGGGGTTCAGCCGGCAGCGGCTCTTTGTAACCGGTCTCGCACGCCGGCCCAGTCCGGCTCGTCGGGCGGCATCTCGACCCAGATCAGCGACACGCCCCGGTCGTCGAACTCGCGCAGCACGGCGAACAGCTGCCTCGCCGTCTCCACGGCGTCGTCAGGCATGCGCCGGCGCAGCACCTTGTCCGAGCGGGTCCGCAGGATCGCCCGCGAGTAAATGGCCATTTCAGGGGCCTCGGCCCCCAGCAAGTCGAGCGCCGCTTGCAGCGCATCGGCATCCATCAGCCTGACACGCGCCCTCGGCGCGTAATGGGACGCCAGGGTTCCCGACGCCCGCGGCGCCGGCTCCTGCAACTCGTGTGGCAAGCGCAAGGCCTGACCGCAGACAGCCTCTACCTGCGCCTGCGTCAGCACCCCGGGCCGCAACAGCACCGGAACGCCGCGCGTGCAGTCGACGATGGTCGATTCGATTCCCACCCGGCAGGGACCGCCGTCGAGCACGAGCAGGCCTTCGCCAAATTCCGAGCGCACATGCTCGGCCGTGGTCGGACTGACGCGGCCGAACTTGTTGGCGCTGGGAGCCGCCAGCCCGGCAATGGGCGGCTCGTTGCGGGAGCAGGCCAGCAGCAACGCATGGGCCACCGGATGGGCCGGACAGCGCAGTCCGATGGACGACTGGCCGCCCGCGGCAGCGGCGGCCCGGTCGGCTCGCCTCGGCAGGATCAATGTGAGCGGCCCGGGCCAGAACGCCTGCATGAGCTGCTGCGCGAAGGCGGGCACCTCCGATGCGAACAGAGGAACCGCCGAGGCGTCGGCCACGTGCACGATCAGCGGATGATCGCTGGGCCGGCCCTTGGCCGCGAAAATCTTGGCTACCGCTGCGTCGCTGCAGGCATCGGCGCCCAGACCGTAGACCGTCTCGGTCGGAAAGGCCACCAGCTCATCCGAGGCCAGGGCCTTGACCGCCTGCGCGACCGCGGCCGCAGAAGTGCCGTCGAGAATCATCTTCGGCGCTCTCAGAAGGGCTCGATACCCAGGATCTGCGCGGCCTCCAGCGCAGCAGCCCGCACGGCGTCGACCGTCGGCGCGGTCACCGTCAGGTGGCCCATTTTGCGGCCGCGCCGCGCGCTGAGTTTTCCATACAGGTGCAAATGCATCCCCGGCAAGGCCAGTACCCGATCCCACGGCGGCGACGTTTCGGTCTCTCCCCCGACGTACCACAGGTCGCCCAACAGGTTGAGCATGATCGCCGGACTGTGCTGGCGCGGCGGCGGCAACGGCAAGCCGGCCAGGGTCCTGACCTGCAGCTCGAACTGCGAGACATCGCAGGCGTCCATGCTGTAGTGGCCGCTGTTGTGCGGCCGTGGCGCCATTTCGTTGACCACCAGCGAGCCGTCCTGCAGCAGGAAGAATTCCACGCACAAGACCCCGGCGTAGCGCAGGCCATCCGCGATCGATAGCGTCGCCTCGATCGCCAGGCGTGCGGTTGCCGCCGGCAGGCAGTCGGCATAGGCCTGGGTCACAGCCAGAATGCCATCGCGGTGCAGGTTCAGTTGCGGCGGCAGGTTCACCATGCGCCCGTCATGGCCCCGCGCCACGATCACCGAACATTCCGCGGCCAGCGGCAGCAGTTGTTCCAGAACGCAAGGCACGCGTTGCAGCTGGTCCCAGGCCGCCGCGAGCTCCTGCCGCGTCGCGACCCGCGCCTGGCCCTTGCCGTCATATCCCAGGCGCGCGGTTTTCAGCACGCCCGGCAGCAATTCGTCGCCTACCGCGGCCAGTTGCTCGGCGCTCCGGATCACCGCGTGCGGCGCACAGGCGACCCCGCAACGCTGGAAGTGGGCCTTCTCCATGGCCCGGTCCTGGGCGATGGCAACCGCGTTGGCGTCGGGGGCCACTGCACGGTGCGCGCCCAGAGTCACCAGGGCCGGGGCGGGCACGTTTTCGAACTCGGTCGTGATGGCCGCACTGCGTTGCATCAACTGGGCCAGGCCCTGCTCGTCGAGGTACCCGGTCTGGATGTGGTAGTGGCTCACCAGCCCGGCAGGACTGGCCGGATCGGGGTCGAGCACGGCCGTGAAATAACCCATCCGTTGCGCAGCGTGAACGAACATGCGGCCAAGCTGACCGCCGCCCATCACCCCCAGGGTCGCACCCGGCAGCAGGACGGTCATGGAAGCGCTCCGCCCGCACCGGCTGGAGCCGGCTGGGGCAGTGCGACATCGGGAGGCAGCTTCGACTGGCGCGCGGCCTCGGTCTGGCGTGACCGGTAGGCTTCGAGCTTGGCGCGCAGGGCCTTGTCCCCACTGGCCAGCATCGCAACCGCGAACAGCGCGGCGTTGGCGGCCCCCGCGGCTCCGATGGCAAAGGTGGCCACCGGAATGCCCTTGGGCATCTGGACAATGCTGTACAGCGAATCCAGGCCCTGCAGGTGCTTGCTGGCCACCGGCACGCCCAGGACGGGCACTGACGTCTTGGCTGCCAGCATGCCGGGCAGGTGGGCCGCGCCGCCGGCGCCCGCGATGATGGCTCTCAGGCCGCGCCCGGCCGCGTCCTGCGCGTAAGCGAACATGTCGTCGGGCATGCGGTGGGCCGATAACACGCGGGCCTCATGCGCAATGCCAAATTCCTGGAGAATCGCTACTGCGTGCTGCAGGGTATCCCAGTCGCTGCTGGAGCCCATCACCACGCCAACCTGTATCGAGCTCATGCCGCCTCCTGCCGGGCCGCCTCAAACGAGGCGCCTCCCGGAGGGGGGCGGCGAACGTAGCGAGCGTGGGGGTTCATTTAAATTCCCAAAGGTTGAATTTTAAGGTTTCAACCTGAGCTAGCCCGAATGATCAACGTCACCCTGGAAAACTTTGAAGCCGAGGTCATCAGCGCCTCGAAATCCCAGCCCGTGCTGGTGGATTTCTGGGCGCCCTGGTGCGGCCCCTGCAAGGTCATCGGCCCGCTGCTGGAAAAGCTCGAGACCGGGTACGGCGGCCGCTTCAAGCTGGTCAAGATCGACTCCGACCAAGAGCAGCAAGTGGCAGCCGCCTTCGGCATCCGCAGCATCCCCACCTGCATTCTGTTGATGAACGGCCAGCCGGTGGACGGCTTCATGGGCGCCCTGCCGGAGGGAAAGATCAAGGAATTCCTGGACAAGCACCTCCCGCCGGCCCAGGAAGAGGCCGGCGACGAGCCGCTTGAAGAGGATGGCGCCGAGGTCGACCCCGCCGTGCGGATGGAAAAGCTCCAGCACGCGGTGGCGACCGATCCGGCCAACGACGAGGCCCGGTTCGAGTACGTGAAAGCGCTGCTTCTCGCCGGCCGTACGGATGACGCCAAAGTGGCTTTCGCGCCGGTGATCGGCAAGACCGCCTCGGTGCGGCGCCTCGCCTCGTTGCAAAGATGGCTGGAGGCCATCGATTTCGAGGGCAGCATCGCAGACCCGGGCCGCGCCGTATCGGAGTACGACGCACGGATCGGCGCGAACAAACGCGATTTCGAGGCCCGTCTTGCCAAAGTGCGGCTGCTGATGGCGCAGCAGCGCTGGACCGAGGCGATGGACGAGCTGCTGGAGATCCTGATGCGTGACAAGGGCTGGAGCGACGAGCTGGCACGCAAGACCTACATCGCCATCCTCGACATCATCGAGCCGCCGCGGCCCAAGGTGGCCGAAGGCCAGATTCCGCCCGATGACCCGACCGTCGCCACCTACCGGCGCCGTCTGTCCAGCGTGGTGCTGAGCTAGCAGGCCTGCAACCGGTCAGCTCGATCCGGCGCAGCAAGAGGCGGCCGAGCCCCGTCAGGCTGTCAGCCGCTGCAGCGCTTCGCGGTACTTGGCCGCGGTCTTGGCTATGACCTCCTGGGGCAGTTGGGGCGCCGGCGGCTTCTTGTTCCAGGGCTTGCCGTCGACGCGCACCTGCTCCAGCCAGTCACGCACGAACTGCTTGTCGTAGCTGGGCGGATTGACGCCGGAGCGAAAGGCTGCGTCGTAGCCTTCGACCGGCCAGTAGCGCGAGGAATCGGGCGTGAGCACCTCGTCCATCAGCACCATCTGCCCGCCTTCGTCCAGCCCGAACTCGAACTTGGTGTCGGCGATGATCATCCCCTTGGCCAGCGCGATGGCTGCCGCTTCCCGATAAAGGGCGATGCTCGTGTCCCGGATCTTCGCGGCCAGTTCCGGCCCGACCATCTCCACCACCTGCGGGTAGCTGATGTTCTCGTCGTGCTCCCCGGCCGCCGCCTTGGCCGCCGCGGTGAAGATCGGCTCGGGCAGTTTGCTCGCGTTGCGCAAGCCCGCCGGCAGCTTCACACCGCAGACCGACTGCGATTCCTGGTACTCCGTCCACCCGCTGCCGGCCAGATAGCCCCGCACCACCGCCTCCACCGGAATGGGTTTCAGCCGGCGCACCAGCATGGAGCGGCCCGCGACCTGCGGCACTTCGGCGGCTGTGACCACGCTTTCCGGCGCCAGGCCCGTCAGGTGATTGGGACACACGTGGCCGAGCTTGCCGAACCAGAACAGCGTCATCTGCGTGAGCAGTTCGCCCTTGCCCGGAATCGGCTCGCCCATGATGACGTCGAAGGCCGACAGGCGATCGCTGGCGACCATGAGGATGCGGTCGTTGCCGACGGCGTAGTTGTCGCGCACCTTGCCACGCGCGAGCAAGGGCAGGGAGGTCAGGGACGAAGCGTGCAGGGCGGAGGTCATGGCGGCTTGCAAAAGGAAAAAGAGCCCGCTGAAGCAACGGGCCCCCTGATTATCGCCACTGCTTCAGCGGACGACCTGGGACAGCTCGCCCTTGGCATAGCGGGCGGCGATGATCTGAAGGCTCTGGCCCTTGATCTTGCCAGCCTGGCCTTCGCAGCCGAACTGGATGTAGCGCTGCTTGCAGATTTGCTTGGCCGCCTCGCGCGCCGGCTTCATCCAGTCGCGCATGTCGAACTTCTCCGGGTTCTCGGCCATGAACTTGCGGACCGCCCCGGTCATCGCGAGCCGGATGTCGGTGTCGATGTTGATCTTGCGGACACCGAACTTGATGGCGTGCTGGATCTCCTCGACCGGCACGCCGTAGGTTTCCTTCATCTTGCCGCCGTACTCGCGGATGACGGCCAGCAGCTCCTGCGGAACGCTGGAACTGCCGTGCATCACCAGGTGGGTATTGGGAATGCGCTTGTTGATTTCCTTGATGCGGTCGATGGCCAGGATATCGCCCGTGGGCTTGCGGGTGAACTTGTAAGCGCCATGGCTGGTACCGATGGCGATGGCCAGCGCGTCGAGCTGGGTGCGCTTGACGAAGTCGGCGGCCTGCTCCGGGTCCGTGAGGAGCTGATCGCGCGTCATCGTGGATTCGGTGCCGTGGCCGTCCTCCTTGTCGCCCTTCATGGTCTCGAGCGAGCCCAGGCAGCCCAGTTCGCCCTCGACGGTGACGCCCACCTTGTGGGCCATGTCCACCACCTTGCGGGTGACATCCAGGTTGTACTCGTAGCTCGCGATGGTCTTGCCGTCCGCTTCCAGCGAGCCGTCCATCATCACGGAGGAAAAGCCGAGGTTGATCGCGCCCTGGCAGACGTCGGGGCTCTGTCCGTGGTCCTGATGCATCACCAGCGGAATGTTGGGGTAGGCCTCGACCGCCGCCTGGATCAGGTGCTTGATGAAGGACTCGCCCGCGTACTTGCGGGCGCCGGCGCTCGCCTGCAGGATCACCGGCGCACCGGTTTCCTTGGCCGCCTCCATGACGGCCTGGACCTGCTCGAGGTTGTTGACGTTGAAGGCCGGGATGCCATAGCCGTTGGTCGCGGCATGGTCCAGCAGTTCGCGCATGGAAACGAGTGGCATGGTGTGAGTCCGATGGTAAGAAAAGCGGGGCCGGCGGCTGTGACAGCGGCATGGCGACCTGGCGCGATTTTACCTGCGCCCCCGCGCTTTCGGGGCCGCGTTGTCTACGGCCGAGCCCGGACTGAGCCGTGGAAGTCAGCGACAGGAACGCGCTTCCACCAGGGGGCAGGTCGGCGGGCCCGCGCTCTCAGAGGGCCACGCAGATCTTGAGCATGTTGGTGCCGCCGGGCGCTCCCATGGGCTCGCCGCAGGTGATGGCGTAGATGTCGCCGCTGCCGACGATGCCGCGCTTTTTCAGATGGGCCTCGGCCTCTCCGAGGGCGGTGTCGCGGTCGGCGCTCTGGTCCAGCAACAGCGGCCGGACATTCCGGTACAGCGCCATCTTGCGTTGCGTGGCCAGTTTGGGCGTGAGCGCGTAGATCGGGATGTGGATGCGATGCCGGCTCATCCACAGCGGCGTGGACCCGGAATCGGTGAGCGCCACGATCGCCTTGCAGCCCAGGTGGTGCGCGGTGAACAGTGCCCCCATCGCGATCGACTGGTCGATGCGCGAGAACGCCATGTCGGTGAAATCGGCGTCGAGTTTCACGTCTTCGGCCTTTTCCGCTTCCAGGCAGATGTTGGCCATCTGGACGATGGTCTCCAGCGGAAAGAGGCCGGCCGCGGTTTCGGCACTCAGCATCACGGCATCGGTGCCGTCGAGCACCGCGTTGGCCACGTCGCTGACCTCGGCCCGCGTGGGCACCGGATTGCTGATCATCGATTCCATCATCTGGGTCGCCGTGATCACCACCTTGTCGTGCTCGCGCGCCATCCTGATCATGCGTTTCTGCAGCGCGGGCACGGCGGCGTTGCCCACCTCCACCGCCAGGTCACCGCGCGCGACCATGATGCCGTCGCTGGCCTTGAGGATAGCCTCCAGGTTGGGGATGGCTTCGGCCCGCTCGATCTTGGCGATCAGCCCCGGCCGGTGGCGAAACTCGGCACCGGCCACGTTGCACAGCTGGCGCGCCATCTCCATGTCGGTGGCGGTCTTGGGAAAGCTCACGGCGACGTAATCGGCCTGGAAGCTCATCGCCGTGCGGATGTCCTCCATGTCCTTGGCCGTCAGCGCCGGCGCAGTGAGCCCGCCGCCCTGCTTGTTGATGCCCTTGTTGTTGGACAGGTTGCCGCCTTGCCGGACGGTGGTGCGCACCTGCTCGCCTTTCACGCTGTCCACCGTCAGCACGATCAGTCCATCGTTGAGCAGCAGGAGGTCGCCGGCTTTCACATCGCGCGGCAGCTCCTTGTAGTCCAGCCCGACGCCCTTGCTGTCGCCTGGCTCGGTGCGCGAGGCATCCAGCACGAATTTCATGCCCGGCTCAAGGAACACCTTGCCCTCGGCGAACTTGCCGACGCGGATCTTGGGCCCTTGCAGATCGGCCATGAGCGCCACTTCGCGGCCCGCGCGGGCGGCGGCCTCGCGCACCAGAGCGGCGCGGTCGATATAGTCCTGCCCGTTGCCATGGCTGAAATTGAGCCGGACCACGTTCACGCCGGCACGAATCATCTGCTCGAGCAACGCGGGATCGCTGGAGGCGGGGCCCAGCGTGGCGACGATCTTGGTGGCGCGGCGGGGCATGGTCAGGTCCCCCGCCGGTCGGTCTTCAGGAAGGCCTGCGCCCCTTCAGGATGCCGTGAAAGGAAGTGAACGTGATGGGCCATGGCGCTCCGGGGAATGTCGATCATGAAGTTTCGGATTCTCGCCCAGTTGGGGCGAACGTCAGCGGCAGGGCCACTGCCCAGGAGCAAGCGAACGTAATATCGCTTCACCCCGCCGCACGTTTTTGCAGGATCTCGAAGGCCGGCAGCGTCTTGCCTTCGAGCACCTCCAGGAAGGCGCCACCGCCGGTGGAGATGTAGCTGATGTCCCTCTCGATGCCGTACTTGGCGATGGCCGCAAGCGTATCGCCGCCGCCGGCGATGCTGAACGCGTCGGACTGTGCGATCGCCCGGGCAATGGTTTCAGTGCCGTGGGAAAAGGCCTCGAACTCGAACACGCCCACCGGCCCGTTCCAGACGATGGTGCCGGCCGACTTGAGTTGCTGCGCCAGCGCGCGCGCGGTCTGCGGCCCGATGTCAAGGATCAGGTCGTCGTCCACCACCTCGCTCGCCGCCTTGACAGTGGCCTTGGCGTCGGCAGCAAAGGTCTTCGCGGTGACCACGTCGGTCGGGATCGGCACTGCGGCACCGCGTGCCTTCATCGCCTCGATCACCGCGCGCGCTTCACCCACCAGGTCGGCCTCGGCCAGCGACTTGCCGATCTTGAGGCCCGCGGCCAGCATGAAGGTGTTGGCGATGCCGCCCCCGACGATGAGCTGGTCCACGTTGCGCGCCAGCGATTGCAGGATGGTGAGCTTGGTCGAGACTTTCGACCCGGCGACGATCGCCGCCAGCGGTCGTCTGGGATGGGCCAGCGCCTTGGTAATGGCGTCGATCTCGGCTGCCAGCAAGGGACCGGCGCAGGCAATCTTCGCGTACTGCGCGATGCCATAGGTCGAAGCCTCGGCGCGGTGGGCGGTGCCGAATGCGTCGTGGACGAAGATATCGCACAGAGCGGCCATCTTCTTCGCGAGCTCGAGACTGTTCTTTTTCTCGCCCTTGTTGAGCCGGCAGTTTTCCAGCAGCACCACCTGGCCCGGCTCGACCGCGACGCCGTCCACCCAGTCGCGCACCAGCGGCACCTCGCGCCCGAGCAGTTGCGCGAGCCGCCGGGCCACCGGCGCCAGCGAATCCTCGGGCTTGAATTCGCCCTCGGTCGGCCGGCCCAGATGCGAGGTCACCATCACCGCAGCGCCGGCTTGCAGCGCCAATTCGATGCAGGGGACGGAGGCACGCACCCGCGTGTCTTCGGTGATGTTGCCGGCGGCGTCCTGCGGCACGTTAAGGTCGGCGCGAATGAACACGCGTTGCCCGGCAACCTTGCCTTGGGCACACAGATCGGAAAAGCGCAGGACGTTCATGGTGGAGGTGGGCTGGGACAAAACCGCTTATTTTAGGAGCCACCCGCCGGCAGCGCGACCGGCATGGACCGTCGAGTTACCAGCCCAGTCCGAGATGCAGGGGCAGGTACACCGCCATGCCCCCGGCAATGGTGAGCAGAACGCTGTGCCGCCAGAAGTAAAGCAATGCCCCCGTTGCGGCAGCGAACAGGCGCGCATCCAGCCAGCTGGTGATCAGGTGGCCCTGCTGCATGACGACTTCGGGCGCGACCACGCCGGCCAGGGCCGCGACCGGTGCGTACTGCAGGGCCCGGTGCGCCCACCCGGGCAAGGACCAGGGGCGGTCCAGGATGAAAAAGAAGCAACGCGTCAGCACCGTCACCCCCGCCAGGCCCACGATCACCGCCAGCGTCCACAGGTCGGTCTTTCCTGTCACGAGGGCTGCCTCCATGCCGGCGGCAGCCGCTGCTCCAGCCAGAAGCTGACGAGCACGGCGATCGCGATGGCAGCCACGATGTTGAGTCTCAGCGGCAAGGCATAGGTTGCGACCGCCGCGGCGCCGGCCACCGACGCGGAAAGCAGGCGAAGTGGCGTGTTCGCCAGCGAGCACAGGATGCCAACCAGGCACAGCACGCCGGCGAAACCCAGCCCCCAGGCGCTGGGAATGAGATTGGCCAGAGCGATGCCCGCTACGCCGGGCAGCATCCAGCTGACCCAGGTGACGAAGTAGTTCCCGGCGAGGTAGGCTTCCTGTTCGGCATGTTCGACGGGCGTGGCGCCGGGCCGCGCAAAGCGGCGCGTGAACAGCGCATAACTCAGGTCCGCGGTCAGATAGCCGTTCACCAGCCGGCGCCAGCGCGGCAAGTGCATGAGGTAGGGCCGCAGGTGCAGGCTGAACACCACGAAACGCAGGTTCACGCAAAAGCCGGTGGCCAGGATCACCCAGGCCGGCGCGCCCGCGACGATCAGCGGAATCGCCGCGAGCTGGGAGCTGCCGGCGTAGACCAGGAAGGTCATGGCCAGGGCCGCGCCCACGCTCATGCCCGACTTGACCATGGCGACGCCGGTCATCAGGCCCCAGGCCGAGATGCCGGTCGCCAGCGGCACCATGTCGCGGGCCCCCTCGTGGAACGCCGGATGGCTGTAGTTGGAACGAAGGAAGAACACGGAGCGGGCGGCTGCGTTAAGCGGACAGGCGCTCGAACGCCATGCCGGGCTTCAGGTCGAAGCCGCGCAGGAAGTCTGCCACGGCCAGACGCTTGCCGCCGGGCCGCTGCAGTTCGGTCAGGCGCAACGCACCGCGGCCACAAGCCACCACCACGCCGGCCGCGTCCGCACGCAACACCGTTCCGGCCGCACCGTCAGCAGGCACGGTGGTCTCCAGCTGGCAGCGCCACAGCTTGACGGTCTCGCCGGCGATGGCCGCCGATGCGCCTGGCATGGGGTCGAATGCGCGAATGCGGCGCTCGATCAACTCGGCCGGCTGCCCCCAGTCGACGGCCGCTTCGGCCTTGTCGATCTTGCGGGCGTAGGTGACGCCGGTGTCGCCTTGCTTGATCGGCTTCAGCGCGCCGCGGGCTGCCAGCTCGATGGCTTCGATCACCAGGCGGCCGCCCAGCGCGGCCAGTTTGTCCTGCAGCGAGCCGGTGGTGTCGTCTGCCGCGATCGGAATGCGCTGCGCCAGCAGCATCTCGCCGGTATCCAGGCCGGCATCCATCTGCATGATGGTCACGCCGGTTTCGCGGTCGCCCGCCTCGATGGCGCGATGGATCGGTGCGGCGCCACGCCAGCGCGGCAACAAGGAGGCATGGATGTTGAGACACCCCAAGCGCGGGGACTGCAACACCCACTGCGGCAGGATCAGGCCGTAGGCGGCAACCACCATCAAATCGGCCGCCGCCGCGTCGATCGCCGCCTGGGCTGCCTGCGCATCTTCAGGATATTTCCCGTCCAGCCGCAGGCTGCGCGGCTGCGCTACCGGCAGCGCATGCTCCAGTGCAAATCGCTTCACCGGCGATGCCTGCAGCTTCAGGCCGCGACCCGCGGGCCGGTCGGGCTGCGTCAAGACCAGGGGGATGGTGAAACCGGCGCCGTGCAGCCGCTCGAGCGCCACCCGGGCGAAATCGGGAGTCCCCGCGAAGATAACGCGCATCGATGTCAGCGGCCGCCCGGCCGCCCACGGGACGCTGCGCGACGCCTCGGGGAATGACGCAGCGGCTGCACCACAAACGACGGGACGAACATCTGGTTTCAGCTCCGGTCGTTGGGCCCGTTGAGGTATTCCATGCCGGGATGGGCGCGCTGCACCACGTTGTTCTGGTCCAGGTAGACCCAGTAGAACATGTCGCTGTTCGCAGCATCCCGCCAGCGGTAGGTCATGATCGGACCCTTCCAGCCCGCCACACCGTCGATCCGGGCCGGCGGGCCGAATTCGCGCTCCACATCGTCGCGCGTCCACTTGCCCGGCTCGATCCGGTGGAAGGTGCTTTCGGTGAGCACCTGGCGCACCTGCACCACCTTGCCGGCCGCATCCATATCCACCATCCAGGCGTATTGGCCGACCGGTTGCAGCGAATACTGGAGTCGCTCGCCGGTGGCCAGCCGCACCACCCGGCTGGGCTGGCCCAGCCGGGCAATCACGACATCGCGCGGAGTTCCCGGCGGCATGTCATAGGCGCGGAAAGGATTTCCCGCGCAGCCAAAGAGCAGAGCGGCGATGCAGGCCACCAGGAAATTGCGCATGGGAATGTTCTCCTGGTGGGGCCGATCAGGCGCGCTCGGTTTCCCGCCGCGCCTTGAGCATTTTGGTCTTGATGCGGTTGCGTTTGAGTGGCGAAAGGTATTCCACGAACACCTTGCCCAGCAGGTGATCCATCTCATGCTGGATGCATACCGCCAGCATCCCTTCGGCCTCGATGGTGCGCGATCGGCCCTCGCCGTCCAGCGCGCTGACCTTGATGGCAGCGGCGCGCTCGACCTCGTCGTAGATGCCCGGCACCGACAGACAGCCCTCGTCGCTGACCTGCTGGTCCTGGCTGGCCCAGGTGACCTCGGGATTGACCAGCACCAGCGGCTCGTTGCGGTGCTCGGACACATCGATCACGATCACGCGTTCGTGCACATCGACCTGGGTAGCTGCCAACCCGATGCCGTTGGCCTCGTACATGGTTTCGAGCATGTCGTCGATCAGCTTCCTGATGCGCGCGTCCACGGCCAGCACCGGCTTTGCCACGGTGTGCAGCCTGGCGTCGGGGTAACAAAGAATGGGGAGAAGTGCCATGGGAAATCCGCCGGAGGTGTCGCTATTTTCGCCACTTTTGCCATCCCTGGCAGCACGCGGATGCCATAAACGTTGCCCAATCAAGGGCTTGAGCGCAGAATCGCCAGTACTTTATCAAGACTTTCGACTGCGCCGGCGGCCGGGCGGTCGTGTCGCGCGATGCAAAAACACTGCGAAAAACGGATGACCCCTCCTGACCCGGCTGACGTGCGGGCCCAACCAGTTCGCCTGTTGGGCGGATGGGCTCTGCTGGCCGCGATCGCTGGCGTTCTGGCCGCACCGGTGGCATTCGGGCAGAACTTCCCGATCACCCCCGGGCAGCGCTCGACTGCCGAACACGTCGCGCAAGCCGGTGTCCCGCTGTCGGAACTGGCCCCCAACGCCCCCGAGGAGTACACGGTCAAACGCGGTGACACGCTGTGGGCGATCTCGGGAATGTTTCTCACCCGCCCGTGGCGTTGGCCCGAGCTCTGGGGCATGAACCTCGCGGACATCCGCAATCCGCACCGGATCTACCCGGGTCAGCAGCTGGTTCTGGAAAGAAACGAAGGTCGGGCGACGCTGCGGTTGCGGCAGGCGGCCGATGGCGGCGGTGCGCCGACGGAGACCATTCGGGTTTCGCCGCGCACGCGGATCGAGGCGCTGACCGATACGGCCGTACCGACCTTGAACGCGCACCTGATCGAGGCGTTCCTGGCCGAACCGGTGATCATCGACGAGGCGGAGTTGATGCGGGCCCCGCGAATCGTGGCGGCACCGGATAGCCGGGTCCTGCTCACCAGAGGGGATCGGGCCTACGCTCGCGGATTGGCCGCCACGCCGCTGAAGCTTCGCGCCGAAGGCCGCTCGGACGAGTACCGCGTGTTTCGCAACGCGCAGCCGCTGAAAGACCCGGTGACCCACGCGGTGCTGGGTTACGAGGCCCAGTACCTGGGCAAGGCCTCCCTGGTTCGCAGCGAGACCACGCAAATTGTCAAGACCGCCAGCGGCGGCCGGGACAACATGGCGGTGCCGGCGACCATCGACATCGTCTCCGCCAAGGAAGAGATGCGGGTTGGCGACCGGTTGCTACCCGAGCCCCCCCGACAGTTTCTCAGCTACGTGCCGCACGCTCCTGCGCCGGGCATGGAAGGCACCATCGTTTCCGTATACGGCAACGCAGTTGCGATTGCCGGCCAGAGTCAGGTGGTGGTGATCAACAAGGGAACCGCCGATGGCATCGAAACGGGCCATGTGCTGGCCATCCTCACCGACGGGGAAAGGCGGGTCGATAGGTCCCAGCCGGGGGAGCACACTCCGATCAAGCTGCCCGACGAGCGCAACGGCCTGCTGATGGTGTTCCGGCCGTTCGAAAAGCTGTCCTATGCGTTGATCCTTGAAATCAACGACATCGTCAAGGTCGGCGACCGGGTCGTCAGCCCGCGATAAGGGCCGGCAGGGACGATGGAGCGCGCGGAGCTGGCCGGCTGGCTCCGTCTGGCGCTCACGCCCGGAATCGGCAACATAACGGCGCGTCGTCTGCTCGCGGCCTTCGGATTACCCGATGCCGTCTTCGATCAGTCCACTCCAGCGCTGCGCCAGTTCCTGACCGAAACCCAGACCCAGGCCCTGCGCACCGAACCGCCACTGCTGGCGGCCCAGGTCGAAGCGACATGGGAATGGCTGCATGGCACCGACGGGCCCGGCCGCCGCCGGATCCTGACGCTCGGCGACCCGGACTACCCGCCCGCTCTTCTGCAGATCGAGGATCCGCCACCCATGCTTTACCTGTTGGGGGTGTCGTCCGCGGCTTGGCCGGCGGCAATTGCCGTGGTCGGCAGCCGCAATCCCACGCCGCAGGGGCTGGCCAACGCCCGGCAGTTCGCGCGCAGCTTCGCCCAGGCCGGGTTCAGCGTGGTCTCGGGCATGGCACTGGGCGTGGACGGGGCCGCTCACGAGGGGGCGCTGGAAGGGGCGGCAACGGGCCAGTTCGCGACCCTGGCGGTCGTGGGCACCGGGCTCGACCGCGTCTACCCGCGCCAGCACCTGGCTCTGTCGCACCGGATCGCCCAGGCCGGGCTTCTCGTCAGCGAATACCCGATCGGCACGCCGCCCCTGCCGGAGAATTTCCCAAAGCGCAACCGCCTCATCGCGGCGCTGAGCCAGGGCACGGTAGTGGTCGAGGCCGCGCTCCAGTCGGGATCGCTCATCACCGCGCGCCAGGCGGCGGAACAAGGCAAGGACGTGTTCGCAATTCCGGGGTCGATTCATTCACCTCAGTCGCGTGGTTGCCACGCGTTGCTCAAGCAGGGGGCCAAGCTGGTCGAGACGGCCCAGGATGTGCTGGAGGACATGCGTTTGCCCGATGCTCTATCCCCGCGCGGGCCGGCGCGGGCCCACCCAGATCCGGGCGAGGCCGACAGCGCGCAGGAAGACGACGTGCTGTCGGCCCTGGGCTTCGATCCGGTGAGCCTGGATGCGCTCGTAGCGCGCACCGGCATCGCACCTGCCTGGCTACAGGGACGATTGCTGGAACTTGAGCTCCAGGGCAAGGTGGCGCGGCTGCCCGGCGGGCTGTTTCAGCGCTTGGAGGCCGGCTGATCCGGGCGCGTGGCTGAGGCCGGCGCGCAACAACCCGCATGGACTTGTTGCCATGGATCACCGTGTTCTGGGCTATATTGAGGCATGTTTGAAGTGCTCGTTTTCGTGTACGAACACTACTGGCGCGGCGATGTGTGCCCCGAACTGCCGCAGTTGGGGCGCAAGCTCAGCGCACACGGCTTCGACGCCGACGAAATTCAGGATGCCCTGGTCTGGCTGGATGGCCTGTCCCTCGCTGCGCAAAGCATCGTCCCCGGCGATCCCCCTTCGACCCCGAGCCGGCCCGACGCGTCCGAGGTGCAATCCTCTTCCAGCATGCGCGTCTATTCCGTGGCCGAGCAGGACCACCTGGGAGCGCAGTGCCTGGGCTTCGTTTCATTCCTCGAGTCCGCCAGCGTCTTGCCGGCGGGGATGCGGGAGATCGTGATCGACCGCGCGATGGCCGCCCCCGGCGGTCCGGTTTCGCTTGACGATCTCAAGATCATCATCCTGATGGTCTACTGGAGCTTCGGTCAGGAGCCGGACGCCCTGGTGCTGGACGAACTGTGCGACGTGGCAGACGGGCGGCTGGCCCATTGAGGCCCGGATCCGGCGTTTCAGCCGGGTCCCGCGACCGCCGGGGATTCCTCGCTCACTGAAGCAGCCGTTCCGGATTGGCCTCGATCTTGGCCAATGCATCGCGGGTAGCGCGCACTGTCAGCGCCTCCTCTTCCGCCGGCAACAACAGCCCGGCCTGCAGGTAGGAAGCCAGCCGGCGCGCCTGGATCAGGTAGCTGCGGCCGCTCGTGGCAGCGAACAGATGGAGTTGCTTGCGATCGCTGCACCATGCATATTGCACCTGGGTGATGGCACCGTTGTGGTCCAGCGCGAACCAGTTGCCCAATTGCAGCTCGCTGGCCCAGGCCAACATCGCGGCGCTCGGCTTCGATCCGCCATCGGCGACGACCTCGATCATCGACGCGTCCATGCCCAGCATCAGTTCGATGCTCTCAGCATCCAGCGGCAGATCGGTGGCCGGGTCATCGGCGACGAAATCCTCCAGATGGGCCAGCCGGCTGGCCATCTCTTCAATGCGGGCGGGCGCAATCGCCTCGGTTTTCGACAGGAAGGCATCGGCCAGCGTATCGCCGATCGCCTTGATATGCGCTTCCTGGGCGCTGCCCTGGATACCCACCAGCGTCATGCCCTGGCGCAGGCGCTGGAGCAGCTTCGGCAAGTCCTGGATCACCCGCGCGCGCTCATTGCGGTTGGGCTTGGCGCTGGCCGCCCAGACCAGCTCGGAGGCGCTGCTCTTCAACGCCAGGGTGTCCTCGTGCTGCGGTCCGTTCTTGACCGCCGCCAGCGCCAGCACTTCGGCCCAGACCTTGAACAGAAATTCGCGGATCTCGTCGCGCACTGGCATGTCGGCCAGCATGCTGCGCAGCTCGATGGTGTACTGGATCGCCAGTGTTTCCTTCTGTTCCACCTGCTGCGCCACCGTGACCAGGCGCCTGGTCGGCGCATTCTCGGTCAGGAACCTCGAGATGAATTTCTGGAATTCGTCATAGACCAGCTGGAACACCCTGCGCCCGGTCTCGGGGTACTGCTCGATCACCTGGACCACCCGCTTGATTTCGGTTTCGAGCGCACTGCCGCCGATCGCAGCGGCGTCGAAGCCCATCACGCAGGACCCCATGCGGTCTATCAGCTGCCGCGCCGGGTGCTGGAGCGATCCGAAAAACTCCGGCTCCGCGATCGCCACCCGCAGCACGGGCATCTGCAGCCGGGCAAACCAGACCCGGATGGCCGGCGGAATTCGCTCTTCGGCCAGGATGGCCTGGAACATGAGGGCCACGATTTCGATCGTGGCTTTCTCTGTCGACGTTGTGGCCTTTTTCTTGAGCTCGCCGGTGCGCCTGCGCAGGTCGACGGCCACCTCCTGCACGGCCGCGTCATCGTAGTAAAGCGCGTCCTGCCCGGTGCCGCCGCGCAACACCGTGTCCTGAAGCTGGGTTCGTTGTTCCGCCAACGCCTCGGCCAGTGCCGGCGACGGACGTGTCACCGGTGCGCCGCTGTCGTACCCCGCGACGCGTTCGCTCAGCAAGCGCTTCAGCCGCCCCAGGATGCCCCCGGCTCGCATGCGGCCGCCCAACACTGGTCTGGACGTCATCAAACGGGTTTCATCGCTCACACCGCGGCCGGCCGGGCCCGCAACCGAGTCGTTGGAACCCGGCTGGCCGGAGTGTCCGCCATACCCGGCAGGCCCTCCTGCCGAACCGCGCCCGCCGTATTCGCCGGCGTTGCTGTAGTCGCCGCCACCGCCACCGCCACCGTCGTTCCATCCCCCCGGCTGGCTGCCCGCGAAGCCCCCTGACCCCGAACGGTTCCCGCCTCCCGGCTGGCCCTGGTCTCCCGGGGTGTCGGGGCTGCCCGGATCGCCTTTCCGGCCAGCAGCCGAAGATGAGGCGCCGCGCCTGACCCTGGAACTCAGGTCAATATTGCGCATCACCCCTTGCTTGATCAGGAACTCGTTGGCCAAGTGGTAGGCCTGGGGCACGTGCGCCAGCAATTCCTTATGGATCACATCCTGGACCAGTTCCCAGGACTGCCGGGTCATCTCGGCCTGATCCCATTGCTCGACCATCAGCTGGGCCAAAGCCTCGGGCCTCATGATGTCGGTGCTGGCGAAATCATCGCCGCCTTCCAGGTGCTGCATCCGTACCCGCAGGTCGTTGAGCTCCCACGAGGCCTTTTCGATGATCGCCAGCGCGAGGCGTGACGACAGGATCTTCCTTTCCACCACCTCGTCGCCGATCAGCTCCAGGCTGGAGGCCAGCCGCACCAGCCCGGTGTCGGTAGGTGGAACCAGGGCGTCACGCCATGCTTTGGCGGTGGCCCGCAGCCAGAGAGGCCCTTTGCGGTCGAAGTCGACCATGGCGTCGCGCCGCTCGTACATTTCGCGCGACCCGGCGCTGTTGTCCACCAGTTCCACCAGCCGGGCCTTGATGGCCAGACCCAGCGGCTCGAGCGCCGCCTCCACATGCGTCACAAATTGCTCACGCGCCCGGCGCGCCAGTCCACCGGATCCTCTGGGCAGTTGTGGCGCGATCACGATGTCAGACCGTAGCGCCCGCGTTGGGGTCCTGAGGGTCTTCGTCCTTGCGGGCCGTGGACTTGACCAGGTCCTCGCGCTTGATGCCCAGCCACATCGCGATGGCGGCGGCCACGAAGACCGAGGAGTAAATCCCGAACAGAATGCCGATGGTCAATGCCAGGGCGAAGTAATGCAGCGTCGGGCCGCCAAATAGCAGCATCGACAACACCATGGCCTGGGTGCAACCGTGGGTGATGATGGTGCGGCTGATGGTGGATGTGATCGCACTGTCGATGATCTGCACCGTGTTCATCTTGCGATAGCGACGGAAATTCTCACGGATCCGGTCGAAAATCACCACCGACTCGTTCACCGAGTAGCCCAGCACGGCCAGCACGGCCGCCAGCACCGCCAGCGAGAATTCCCACTGGAAGAAGGCGAAAAAGCCCAGGATGATGACCACGTCGTGCAGGTTGGCGATGATGGCTGCCACGGCGAACTTCCACTCGAAGCGGAAAGCCAGGTAGAGCATGATGCCCGCCACCACCATTCCCAGGGCCTTGAGCCCGTCGGTCGCCAGTTCCTCCCCCACCTGCGGGCCGACGAATTCCGTGCGGCGCAGGCTGACGGCGGGGTTATCGGCCTTGAGCGCGCTGAGCACTTTCTCGCTTTGCTGGGCCGAACTCACGCCTTTTTGCGCCGGCAGGCGGATCAGCACGTCGTGCGAGGTGCCGAAATTCTGCACCTGCACGTCGGCAAATCCCAACGCCGACACGGTCCGGCGGACGTTCTCGACGTCGGCGGTCTGGGAATAGTCCACCTCCATCACGGTGCCACCCGTGAATTCAACCGAGAGGTGCAGGCCGCGGGTGGTCAGGAAAAACACGGCCGCGGCAAAGGTCAGGAAGGAGATCACGTTGAAAACCAACGCGTTCTCCATGAACGGGATGTCGCGGCGGATCTTGAAGAATTCCATAGGGTCCGTTTGGCCTCACTCAGCCTTGGTTATAGCCGGATCGGCCGGCGGGCGCCAGACCGTGCCGATCGATACCGTCTTGAGCTTCTTTTGCCGGCCATACCAGAGGTTGACCAGTCCACGGGAGAAGAACACCGCCGAGAACATCGATGTGAGGATACCGATGACGTGCACGACCGCAAATCCGCGCACCGGACCGGAGCCGAAAGCCAGCAGGGCGATGCCGGCGATCAGGGTGGTGATGTTCGAATCGAAAATCGTGCCCCAGGCGCGGTCGTAGCCGGCGTTGATGGCGGCCTGCGCCGAGGCACCGTTGCGCAACTCCTCGCGCACCCGTTCATTGATCAGGACGTTCGAATCGATGGCCATGCCCAACGCCAGCGCCATCGCCGCCATGCCGGGCAGGGTCAGGGTCGCCTGCAACATGGACAGCACCGCCACCAGCAGCAGCAGGTTCACGGCCAGGGCCACGCCCGAGAACAGGCCGAACAGCATGTAGTACACCGCCATGAAAGCGCAGATCACGGCGAAGCCCCAGGCTACGCTGTGGAAGCCCTTGGTGATGTTCTCGGCGCCCAGGGTCGGGCCGATGGTGAACTCCTCGATGATTTCCATGGGCGCGGCCAGGGAGCCGGCGCGCAGCAGCAGCGCTGTGTCATTGGCCTCGGTCGTCGTCATCCGCCCGGAAATCTGGACCCGGCCGCCGCCGATCTCGCTGCGGATCACCGGGGCCGTCACGACCTCGCCCTTGCCCTTCTCGAACAGCAGGATCGCCATGCGCTTGCCCACGCTCTCCCGCGTGATGTCCTTGAAGATGCGCGACCCCTTGGCATCCAGCGTCAGGTGCACTGCCGCCTCTTGCGTCTGGCTATCGAAACCGGGCTGGGCGTCCGTCAGGTTGTCGCCGGTCAGGATCACCTGCTTCTTGACGATCACCGGCTGGCCACTGCGTTCGAGATAGCGCTCGTCGCCGAACGGAACCGGCCCGGTGCCCAGTTCGGCCGCGCGTGCCTCGGCGCTTTCGTCGACCATGCGCACTTCCAGGGTCGCGGTGCGGCCCAGGATGTCCTTGGCCTTGGCCGTGTCCTGCACGCCCGGTAACTGGACCACGATGCGGTCCAGGCCCTGCTGCTGGATCACCGGCTCGGCCACGCCCAGCTCGTTGATCCGGTTGTGCAGGGTCACCATGTTCTGCCGCAGCGCCTGCTCCTGGATGCGGCGGGCCGCCACCGCCTTGATGGTCGCCGTGAGCTTGTATTCCGTGCCTTCGGGCGCCTCGACCGTCTGCAGATCGGGGAACTGGTCCACGATCACGGCTTTGGCCGCTTCCAGCGTCTGGGTGTCGCGCAGGCGCACTTCGATGGCCTGTCCGTTGCGGCTGATTCCGCTGTGCCGAATGCCCTTCTCGCGCAGCATGGTGCGCAGATCCCCCGCCAGCGACTCGGCCTTCTTGGACAGCGCCGCCTGCATGTCCACCTGCAGCATGAAGTGGACCCCGCCACGCAGATCCAGACCCAGGTACATCGGCGCGGCGCGCAATGCCGAGAGCCACTTCGGAGAGCGCGACACGAGGTTCAGCGCGACCACGTAGGACGGATCGCTAGCGTCCGGAATCAGTGCTTTCTGAATCGCATCCTTGGCCTTGAGCTGGATGTCGGTGCTCTGCACGCGCACCTTGACCGAGTTGGCATCCAGGCTGACGGCATCGGGCTGGATGCCGGCAGCCGCCAGCGCCTGCTCCACGCGCGTCTGGGTGGTGCTGTCCACCTTGATGGTTGCCTTGCCCGCAGATACCTGCACAGCCGGGGCTTCGCCGAAGAAATTGGGCAGGGTGTAGATAGCCCCCACCAGCAAGGCGACCAGGATGATCGCGTACTTCCAGGCCGGATATCGGTTCATTTGTATTTTCGAAAAGTCAAGGACGTGCGGTGCCGGGCACCCGCGTCGGTCATGCTATTTGATGCTGCCTTTGGGCAACACTTGAACGACGGCGCTGCGTTGCAGCTGAACCTCAACACCATTCGCGATTTCCACGCCCACATAGACGTCGCCCAGTTTGGTCACTTTCCCCAGCAAACCGCCGGCCGTGGCCACCTCGTCGCCCTTGGCCAGCGCCTCGATCATGGTTCGGTGCTCCTTCTGGCGCTTCATCTGCGGACGGATCATCACGAAGTACAGCACCACAAACATCAGTACCAGGGGCAACATGCTCATCAGGGAAGACTGCATGTCGCCACCGCCGAGAGATTGTGCATAGGCGGAAGAAATGAACACTTTGGCTCCAGAGAAATGATTGATCAAAAGCGCCCGCGATCAAGGCCGGCAACTCATGAGCCCTAAGGCGGAACCTTCAATTGTATGTCGCGCTTCATCGGCGATAAGTTGCGCCTCGCGCGCATCGGTGCCGCGGGGCGCCACCGCCAACCGCCCGTCTCAATCGGCTCAGGCCACTCGGCGTTGCCCGGCGGGCTCCTGCCACTGGCGCAGCAGCTGCTCCCACTGCACCCGGGCCGCCGCCAGATTGCGCGCCTTGACGTGGCCAAAACCCTTGATCTGCTCCGGAATACGCGCAATTTCCAGCGCCAGTCCATGGTTGGAGCCGTTCAGGGCGGCCACCACTTGGTCGAGACTGGCCCGGTACTGCTCGATCAGCGCGCGCTCGGACCGGCGCTCTTCGGTTCGGCCAAAAATGTCCAGCGGTGTGCCGCGCAAGCCCTTGAGCCTTGCAAGAAGCCGGAACACGCCGAGCATGGCCGAACCGTACTTCTTCTTCTGCAGTTCGCCCTTTTCGTTGCGTCTGGCGATCAGCGGCGGCGCGAGATGGTAGTTGACCCTGTAGTCGCCCTCGAACAGCGCCGCGATCCTCTCCTGAAAGCCCGTCCCGGCATGCAGCCGCGCGACCTCGTATTCATCCTTGTAAGCCATCAGTTTGAACAGGTTGCGCGCCACGGCCTCGGTCAGCGTGGCCTTCCCCAGCGGCAGCTCGGCGCGGCGGACCTTCTCCACGAAGTCCCGGTAGCCGCCCGCATAGGCCGCGTTCTGGTAGGCCGTGAGGAATTCGACCCGCCGCGCCACCACGCTCTCGAGCGTTTCGCGTTTGCGGAATTCGATCACCTGCGCCGGTGCCAGCAACTGCTCGACCGAGGCCGGGTCGTGCGCCGCCCGGCGGCCCCATTCGAAAGCGCTCTGGTTGTTCTCCACCGCCACGCCGTTGAGTTCGATGGCCCGCATCAGCGATTGCCGGCTGAGCGGAATCCAGCCCTTTTGCCAGGCGAACCCCAGCATCATCGGGTTGGTATAGATGCTGTCCCCCATCAGGCTGGTGGCGGCGAGGTCCGCATTGAAGGCGGCCACGCCCTCCGGTCCCACGGCACCAGCGATCTCCGCCGCGCAAGCCTGCGCCGGGTTGGCCCAGTTGCCGTCCTTGACGAAGGCGGCCGTGGGCGTGCTGTACGAGTTCAATGCCACATGGGTGCGGCCCTCGCGCATGCGCAGCACGGTTTCCTTGCCCGCCGTCACGATCGGGTCGCAACCGATGATCAGGTCGGCCGCGGCCATGCTGACGCGCGTGGTCCGGATGTCGTCGGGGTGTTCGCCGATCAGGACATGACTCCAGGTGGCGCCGCCTTTTTGGGCCAAACCGGCGGAGTCCTGGGTGATGATTCCCTTGCCCTCGATGTGGCCCGCCATCCCCAGCAGCTGGCCGATGGTGATGACGCCGGTGCCGCCGACCCCGGCCACCACGATGCCGAAAGCACCCTGAATCGACGGCAGTGCCGGCTCGGGCACGAGGCCGAGTTCCTGCGGCGAGAACACCTTGCCCTTGGCTTTCTTCTTCAGCTGGCCGCCCTCCACGGTGACGAAGCTCGGGCAAAAACCCTTGAGGCAGCTGGTGTCCTTGTTGCAGGTGCTCTGGTTGATGACGCGCTTGCGGCCGAACTCGGTCTCCAGCGGCTCGACCGACAGGCAATTGCTCTTGGCGCTGCAGTCTCCGCAGCCCTCGCACACCAGGTCGTTGATCATCACGCGCACGGCCGGATCGACCATGGTGCCCCGCTTGCGGCGGCGCCGCTTTTCGGTGGCGCAGGTCTGGTCGTAGATGAGGGCGGTGGTGCCCTTGATCTCCCGCAACTCGCGCTGGATGCGGTCCAGGTCGTTGCGATGGAAGACTTCGACCCCGGGCGGCAATTTGGCTTGCGCGTATTTCTCGGGCTCGTCGGTGACGATCACTTCCCGGGTCACGCCTTCGGCCATCAGGCTGTGGGCAATCTGGAGGACCGAGTGGCCTTCGGGCCGCTCGCCCACCCGCTGGCCGCCGGTCATCGCCACCGCATCGTTGTACAAGACCTTGTAGGTGATGTTGACGCCCGCGGCGATGGACTGGCGGATCGCCAGCAGGCCGCTGTGGAAGTAGGTCCCGTCGCCGATGTTGGCAAACACGTGTTTCTCGGTGGAAAACGGCTGCTGTCCGACCCAGGGCACGCCCTCGCCGCCCATCTGGGTGAAGCCGATGGTGGACCGGTCCATCCACACGGCCATGAAATGGCAGCCGATGCCGGCCATCGCGCGGGAGCCTTCCGGCACCACCGTGGACGTGTTGTGCGGGCAGCCGGAGCAGAACCAGGGCGCGCGGTCGGCTTGGACCTCGAGCACCTGCATGGAGCGTTCCTTGGCCTCCAGGATGGCCAGTTGGGCTTCCATGCGGTCACGCAGGTCGCCGGCCACCCCCAGCTTGCGCAGCCGCTCGGCGATGGCGCGGGCGATCTGCGGCGGCGACAGCTCGGCATTGGCGCGCAGCAGGGTATTGGACAGCGGGTTGGCCAGCGACCACTCGCCGCCGGAATGTCCCGGCTCGCCGTCGCGGAATTTGCCGACCACATTGGGTCGCACGTCGTCGCGCCAGTCGTAGAGCTGCTCCTTGATCTGGTACTCGATCATCTGCCGCTTTTCCTCGACCACCAGGATTTCGCGCAGACCGCGGGCGAAGTCATGAGTGCCTTGCGCCTCCAGCGGCCACACGACGCCCACCTTGTGCAGGCGGATGCCGAGCTGGCGGCAGGTCGCGTCGTCGAGGCCCAGGTCCAGCAGCGCCTGCCGCGTATCGTTGTACGCCTTGCCGCTGGCGATCAGCCCGAAGCGGTCGTTCGGCCCTTCGAGCACGTTGTAGTTCAGCCGGTTGGCACGGATATAGGCCAGGGCCGCGTACCACTTGTAGTCGAACAGACGCGCCTCCTGCTCCAGCGGCCCGTCGGGCCATCGGATGTGCAGCCCGCCGGGGGGCATCTCGAAGTCGATGGGAATGCGCACGTCCACGCGCTCCGGGTCGATCATCGCCGTGGCGCTGGACTCGACGATCTCCTGGATCGTCTTCATGCCGGCCCAGACACCCGCGTAGCGGCTCAGCGCGAATGCATGGATGCCAAGATCCAGGATTTCCTGCACCGAAGCCGGGAAGAACACCGGCAGGCCACAGGCTTTGAAGATGTGATCGCTCTGGTGCGCCGCGGTGGAACTCTTGGCGACGTGATCGTCGCCGGCCACCGCGATGACGCCGCCCCACGGCGTCGTGCCCGCCAGATTCGCATGCTTGAAGGCGTCGGAACTGCGGTCCACGCCCGGGCCCTTGCCGTACCAGATGCCAAAAACCCCGTCGAATTTCTGCGTGCCTGCCGGCGCGAAACCCAGCTGCTGGGTGCCCCACAGGGCCGTGGCCGCCAGTTCCTCGTTGACGCCCGGCTGGAACACGATGTTCTGCGCCTTGAGGTAGGGGTCCGCCTTCCACAACGCCTGGTCGTAGCCGCCCAGCGGCGAGCCGCGGTAGCCGCTGATGAAGCCCGCCGTGTTCTTGCCGGCCTGCGCGTCGCGCAAGCGCTGGAGCATGGGCAATTTCACCAGCGCCTGGACGCCGCTCATGAAGGCGCGCCCGTAGTCGAGCGAATACTTGTCGTCCAGGGTGACGGTTTCGAGGGCCTTGCGGATGTGTTCGGGTAAGGGGGCGTTCATCGACGTCTTGTCTCCAGATCTTGCGGAACGGCGGCCGTTTCGGGCCGGGCAGTCAGGCGCGCGCCGCTGTGGGGCGCAGGCCGCGAACGGACTGCAAAGTGTATGCCTGTCGCCCTGATGTGTCTTGTCCGGGCTGCCCGGATGGCGACAGGATGAGAAAGTTCCAGGACCGGCAGCGGATCACCCTGGGCCGCTTGACTGCGCCGGGCCCGCTACCGAGCCTCGTCACGCTGGCAATGCGCCACCAGGGGCGGCGACAGATAGTGCAGGATGGCCTCGCGGCCGCTCGCGCCCAGGCCGAATTCGGCACGCAGCTGCTGGTTGCTGTAGACGGTCTGCTGCGGCGTGAGGCCACCCGCGTCACGCAACAACAGCTCGCTGCCTCGGGAGCCGGCATCGACCGTGGCCGTGTCGTCCCCGAACCGCACAGTGAATTCGATGTCGTGGTCGCAGCGGTAATGGGGCAAGGGACGGGCCGTTGCGGCCGGCGCCGGGGCGGACGGACCGATCGACGTGCAGCCGCACAGGGCCGCGCCGGCCAGCAGCCCGGTTAACAGAAGCTTTCCCATCGTGGTTCCTCGAACAATCACTGCGGCCATTGTGCGGGGAGAGCCGCGCTTTGTGGGCCGCGGCCGGACTCATTTGGGCCACAGCACCCACAAGCGCAACGGCTGCTTGAGCCGCCCGGCGAGTTCGCCGGCGTCAGGGCCCCAGCCGGTGAAATAGTCCGCCCGCAGGACGCCGACGATGGCGTTGCCGGTGTCCTGGGCCAGCACCAGCCGCTGCAACTCGACCACCGGCCCGCTGGAGGCCAGCCACACCGGTGTCCCGTAGGGGATGCAGTCCTTGTCCACAGCAATGGAGCGGCCCGGCGTCAGCGCCACGCCCTGCGCGCCGCGCGGCCCGAAGGCAGCGTCCAGTTCGGACAAGGACTCTTCGCGGAAAAATACCGTGCGTGGGTTGCTCCACAACATTTCGTTGACCCGCTGCGGATTCTGTGCGGCCCAGGCCTTGATACCGGGCCAGGATGCGTCGCGCAGGGCCCCTTGCTGCAGCAGCCAGTTGCCGACACTGCGGTAAGGCTGGTCGTTGGATCCGGCGAACGCCAGCCTGACCACCCGCTGGCTGCCGTCCGGTTCGGTGATGCGCAGCCGGCCCGAGCCCTGGATCTGCAGCACCAGTGCATCCAGGGGATCGGCCAGGTAAGCGATCTCGCGGCCCCTCAGCGCAGCCCGCGCCTCGGGCAGCGTGTCGATCTCCTGCCGGCTGTACCAGGGCCGCCGCCCGCCCAGCGTCGCGGGCGGACGGTACAGGGGAACCCCATACCGCGCCGTCGGCAGGCGGCTGGCCTCGAGCATGGGCTCGTAGTAGCCGGTCAGCAAGCCCTCGGCGGGACCTTGCAAGGGCTCCAACCGGTACGGCTGCAGCCGCTGCATCATCCAGGCACGCTGCTCGTCGGCCGAACCGATCGCGAGCAGCCGCACCTCGGGGCACAGCGCGGCGAACGTCGGACCCGGGCGCTCGCAGCTCCTGAGCCATGCATTCCAGGCTTCGTGCAGCGGGTCCTGCGCGAAGCCCGGCAGTTCGTCCCAGCGCACCGGCCGCCAGCGGCTCTTGCCCTGGGTCAGCGCTGGCGGCAGCGGTGGATAGTCACCCGGTGGCACCGCAGCCGGCGGCCGCACGCCATCGGCCGGCGGCAAGGGCACGCTGCCGCAGGCCGCCAGTGTTCCTACAATGGCGCACAGGAAAGCCCGCACCCCGCCGCGCCACAATCGAAGGAACCGGTTCATGCTGATCATTCTGCTCGAAGCGCTGCTCGCGCTGGTGCTGTTGCTGCTGATCGTCTGGTGGACGATGTTCTCGGGCCGCGACAAAGGCGAACTGGGGCGCGACGAGCCCGAATCCTGAGAAAAATCAGAGCCCGCGCAGCATGTTGGCCAGCTCGACCGCGGACTTGACTTCCATCTTGTCGAACACGCGGGCGCGGTGCACTTCCACCGTGCGCACGCTGATATCGAGCTGATCGGCGATCAGCTTGTTCGGCAGGCCCTCCACCACCAGGCGCATCACGTCGCGCTCGCGCTCGGTCAGCTCCGTCAGGCGTGCCTGCAGCAGCCTCTGCTCGCGCCGGGCCGCCAGCACCTCCTGCGAACGCCCGATCGCCTGCTCTACCCGGTCGACCAGGGCATTGTCGGAGAACGGCTTTTCGCAGAAGTCGAAGGCGCCGCGCTTGACCATGCTCACAGCCGTGGGCACGTCCGCATGGCCGCTCAGGAAGATCACCGGCATCACCTCGACCAGGCCACGCTCGACCAGTTTGTCGAAGAGGGCCAGCCCGCTCATGCCCGGCATTCGCACGTCCAGCAGCAGGCAGCACGGCTGGGTCGGAGTCCAGCCGGCCTGAAGCATCGCTTCGAATTCCTCGGCGCCCGGGTAGCCTTCGCCCAGCAGATGGCGCGAACGCAACAGCCAGGCCAGTGCCTCGCGCACGCTGGCGTCGTCGTCGACGATGAACACGGTGGCGTTGAGTGATGGCTGCATCAGGCGGGGACGGCGGCCATCGTGGTCGCCGCCGGCAGGGTAAACCGGAAGATCGTGCCTTGGGGTCGGTGCGGCTCGAATCCGAGGAAACCGCCGTGCTGCTCGACCACCGTCCGGCACAGGCTCAAGCCCAGCCCCATGCCTTCGGATTTGGTGGTGAAGAAAGGTGTGAACAGCCGTTCCTGAATCGGTTCGGGAATGCCGGGGCCGACATCGGTCACCGAAAATTCCAGCCATCCCTTGGCGCCTTCCGACGGGCTGACGGGTGCCGCCTTGCGCACCTCGATCACCAGCGATGGATCGGGCACCTGCGCCTGGTCCATGGCCTGCATGGCGTTGCGCGCCAGATTGAGCAGGACCTGCTCGACCATCGTCCGGTCGCACAGGACGGACGGCAGCCCGGGCTTCAGCTTGACCTGCACCCGGACGCCGAGCTTGCGGGCCTGCAGGCTCACCAGCGGCATGATCGCGTCCAGCAGGACCTGCGGGGTGACCGGCTCGCGGTCCTTGTCGCGGCGGCGCACGAAGTCGTGCACGCTCTTGATGACCTTGCCGGCTCGCTCGGCTTGCTCGGCAATGCGACGCATCGCCACCTCGATGTCGGCCAAAGGATCGGTTCGGTCCGCGTCCGCGCCGACGCCGGCAGCTGCCTTGGCCTTCAGCAGGTTGATGGAACCGCTGGCGTAGCTGGAGATCGCCGCCAGCGGCTGGTTCAGCTCATGGCTCAGGAGCGAGGCCATTTCGCCCACCGTGGCCAGCCGCGCCGTGGCCTGCAGCCTTTCCTGGCTGGCGCGCGACAGCTCCTCCACCCGGCGTTGCTCGCTGATGTCCAGGAAGGCGCTCATCCAACCGGTCTGCATGCCGTGCGCGTTGATCAGCGGCGCTTCGATGATGAGCACCGGGAAACGCGAGCCGTCCTTGCGCATGAACACCGACTCGTAGCCCTCGCGCGGCGGGGCCAGCTGGCCGGTCAGGCGAATCTGCTGGCGTGTGTGGTACTGGTCCGCCAGTTCGGGGGGCCAGTACGGCGCCGGCGTCGCATGCCCCAACAGCTCTTCCGCGGTGAAGCCCACCATCTGGCAGAAGGCCGGATTCACATAGGTGATGTGCCCGCGCAGGTCGCGCGCGCGCAGGCCGGTCACGAGCGAATCTTCCATGGCCTTGCGAAAGGCAAGCGCGTCGGCCAGATCCTGCTCGGCACGCAGCCGCAGCCGCATGTCCTTGCCCAGCAGCACCAGCACCGCCACCAGCGCGATCGACATGGCCGTGACGAGCGCGGTGAGCACGTTGGGGAACAGGTCGGGGGCGCCGCGCCAGCTGTCCGTCCGCAGCACCATGGTGCTGCCCGGCAGGTCCAGCAGCTGCTGCGCAGTGAACACGCGGCTGCCGCGCCGCACCGAACCGTGCACTGCCAGCCGGGTCCCGTCGGCTTCCGTGAAGGCCACCTCCTGGCTGCGCCTGAGCTGGGGACCCACCAACCCGGCCAGAATCTCGCTGAGCGAATAGGTGGCGATCATGTAGCCCGTGAGGTGCCCGGCCGTTACCTGGGGCAGGCACAGCTCCATCACCTCCAGGCCCAGGCCATCGAGCTGCGGCAGGAAATAGCTGCCGGAATAAGCCGGGCCGCTCACGCGGCGCGCGTTGGCGCACGCCAGCGCCACGTCGGCTTGCGCATTGCCGCGGCCCAGCCGGACGAACGGTGGCGCGCGAAACGGCGTGTCCACGAAGGCGACGGTAGCCAAGGTGCTGTCGCGCCATTCGATGCGCAGCCACTCGCGGTGCTCGCGCAACAGCCCGGCCGCCTCGCTTTTCCAGACCGCGGCTGGCGGGTGCTGGGACTGCAGGGCCTGCAGGCTTTGCACGTTGCGCGTGAGCCCCGCGCGAATGTCAGTGAGGGCGTCGGCCGTGTCGCGCTCCAGCTTGCTTTGCACCTGGCTGGCCTCGTAGCGCCCGGCCAGCCACACCAGGGTCACCAGCAATGCAGCAACCAGTGCGATCAGCACCGCCCACAACGACCAACGCAGCTGCGCGGAACCGGGGCGGGGCCGGAAGAGAGTGAAAAAAGACGGCGCCGGATCGGCAGCGCTCATAGCACGCGGTGCTCCAGTGCGGGCAGCTGCTCGCGCAGCCGGGCCTGGCGCTCGGGATCCAGCTCGGCCACGACCAGGCCCGGCCCCTGATCGCGCTGCGCCAGGACATTGCCCCATGGGTCGACCACCATGGTGTGCCCCCAGGTGCGCCGGCCGTTCTCGTGGACGCCGCCCTGGGCCGGCGCGATCACGTAGGCCAGGTTCTCGACGGCGCGCGCACGCAGCAGCAGTTCCCAATGCGCCTGACCTGTGACATAGGTGAAGGCGCTGGGCGCCAGCAGCACGTCGGCCTGCAGCGCCCGGTACAGCTCCGGGAAACGCAGGTCGTAGCACACGCTCAGGCCGATGCGCCAGTCATGCCCGTCGCGGTCGCGCAACGCCAGCACCACCGCATCGCCGCCGCTTTCGATGACGCGGGATTCGTCGTAGCGTTCGCGCCCGTTGTCGAACTTGAACAAATGGATCTTGTCGTAGCGGGCCATCCGCTCGCCGGTGGGAGAAAACACCAGGGAAGTGTTGCGCACATGACCGTCGTCCCCGGCGACCAGCGGCAGGGTGCCGCCAACGACCCAGAGCCCGCACTCGCGCGCGGCCCGGGCCAGGAAGTCCTGGATCGGCCCCTTGCCGAAGGGCTCGCGCACGGCCAGCTTGTCGCCGTCGCGCTGGCCCATCAGGCAGAAATACTCCGGCAGTGCGGCCAGCTGGGCGCCGGCCTGCGCCGCTTCCTCGAGCAGGACCCGCGCGCTGTCGAGGTTGGCCTGGACCGAAACGCCGGATACCATCTGGATCGCCGCCACTTTCATTTCAGTTGCTCCCTGTCGGTTTCTGGCGCACGCTGTCCGCACGGCCTTCGGTGTCGGGCCGGCCCTGGCCGGTCGGCAGCGTGCGGTTGATGCGGGTGACGCGCGGATCGGCCCAGGTGCCGTCGATGTGGAACTCCTGGGTGGCGGCCCGCATCAGCGGCTGGCGCAGGAATATCTGGGCCAGGAAACTTCCCAGGCCGATGGCCGGGTTGATCATGGTCGCGACCAGCGACGCGGTGCCGGCGTTGATCTCGGGAATCACCACCACCTTGATGTCCTGCGTCTCCTTGGCGATGTCGGCACTGCCCTCCATCAGCACGGCGGCGTTCACACCCTTCATCTGCAGATTGTTGGTCGCAGCTATGCCCTGCTGGATGGTAATGTCGCCGCGCACGAAATCAAAGCCGAACCCATCGGTGAAAACGTCGCGGAAATCCAGCGCCAGCCGCCGCGGCAGCGATTGCAGGCTCAACACGCCGAGCAGCTTGGCCAGTCCGGGGTCGGCCTTGAGGAATTGCCCGGCTTCGACATTGATGAAGAAATTTCCGGTCAGCGAAGGATAGTCGAGCGAGATGGGCGAACCCAGCCACGCCACCTGCCCTTCCATGCGGCCTCTGCCGCGCCGCACCACATCCTTCATGCCGAAACGGCCCAGCAGCTGCCCGGAGTCGGCGATGTCCAGCTTGAAGTTCATCACCGTGCGCCGGCGCTCGGCCGGTGCACGCGGGCCCGGCCTGGGGCCGCCAGGCGGGACCGGCTGGGCATTCAGAGCGGCCCAGTTGCCCGTGGCATTGAACACGGCCTCGGGTGTGCTGAGGTTCAGCTTGTTCAAGCGCCATTCCCGAACTCCGCCCTCCCGTGCCACCGTGCTTGCGCCCCGATTCACAGCGTCGATCTCCAGGTGTCCGAGCTTCTTGCCGCGCAGATCGAAATCGTCCACCACGATGTCCAGCGCCGGCAGGTTATCGGGCTGCTCGTCCAACAGGTTTTCCACGTCGGTTGCCGCAGCAGCCGCAATCGAGAGGCGGGCCAGCCGGGCATACAACCGGCCGCCACCGGAGCCCGAAGGCTGCCGGTACTCGACGAAGCCATTGAGTTCGTTGGCGTCGACGTTGCCACGCCAGACCGCCCCGTCGCGCGAGCCGCCGACCACCACGTTGTGCAAGGTCCGGCCCGCCATGGTCAATTCCCGGGCGCGGACGGCGATGACGTTGGGCACGTAGCCCACCGAGGCGCTGCCGGTTGGGGCGAGCAGGGGCGATGCGCCGCCCACTCCCGCGCCGGCAGCGCGGCCCAACACGTCTTCCCAGGCGTCGAGATTGACGCCGGTGAGGTTGATGTTCGCCATCACGCCCTGGTCGGGCAGCTGTGCCGATTCGCCGGGCGCCAGGCCGACCGCGATACTGCCGCGCATGACGCGCGGCTCCGTGCCGGAGACATCCCGCACATAAACGATGGAAGCCAGGCGGCCGATTTCCGCGGTGAGCCGATCCTGCAATCGCGACGGCGTTCCGGGGGCGGTCGGCCCCGGGTCCCGCATCAGCACGTTCTCGTAACGTAGCGCCAGCACCTGGTCGGCCGGCTTGGCCAGCGGTACCGGCAGATTCAGCGCCAGGCCCTGCAGGTTGCTGGTCACGGTGATCTCGGGCACGCCGCGACGAAACGCGATGGCGAGGCTGTAGGCGGCGCCGCCGCTCGCATCCCTGGCCAGTCGCGACACGAACCCCAGTTCCTTGGCCTGGCGCAGTCCTTCGGCTGTGGCCATGCCCTGCGCGCGCAGCAGGATGGTGGCGTCCGAGCCCGGCGGCAGCGGGATCGAAGCCACGCCCCGGCTGCCGCCTTCCACGCGCACGTCGCCGCCCAGCGCGCGCGCCTGCGTTCCCACGAGCGCAAACCCGCTTTCGGTGAAATTGACGACGCCGCGCGAGCGCGCCAGCAGCGGGCTGTCGGGTGTGATCTGGATGTCGTTCCCGGACAGGGTCACGCTGCCTTGTACCTTCGAATGGTCGATGCTGGCGATGGGCAGTGTCAGCTTCAATCGAACGTTGGCATCGCCGGTGCCGCTGGCCCTGGCCAGCGCGTTTCCGGTCATGGCCGAGACCGGCGAGTTGTTGACGATCTCGAGGGCCTGGGCCAGCGCGCCGTGCACCTCGCCCGTGACCGCCACCACGGTGCTTCGGAAGTCCGGAATCTGGGCTTCCGCCCTGACCTGGAGCGCGGGCGCGCCGCTGAACCGGCCGACCGCGCCCTTGACCTGCATGCCGTTGCGCTCGAACACCAGTTCACCGCTCAGCTGGGTCAGCGCCGGCCAGCTGACGGTGCCCCGGGTGACGCTGCGCGGCACGAAAGCCAGGGTGACGTCGCGTACGTCGGCGGTGACGCGGAATTCACCGAGCCGGGGCTCCTTGAACGGGAAGTCGTGCAGATCGCCCTTGACCCGGAACTTGGCACTTGTCGCCGCTCCCTGCACCACCGAGTCGCGCACATAATCGCGCGCCGCCTTCGGGACGCCCAGGGGCAGATAGCGATACACCTTGCTGCCGTCGGCGCGGCTGATGCTCGCCTGCAGGTCCAGCACGCCGGGAAAGCGGGCCGGCGCCGCGCCCGTGCGCCAGCTGGCCTTGCCTTCGCCCTGGGCATCCGCATTGCTGAATTTGAGGTTGCTTACCGTCACGGCGATGGCTTGGCCGTCGACCTGCCATTGCAGGTCGGCCGAGAGTTCGCCGATGCGGATGACCGGGTCTTCGAAAACGCCCGGCACGTCAATGGCGCCGTCATGCACGCTCAGTCTGGCCTTGCCGCCCGCCTGGCTCAGGTCGAAATCGATCGCTGCGGCGCGAATGCCCGGCGTGCCGGCATGAGCGGGTTGGCCCGGCAGCGTAGCGGACGCCCGCGCCGCCAGCTCCAGTCCCACGGCTCGCCCCTTCGCCTCGTATTGCTGCAAAGCGTCCAGCGGCCCCTGCCACTTTGCTTGGACGGTTTCCACCAGGCCCTTGGGGGCATACGCGGCCAGCGCCGCATGGGCCGCATCTCCCAGCGGCAGGCGCGTCGCGATCTGGCTCAGCGCGAAGAGGTCGAGTTTGTCGGCGCGCATCTCGCCCTGCGCCGGCTGGCGCCCTTGCGCATCGGTCCACAGCACGGACAGGTTGCCGCCCGGCCAGAGCTGGCCTTCGCGGGTTTCGAACTGCAGCCCCTGGGTCTGGACTTCGAAGCCGTGGGCCAGCAGCCTGCCGCCGATGCGCCCGGAAATGGATTGCAGCGCCAGCGGCGTCAGTTGCGGCCCCAGTGTGGTGCTCACATCGGCCAGCATGACATCGGCGACGCCGCCGGCCAGTTGCCCGTGCTCGATGTCGGCCCAGGCACGCAGGGCGCCGTGCCCTTCGCTGACCTCCACGCCCAGGTTCGCGTAACGCCGCAGCTGTGAAACGTCGACGCGGGAAAAGTCGCCATGCAGCTGGCCGTCCCAATCCTGCCAGCGACCGTCGTGCACGGTGAGCAGCGGCTGGCGGAACAGGCCCCGCAGGGTGAAGCGATCGCCCCACTCCGCCGGCGGCGTGGCATCCAGCCGCAGGGCGTGCCGGCGGATGCTGTTGCGCATCACGAACTCGACCTGGTTCAGGGCGAGCGGCGGGGCGCCCCGCATCTCGTCGGTCCAGCGCACCGTGCCGTTGCGAATGACGAATTCGGTCTGGCGAAAGAACCAGTCGGCCGCCCGGCCGTTGCCGCTGGCACCGGAAAAGTCCAGTCCGGCGATGAACACGCGGCCGTCGACGGCGCGCCGGACGTCGAGTTCGGGGCTGTCGATGTACAGCTGTTCGAATCCAAGGTTCCAGAGCGACCGCGGGGACAGCGCCGCCAGCACGCGCGGCAGGCGCAGGGCGGGACGCCCTTGCGGGTCCAGCAACACCACGTCCTGCAGATCGAAAGACGGGAACAGGCCCTCGCTGCGCGCGCTGATGCTGCCGATACGCACCGGTACCCCCAGCACGCGTCCGGCTTCGATTTCCAGGTCGGGGCGAAGCTCACCGATTCGCGGCACAATCCAGCCATTGAGCGCTCCCCAGGCCAGCACCAGCACCAGCCAGGCCACCAGGAGCAGCCACAAAGACCATTTCGCGACAGCGGCGTAAGCTTTCAGCGGGCGTGACGGAGACGGCGGCGAATCGTTCATGAAAACATCGATGTGACAGGAATTATGACCCCCGACGGTGGCCCCGGTTCAGTGTGTGGCACCGCTTCCGTGTCGGACAACGACCCGTCCACCGTGTTGACCGCCAAGGCCGAACCCGACCTCCCGTTGTCGTCCTATTCGCGCTTCGCGCAGCGTCTGCGCCGCCGTTACGCCATGGAGCTCGCATCGCTGCCGCCCGGGCCGCCGACCCGCGCGACGATGGCCGCGGCCTACGACACCTTGCGTGACAGCGGCAACGATACCGGCACGGCGCTGCGGATCATGCGCCAGCTCGTCCTGGAACGCCTCATCGGTCTGGATTGCGACCAGGGCGCGCCGCTGGGCCTGGTCACCGCCGCCATGACGGAACTGGCGGAATTCGCGCTGGACGTCGCCTGCCGCGAGGCCCTGCGCGAGCTGGACGCCCTGCACGGCGCCCCGTCCGGAGCGCCAGGACAGCGGGCCGAATTGTGGGTGGTGGGCATGGGCAAACTGGGGGCGCGCGAACTGAACGTCTCCAGCGACATCGACCTGATCTATGTCTACGACCAGGATGGCGAGACCGAGGGCGTGGACAGCGGCCGCGGGCGCATCTCCAACCACGAATATTTCACCCAGGCCGTCAAGATGATGTATGGCCTGATCGGCACCCCGACCGAGCACGGCTTCGTGTTCCGGGTCGATCTGGCCTTGCGCCCGAACGGCAACTCGGGGCCGCCCGCCGTTTCGCTGGGCGCGCTGGAAGACTACTTCCAGGTGCAGGGGCGCGAATGGGAGCGCTTTGCCTGGCTCAAGAGCCGGGTGGTGGCGCCGCGCGCCTGCGTCGAAAGCGGTTCGGTGCAGGCGCTGCGCACCGGTGTGCTCCCGTTTGTCTTTCGCCGCTACCTCGACTACAACGTGTTCGATTCGCTACGGGTGCTGCACAAGCAGATCCGCGAGCATGCGGCCAAGCGCAGTGCCGGCCGGCCGGAGCGAGCCAATGACGTCAAGCTGTCGCGCGGCGGCATCCGCGAGATCGAGTTCACCGTGCAGCTGCTGCAGGTGGTGCGCGGCGGCCAGTTCCCGGAGTTGCGCACCCGGCCCACCTTGCAGGCGCTGCAGCGCGTCGCCGCAGCCGGGCTGATGCCCCAGGCCACAGCCGACGCCCTGGCGCGCGCTTATGAGTTCCTGCGCCGGGTCGAGCACCGCATCCAGTACCTCGACGACCAGCAGACCCACGTGCTGCCGATGTGCCGCAGCCAGGACGACGACGGCGATCTGACCTGGATCGCCCGGACCATGGGCTACGCCAACTGCTGTCCGTTCCTGCACCAACTGGACACGCACCGCGAGCTGGTGGCGCAGGAATTCGACCGCCTGCTTGGCGGTGCCGCGCCCGAGTGCAAGGGTTGCGGCGGACCGCAGGCGGCAAAGGGACCGGCGCCCGACCTGGACGAATTGCTGGAACAGCTGCCGGCGCAGTTGCGCGAACGGGTGGCGCTGTGGCAGCGCCATCCGCGCGTGATGGCATTGCGCGATGACGCCAGGGCCCGCCTCTCGCGGCTGGTGGCGCGTACCGCCCAGTGGCTGAACGAGGGGCGCGTGAGTGAAGAAGCGGCGCTGCGCATGGCCGACTGGATCGAGCCGCTGCTCCGCCGGGAAAGCTACCTGGCTCTGCTGCTGGAGCGGCCGGGCGTGCACGAGCGCCTGTTGCGCCTGCTGGGCGCGGCGCGCTGGCCGGCGCGGTACCTGCTGCAACACCCGGGTGTGATCGACGAGCTGGCCAGCGACCAGCTGGTATCCGAGCGCTTCAGCGCGCCCGAATTCGAGAGCGAACTCGAACAGCGGCGCCGCTCGCTGCAGATCACCGGCGAGGACGACGACGAGGCGCTGCTGAACCTGCTGCGCCGCGCCCACCATGCCGAAGTGTTCCGCACGCTGGCGCGCGACGTGGAAGGGAAGCTCAGCGTGGAGCAGGTAGCCGACGAACTGAGCGCGCTGGCGGATTCGGTACTGCGAGTCACGGCGCGCTGGTGCTGGCAGCGCCTGAAGACGCGGCACCGCGAAACGCCGCGGTTCGCGATCATCGGCTACGGCAAGCTCGGCGGCAAGGAGCTGGGCTATGGCAGCGACCTGGACATTGTTTTCGTGTACGAGGACGAGGACGAGCGGGCGCCGGAAGCCTACGCCGCCTTCATCCGCAAGCTGATCAACTGGCTGACCACCAAGACCGCCGAGGGCGATCTGTTCGAGATCGACACCGCGCTGCGGCCCAACGGCAACTCCGGGCTGCTGATCACCACGTTCGAGGCGTACGCCAACTACCAGCAGCGGCGTGGCAGCAACACCGCCTGGACCTGGGAACACCAGGCCATGACCCGGGCGCGCTTCGTGCTGGGCGAAGAAGACATGCTGGCGCCTGCGGCCGGACCTGCTGCCGCGCCGCCCGCCGTCGGGCGCGGCCTGCGCGAGCGTTTCGATGCCGTGCGCGAAGCCGTGATCACCGCCCCGCGCGACGTCGCGGCCCTGCGCGCAGAGATCATGGAGATGCGCGAGAAAGTGCGGGCGGCGCACCCGGTCAAGCCCGATCGGTTCGACGTCAAGCACAGCGCGGGCGGGATGGTGGATGCCGAGTTCGCGGTGCAGTTCCTGGTGCTTTCGCAAGCCGGCCAGCATCGGGAACTGATCCCCAATGTCGGCAATATCGCGCTGCTGCTGCGAGCCGAGGAGGCCGGACTGCTGGGGCCTGGGGTCGGGCGTGGCGCCGCCGATGCCTATCGCAAGCTGCGCGGCGTCCAGCACCAGGCCCGGCTCAACGAAGAGCCGACTCAAATGCCGCCGGCGGCCCTGGAGGCGAAGCGGACGGCGGTGCTGGGACTGTGGGCGGCGGTGTTCTCCTGAGGGCGCTGGCATCGTTTCGGTCGGGACCAGCCGACGAGAAAGGCAGTTCCGTTTGAGAGCGTGGCTGGCGGTCTGTGGCGTGCTGGGCGGCGGCAGCCTGGCGGTGGCCTGGGCATCGGGCCTGGTGTCGCCGGTGCACGATCTCACGGGTCACCCTCTGGTCTGGGACGCCCATCATTGGGTCAGCCGGCCGTGGACCCTTTGGACCTCGGCCTGGGTCCATACCTCGGGTGGCAGCCTGGCGGGTAACTTGCTGGCGCTGACGGCATTGGCCGTGCTGGGCGCCGCACTGGGCCTGGGGCCGGCCGCGGCAGGCGCGCTCGCGTTGGCCTGGCCCTTGTCCACGCTGGGGTTGCTGCTGTGGCCGGAAGTCACCAACTATGCCGGGCTGGGTGGACCCATCCACGCGGCTGCCGCGGTTCTGGGCCTGCACGTAATGCGCCGGCCGGCGCTCAAACCCATGTCTTTGGTGTTGTTCGGCGCCCTGGGCCTGAAGCTGCTGGCTGAACGCGGCTGGTCGCAGCCAGTGGCGTTCGACCCCAGTTGGGGCTTCAACGTCATCTTTGCAGCGCACCTGACCGGTACGCTCTCCGGCGCACTGTGCGGCTGGATGAGCGGCCTGCTGGCGCCGGATCGGGCACAGACCCCACAAGACGCCCGGCGCTAGGGCGCAGGATGGGACTGCGCGCGGATGCGGCGCACCAGCTCGGTCGTCGAATAGCCCTGGACGAAAGGGATGGCGAGCGCCCGGCCGCCATAGCTCTGCACCAGGGCGGTTTCGGCCAGCCGGCTCATGTCGTAATCGCCGCCCTTGACCAGGACGGTGGGCCTGAGTTCGGCGATGAGCTGCAGCGGCGTGTCCTCGTCGAACCAGGTGACCAGGCTGACCGATTGCAGCGCGGCCACCACGGCAGCGCGATCCTGCTCGTTGTTCAAAGGACGATCAGGGCCTTTGCCCAGACGCCGCGCCGACGCATCGGTGTTGAGAGCCACCACCAGGCTCGCTCCCAGCTCGCGCGCCCGCGCCAGGTACACCACGTGGCCGCGGTGCAGCACGTCGAACACGCCGTTGGTGAAAACGACCGGCTGGGGCAGGGCGGCCGCCCGTGCGGCGGCCTGCGCCCGCAGCACGATCTTGCCGAGAAACTCCGGGTTCACGCCGCGCCGACGACCGGGGCTGCCGCCTCGGCCGCAGCGGCCATGGCGGCCATGGCGGCCGCGACTTCCTTGCGGTAGCGGTTGAGCTCCTGCACGCTCTTGAAGCTCCGGTCCAGCAACAGGCTCATGTTGTGCAGGATCCGCTCCACCACCTTGCTTTCCCACACGGTGTCGAACTTGATCTGCTTGTCCAGCCAGTGCTCCAGCCACTCCGGGTTGGGCAGCCGCGACTGGATGGTGTCGCGCGGGAACAGGCTCTTGTTGACGTGCAGGTTGGTGGGATGCAGCGCCTGGGCCGTGCGGCGGGCACTGGCCATCAGCACCCCCACCTTCGCGAATGCCGCCTTGGCTTCGTTGCCGAACTTGTTGATGGCGCGCTTCATGTAGCGCAGGTAGGCCCCGCCATGGCGCGCCTCGTCCTGCGACAGCCGGGTGTAGATGTGCTTGATGACCGGTTCGGTGTGCCACTCGCTGGCTCGTCGGTACCAGTGGTTCAGGCGGATTTCGCCACAGAAGTGAAGCATGAGGGTTTCCAGGGCGGGCGCCGGCTCGAACTCGAACCGCACTTCGTGCAGTTCCTGCTCGGTGGGCGCCAGTTCCGGGCGGAACCGCCTGAGGTATTCCATGAGCACCAGCGAGTGCTTCTGCTCCTCGAAGAACCAGATCGACATGAAAGCCGAGAAATCGCTGTCGTCCTTGTTGTCGCGCAGGAACATCTCGGTGGCCGGCAATGCCGACCACTCGGTGATCGCATTCATCTTGATGGTCTGGGCCTGCTCGTCCGACAGTTTGCTGGCGTCGAACGAAGCCCAGGGAATATCCTTGTCCATGTCCCAACGGACGGACTCGAGTTGCTTGAACAGTTCGGGATAGAGCATGGGCATCTTTCTAACGCGAGTCCCTATTTTATGCGGGGCCTTGAAAAGCCATTGACAATGGGTCTGCTAACCCGCGAGGGCGCTGGCTGAGTGAAGGTGGTGACCATGCTGAAAACGATCCGAATCGCCGCAATGGGGATCGCGCTGGTTTGGCTCAACGCTCCGGCCCCCGCCCAGGCCGCCGAGACGGCGGCTTGCCCCGCCACCTTGAATCATGTGTTCGCCCGGCTGCAGGACGAAACGCCCCAGTCGCTGTGCCAGTACAGCGGCAAGGTTGTGCTGGTGGTCAACACCGCCAGTTACTGCACCTTCACGCCGCAATACAAGGGCCTGGAAGCGCTGTACGCCCGCTACCGGGAGCGCGGACTGGTCGTCCTGGGCTTTCCTTCCAATGACTTCGCGCAGGAAACGGGGGACAACCGGCAAATCGCGGACTTCTGCGAAAACACCTACGGCGTGAAGTTTCCGATGTTCACCAAGAGCAGCGTGCGCGGACCGCAGGCCAATCCGCTGTTCCGGCAGCTTGCGCAAGCCACCGGCCGCCAGCCGCTGTGGAATTTTCACAAGTACCTGATCGCCCGTGACGGTTCCGTGGTCACCAGCTACACCAGCCTGACGGGGCCCGACAGCTCAACCCTGACCAAGGACATCGAGAAGCAGCTGGCCGGCAAGTAGCGTCGCCGGCCGCCGGGCCCGCGCGTTCACAAAAATTTACTTCGCCGCAGCCCCAACACCGGAACCGCTCGCGTCGTCCTCACTCTATCCATGCACAGTGAACGACTGTCCGAACAATTAGGTTATTGCTGCGAAGCCTTCCCGGAGCAGTCAGCCCGGTTGCAATCCTGAAGCGTCTCTTCTCCTCCTCCCTCCCTCCCTCTTTCGCTTCGGGGCGCTTCGCAGCATTTTTATTCCAGGCCAACAGCGCAGGGCACCTGCGTTGTTGGCCCATGCCACGGATTCGAGTCGGGTTCAGGCCGGCCGGGTTTCGCCAAAGCTCTGGCGCTGCATCAGCTTGTCCTGCAGCTTGGCCAGGTTGGGGTAGCTGCCGCGCCAGTCGATTTCGGCAAAGCGAAAATCCAGGTAACCCAACGCGCAGCCCACGGCAATGTCGGCGAGGCTGAGGTAGATGCCGGCGCAGTAGGGCTTTTCGCCCAACCCCTGGCTCATGGCCTTGAGGCTGACACGTACCTTGTCGAGCTGCCGGTCGATCCAGGCCGGGCTGCGCTGCTCCTTCTGACGGTGCGGCCAATTGGCTTCCAGCCGCGCGAGGATCAATGCGTCCAGCACGCCGTCGGCCAAGGCCTCCCAGGTCTTGACCTCGGCCCGCTCCCGGCCCACGGCCGGAATCAGTTTGCCCACAGGCGACAGCGTGTCCAGATATTCGACGATCACGCGCGAGTCGAACAGGGCCTCGGCGCCTTCCATGACCAGGCAGGGGACCTTGCCCAGCGGGTTCGACTGGCTGATGGTGCTGTCGGCGGCCCACACGTCCTCGGTGACGAATTCGTAGTCCAGCTTCTTTTCTGCCATGACGATGCGCACCTTGCGCACGTAAGGGCTGGAGATGGATCCGATCAGTTTCATGAAAAGCTCTCTGTAGCGGTGTTCGAGTTATCGCGGGTCCGGTCATTCTACCGAGCGCCTTCGTCCGGCCCGGACCCCCGCGCGCTGCAGGCACGGGTTTTCTCCGAGCGCAGCAATTTGACTGTGGCAGCCCGACGACAGGGCTGGCGCCGCTTGAGGCGCGGAGCGACGCCTACAATCCCGGGCATGACGCTTTCCCCGATTTCCGCGTTATCTCCGCTGGACGGGCGTTACGCCGGCCGGCTGGCTGCGCTGCGGCCGTTGATGAGCGAGCAGGGCTACATGCACAAGCGCGTGCAGGTGGAAATCTGCTGGTTCATTGCCCTGAGCGATGCCGGTTTTGCCGAGTTCAAGCCGCTCAGCCCGGGAGCGCGCACCTACCTGCTGGGCCTGGTCAAGAACTTCTCCGAGGCCGACGGCCTGGCGATCAAGGAAATCGAGAAAACCACCAACCATGATGTCAAGGCGGTGGAGTACTGGATCAAGTCGAAGTTCGAGGCCCGGCCCGAGCTGAAGGCGGCCAGCGAATTCGTGCACTTTGCCTGCACCAGCGAGGACATCAACAACACCAGCCACGCGCTACAGCTGAAGGCAGCGCGCACGCAGGTGATTCTGCCCGCGCTCGACGCCGTGATGACCCGGTTGCGGCAGATGGCCCATGACTACGCCGACGTGGCCATGCTCAGTCGGACCCATGGTCAGACCGCCAGCCCAACGACGGTGGGCAAGGAAATCGCCAACGTCGTGGTGCGGCTGGTGGCTGTGCGGGAGAAGATCGCCGCCGTCAACCTGCTCGCGAAAATGAATGGTGCCGTGGGCAACTACAACGCCCATTTGGCGGCCTGGCCCGACTTCGACTGGGAGGGCTTCAGCCACAAGGTGGTTGAAAGCCCGGAACCGCTGGGCCTGGGCCTGATCTTTCAGCCCTACAGCATCCAGATCGAGCCGCACGACTATATGGCCGAACTGTTCGATGCCGTAGCCCGCGCCAACACCATCCTCATCGACTGGTGCCGGGACATGTGGGGTTACATCAGCCTGGGCTATTTCAAGCAGCGCTTGCGCGAGGGCGAGGTGGGCTCCTCGACCATGCCGCACAAGGTCAACCCGATCGACTTCGAGAACGCCGAAGGTAACCTGGGGCTGTCCAACGCCCTGCTGCGCCACCTGTCGGAAAAGCTGCCGATCTCGCGCTGGCAGCGCGACCTCACCGATTCCACGGTGCTGCGCAACATGGGGGTGGCGCTCGGTTATGCCGCGCTGGCTTATCACTCGCTGGGCATCGGGCTGGCCAAGGTCGAGCTCAACCAGGAAGCCATCTCCGCCGATCTCGATTCGGCCTGGGAAGTGCTGGCCGAACCGATCCAGACGGTGATGCGGCGCTACGGCGTCCAGGGCGCCTACGAGAAGCTCAAGGAAGCCACGCGCGGCAGGACCGTGCGGGCGGAGGACCTGCACGGCCTGATCCGCTCGCTCGACATTCCGCCCGCCGAGCGGGAGCGCCTGCTTGCCATGACGCCAGCCAGCTACATCGGCAAGGCGGCTGAACTCGCGCGGCGGGTGTAGCGGATGGGCGTGCTCGAGTCCCTGTTGGCGCGGCGGTCCTCTTGGCCCTGAAGTCGACCATTTTCAAGGCGAGCCTTGCCATCGCCGACATTGACCACGGCTATTACGCCGACCACACGCTCACGCTGGCGCGGCATCCCAGCGAAACCGACGAGCGCATGATGATCCGGCTGGCCGCGCTCGCTCTCAACGCCCACCGCGTCCAGACCGAATGCGGCGGCGACGCGACGCTGGCCTTCGGCGCCGGGCTGTCCAATCCCGAGGACCCGGATGTAGCAGTGCGTGACTTCACCGGCCGGATCCGCCTGTGGATCGAGGTCGGGCAGCCCGAGGACAAACCCCTGGCCAAGGCCTGCGGCAAGGCCGACCAGGTCCACGTCTACTGTTTCCACCATGCCGCGGAGGTCTGGTGGCGCGGCATCCAGGGCAAGTTGTCGCGGCTGCAGAACCTCAGCGTGTTCCGCGTGCCGGCCATCGAGTCGCAGGCCCTGGCGGCGCTGGCGCAACGCAGCATGCAGTTGCAAGCCACGGTGCAGGAAGGCGCCTTGACGCTGGGCGACGGCAGGACCAGCATCCAGATCGAACCGCTGCGCTGGAAATAGCAGCGCGCCGCCTACTTCGGCCTGGCGACAGCGCTCAGGTCGGCATGGGCAGGCCGCAACGCCAGCATTCCTCGAAACCGCCCTCCACCATCTCACCGCAACGGCACAGCCAGCGCCGCTGGGGCACCTGCGACAGGTCGCGCAGCAATGCTCGCGCTTCAGCTTCCTGATGGTCGTGGGTCAGCCAGACTTCCGGCAGGCATTGGTCCGGCGGCAATTCGCCGGCGACAGCGCCCAGGTAATAGCGCTGCATGGAAGCCGCAATACCGGCCTGGCGCAGGAAGTCGACCCAGAGCGCGGCAATCGCAATGTTGGGAGCCCGGGTCAGTCGCAGCATGGCGTATCACGCATCGCCCGACGCGGCGCGGCCCGCGCCGGTCCGTTCAGAGTACCTGTTGAAACGCCATGCCTCCCCTTGCAAAGTGATGCGACGCCAGGTCCCGCGTTTTTCGGCCGGCGTCATGGCGAGCCAACGCTGCACTTCGTCGAAGCTGCGTCCGCAGCCCTTGCAGATGTCGTCGCCCTGGCTGGTCGAACAGACCGCGATGCATGGCGTGTCGGGCGTGCTGTCGTACCACTGTTTCCAGGCGACGTACGCGCCCGGCGCCACGGCATGCTCGTCCGCTTCCTCCTGGTGCCGGAAGACCAGCAAGGCATAAAGCTCGGCCAGGTCACGCAACTCGGGCGCCAGGGTCACGCCGTCGGGAGACGGCTTCCTGTCGCGCCAGAAGTTGATGGCCGCTTCGATATCGGTGATGTGGATTGCCGCCATGAAAACACTTGCGAACGAAGTGGATGATAGCTGCCCGGCTTGCACCCGAATTCCGGCCTGTGCTCTAATTTCCTTGCGAAGGGGAGTAGCTCCCGCTTGGTGCAGCACAGGAGGGCGTTCCGGAAGGCCGGGCACCGCAGCACCAGGTATCGGCAAGTCGTCAATACGAAGTTCATCTTCCGGCTTGTTGGGCACAAATCCGCATGACTCCATGCCGAGCAAGACCTTCGACACGAACCTGATCCAGGTTCAGTCGAAGCGCGCTTGTGATTCCCGGCAATCACGACTCCATCGACTGTTCCTGGCTCGGGTTGTTGATCGAACCCGAACGGAGTATTCGTCATGGAGTTATTTTCCACCGCCTGGTGGTCGGCGCTGCTGGCCATCATCCTGATCGACCTGGTTCTCGCGGGCGACAACGCCATCGTGATCGCGCTGGCGGCACGCAACCTGCCGCAACAACTGCGAGGCAAAGCCATTGTCTGGGGCACCGTGGGCGCCATCGTGGTCCGCTCGGCCATGACCGTCGGCGTGGTCTGGCTGCTGAAGATCCCCGGGCTGATGCTGGTCGGTGGCATCGGCCTGGTGTGGATCGCGTACCGATTGCTGGCCGACCCGGCCGGCGACGAAGCGCATGGCCCGGTGGCCACCACGTTCTGGAGCGCCATGAAAACGATCATCGTGGCCGACGCGCTGATGGGGATCGACAACGTGCTGGGCGTGGCCGGTGCGGCGCACGGTTCGTTCGACCTCGTCGTCATCGGTTTGCTGGTCAGTGTGCCCATCGTCGTGTTCGGCAGCACAGTGGTACTCAAGCTGGTCGAGCGATTCCCCCTCATCATCCAGGCCGGCGCGGCAGTGCTGGCGTTCACCGCGGCCCGGATGATCGTGGGCGAGCCCTTGCTGGACGAGGTCTTCGATCACACGGCTGCGCGGTGGGCGACCTATATCGCCGCGGTCGCGGGCGTGCTGGCGGCTGGCTGGTGGAACGCCAGACGCGCTGGTGCTGGCGGCTGAATAACGCCGCGTGGCGCGGGCCGGTGCTATGCTGGCGTCATGGTCAAGCTCATCGTCAAGTGGCTGCTCAGCGCCACCGCGCTGCTGTTCGTGGCTTATGTCTACAGCGGGGTCGAAGTCAGGACCTTCACCGCGGCGATGATCGCCGCATTGGTGATCGGCCTGTTGAACACCATCGTGCGCCCGATCCTGGTGGTGCTGACCCTGCCGGTCACCGTCGTCACGCTCGGCTTGTTTCTGTTCGTCATCAACGCGCTCATGTTCTGGGCCGCCGGCAGCGTGCTGGAAGGCTTCCATGTGAGCGGCTTTTGGAGTGCGCTGATCGGCTCGCTGATCTATTCGTTGCTGGGCGTGCTGATCGAGTCAGCGCTCGAGCGCCTGTTCCTTCAGAAGTGACGCCACCTGCCGGGCGCGGGCGTCGATGATCGACGCCTCGATATCGTCGCCCGCTCCGGCGCGGGCCTTGCGGGCGATTTCCTGCGCCGCCTTGAAACGATCCATCGCCCCCTGGTAGTCCAGGTGCGCCACCTGCGCTTCCGCCTCGGCGCGAATGGAACGAAGGGTCTGGCCTTGCGCCGTGTAGGCTTCGGCCAGCAGCTGCCACGCCTGGGCATCGCGCGGATGAACTGCCACCCAGGTTTGCAAGCGCTGCGCCGCATCGGCGGCACGGCCCACCCGGATCCGTGCCTGCGACGCCAGCATCAACTCCGGTCGGCCGCCGGCCGCCGGATCCACCAGGCTGGCCGCGCGCGCCGCGTCGCCGGCCTCCAGCGCGATTTCGGCCATCAACAGCTCCGCGAGGCGTGCTGCCGGGGCGTCGCCCGCGGTGAGCGCAGCGAGTTTGCCGACGAACCTGCCGGCCGCCGCAGGTTCACGCAGCTTGGCACTGGCCAACGCCGCCGCATAAAAAATCCCGGCATCGCGGGCCCGCTGGGAGGCAGCGCCCGTGACCCCCTCGGCTTCGCTCACATACCTGCGCAACCCATCGATCCCGGGATTCGACAGGACGCGCGAGCGCCCGACCATCATGGCGTGCACCAGGTCTGGCGGTCGGGCATGGGCGGGGCGAACTGCCAGTTGTTGGCGTGACTGCATTTCGGCAATGCGTTCCGTGGTCATCGGGTGAGTGCGCAGGTAGGGAAAGCTGCCGTTGTCGTTCAGCCGCGCCGCCTGCTGCAGTTTCTCGAACATGGAAACAAATGCCTGCGGATCGAACCCGGCCTGCGTCATCACGCCGAAGCCGATCCGGTCGGCTTCGCGCTCCATGTCGCGGGAGAAATTGAGCTGGTTCTGCATGGCCAATGCCTGGCCGCCGGTAATAAGGGCGTTGGCCGCTTCCGGATTCTTGCTGGCCGCCAGGGCGCCCAGGATCATGGCGCCGATCATCCAGGGGGCTTGCCGGCTGTCCTGTGTCATCAGGCGCGAGATATGGCGCTGGGTCACATGGCTGAGCTCGTGCGCAAGCACCGACGCCAGCTCGTCGCTCGAAGCCGTGATGTTGATGAGGCCCAGCTGAAGGCCGAGCCAGCCCCCGGGCAGGGCAAAGGCGTTGATGATGCGGTCTTTGCCCAGCAGCACCTGCCACGCAAAACGATCGTCCAGTTCGGGCGTGAGCTCCCCGCGGGTACGGGCGGCCGCCAGCAGGCGCGTCCAGATGCCACGCACGTATTCGTCCAGCACGGGGTCATCGATGTAGTCCGGGTCCCGGTACATCTCGCGGGCAATGCGCTCGCCGAGCTTGCGCTCCGTGCTGGAATTCATGTCGCTGGTATCGCCCAGCGTAGGCAGTTGAGCCGGGGCGGGCAATGCCAGCAGCAGGCTGGCGCATAGAATGGCGCCGCCCGTTAACCGTACCTTCCAGTTGATCATGGCTCTATGATGATGGAAGAACGTGAACCGGGCGTAAATGATGTCTTTCCGATTCCCCTGCCCCCACATGAGTTCCCTTACCCATTTCGACGCACAAGGACAGGCACACATGGTCGACGTCGGCGGCAAGGCAGCCACCCGCCGGGTCGCGGTCGCCACTGGGCGCATCGAGATGCAAGCTGCCACCTTGGCCATCATAGAGGCCGGCACCGCCAGGAAAGGCGACGTGCTGGGGATCGCAAGGATTGCGGGCATTCAGGCCGCCAAGAAGACCAGTGATCTGATTCCGCTGTGCCACCCGTTGGCGCTGACGCGGGTTGCCATCGACTTCCTGGTCGAGAAGCCGGGAGCGTCCGGGCAGCCCGCCGTCGCCTGCACCGCCACGGCGGAGACGACAGGCCCCACCGGCGTGGAGATGGAAGCCCTGGCCGCGGTTCAGATCGCCCTGCTGACGATCTACGACATGTGCAAGGCCGGCGACAAGGCGATGACGATCACCTGTCTCTTATACACA
>DIZF01000071.1 GCA_002427815.1 Ramlibacter tataouinensis
ACAGGTTAACCAACCCCCTAGGCAGAACGGAGGCGTTTTTCCCGCGGCCCAGGCATTTCTGCAGCTTGAGATCGCTGATGCTGCGGCCATTGCGAATGTCGTCCTGTTCGGCGGCAGTGGCGCCATGCTGCCCGGCAGCCTCCGCCAGCCTCGCCAGCTCGCACGCAGGCTCGAGCTGCAGCCATGAGACCATTCCGGCCCCATCGATGCCCAGAATGCCGAATGGCTCGCCGATCGCGATCCATTCGACCCAGGTCCAGCGGGCAAAGTTGGCGAGGTCCTCGGCGATTGACGGAATGCGGAGCAGCAGCCCCTGGTCCACGCTGAGTGTGCGGTTCCAGATCTGATGACACCTTGCATTGGGCGTATCCAGAAAGCCGCTCACGGCATCGGTGAGCGTTGCCACAAGGTCGGGCGACTGTTTCACCAGGCACCGATCGATCAAAGCGCGATTGGACGCATTCTCTACGTGATCTTCATCCCCGGAGCTGCTGAGCAGAACGCGATACCCCGGCCACTCAACCAGTTCGCTCAGCAAGTCCAACCCGTCCATGCCCGGCATCATGTCGTCGCAAACGAGCACCTGGGTCAGCGAGTAGCGATCGGGTTGCTCGGCCCAATAGGCCAGTATCTGGGGGATGAGGGGAACATTCTCGTACCAGGCATCGATGATCTGCCGCTGGGACCAGAAGTCCGCCTCCCAGCGAGGCGGCTCCTGCTGCAGGTAGTTCAGGCAGGAATGCGGGCTGCCGAAGGTGACGACATTCCAGTCGTGCGGCAGCACGGCGGCGAGGCGCTCCAGATCGTCCGGGTGGTCATCCAGCAGGACAACGGTGCCGGGGCGGTGATAAAGGGGAAATGGCCGCCCGAGCGGAACGGGGCCGTCGGCGAGTGGCCGGGCGGCGACGTGCTTAGCTGTTGGAACCAGGCGTGGTTTCTTGGTTTTTCGCGTGGGTGATCGCAGGGTGGTAACGATGGCCTGGAATGCCAAAGCCAGCCGCTCCTGCGAAATCCCTGCGCTGGCGGCGACGCTATTCGTCGCGAGGTGCTGCAGCATCACCCGCTAGGCGCCTACCGCGCGCAACGATATTTCGTCGACCTCGATGAAGCAAGCCAACGTGAGCACGTTTCCGATTTTGACCGGCGGGCCCAGCCGGTGAATATGCAGACCCTGCTTCTTGAGCATGCGCTCGATCGCTGCCGTGGTGACAGTCACGTAGCGAACGATGCCATTGGCCTTGGCGAAGCGGGCCGCTTCGGCTATCAGTGCGACCGACAGCGGGCCAAAACTGAGCTGGTAGTTGCCGGCCAGTTCGGCCGCCGCGAGGCGGTCGGTGGCCAGCGCGAACCGGCTCAGCTCCCACACGTCGGCAGCAGCCGGGGCCGGCTGGCCGTTAAGCAGCTGGGGAAAGACGTCCCGAAGCATGTTGGGCCCCAGTGTCGGCAGCAGCCGCCAGCACGCGTCGATATCGTCTTGCGGCGACCGGGCCAGGATGTAATTCGAGTTGTCACCATCGAATTGATCGATCTCAAGCCCGTCATCCGTGGTTTCGACATCCCATCCCAACCGGACCCGGAAGGTCTCATAGCGAAGGCGGAACATGCCTTCCCGGTCTTTGGCGGACAAATCCCTGAGCGGTTGTGCAAATACTTGATGTTCCATACTTTATCCGTCAAAAATCCGGTAACCAGATTTAACGGGGTGGAACACCTTGACGCCACTATCAACCTTGCTAGTCTTGACCCTCAGTGACATGGGCTTGTTAGTGCCGACTCTGCTTCCAGGGCCTGTAAAACCTTGGTCCGCCAGGGGAGGGATTCGATCAGATCCAGCAGGTGAGGGATCGCCTGAGATTCGGGCAGGTCATAGCCTTTCGGATCAATCACTTGCACATTGGTCCGGGGCGGAACGACAGAAAGCAGCCGCACTTCGCCGTCCGCCAGAACGACCCAGTCCCAGGCCAGCGAGACGACCGGGCTTGCGCCAAGCCCCTGCCACTCGGTCGACCCGGCCCACCGCGTGCGCGTCCCGTCGATTTGGGGTGCATCGTCCAGGACGGCTGCGTCATGTGCCGAGTGCAGATGCTCGAATTCAATTTTGCACAGCGCGTGCGACGGCAGCCGGACGTAGTAGTCTCGCGAGTGCAACTGAAAGTCCTGGGCTAAAGTCATTGGAGAATTCATCAGTAGGTTCCCTTCATGGCAAATTCGGATTAGGTTGACTCATGCAACTTGAGACGTCGCTGGCCTTGATGGCCTCGCTTTCACAGGCAACCGACGCTGCCGATCTGCATCGCCGGGTGGAAAAGTCGGTTCGCGCGATCGGCTGTGAGCATTTCCTGATCGCGATGGAGGTTCGCTTGCCCGTCGGCCCCGATATTCAACACGTGGACAGCGGCTACCCGGAACGCTGGCAGCGCCGCTACCAGGAAAAGCAGTTCGTCCGGGTCGATCCCACCCTTGGGTACTGCAAAACGAACACGGCTCCGGTGATCTGGAATCCATCGATGTACTCGGAGATGTCCCATGAACTGATGGAGGAATCGAGCAGCTACGGCCTGGGCAACGGGGTGAGCGTCGGCGTCCATGCAAGCAACTCGGTCAAGAGCATGTTCAGCATTGCGCGCGACAAGCCTTTCGGTGACGAGCACGAGGCGACTCTGGTGAAGGCCGCAGGCCAGCTGATTGCGAATGCCGTGCACGTGAAGACGGCGGAGCTGATTATCCCGGGGCTGTTTTCCGCCCTCGCACCGCCGCTGACGGAGCGCGAATATGCGTGCCTGCAACTCGCAGCGCTCGGAAAGGGAAGCGGAGTGATCGCCGATCTGCTGAACATCGCCGAGCCGACGGTGAACTACCACCTGAGCAAGGTGATGAAGAAGCTCGGCGTCGCCACGCGCGTCCAGGCTGTCGCGCTGGCGGTTCACCTCAAGATCTTGCGTTGACTGGTTCACGCGGCCAGTCTAGGCGGTGCACCGGCGCACTTCAACGGCTGGGCCCTAGCAATGTTGATAGTGACTATCAACGTTGATAGCAAGTTGCCGATATGGATGACCCACGAAGAATTTGCGGATGAGGTTCCTGTGGCAGTAGAGGAAGGGCGCGGACCAACAGCAAGATGGTGCATGACGACGCCTCCCACGGGCTAGGGATCTTTCCTTTTCACATTCGAATAAGCGTCGAGATCCTGGTATTCGCTGGGCCGCTCCGGATCATCGTAAATTTTCGCTGAGGGCATCAACCCCTGCATTCGACTGTCCAGGGACACCACAGAGTCTTCCCACAATTCCCAATCCGAGTGTTCGTTGCCTTCTGTGACTTCGGGAAGCGGGGCTGGCTCGTGCCCATGCTCCGCAGCGCCGGTCTTTTGGGCCGACTTGCGGCGGCGCGGCGGTGGCGGCGTGACATCCGGACTGATTAGACGCTTCAGAAATTCGAACATCGTGTAACACCTGACTCAGGTTGATCCTACACCAGAGTGACCGTCAGCGCGGCCGCAAAGCCGGCTCTGCCAGCCGACAAAAAGGGCCGGCTCCAGCAGCGGGGCAATAAGCCGTTTCTAGCCTGTTCTCCCTGCTCGGCAGTAAGGGATTACGCTGACCTTCCCGGCCGCGGCGCTACATGCCCATCACTTCCTCGAATTGTTCCGTGCTCTGCTGCTGCAGCGCCCACATTTCCGCATAGCGGCCGCTCCGGGTCAGCAGCTCCGGGTGGCTGCCGCGCTCGATGATCCGGCCCGCCTCCATGACCAGGATCTCGTGGGCATCCACCACGGTGGACAGGCGGTGGGCGATGAGCAGGGTGGTTTTGTGCTGCGCCACGCCCTTCAGCTCGGCCTGGATCGCGCGCTCGTTGGCCGAGTCCAGCGCCGAGGTGGCTTCGTCGAAGATCATGATCGGCGGGTTCTTCAGCAGGGTTCGGGCGATCGCCACGCGCTGCTTTTCGCCGCCCGACAGCTTCAGGCCGCGCTCGCCCACCATGGTCTGGTAGCCCTTGGGGGTGGACTCGATGAAACTGTGGATGCGCGCCGCGCGCGCGGCTTCCTCCACTTCGGCGCGGCTGGCGCCCGGCTTGCCGTAGGCAATGTTGTATTCCACCGTGTCGTTGAACAGCACAGTGTCCTGCGGCACGATGCCGATGGCCTGGCGCACGCTGGCCTGGGTGACTTCGCGGATGTCCTGGCCGGCGATGGTGATACGGCCGCCATACACGGAGGGGTCGCCCGGAATGCCGACGTCGTAAAAGCGGTACAGCAGCCGCGCCAGGGTGCTCTTGCCGGAGCCCGAAGGCCCGACCACGGCCACAGTCTTGCCCGCCGGGATCGCGAAGCTGACGTGGTGCAGGATGGGACGGGCCCGCTCGTAGGCGAAGCTCACGTTCTCGAAACGGACACTGGTGTCGATCTGGCCGTTGCCCTTGCCCGCTCCCAGAGGGTGAAAGACCAGCGGCTGGGCACCGGGCTTGTCGGCCACCTCGCGCTCGCGTTCCATCAGCACGAACATCTTGTCCAGGTCCGTGAGGCTCTGCTTGATCTCCCGGTACAGCACCCCCAGGAAGTTCAACGGAATGTACAGCTGGATCATGAACGCGTTGACCATCACCAGGTCGCCCAGCGTCATGCGGCCTGCGACCACGCCCTCCGTCGCACGCCACAGCATGGCCACCAGGCCGACGGCGATGATCATCTGCTGGCCGGTGTTGAGCAAGGACAACGTGGTCTGGCTCTTGAGGCGGGCCCGGCGCAGCTTTTCCAGGCTCTCGTCATAGCGCCCGGCCTCGAACCCTTCGTTGTTGAAGTACTTGACGGTTTCGTAGTTCAGCAGCGAGTCCACCGCCTTGGTGTGGGCGGCGGAGTCGAACTCGTTGGCTTCCCGGCGGAACTTGGTGCGCCACTCGGTCACCGTGATGGTGAAGAAGATGTACAGCACCAGCGCCGCGATGGTGATCCAGGCGAACCAGGCGTCGAATTTCACCGCCAGGATGCCCAGCACCAGCGCCACCTCGATCAGCGTGGGCACGATGCTGTAGAGCGAGTACGAGATCAGCGATTCAATCCCGCGCACCCCGCGCTCGATGTCGCGGGTCATGCCGCCGGTCTGGCGTTCCAGGTGAAAGCGCAGGCTCAGCGCGTGCAGGTGCTGGAATGTCTCCAGCGCGATCCGGCGCGCCGCGCCTTGCGTGGCCTTGGCGAACACCAGCTCGCGCAGTTCGGTGAAGAGCGTGGTCGACAGGCGCAGCAGGCCGTAGGCCAGCAGCAGGCCGACCGGCACCGCCAGCACGGTGGTCGCCACCTCGCCCGGCTGGAACCCGGCCGCGCGGCCACCGGTCGGGCTCATGGCGTCCACCAGGTTCTTCAGCAACAGCGGCACGCCCACATTGGCGAGCTTGGCGATGACCATGAAGCCCAGCGCGGCCATGACCCGCCACTTGTATTCCCACAGGTAGGGAAACAGGCGCTGGAGCGTGACCCAATCGGTATGGGCGCGGGGCGGCTCGGGCGCCATGCCGGTATGCAGTGCGGCGGAGGAAATTCGTTCGCCGGAACGGCGCATCGGGGACAATCCAGGTTGGTCTATTTGAAGTGATTGTGCCCATGTCCGCAGACACCCGCCCTTCCGGCCCACCCTTGCCCGTCGACAAGGAGCTGGTACTCAAAGTGATCCCCATGCCGGCGGACAGCAACGCCAACGGCGACATCTTCGGCGGCTGGGTCATGGCCCAGGTCGACCTGGCTGGTGGGGTGATCGCGGCGCGGTACGCCAAAGGGCGGATCGCCACCGTGGCCGTGAAGGAGTTCATCTTCAAGCAACCGGTGCGGGTGGGCGACATCCTGTCGTTCTATTCGGAGTTGACCCGCATCGGCCGGACCTCGATCACCGTGGATGTCGAGGTCTATGCCGAGCGCTTCGGCTCGCAGGGCCAGTACGTCAAGGTGACCCAGGCCACTCTCACCTACGTGGCGATCGACGACGCGGGCAGGCCGCGATCGGTGCCGCCGCGTTAGGACAGTAGCGCCGGAACTAGAACTTCCCATGCCGGCCGGCGCCGCCGGCAAAGCGCGCCGCACCCTCCAGCGCGTCGGGAATGCGGTGCTTGCTGCGCTCCCATTCCCCGTGCAGGGCCTCGGGCAAGGGCAGCCCCCACTGTTCATGGGCATTCATCCGGTCGGCCAGCATCGTTTGCTGCGGAAAGGCCGCCAGCTGTCCGGCCAATTCGACGGCAGCGGCGCGCGCGCAGCCCTTGGGCACGACGCGATTGCACAGGCCCATCTGCAGGGCCTCCGGCGCCTCCACCTTGCGACCGGTGAGGATCAGGTCCATCGCGTGTCCCATGCCGATCAGGCGCGGCAGGCGCACCGTGCCGCCGTCGATCAGCGGCACGCCGAAGCGGCGGCAGTAGACGCCGAAGTACGCGTCCTCTTCCATCACCCGCATATCGCACCAGAGGGCCAGTTCCATCCCGCCGGCCACCGCTGCGCCGCTGACGGCGGCGATCACCGGCTTGGACAACAGCAGCCGGGAGGGCCCCATCGGGCCCAAGGGTCCGATGGGCCGGCCCTGGCCGTGCGCGCGGGCCGCTTCAGCGGTGAAGTCGAGCCGGCGCAAGTCATCCGCAGCGCCCGGCTCGCGCGCCATCCGCGCGCCCGAATGCAGGTCCCAGCCGGCGCAGAAATGGCCGTGGGCACCGTGGAACACCGCCACCCGGGCCTCGTCGTCGGCATCGAAAAGGGCAAAGGCCTGGTGCAGGGCCCTTGCCGTGGGCGCGTCCACCGCATTGCGAACGTCGGCGCGGTCCAGCGTGACCACCGTCACCGGCCCCAGTTGTTCCACTCGTACGGTTGATTCCATGCCGGCGATTACACCGCAACCCGTGCCAGTCGACAAAGTGACCGGGATGCGGGCCAACCCTCTACATGATGCAGGCCCCGCCCAGCTATAACCGGACACAGGAAGCCATACCGGAGGGTCAGTGCAATTCGTTCAACTCGTGATCAGCGGCATCTCGCAGGGATGCATCTACGGGCTGATCGCGCTGGGCTTCGTGCTCATCTACAAAGCCACTGAAACCGTGAGCTTCGCCCAGGGCGAGCTGATGATGCTGGGCGCCTTCGCCGGGCTGGCCTCGATGACCTTCCTGGGCTTCCCGTTCTGGCTGGCGGTCGTCTGTGCCATCGCCGGCATGGCCCTGTTCGGCGTGCTGCTCGAGCGCATCGTGATCCGCCCGATCCTGGGTCAGCCCGCGTTCTCCATCGTGATGCTGACCATCGGCATCGGCTACGTCGCCCGCGGCCTGATCACGATGATCCCGTCCATCGGCACCGAAACGCATTTGCTGCCGGTTCCCTACAAGGACGAGATCTGGAATGTCGGTGCGCTGGTGCTCAACGTCGAGCAGATGGCGGTGATCGGCAGCACGGGCGTGCTGTGCCTGTTGCTGTTCACGGTGTTCAAGTACAGCAAGATCGGCATCGCCATGCAGGCCGCTTCGCAGAATCAGCTCGCCGCTTACTACATGGGCATTCCGGTCAAGCGGCTCAACGGCATCGTTTGGGGACTGGCTGCCGCTGTGGCGGCCGTGGCCGGCTTGTTGCTCGCACCCATCACCTTCGTGCACGCCAACATGGGGTTCATCGGCCTGAAGGCCTTCCCCGCCGCCGTGGTGGGCGGCTTCGGCAGCCTGCCGGGCGCCATCGTCGGCGGGCTCATCATCGGCATCGTCGAATCGCTGTCGGGCTTCTACCTGCCTGACGGCTTCAAGGACACGGCGGCGTACATCGTCGTGCTCGTCATGTTGATGGTCAGACCGAACGGCCTGTTCGGTGAACGGCTGGGGAAGAAGGTATGAACTTTGCGGGACAGATTTTCAGCTCTGTCCTTGCTACGCCTTTGCGGGACAGATCTTTAGCTCTGTCCTTGCTACGACTTTGCGGGACAGATCTTTAGCTCTGTCCTTGCTACGACTTTGTGGGACAGATCTTTAGCTCTGTCCCCAACTGATTAAGAGAAATGCGCTTCATCTTCAAGACCGACTACGGCCAGGACATCAAGCTGGCCCAGCACGGCGGGCAGGTATTCTGGTACGGCGCCCTGACGCTGCTGCTGCTGGCGGCGCCCTGGCTGTTTGCCGAGTACTGGCTGGCGCAGCTGACGCTGGTGCTGATCTACTCGATCGTGGGCCTGGGCCTGATGCTGCTCGCCGGTTTCACCGGCCTGTTCTCGCTCGGCCATGCCGCCTTCCTCGGCGTGGGCGCTTACACGCAGGCAGTGCTCACCAACATGGGGCTGCCCTTCCCGCTCGCGCTGATCATGGCCGGACTGCTCTCCGCCGCAGTCGGCGTGGTCGTGGGCCTGCCCGCCCTGCGGGTCAAGGGCATCTACCTGGGCATCGCCACGCTGTCGTTCGGCTTCATCGTCGAAGAAGTGCTGGCGCGTTGGGAGTCGGTCACCGGCGGCAACTCCGGCATCCGTGTCGGCAAGCCCGACATCTTCGGATGGGAGATCACGTCGGCCGCCGGCTTCTATTTCCTGTGCCTCGTGATCGCCGTGGTGGCGACCCTGGCCATCCTCAACCTGCTGCGCTCGCCCACCGGCCGCGCCTTTGTGGCGATCCGCGATTCGGAGATCTCGGCGCAGAGCATGGGCATCCACCTGGCGCGCTACAAGACGCTGTCGTTCGCCCTGTCGGCCGCACTGGCCGGCATCGGCGGCGCGCTGTATGCCCACAACCTGTCGTTCATCTCGCCTGACCAGTTCAACATCCTGCAATCCATCGACCTGCTGCTGATGGTGGTGATCGGCGGCCTGGGATCGGTGCACGGCGTCTTCCTGGGAGCGATCTTCCTGATCTCGATGCCGCAGGTGATCGCCCTGACCAAGGACTGGCTGCCGCCGGTGATCGGCCAGGCACCGGGCTTGCAAGGCGTGGTCTACGGCGCGGTGCTGATCGCCTTCGTGCTGTTCGAGCCGCTGGGCCTGTATGGCCGCTGGCTCAAGGTCCGCACCTACCTGCAGCTGTTCCCCTTCTACCGGCGCGGCCTGTTCAAGCGGCAGAAGTCCTTCCAGAAATCCGATCGATTGAGATGATGACCCCCACGCTTGTCACTTCGTGTACTGCGCTGTCCCCCGGAAGGGGCCCTCGCGCCTTGTGGCGGCCCGGCGGCGCTCAAGGTTCGCTCCTATGAGTAGTCCTTTGCTCTCGGCCAGGAACCTCAGCGTGCGCTTCGGCGGTGTGCTGGCGGTCAATAACGTGAGCTTCGACGTTCAGCGCGGCGAGGTGTTCACGCTGATCGGCCCCAATGGGGCCGGCAAGACCACGGTGTTCAACCTGATCAGCCGGATCTACACGCCGACGGCCGGCACCATCGAGTACGAGGGCAAGGTGCTGACGGCGCAGCCGCCGCACAAAATCGCCGCGCTGGGCATCGCCCGCACTTTCCAGAACATCGAGCTGTTCGAGCACGCCACGGTGCTGCACAATCTGCTGATCGGCCGCCACATCCACAGCGCCACCGGACTCTGGAGCGAGCTGTTCTTCACGTCCAAGGTGCGCCGTGCCGAGATCGAGGCGCGCGAAAAAGTGGAGAAGGTGATCGATTTTCTGGATCTCCAGCACCACCGCGATTCCCTCGTCGCCGGGCTGCCCTACGGCGTGCGCAAGGTGGTCGAACTGGCGCGGGCCCTGTGCACCGAGCCCAAGCTGCTGCTGCTGGACGAGCCGTCCTCCGGCCTCAACGTGGAAGAGACCGACGACATGGCGTTCTGGATCCAGGACATCAGGAACGACCTGGGCATCACGGTGCTGATGGTGGAGCACGACATGACGCTGGTGTCCAAGGTCTCGGACCGGGTGCTGGCGATGAATCAGGGCGAAGTGCTGGCCATGGGCACGCCGCGCGAGGTGCAGAACCATCCCGGCGTGATCGAGGCCTACCTGGGCTCGGTCGACGACGTGAGCAGCCTCAGAAGGCAGACGGCATGAGAGCGCTGCCTTCTTCCGGGGGAAAAGAAGCATCATGAGCCAGTCGCCCCCTGCCGTCAGCGACACGCCGGTGCTGAAGCTCCTCAACGTGGAGTCGGCCTATGGTCCGATCAAGGCGATCCGCGGCGTCAGCCTGCAGGTGCGGCGCGGCGAGATCGCCACGGTGCTGGGCTCCAACGGCGCCGGCAAGACCACCATCCTGAAAACCATCTCGGGCATCATCGACCCGCGCAAGGGCAGCATCGAGTTCAAGGGCGAGAACATCACCGCGCGCGACCCGGCGTACATCGTCCAGCAGGGCCTGTCGCATGTGCCCGAAGGGCGCGAGGTGTTTCCGCTGCTGAGCGTGCACGACAACCTGGTGATGGGCGCCTATACCCGCAGGGACCGCGACGGCGTGGCGCGCGACATGGAAGCCGTGTACGCCTATTTTCCGATCCTCAGGGAGCGCGCCGCGCAGGAGGCCGGGCTGCTGTCGGGTGGTCAGCAGCAGATGCTGGCGATCTCGCGCGCCATCATGGCCGCCCCCGACCTGATCCTGCTGGACGAACCGAGTCTGGGCCTGTCCCCCAAACTCACCCAGGAGATCTTCGAGATCGTGGTGCGCATCAACCGCGAACGCGGCTGCACCATCCTGCTGGTGGAACAGAACGCCAACATGGCGCTCAACGCCGCCGACTATGGCTACGTGCTGGAAAACGGACGCATCGTGATGGAAGACACCTGCGCCCACCTGCGCGAGAAGGAGGACATCAAGGAGTTCTACCTGGGCATGAAGGAAGCCGGCGTGCGCGGCGAGCGGCGCTGGAAGAAGAAGAAGAACTGGAGATAGGAAAGCGGTATGTCCAACCTTTGGAACCTGTCCCATATCCAGCCCGAGACGCGGATCGTCCTGGAGGGCGAGACCATTCCCGAGATGTTCTGGAACGGGGTGGCGCAGCGCGGCCCGAAAGTCTGGATGCGCCAGAAGCAGCTCGGAATCTGGCGCAGCTGGACCTGGGCCCGGACCGGCGAGGCCGTGCGCGAAATCGCCGGCGGCCTGATGCACCTGGGCTTTCAGCCCGGCGATACGGCTTCGATCCAGGCCAACACCGTGATCGAATGGGTGCTGGCCGACCTGGCGATCCTCAGTTGCGGCGGGGTCTCCAACGGCATCTACCCGACCGACGCGCCCTCGCAGGTGCAGTACCTGTGCGAGGACTCGCGCACCAGCATCCTGTTCGTGGAAGACGACGAACAACTGGACAAGGCGCTGGAGGTCCGCCCCGGCCTGCCGGGGCTCAGGAAGATCGTCGTATTCGACATGGACGGCCTGCACGCTCTGCGCGATCCCGACGTGATGAGCCTGGACCAGCTGCGCGCCCTGGGCCGCGAATACAACCGGCAGCAGCCCGACGAACTGATGCAGCGGGTCAAGGCCTGCCGGCCGGGCGATCTGGCCATCCTGGTCTACACCTCCGGCACCACCGGCAAGCCCAAAGGCGCGATGCACAGCCAGCACGGCCTGGTGTACACCGTGCGCGGCTACAACACGCTGATCGCCCGCTCCGAAGCGGACGAGTGCATGTGTTTCCTGCCGCTGTGCCATATTGCCGAAAGGCTGGGCGGCGAGTATTTCTCGCTCTACACCGGTGCCATCCTCAATTTCGTCGAGAACCCCGAGACCGTGCCCGAGAACGTGCGCGAGATCGCCCCCACCGTGTTCACGGCCGTACCGCGGGTGTGGGAGAAGTTCTATTCCGGCGTGATGATCGCGCTGAAGGAAGCCAGCCCCTTGCAGCAGGCGGCCTACGGCTGGGCCATAGCCGTGGGCACGCGCATCGCCGACAAGGTGCTTGCGGGCCAGCCGGTCGACGGCTTCCTGAAGTTCAAGTTCATGCTGGCGCGCTGGATTGCCCTGAACAATGTGCGCAAGCTGATCGGCATCCACCGTTCGCGCTTCCTGGTCACCGGGGCCGCGCCGATCTCGCCGGAGCTGGTCAAGTGGTATCTGGCGCTGGGCGTGCCGATGCTGGAAGTCTGGGGCATGACCGAGTCGTGCGGCGCGTCCACCGGCGTGCCGGCCACCCGCATCAAGCCGGGTTCCATCGGCCCGGCGGCCTCGTACAACGAGGTCAAGCTGGATCCGGCGACCGGCGAAATCATGGTGCGCGGCGACAACGTGTTCATGGGCTACCTGAACCAGCCGGAGAAAACCGCCGAGACCATCGACAGCGAGGGCTGGCTGCATACCGGGGACGTCGGCCTGGTGGACGACGAAGGCTATTTCCGGATCACCGACCGCATGAAGGACATCATCATCACGGCCGGGGGCAAGAACATCACGCCCAGCGAACTGGAAAACGAGCTGAAGTTCTCGCCCTACATCACGGACGCCGTGGTCATCGGCGACAAGCGCCCCTACCTGACGGTGATCATCATGATCGACCAGGACAACGTCGAGAAGTACGCGCAGGACCACAACGTGCCGTTTGGCAATTACGCCAGCCTGACACGCGCGCCCGAGGTGCAGGCGCTGATCCAGGGCGAGATCGACCGGGTGAACCGGAAATTCGCCCGGGTCGAGCAGATCAAGAAGTTCTTCCTGCTCGACACGCAGTTGTCGGCGGAGGACGAGGAGCTTACCCCCACCATGAAACTCAAACGCAAACTGGTCCAGCAGAAATATTCGGGACCGATCGAGGCGATGTACACCTGACTGCGCCCGCGTTTGCCAGCCGGCGCTAAGTGATTACGCCAGCTTGACAGCCCTGCGCGCTGGGGAAGAATCCGGCGCAACCCGATGTGTCTTTTTAGGAGAACGATGATGAAACTGAAATCCGCCGCCACCATGGCCGCACTGGCCCTGGGGTCCACGCTGGCCTGCGCTCCGGCGCTGGCGCAGCAGCAAGGCGTCAGCAAGAACGAAATCCTGATCGGCACCATCCAGGATCTCTCCGGGCCGCTGGCCAGTTACGGCAAGGCGGCGCGCAACGGCATGCTGCTGCGCATCGACGAGATCAACGAACAAGGCGGCGTGAACGGACGCAAGCTGCGGCTGGCCACCGAGGATGACGGCTACGACCCGAAGAAAGCTGTCATGGCCGCGCAGAAGCTCGTGAACCAGGACAAGGTCTTCATCATGGCCGGCCATATAGGCACGGCTCAGAACATGGCTGCGATGCCGGTGCAGTTCGAAAAGGGCGTGGTCAACCTGTTCCCGATCACCGCCGCGCGCGAGATGTACGAGCCGCTGCACAAGCTCAAATATTCGTTCGCGGCCACTTACTACGATCAGATGCGCCTGACCCTGCCCAAGGTGGTGAAGGAAAAGAACGCGAAGAAGGTCTGCATCATCTACCAGGATGACGATTTCGGCACCGAAGTGCTCAAGGGCGCGCAAGACGGCCTGAAGACGATGAATATGGAGCTGGCCGAGAAGACCAGCTACAAACGCGGCGCAACGGACTTTTCTTCGCAGGTGGCGCGGATGAAGGCGTCGGCCTGCGACATGGTGGTGCTGGGCACCGTCGTTCGCGAGACGATCGGCACGGTGGGCGAATCGCGCAAGACCGGCTTCAACCCCGTGTTCCTCGGCTCCAGCGCCGTCTACAGCGACCTGATCCACAAATTGGGCGGCAAGGCGATGGACGGGATCTACGGCACGATGACCGTGCAGAACCCGTACCTCGACGAGGCGTCGCAGCCGATCCGGTTCTGGGCCAACAAGTACAAGACCAAGTTCAACGACGACCCGAACGTATTCTCCGCGTACGGCTACATCATCATCGACCAGTTCATCCAGGCGGCCCGCAAGGCCGGCCCCAACCTCACCACGGACAGCTTCGTGAAGGCGATGGACTCGATGACGTTCGAGCCCGACATGTTCGGCAGCCCGCGCAGCAACTACACGGCCACCAAGCGCCTGGGCAACAACCTGTCGCGGCTGTCGCAGATCCAGGACGGCAAGTGGAAAGTGGTGTCCGACTACGTCAAACCCTGACCGGTCGCACCGGCACGAAAGCCGCCCCCGGGCGGCTTTTTTTCGCGCCCACGTTTCCGGTGATAACCTGTCGGGCAGCATTCGCCATTGCCCATGACCCGACCGGAACCCCTGAACTCGCCCCTGCTGCAAAGCAAGGCCCTGCTGTGGCTGGTCGCAATCGTGACGGTGCTGTTCGCCGCAGTGCTGTGGCCGCTCAGCGGGGCCGTGTCCTGGGCCGTCTTCATGGCCATCGTGTTCTCGTCGCTGCAGGAGCGTTGCGTCCTGGTCTGCCGCGGACGCCGGGGCTGGGCCGCATTCGGCACCCTGGTGGTCATCATCGTGAGCGTGCTGCTGCCCACGGCGCTGCTCACGGCCTCCGTCACCCACGAGGCCGCGGCCTTCTACGTGCGCTTCAAATCGGGTGACATCCAGCTCAGCCAGTATTTCCAGCGCGGCATCGATGCGCTTCCGCCCTGGGTGCGGGTCGTGCTCGACCGCTTCGATCTGGCCGACCTGGGGCTGGTGCAGCGCAAGCTGGTGGACGTGCTCGGAAGCAGCGGCCAGGCCCTGACGTCGCGCGCTTTCACCATCGGGCAGAACACGCTGGAATTCGTGGTCAACCTGTTCGTGATGCTGTACCTGCTGTTCTTCCTGCTGCGCGACGGCAGGGCCCTTTCGGCCCAGGCCGCGCGTGCATTGCCGCTGAAGCTGCAACACTCCCGGCGGCTGCTGGACCAGTTCGCCACCGTGGTGCGGGCCACCGTGAAGGGCAATGTGGTCATGGCGCTGGTCCAGGGCACGCTGGGCGGCCTGGCGTTCTGGGTGCTCGGCATCAGCGGGCCCCTGCTCTGGGGCGCGCTAATGGCGCTGCTGTCCTTGTTGCCGGCGATCGGCGCCGCCCTGGTCTGGGGACCGGTTGCGCTGTACCTGCTGTCCACCGGCTCGATCTGGTCCGCCGTGGGCCTCGCGGTGTGGGGCGTGCTGGTGATCGGCCTGGTCGACAACGTGCTGCGCCCCATCCTGGTGGGCAAGGAGACGCAGCTGCCCGACTATCTGGTGCTGCTCGCCACGCTCGGCGGCCTGTCGGTGTTCGGTCTGAACGGTTTCGTCATCGGACCGGTGATCGCCGCCCTGTTCATCGCGGCCTGGGATATCTTCAATCAGGCGCGGCAGGAGCAGCAAAGGCCGGATCGCGGCAAGGAAGTGGAGCAGGAATGAACACGATCAATTTCGACGGACGGGTGGCGGTGATCACCGGCGCGGGCGGCGGCCTGGGCCGCGCGCACGCCCTGCTGCTGGCGGCGCGCGGCGCCGCCGTGGTCGTCAATGACCTGGGCGGCAGCGTCAACGGTGTGGGCGGCGATGCATCGGCGGCGCAGCAGGTGGCACGCGAGATCGAGGCGGCCGGCGGCCGCGCCCTGGCCAACTGCGACGACATCGCCACGCCCGAAGGCGCCCAGCGCCTGATCGACGCCGCGCTCGAGGGGTTCGGCCGGGTCGACATCGTGATCAACAACGCCGGCATCCTGCGCGACAAGACCCTGCACAAGATGGAGGCGGCGGACTTCGAGGCCGTGGTGCGGGTTCATCTGCTGGGTTCGGCATGGTGCTCCCGGGCCGCACTGCCCGCGATGCAGCGCCAGCAGTACGGGCGCATCGTCATGACCACCTCGGCCGCCGGCCTGTACGGCAATTTCGGCCAGAGCAACTACGGCGCGGCCAAGCTCGGCGTCGTCGGCCTGATGAATACGCTCAAGCACGAAGGTGCCAAGTTCGGCATTCGCGTCAACACCGTCGCGCCGGTGGCCCTCACGCGGATGACCGAGGACCTGCCGCTGGGGCGGCTGCTGGCGCAAGCCCTTCCGGAACGGGTGGCGGCGGGCGTCGCGTTCCTGGCGTCCGAAGCCTGCGGATTCACCGGCCAGATCCTGGCCGCCGGGGCCGGCTATTTCTCGACCGTGAGACTGGTCGAGGGCAAAGGCCTGCATGCGCCGGCCGGCGACGTCACACCCGAGTACGTCGCCGCGCACTGGGCCGAGATCGCCGACGAATCGGGTGCCCGCGGTTTCGACAGCGCGACCGAGGCTTTGCTCGCCGCGTTCACCCCAACGCGGCCCTCGTAAGCCGCTTCGCGCGACTTCCAGGATCACCGGGCAGCGACGCCGGTCCCTTTTATAAGCAAACGACTGTTTGCTATACTGCGGTTTTCAGAGCCCCCGTTCCCATGGCCACCGCACGAAGTCCCCACGCCGACAGCCGATTGCCCAAGGTGCTCGACGAAGCCGCCCGGCTGTTTCGAACCAAGGGCTTCGAGGGCACCTCGGTGCGCGACATCGCCCGCGCCGTCGGGATGCTGCCGGGCTCGCTGTACTGCCACTTCGAGACCAAGGAAGCGCTGCTGGTCGCGGTCTATGTCAAGGGCGTGCAGCAGATTACCGATGCGGTCCGCTCCGCGGTGGACCGGCGGAGCGACCCCTGGGACCGGCTGGAGGCGGCCTGCGTCGCCCACCTCGATGCGATCCTGGACGAAGACGACTACGCGCAGGTCGTGGTTCGGGTGCGCCCGGCCGACGTCCCCGTAGTGCATGCGAGCCTGATCGAATTGCGCAACCAGTACGAAGCCCTGTTCGCCGGCCTGATCCGGGACCTGCCGCTCGCGCGCAGCACCGACCGGGGAACGCTGAGGCTGATGCTCATGGGCGCGTTGAACTGGTCGCAGGTCTGGTATCGCCCGGGCGGGCGCCTCAACCCACGTGCCATCGCCCGCAAATTCATCGCCCTGCTGCGGCAGGGCCAGGAGGTAACCGCATGAATGATGTTCTGATTCCCAAGGTCCTGGTCACGAAGATCGGCTTCGACGGCCACGACCGCGGCAGCCGCGTCGTCGCGGCCGGGCTGCGCGACGCCGGCATGGAAGTCATCTACACGCCGCCCTGGCAGGAGATTGCCGCGGTGGTCAAGCTGGCGACCGAGGAAGACGTGGACGTGATCGGGATTTCGTCGCTCGCGACCGATCACCTGATCGTGCCCAAGCTCATGACGGCGCTGCGCGAAGCCGGCCTGGGCGACGTCGGCGTCATCGTCGGCGGCATCGTTCCGGACGATGACGAGAAAGCGCTGATCGAGGCCGGTGTGGCGCGGATCTTCCATCCCGGCAGCGCCATGGCGGAGATTGCCACGTTCGTGCGCGAACTCGCGGCCCGGGTGCGTTCGCGCCGGGTCGCGGTCTGAATCCAGGAGATCCCCATGAACAAGCCTGTTGACGGCAGACTGTTATCGAATCCGGACGCCCATGGCGCCTGGGAGCAGGAATACGCTGCCACCATCGGTGTCGACAAGCAGGTGACCAACCGCTCCGGCGTTCCCATCCAGCCGCTGTACACGGACCGCGACTGGAACGCGGCCCAGCGCTCCGACGCCCTGGGCCTGCCGGGCCAGCCGCCCTACACGCGCGGGATCTACCCGACCATGCACCGCGGCCGCACCTGGACCCAGCGCCAACTCATCGGACTGGGCACCCCCGCCGAGTACAACGCCCGCCTGCGCGGGGTGCTGGCGCAGGGCGCGAACGCCATTTCGCTGATCCCCTGCAATTCGGTGTTCCGCGGCTACGACATGGACGAGTCCCACATCGAGTTGCTGGGCACCTGCGGCACCGTGATCAACACCTGGGAACACATGGACCGCGCGCTGGAGGGGGTCGACCTGGCCCGCACCTCCTGCGCGCAGAACGACCCGTCCCCTTTCACCCTGCTGGCCTTCATGCTCGCCACCGCAAAGCGGCGCGGCACCGACTGGCGCCAGGTCAGCGGCACCTCCAACCAGAGCGACTACCTGAGTCACTACGTCGCCAACCACATGTTCTTCCGCATCGCGCTGCCCGGCGCGCGGCGGATCCTGGGCGACCACATCGAGTTCTGCAACCGCCACGTGCCGCGCTGGAACCCGATGTCGGTCGTGGGACAGCACATGCAGCAGGCCGGCGCCAACCCCGCCGAAGCGGTCGCGTTCACGCTCAGCACCGCGGTCCAGAATGCGCAAGACTGCATTGCGCGGGGCATGGACCCGGACGAATTCCTGCCACGCTTCACTTTCTTCTTCGATATCTCGATCAGCTTTTTCGAGGAGATCGCTAAATTCAGGGCGGCGCGTCGCATCTGGGCCCGCCTCACGCGCGACCGCCTGGGTGCGAAGGACCCGAGATCCTGGCGCTTCAAGTTCCACGGCCAGACCTCCGGCGTCGACCTGACGCGCCAGCAGCCGCTCAACAACATCTCGCGGGTGACCGTGCAGGCCATGGCCGGGATCCTGGGCGGACTGCAGTCGCTGCACACCGACGCTTACGACGAGGCCTTGTCGGTTCCCAGCGAATACGGCGCCCGCATCGCGATCGCCACCCAGAACATCCTGCGCGAAGAAGCCCATCTCACCGATGTGATCGATCCCCTGGGCGGCAGCTTCTACATCGAGAAGCTCACCGACCAGATGGAAGCCGAGATCGAACGCGTGATGAGGATCGTCGATGACGCCGGCGGCATGTACCAGGCCGTCGAGGCCGGGCTGGTGCAGCGCATGATCGGCGAATCGGCCCGCAAGTTCCAGCGGCAGGTCGACTCCGGAGCGCAGACCGTGGTCGGCGTCAATGCCTACCAGGTCGACGAGGACAGCAGCGCCCGGCCCATCAATCCGCGCCCGGACCGCGCCGCGATGCAGGCCCATATCGATGCGTTCCAGGCCTTCAAGGCGCAGCGCTCGCAAGCTGCGGTGCAAGGCGCGCTCGATGCACTGGCGAGCGCTGCCAACGACGCTTCCGACAACGTGTTCGGCCGGGTGGTCGAGGCCGCCGAAGCAGGCTGCACGCACGGCGAGATCTGCGGCACCCTACGGCGCGAGATGGGTTTCGGCAACGTGCAGGCGATCGTGTGAAGCGCGAATCCAATTTGCATGAGCCTGCGGTCTGGATGCAGCGCCTGCTTGCCGGTGAACGCAGTGCCATCGCACGCACCATCAGCCAGGTCGAGCGTGGCGAGCGCGTCCCCGACACGCTGTCGGCCGCGCTCGCGCCCCACCTGGGACGGACCCATGTGCTGGGCATCACCGGCGCGCCCGGGGCCGGCAAGTCCACGCTGGTGCATGCGCTGCTGGGCGAGATGCTCTCACGCGGTAAACGCATCGCGGTGGTGGCGGTCGACCCGTCCAGCCCGATCAGCGGCGGCGCTGTGCTGGGCGACCGGGTCCGCATGGGAGAACACGGCGCGCATCCCGATGTCTTCATCCGCTCGGTGGCCTCGCGGGGGCATCTGGGCGGCCTGTCGCGCACAACCGAAACGCTGGTCGACGTGCTCGATGCGGCGGGCTTCGACACCGTCATCGTCGAGACGGTGGGTGCCGGCCAGTCCGAAGTGGAAATCATGCGGGTGGCCGATACCCGGCTGGTGGCCTGCCCGCCGGGCCTGGGCGACAACGTGCAGGCGCTCAAGGCCGGCATCCTGGAAATCGCGGACCTGCTGGTGGTCACCAAGTCCGACCTGCCCACCGCCGAGACCACCGCGCGCGACTTGAAGGACATGCTGCACCTGCGCGCCGCCGCCCCCGCCGGAAGCTGGGTGGTGCCGGTGATCAGCGCCTGCGCCACCACCGGCGCCGGCGTGACCGAACTGGTGGATCGAATCGAAGCGCATTGCGCGGCCGCGGGCCGCGGCCGCCGGCTGCACCAGAGGCAACAGCCCCTGCCGCGGCGCCCGGATGAAGACACCGCCACCCGCGTGAAGCGCCTCGCCGCGGCCGACCCGTTCGTGCGCTGGCTGGGCATCACCTGCACCGAAGCGGGTTCCGGCACGGCCACCGTCACGATGACGCTCGCCGCGCAGCATCTCAATTTCAACGGAACCTGCCATGGCGGCGTGACGTTCGCGCTCGCCGACACGGCATTCGGGCTGGCCTCCAATTCGCATGGCCGGGTGGCGGCGGGCATCGACGCGCACATCACCTACCAGCAGGCGGCGGCGGAAGGCGACACGCTGATCGCGCGGGCTTTCGAGGTCTCGCGCTCGCGCAAGCTCGCGGTCTATCGGGTCGACGTGACCCGCGGCGACGGCGCGCCGGTCTCGAGTTTCACCGGCACGGTGTACCTGACGCAGCGCCCGACGCCCTGAGTGGCGAATCAGGAGACGATGTAGGCCGCCGACCCGGTCGACAGCAGTTCGCCATCCGCGCCGCGGAATTCCATGCGCACAGTCGCCACGCGCGAGCCCAGGCGCAGCACCTCCGCGTGGAGCTCGAAATGGCTGCTGATGGCCTGGCGCAGGTAGTCGATGCGCAGGTCGATGGTGCCCAGTTTGCCGAAGCGATGCAGCCGCTGCAGTGGCGGCTCGTCCATGTGGCGCGCCCCGATCGCGGCCATCACCGCCAGGCCGGCCATCGCGTCCAGGCCGGCGCTGATGACGCCACCGTGCAGCCGCTGGTAGGCGAAGTGGCCCACCAGGTCGGGCTTCATGTCGATGCGGCCGGCCACCCGCTCGGGGCGCAGGCTGGTGATCTTCAGCCCCAGCACCTGATTGAACAGGATCTGCTCCTCGAACATGGTCTTCAGGCCCTCGACGAATTCCGGCTCGAATTCGATGGCCGGGGGGCTCGCCGGCTTGTTCTTGTTCATAGGTTCAATTGTCGCGCAGCGAGGTCCTTCATGATTTCCTCGGCGCCGCCGCCTATCATCATCACCTTCACTTCCCGGTAGATGCGCTCGCACTTGGTGCCACGCATGAAGCCCATGCCGCCCAGGATCTGCACCGCCTGGTCGGCGCAGAACTGCATGGCCTGGGTGGCGTGATTCTTCAGCATGCAGACCTGCGCCACGCAATCGGGGTCAGATTCCAGCTTTCCTTCGTCGGCCAACGCTGTCACCGCATCCAGCCACGCCTGGGTCGACGCAATGCGCATCCGCATGTCGACCAGCTTGTGGCGGATCACCTGCTTTTCCACCAGCGCGCTGCCGAAGGTCTTGCGCTGGCGCGCCCAGTCCAGCGCCTCGTCGAAACAGGCCTGGGCGAAACCCAGCGCCATCGCCGACATGCCCAGCCGCTCGGCGTTGAAGTTGGTCATGATGATCCTGAAGCCACCGCCTTCTTCGCCCAGCAGGAAGCGGGCCGGCACGCGCACCCCGTCCATGCGCAGATGGGCGGTGTCGGAACACCACCAGCCCATCTTGTCCAATGCCGTGCGCGAGAGGCCAGCGGCGGCGCCGGGCACCAGGATCATCGAGATGCCCCCTGCGCCTTTGGCGCCGCCGGGCCGCCCCAAGGCGCCAAGGCCCCCTCGGGGGGCAGCGAAGCGTGGGGGCTCCGTTGCTCCCGCTTCGCCGGTGCGCACCGCCATCGTGATCCAGTCGGCGCGCATTCCCGAGGTGATGAAGACCTTTTCGCCGTTGATCACCCAGTCCTCGCCATCACGTCGTGCCGTGGTGCGCAGGCCGGCCACGTCGGAGCCGGCGCCCGGCTCGGTGATGGCGAGCGCCGCGATCTTCTCCCCGCGCAGCACCGCGGGCACCACTTCCTGCTGGACATCCGCCGCACCATGACGCAGCACCGGTGGCAATCCGATGTTCAGCGAGAACAGGCCGGCCATCAGGCCGCCGCTGCCGCTGTGGCGCGCCATGGTGGTGGACACCGCATTGCGCAGCGCGAACGGCGCCGGTGTACCGCCCAACGCCTCGGGATAGCCCAGGCCCAGCAGACCCAGCGCGGCGGCCTCGAGGTACAGCGCCCGCGGGAATTCCCCGGCTTCATCCCATCCGCTCACATGCGGGGCGATGCGCTCCAGCGTGAAGCGCTTGACGGTCTCCGCCAGCGCGGCCATGTCCTGGGCCAGTTCCGGATTCATGCGGCTACCTCGAAGGTGACCAGCACCTGCGAAGTGGCCGCCTGCTGGCCCGGCGTCACATGCACGGCCTTGATGATGCCGTCGCGCGCGGCGCCCAATGCGTGCTCCAGCTTCATGGATTCGAGCACCAGCAAGGTGTCGCCGCGAGCCACAGCCGCGCCGGGCTGGGCCTGCACGGAAACGACCTTGCCGTTGAAAGGCGCGCGCAACTCGTGAGCGGCCGCCGCGCCAGCGGCGCTGCCGCCCGCCTCGAACGAGGCATCGTGGAGCACCAGGTCGACCGGTCCGGCCTGGACGTGCCAGCTGCCGTCGTCGAGCTGGGCGCAGGCGACCGCCGGCGGCGTGACCAGCCGCATCTCACCGCCCTGTTGCACTTCCAGCGTTCCGCCCGGCCGTTCGCGCACCTGCAGCGCGAACACCTGAGCGCGATGGCGCAGGCGCAGCGGCCGCTCGAAATCACAGACCAGCTGGCGCCGGGGGTCGGGCCCCGAGCCATAGTGCGCCGCCAGACCGCATTCGATCGCCAGTTCCCGCTCCTCCTGTTCCATTTTCCCGCGCAATTCGTCGCCATGTTGCGTCAGGAACGGAATCAGCGCGGCGCCGGCCCGGAACACCGGATGGCGCAGGCACGCCGCCAGCATGCGCCGGTTCGTCGGCAAGCCCAGCAGCTGCATGCGATCCAGCGCGGCGGCGAGTTGGGCTATCGCCGCGTCGCGCGTCGGCGCATGCGCAATCAGCTTGCCGAGCAGGGAATCGTAGTAAGGCGCGACCGCGAGGCCTTCGAAGATCGCGTGGTCGAAGCGGACGCCGCCGGGCTCGCGAAAGCGCAGCACGGTGCCGGTGCGCGGCGTGAAATGCTCGTCCTCCGCGCACAGCCGCACCTCGATCGCATGGCCTTCCAATTTGACCTGCGGCTGCGTCTGCGGCAGCGATTCGCCCTGCGCGATCCGCAATTGCCATTCCACCAGATCGAGCCCGGTGACAGCCTCCGTCACCGGGTGCTCGACCTGCAGCCGCGTGTTCATCTCCATCATGAAGAAAGGGACCTCTCCCGATCCTGCGCGCGGTTCGCGTGCTTCAGGGCTTTCGTCCAGCAGGAATTCCACCGTGCCCGCGCCCACATAACCGGCCGCCCGCGCCAGTTCCACCGCGCAGCGGCCCATGCGTTCGCGCAATACGACATCCACCGCCGGGCTGGGCGTTTCCTCGATGATCTTCTGGTGCCGGCGCTGTACCGAACAATCGCGCTCGCCCAGGTGGATGCAATGGCCTTGCGAGTCCGCGAACACCTGCACCTCGACATGGCGCGGCGCGAGCAGCGCGCGCTCCAGCAGCAGTTCGCCCGAGCCGAACGCAGCCTGCGCTTCCGAGCGCGCACTGGCCAGGGCTGCCGGCAACTGCGCCTGCTCCGTCACCAGGCGCATGCCGCGCCCGCCGCCGCCTGCCGCCGCCTTGACCATCAGCGGAAGGCCGATGCGCTGCGCTTCCGCGGCGAAGCGCGCCTCCGACTGGTCCTCGCCCTGGTAACCCGGCAGGCACGGCACACCGCGCCCCTGCGCGAGCTCGCGGGCCGAGGACTTGTTGCCCAGCGCGCGGATGGCATGCGGCGGCGCTCCGACCCAGATCAGGCCGGCGGCTATCACGGCCTGCGCGAAGTCGGCGTTTTCGCTCAGGAATCCATAGCCCGGGTGCACCGCGTCCGCGCCGCTGGCCTGCGCGACGGCGATCAGCTTGTCGATGCGCAGGTAGGTATCGGCCGAGGCGTTGCCGCCCAGGCCCACGGCGAGCGTCGCCTCCCGCACATGCAGGGCCCTGGCATCGGCATCCGAGTACACCGCGACCGTCTCGATGCCCATGCGGTGGGCGGTGCGGATCACACGACGAGAAATCTCTCCCCGATTCGCAACCAGCAGTTTGTGGATCTGCTTCACTGCGCCGCCGGCCTTTTTGCGATGCCCATGATTTTCGCCAGGATGCCCAGCATCACCTCGTCGGCGCCACCGCCGATGGAAGCCAGCCGGCCGTCGCGGAACATGCGCGAGACCTTGTTCTCCCACGTGTAGCCCATTCCGCCCCAGAACTGCAAACAGGTGTCGGGCACGATGCGGTTCAGGCGGCCCGCCTTGAGCTTGGCCATCGACGCCAGCTCCAGCACGTCCTGCCCCTGCACATACAGCTCGCAGGCGCGATAGGTGAGCGCGCGCAGGCTTTCCACCTCGGTCTTGAGCTCCGCCAGCTTGAACTGCACCCATTGCTGGTCGGCCAGGGTTGCGCCGAACATCTTGCGCTGCTGCGCCCAGTCGATGGTCCAGGCGATGCAGTTGTTCAGCCCCTGCACGCAGCTGGCCGCGGCCCAGAGCCGTTCTTCCTGGAACTGCTGCATCTGGTAGATGAAACCCTGGCCCTCGTTGCCGATGCGGTAGCGCTGCGGAACGCGGACCTCATCGAAGTAGATCAGGCCGGTGTCGGACGAGTTCATGCCGATCTTGCGGATCTTCTGCGCGACCTCGATTCCCTTGGTGAGCCTGCCGTTGGGGCCATCGCGCATCGGCACGATCACCAGCGACTTGTTCTTGTGGGCCGGCCCCTCGCCGGTGTTGACCAGCATGCACATCCAGTCGGCTTGCAGGCTGTTGGTGATCCACATCTTCTGGCCCGTGATGACGTAATCGTCGCCGTCCTTGCGCGCGCGGCTCTTGATGGCGGCAACGTCGCTGCCGGCACCGGGTTCGCTCACGCCAATGCACGCCACCATGTCGCCTGCGATGGCGGGCGCCAGGAAATCCCGGCGCAGGTCATCGCTGCCGAAACGCGCCAGCGCCGGCGTCGCCATGTCGGTCTGCACGCCGATCGCCATCGGCACGCCGCCGCATTCGGTGTGGCCCAGCGCTTCGGCCATCGCCATCGCGTAGGAATAGTCCAGCCCCGCCCCGCCATAGGCCTCCGGCTTGGTCAGCCCCAGCAGGCCGAGATCGCCCAGGCGCTTGAACACCTGATGCGCCGGGAAGATTTCCGCGGCCTCCCATTCCTCGACATGGGGATTGATCTCATCGTCGATGAAGCGCTTGAGCGTCTTCTGGATTTCCAGGTGTTCGTGGGTGAATTGCATGTCTATCTCCGGGAGAACATTCGT
>DIZF01000057.1 GCA_002427815.1 Ramlibacter tataouinensis
TCCTTGCCGCCGAACCTCTTGGTGTGCGCGTCGAAGTAGGCCTTGGCGCCGGGGCTGGTCTTGCTGTTCCACGAGCCCATGCCCAGCACACCCTCGGCGCCGGCAGGCGTCATCACGTTCTTGTAAAGCTGGAAAGCCGTGCCCACCGAGGCGTAATAGAACTTCGGGTTGAAGCCGACCTCCTTGCTCTGCTTGCTGGCGAGGATGGTGTCGGGCGGGTAGGAGAAGCCGATGAACGCATCGGGGTTCTTCTCCTTGATCGAGCGCAGCACCGGCGAGAGGTCCTTGACATCGCCAGGGTAGCTCTTCTCCTCGACCAGGGTAATGCCACTGCCCTTCACCGCGACCTTCAGTGCCGAGTAGTTCTCCAGGCCGAACAGATCGTCGACATAGACCACCGCGGCGGTCTTGGCGCCATTGGCCTTGAGCATGTCCACCAGCGCAGTCGTCATGGGCCCGGGCTGCTGCAGCAGCAGGAAGAAATACGGCAGCTTCATCTCCACCAGTTGCTTGCTCAGGGCCGTGGGCGCCAGCAAGGGATAACCGAACCGGTTGGCCAGCGGGGCCAGGGCGAAGTTGGCATTGCTGCCCCAGGGCGCCAGAATCAGGTCCACCTTGTCGCTGCCCATCAGCTTCTCGTAGGTGCGCACCACGGTCTCGGTGTCGCTGCGGTCGTCCGAACTGATGAGTTCTATCTGCCGTTTCACGCCCTTGACGTTGAGCCCGCCGGCCGCGTTCTGCTGCTCGGCCCACAGCAGGTAGTTGGGCTCCTGGCTGATCTGCGCGCCGCCCGTCCACGGGCCGGTGCGGGCGATCGCATAGCCGATGCGCACCGGCTTGGCCTGGGCGAGCAACCCCGGCGCCACGGACATCGCGCCCACTGCAGCGGCCGCTCCTTTGATCAATTTGCGACGTGTCGGCTGAACCATGGCTTGTCTCCTTGATTGCGCCCGGCTGGGCTTGGAACCGTCGATGCTAGGAAACTGGCCGACGCGCTGCTTTGCTGCAGGCGTACTAAGCGTTTGCCTGGACGTGCACGCGGCCTGGGGTTTACCCGAAACCCGTCCGGCGGCGCAGCGGGCGAACATCGGGCCATGGCCGCCTCCATAGTCCTTTCCACCGACGACGTCGCGCCGCGCGATCGCGCGCCGGCATGGCGCGAATGGATCTTCAGCCATTTCGGCGGACTCGAGTCCGACCTGTACGGCGACGCCGGATTCGACGGCCATATGGCCGCCTCGCGGGCCGGTGACGTCATCCTCACCAAGCTCGAAGCCAACCGCCACCGCGTGCTGCGCAGCCCGCACCTGGCGCGCACCAGCGACACCGCCTACCTCAAGATCGTGGCACCCTGGCAGGGCAGCGCGGCGGTGGAGCAGCAGGGACGCCAGGCCTGCGTGCGCAATGGCGGCTGGGTGATCTACGACACCACCGGCAGCTACGCCATCGCCAACCCGGAGCGCGTCGAGCACCTGATCGTGATGCTGCCCAAGGACCAGATGGCCGAGCGCGGCGTGCGCCTGGGCGAGCTGATGGCGCGACGCGTCGGCGGCGGCAGCGGCATTTCGCGCGTCGCGCTGGAGACCATGCGCTGCACTTACCAGGAATTGCCGAACATGAGCCCGGACGCCGCCCGCGGCGCCGGCGAGCTCATCATGCAGCTGGTGCGGCTGTCGCTGCTGGAGTTGGCCGGACAGGAAACCGCCATCACCCAGCGCGCCGCACTGAAGGACCGGATCCGCGACCACGTGGCGCGACACCTGCGCGATCCGGAGTTGTCCATCGACGGCATCGCACGCGCGCTCAACTGCAGCCGGCGCCATCTGTACAACGCATTCGCGGGCGACGACGACACCCTGGCCAGCTACATCCAGCGTCAGCGAATCCAGGCCTGCGTGCGCGAGCTGTGCCATCCCGCCAGCGCCAACCGGCCCATCACCGAGATCGCCCTTTCCTGTGGCTTTTCCAACCTGTCGCACTTCAGCCGGGTCTTCCGCGAACACACCCAGATGAGCCCCAGTGAATTTCGCCAGCAGCCCGCCGCCGCGGGGCTGGGCGTGCCGTCAGGCTGATCCGACCGCCGCGAGTTCCACCGCGGCCTTGCCGCTGCTGGCTGCCTTGCGCGGCTCGTGTTCGAGCACGTTGACTTCCTTGCGCGTCATTTCCACCGCGCCGAAAAAGGTGCTGAAGGCCACGTCCTTGGCGTCGCGCCCGGTGCCTATGCGCACCAGCCGGTCCACCGGCGCCATGCCGGAGGGATCGAACAGCACCCATTGGCCGCCGATCCAGGCTTCGAAGGTGGCATGAAAATCCTGTGGCGGCTCGTCGAACCACACGTAGCCGACCACAATCCGCGCCGGGATATTCAGCGCGCGGCACAGGGTGATGCCCAGATGCGCGAAGTCGCGGCAGACACCGGTGCGCTGCACGAACACTTCTTGCGCCGTGGTGGTGGAATTGGTGCTGCCAGGCTTGTAGACGATGGAGTCGTGGATCCATTTGACGATCTTGCGCACCCGCGCGATGCCGGGCGCTTCGTTGCCGAACATCTGCTGCGCGGCGCTGGCGAGCACGTCCGATTCGCAATAGCGGGTGGGCATCAGGTAGTGAAAGATCGCGTCCGGCACTTCGCCCACGGCCGACTCAGGCCGCTGCTCGTCGACATGCTCCGAGTACACCTCGACGTCGGCGCTGTAATTCACCAGCAAAGGCCCGGGCGAGGCGTCGAAGCGGAAGAAGCGATTGCCGCTGACGGCGTCGGTGAAGCTGTGCATGGCCACACCCGAGGACACGGCCAGCCTTTCGCTCACGATCTTCTGCGTCGGCCCGTTCGCCGCTTCGATGTTGAAACAGAAATGGGTAGGGGCCTTGACCTGGTATTCGAGGACGGTTTCGACCGTGGAAAGGTGCATGGTGGGTTTTCGCATCGCCGGCACAACGCCTGCCGCTTCATCCTACGTGCATGGCTGAGCGCATCGATCAGCAGCCCGCCCGGCGCGCTGTAGGACGGGGCGCTATTTCCCGAACAGGCCGCGCAGGCTTTCGCCCAGCCGGTCGCCGAGCCTGGCGCCCGCGCCGGTGCCCACCCCCGGCGCAATCGCGGTGCCGATGGCCGCGCCCAGCAGCGCGCCCCGGGTGAGCGTCACCGACGGCGAGTCCAGGGTGCCCCCCACCGCCAGCGGCACGCCGAGGGCGCCGCCGGCGGCGCTCGAAGCCAGGTCCACCGTGATGCGACCGCTCAGGCTGCGGTCGGGTGCCAGCGCCACGTTGCCGGTGGCCGACAGCAATCCCGAAGTGGCGACCAGGTTGTCGAGCTGCACGCTGCGGCCATGCGTCACGAGAATGCCGGCCAGCGCATCGATCTGCGTTTCGCCGCCGCGGTTCAGGCCGACCGTCCTGACGGCTTGCACCAGGTCGATGCCGTGCAGCACCGCGTGGCGCACCGTGAAGCGGGTCTGGCTTCGGATGCTGTCAATGATGGCGCCGGGCCCCCCGACTTCGGCGCGCAGTGTGCTTTGCGCGTCCACGCGCCCGGTGAGCGTGCGGCTGCGCTCCGTCAACGCCGAAAGCTCCACGTTCGCGGTCGCCAGCTGCGCTTGAACCGCGGACACGCCCCTGGCGCCGGGCTGAACCTGGAACTTGCCCTGCACGGTTCCGCCGCCGATGTCCACGCGCAGCGCCCAGTGGCCCTCGCCGCGCGCCAGCGTGGCCCGGGCACCCTGGAAGCGGCCCTGTCGCACCTCCACTTTGGCCGAGCCCGGCAATCCGTCCGGATCGAGCCGGACCTGTGCGTCCACGGTGGTGCTGCCGCCCTTCGCGTAGACCCAGGTCACCTGGTCCAGCACCGTTCGCCGCGGCAGCAAGGGCAGCCAGGAGGGCCGGGCCTCGACGCGCTCCAATGTCAGCGGTGGCTGGCTCTTCACCTGCACCCGATCCAGCGCAACGGCGGGCAACGGCCACACGTCGACTGAAATCTGTCCCAGTTCGACCGGCACGCCGAGCGCGGCCGAGACCTGCCGGGCCGCCCGGCCGCGGAAGTCGGCGCTGCCCACCCACTGTTGCAGCACCACGGCCACGGCGCCCAGCAGCAGTACCAGCACCAGCAGCGCCGCCGCCAGCCATATCCAGATCCGCTTCATGGCGCCATTGTCGCGGCTCCCTGCAGAAAGGGCCCCCAACCGCTAGCATCGACGGTCCCGTCACACCGCAGCGAAGGATTCCTCATGAAGCTCTACTACTCCCCCGGCGCCTGTTCGCTTTCCCCGCACATTGCCTTGCGCGAAGCCGGCCTGCCATTCGAGCTGGTGCTGGCCAGCACCAAGAGCCACAAGCTGCAGGACGGAACGGACTACTACGGCGTCAACCCGCTGGGCTACGTGCCGCTGCTCGAGCTCGACGACGGCACCCGGCTGCGCGAAGGCCCGGCCATCGTGCAATACATCGCCGACCTCGCGCCCACCAGGAAGCTCGCGCCGGCCAACGGCACCTTGCCGCGCTACCGGTTGCAGGAGTGGCTGACCTTCATCGGCACCGAAATCCACAAGACCTATTCGCCGCTGTTCCAGCCGGCCATGCCCGAAGAGGCCAAGAAGATCTTCCGCGACAAGCTGGTCTCGCGCTTCCAGTGGGTCAACGGCGAGCTGGCCGGCAAGGCCTACCTGATGGGCGAGCAGTTCAGCGTGGCCGACGGCTACCTCTTCACCGTCACACGCTGGGCCAAGCCGACGAACCTGGATCTGTCGTCCTGCGCCAACCTCATGGCCCACCATGACCGTGTCGCCGCCAGGCCTGCGGTCCAGGAGGCGCTCAAGGCGGAGGGCCTGCTCGGCAAATGAGCTCGCCGCTAGCCCGGCTGCAATCGGGGCCGCCAGTCCAGCGGACGCTGTCGCCAGGCCAGCAGCGCGCCCAGCACCAGCGCACCCGCCGAGAACACCAGGCCGCGTGCGAGCCCGCCCGGCCCGTCGGCAATCCAGCCGACAACCGTCGGGCCGGCAATCTGGCCGGCCGCGAACACCGTGGTGAAGGCGCTGATACCGGCCGCCCACTCGGAGGCCGGCAGGTTGTGCCGCACCAGCGCGGTGGTCGATGCCACCACCGACAGGAACACGCCGCCGAACAGCAGGCCCGACAACAGCACCAGCGGCCAGGCGGCCGTCAGCGCGGGCACGACCGTGGCGATCGCCAGCAGCCCGCTGAGAATGGCCAGGGCCTCGCCACCCTGGAAGCGGTCCAGCAAGCCGGCCCAGATGCGCGCGGACGCCAGCACCGCCAGGCCCAGCAGCGCATAGAACCAGGTGATGCGCATCGGCCCTTCGCCGTGCTCGCGCAGCAGCGCGATCACAAAGGTCATGTAGCCGATATAGCCGACGCCGAACATCGTGTAGGCGGCCAGGCCGGGAGCGAACCGCCACCAGCTGAAGCGGCGCTGCGGCACCGCTGTTGTCGGCACCGCGGCTGCAGCAACGTGCTCCATGCGCTGCAGCGCACGAGCCGGCCAGGCCAGCACGGCCGACGCGGCCAGGCAGGCCAGCGCCAGTCCCCACCAGGCCCAGGCCCAGCCATGGGGCCGCTCGCGCGCGGCCTCGAGCAGGGCCGGCACCAGCAGCGCCGACAGCACGATGCCCAACCCGGTTCCGCCGTAGTACAGGCCCAGCAGCAAGCCGCCGCGTGCCGGCTGCAACGCGACCAGCCGGGCGGCCAGCAGGCTGCCGGCAATGAACAGGAAGGCACTCGCGATGCCGGCCAGCACGCGCTGCAGGAGCAAAGGCGCCGCATCGGTGAAGAAGCCGGTCAGGCCCATGGACAAGGTGGCGAACGCCGAGCCGGCAAGCAGCAGCCGCGATGCGCCGACAATCCGCGTCAGCCGCGGCGTCAGCAAGGCCCCCACGAGATAACCGAATGCATTGGCCGTGTTCATCGCACCCGCCAGGGTGTAGGACCAGTGCAGGTCGGCGCGCATCGGCGGCAGCAGCAGGCCGTAGGCGAACCGGGTCACTCCCAGCGACACCGCGGCCGCCAGCGACAGGACCGCTGCCAAGCCCAGCAGTGAAGGGTCGGTCGAGCGGGCGGGCGGCACCATGGACCATTGTCGGGCAACTGTTTGAGCTAGCGCAAACCGCAACGTCTTGTGATGGGCAAGGCTTCTCATTACTGACTAACCTGACCCGCTGCTTCAACAATCGCAAGCAACAAGGAGCCTTGGAATGCCCAGCCTGTTCGATCCCCTCCCGATGGGAAAACTGCATCTGCCCAACCGCATCGTGATGGCGCCGCTGACGCGCAACCGCGCCCCGAACGCGATCCCGACCCGGCTGATGACCGAGTACTACACGCAGCGCGCCAGCGCCGGGCTGCTGATCACGGAAGCCACCGCCATCAGCGCCCAGGGCCAGGGCTACGCCGACGTGCCGGGCCTGTACGGCAGCGAGCAGCTCGACGGCTGGAAAGCGGTGACCGAAAGCGTGCATGCGCACAACGGGCGCATCTTCGTTCAGCTGTGGCACGTCGGCCGGGTCTCGCATGTCGACCTCCAGCCCGACGGGCAGAAACCGGTGGCGCCATCGGCCATCACGGCGCACACCAGAACCTATCTCATCAAGGACGGCGTGGGCTCTTTCGTGCCCACCTCCGAGCCGCGTGCGCTGGAGGCCGAGGAACTGCCGGGCATCGTGCACGACTACCGGCACGCTGCACGGCACGCCGTGAGCACCGCGGGCTTTGACGGCGTCGAAGTGCACGGCGCCAACGGCTACCTGCTCGACCAGTTCCTCAAGACCGGCGCCAACCGGCGCGCCGACGACTACGGCGGCTCGATCGAGAACCGTGCGCGGCTGATGCTCGAAGTGATGCGCGCGGTGGTCGGCGAAGTGGGCGGCGGGCGCACCGGCCTGCGCATCTCACCGGTCACCCCGGCCAACGACATCGACGACGAAAATCCGCAGCCCCTGTTCGAATACCTGATGAAGCAACTGGCGCCGCTGGGCCTGGCCTACCTTCACATCATCGAGGGCGCGACCGGGGGCCCGCGTGAGATCGCCGACCGGCCGTTCGACTACGACGCCATGCGCGAGGCCTACCGGTCGGCCGGCGGCAAGGGCGCCTGGATGGTCAACAACGGTTACGACAAGGCACTGGCCGAACAGGCGCTGGCCCGTGGCGCCGACCTGGTGGCTTTCGGCAAACTCTTCATCGCCAACCCCGACCTGGTGCAGCGCCTGCGCAAGGACGCGCCCCTGAATCCGCCGGACAAGACGACGTTCTTCGGCGGCGACGCGCATGGCTACACCGACTACCCGGCATTGAACGCCGCCTAGCGGCCCGGCGGCGCCTGGCGCCGCGTGCCGAGCCGCAGTTGTGGACCCGGCGCCGCGCCGGTTTCACACCGCGCCCACGCCGATGGGCGCCGGGGCTTGCAGGACAATGCGGGTGAACAGTCCGTCATAGGCAGGATCGCGGGTGCCGCCCGCCAGGGGATCGCGCGAGGTCTCGAACACGGCGTCGAGCTCGCTCCAGTCCTGGACCGAGTCGGCGAAGACCTGGCGCCGGGTTTCGCCGATCAGCTCCCAGGCCAGCAGCTTGTGCTGCAGTTCGCGCACGCTGGCCTCGCCGTTCATGTGGTCGGCCTCAAGCTGGTGGATCACCGGCAGCAGCTCGGGCGCCGCGCGCGCCAGCTTGGGGAACAGGTGATCCGATTCCTTGGGATGGTGCAGCCGCTCGGGAAACTCGTCGATGTAGAACAGCATCGCGCGCAACACGTCGAAAAAGCGCCCGGGCTGCGCGTCGGCGCCGCGCTCGATCATCATCGACAGCGAACGCAGCACCGCGGCCAGGGCGGCGTGCTCGTCGCGGATGATCTGCAGGGTGGCGTTCGGTACGGAAGGAACTCTCATGCGCGACAGCTTGGCACCGGGACAGTGCCGTCCCGTTGATCCACGTCAACCGGACTTGAGCCGCCAGCGTTTGAGCAGCAACGCGTTCGATACCACGCTCACACTCGAGAGCGCCATCGCCGCGCCGGCCACCACCGGGCTGAGGAAGCCCAGCGCCGCCAGCGGAATGCCGGCCACGTTGTAGGCGAACGCCCAGAACAGGTTCTGCCGGATCTTGCGCACCGTCTGGTGCGAGATGTCGAGCGCCCCGCCCACCAGCGAGACGTCACCTCGCATCAGCGTGATGCCGGCGGCGTGCATGGCAACATCGGTACCCGTTGCCATCGCCATCCCCACGTCGGCGGCCGCCAGCGCCGGCGCGTCGTTCACGCCGTCGCCGACCATGCAGACCATGTGGCCGCCGCGCTTGAGCTCAGCCACTTTGGCGGCCTTGTCGCCCGGCAGCACGTCGGCCAGCACCTCCGCTTCGCCCAACCCCAGCCGCTGCCCCATCGCCAGCGCGGCGGCGCGGTTGTCGCCCGAGATCATCACCACCCGCAGTCCGCGCTGTCGCAGCGCGGCCAGTGCCTCCCGTGCACCGGGCTTGGGCTCGTCGGCGAAGGCCATCAACGCGACCGGCGTCAGGCCCTGCGCGGTCCGCTCCACCATTGCCGACACGGTCGCGCCCTCGCCTTGCAGGCGCTGCACATCGGCCGCCAACCCGCCCAGGCGCACGCCCAGTTCTTCCATCCAGCGCAGGCTGCCGATCAGGTAACTGCGCACGCCCACCTCGCCTTCGCTGCCGCGCCCCGGCACGGCCCGCACGCCGTCGGGCTGCGCGATCGCGAGGCCGCGTTCCTGCGCCGCCGCCTGCACCGCGCGCGCCAGCGGATGTTCGCTGCCGCTTTGCAGCGTCGCCGCCGCCGTCAGCGCCTGCGCTTCGTCGGTGCCCGGCGCCGTCACAAACGAAACCAGCCGCGGCTGGCCCACCGTCAAGGTTCCGGTCTTGTCGAACGCCACGGTGTCCACCTTGTGCGCCAGCTCCAGCGCCTGGGCGTCCTTGATCAGGATGCCGTGGCGCGCCGCCACCCCGGTGCCGGCCATGATCGCGGCCGGCGTGGCCAGGCCCAGCGCGCACGGACAGGCGATCACCAGCACGGCAACGGCGCGGATCAGCGCGGTCTCCAGGGGCGCCCCGGCCCACCACCAGCCCAGCAGCGTAGCGAGGCCGATGACGAGGACCACCGGCACGAAGACGGCCGCCACCTGGTCCACCATGCGCTGGATCGGCGCCTTCACGGCCTGCGCATCCTCCACCAGCCGGATGATCTGCGCGAGCACGGTCTCCTGGCCCACCGCGGTCACCGCCATCACGACGCGGCCGTCGCCGTTGATGCTGCCGCCGGTGAGCCTGCCGCCCTCGGCCTTGGGCACCGGCAGGGGCTCCCCCGTGAGCATCGATTCGTCGACCTGGGTCTGGCCCTGCTCCACCATGCCATCGGCGGGAACGCGTTCGCCCGGCCGCACCACCAGCCGGTCGCCTGCGAGCACCTCGGCCACCGGCACATCGCTTTCTGCGCCGGCTTTGGACAGCACGTGCGCGATTTCCGGCCGCAGCGCGTGCAGGGCGCGGATCGCCGTCGTGGTCTGCCGCTTGGCCCGCGCTTCCAGCCATTTGCCCAGCAGCACCAGCGTCACCACCACCGCCGAAGCCTCGAAGTACAGGTGGCTGCTGGTCGTGCCCAGCCACAGCCAGACCGACAAGCCCCAGCCCGCGCTGGTGCCGATGGCCACCAGCAGGTCCATGTTGCCGCTCAGCGCCTTCGCCGCGTGCCAGCCGGCCTTGTAGAAGCGCGCCCCGAGGATGAACTGCACCGGCGTCGCCAGCAGGAACTGCAGCCATGCCGGCAGCATCATCCAGTGCGCGCCGAACAGCTCGCCGACCATGGGCACCACCAGCGGGGCCGACAGCACGATGCCCACGGCAACCGGTGCGAAGCCGGCCCAGGGCGACAGGTCTTCCGGCCCCGCCTCTGCGGCGGCGCGCGGCTCGTAGCCCGCGTCGCGCACCGCGCGGCGCAGCCGCGCCTCCATCTGGTCCGAGGGCGCGTAGGTGATCCGGGCCGACTCGGTGGCCAGGTTCACGCTGGCTTCCTGGACGCCCGGCACTTTGCGCAGCGCCTTCTCGACGCGGCCGACGCACGAGGCGCAGGTCATGCCGCCAATGCCGATATCCAGGGTGGGAGCGGTGGTCGAGGTGGTGTTCATGATTGAATGCTTGACCTTGCCATCATGTCAAGGTCAAGCCTTGATCTGCATCAACCCCGGACCGGAAAGGGGTTCCACCCGGGCCCTTGACCTTCCCATGGTGACAAGGTTCAGGCTATGCTTTCTCTCAACCCTACCCGAGGAACCATCATGAACCAGACTTTCAACGTGCAGGGCATGACCTGCGGCCACTGCGAGAAAGCCGTCACGAAGGCGGTGCAGTCGGTCGACCCGCAGGCCCAGGTGACCATCGACCGGCCGGCCGGCAAGGTCGAGGTGCAGACCACCCAGCCGCGCGAGGCCATCGCCCACGCGATTGCCGAAGAGGGCTACGAGGTCGCCGCGTGAGGTCCCTATGAACGCAGCTGCATTGGCCTGGCCGGTGAACATCGGCATGGCGTCGCGCATGTCGGGCGTGACGCCCAAGATGATCCGCCATTACGAATCGCTGGGCCTGCTGCCCTCGGTGGGCCGCACCGACAGCGGCTACCGCCAGTACAGCGAGGCCGAGATCCACACGCTGCGCTTCATCAAGCGCTCGCGCGAGCTCGGCTTTCCGATGAGTGACATCGCCGAGCTGGTCGGCCTGTGGCGCAACCGCCGCCGGGCCAGCGCCAACGTCAAGCGCATCGCGCAGCAGCACGCGAACGAGCTGGGTCTGCGCATCGAAGCCATGCAGGCGATGCAGCGAACCTTGCAGCACCTGATCCACTGTTGCCGGGGCGACGACCGGCCCGATTGCCCGATCCTGGACGACCTGGCGGGGCTGCACGACACCGCCGCAGCCGCGGTCGCCGCCGCCGCCGCCGCCGCCCATGCCTGATCCGCTGGCGCTGTATCCGGCGCCGGCGGAAGTGTCACCTCAACCCCTGGGGAGTTCCACATGAAAGTCAATGTCGGCGGTATCGACCGCGTCCTGCGCATCATCATTGGCGCCGTGCTGATCGGCCTGGCCGCGACGGGCACCGTCGGCTGGTGGGGCTGGCTGGGCGTCCTCCCGTTGGCCACCGGTCTCATCGGCTGGTGCCCGCCCTATGCGATGCTGGGCTGGAGCACCTGCAAGACGCGCAAAGCCTGACCTGGGTACGCCGGGGCAGCGGGCGCCAGGCCGCTACCATAGGCCATGCTCAACAAGCAGCGCATCCTGGTGGTCGAGGACGAATCGGGCATTGCCGACACGATCCAGTACGTGCTGGCCACCGACGGGTTTGCGCCAGTGTGGTGCAGCACGGCCGAGGCGGCCCTGCGTGAATTCGCGGCGCAGCCGCCGGCACTGGCCATCCTCGACGTCGGCTTGCCGGACCTCAACGGATTCGAGCTGTTCAAGCGGTTGCAGGCTCTGCCCGGCGGGGCGCAGGTCCCCATGCTGTTCCTCACTGCTCGCAGCGACGAGATCGACCGGGTGGTGGGGCTGGAACTGGGCGCCGACGATTACATCGCCAAGCCTTTTTCGCCGCGCGAACTGGTGGCACGCGTGCGCACCATCCTGCGCCGCAGCGCGCGGCCGGCAGCAACCGCGCCGGTAACGACGCCGGCCCCGGCCGCGCAGCCCTTCGCGCTGGACGAGGAGCGCCACCGGATCCGCTACTACGGACATGCCCTGGAACTCTCGCGCTACGAGTACGGGATCCTCCGCCTGCTGGTGCAAAAACCGGGCCGGGTGTTCACGCGCGACGAATTGCTCGCCAGGGTGTGGGATGGCGGCAGCGACAGCTTCGACCGCACGGTGGATGCCCACATCAAGACCCTGCGCGCCAAGCTCAAGGCCGTTGCGCCCGACCTCGAGCCGATTCGCACCCTGCGCGGCTCCGGCTACGCGTTGAGCGAAGAGCTTCCGCCGAAGCGGGCATGAGCACCGCCGCTGCCGTCACAAGCGTGGGTTCCATGAACGGCGCGGCTGCGGCTGCAAGCGTGGCGGCCACATGACCAAGCGCAACCGCATCTTCATCGGCATCCTGCTGATTTTCGCGGCGGGAATTGCCTTCATGCTCTACCGGGTGCTGGCGGACCTCGACCCGCGTTACCGCGAGTCGGCCGAGGAATCGCTGGTGGAGACAGCGCAGCTCATGGCCAGCCTGGTGGAACAGGATGCGCGGGGCGGCGCGATCGACACCGCGCGGCTCGAGCCCCTGTTCAAGTCGGTGTACGCCCGCGACTTCGAGGCGCACATCTTCAGCGTCACCAAGCGCAAAGTCGAGATGCGCCTGTGCGTCACCGACCGCACCGGCCGGGTGCTGTTCGACTCGCTGGGTCGCGCCACCGGTGCCGCCTTCTCGCAATGGCGCGACGTCAAGCTGGCGCTGCGCGGCGAATACGGCGCGCGCACCACGCCGGACGTGCCCGACGACCCGCGGACCTCGGTCATGTACGCCGGCGCGCCGGTGCGCTGGAACAACCAGATCATCGGCGCCGTGTCGGTGGGCAAGCCGGTGCAAAGCTTCGGCCAGTTCGTCGAGGCGGCCCGGCGCAAGACCCTGTACGTGGGGCTGGTCTCGGTCGCGGGCGTGGTGCTGCTGGCCCTGATCGTCTCGGTCTGGCTGGTGCGGCCGTTCGGGCTGATCGCCGACTACGTGCGCTATGTGCGGTCCCAGCGCCGGTTCAGCCTGCCGCGCCTGGGCCGGCGGGCCTGGGGCGTGATCGGCGCGGCCTACGACGAAATGCGCGATGCGCTGGCCGGGCGCAACTACGTCGCCGACTATGTGCAGACTCTCACCCACGAAGTCAAGAGCCCGCTGTCGGCCATCCGCGGCGCCGCCGAGCTGCTGCAGGAGCCGGGCATGCCGCAGGCGCAGCGCGAGCGATTCCTGGCCAACATCACGCGCGAGGCCCAGCGCATCCAGGAGATGGTGGATCGCATGATGGAGCTCACGGCGCTGGAGACCCGGCACGTCCTCGAGCTCGTGGAGAATGTCGCGCTGCGGCCTTTGCTGGAGGAACTGGCGGCGGGCGCACAGGACGCAGCCGCCCCACGCCGGATCCGCGTCACGCTGGATGCGGCGGGCGACGCGCAGGTCGAAGGCGATCCGTTCCTGTTGCGGCGCGCCGTGAGCAACCTGCTGGACAACGCGATCGATTTTTCCGCCGACGGCGGCGAGGTTCGGATCGCTCTCGAGCGCACGCCGCGGGTCGCGCGCATCCGCGTGCAGGACCGGGGCCCGGGCATTCCCGAGTACGCGCAGGACAAGGTGTTCGAGAAGTTCTATTCGCTGGCGCGCCCCCATTCGAGCAAGAAGAGCACCGGCCTGGGCCTGGCCTTTGTGCGCGAGATCGCCTCGCTGCACCACGGCCGCATCGACCTGGACAACGCTCCCGAAGGCGGCGCCGTCGCCACCCTGTCGCTGCCGCTGGTCCGCGCCTGATCCCCGGCGTCAGGCACTGTGCCTGGCGCCCGCCGCCCGACTTCACGCAGGCTTCACAAAACTCCCGCTGGACTTCAAACCGGCTTCGCGCGCGTTGCCGATGCTTCCCTGCGTGCACTCCCGCACTGCGCTCCTGGAGGGAACCATGCAGCCCACACTCTCACCCACCCGCGGCCTCGCCCGCTGGCTCTGGATCACCGGCGCCAGCATTGCCGCCGCCTGTTTCGTCGCCCTGGGCGCCGGCCCCGCCCAGGCCCAGGCGCAGGGCGACCCGCCGCCGCGCCTGAAGACCGAAAGCCCGTACTTCTTCGTCAGGAGCGAAGACGCGGCGCTGGACCAGCTGCCGCTGAAGTCGACCCGCGTCGACGTCCGCATTTCGGGCGTCATCGCCGATGTCACGGTGACCCAGCGCTACAGGAACGAAGGCCAGCGCGCGATCGAAGCGAAATACGTTTTTCCCGGCTCGACCCGCGCGGCGGTATACGGCATGAACGTGCGCCTGGCCGACCGCCTGATCACAGCCAACATCCGGGAAAAGCAGCAGGCGCGCATCGAATACGACAGCGCGAAGAAGGAAGGCAAGACCGCCGCCCTGCTGGAGCAGCACCTGCCCAACGTGTTCCAGATGAACGTCGCCAACATCATGCCGGGCGACGACGTCCAGGTCGAACTGCGCTACACCGAGCTGCTGGTGCCGCAGGGCGGCAACTACCAGTTCGTGTTCCCGACCGTGGTCGGCCCCCGCTACAACAGTCCGCAGTCCGGCCAGGCCACCGCGCAATGGGTGAGCCAGCCCTTCCTGCCCGCTGCTCAGCCCGGTGGCGCCGCGTTCGACATCCAGGTGGCCATCGCCAGCCCGATCGGGCTGAGGGAAGTGCGCTCCTCTTCGCACGCCATCGAGGTCACGCAGCAGGGTGACGAACGCGCGACCGTGGCCCTGCAAAGCGGCACCGGGGCGCAGAACAACCGCGACTTCATTCTTGACTACCGACTGGCGGGCGAGCGCATCGAGTCCGGCGTGATGCTGTATCGCGGCAGCGACGAGAACTTCTTCCTGGCAATGGTCGAGCCGCCCAAGCAGGTGCCGGCCAGCGTAATCAGCCCGCGCGAATACATCTTCGTGGTGGACATCTCCGGCTCCATGCACGGCTTTCCGCTGGAGACGGCCAAGGTGCTGCTGCGCGAGCTGATCGGCAACCTGAAGCCCAGCGACAGCTTCAACGTGCTGCTGTTCTCCGGCAGCAACCGTTTCCTCGCGCCGCGCCCGGTACCGGCCACGCGCGCCAACATCGAGCAGGCCATCTACACGATCAACCAGATGGGCGGCGGCGGCAGCACCGAGCTGATCCCGGCGCTCAAGCGCGTATATGCGCAGCCCAAGGCTGCCGACGTGTCGCGCACCGTGGTGGTGGTGACCGACGGCTATGTCACGGTGGAGCGCGAGGCCTTCGAGCTGGTGCGCAGCAACCTGTCGCAGGCCAACGTGTTTTCGTTCGGCATCGGCTCTTCGGTGAATCGTCATTTGATGGAAGGATTGGCCCGCGCCGGCATGGGCGAGCCCTTCATCGTCACGCAGCCTGCGCAGGCGGCGGCCGAGGCCGAGCGCTTTCGCCGCATGATCGAGTCGCCCGTGCTCACCAGCGTCAAGGCGCGTTTCGAGGGCCTGGATGTGTACGACGTGGAGCCGGCCCAGCTGCCGGACGTGCTGGGCGAGCGTCCCGTGGTGGTGTTCGGCAAATGGCGCGGCGAGGCGCGCGGACAGGTCGTGATCGAAGGCCAGAGCGCCACCGGTGCCTACCGCAATGTCGTTCCCGTGGGGACGCACATCAGCCAGGACACCGCCGCGCTGCGCTACCTGTGGGCGCGCCATCGCATCGCCGGCCTGTCGGACCAGGAAGCGCTGGAAGGCGGCGACGCCCAGCGCAAGCGCATCACCGAGCTGGGCCTGCAATACAACCTGCTGACGCAATACACCAGTTTCCTGGCGGTGGACCGCGTGGTGCGCAACCCGGCGCCGCAGGACGCCGCAAGCGTCAACCAGCCGTCGCCGATGCCGCAGGGCGTGAGCAATCGCGCCATCGGCGAGGCCCCTGCGCTAGCCGTCGGCGCCGAAGTGCCGGGCACGCCCGAGCCCGGGACCTGGGGCGCGGTCGCGGTGCTGCTCTCGCTGCTGGCGCTGCTGGCGCGCCGCCACCACCCCCGCCGTTTCACGCCCTGAAGGAAAACCATCATGGCCGCGTCACGACTGCTGCGCATGCCCGGGTTTGTGCGCCTGGGCATCCGGATCGACACCGCACCCAACGGCGTCTGGCTGGCGCTGCTGGCCGCCGCGCTCTGGCCCACTGCGTGGTGGATGGGCCAGCGGATGCTGGATGGCTCCGACGAGCCGCTGGGCCTGCTCGCGCTCGCGGCCCTGGGCGTCGTGCTGTGGCGCTGCCGCGGCCGGCTGCGCGCCGCGCCGCGCCTGGCATGGCTGGCCCTGGCGCTGGCCGGCGCGGTGGCATCGAGCGCCTTGCTGTGGCAGGTGCCGCCGCTGCTGTCATCGCTGCTGGGCCTGTTGGCGCTGGGCGCCGGCCTGGCCGCCTTCCTGCCGTCGGCGGTGGCCACTGCGCCGGTGCTCGGCTTGTCGCTGCTGTCGCTGCCGCTGCTCGCATCGCTGCAGTTCTACGCCGGCTACCCGCTGCGTGTGGTCACGGCCGAGGCCAGCCGCTGGCTGCTGGCGGCCGCGTTCCACGCGCAGCGCAGCGGGGCCAGCCTGCTGGTGGATGGGCAACTCGTCATCGTCGACGCGCCGTGCTCGGGCGTGCAGATGCTGTGGCTGGGCTATTTCACGGCCTGCGTGGTGGCGCTCCACAGTGGACAGCGCGACGCCGGTTTCCTGGCGCGGTTGCCCGCGGTGAGCCTGCTGGTGCTGGCCGGCAATGTGCTGCGCAATACGCTGTTGGTCGCCCTCGAAGCGTCAGGCCACCACCCGGCCGGCTGGGCTCACGAAACAGTCGGGCTCGTGGTGCTGGCCGCGGTCTGCGCCGCCATCGCCCGGGTCATGCACGTGCCGAACGGAGGCCGCCATGTTTGACAACACCTTCCTCAACCGTGTGCTGTTCAAGTCGCTCTGCGCCGTGCTGCTGCCCGCGTGCATGTTGTGGGGCGCTGTCGCAAGTTGGGCGCGACCCCACGCGCCTGCGCCGCGTGACACGCAGGGCTTCGAGTTTCCAGCGCAGTGGCAAGGCCAGCCGCTGCGGCCGCTGGCGCTCTCCGAAGTGGAGCAGCGCTTTGCCCGGCAATTTCCCGGCACCCTGGCGCGCCTGACCGATGGCCGTCAGGTGCTGGTCCTGCGCGAGGTGCAGCGGCCCACCCGCATGCTTCATCCCGCCACGGACTGCTACCGCGGACTGGGCTACGCCATCGCCCGCCAGCAGCTGCAGCTCGACTCCGAGCGGCGCTTGTGGCGTTGCTTCGAAGCCGCGCGTTCCGGGCAACGCCTGCACGTGTGCGAACGCATCGTCGACGCCCGCGGCACCGGCTTCACCGACGCCTCGGCCTGGTACTGGGCCGCGGTGCTGGGCCGGTCGCAGGGTCCCTGGCAAGCCATCACCGTTGCGAGTCCGCTATGAGAACCTTCGCCTATGTGTGTTCCTGCCTGCTGCTCGCCGCCGCCGCGCTGGCGACCGGCGCCTTCTATGCCGCACGGGCGGTGCTGGCGCCGCTGCCCGGCGAATGGTCGGTGCCGCTCAAAGTCGGTCCGCTCGAACTGCGGGCCGGCGTGCCGTCGCTGATCCGCCTGGCCACTTCGCCCTGGGGCGGCCCGCTGCTGGATGGGCGCGCGGTGCCCACCCGGGCCGGCCGGCTGCACCTGCAATGGCGCTCTTCCAGCCGCACACTGCTGCTGCGCTGCGCGCCCTGCATCCTGCAGCCGCCGGGTCTGGGACAGGACGGCCTGCAATTGGCCGACGCGCAGGTCACGGCGCGGCGCCAGGGCGAGCTGCTGTCGGGCGAAGTGGTGGCTGGCCGCGTGCACGGCTCCTGGCGGGGCGAAGTGGCGCAGAGCCAGCTGCGTCTGCGACTCGTCATTCCCGCAACCCCACTGGCCGACGGCTACGCGCTGTTCGCACATCACATTCCCGAACTCGCGCAGGCGCGCATCGCCGGCACCTTCTCATTGCAGGCACAGCTGAGCCTGCCCTCGGGCAGCTTGACCGTCGCGCCATCGATTGAAGGCTTCGAGGTGGCCGGCCTGGGCACTGAAGCGTTGGCCGGCGCGCGCACCAGCTGCAGCCGCGGCCAGCGCGCCAGTCGCCTGCTGCCCGAGAGCTGGCTGGCACGCGCCGCGATCGCGGCCGAGGACCAGCGCTTCTGGGATCACCCCGGCTACGATCTCGCAGAACTCGCCGCCTCCATCACGCGCAACCAGCAGGCCCGGCGCATCGAGCGCGGCGTCAGCACCCTGTCGCAGCAGGTGGCCAAGCTGCTCATCACCGGCGACGAGCGCAGCCCGGTGCGCAAGCTGCGCGAACTGCTGTACGCGGTGGAGATGGAGCGCACGCTCGGCAAGGCGCGCATCCTGCGCCTGTACCTCGACAACGCCCCCTGGGGTCCGCGGCTGTGCGGGGCTGAGGCCGCGGCCCAACATTACTTCGGCGTGCGAGCCCATGAACTCACGCCGGCGCAGGCGTCGTGGCTGGCCGCCATGCTGCACAACCCGGCAGCCGAAGCCCAGCGCTGGGCCGACACCGGCCAGATCAATCTCGCGCGGGCGCAGTGGGTGGCACTGGGCCTGCGCGGACTGTCGCGTAAGCAGAAGCTGGCGCTCGTGGAGGACATGGCGACGATGGAGTGGCCTGCCACCTGGGCCGAGCCGGCGCCGGACGGCAACACCACGGTGCGCAAGGACAAGCAAGTGGCGTTGTAATTGCGTCATGAACACCTCTTCCGCCCTCAAGCAGCCGCGGCGCGTCGAGCGCCTTGTCACCGGCCAACCCACCACCGATGGCGCCGGCGTCAAGCTCACCCGCGTGCTCACGCAGGACCTGCAGCAGCGCCTCGACCCCTTCCTGATGCTGGACAACTTCGCCAGCGACGACCCCAAGGATTACGGTGCGGGCTTCCCCAACCATCCGCACCGCGGCTTCGAGACCGTCACCTACATGATCGACGGCCGCATGCGCCATCGCGACAGCGCCGGCCACGAGGGCCTGCTGCAAAGCGGCGGGGTGCAGTGGATGACGGCCGGCCGCGGCCTCGTCCACAGCGAGATGCCCGAGCAGGAAGCCGGCCGGATGGAAGGCTTTCAGCTCTGGCTGAACCTGCCCGGCCGCGACAAGATGTGCCCGCCCTGGTACCGCGACATCCAGAGCACCGAGATCCCCCAGTTCACCACCGATGAAGGCGTGTTCGGTCGCGTCATCGCCGGACACAGCCACGGCGTCACCGGCGCCGTACAGCGCGAGCACACCGACCCGCTGTATCTCGATCTGCACTTTCCGCCGGGGCAGGCGCAGTTCCGGCAACCGCTGCCGGCCAACCACAACGCTTTCCTCTACGTGTACCGGGGCCAAGTGGACGTACTCGATGCGCTCGGCAATCCGACAGCCGTGCCGCTGCACTGCATGGCGCTGCTCGGGAACGAGGGTGACGGCGTGGTGCTGCGGCCGTCGGCCAGGAGCACCGCACCGGCGCGTGCGCTGCTGATCGCCGGCAAGCCGCTGCGCGAGCCGATCGCCCAGTACGGGCCGTTCGTGATGAACACCCGCGAGCAGCTGGTCGAGGCCGTGGAAGACTTTCAGAACGGCCGGCTGGGCTGAAGCAGCTGCCAGCGCGGCCGCTGGCAGGAGCATTCAGGCCCCGCTGCGCCAGGCGTGCACCCACTGCACCGGTTCAGCTGAGCAAAGGCGGCTTCTGCACTTCTTTACACACCTGCAACATCGCGGCCACGGCGGCGATACATGAGGCGCAGAAACTTCAATCAACCGCCGCCCGCCCCTGGGGGCGATCTTTTGAAGCCTGAAAGGAAATCCCTATGAAATACACCCACAAGCACCTGCTCGTCGCAACGTGCCTGGCCGTCCTGGGCCTGTCAGCCGGTGCACAAACGCCGCCGCCCGGCCCGGGTCCCGGCGCGATGATGCGCGGCAATCCGGCCATGATGCACGAGCACATGCAGCAGCGCATGGCACAGCGGCAAGCCGCCCTCAAGCAGGTCCTGCAGATCACGCCGGCTCAGGAAAGCGCCTGGAACGCGTGGACCGCTGCATGGCAGCCCGCCAGCAGGCAGCGGCGGAACCCGGCCGAGTTCGCGCAGCTCACGACCCCGGAGCGGATCGACCGGATGCGGGCGCTGCGCGCGGCCCGGAGCGCCGAGATGGATAGCCGCGCCGACGCGACCAAGACCTTCTATGCGGCCCTCACGCCGTCCCAGCAGAAAGCGTTTGACGCACTGCCGATGGGCCGCATGGGCGGAGGCATGGGCGGGCGACACGGCGGCGGATGGTTCCACCATCGCGGCTGAACGCCAGCCCGGCGTCAGCCGGATCGAGTAGGGGGAGGGGTTACCCCCTCAGCCCTCACACACCACCGTACGTGCGGCTCCGCATACGGCGGTTCAAACCCG
>DIZF01000042.1 GCA_002427815.1 Ramlibacter tataouinensis
CCCCCGAGATCTCCTCAGAGTAGATCGTCGCCAGCGTCAGATGTGTATAAGAGACACCCCCCTCCCTACCCGATGTGAGTCCCGCCGTCGAGGCGTCGGACCAAGCGCAGGGTGCGCCACCCCGCGAGCAAACGCCTGAATTGAAGCGCATACTGACTTTCATGGGTTCACCCGGGCCCTCCATCCTGGCCCTCGACGGCGGCTCGTCGAGCATCAAATGAGTACAGACACCCAGACGCTGACGCCGGACCTGCTGGCCCGCATGGACGCCTATTGGCGCGCAGCCAACTACCTCTCGGTCGGACAGATCTATCTCTACGACAACCCGCTGCTGAGGCGGCCGCTCGCGCTCGCGGACGTGAAGCACATGCTGCTGGGGCATTGGGGCACGACGCCAGGACAGAACTTCATCTACGTGCACCTGAACCGCGTCATCAAGAAGCACGACCTCGACATGATCTACGTCTCGGGCCCCGGGCATGGCGGGCCGGCCGTGGTGGCCAACACCTATCTCGAAGGTACTTACAGCGAGGTCTACCCCGACATCAGCCGGGACGAGGCGGGTTTGCGGAAACTCTTCCGGCAATTCTCGTTTCCCGGCGGCATTCCCAGCCACGCGTCGCCCGAGTGTCCCGGCTCGATCCACGAGGGCGGCGAGCTCGGCTACTCGCTGAGCCATTCGTTCGGGGCGGTGTTCGACAACCCCGATCTCATCGTCGCCTGCGTCGTCGGCGACGGTGAAGCGGAGACCGGGCCGCTGGCGACCGCCTGGCACTCGAACAAGTTCCTCGACCCGGTGACCGACGGCGCGGTGCTGCCGATCCTGCACCTGAACGGCTACAAGATCGCCAACCCGACCGTGCTCGCGCGCATCGGCCGCGACGAACTCGAACAACTGCTGCGCGGCTATGGCTGGACGCCGCTCTTCGTTGCGGGCCATGAGCCGGCGGCCATGCACCAGGCCATGGCCGCAGCGCTGGACACGGCCCTGGAGCAGATCCGCCAGATCCAGCAGCACGCGCGCGCGACGGGCAAGGCCGCGCGTCCGCGCTGGCCGATGATCGTGCTCGATTCGCCGAAAGGCTGGACCGGCCCGAAGGTCGTCGACGGCAAGCAGATCGAAGGGACCTTCCGCGCGCATCAGGTGCCGATCGGCGATCCGGCCACGCATCCCGGCCACCTCGAGCTGATTGAAAACTGGCTGAAGAGCTACCGGGCCGAGGAACTGTTCGACGCGCGCGGCCGTCTGAAGCCGGAACTGGCCGAACTGGCGCCCGAAGGCGAACGGCGCATGGGCGCCAATCCCCACGCCAATGGCGGCGTCCTGCTGCGCGATCTGCGCATGCCGGATTTTCGCGACTACGCGTGCGACGTGCCGGTGCCGGGAGCCCCCGGCATCGGCGACACGCACGTGCTCGGGGCCTTCCTGCGCGACGTGACGAAGTTGAACAGCGCGCAGCGCAACTTTCGGGTCTTCGGCCCGGACGAAACCCTCTCCAACGGCCTGGAGGCACTCTTCGAAGTGACGCAGCGCCAATGGGACGCAACGACCCGGCCGAACGACGAATTGCTCGCGCCCACGGGCCGTGTGATGGAAATGCTCAGCGAGCACCAGTGCGAGGGCTGGCTCGAGGGCTACCTGCTCACCGGGCGGCATGGGCTCTTCAACTGCTATGAGGCGTTCATCCACATCATCGATTCGATGTTCAACCAGCACGCCAAGTGGCTCAAGGTCACGGCGCACCTGCCGTGGCGGCGCAAGATCGCCTCGCTCAACTACCTGCTGGCCTCGCATGTCTGGCGCCAGGACCACAACGGCTTCACCCATCAGGATCCCGGTTTCATCGACCACGTCGTCAACAAGAAGGCCGAAGTCGTGCGTGTTTATTTTCCGCCGGATGCAAACTGCCTGCTGTCGGTGATGGACCACTGCCTGCGCAGCCGCCATTACGTCAATGTGGTGGTTGCGGGCAAGCACCCGGCGCCGCAATGGCTGACGATGGATGCCGCGGTCAAGCATTGCAGCGAGGGTATCGGCATCTGGCAATGGGCCAGCAACGACCAGGCGGTTGCGCCCGACGTGGTCATGGCCTGCTGCGGCGACGTGCCCACGCTGGAAACGCTGGCCGCCGTCTCCATCCTGCGCGAACATCTGCCCGAGCTGAAGATCCGCGTTGTCAACGTCGTCGACCTGATGAAACTGCAGCCACCGAGTGAACACCCGCACGGCTTGAGCGACATGGATTTCGACGAGCTGTTCACCAGGGACAAGCCGGTGATCTTCGCCTTCCATGCCTACCCGTGGCTGATTCACCGGCTGACCTACCGGCGCACCAACCACGACAACATCCATGTGCGCGGCTACAAGGAAGAGGGCACCATCACAACGCCCTTCGACATGACCGTGCTGAACGATCTCGACCGTTTCCATCTGGTGATGGACACCATAGCCCGCCTGCCGCAGACCGGCGACAAGGGTGTCTACCTGAAGCAGCAGCTCAAGGACAAGCTCATCGAGCACAAGCAATACATCGCCAAGCACGGCCAGGACATGCCGGAGATCCGCGATTGGCGCTGGGGCGCACGACGCACCGCGGACCGCGCAACGAGATGATGGCTGCTGACGCCGACCAGCAGTCGACGGCTCGCGTCAGCGGGCTCCGACAGCCATGTCAGGCAACGCTGGGTGTTGCGTTGGCAAGCTTCCACGCGGCGAGTTGCCGCACCAGCACGGGTGCTGCCAGTGCCGCACCAATCAGGGTCACGACCAGGCCCGGCGCGATCAGCAGCAGGGCGGCAGCGACGCACAGCAGTTGCTCCCAGCGTTTGAGTTCGACCAGGAAGAACTTGCTCAACGCCGCCGCCAGCACGACGATCCCCAGGATGCAGCCGATGAAGGTGACGCTGAAGTCGTACCAGGTGAAGCCCTGCGCCACCAGCAGCAGTGACGGCGAGAACACGAACACGAACGGCACCAGCACTTTGGCCATGCCCAGGCGGAATGCCGTGTTCCCGGTTCTGAACGGGTCGGCGCCCGCCATCGCGGCCGCGGCATAGGCGGCCAGCGCCACGGGTGGCGTGATGTCGGCAAGCACGCCGTAATAGAACACGAAGAAATGCGCCACCAGCGGCTGCACCCCGAGCTGCACGAGCGTGGGCGCCGCCACCGTGACCATGATGATGTAGTTGGCCGTGGTGGGAATGCCGCAACCCATCAGGATGCAGACGATGCCGGTCATGGCCAGCGCGGCCAGCAGCGTCAGGCTGCGGGTGTCCGCGATCGCCGTGGGCAGCACCGTCGCGACGCTCGTGGCAATGACGGTCGCCCAGCTCGTGATGATGTAGCTGATCTTGAAGCCGACCCCCGTCAGCGTGACCACGCCGATCACGATGCCGACCGTGGCGGCGGCCGCGCCGACCGCCAGCGCGTACTTGGCGCCGGTCTCGAACGCCTCGATCAGCACGCCATGGCGGATCCGGCCTGTCACGCCGCCCAGCTTCCAGGCGGCCAGGGCCAGCGCCACGCCGGCGGCGAACAGGACCAGCTTCAGCCACTCGGTCTGTTGGCCGAGATCGGCGAAGGCGATCAGCGCCAGCAGCGCATGCAGAACCACCAGCATTCCCCAGTTCTTGACCTGGTTGCCGCTGACCTGCGTGGTCAGTCCGACGATGGCGCATGACGTGATTCCGGTGAAGGCCGCCAGATAGGGCGTGCGCCCGGTCACCAGGATCGAGATCAGCAGCACCAGGGGGATGAGCGTGGGCCAGCGCTGGCGCAGGGATTCCCGCAGCCGGGGCATCTCGGCGGCCGTGAGGCCGCGCAAGCCGTAGCGCTTGGCCTCGAAGTGCACCTGCATGAACACACCGAAGAAATGCATGAACGCCGGTATGATCGCGGCGGCGATGATGGTCTGGTAGGACACATTGAGGAACTCGATCATCAGGAACGCCGCCGCGCCCAGGACCGGTGGCGTGATCTGGCCTCCGGTGGACGAGGCGGCCTCCACGGCGGCGGCAAATTCGCGCTTGTAGCCGACCCGGATCATTGCGGGAATCGTGAGCGATCCCACGGTGACTGCATTCGCCACCGACGAGCCGCTCAGCATGCCGAACATCGCGGAGCCGAATACGCTGACCTTGGCCGGCCCGCCGGCATAGCGCCCGGCGATGCTGGCCGCGATATCGAGAAACAGCTGTCCCAGGCCGATGCGCGTGGCCATTACGCCGAACAGCACGAAATGGAAGACATAGGTCGCCACCACCCCCACCGCCACGCCATAGATGCCCTGGCTGGTGAGGTATTGGTGGTTGATCATCTGGCTCCAGCTGGCACCCGCATGTTTGAGCAGGCCGGGAAAGTAGGGCCCGGCCAGCGCATAGACGGTGAAGCCGATGGCGATGATCGGCAGCGGCCAGCCCATGGAACGGCGCGTCGCTTCGAGCAATGTGATGAACAGGATCGATCCGAACACGACGTCGGACAGATCCGGGTTGCCCACGCGGAAAGCCAGGTCGTTGAAGACCCATGGGATGTACAGAACGCTGATCGCGCAAGCCACGCCCAACAGCCAGTCCACCAGCGGGACACCGCCGGGCGACAGCCAGCTGTTCTGCGCGGGTGCGTCACGGCTCTTCTTGCTCGCCGCGAACACCAGAAAGATCAGTCCCAGCACGAAGGCGAGGTGCACCCCGCGGTGGGTGGTCTCGCGCAACAGGCCGAAGCCCGCCGTGTAGTAATGGAAACACGACAGGGTGATCAGCAGCCACTTGACGATGTGGCTGGCCGGCGGCACCGTCGGGCGGAACCGCATCTCGGGATCGAACTTCTCCTCGAGTTCCTGCAGCTTGCTCTCGTCCAGCGTGATCGCGATCTCGCTCATGAAAATCCTTCCTTCCAAACGAACAGGGAGGCACTAAGCCTCCCTGCGTCGCTATGCAGCCGCGACCTTACTTGATCAGGCCCACTTCGCGGTAGTACTTCTCGGCGCCGGGGTGGAAAGGAATCCCAACGCCCTTCACGGCGTTCTCCTTGGTGATGAACTTGCCCTTGGCATGGCCCGCGGCCAGCGCCTTTTGTGTAGCCTCGCTGTAGAGGGCCTTGGTGATCTGGTAGATCGTGTCGGCGTCGACCTTGGCGTTGGTCACCAGCTGGGCGCCAACTGCCAGGGTCTGGACCGCGGGCACATCCTTGTACGTGTTGGCGGCGATATGGTCGACTGAGAACCAGGGGCTGGACTTGCGCAGGGCGTCGGCTTGCGGGCCGGCCAGCGGCAACAGTTCGATGCCCGTGCCCGACGAGGCGAGTTCCGAGATCGCGCCCGCCGGTGACCCGCCGACGAAGAAGAATGCATCGAGGGCGCCGTCCTTCAGTTTGTCGCCGGCCTGGTTCGGCTTGATGTACTCGGGCTTGATGTCCGATTCCTTGACGCCATAGGCAGCCAGCACCATCCGCGCGTCAATGAGCGTGCCGGAGCCGGGCTCGTCAAGCGCCACGCGCTTGCCCTTGAGGTCGGCGACGCTCTTGATGCCCGAGCCCTTCTTCACCACCAGGTGGATGCTTTCGGGATAAAGGTTCGCGATCATGCGCAGATCCGCGACCTTGGGCTTGCCTTCGAACGCGCCGGTGCCGGTATAGGCCCAGGTGGCCACGTCGGACTGGGAGAAGCCCGCCTCCATGGAGCCGCTGGCGACGCCATTGACGTTGGCGAGCGAGCCATTGGTTGCCTGAGCGGTGGCGATGATCTTGCCGGGCTGCGACACGGCGTTGGCGATCATGCCGCCCACCGGGTAATAGGTGCCTGCGGTGCCGCCGGTCCCGATGCGGAAGAATTGCTGGGCCTGCGCGGCGCCGGCGAGCACGGTCGCGGCGACGGCAACGGTCAAGAGGTGCTTCAATCTCATTTCTTGGAACTCCGGTTGGACAATACGGCCAAGTAGACCACGGGCAATGCCCCATGCTCAATAGTGAAACCCCGAAGCAGGTTTCGTACCTGTCCCCTCAATGACTCTTGAGTGCTTGACAGGGCCGTAGTCGCGCGCAGCGCCTAGTCCCCGTCCACCGACGCGCTCCAGCGATCGCCCCAGCCGCGCCGGGCGTCGTCGAGTTCCCGCCGGCCCCGCTTGGTGGGCCGTCCCTGTTCGATGGTGAGCGCGGGCTCCGGCGCATAGAGCCTCTGCTGCGCGGCCTGCTCACGGGCTTTGACACTTTCAGGTGTTTCCTGATAGAGCTGCTGTGCGACCGGAGCGGGACCGCGCACGCCGGACAGGCCCTTGACCAGGACGGTGCGCACGACCGGGCCCTGGCGCACCGAAACCGTGTCCCCCACCTTCACTTCGCGTGCGGGCTTGACCTCCTGGCCGTTGACTTCGACCCGGCCCCGGGCGATTTCCTCGCTGGCCAGGGTCCGGGTCTTGTAGAACCGGGCGGCCCACAGCCACTTGTCGACGCGGAGTTTTTCCATTACGCGCGATTGTCCGCCAGCGGCAGCCGGACGGTGGTATCCAGGCCTTCGATATGCCCGTGCGCCACGCGGTTTTCCAGGCCGATGGTTCCGCCCAGCGCCGACACGATCTCGTGGCAGATGGCCAGTCCCAGGCCGGAGCCGGTGCGTGCGTTGCCGGCGGAAAAGGGCTGGAACAGCCGGGCGTGCAGCTCGGCCGGGATGCCCGGCCCGCTGTCGGTCAGGGTGAGGGCCACCGAGTTCGCGTCCCTGACGAGCTGCACGGACAGGGGGCCGCCGGCCGGGGTGTGGCGGATGGCGTTGTGCAGCAGGTTGCGCGTGAGTTCCCGCAGCATCCACTCGTGCGCCCGCACCAGCGCGGGCACGGTGGCGATCTCGAAGTCAAGGTCCTTCTCGGCGATCAGCGGCGAGAGCTCCAGCGCCATCGAACGGACCACTTCGGCCATGTCGATCGGGCCGGCATCGGGCTGTTGGCGCAGCTGCTCGACCTTGGCCAGGGCCAGCATCTGGTTGGCCAGAACCGTGGCCCGGTCGACCGTGTCATTGATTTCCAGCAAGGCCTGACGCGATTCCAGGTCGCCATGGAGGGCGGACTGCACCTGGGTCTTGAGCACGGCCAGCGGCGTGCGCAACTGGTGGGCCGTGTCGCGCACGAAGCGTTTTTGGTTGGCCAGCAGATGGGCGAGGCGCGACATCACCTGATTGGTGGCATCGACCAGGGGCAGCAACTCGCGCGGCGCGTCGGGTGCGCTGATCGGCTTCAGGTCGCCCTCGGTGCGGGCCTGGAGCTGGGCGCTCAGGCGGCGCACCGGACGCACGGCGCGCTGGACCACGACCGCGGCCACCAGGGCGATCACGGCCACCAGCAGCGCCTGGCGCCAGAGGGTGTCAACCAGGATCTGCCGGGCCAGGGTTCGGCGCAGTTCCAGAGTCTCGGCCACCTGCACCACGGCCATGCCGCGTCCCGTCTGGCTGACCACCGGCTGCAGCAGGACGGCCACCCGCACGTTTTCGTCATGCACCCGGTCGTCGTAGAAATCGACCAGTGCGGCGTAAGGCGGGCGCTGCGGCAGGGTGCCGCGCCAGAACGGCAGTTCGGCAAAGCCCGAGACCATCTCCCCGCTGAGGCTGGAGACGCGGTAAAAAAGGCGGCTGCGGTTGTCGGCTTCGAAAGCTTCCAGTGCCGAATAGGGCACCGTCGCGCGCAGCCGGGACAGCTCGTCGTAGCCTTCCACGTCGAGCTGTTCGCCGATGACCTTGGCAGAAGCCAGCAGGGTGCGGTCGTAGGCGGTGTTCACCGCGGCGAGCGCGTCCGAGTAGAGGCTCATGGTGTTGATCAGGATCAGACCTATTACCGGGAGCAGGATTCCCATCAGCAGGTAGCGGCGCAAGGACATGGGATGTTTCATGCGTCCTTGAGCAGATAGCCCAGGCCCCGCAGCGTCATCAGCACGGCCCCGGTGTGCGCCAGTTTCTTGCGCAGGCGATAGACCACCACCTCGATCGCCTCGTACTGGACGTCGTCTGCGCCCGGAAACACCAGTTCGAACAGCCTTTCCTTGGACAGGGCGTGGCCGGGACGGGCCATCAGGGCCTGCAGCAGCGCCGCCTCCCGGGGCGTGAGTTCCAGCACCTCGTCGCGAAAATAGACCGCGCCGCTGTCGCGTTCATGGCGCAACTCGCCGACCCGCAGCGGCGCCGCCTCGGACTGGCCCGCCGCATCGCCGCGGCGCCGGCCCAGCGCATGCAGCCGCGCCACCAGCTCGTCGAGATCGAAGGGCTTGGGCAGGTAATCGTCGGCCCCGGTATTGAGGCCGATCACGCGGTCGCCGACGGTGCCGCGGGCGGTGAGAATGAGTACCGGGGTGGCCAGCCCGCTGCGCCGGGCCTGCTCCAGAACCTGCAGTCCGTCCAGTCCCGGCAGGGTCAGATCCAGCACCACCACATCGGGTGATCCGGCTTGCCATGCCCCCAGCGCGCGCAGGCCGTCGTCACAGCTGTCCACCTGCATCCCGCGCCGGCCGAGTGCGCGCTGCAGCGTGGTGCGCATGGTGGGATCGTCTTCGACCAGCAGGACTTTCATGTTGATCACAAGGGGAGCGGCAGCGTCGTCAGGCCCGACTGTAGTAGTTTCCCCAATCCCGCGGACAGCCGTTTGACAGGCAGGGCGCGCAAGATTCCGGCGTTCGAACCGAATCCAAAGGAGCAACAGCATGCGTCGCGATACTTTCCTGAAATCCCTGGCCGCCTTGGCCGCCACGTCAGGCCTGCCGCTGTCGGCGCTGGCCGCCACCAACATCAAGATGATGATCCCGGCCAATCCGGGGGGCGGCTGGGACACCACTGGGCGGGCTCTGGGCAAGGCGCTGCAGGAGGCCAAGGTGGCCGACAGCGTCACGTATGACAACAAAGGCGGCGCCGCCGGCGCACTGGGCCTGGCCCAGTTCGTCAACAGCAGCAAGGGCGATCCCAACGCGCTGATGGTGATGGGTGCCGTGATGCTGGGCGGCATCATCACCGGCAAGCCGCCGGTCAGCCTGTCGCAGGCCACGCCCATCGCGCGCATCACCAGCGAATACAACGGTTTCGTGCTGCCCGCCAATTCGCCCTTCAAGACCATGGCCGATGTGGTCGCCCAGCTCAAGAAGGACCCGGGCAGCGTGAAATGGGGCGGCGGCTCGCGCGGTTCGACCGAGCACATCGCCGCCGCGATGATCGCGCGCGAAGTCGGTGCCGATCCGGCCAAGATCAACTACGTCGCCTTCCGGGGCGGCGGGGAAGCCATCGCGGCCATGCTGGGCGGCAATGTGACGGTGGGCGGAGGGGGGTGGAGCGAGCTCTCCGAGTACGTCAAAGCAGGCAAGTTGAAAGCCATCGCCGTCACCTCGGGCACGCGGCTGAAGGGCATCAACGTCCCGACGCTGAAAGAGCAGGGCATCAACGTGGAGATCGGCAACTGGCGCGGGGTCTACGGCGCGCCCGGCATCAGCGCCGCGCAGCGCAAGGGCCTGACCGACATGGTGCTGGCCGCACTCAAGACCAAGTCCTGGGCCGAATCGCTGGAGAAGAACGACTGGACGCCGGCCGTGCTCACCGGCCCGGCGTTCGACAAGTTCGTAGACGACGACTTCGCCAGCCTGCGCGCCACCATGGTGAAGTCCGGCATGATCTGAAAAGCGTCCGCGGCGACAACCACGACGCCCGGCAGCAGCCGGGCGTTTTCTTGGTGCGCCCGGCAGGG
>DIZF01000001.1:0-120969 GCA_002427815.1 Ramlibacter tataouinensis
ATGCATCACCGTTCGAACTGGAGCAGGCCCTGCGCAGCGTGTTGACGATGGGAAGCTATTTCAGCCCGGCCATCGCCCAGCGCCTGATGCAGCCTTCGGAGCCGACCGCCGCCGACGAACTCACGCAGCGGCAGGTCGAGATTCTCAGGCTCATTGCCGAGGGCCGCGCGTCCAAGGAAATTGCCTTCGAACTGGGCCTGAGCTCGAAGACCATCGACGTGCATCGAGCCCGCATAATGGACCGCCTGCGGCTGAACGACATCGCCAGCCTGACACGTTATGCCGTGCGCAAAGGGCTGATCGCCCCTTGATGACAGATTACGTCAGTTCGGCTTGACGTAAACAGGGTATCCCAGGGCGTGGCTGCGGCAAAATGGACGGCAGACAAGGAACATCACATGCCGATCTACGAGTACGTGTGCAAGCAGTGCGCCAATGAGTTCGAGGCGCTCGTGCGCTCGAGCACCGTCCCCGAATGCCCGAGTTGTCATTCGACGAATCTCGAAAAGATGCTGTCCGTCTTTGCCACGGCGGGATCGAGCGCGCAAGCAGCGCAGGCCGAAGCGAGCCCATGCGGGTCTTGCGGGAATTTCCGCGGGCCCGGTGCCTGTGCAATGAACTGAGGCTGTCCTCCGCGCCGCGCCACGCGGCACGCTCAGCGCTAGCCCGCCCGAGGCTTGCTGCCTGGGGCGGGCTAGCGCTGACCGATCCGGACGTCGCCGAAGATCGGGCTGTGGCCCTGCGCAAGGCTGCGCAACAGCTGCTTCGGGGCCACCACGGTGCCGCCCAGCTCCGCCGCGGCGCGCCAGGGCCAGCGCGGATCGCGCAGGAAGCCGCGGGCGAGCGCCACCATGTCGGCTTGGCCCTTTGCCACGATGTCCTCGGCTTGCGCCGGCTCGGTGATGAGGCCCACCGTCACCACCGGTATTGCCACCTCGCGCTTGACCCGCGCCGCGAAATGCACCTGGTAGCCCGGCCCCACTGGAATCTTCTGCTGGTACGACACACCGCCGGAGGAGATGTCGAGGAAGGCGCACCCCAGCGCTTCCAGTCGCTTCGAAACTTCAACCGTCTGCTCGATGTCCCAGCCGCCCTCGATCCAGTCGGTGGCCGACAGGCGCACCCCGACTGCAATCTCCGGGCCGACCGCGTCGGCAACTGCCTGGAACACCTCCAGCGGCAGACGCATCCGGTCTTGCAGCGAGCCGCCATACGCGTCGTCGCGCCGGTTCGACAGCGGCGAAAGGAACTGGTGCAGCAGGTAGCCATGCGCCATGTGCAGCTCGATGGCGTCGAAGCCGAGCTGGCGGGCGCGCCGCGCGGCTTGCGCGAACGATTCGATCACTCGCTGAATGTCATCTGCAGTCATCGCGTGGGGCGCGGGCTCTTCCGGCCTTTGCGGAATGGCGGACGGGGCCAGCGGGAGCCAGCCGCCAGCGGTTTGCGGGATGAGTGCGCCGCCATCCCAGGGCGCGCGGCTGGAGGCCTTGCGCCCGGCATGCGACAGCTGGATCGCGAGCGCAATTGCAGAGACCGATCGCAGGCCGCCAATCAACCGCTGCAGGCCGGCCTGGTTCTCGTCGCTGTACAGGCCGAGGCAACCGGGCGTGATGCGGCCCTCCCGGTTGACGGCAGTCGCTTCAAGGCACAGCAGTCCCGCGCCCGAGATCGCGAGGCTGCCGAGGTGAATCAGATGCCAATCCACCGGACAGCCTTCGACGGCGCTGTACTGGCACATGGGAGAGACCATGATGCGGTTGCGCAGTGCAAGCGGGCCGAGCTGGAGCGGCGAAAACAATTGTGGGCTTGTGGTCATGGGTGGACAGGTTACCGCGTTCCAGGAGCGGCTAGAACGCTGCCTCGATCGCACGACCGATCGCCAGAATCCGGCTGTCGTCCATGGACCGGCCCGCCACCATCAGACCGACCGGAGCCGTTCCACGTTCATGGCACGGAAGGGACAGTGCGCAGCCGTCCAGGAAGTTGATCAGCGTCGGATTGCGCAGCACGAGGCCATTGGCACGGAAATAGGCTTCGTCCGATGCAGCGAGTTCGGCAACCGGCGGCGCCACGATGGGCACGGTCGGCATGACCAGCGCGTCGAAATCCGCCATGGCGGCCTCGACTTCCGCGATCCAGCTCGTTCGAGCCTGCAGCACGTCCAGGTACTCGGCTGCCGATATGTCCTTGCCCCGCAAGATGCGTGAGCCCACGCGCGGGTCGTAGCGTTCACCGGCACGTGCCATCAGGTCCCTGTGCCAGGCCCAGGCTTCCGCAGCGATCAGTCCCCCTTTGGCATTGATGACGGGGAGCCGGGCGAATGCGGGGATGGCGATCTCCTGCACCAGGGCGCCAGCGGCAGACAGACGCGTCAGCGCGACTTGAAACGAAGCCGCGACGTGAGCGTCCATGCCGTCCAGGGCCAGGGTGACGGGTACTGCCAGGCGCAGGCCGCGCAGCACGGCGGGCTGCGGCAGTTCCCCGTCCTGCCCCGAAAGAATGACATCGAGCTGCGCACAACAGGCCACCGTCGGCGCGATCGCACCGACCGAGTCGAGGCTGGTCGACAACGGAAGCGCGCCTTGCGTCGGAACCCGCCGCGCAGTCGGCTTGAAGCCGGTCAGGCCACAGAGCGCTGCGGGTATCCGCAACGAGCCGCCGGTGTCGGAGCCGATCCCGGCCAACGCCATGCCGTCCGTGACCGAGACCGCGGCGCCGGAGGAGGATCCCCCGGGGATGCGACCCGTGGCACGGTCCCAGGCATTGAGCGGCGTGCCGTAGTGGGGGTTGATGCCCAGTCCGGAAAAGGCGAACTCGGTCATGTTGGTGCGGCCGACCAGGACCGCGCCGGCGGCCAGCAATCGCCTGACCACAACCGCATGTGATGCTGCCGCAGGCTCTCCCTGGCGGGCGAGCGATCCGGCCAGAGTGGTTTCACCCGCCACGTCGAACAGATCCTTGATGGAGACCGGCAGTCCGTCGATGGCGGACCGGCCCAGTCCGACGGCACGCAACTGGTCGGAGGCGCGCGCCGAGGCGCGCGCGGCGTCGGCGTAGACACGCGTGAAAGCGCGCGCCCCTTCACCAGACGGCGCGTTGATCCGCTCCAGCGCTTCCTCGAGCAATCCGCTCGCGGAGCTTCGGCCGTCCCGCAGTGCTGCCGCCTGCTCGGCGATGGTGGGCATTGAATTCATCAGGTTCCCCCGGTTGGAATGTCAGGCGATCTCGGGCAGGACGTCGATGGCGTAGCGATGACGCAAGCTGCGCCGCGTTCGCGGGTCGAACAGCTCCATGCTGAAGGAGGATGAGGTCCGGATGCCGCCGATGGCGCCCACGGTACCGCAGCTCATGGCGCAACCTGGTGCCAATACCGCCCGGCCCGACTGGTAGCCGGCGATCAGGTCGGAGGGCGCGCGCAGGGAATCCAGCGCGCCTTCCTGATAAAGCACCTCCTTGCCGTCCTCCTGGATGTAGGAGCGGATCACCAATTCGTCCCAATGGTCGGCGACGTCCGCAAAGCGCCACGCGGCGGTCGCCACGGGTTTGGCGCAGAGCTGCTTGGACAACGCGACGCTGTGCGACTCCAGCTTGCGGTCGGTATGGTCGGAGGTGAGGCTGACGTACATCTGCCCATCGGCCATGAACACCAGCGTTTCCACTTCACCCGATGAGTGCGGGCCGACGACCTGGATGCGTGGCGCCTGAGTGAGCTGATTTTCGGCCACGCGGTAGTACAGCGGAACGGCGCTCGGACGCGGGACGCCCAGGGCCTCCAGTTCCTGGATGTGGTGCTCGATGGCTGCGAGGTCGCGGCCGGCCCAACCTGCCACGATGAAAGTGTCGATGTCGACGACAAGCTGACGGGGTTGAACACCCGCGTCGGGACTGAAAGAGAGTTTCATTGAAATGCCCGAGGAACAACTGAGGATTGAGTGGATGAATGAGCGGCCGCTCAGGTGCCGAAAACACGCGGCAGCCACAGGGCCAGCTGCGGGAACGCCGCCAGCAGGGCGATCATCGCGAACAGGGCGCCGACGAACGGCAAACTGCCCACGATCACCGCGTTCATCGATCCGCTCTTGCGCAGGCTGTGCACGACGAACAGGTTCATGCCCACGGGCGGGGTGATCAGCGCCGTCTCGACCAGGACGATGATGACAATCCCCAGCCAGATCGGATCGAACCCCAAACCGGTCATGATCGGCGCAACGAGCGGAATGGTCACGATCATCATGGACAGCGTTTCCATGAAGCAGCCCAGGATGACGTAGAAGACCACGATGACCAGCAGCATCCACCCCGGCGATAGCCCCAGGCCCGTAATCGAATTGGTCATGGCATCGGTGAGGCCCGTAGCCGACATGACGAAGTTCAGGAACCCCGCCGCGATGACGATCAGCATGATCATCGCCGTCGAGCGCATCGTGCCCTCGACAGCTTCGCGCAGCATCGACAGCGTCAGCCTGCCGAAGAACAAGGCCAGCACCAGCGCGCCGAACACACCCAATGCTGCGGCTTCGGTCGGCGTGGCCAACCCGGCATAGATCGAACCCACCACCATCAGAAAAATTCCCAGCGGCGGCAGCAGGTGCTGCAGGCTCACGAAACGGTCGCGCCAGCTAGCCTTGATCCGCTTGCCGCCCCACGCCGGCTTGATGAGGCAGGCCACGATGACCGTGAGCATGAACAAGGCGGCCAGCGCAAAGCCGGGGATGATGCCCGCGAGATAGAGCTTGGGCACGGACGAATTGGTCAACACCCCGTAGATCACCAGATTGATGGACGGCGGAATCAGGATACCCAGGGTGCCGCCGGCGGCGATGCTGCCCAGGAACAGCGGCTCGTTGTAGCCATAGCGTTTGATCTGCGGAATGGCCACGGTGCCGACAGTCGCGGCAGTGGCCACGCTGGACCCGGAGGTGGCGGCGAACAGGGTGGATGCGCCGATGTTGGCATGCATCAGGCCGCCGGGGAGCCAGGATAGCCATAGCGCCATGGCTCCGTACATGCGTTCGGCGAAGCCGGCGCGCAAAAGGATCTCACCCAGCAGGATGAACAGGGGAATGGCCACCAGCAGAAACTCGTTGCTCGCGCTCCAGGACAGCTCACCGAGCGCGCGGCTGAGCGGCAACATCGAAAACAGCGGGTCCAACGCAAGGCCGAGCACGCCCAGCGCAGCGCCGACGGGAATGCTCAGTCCGATCAGGACCAGCAGGAGAATCAGGGCAGTGGCGATCACGCGGCTTCTCCCCGGACCATGCGCTCGCCCGCGATCGCCTCTTCTTCGGCCTCTTCTTCTGCGGAGCGGACACCGCACAATGCCCTGACGGTCGCGAGGTCGCCCGTTACCAGCGCCACCGATGCCCGGATCAGCATCAGCGCCAGTACCACGCACATCCATAGCAGCCCGAGGACCCACAGGCCTTGCGGCACCCACAGCGGCGTTGCCAGCGGGGTGTTCGCCGCGGCATGCCGGATCCAGGATGTCTGCGCGACAGACGAAGCATGGTAGGTGAGGAACACCATGAAGACGCCCAGCGCCACCAGCGACAACCAGTCCAGGATTGCCGACAGACGCACCGGCAAATGCTGGTACAGCACGTCCACCCGCACATTGGCACGTTGCAGCACCACGAACGCCAGCGCCCACGACGTGCTGATGGCAAAGACATAGCCCGACAACTCGTCAGCCCCGCCGGTGGTGAAGCCGAAGAACTTGCGGGCCAGCACGTCGAAGCAGATCAGGAAGACGCAGGCCAGCGTCAGCGCGCCGCCGAACCAGACGGCGCCGCGGGACAGTGACTCGGCCCGGCGCAGCAGGCGGCCGAGCAGGCCGGGACGATTGGAAGAAGACATGTTGAAACCCGTTGGGGAGTGGCAGCGAGCCGATCAGGGTCGCAAACGTGAGGGGCCGGCACGGTGTTGCCGACCCCTCGTGAGCCGGGGAATTACTTCTTGGCCGTCAGGTTGACGATTTTTCCGATGTGGGTGTTGAAGTCGCGCACGCAGTCGGCGGAACACCGCGCAGCCCACTTGGGCAGCACCGTGTCCTGCATGACTTTCCTCAGCAAGGCGCGATCGGCATCGGTCGGACGCACCAGCACCATCTTGCCCTTGACCGGCTGCTTGCAGGCAGCTGCACCGGTGTTGCAGTCATAGCCCTCCTGGGTCTGGGCTGCGGCGCCGTCCCACATGTTGTTGATCATCGACCTGATGTTCGTCTGCAGGAAGGTCTGCACCTTCGGGTCCAGCTTGTCCCAGGCTTTCTGGTTGACGGCGTGAATTTGCGGATTCCAGTTGATCGGCAACGCCAGCAGGTGGGTGGAGACCTCATACCACTTGGCCGAGTAGCCGGACAGCGAGCCCGTGATGGCGCAATCGACAACCTTGTTCTGCATCGCGGGGACCACTTCACCGAACGCCATGGTCACGCTGGAGCCTCCGAGCGCATCGACGAATTCGGCCTGGGTGCGGCTGCTGGTGCGGACCTTCTTGCCCTTCAGGTCGGCCAGTCCCTTGATCTCCGCGTTGCAGAACAGCACCTGGGCCGGATAGGGCGAGAGCCCCAGCAGCTTGATGCCGGTGCCGGCGCCGTAGTGCTTGGCGTACACCGGCGCAAACGCATCGACGACGGCGCGAGCGGTCTTGGCATCGGGCACCAGGCCGGCCAGGTCCACGGCTTCATTGATGGGATCGTCGCTGGCGAAGTAGGACAGCGTGGCGGTGCCGAACTCGATGACGCCCTGCGACATGAGCCGCAGCACTTCCGGGCCCTTCAGGCCCATTTCGTTGAAGCCCTTGATATCCGCCGTGACCTGTCCGTTCGACAGCGAAGGCACGACCTTGGTCCAGAACGGCTTCTCGTAGTCGTTGTAGGCGGACAGGTTGCTGAGGCCACCGACGACTTTCAGCTGGGTCTTGGGCAGGGTTTGCGCCTGCGCCGCTGTGGCAAGCAGCGCAGCCATGGCCGCGGTGAGGATAAGACGCTTGTTCATGACCAGTGCTTCCTAAAGGACGGGAAATAAGGTACGCGCCACGAACACCCGTCATCCGTGGCGCGCCGACGGCGCGGGCCCGGCATTCCGCCCGGCCCGTCTTTCGAACTCGGAGCGGATTCTGACATCGTTGTGAAATTTCACAATAGGGTTAACATCATTCCAGGCTGGTTTTACAAGCCGGATCAGCTACCATGGATCATGCAATCGTCACAACGCTCTGCCTGGAACCCGCCGTGCCACGCATAGTCAGCCTCAGGAAGAGAACGCCCGCGGCCAATGCCCGAACCGACAAGCTCTCGCAGAACGAGCAGGCTTACGCCGTGCTCAAGCAGGCGTTGACGACCCTGGCCTACAAGCCAGGTGATTACCTGAACACGGCCAACCTGATGGACCAGCTCGCGCTGGGACGCACGCCGATCAACCACGCGCTCCATCGGCTGTCGACCGAGGGGCTGGTGCAGATCATTCCCCGAAAGGGTGTCATGGTTTCACCGTTGTCCATTGACGACGCGCTGGAACTGATCGATGTGCGCCTGGCCAACGAGATCCTGTGCGCGCGGCTGGCGGCGGCAAAGATCAACCCGGCGGAATTGCAGCGGCTCAAGAGCCTGGCGCGGGAATTCGACGAGGCCGTCAACAGCCGCAACCTGACGGAAGTGATGAACCTGGATCGCCTCTTTCACGAGCAGATCGCGCTGTCTGCGCGCAACCAGATACTGGCGGAGATCCTCAAGGTATTGCATGCGCGGTCGCAGCGTTTCTGGGCAATCTCGCTGGCGATCGAAGGTCACCTCGCGGAAGTCCAGGAAGAGCACCAGGCGATCATCAAGGCGATGGCAAGGTCCGACCCCGATGCCGCCGCCGCGGCCGTGCAGGCCCATGTGCTTTCCTTTCGACGCGCGTTGCTGCATACCCGTTAGCGTCCAGCCGGGCCCGATCAGACAGCTGACGCTTGTCAAGTGGGACGGTCCCGCCACGCCGGCAAACGCCGCGACGTGCTACGCCGTCTATTCCGGCAGCGAGTGGGAGCCTAACCCGCGCCGTGGCACTTCTTGTATTTCTTGCCGCTGCCGCACGGGCAGGGGTCGTTGCGTCCCGGCTGCGGCTGTTTGCGGATGGTCTCGACCCGCGGACCCAGGCTCTTCCATAACTGGCGCAGGTCGTACACCGCCCAGATGGCGGCGCCGAAGTCGTCCAGACGCTTCTCGCTCACGCTGGGCGGACCGTCCTCGGCGTATACGGCCACTGTGGGCTTGCCGCTGTCGTCCTCGGTCAGGGCGACGATGGCACCGAGCGCGTTGTCCAGCATCTGCGCGGCATCCGGGTCGCGCGGCGGCAACCAGTCGTCGGGCCAGGTTTCGATCGCGTACATGAAACCCAGTGCCCAGACCTGTCCGAAGGCCGGCACGGACACCAGGTCGGTATCGCCGCGCTCGGCCTCCGGCAGGGACAGCACGGCACCCCGCGTGTCGAGCACCTCCGGTTGGTAGGTGCGCTCGTCGTCGAGTGTCTCGACCGGCGCGTCGAGCGCGGCCGCCACTTCGACCCAGCGGCGGCGCCAGCGCCACACGAATTCCATGTGCTGCACCGGATTGAAGTCATCGCCCAGCAGCACCGGCCAGTATTCTTCGGGCGCGACGACGCGACGCGAGCAGACAAGCACCGCCAGGAAGCCCTCGCAGAATTCCCACTGCGGGATCTCTTCATCGCCCTCGCGCAGGGCGTCGAGCTCGGCCTCCTGGGCCTCGAAGTCATCGGGGCCCAGCGGCAGGGTCGGGGGTGTGGGTGCAGGTATAGGTGTTGCCAAGGGAAAGGATTTTGCCGCATCTCCGGCACGAAATAAGATGATGCCCATGCCCACAGCATCCACCATGTCACAGATCGACCTCGACGCGGTGCCGGGTTTCGCACCCGACGACGACGTTCCGATTGCCTACCTGCAGCGCACACGCGACTGGTACCTGGGGCTGGGCTACGGCAATCCGTACCGCTGGGCGCACTATGCGCAGGTGCCTTTCCAGCCGCTGGCCAAGCCGCTCGCGCAATGCACGGCCACCATCATCACCACCGCCGCTCCCTGCCAGCCGGGTCAAGGTCCCCAAGCTCCCGGGACGGCGTACAACGCAGCCGCGAAGTTCTATGCCGTCTATTCCGGCGACACCGGCACCGACCACGATCTTCGGGTGGACCACGTTGCCATCGACTTCAAGCACACTTCGCTGGAAGACAGCAGTTCGTGGTTCCCGTTGCCTGCGCTGCGCCGCGCGGCGGCGCAAGGCCGCATTGGCGCGATGGCGCCGCGCTTTCACGGCGTGCCCACCCACCGCAGCCAGCGCCATACGCTGGCGGTCTACTGCCCGGAGATCGTGTCGCGCTGCCGCGCGGACCGCGTTGACGTCGCGGTGCTGGTGCCGAACTGCCCGGTGTGCCACCAGACGCTGAGCCTGGTGGCGCGGCACCTGGAAGCTGCCGGCATCGCCACGGTCGTCATGGGTTGCGCCAAGGACGTCGTCGAACACGTGGGGGTACCACGCTTTCTTTTCAGCGACTTTCCACTCGGCAACGCGGCCGGGCGGCCCAGGGACCCCGAATCGCAGACCCTGACGCTGGAACTCGCGCTGCGGATGCTGGAGTCTTCACCCGGGCCGCGCACCACGATGCAATCGCCGCTGCGCTGGAGCGAATCGCACGAGTGGAAGCTGGACTATTCGAACATCGAACGCGTGAGCCCGGAAGAGGTGGCCCGGCTGCGGGCGGAATTCGACCGAGCCAAAGCGACGGCAAAGGCGCTGCGCGACGCGGCGGCCTGAATCGCTGTGGCTGGATCGGCTCGGCCCGACGCTTCGCCCGTCTTTACGGAAGGGAAACATTCGATCACGTAATATTCCCACTCTCCCGTCAAGCCGTACCCACGATGTCCATGGTCCAGTTGGCGCTGCGGCGCCCTTACACGTTCATCGTCATGGCGATGCTGATCGTGCTTGCCACGCCGTTCGCGCTGTGGAACATGGCCACCGACATCTTCCCCGAGATCAACATCCCGGTGATCAGCATCATCTGGAACTACAACGGCCTGCCGGCGCAGGAGATGGGGCAGCGCATCGCCGCCGGCAGCGAACGCAGCCTCACCACCCTGGTGAGCGACATCGAGCACATCGAGTCCACCTCGCTCGCCAGCATCAGCATCATCAAGGTCTTCTTCCAGCCCAACGCCAACATCCAGAACGCACTGGCGCAGGTGGTGGCCTCGGTGCAGACCCAGGTGCGGCAGCTGCCGCCGGGCATCACGCCGGCCCTGGTCATCAAGTACTCGGCGTCCAGCATCCCGGTGATCCAGCTGGCGATGTCCAGCGGCACCCTGCCCGAGCAGTCGGTGTTCGACGCGGCGGTGAACCAGTTGCGCCCGCAGCTGGTCACCATCCCGGGCGTGGCCATCCCGTTCCCCTACGGCGGCAAGATCAAGGTGATCTCGGTCGACCTGGATACCCAGGCCCTGCAGGCGCGCGGCCTGTCGCCGGCCGACGTCGTGAACGCCGTGAACACGCAGAACCTGATCCTGCCCTCGGGCACCGCCAAGCTCGGCGACACGGAGTACACGGTGCGGATGAACGGTTCCCCGGAAGCGATCGCGGGGCTCAACGACCTGCCGGTGCGCACGGCCAACGGCACCACCACCTACCTGCGCGACGTGGCCACGGTGCGCGACGGCTTCCAGCCCCAGACCAACGTGGTGCGCCAGGACGGTGCGCGCGGGGTGCTGCTGTCGATCCTGAAGAACGGCGGCGCGTCGACGCTGGACATCGTGTCCAACCTGAAGGCCATGCTGCCGCGCGCCGCGCAGGCCCTGCCGGCCGACATCAAGATCGCGCCGCTCTTTGACCAGTCGGTCTTCGTCAAGGCGGCGATCAAGGGCGTGGTCAGCGAGGCTCTGATCGCCGCCGCGCTGACGGCCGCGATGGTGCTGCTGTTCCTGGGCAACTGGCGCAGCACGCTGATCATCGCGCTCACCATCCCGCTGTCCATCCTGGCCTCGATCCTGGCGCTGTTCGCGCTCGGCGAAACGCTCAACCTGATGACGCTGGGGGGAATGGCGCTGTCGGTCGGCATCCTGGTGGACCAGGCCATCGTCACCATCGAGAACATCGAACGGCACCTGCACCTGGGCAAGCCGCTGCGCGAAGCGATCGAAGTGGGCGCCGGCGAGATCGGCGTGCCGGCCTTCGTCTCCACCCTGTGCATCTGCATCGTGTTCGTGCCGATGTTCTTCCTGTCCGGCGTGGCCCGCTTCCTGTTCGTGCCGCTGGCCGAGGCGGTGGTGTTCGCGATGCTGGCTTCCTATTTCCTCTCGCGCAGCCTGGTGCCCACCCTGGTAATGCTGCTGATGGGCCGCAGCCATGGGGTGCCCACCGCGGCGGCAGCGCGTGTCCATCCGCTGCACCGGCTGTACCGCGCCTTCGACGGCCAGTTCGAGCGGCTGCGCCGCGGCTATGCGCTGGCCCTGTCGTCGCTGCTGGTGCGCCGGCGCCGTTTCGGCGCCATGTTCCTGGCCTTTTGCGCGCTGTCGTGCCTGCTGTATCCGGTGCTGGGGCGGGACTTCTTCCCCACCGTGGATGCCGGCCAGATCCGGCTGCACATGCGCGCCGCCACCGGAACGCGCATCGAGGAAACCGCGCGGCTGGCCGACGCGGTGGAGACGACGATCCGCGAGCTGGTCCCGCGCGAGGAACTCGAAACCATCCTGGACAACCTGGGCGTTCCCAACAGCGGCATCAACCTCTCGTACAGCAACGCGGGCACCATCGGAACGCTCGACGGCGAGGTGCTGATGTCGCTGCGCGAGGGGCATCGGCCGACGGCGGAATGGGTGTCGCTGCTGCGGCGCGAACTGCCCAGGCGTTTCCCGGGCGTGGAGTTCTTCTTCCAGCCGGCCGACATCGTCACCCAGATCCTGAACTTCGGCCTGCCGGCTGCCATCGACGTGCAGTTCACCGGCGCCGACCTGGCGGGCAATGCGGCCCTGGCCGCCGAACTGACCAAGGCGATCCGCAAGATTCCCGGCGCCGTGGACGCGCATGTGCACCAGCGGATGGACGGTCCCAGCCTGAGCCTGCAGATGGACCGCACCCGGCTGCAGCAGATGGGCCTCTCCGCAACCAATGTCGGCCAGAACGTGCTGATCGCGCTGTCCGGCAGCTCGCAGACGGCTCCGGCCTTCTGGCTCAATCCGAAAAACGGGGTGGTCTACAACGTCGTGGTGCAAAGCCCGCAGTACCAGATCGACTCGCTCGACTCGCTGCTGAACATCCCGGTGGGCGGCGCGGCAGGCGGCACCGGTCCCACCCAGTTGCTGGGCAACCTGGTCGAGGCGCAAGCGGCCAGGCAGCTGCCGGTGGTCTCGCGCTACAACATTTCCCCGGCCGTCGACGTCTACGTCAGCGTGCAGGGCACCGACCTGGCCAGCGTGGCATCGCGGGTGCAGGAGCTGGTCGATCAGGTGCGTCCCAAGCTCCCGCGCGGCAGCCAGGTCGCCATCCGCGGCCAGGTGCAGACCATGCAGTCGTCCTTCATCGGCCTGGGCCTGGGCCTGGCCATGGCGATCGTGCTGGTGTACCTGCTCATCGTCGTCAATTTCCAGTCCTGGATCGACGCGGCCATCATCATCGCCGCGCTGCCGGCCGCGCTGGCGGGCATCGCCTGGATGCTGTTCCTGACCGGCACCACGCTCAGCGTGCCGGCGCTCACCGGCGCCATCATGACCATGGGGGTGGCCACCGCCAACAGCATCCTGGTGGTGGCGTTCGCCCGGCAGCAGCGCGAGGCCGGCTCCGCCCCGCTGGCGGCCGCACTGGAAGCCGGCGCGACGCGGATCCGCCCGGTGCTGATGACCGCACTGGCCATGATCATCGGCATGATCCCGATGGCGCTCGGGCTGGGCGAAGGCGGCGAGCAGAACGCACCGCTGGGTCGCGCCGTGATCGGCGGCCTGCTGTTCGCCACGGTTTCCACCTTGTTGTTCGTCCCCGTGCTCTACGCCGGTGTGCACCAGCGGCTGGCCCGGCGCGCGGCGCGCCGCCAGGTTTCCGTCCTGCCCGCCCGCAACCTGCCTCAGGAAGGTTGACCCATGTCGCATGAAAGTCATTCGCAGCTTGCCATCCACCCGGTGGAGACGGAAGGCGGCGAACTGCTGCAGCGGCGACAGGTGGCACGGCGGGTCCGCATCGCGGCCATCGTGGTGCTGTTGCTGCTGGCGGCGGGCGCCGCACGCACCGTGATCAGCCGCATGAGCAACGCCAGGACGCTGGAAGCCGGCGCCAGGGAAAGCGCCGCCCTCTACGTGAAGACAACCACCGTCGGCAAGGCCGGCGCTGTCCAGACGCTGGTGCTGCCGGGCACCCTGCAGGGCTTCGTGCAATCCCCGGTGGCCGCCCGCGCCGGCGGCTACCTCAAGCGCTGGACCCGGGACATCGGCGCGCGGGTGCAAAAGGGCGAGCTGCTGGCCGAGATCGAGACACCGGAGCTCGATCAGCAATTGACACAGGCGATCGCTGCGCGCCAGCAGATGGCGTCCAGCCTGGACCTGGCCCGCACCACGGCCGACCGCTGGGAAGCATTGCGCAAGCGCGACGCGGTATCGCAGCAGGAGCTGGAAGAGCGCCGCAGCGGCTACGCCCAGGCCCGCGCCAATCTCGCGGCCGCCGATGCCAACGTGGAACGGCTGCGCGAGCTGACGGCGTTCAAGCGCGTCGTTGCGCCCTTCGCGGGCGTCATCACGCGCCGCAATGTCGATATCGGCGACCTGATCGACACCAGCGGCAAGCCCCTCTTCCTGCTGGCGCAGACCGATCCGTTGCGCGTCTACGTCAATGTGCCGCAGTCCTATGCGCAACTGGTGCGCGTCGGCCAGCCGGTCGTGGTGACGCAGGCCGAGCTGCAGGGCCGCAGCTTTCGCGGCCAGGTGGCGCGCACGGCGGCGTCGATCGACGCCGGCAGCCGGACCATGCAGGTCGAGATCGCGCTGCCCAACCGCGATGGCACCTTGCTGCCCGGCGCCTTTGTGCAGGTCGCGCTGGCGCTGGCCCCCAGCGCCACGCTGAGCGTTCCGGCCAATGCCCTGATGTTCCGCGGCGACGGCACGCGGGTGGCCATCGTGGACAGCTCGGGCAAGGTGCATCTGCAGCCGGTGCGGCTGGGCCGCAATTTCGGCGAGACCGTCGAGGTCCTGGAAGGCCTGCAAGGAAACGAAAAACTGGTGCTCAATCCGTCCGACTCGCTCGCCGAAGGCGACCAGGTCCAGGTGACCGCGGACACGCCGCAGCGGCCGGTGAAGGTCGTGCCGTGAAGGCGGCAGTGGCGGGGCTGGCCCTGTTGGCGCTGGCCGGTTGCGCGACTTCGCCGGTCTACCAGCGCCCCGCCGTCGCGATGCCGGCGGCCTGGACGGTGGAGGCGCCATGGCGCGCAAGCGCCCCCAACGACAGCGTCGCGCGCGGACCCTGGTGGCGCCGGTTCAACGATCCGCAACTCGATGCCCTGGAAGAGCGGGCGCTGGCCGCCAGTCCGACCCTGACCCTGGCCGCAGCGGCCGCCCGGCTGGCGCAGGCGCGGGCCACCGTGGACGCCGCCTCGGCGGGGCTGTTTCCCCAGGTGGGACTCTCGTCGCGGGCGAACCGGCTGAAGATTTCGCCGAACCGGCCGCTCACCAACTACAGCTCGTCCAATCTGTCCACCGTGCAGAACGATTTCGCGCTGTCCTTCACCGTGAGCTACGAAGCCGACCTCTTTGGCCGCGTGCGGGGAACCGTCGAGTCGGCGCAGGCATCGGCCCAGCAATCGGCCGCCGACTTCGAGAACGTGCGGCTGGTGTTGACCTCGGACCTGGCGGCCAACTACTTCAACCTGCGCGAACTGGACATCGAACTGGATGTGCTGGCCCAGTCGATCGCGTTGCAGCGCAAGGCGCTGGAATTCGCCACCGCCCGGCATGACCTGGGCGCCACTTCGGGCCTGGACGTGGCGCAGCAACAGGCCCTGCTGGACACCACGCTGACACAGGTCGAAGTGCTGCAACGCCAGCGCGGCCAGTTCGAACACGCCATCGCCACCCTGGCGGGCACGCCGGCGCCGGGGTTCGCTCTGGCGGCCGGGACCGGGCTGCGCGCACCGCCGGCCCTGCCGCTGGGCGTGCCGTCGGATGTGCTCGAGCGGCGGCCCGATGTCGCCTCGGCCGAGCGCGCCATGGCGGCAGCCAATGCACAGATCGGCGTGGCCCGCGCCGCCTATTACCCCAGCATCAACCTGGCCCCCAGCGCCGGCCTCGACAGCAGAACCCTTGCCACGCTGTTCGACGCCTCCAGCGTGTTGTGGTCGCTGGGCGTTTCGCTGGCCCAGCCCCTGTTCGACGCCGGCCGCACCGATGCCAATGTGAGCATCGCCCGCTCCGGCTACGACGCAGCGGTCGCGAATTACCGGCGGGTGGTCCTCACGGCGATGCAGGAAGTCGAGGACGGCATCACCGGCAGCGCCACGCTCGATCGCGCCCTGGTGCAGGCCCGGCGGGCCACCGCGAGTTCGCAACGGGTGCTGCAACTGGCCAACGACCGCTACGAGGGCGGGGCCGCAACCTACCTCGAAGTCATCACCGCGCAGCAGTCGCTGCTGTCCAGCCAGCGCCAGGCGGCGCAATTGCTGGGCCAGCGCCTGCTGGTATCGGTCTTCCTGGTGAAGGCACTGGGCGGGGACTGGAACCCATGAAGCGCATCCACGCGGGCGTGCTGGACATCGCCTGCTTCGACTACGGGCGAGCTGGTGCCCGCGCTAAGGAGTTGAAGCGGCCAGCGCGCGTTGGCTGTTGGCCGAAGGCCTCACTGCACCATCGGGCGGGGATGCTCGAAAAAGAAACGCAGCATCTCGGCGGTCGCGTCGGGACCCCGGCTGTCGGTGTAGGAGCCTTGCGCATTGCCGCCCGACCAGGCGTGCGCCGCGCCGTGCACCAGCCAGTGCTCGCCGAGGACACGGCCGTCGACCGGGTCGCTGTGAACGCGCCGGGTCGAAGCGCGACCGTTGTCGTGGCGCACCGGATGGGTCTCGACGGCGGATGCCGTTCCGGCACAGGCGGCCATGACCTCGTCGCCGTTGGCCGGATGCACGGTGGAATCGGCATCCCCATGAAAGACGATGGTCGGCACGCCGTGCGCTGCGCCGCGCCCGGAAGCGCCGACGCGCATGGCCGCCAGCGCCGTGGACAGATCCGTCGCCGCCCCCGCGGCCAGACCGGAATGGACGCCGACGGCCGCATACAGATCGGGGTAGGCCGCTCCCAGGATCGCCGCCATCGCACCGCCGGCCGACAGGCCCGCGACATAGACGCGCCGCGGATCGACCGCGTACTGGCCCATCACCTCGCGGGTCATGCCGGCCAGCAGCGCCGGCTCACCGCGGCCGCGCTGCTGATGGCTGTGCTTGAACCACTGCCAGCAGCCTTGCGGGTTCGCGCTACGCGACTGCGCCGGGTACAGCACGTAAAAGCCTCTTGCCTGCGCCGCCTCGTTCATGGCCGTGCCCGCGGCGAAGTCGTCCGGGTTCTGCGTGCAGCCGTGCAGCATGACCACCAGCGGCAGCGGCTCGCGGCCGGCGCCCGGAGGAACGTACAGCTTGTAGTCACGCTGTGCACCGTCGTGGCTGAAGCTGCCCGGGACGAAGCGGCCGGGCAGCGCCGGCTCGCGTTCGCTCGGCGGCGCCGCATGCGGCTCATCGGGCAATGCCGGTTCGATGACGGGCGCGGCGGGCTGGGGCTGGGGCTGCGGTTGTGGCTGCGGCTGCGGCTGCGGCTGCGGCTGCGGCTGCGGGTGCGCCGGAGCTGCCCTTCCCCGAAACAGGGACTGGATCGCGGCGGTGGCGGCCTGGAGCTTGCCGGCGCGCATGAGGCGCGTCGCTTCCTTCATCAATTGCTGGAAGTTGGGGTGCATGGTGATGTTCCGTCAGGAGTTCGCCGTGCGGTCACGCAATGCGGCTTTGACTGCAGGGCTGGCATGAAGCGCGCCCAGCACTGTCAATGATTGAATCGTCGCCAGCGCCAGAGCCGGCGTGACGTCGTGGGCGATCGAGGCCAGGCCCAGCACCTTGATGTCCAGCATTTCCCCGGCTGCCTTCACGGCCTTCAGATCCGCCGATGAATAGTGCTGGATGCCCAGCGCCAGGGTCTTGCGGCTGACCACCTGGCGCACCACGTCCTGGTGCGCCGCGATCTGGTTGCGGATTGCCGTGCGGATCAGGTCGGTGCGGTTGTTGTAGAAGCCTTCCTGCACCAGCAGGTCGATCTGGCCCAGGTCGACGCATCCGATGTTGATGGTGAGTTTCTCGTCGACGGGCTTGGATTTCCCTATGTGGTTGGCGCTGCGGGCTGGCATGGCACCATCCTACCACCATCCAAGTGGATGGTGTAAAAGTGATCGCCTGGCGGCTCGGGAGGGTTCGGACTGCCAGCCCGCCATGCCGATCCGGGCCCCGCGCGTCTGCTTCGTCCGACACAGGTTGTCAGCAATCGTTGTGAATGCACGAGTCACGCGCCTACAAGCTCAGCTTGAGAGTCTTGCAACCATAGCTGCATGAAGATTCTCAACCTCATCCACGTCATGGTCGCCCAGGCGTTCTACCGCTGGGCGATGCGCGAAATCAATCCCATGCATCCGGATCTGCCGCGGATCATGCAGAGGCAGCAGGAGCTGGCCGACAAGGCCCAGCGAATATTCCCGGTGCGCAGCTTCTCGCGCTGAAGGTTGTACATGGCGAGCGCGGAGTCCGTCGACAGCGGTTCGTGCTCGTCGGTCACCGACGGATCGATCCAGCGTCGCATGAGGGTGGAGCGGCCTTGCCGTCATGTCACCGCTCCAAAGGAAAGGCCTCGCGCCGGAGAGCGAGTCCTTGGCTCGGAGCGCGGAATTACTTCTTGCGCGCGGCGACAGCCTTCTCGGCGGCGTTGACCAGGTCCACGCCGACAGTCTTCTTCCACTTGTTGTAGACCGGCCGCGTGGCCTTGACGAACGCCTCGCGCTCGGCGGGCGTGAGCTGCGTGATGGTGACGCCGAACCCGGCGACTTCCTTGAGCAGAGGCTTGTCGGCCTCGACCAGTCCCTTGCGGGCGATCGCGATCTCCTGCTTGCCGGCGTCGATCGCCGCTTGGCGCACGATTTCGCGGTCGGCCGGCGTCCACGAATTCCAGATCTCCTTGTTGACGACGAAGATCAGCGGATCGGCCACGTAGCCCCAGGTCGTCACGAACTTCTGCCCTACGTTGTGCAACTTCAGGACAGGGAACAGCACCATCGGGTTCTCCTGGCCATCCACCGCGCCGCTGGCCAGCGCCGGCTGCGCATCGGCCCAGCTCATCTGCGTCGGGTTGGCACCCAAAGCGGTGAAGATGTCGGTAAACAGCGGCGAGCCGACCACACGGATCTTCATGCCCTTCAAGTCTTCGGGTGACTTGATGGGTTTCTTGGAGTTGCTCAGCTCGCGGAAACCGTTCTCGCCCCAGGCCAGCGGCACCACACCGGCCTTCTCGACGGTCTGGAAGATCTTCTTGCCGACCTCGCCCTGCGTCAGCGCGTCGATGGCGGCGTAATCGGGCATCAGGAACGGCATCGAGAACAGGTTGAGCTCCTTGACCTGCGGCGACCAGTTGATGGTCGAGCCCACCGCCATGTCGATCACGCCCTGTCGCAGCGCGCTGAATTCGCGCGTCTGGTCGCCCTGGATCAGCGACACGCCGGGATACAGCTTGATGTTGATGCGGCCCGCGGTGCGTTCCTTCACCAGGTCGGCCCAGATCTTGCCACCCGTACCCCAGGGCAAGGGCGGACCGAGCACCAGCGACATCTTGTACTCGGGCTTGTAGGCGGCTTGCGCCATGGCGCCGGTGCCAAAAGCCAGCGCAGTGGCAGCCAGGGCCAAGCCCAGCACGGTGCGGCGGAATTTCATGATGATCTCCTTTGGATGAACGGGTTTGAAATGCGGCCGCGCTCAATAGCCCAGCCTCTGCGGTAACCACAACGCGATCTGCGGGAACGCGACCACCAGCAGCGTCGCTGCCAGCATGGAAAACACCAGCCAGAGAACCCACGGAACGGTTTCTTCCATCGAAACCTTGGCGATGCGGCAGGAGACCATCAGGTTCACGGCCATCGGCGGCGTGAACTGGCCGACGGCCACCATCAGCGTGAGGATGACCCCGAACCAGACCTGGTTCCACTTGTAGTGCTGCACGATCGGCAACAACAGTGGCACGAGGATCAGGAAGATCGACACGCCGTCCAGGAACATGCCGACGACAACCAGCATCAGGATCAGCAGTGCCATGACCCCGTACTCGCCCAGCCCGGAATTGACGATGGCACGGGTGATCGGGTCGATCACGCCGAGCGTGGAAAGTGAATACGCGAAGATCCCGGCGAGCGAGACCACGACGAGGATGACCGCCGACAGTTCGCCCGATTCGCGCAGGATGAAGAACAGGTCCCGCACCGTGATGGTCCGGTACACGACCATGCCGACGAAGAGACCGTAGAACACGGCGACCACGGCGGCCTCGGTGGGCGTGAACAGGCCGGCGCGCATGCCGCCCAGGATCAGGACCGGCGCGAACAGCCCCCAGGAGGCCTCGCTGAGGCTGCGCCAGAACGGGGGACGCCCCGTGTCGGCCTCCAGCGCGCCCATCTTGTGCCGCCGCGACAGCCACACGGCCGGGATCATCAGCGCCAACCCGGCGAGGATGCCGGGGAACATGCCCGCGGCGAACAGCGCCGGCACCGAAGCGCCGGGCACCAGCACGGAGTAGACGATAAACGCGATCGAGGGCGGGATCAGGATATCGGTGGCAGCGGCGGCGCCGACCACGCTGGCCGCGAACGCGGCGGGGTAACCGGCGCGCGCCATGGCGGCGATCATCACGCCGCCCACTGCAGCGGCTGTCGCCGGGCCGGATCCGGAGATGCCGCCCATGAACATGGCCACGCCGATGGTGACCAGCGGCAGCATGCCGGGGCCGCGGCCCACGATCGCGAGCGCGAAATTGACCAGCCGCAAGGCCACGCCGGAGCGCTCGAAGATGGAACCCACCAGCACGAACATCGGAATCGCCAGCAGCGGGTATTTGCCGAGGCCGGCATAGAAGTTCTGCGGCACGGCCAGCAAACCGAACCATTGCGCATCCGAGTTGGCCAGGCCAATGCAGACAGCACCCGCCAGGCCGAGCGCGGCGCCGATCGGCACGCCCATGAGCAGCAGGACGATGAAAGCGGCAAAGAGGAGCGCTGAGATCATGCGCGCCGCCCGCGCCGGATGAACAGGCCCAGCGCCCGCCCCGCGATGGCCAGCGACATGATCGGCAGCCAGATCGTGTACCACCACTGCGGCACGCCGATGCCCGGCGAGGTCTCACCGAACCTGATGTCGTCGTACACCATGCGAACGCTGAGCACCGCGATCAGCGCAAACAGCAGGAACACCATCATCGCGCCGAAGCGTGCCAGTGCGCGCTGGCGCGCCGCCGGCCCGTTGTCGGCAAAGTACTCGATGCGGATCTGGCGATTGCGGGCCACCGAGGCGGAACCGGCCACCAGCGCCAGCACGATCATGAGGAAGATCGAGAACTCCTCGGTCCAGGCGAACGACTGGTCCGTGAAGTAGCGCACCAGCACGTTCGTGAAGGTGATCAGGGCCAGCAGGGCCATGACGATCACGGTGAGCCAGTCCTCGATGGCGAGCGGGATGACCGTGCGCTCGTCGAATTCGGCAGGATCCGGCGGCTCGCCGGTCGCGGACGTCGATTCGTTAGGGGGAAGTGACATGGGGAAGCAACAGGTTAGAGCCAAGTGCCGGGTGAGGCATTGGGGGATACCTTAGAGGGACGGCGGGCCACCAGCCACCGCGCCGCGACGACCACATCGGCAACCGTGACGCGCGACTGGGCTTCCAGCACCGGTGAATAGCCCACCGGGATGCGGGGAGCGCCCAGCCGGCTGACCTTGCAACCCACCGCCTCGGCGGCAGTGGCCGCGATCTCGGCGCCGAAGCCGGCCGCCTGCACGGCTTCGTGCACCACCAGCAGATGGCCGGTGCGCTCGCACGAACGCAGCACCGCGTCGCGGTCCCAGGGCCAGATGGTGCGCAGGTCGACCAGTTCGGCCTGAATGCCTTCGCGGGCGAGCTGTTCGCAGGCCTGGGCGCAGGCATGCACCTGCTTGCTCCAGCTCACCAGCGTGAGGTGCATGCCGGTGCGCACCGTGCGGGATTGCCCCAGGGCGGCCTGCTGCGCCTCATCGACTTCGCCTTCCAGGCCCCACAGCGTCTTGTGCTCCATGTAGACCACCGGGTCGCCGCTGGCCATCGCCGCGCGCAACAGGGAATAGTTGTCCTGCGGCGTCGCCGGACACACCACCACCACGCCCGGCAGATGCGCGAACCAGGTCTCCAGCGACTGCGAGTGCTGCGCCGCCGACGAATCCCAGATGCCGATGGGCATGCGCATCACCATGGGCAAGCGGCCCTGGCCGCCGAACATGAAGCGGTTCTTGGCGGCCTGGTTCACGATCTCGTCCATGCCGCACAGCGCGAAGTCGACCACCCGCATCTCGACCACCGGCCGCAAACCCGCCAGCGCCATGCCGACGCCGGCGCCCAGGATGGCAGCCTCGCTGATGGGTGTATCGATGACGCGCTGGTCGCCGAAACGCGCCTGCAAACCCTGGTACTGGCCGAAGATGCCACCCCGGCCCACGTCTTCGCCGATGACCACCACATTGGCGTCGGCCTGCATCTCGTGCGTCAGGGCCAGCGCAGCGGCCTGCGCATAGGTCATCAGCGCCATTGGCCGGCTCCCGTGGTCTGCACATCCGTGTATGCCGAGGCCTCGTCGGGCCAGGCTGCGGCGTCGGCAGCGGCCACTGCGGCCGCCACCTCTTCGGTCGCTTCCCGCTCGATGGCGTCGAGGTCGCTCGGCTGCGTTGCCGGCAACGCCAGGTAACGCCGGCGCGCGCGGGCGATCGGGTCGGTTTCCAGCGCGGCCTTCAGTTCATCCGGATCGCGGTAGGCGGCCGGATCCACCGAGACATGGCCCTTGACGCGGTAGGTGACGGCATGCAACAGCCGCGGGCCCGCCCCCGCACGCACTTCCCGCACCAGCGTCGCAGCCGCGGCATGAACCGCCAGCACATCGTTGCCGTCCACCTGAACGGCGGGAATGTCCATGCCGGCAGCGCGCGCCGAGGCGCCGGCCCCGGCCGTCATGGGTCCGCTGGCGGTGGTCGCGCTCCACTGGTTGTCCTCGCACACGAACAGCACCGGCAGACTGTAGACCCGGGCCCAGTTGAGCGATTCCAGGAACGGGCCGCGGTTGATGGCGCCGTCGCCGAAGAAACAAACGGTGATGGCGTCCCTGCCCTGCAGCTTCTGCGCATGGGCCGCCCCGACGGCAATCGGCAGGCCCGCCGCGACCACGCCGTTGGCGCCGAGCATGCCGACCGAAAAATCCGCGATGTGCATGGAGCCGCCCTTGCCGCCGTTGAAGCCGCTGGCCTTGCCGAACAGCTCGCACATCATCCCTTGCAGATCGGCGCCCTTGGCCAGCGTGTGGCCGTGGCCCCTATGAGTGGAAGTGAGGTAGTCCTCGCGGCGCAGGTGGGCGCAGACGCCGGCCGGCACCGCCTCCTGGCCGGTGGAAAGATGCAGCGGGCCGCGGACCTGGGCATTGCCCGCCGCCGCCTTGCCGAAAGCGCTGACGCCGCCCTGGCTGGCCAGCTCCGCTGCGTTCTCGAAGGCCCGGATGCGGACCATGGTGCGGTACAAAGCCGCGACCGTCTGTGCTTCGTCGGTCAAGACTGCCTCTGCTGCCCCGTTGATGTGCTGGCATTGTAGAGGTGCGGGTCGGGCAGACCCCTGTTTCTGCCGTGTGCAAGCGAACAGTCTTCCAGGTGTCAAGCGGTAGCACGGCAAACGCGCTAAATTGCCCGCTCGCCAAGATCGCTGCCGATCACCTCGGCTTCACCCCACCAGGAGTTCACCATGCGACACCATCCTCTCGGCCGTACCGGCCTTTTCGTTTCCGAACTGTGCCTGGGCACCATGACCTTCGGCGGCGGCGAAGGCATGTGGGGCGTCATCGGCAAGCTGCAGCAGTCCGATGCGGAACGGCTGGTCGGCCAGTCGCTCGACGCCGGCATCAATTTCATCGACACCGCCGACGTCTACGCGGGCGGTGTCTCGGAACAGATCACCGGCCAGGCGCTGAAGAACCTCAAGATCCCGCGCGAGAACGTGGTCATCGCGACCAAGGTGTTCGGCGAGACCGGAACCGGCGCCAATGCGCGCGGCGCCACCCGCGGCCACATCCTGGACGGCGTCAAGGCCAGCCTCAAGCGGCTGCAGCTCGATCACATCGACCTGTACCAGATTCACGGCTTCGACCCCGCCACCCCGATCGAGGAGACGGTGCGCGCGCTGGACCAGCTGGTGCGCCACGGCCATGTCCGCTACGTCGGCGTGTCCAACTGGGCGGCCTGGCAGATCGTCAAGGCGCTGGGCATCGCCGAGCGGCTGGGCCTCGCGCGCTTCGAATCGCTGCAGGCCTACTACACGGTCGCGGGACGCGACCTCGAGCGCGAACTGATCCCGATGCTGCGCAGCGAAGGCGTGGGCCTGATGGTGTGGAGCCCGCTGGCGGGCGGCCTGCTGAGCGGCAAGTACGGCCGCGAGCAGCAGGCCGAGGCCGGCAGCCGGCGCCTGGCCTTCGATTTTCCGCCCGTCAACAAGGAACGGGCCTGGGACTGCATCGACGTCATGCGACCGATCGCACAGGCCAAGGGCGTGTCGGTGGCCCAGGTCGCGCTGGCGTGGCTATTGCACCAGCCGCAGGTGACCAGCGTCATCATCGGCGCCAAACGGCCGGAGCAGCTCGCGGACAACATCGCGGCCACGCAGGTGGAGCTGAGCGCCGCCGAGTTGCAGCAGATCGACAAGGCGAGCCAATTGCCATCGGAGTACCCGGGCTGGATGTTCGAGCGGCAGGGCGAGTACCGGCGCCAGCAGCTGGCCAATTCTCTGCCCCGCCGCGCAGGCTGAGCCGCGGGTATCCGATCCAGCACCCCACGGTGGCACCTACGTATACTGGACTTGCGCACGGTGCCCGCCACGTAAGCGGGCACTGCACATTCGAGTGCCGCCGTCGCGGCGAGAGGGGTTCACCATGGTGCTATGGGAAGCGATCTGTGGGGGCGTCCTGGGCCTGCTGTGGCCGGGATGGTTCGGCTTTCAGCTGATCCAGTTCAAGGTGGTGATCGGGGTAGCGCTCGGCGCCCTGGCCGGCCGGGTTCTTCGCAACGCCGTCCGCGCGGAGATCAGGGCGGCACTGGCGCGCCATGCGGTCGTAGCGCAGACGGTCAAGCCGCAAGCCACCGTGGCTCCCGCTCCGGCACCGGGGCCGGGACCGGCACCCGATCGGCTTTCGACCGAAGACTTCGAGCTGACGCAGCCCGGACCGCTGACAGCAGCGCAGACGACGGACGACTCGACGCTGCCGCTGGGACAGGCCGCACCGGCCGCCGTGAAAGCGGCGGCACCGGCGGCTTTCGCCTGCGCGGCAAGGCGCCTGACAAGCTGGCCTATGCGCTGACGCTGCAGGGCGCGGGCGTGGCGGTGCTGTACCTCACCGTGTTCGCCGCTTTCCGGCTCTACCAGTTCCTGCCCGCCGGCGCTGCCTTCGCGGCGCTGGGCCTGATCTGTGCTTTCGCGGCCGTGATCGCGGTGGCGCAGAACGCGCTGGCCATGGCCTTCATCGGTTTTGCCGGCGGCTTCGCGGCGCCCATCCTGGTGTCCACCGGCCAGGGCAATCACGTCGGGCTGTTTTCGTATTACCTGTTGCTGGGCGTGGCCATCGCCGCCATGGCCTGGGTCAAGGCCTGGCGGGCGTTGAACCTGCTGGGCTTCTTCGCCACCTTCGGCGTCGCAACGCTGTGGGGCGTGCTGAAGTACCAGCCCGAGCAGTTCGCGAGCACCGAGCCCTTCCTGATCGCCTTCTTCGTCGTGTATCTGGTCGCCAGCCTGCTGTATGCCACCCGCCATGCGCTGGGGGCCCGGCGCGCCGTCGATGCGACCCTGATTTTCGGCACGCCCATCGTCGCGTTCGGCCTGCAGGCCGGTCTGGTGCGCGAGTTCCAGTACGCGTCGGCGTTCTCTTCGCTGGCCCTGGGCGCGTTGTACCTGGCGCTGGGCTGGTGGATGTTGCGGCGCGCAGGCCGTCCGGACCCGGCCGGGACCGCCGGCCGGGACCGCCGGCCGCGCCGAAGTGAGTCGCTGGCTGGCCGAGTGCTTTGCCGCGTTGGGCCTGGGTTTCGTGACGCTGGTCGTGCCGCTGGCACTGGACGCGCGCTGGACCGCTGCGGTCTGGGCCGTCGAAGGGGCGGCCGTCTTCTGGATGGGGCGGCGCCAGGACCGCTGGCTGGCCCGCGCCGCCGGCCTGCTCTTGCAGCTGCTGGCCGCGGTCGCGTTCCTCGAGTCGCATCCCCGCATCTTCACCGGCCCATGGCCGCTCGCCAACCCGGGTTTCATCGGCGGCCTGATGCTGGCGCTGGCCGCGGTGGGCATCGCGTACTGGTCGCGCGACCGGGCCCCGGATCCCGGCGAAGGGATGCGCCGATCTTTCGCCGATTTCGAGCATGGCTTGTCGCCCTTCCTGTTCTGGATCGGCTTCCTCTGGTGGCAGTACGCGCTCAACAGCGAGATCGGGCGATCGCCGCTCAATCCGCTGGGCATCGCGGTACCCGTGTTCGATGCCGCGCTGCGGCTGCACCTGCACCTGCTGGCCTGGGTAGTCAGCGCCTTCGTCGCGCATCACTGGGCCTTGCCGGCTCGGTCGCGGCCCTGGCCGGTCGCGGCCACCCCGGCGTACACGGTTGTCCCCGCGATGCTGCTCGCCGCACTGTACGGCGTGGTGACCTTGAACCATGTATTCCAGTCCTGGGGCTGGATCGCGTGGCCGGTGGCGCTCGCCCTGCATTTCGTGATGCTGCGACGCCTGGATGCGGGACCGCCGCAAGGATGGTGGACCTGGATGCACGCCGGCGGCGTGTGGCTGCTGGTGTTGCTGGCCGGCAATGCGCTGGTGTTCGCAGTCGGCCAGGCCAGGTTGTGGCAAACCGCCTGGGCCACGGTGATCCTGCTGGTGGCGGGCATCACGGTGCTGCTGCTGTTGTCGCAGCGTGCCTGGTTCGCTGCGACCCATGCCGGCGGGCCCTGGCCGTTGAATCGCTATGGACGCTCCTACCTGTGGCTCGCCGCGCTGCCGCTGGCGTTGGCCGTCGCGCTGGGCTGCCTGCTGGTGGCGGTGTATTCGGACGGCAACGCCAGGCCCCTGCCCTATGTCCCGCTGTTGAACCCGACGGATCTGGCGATCGCATTGGGCCTGGGTGCCTGCGCAGTCTGGCTCACGCGAATTCGCACTTCCGAACTGCAGGTTCCTGCCGCGGCGCGCGACCCGCGCTGGCTGCTGGTGCTCGCCGGCATCGGCTTCGTAGCCCTCAACACCGTGTGGCTGCGGGTGGCCCACCACTATGCCGGCATCCCCTGGGACTGCAGCCGGCTGTTCGCCTCGTTCCTGGTGCAGGCGGGCTACTCGATCCTGTGGACCCTCATCGCGCTGGGACTGATGGTGGGGTCGCACCGGCGCGCGCTGCGCGGCGCCTGGATGCTGGGCGCCGGCCTGCTGGGCCTCACCGTGCTCAAGCTGTTCGTCATCGACCTGTCCAACCGCGGCGGCTCGGAACGCATCGTCGTCTTCATCGCCGTGGGCGTGCTCATGCTGGTGGTCGGCTACTTCGCGCCGATGCCGCCGGTCGCCCGGCGCAGCGGCGACCCGGCATTGCAGGAGGCCCGAACATGACACACGCTGCAAGAACAACCATTTCGGCGCTCGCCGCCGGGCTGGCGCTGTGCGCGGGGCTGTGCCACGCCGAAGGTCCGGCGCCGCGTGAATTCGCATGGCGCGCACCACTCACCGTGCCCGCCGGAACCGCACTGGCCAGAGCCGAGGTTCCGGCGCAGGCGCTCATGCGGCTGCAAAGCAGCGACGCCCGCGACCTGCGGGTATTCAACGGGGCCGGTGAAGCCGTGCCTTTTGCGTTCATGGAGCCGCCAGGCGCCATCGCCGCGCCGCCCGCGCAGAAGACGACGGCCTACGCGGCGCTCCCGTTGTTCAGCGCAGCCGGCGGTGCCCGCCAGACGCAGGGATCCACAGAGGTGCGCATCGGCGATGGTGCCGGCCGTTCGGTCTGGGTCCGGATGGACGGCACCGACGTCAAGGGTGCTCCCAAGCTCGATTCGGTGCTGTTCGCAACCAGGGACGAACAGCATTTGCTCAGTGCCATCGAGGTACAGGCCACGCTGCCGGCCAACACGCCGGTGCGCATGTCGGTGTCCAGCAGCGCCGACCTGGCCCAGTGGTCCACCTTGCCGGTGCGCGGGCGCCTGTACCGTTTCGACGGGGCGGGAGCGCCGGTCAACATGATGCTGCAGTTCGACCGGCCGGTGCAGCTGCAAGGACGTTATCTGCGGCTGGACTGGAGCGGGCAGGAAGGCGTGTCCGTGACGGCAGTGACCGGTCTCGTCGCGCCCGTGGCTCAGCCCGCGGTGCGCGTGCGCGGCGAACTGCCTGCGCCGCAAACCGCGGGATCGGGCGCAGTGGAAATCGCCACCGGATTCGCCACCCCGCTCGCGGGCCTGGCACTGACCACACCGAAGAACAATGCCTTGTTGCCGCTGCGCATTCTCGGCCGCAACGAAGCCTCGCTACCCTGGCGGCAACTCGGCCAGACCGTCGTGTACCGGCTCGGGACGCCGGGCAGCGAAGCCATCAACCCGCCGGTCGCGCTGCACGGCGCGAGCGCGCGCTGGCTTCGCATCGAAAGCACCACCGGATCGGACCTCGCGGCCGCGCAGCTGCAGGCCGTCGCCGAGTTCGAGCCGGTCCGGCTGGTGTTCGTGGCGAGCGGCTCCGCGCCCTTCGAGCTGGTGGCCGGCCGTGCCAACACGCCCTCCGCCGCCCTGCCGCTACCCACCATCGCCGGCACATTGGGCACAGGCAAGGTCGATGACTTGCCCGTGGCCACCGCCGGCACGCCCGTGATCCAGTCGCCAGCCGATGCCGGTCCGCTGGCGCGGCTGTGGCCGGGCGGTGCAGGCCCCGGCAAGACCACGGTTCTGTGGGCCGTGCTATTGATCGGCGTGCTGCTATTGGCGGCTGTGGCCTGGTCGCTGTTGCGGCAACTGAAGTCGGGGCCGCCGCAGGCCTAGCGTCAAGGTCGCCCGCGGCTCGACACCACCGTTCAGTCTTCCGCGGTGAAGCCCGTCGAGCGCACGATGTCGCGGTAGCGCTCCCAGCTCGCCTTCACCGTCGCCGCGAACTCGGACACGCTCTGCGCATCGGCCTCCGTTCCCAGCATGGCCAGCGCATCGGCGCCCTTTTCGGATCGCACGTAGGCCGAGATGGCGGCATTGGCGCGCGCCACCAGCTCCGGCGGCGTCTTCGCCGGCGCGAGAAAACCCGACCAGTCCTGGAACACGACGTCGCGGTAGCCATATTCCGTCATGGTCGGCACATTGGGCAGAAAGCGCGAACGCTTGGCGCCGGTGGTGGCCAGGATGCGGATCTTGCCGTCGGCAGCGTGCTGAATGATTTCCGGCAGCGGGCTGACCGTGGACGACACATGGCCGCCCAGCAGGTCCACCACGGCGGGGGCGCCGCCTTTGTACGGCACCAGCCGGAAGTCGATGCCCGCGTTATGCCCGAACATGACGCCGGCGAAGTGCTGGCCCGAGCCGCTGGCGGTGCCGAAGTTGGACTTGTCGGGATTGGCTTTGCACCAGGCCACGAACTCGGGCAATGTGGTGATGCCCGACGGCACCGCGGGACCGATCGCCAGGCCGAGATTGCCCTTGGAGGTGGGCGCCACCGGCACGAAATCGGCGAGGGTGTCGTAGGCCATCTTCTTGTAGATGTGCGGAAAGATCACCATCGGGAACGCCGGTGTGAACAGCATCGTGGCGCCGTCCGCCGGACGGTTCTTCACGTGTTCGGTACCGACGCGGCCGCTCGCGCCGGCGCGGTTTTCGACCACGACGTTCTCCGCGTAGTAGCCGCGCAGCGCGTGTTCGCCCACCAGCCGGGCCACCGAATCGGTGGCGCCCCCGGCCGGAAAAGCGACCACGATGGTGAGCTGCTTGAGCAACGGCTGACCGGCACCTTGCGCCCAGGTGCGGGTGTGCCATGCTGCGCCGGGCAAGGCGGCGGCAGCAGCGAATGAGGTGACGAACTGGCGGCGTGTGGTCATGAGGGTCTCCTTCGGGGAATCAGCTGGCAGGTCGATCAGGCCGACACCTGATGCAGCAACGGCTCGCCGGCGACATACCGGCGCACATTCTCGGCGGCTCCCCCCGCCAGGCGCGCCAGCGTGGCAGCGCTGCCGCCTCCTGCGAAGTGCGGCGAGATGATGAGATTGGGGCAAGCCCAGAGCGGATCGCCGGCAGGCAGCGGCTCGGGATCGGTCACGTCCAGGCCGGCGCCACCGAGCTTGCCGCTGGTGAGGGCTTCGACGAGCGCGGCCTGGTCGATCACGCCGCCGCGGGCGACATTGACAAGATGAGCGCCCGGCTTGAAGGCCGCGAAGGCGGCGCGGTCCAGCAGATGATGGGTGTCGGCCGTCAGCGCGATCGATACCACCACGACGTCCGAGCGCGCCAGGACGGCGTGCAGTTCGGACAGCGGCCGGGCTTCGTCGAGCAGCGGGTCCGGCCTGGCCGAGCGCGACAAACCGATGATCTTCGCGCCGAAGGGGCGCGCCCGGCGGGCCAGTTCCCGGCCGATATGGCCGAAGCCGACGATCGCCAGGGTCTTGCCTTCCAGCGACGACGCGCGGGTTGCCGGCGTGCGATCCCATTTGCCTTGCGCCTGTTGCACCAGCACCTCGGGGACGCGGCGGCCCAGCGCCAGCAGCAATGCCATGGCGTGCTCAGCGACGGCCGGGGCGGCACCGCCGGCGGCATAGGTGACTGCGATGCCGGCCGGGATGCCAACCGCGTCGAAGCCCTCACGCCCGGCCGTCAGGAAATGCAACCAGCGCACCGTGTTGCCCGGCGCGCGCAGCGCCTCGATCACCTGCCGTGCTTCGGTCGGGGGTGCGTCGTACAGCACGATGCCCTGGGCGCCCGGCATCGCCGCGAGCAGCGACTGCGGGTTCTCCGCGATGACCAGCTCCACGCCGGGCACGGCGCCCAGTTGCTCGATCACGAGCGCCTTGGCGAGTTGCAGCCTGGCCCAGTAGACGATTCGCATAGGATTTCCTCGAAAGAAAGCGTGAGGTCGAGAGGGTCAGGCCTTGCGCGGCGGATGGGCCAGCAGAGCTTCCTCGTTCACGTCGGCGCCCCAGCCCGGTCGGTTGGGCACCAGCATCGTTCCGCCTTCCAGCAGCGGCGCATGGGTGACGAACTCGCGTGTCCACGGCGCCTCGTCGGGGCGCAATTCCATGATGCGCACATTGGGCACCGCAGCGCACAGGTGCAGGCTCATCAGGTTGCCGAGTTCGCCGATCGGGTTGTGCGGAGCGATATGGGTTTCGTGGGCGTCGGCCAGCGTGGCGATGCGCGCCGACTGCCACACGCCGTTCCACATCGGGTCGATGAGGGCCACATCCACCGTGCGCTGGGCGAAGTACGGCAAATAGTCCTGCAGGCCATGGATACCTTCCAGCGAGGCGATCGGCATGGCGCTGCGACTGCGGATCATGGCCAGCGCCTGCGCATCCCGAATGTCCAGTTCCAGCCAGAACAGGTTCAGCGGCTCCAGCCGGCGCGCCATCCGCAGATAGCCCTCAGGCCGCTGGCTGAAGCTCACGTCGAGCATCAGGCCGGTGTGGGGACCGATCCCCTCGCGCAGCGCTGTCAACTGGTCGACGATGCCCTGCAAGTGCGCGTCGGGGATGCTGCGGTCCATGAAACCCGGGGCGATCCGGAAGCCGCCGTTGAACATGTAAGGCTCGCCCTTGTCGAAGAACACCGGGTTGGTCTTGACGGCGCCAAATCCCTGCGCCACGGCCTCGCGGCCCAGACGTGCGAAGTCATCCAGCGTGCGGACGGGTTCATAACCCCACTGTTCGTAGAGTGCGGCGTGGCGGACACGGTAGCTGCCGCAATGGGTCCAGTACACCGGCACGCGGTCGCGGAACGGCCCGCCGAACAGCTGGTACACGGGAACGCCCAAGGCCTTGGCCGCGATGTCGAGGCAGCCGTTCTCGATCGCCGCGACGGCCTGATGCGACAGACCGCCCGCAGCCAGACGGGTGGTGGCCAGCAACGATTCGCTGATGCGCCCGACCTGCCGCGGGTCCATGCCGATCGCGGTTTTCGCGAAACCGAGGATCAGCGGCTCGAGTGATGCGCCCGAGAAGCCGTCGTAATACTCGGCCCAGCCGATCAGGCCCTCGTCGGTCGAGACCTTGATGTAGGAACAGGTGCGATAGCCGCCGTCGGCGTGCAAGGTTTCGATCTTCGTGATCTTCATGCTTCCTTCTCCTCGGGACGGGCCGGCGTCGCGGCGTCCAGCAGTTTGTGCAAGCTCGTGTAGAGCGCGGCGCGCTCGGCCGGCTCCAGCGCGTCGAGCAGGCGCATCTGGTGGCGCCGGGCGACCGGCTGGACCTGGCGGGCGAGCTGGCGCCCGGCAGCCGTGATGTCGACGATCACCCTGCGCCTGTGGGTGTCGTCCGTCTTCATCGTCACCAGTCCCCGCTGCTCCAGCGGCCGCAGCACGCGGCCGGCATAGGCCTTGTCGAAGAAGGAAGTGCGGCACAGCGCCGCCAGTTGCATCGGCGCCGATTCGCACAGCCGGGCCAGCAGCCGCCACTCGGGCACCGTCAGCTGGTGCGCCCTGGCGTAGCCGCTGGTGATCTCGGCCTGGATCAGGTTGGCGACCCGCATCAGCAGGGCGCTGGGGTAGTCGTCCAACGCGAGCCCCTGGCCGCGCGGACCGGCGCCCAGCCAGGGGCAGCCCGATGGGCTCGGGCCGCCAGCCTGGCGCTTTAATGTGGACATGTCCACATTAAAGCGCCGGCCGCTGCCGCCGGCGCTGGTGTTTTCCCTTGCGGGTCCCGGCGACCGTTCGCGCCGGCACCTTCAACGGCCGGCGTTCACACTCCCGAATCCGTCTTCCACGACGACCTCGACCAGATTGGGCAGGCCACTGGCTATGGCCTGCTGCAGCGCCGCAAGAACTTCCGCCGGATCGGTGACACGCACTGCTGCCAGGCCTAGCCCTTGCGCCACCGCTACGAAATCGATCGCCGGATCCCGGATGTCCATCGCCACGAACCGGTCCGACTTGCGCGATGCGACGAGGCGTTCCTTGATGATCCGGTAGCTGCGATTGTTGATGATCACGTAGGTGATGGGCAGTTTCAGGTGCGCCGCCGTCCACACCGCCTGGATCCCGTACATCGCGCTGCCGTCGCCGATGATCGCCACCACCGGGCGCCCCGGCTGCGCCAGGCTGATGCCGATCGCACCCGGTGCCGCGAAACCCAGGCCGCCGCTGGCCAGGCCGTAGAAGCTGTGGGCGTCCTTCATGGCCAGCAGGCCGGCCAGGAACGGCGACGCCGTGAGCGCCTCCTCGACCACGATGGCGTTGTCCGGCAACGCGTCGACCACGCTCATCATCAGGAACCGGGGATCGATGGGGTTGGATGTCGCGGCGGCATCTGCCTTCAGACGCTCACTTTCCCGCTGCGCCGACCAGTTGCGAGCGCGCAATGCGCTCAGGCGCCGCGACGCCTGTTCCGCCTGCTCGGCAGAACGCCCGGCCCGCAGCACCGGCAGCAGGGCCCGCAAGGTTTCCTTGACGTCGGCGCGAATCGCCATCTCGGTCGGATCGTTCTTGCCCAGTTCCCAGTCGCGTTCCGAGATGTGGATCACCGGCATGCCCTCCGGCAGGGGTTCCACCGGGCTGAAAGGCGACATGCGCAGCAGGTCGCCACCCAGGCAAAAGAGAAGGTCGTATTGCTCCAGGGTCTCGCGCACCTTCTTCTGGTTGCGGGTCAGGTCGCCCATGCACGCCGGATGCTCTGAGGAAAAGCGCGCGTTGTAGGGGACCGGTTCCTGGTAGACGGCGGCGCCCAGCAGCGTGGCCAGCTCGCCCGCTTCCTCCAGCACATCGCGCTGGGCCAGTTCGCGCCCGGCGATCAGGACGGGTTTTTTCGCCGCGACCAGCCGGCTGGCGAGCCGGGCTATGGCTTCATCCGATGGCCGGGTCGCTGCGTCGACGCGGGTCGGGCTGCCGAATTCGACTTGCGCTTCATCGTCCAGGATGTTGCCGGGCAGGCTGATGAAGACCGGGCCCATCGGCGGCGTCAACGCGATCTTCGCGGCGCGGCGCACGATGCGCGGCAAGTCCTGCAGCCGCGTCACTTCCACGGCCCACTTCACCAGCGGCTGCGCGATAGCCACCAGGGGCTCGTACAACAGCGGTTCCTGCAAGCCGTAGCCGATTTCGTACTGCCCCGCCGTCACGATCATCGGCGAGCCGGAAAACTTCGCGTTGTAGAGCGAACCCATGGCATTGCCCAGACCCGGCGTGCAATGCAGGTTCACCGCGGCAAGCCGGCTGGATGCCCGCGCAAAGCCATCGGCCATCGCCAGCACCGCCGCTTCCTGCAGGCCGAGCACATAGCGCAGCTGCGGGAATTGCGGCACCGCTTCCATGATCGCCAGCTCGGTGGTCCCCGGGTTGCCGAAAAGATGGGTCACGCCCTCGTCGATCAGCAGCTGCAGGAACGCAGCGCGGCCCGTCATCGTCCGTTTAGCCATGTGAAGATTGTGACGTGTCGGCCGTGCCAGTCCAACCAACACGACTCACGGACTGAGCACTGCGGCGAGCAGCGGCTCGCGCTTGCCCTTGGCCAGCACCTCGCGCTGCTGCCGGGGCAGGACGCCCGCGGCCTCGCAGGCTTGCACCGATGCCAGCAACTCGGCGGGGCCGGCCGCGTCGCACAGGCGCTGCGCCGTGTTCACGGTGTCGCCGATGAAGTCGTAGGCCTTGCTGCCTTCGCCACCCAGCACACCTTCCACCAGCAACCCGTGGTGCACGCCGCAGCCAAGGCCCAGGCCGGCCGGGGCCAGGACCGGCATCGCGGCGCGCAGCATGGCCGCACCCGCCTGCAGCGCGGCCGATGCGTCGGCGAATACGGCCATCACCTCGTCGGCGGTGTACTTGATCTTGACGGGGGCATAGGGTGCTGCGGCCTCTTCCGCGGCGCTGTAATAGCGGTGCAGCATCGCCACCACGTCCTCGGGTGTCTGCTGTTCGCTCCAGGCGGTGAAGCCGCGAATGTCCATGAACAGCACCGCCCGCTGCACGCGCTGCAGCGAGAGCACCCGTTCGTCGGCGATTGCGCGGTCCAGCAAGCCCGCACCCAGCGCCCATTGCGAATACTGCCGCAGCCTTGCGGTGAGGGCTGCGATGGTGACCAGCGAACGGCGCAGGTTGACGTCGGCAAATCCCAGCAGCACACCCAGCAGCAGCAGGACCACGGCCAGGAAGGCATGGGCGCGGTCGGCGAAGAACAGGTCCAGCGACAGCGGCGTGTTCTTCATCCGCGCTTCGAAGAGGGCGTACATCACCAGGGGGATGGACGATCGCAGCACGTTCTCCGCCACCACCACCGCCGCGCGGGGACGAGCCGACTGCAGCAGCGCGAAGCCCACGGCGTAGCCCCAATAGGCCTGGTGGTGCCACTGGAGGAAGAAGGCGCCGCCCTCCAACGCAGCCTCCACCACCGTGTAGATCAGCGGCCCGACCAGATTGGCCAGCAGCGGGCGTGGCTGGCCACGTGCCGCCAGCAGGACGGCCACCCAGGCCTGCGCCAGGCCGGCGCCGAGCAGCAGATAAGGATCGGGGCCGCGGAAGTAGCCAGGCCGTGCCAGCAGCGCTTCCAGGATCAGCAGAACCAGCGGCACGTGGCCGCTGTGGGTGAAGAAGTTGCGCCCCACCCGGGCGGCGAGCGGTTCGGCGGACAGGACGGCGGAGGTCATGGACGGGGGCGCCCGGCTGGCCCGGTCTGGCTGCGCATCGGCCCCACGGCCTTGCGCTCGATCAAGCCGGGGCGGCGGCGGAGAATTCGTTGAATGCCGCCATCGCATTCGCGGAATACATCAGCGAAGGACCGCCGCCCATGTAGATGGCCATGCCCAGCACTTCCTCCACCTCGGCTTTGGTCGCGCCCAGCCTGACCAGGGTCTTCATGTGGAAGCCAATGCAGGCGTCGCAGTGCGCTGCCACGCTCAGCGCCAGTGCAATCAGCTCCTTGGTCTTCTGGCTCAGGGCGCCATCGATGCTCGCGGCCCGCGACATGTCGTTGAATCCCTTGATCACGTCGGGAATGTCGGCGCGCAGGGTAGACACGTTCTTGGATACCGCTTGGGTCAGCTCGAGGTAGGTGGAGGCAGGTAGTGTGCTCATGGCCGGCATTTTCCGCCCGGCTGGCGGCAAGCGAATTGACTTCCGTCAGTATGCCGGCAGCGAAAGCCACAGGGCCGCCGGCGCGCAGCGGTCCTCGTGGCCGGGCTCCGTGCGCTTACTGCGCGAGGATCCACTGGACCAGGTTCTTGACCTGGGCCGGGTCCTTGGCGCTCACGGCCTTGTGTTCTTCCTCGCTGCCGTCTGACATCTTGATCTTGGGACTCTTGGTCACCATTTCCGTCAGCTTGGCTTCGCCGTCGGCCTTGCCCTTGTACTTGGCGGCAACCTTCTGGTACGCCGGGCCTTTCTTGTCCTTGTCGACCGAGTGGCACTTGGTGCAACCGCTTTCCTTTGTCAACTTGACGGCCGCGTCTGCGTCCGGTGCAGCTGCGGCCGGCAGGGAGATCGCGAACGCGACGGCGGTGGTTGCCAGCAAGGAAGTGACTTTCATATCTTCTGCTCCTGTAGTGAAGAGGTTGACCCGGCTGCGGCACGCCATCGGGCAAGCCGCAACCATGGAACCAGGGATGCCCTGCATCGACCCGTGCACATGCTGATCCAAGCATCAGCCGTGCCAAAGCCGGTACCCCCGTCAATTTCCTTGCGAATCAAGGACTTGGTTCATGGCCGCTGCGCGCCGAGATCGCCGCGGCGCAGGCCCGAAGTACATTTGCTTTGTGCGGTGCCGGCGGCAACGTGCCGAAATTCCCTTGCAATTCAACAACTTGCGTGCTGTGGCCGCGGCGGGTGTTTTCTATACACCGGGGCGGCAGGAATCCCGCCGGTGGGACGGGGCGCTATCGCGCTATCGCCTTGAGAAGGCGACGGGCAGGCGCCTTGGTCGAGCAAAACTGCAGGTACAGCGAATCGATGATCGCCAGCGCTTCCTTGCTTTTCAGCCGGTAGAAGATCTTCTTGCCCTCGCGGCGGGTGTGAACCATGCCCTCGCGCCGCAGCACGCCGAGCTGCTGTGACAGGGTAGGCTGGTGGATGTCGAGCAGGTCCTCCAGTTCCCCGACACTGTGCTCGCCCTGGGCGATCTGGCACAGGAGCAGGAGACGGTCCTCATGGGCGAGCACGCTCAGCAGACCGCAGGCTTCCTTCGCCGAACTGCGCAGCTTGCGTACGTCTGCTGGATCCATTGAATGTTCTCCTCCACGCGCCGACCGCCCGAATTATCCCCGCGTCTTGGCCCACGGGTTACGCCGGGCCGAACGGGTCGGGATGGGTGCTCTGGTGCGTCCACCCATTCCGACTCCCCGGCTTGCGAGCATTTGTTATTGTGGTCCAAATCGCCCAAGCGGGACCCGGCGCCCTTCGGCCCGTAACGGTCCCGCCTTGCGCTTATCCCTGTTCAACCTTCTCCCAGCCCGTGATCATCGCCTTGATGTGCGCCAACGGCGTGTGGCCCGTGGTCGCCAGGTAGATGTGCGTGATGACGAAGATAAGCATCATGAATGCGGCCGCCGTATGGGCCAGCGCGATCGGCTGCAACGGCAGCTGAAGCATGTCGGCTCGGACCAGCTCGGCGTAGTAGAGATAGAGCAGCCCGCTCACCCACAGAATCGGATTGATGAGCAATTTCACGATCAGGTAGGCGACGCGCTGCAGCGGGTTGTGCTTGGACAATTGCGTCACCCGGTGCGGGTGCGGCTCGCCAGTGAATATCCCCACCGAGTAGTAACGCGCTACCGCGATCATGTTTTTCGTCGTCGGGATGTACTGCTTCCACTCGCCGGTGGTGAAGTGCCAGAAGATCGCGAACAACCACAGTGTGATCAGGGTCCAGGCTGCGGTGGTGTGCAGGTTTCCGGCTCTTTCCCAGCCGAAAACCTTGTACGTGCCGTGGATTTCGAAACCGGTCAGCAACATGAACAGCACCAGGGCGGCCTGGGACCAGTGCCAGAAACGCTCGAAGCGCTTGAAGAGGTAAACGCGGGTCATGCTGGGCTCCCTGATTTCTTGTTGAACACGCGCACTGCACCATGGATCAGCACACCAGCCAGCGCGAGCGCCGCCAGGATCCAGCCCGACAGATCGAGCCAGGATGCGTGATCGCGGCCGCGGCCGGGCAGATACATGCCCGAAACCTTCTCGAGGCGCCCGCCCGATGCATGGCAGGCCTCGCAATGCAGCGCGTCCTTGGCGGGCGCGACCATGTGCGTGATCGGCCACATGCTCTCGGTGGCTATGAAACTCACCTTGCCCGAGAACGGTTGATGGATGGCCTCCATACCGGCTGCGGCGGCCTTCTCCCAGTTGAGGTTGGTCCAGTAGGCCGTGCTGTCGGCGCCGGCGAGGTGCGGAGCGATCAGGGTCTTGTTGACCGGATCGTAGGGCTGCTTGCCCCTGAACAACTTCACCGGCCAGATCATCGATTTACCATCGGTTGCACTGCCTTCGAAACGGTTGCTGCCGATGGGCCGACCGTTGTCCTCGATCTTGTCGCCGGGCAGCGTGTATTGCACCGTTCCGTTGAACCAGACGTACTCCGGAATCACCTTCTCGGCCATCACGAAATCGCCCTTGATGCCGTTGTAGATCACCTCCCCTTCCTTGTTCTTGACAACGAGGGGCTTGCCGTCCGGCCCACGCTTGCCGGCGGTGGACCAGTCCCATGACATCTTGGTGGGTATGCCGCCACGTGCAAAGGTCGGAATGTGACAGGTCTGGCACGCCACCTTCGCCGTGTGGTCGTTCAATCTTGCAGCGTTCGGCGCCTTGTGCGGGGTCTGGCCATGACAAGCCTGGCAAGTCGCTGGGTTGCCCGCGTCGGCCTTGCCGCGAAGGTGCGCGGGGCTCTTGTCCTGCGCGGTCGGCGCGTAGCGGCTGCCAGGAACCTGGTGCCCATCGGTCTGATGGCAGGTGGCGCAGGTGAAGTTGTTGCCGTCGGAGTCCATGTGGACGTCGAGCGCCTTTTCTGGGGATTCCAAAGAGCTGTCCAGGTCACCATGCTTGACTCCGTCACCGCCACCACCGTTGAAGTGACACGCGCCGCAGGTGACGCGGCTGGTCTTGCCTACACGCTGTGCGATGGCCTTGAGGTCGATCGCCTTCACGATATTTCCCGAGCCCGGCGGCAATTCCATGTCCCTGCCGACGACGTTGCCGGCCAGACCAGTCTGCTTCTTGTACTTGCCGGTGGTGTCATGGCAGACCAGGCAGTCGACGTTCTGCTCCGACGTGAAGTCGAAGCCGTCTTTCATTCCGTAGCCGATATGACAGGTCGCGCACGAGTCGTAATTCGCCGCGGCGGACGTGCAGAAGTTGTTGACCACATGCCTTTTGCCCAGCATCTGCCCGGTGACGGGATTCTTGTACTCCCACTTCCAGTGCTCGGTCTTGTGGATCTCCTTGGCCGCGTTGGTGTGGCAGGTCAGGCAGGCGCGGGTCACCTCCGGACCGGTGGCGAAGCTCTCCTGCAGCGCGGCGAACTTGCTGTGATCCTGTGCGACTGCGCCTTCAGCTGGTTTGCCGGCTGCGGCGCCCAGCGAAGGCGCGAGCAGCGCCACCGCGAACGCCACAGCCGCCCATGCGCGAGTACTCGATAGTTTGATCATGGATTCCTCAGCAGCCCGCGGTCTTCTTGAAGCTCTTGCTCACGTTCTTGTCGCCCTTCTCGAAACGCGTGCGGATCTCGTCGCCGACCTGGATGCGCTTGTCCTTGAACTTTTCGAGCGTCAGGTCGTCGCTGATGGAAATGACGACCAGAGCCCCGCCCTTGTTGTCCTTGAGGGTGGCCTCCGCGGACTTGCCGTCCTTGGCCATCTCGATCTTGGTCACGGGGCCGACGATGGTCACAGGGTCGGCCAGCGCGGCGGAGGCGAACGCCATCCCCAACGCCATGGTTGCATAAAGCATGAATGCATGAATTCTGGATTTCATAAAGTACTCCTGGTCATAAACTGCAATTTCAGAACTTCAGCTCGAACGTCGCGTACAGGTCGTAGGCCTTGGACAGCGGCGTGAGCGTCATCATTTGCCCCTGGACGTCCGAGATCTTCACGGGCGCGCCGACCCAGTTGTTGCTGCCGGTGTACTGGAAGTCGTAGTACCGGGCCCCGAGGCGGAAGAAGGCTTTGCTGTTCACCGACGAAACGGGAACGCTGTTGAGCTCCTGGATGACGTAGGCCTCGTAGACGTTGCCGCGAACGCCCGCCTTCGAGGTCCACATGTCGTCAGCGGCGGGCGCGAACGTGATCCAGTTCTTGGAACCGTGGTTGAACTCGAAGCCCAGCTTGGTCCTGGACGGCAGGTCATAGCGCAGGCCCATTGCGATCGCGGTGCCGGTCTTGCTGCTGGGCGCCTCGGGCTGGAAGAATGCGCCTGTCATCAAGCCTTGAAACCCGAATTGCGACGACACGTTCTGATTCGGATGGGTGACGCTGACGCCGGCGTCCAGGAACAGGTTGAGCTTGCCGGAGCCGACGTTCTTGAAGCTGCGCATGATCCCGGCGCCGTACCAGTCGATATCGCCCAGATTGGTCCGCGGCGCCGTGTTGCCGAAGTAGGTGTTGCTCATCGTCGGCGCGTCGAAGATGTTCATGCCGCGGTTCCACTGCAGCCAGATGCGCATGTTGTCGGTATCGATGGGCACCAGCGAGAGGCCGAGCATGTCGGTGTCCTTGATCGCATTGGCGGGCGTGTCGCGAAAGCCGCTTTCGTAACCGCGCCCGTAGCAGAGTTTTCCGAACGCGCCCGGGAGAGCGTCGATGTCCGGGGCGTAACCGAGCGTCATGCCGTCGAAGGCGTAGTCGATCAGCAGCGATGGCACGCCGCCGGTTCCCGGCGCGGGATTGTTCAGATGCAGATGACTCGACGCCCCGCCGGTGGTCGGACGCCGCCCGACCGAGAACCACATGTCACGGTCGGCGATGTTGCTCCACGTCGCGTAGGCACGATCAACGGCCGCATAGCTGGTGGAAGGCACATGGCCGAGCGTTCCGTCGAACACGCCGACGCGATCGGCGAAGAAAGGCGCAGCACCGTTGTTCACAATGGCTGTGTCGTCCTGTCCGCCGAAAGTCTTGGTCATGAGCAGGCGCCCCGCGAACGACACGTCCTGCGTCGCCTTCGCCTTCACGTCGAGTCCCACTTGATTGCTGTAGATCGTGGTGTTCTTGGGCTTGTACGCCGGTACCTGTACCGCGAATCCCCCGAGGCCTTGCACGAGGCCGCCGTTCTGCGGATTCGACATGAAGGCGCGCGCCTGGTCGACGGTCTGCACCGCGCCCATGGCCTGCGAGAACTGCATCAGCGCGCTCAATGCGCCCGAGGTGGACATGGAACCCGCCGGCACGGCCCCGAAATACGTGGAGGAACCGGGTGCGGTGGAGGGGTTGCCGAAGAAGTCCGCCTGCAGCTTTTGCTGCGCGTTCTGGAAGGTGGCGTTCACATCGGTGAACGGCTTGGTCTCGCCGCGCAGCGAGTCGGCGCGGAATTGAAAGTCGCCGCCGAACGTCAGCCATTTGCCGAGCGACTTGTCCTCGATGCGTTTGACCTCGTTCTTGAGCTCCTCGGCACTGGCGGCTTCCGTCTTGGCCCTGGACTCCTCGACCGCCTTGACCTTCTGGTCGTTGGCATTGACCTGGCTGCGCAGCTGCTCGATTTCCCGCGACAGCACTTCGATCTTGCGTATCAGTTCCTCGTCGGCCGCGTGGGCGACCACCGGAACGGCAAGACCCAGAATGAGCCCCGCCAGCGCGTGTTTCGACACAGACTTTTTCATTGTTCTTCCTTAAGGGATGGATGGAAAACTTGTGCACCGGGGGCCGGCCCCGGAAGGACGCTGCGCGTGACGGGTACTGGGCACCGGGCTGGCCGGGTCTGGCGGCGGTCCGTTGGCGCTGTGTCGGGCGGCTCGGCCGCGCTAACCGGAAGGAAACGAGGCGTGGCTGACGCTTTAACCAACAACATAATGTCTAAAAACATAATATGCTGCGGTGAAGCATTGATCGTGCCTGGCCCGGCCCGCGGGCCATTTGCCTTTTCAAATCAAGGACTTGATGCATCGGCGCCGCGCACGCGCCGCGCGCGATGGCGGCGCGAAGTACATTTACTTTGTGCAGTAAAAGCGCCGTTTTTGGCAGCACCCCTTGCAACTCAACAGCTTGCGCCGTGCGGGGGCGAATATTTTTTCTATACACTTTCCTCAACGGATTGGAGCGTGCCCATGGCCTCATTCGATTTGCGGGGACGTACCGCATTGGTCACCGGCGGCTTCAGCGGCCTCGGCCTGCATTTCGCCCGCGTGCTGGCTGCGCACGGCGCGAAGATCGCGCTGGTCGGGCGCCGGATCGATCTGGGCCGCTCGGTCGCCCAGGACGAGGCCGCCTCCGTTGGACGGCCTGCCGAAGTGCGTGCTTACGAAGCCGACGTCACCGATGCGGCGAGCGTGGGCCACGCTTTTGACCAGGCCAGCGCCGATCTGGGTGTGCCGGTCATCGTCGTCAACAACGCCGGCACCGTCATGCGCGGGCCAAGCCTCGACGTCACCGAGGACGATTGGAACGCGGTCGTCGATGTCAACCTCTCCGGTGTGTTCCGGGTGGCCCAGGCCTCCGCACGGGCCATGATCAAGGCCGGCATGCCCGGCACCATCATCAACATCGCCTCGATTCTGGGCCTGCGCGTGCGCGCCCAGGTGGCTTCCTATGCGGCGACCAAGGCGGCGGTGGTGCAGCTGACGAAGGCGCTGGCGCTGGAGTGGGCGGAGCACGGCATCCGCGTCAACGCCATCGCGCCGGGCTACTTCGAAACCGACATCAACCGCGATCTGCTGCGTTCGGAGGCGGGGCGGGCCATCCTTTCGCGGGTGCCGCAAAAACGCGCCGGGACGGTTTCGGAACTCGATGGGCCGCTATTGCTGCTGGCTTCCGATCTGTCCTCCTATATGACCGGAGCGGTGATCGCCGTGGACGGCGGCCACCTGGTCAACACGCTGTGATAGTCAGTTGGGGTCAGAGCACAATTTCGTTGGAGGTCTGCTCCTCCGACAGCGCTACTGTCCTGAATTGTGATCTGACCCACAAAGCTCTTGGGACTAAAACTGCGAGTTCTTGCGGATCCGGCTCTTGCGCTGGCGATCGAGATACCATGCCAGGAAAGGCAGCATCACGACGGAGCCTGGAAGCGCCCAGATGAAAAGGTAGGGGCTGACCGACGAAGCCGACCGGATCATGGCCTTGAGCTGGGCTTTTTCTTCGGCGGTCCACCTGCCGCCGTTGCGCTGCTTCATCAGCAGCGGCCAGGCGCCCTTCATCAGCGCCAGTTCGTCGCGCAGCCTGAGCTTTTCGCGGCTGTTGCCGGCGAGGAAGGAACAGAACCAGACCGGTGCCTTTTTCATCTTGGCCTGGAACATTGCCGTTGAATTGCCATCGAACGGGGTGGCCGACTCGGGCGGGAGCTCGGCGCCATGCGCCGCGTCCGTTTTGCCGGGGACAGTGGCTTGGTCTGCTTTCATGGTCCATTCTCGGGGGGTGCGCGGTGCTCTTGGGATCGGTGATCCGGCAGCCTGGCAGCATCGCGGCGCACACTTAAATTATTGCGGGAACTCATGGATTCTGTCGACCTACTGAAAACCCTCGGCCTGGAAATGCCCACCCCCGCCTATCTGTTGGGCTCCTTGCTCTTCAGTATTGTCGGCGCGGTGGCGTGGTGGCACGGCAAGAAGACCGAGCGACCCCGGGCGAAATGGCTGGGCCTGGCCCTCATGCTCTACCCGTACGCGACGCCGCAGACCTGGCTGCTTTACCTTGTCGGCGTCGTCCTGTCGGTCTGGCTCGCGTTTTCATGGAATTGAAGCGAAAGCGCGCTGCCGGCTGAGGCCTTGCGGGGTGGCCTGTCATTTGCGCGCCAGCGCGATGTGGGTTGCCTGAGGAACGGTCAGGCCATTCGCGTCGCGATAGGGCATCAGCGCTGTCGCGACCTCGGCAACGAGAGCCTGGCGGACGACCTCGTCGAGTGCTGCAATCAGGGGCCCTATCGGTGTGCCCGCCAACAGCCCGGGGATGGACTCCTCGGGCGAGCGCAAACGACGCATCACAATGACTGCCCGGACATCGACGTCGCGAAAGCCGGCCTCGGCGATGGCTGCGCGCAGCGCGTCGGCCTCGCCAAAGCCGAAAGGAGCTTGAAATCGCTCGGCCGCCGCTGCGCCCAAATGACGTGCGAGCGCTTGGGCGATCGCGAGGTCGCACGGGCTGTGCTCGATCGTTCGCCACACGCATACGCCGAGGAGACCGCCCGGAGCCAGTGCACGATGCATCTCCCGCAACGCGCCGATCTTGTCGGTGAACAACTGCAAGCCTTGCTGGCAGACAACCACATCGAAGGAGGCGACCGGACAGGGAAGCAATCGCGCGTCGCCTTGCCGCCATTCGATCCCGGCACCCTTGGCGGGCGTGTTCCTTCGCGCCACCTCCAGCATGCCGGAATTGAGATCGACGCCGACGACGCGACCTGCGGCCCCTGCGATGGAGGCGGCCTGGCGCGCGACGATGCCGGTACCGCAGGCGACATCGAGGATGCGCTGCCCAGGTTGAAGCGGCAGCTGCTCGAGGAAAATCCGGGCCAGCGGAGCGGCAATGCCCGGCACCTGATGCCGCTCGTAATTCTCCGGCCCGTCCCCGGTCAGCTGCCAGCGGTCTTGAGCCATTGCCTGTCTCCGATCGTGGCCCATCGCAGTGCGGCCCGGGCCAGCAGGCGCGTCGAATCCAGCGTGGGCAACGGAGAGTTCGCGTCGCTCATGATCAGGGGGATCTCGGTGCAACCCAGGATGACGGCGTCGCAGCCTTCGCTCTTCAGCCGCGCGAAGACCTGCTGAAAGCAGGCGATGCCTTCAGGCTTGAACACCCCATACACCAGTTCGTCTATGATGACGCGGTTGGTTGCCATGCGTTCAGCCGTGTCGGGGCGAACACATTGCAAGCCGAGCGCGGCAAGCTTGTCGGGGTAGACCGCGCTGTCGACGAGCCAGCGGGTTCCGGCGAGCCCCAGTCGCCGGAACCCACGCGCCGCAGCCTCGGCGGCAACGACTTGCGCAATGTGCAGCCACGGCCTGGGCGACCTCGGCTCGACCCAGGAGAACGCCTGGTGAACGGTGTTGTCGGGGCAGATCAGGAAGTCGGCACCGATGCCCGCGAGTTTGTTCGCCGACAAGAGCATCAACTCGCCAACCCCCTGAAGATCGCCGCGGGTGAGGCAGTCCACGTAGTCGGCGAGCGAGTGGGAATGCAGTGAGATCTCCGGATGGGCATGCGGGCCCAGGAAGCCGGCGCCCTCCTGGCAGATGGTGCGGTAGCAAAGGGCCGCACCCTCCGCCGAACAGGCGACGATGCCGATGTGTTTCGGGTGACCGTTTTGCATCGGGTGATCCTGACAGCTGGAATATCACACGCCCCGGCCGCCGGCGCTATCCGGCCTTGCCCCAGTAGGCGTAGGTCCACGCCGGCTCGAAACCGGCACGCCGATACAGCGACTGCGCCGCAGTGTTGTGCGCTTCCACCTGCAGGAACATCCGCTCGTATCCCTTTGACAATGCCGCGGCGGCCAACGACGCCAGCACGCGGCCGGCCAGGCCCCGGCCGCGGCAGGCCTGGGCGGTGCGCATGCCGTGCACACTGGCCCAGCCATGGCCGAATGCAGCCGCGCCGGCGGCCACCGTGCGGCCGTCTTCCCTGACGCTCGCAAACAGCGTTCCCTGCGCACGGCTCAGCGTCCTGACCCGACTGGCGCCGTCGACCGGATCGAACCCTTCGCCCAGGAACACCCTGGCCCAGCCTTCGTCGGGCTGCGACGCGATTTCGGCCGGAGGTCCGTTAGAGACACGCTGCACGATGGACGCCGCTGCGGTATGAACCTGCGTCGGCTTCGCCCCGGTATAGCCGCTGCGCTTCAGCAGCTCGCAAAACGCATCGAAGGGCGCAGCCAACGGGATCCTGAACACGGCGGGACGATCGCGCATCGCGTATCGCGCTTCGATCTCACGCAATGCCGCCGGATCGGGCGCCGTATGCGCGACCGGTACGGCACTCTTGGCACGCCCGACGGTGCCCGAATCGAAAGGCAGGAGCCAGCCGGGAATTTCTTCCAGCGCCTCCGGCGAGACGGCGCACAAGGTGGCGCGCTCGATGGCTTCGATATCGGCGGGTGTCAAGGCGAATTCCGGCGCATGGGCCTGGTCATGATCTGGCTGCGCCCTACAACATCCCGGCGCGGAACTGGCGCCGCCGGCTGATGATCTTGCCGGACACCATGAACACTCCGTCGCCGGTGTAGTGCAGGGTCTGCGGATGTTTCGGCGAAGTCGCAATCCTCGCACTGACGACTTCCCAGATAAAGAAGTTGTACTTGTCGACCAGGCTGTCGTCGACCAGTTTGCATTCGAAGTTCGCGTAGCACTCGCGGATCAGCGGCACCTTGACTTTGGCCGCCTGGTCGGCGGTCAGGCCGAAACGATCGAACTTGTCGATCTCGGCGCCGCTGGTGTTCCCGATACCGACCACTTCGTCGGTGAGGGCCGTGGTCGGCAGGTTGATGACGCACTCGCGGCTTTGGCGGACCATTTCAAAGCTGTGGTTGGCGGCCGAGATGACACAGCCGACCAACGACGGCGAGAACTCCATCACGGTATGCCAGCCCATGGTCATGATGTTGCGCTGTCCGTCCCAGGCCGACGAAACCAGGACGACGGGGCCGGGTTCGAGGTAGCGCCGGACCTGCTCCACCGGCAGCCTGTGCTTGCGGAACTGTCTTGTCATCCAGCGGTCTTGAGCTTGCGGCCCAGGTGCTTCTCGACCTTCGCGATCTTGCTGCGCAGACGGCTGTCGGGCCCGGCGCGATAGTCCACCTTCAGGTTCATGCCGATGCGCGGACAGTCGGCCTGCAAGGTCTTGAAGCAGGCCGTGACCACCGCCATCACCGCGTCCCATTCGCCTTCGAGGATGGTGCCCATCGGCGTGAGCTGATACGGCACGCCGCTCTTGTCGATGACGTCCAGGATCCGCGCCACCTCGGCGCTCAGGCTCTCGCCCCGGCCGTGGGGTGCCATCGCGAATTCAAGCAGGACCATTGTTTCTCCTTCGATCGTGGGCAGCGGATGCGGGATTCACCCGATTGGGGGCCGGGAAATTCTGACATACAAGTGATTGGCGCCATCCCGCTCCTGCTCCCTCACCAACATCCAAGGTCTCACATATGTCATCGGCACCGTGGAGGCTGGGCGCGGAAGCAGACCCGAGCACGGCGGAGGAATTCCGCGAACTCTCACGCCGCGGGACCGTCAAGTGGGCCCAGGTCATCAAGTTCTCGGGCGCGAAGATCGATTGAAGCGGGGTTCGATTGACACCAGAGCATGAGCGCGTAGCGCACAACCTGGCGGGGCCGGGGACGGGTACGACGCTCTGGGGCTGCGTGCACGCGATCGTCGTGATCGCCGCTGTTGCCGGGCTTGCCCAGCCGGCTCGGGCTGGCGATGTTCCGGTAGCAACCGATCGCACGACGGCAGGCGACGGGCGAGGCCAGCTCGCACCCTTGTTCACCATTCCGCCGCTCCGAATTCCCGAAATCCCCCCGGCTCCCATGATCAGTTATGTCGAGGGGCACTACTTCAAAATCCATCAAGCGGTCGCAACGAAGGGCCTCGCGAGCGTCTCGGTCATCCAGCGCCTGGATGCACTCGAGTGGGGCCTGGGTGCGCGCGGCGATGCGGTGTTTCGCTGGACCCCGGCGCTGGAAGACGAGTTCCGCGAAAAGGCCAGGGCTTTTCTCGAGTCGCTCCCCGCCGCGGCGGTCCTCAACCTGGAGGAAGCGAAGCGCTCGGTCGCTGCCGGCTTGCCGCGGTTGCCTGCTGAAACAACGCATCCCGCAATCGCACTGGTCATCAACGCCAAGGGCTGGCTTCACCTGCAATTGCGCCAGGATATCCGGTCGATCAGCATGGCGGATGCGCCATTGCCCCCCGTCAAGCTTGACGACAGAGTCCTTGCCACCGCCCGGCGGGACGGCGTTGCGGGCGTGGTCATCAACCTGAAAACACCGGAGGGGTATTCGCCTGCCGAGTGGCGCATGAGCAAACAGGCTTGGGCGGCCCAGGAAGAAAGTCTGCGCTCGGCGCTCGTGGAGATCATTGGACGAGCCGATCCACGAGCCCTTGCCTCGGCTCAGCTATTCGGCTCCGCAGCGAGCGTTGGGCTTACCTTTGAAGCGTTGCGGCGGCTTTATGTAGACCCGGATCCGCGCATCCAGTCGATTCAGTTGAATGATTGGGGGGTGCCTCCTGCCTCCTGAAAGCAGGGTAGCTTCCGAGACAATCCCCATTCGCAAAGGCAAGTGATTCGGCGCAAAATGCCGCCGACAACAGGAGAAACAAAAATGGTCACTCGCCGTGAATTCGTCGCTGCCGGCGCAGCGCTCGCCAGCGCCGGCCTCGCCCCTCTTGCGCAAGCGCAGTCCTTTCCATCCCGGCCGATCAAATTGATCGTGCCGTTCCCGCCCGGCGGCACCGCCGACATCCAGGCCCGGCTGATCGGCCAGCACATGACGCAGACCATGGGGCAGCCGATCGTCATCGAAAGCAAGCCGGGCGGCGGCACCATCATCGGCACCGGCTTCGTGGCCAAGGCGCCGGCCGACGGCTACACCCTGCTGCTCATGGCCAACAGCTTCGTCATCAACGCCAAGCTGCACAACAACCTGCCCTACGACGGCATCAAGGCGTTCGAGCCGATCGCCTGCATGACCAATTCGCCGCAGGTGATCGCGGTGAACGCCGCCAGCCCCTATCGCACCCTCAAGGAGTGGCTGGATGCGGCCCGGGCCAAGCCGGACACCCTGTCCTATGCCACCGTCGGCCCGGCCACGACGCAGCACATCGCCGGCGAGATGCTGCAGCGGGCGACCGGCATCAAGCTGATCTATGCGCCGTTCACCGGCGGCGCGCCGGCCGTCAACGCCGTGCTGGCCGGACACGTGGACGCGGTGCTCGCCAATGTGTCCGAGCTGGCGCCCCACATCGAGGCCGGCAAGATGCGTCCGCTGGCCGTGACGACGATGCAACGCCTGGACGCGTACAAACAGGTGCCTACGGTGGCGGAGTCGGGCTATCCCGGCTATGAAGCGGCGGCCTGGTTCGGGCTGGTGGCACCGGCCGGAACGCCGCGCGAGGCCGTGACCCGACTGGCCGAGGCCGTGAACGCCGCGCTGGCCGATGCCGAGCTGCGCAAGAAACTGGTCACGGTGGGATTGGAGCCGTACTACAAGAATCCGTCCGAGTTTGCAGCCCATATCGCACAGCAGTTCGAGCGCTATTCCAAGGTCATCGACGAAGCCGGAATCAAGATATGAAGGGCAGCGCCACCGAGCAACAGGTGCTGCACTGGCTGGGCCAGTCGCATGACGCGATGGTCGAACTGCTGCGGCGAATCGTCGACATCGACTCCGACAGCTACCACAAGGCGGGCGTCGATGCGGTTGTCTCGGTGTTGCGCGAGTACCTGGAGTCCAGCGGCGTCGCCTGCGAAATCCGCCCGAACAGCACCTATGGCAATTGCATGCGCGCGGTGGTGGCCGGCAGCGACGGCACGCAGGAGCGGCCGGTCGTGCTGATGGGTCACTGCGATACCGTCTTCCCGCAAGGCACTGCCGCGCAGCGGCCGTTCCAGATCGAGGGCGAACTCGCCCACGGGCCGGGCGTCGCCGACATGAAGTCGGGGCTGGTCATCAACTCGTTCGTCCTGGCGGCCTTTGCGAAAGCGGGCGCCCCGTTGCCGCTGGTCGGGCTCTACACGGCCGATGAAGAGATCGCCTCGCCCTCGTCGCGGGCCTTCATCGAGGCCGGGGTGGTCAACGCCCGCGCCGTCCTGAATTCCGAGCCGGCGCGCCCGAGCGGGAATGTGGTCATCGGCCGGAAGGGCGCTTTGTTCATCGACTTCGAGGTGACCGGCGTGCCGGCGCATTCCGGCGTCAACCACCAGGACGGCGCCAGCGCGATCGAAGCCATGTGCCGCAAGGTCCTGAAGCTGCACCGCCTGACCGACTATCCGTCCGGCGTCACCCTGAATGTCGGCCTGATCAGCGGCGGCAGCTCGGTAAACACGGTGGCACCGATTGCGAAGGCGTCCCTGGACGTGCGCTTCAAGACGCTGGAGGCGATGAAAGATGTCAGATCCAGGCTGGGGCAGATCATCGATGAGGTCGAGGTGCCGCGCACCAGCGCCCGGATCACGCAGGAGCGCAACTTCCTGCCACTGGTGCAGACGCCGTCGAGCCAGGCGCTGTTCGCGAGCTATGTCCAGGCGGCGGCTCAAATCGGCTTCCAGGTGGAGGGCGAGTTCACCGGCGGCTCCGCCGATTCGGGCTTCACGGCAGCGGCAGGAATCCCCACCCTCTGCGCGACCGGTCCCGTCGGCGGCAAGGTCCATACTGGGGAAGAGTGGCTGAAACTCAGCACCCTGGTGCCTCGTGCCCAGGCGATTGCGCTGACGGCGCTGCGGCTGGCGGGCTGACCTCGCGGGCTGACCGGGCGGGGAACGCTATTCCCTGATCCCGAAGAACCGGGCGACGGCGCCAAGGCGTTCTCCTGACGAACGGTGCAGCAGATACACTGTCACCTGCGGGCGGGCCTGCCCTCGTTCCGCGTGCCAAACTGCATCCGGGGCCGCTGGAAAGCGGTCCCTCCCCCAAAACAAGCCGGAGACCCGCATGAGCACCCAAAGCACCCTTTCGACCGCAAGCAAAACCCTGCTGGGGCTGGCCGCCATCGCGGCGCTGGCCGCTCCTGCGAGGGCCGACGTTCTGGATGACGTCAAGGCCCATGGCGTGCTCAAGTGCGGCGTGACGCTGGCGGCACCCGGCTTTTCGGCCGAGGACAATGCCGGCAAGCGCACCGGCTTCGACGTCGACCTGTGCAAGGCCATCGCCGCGGCGGTGCTGGAGGACGACAGCAAGATCCAGCTGGTGCCGATGGACCTGAAGACCGCCTTCGCCGGCCTGCCCACCGGCGCGGTGGACGTGCTGACCCACCGCTTCACCTGGACCCAGAGCCGCGACGTGGGCGGCCTGAAGTTCCCCAAGGTGATGTTCTTCGACGGCCAGGGATTCGCGGTCACCAAGAAGTCAAAGGCCAACAAGATCGCCGACCTCAACAACGCGACCATCTGCACGGCGCAGGGCAGCACCTCGGAGCTGATCGTCGCCGACTACTTCCGCGCGCACAAACTCAAATACAAGATCGTGACCTTCGCCTCGCAGGAGCAGGCCTGGGATGCCTTCGTCGGCAAGCGTTGCGACGCCGCCATCAACGACCGCTCGGGCCTGGCCGCGCGCCTGGCCAAGCTGCCGAACCGCGATGATTTCAAGGTGCTGGCCGAGACCGTGTCCAACGAACCCATCGGGCCGATCGTGGCGCAGGGCCAGCCGCGCTGGGAAGCGGTGGTGCGTTTCGTCCTGAACGCGCTGGTGGCGGCCGAGGAATCGGGCGTGACCCAGGCCAATGTCGACGCCGAGCGCAGCTCGCAGAACCCCGATGTGCAGCGCCTGCTGGGCGTGACCGGCGATTTCGGCACCAAGCTCGGCCTGGCCAACGACTACGCCTACAAGGCGATCAAGGCGGTGGGCAACTACGGCGAAATCTGGGATCGCAATGTCGGCCCCAAGACGCCGCTGCGCCTGGAGCGCGGGCGCAATGCGCTGGTCGCCAACGGCGGCCTGATGATGTCGATTCCGGTGCGCTGAGCGTTGCGGTTGCCCGGCGCCTGCCGCGCCGAGGCCCTCCATCCTTGCCCATGACGGTGCTGCCACGCACGACGATGTCCCGCGCCGTCCTCAAGGAGCGGCTGCCCGGCTATGCCGGCCAGGTCGTGCTGCTGGCCCTGGTGGTCTGGCTGGCCTGGGGCGGCTTCTCGAACTTTCTGGGCAATGTGCGCGCGCTCGGCGTGTCCACCGGCTACGGGTTCCTCCACGCCGAGGCGGGCTTCGAGATCGCGCAATCGATGATCGCCTTCGGCCCGGGCTCTTCGTACCTGGATGCGGTGATCGTGGCCACGCTCAACTCCTTGTTGGTGATTGCGCTGGCCAGCGTGTTCAGCACGGTGATCGGGCTCTTCATCGCATTCGGCCGGCTGGCCCCGCACCCGCTGATCCGTGGCGCGTCATCGGCCTATGTGGAGGTGTTCCGCAACATCCCCTTGCTGCTGCAGATCTTCTTCTGGTATTTCTCGGCGATGGCGCTGCTGCCCGGCGTCGGCGACAGCCTGGGGCTCGGCGCGGTGCTGTTGAACAATCGCGGGCTCTTCTTCCCGCGCCTGCAGATGACGCTGTCGGGCGCCTGGGCGGTGGCCGCGGCGTTCGCCGCTTTTGTCCTGTTGTTCCTGCTGGTCCATCGCGCGCTCAGGTCCAGAGCGCTGGCCGGCGCCGGCACCCTGGCGCTCACCGCGGCTGTTCTCGTCGTCCTGTGTTTCGCCCCGCTGGCGCTGATGCAGGGCCAGTTCGGCCTGGACAGCCCGCGTGCGGAAGGCTTCAACGTCAGTGGCGGCTTCGCGGTGCTGCCCGAGCTGATGGCGCTGACGCTCGGCCTTTCGATCTACAACAGCACCTTTCTGGCCGAGATCTTCCGGGCCGGCATCCTGTCGGTGCCGCGCGGGCAGTCCGAAGCCGCGGCCACCGTGGGCCTGAGCGGCGTGCGCGCGGCTCTGCTGATCACCTTGCCGCAGGCGCTGCGGCTGGCGTTGCCGCCGGCCGCGGGCCAGTACCAGACGCTGGCCAAGGCCTCCTCGCTGGCCGCCGCCGTCGGCTACCCGGACATCATGCAGATCGTGGGCGGCACCGTGCTCAGCCAGACCAGCCAGGCCCTGGAAGCGATGGCGCTGGTGGTGTTGCTGTACGCCGCCATCAACCTGGTGATCGCGCTGGCGGTGAACCTGGCGAACCGCCGCCTGCTGCGGCACGACGGCCGTGCATGAAACTGTCGTGGGATACGCACTGACATGACACGCTTCGTGCGCCAGACGCTGATCGATCCGCGCCTCGTGCCCGTGGTGGCGACGCCCGCGCACATCCGCTGGCGCCGCACCTGGTTTCCCACGCCGGCGATGGGTCTGCTGTCGCTCTTGCTGCTGGCGCTGTTCATCGTGTTCGGCTGGCGCTTCTTCCAGTGGGCCGTCGTGAACGCGCAGTGGCGCGGCAGCAGCAGCGACGCCTGCCCCAGCGACGCAGGCGCCTGCTGGGCCTTCGTCGTCGCGCGCTGGAAACCCTGGCTGGTGGGCGACTATCCATCGGACCAGTTGTGGCGCGCCTGGACCTGCTTCATCGCCTTCGCGCTGTTCTGGACCTGGGTGGTGCGCCGCTCGCACGCAGCGAGCATGCAGCGGGTGCTGCTGGGCTTCATCGCGCTGCCGGTCGTTTTTTTTCTGGTGCTGCTGGGCGGCATCGGTCCGCTGCCTGTCGTGGCGCCCACGCGCTGGGGCGGGCTGTTGCTGACGCTGGTGGTGACGCTCGCGACCTTTGCCACCGCCTTGCCGGTGGGCCTGGTGCTCGCGCTCGGGCGCCGTTCGCGGCTGCCGGTGGTGCGCTGGCTGTGCACCGCTTTTGTGGAAGGCATGCGCTCCGTACCCCTCCTGGCCGTGCTCTTCATCGCCGCCACGCTGTTGCCCATGTTCCTGCCCACCGGCTGGAACATCGACCTGTTCACGCGCGCTCTGGCGGCCTTCGCGCTGTTCAACGCGGCGATGGCGGCCGAGGTGTTTCGCGGCGGCCTGCAAACGGTGGGTCGGGGCCAGCTCGAGGCCGCCACCACCGTGGGCCTGAGCGACTTCGCCGCGCTGCGCCTGGTCGTGCTGCCGCAGGCGGTCACCGCGGTGGTGCCCGCGCTGGTGAACATCATGATCGCCGTGATCAAGGAGACCACCCTGCTCTCGGTGATCGGCGTCAACGACCTGCTGGGCGCCGTGGAGAACGGCGCCAAATCGCCGGACTGGATCGGCGAGTCCAATATCCTGACCTCGGGCCACGTGTTCCTGGCGCTGGCTTATCTGGCCGTGTGCTATGGGCTGTCGCGCTACAGCCGCCGGCTGGAAGCCAGGCGTTGAATCCCGGAACCCGCCATGACGACTACATCTTCTGCCCCGACCGACCCGACCGCCCCCGTGGTGAGGATGGACGCCATCAACAAGTGGTACGGCGCCTACCATGCGCTGCGCGACATCGACCTGCAGGTCGCCCCCGGCGAACGCATCGTGATCTGCGGCCCGTCGGGCTCGGGCAAGTCGACGCTGGTGCGCATCGTGAATCTGCTGGAGCCTTTCCAGCAGGGACGCCTGCAGGTCTGCGGGGTGGAAGTGGGCGCCGATGAGATCACCCGGGCCGCACGGCTGGCGGTGAATCGCCGGGTGGGCATGGTGTTCCAGCAGTTCAACCTGTTTCCGCACATGACCGCGCTGCAAAACCTCACCGTGGGGCCGATCTGGGGCGGCGGCGTGAGCCGGCGCGAAGCGCACGAGCGCGCCATTCACTACCTGGAGCGCGTCGGGCTGATGGACCAGGCGCACAAGCACCCGGCCCAGCTCTCGGGCGGCCAGCAGCAGCGCGTGGCGATCGCGCGCACCCTGTGCACCCGGCCGCAGGTGGTGCTGTTCGACGAACCCACCGCCTCACTGGATCCGGAGATGGTCAACGAGGTGCTGCAGACCATGGAGAGCCTGGCCGGCGAAGGCATGACCATGATGATCGTCACGCATGAAATGGGATTTGCCCGCCGCATCGCCGACCGCGTGATCTTCATGGACCAGGGCCAGATCATCGAGACCGCGCCCCCGGACGACTTCTTCCAGAACCCGCAAAGCCCGCGCCTGCGTTCGTTCCTGGGGCAGGTGCTGACGCATTAGTGTCCTGTCCCAGGGCACCGCCTGCCGCGACAACCTGCGTGACGTGCATTCCGAGCTTCCTCGCCAACATCGTCTCCGCAAAGGCGCGGGCGGGCGGGCTGTGGCGCGCATAAAGACAGGGCGCCTGCGCTGGCCCGTCTTGTGCCCGGCGCGCTTGCGCGCATCGTCCTCATGCTCGTCGCAGCTGTCCGAACGGAGCGGGCCCCAAGCCCGCGCAGTGAGTTCTGCGACGCGGGCGCAAGACGGGACAGCGCAGGTTCAGTCGGCGCCCCAGCGCCGACCGCCTTGTCAGCGCGTCGCAGCCCGGCCGCACGCGCCTTTGCCCACGAGGTCCAGGCTACTACAGCTTGAAGACGCGCTGGGCGTTGCCGCTGCGAACGGAAGCACATTGGGCTTCCGGCAATCTCGCCGTGTTCGCGAAGGCGCCCTTGGTGTCGTGCACCTGGTGCGGCCAGTCGGTGCCGAACATCACGTGGTCGGCGCCGACCACCGAAATCAGGTATTGCAGCGCGCCCAGGTTGTAGGTGATGCTGTCGTAATAGATGTGGCGCAGGTAGTCGGTGGGCTTGCGCTTCATCTGCCGGCGCTGGGGAATCTCCACCTCGTCGCCCTTCTCGAAACGGCCGACCAGGTACGGGAGCGTGCCGCCGCCGTGCGACGCGATGATCTTCAGGTTGGGATAGACGTCGAAAAAGCCTTCGAAAATCATCCGGGTGATGGCCAGGGTCGTGTCGAACATGAAGCCCACCGACCAGCTCAGGTCGAACTTGGTCATGTCCATCATGTCCACGCCGGGCGGGTCGGTGGGATGCACCAGCACAGGCAAGCCGCGCCTGTCGATCTCGGCCCAGATCGGCGCGAAGAGCGGATCCGTCAGGCTGCGCCCGGAGACGTTGGCCAGCACCATCACGCCCGCGGCCCCATTGCGGCAGGTGCGCTCCAGTTCCTCGATCGCGCGCTGCGGGTACTCCCAGGGCAGCGAGGTGAACCAGCGGATGCGATCCGGGTAGGTCGTCTGCGCCTGGGCCATCGTGTCGTTCGACTCGCGGGCGGCGCGGCAGCTGATCTCCTCGTTGCCCCAGTACACGTTGGGGCAGGTGAGCGAGACGATCGACATGTCGATGCCGGCCGCGTCCATGTGCTTGATCCGCAGGTCGTAATCGAAATGACCGGGCTGCGGAATCACCACCGGCGTGTTGCCCCGGAAGATCTCCTTTTGGCCGTCGGGTCGCGTCTTGATGTTGTAGATGCCGCCTTCGCTCTTGAGCAGTTCAAGCCATTTCGCGGTGAACATATGGGTGTGAACGTCGATCACGGGCATGGCTTGAATCTCCTGGTGTGCTTGGGGGTATGCCTTCGGTCATCGCGCTGCAAGACCGGAAACACGCACTTTAAACGAAGCACATGTCCGGTTCGGCAGCAGCGCCCCCGCGGACGCGGAATGACCTGGACTTGTGGAACCGATCGCTCAGAGCCACGTGCCGCTGTGAGGCATCTGGATCTCGGCTCCCGGACTGCTGACGAACGCGCCGATCAGGATGCTCAGCAGGGAGATGAAGATGCTGGCAAAGAACGCTGTCCAGAAGCTCGAGACCGTGAAGCCCCTGACCAGCCGGGCCACCAGCAGAATCATCAGGGCGTTGATCACCAGCAGGAACAAACCGAAGGTCAGCAGCGTGAGCGGCAAGGTCAGCAGGATCAGCAGCGGCTTGACGACGGCGTTGGCAAGGCCGAGCAGCAGCGCGGCGATGACCAGCGAAGATGTCCTGTCGAATTTCAGTCCCTTGAACACGTAGCTGGCCACCCAGAGCGACAGCGCGGTGATCCCCCAGTGCACAAGGAAGGGCGTCAGATTTTCCAGCATGTCAGGGTTCCGGTTCAGTCGATATTTCAACGGCTGTGCGATCGATCGCACAGCAGCAGCATAAGGCCTCGCGAAATTGCGAGCGCGCCACAGACGGTTTTGTGCCGACGGCAGCCCGGCGCGCAGCGCCTGGCCAGCATTTTCGCCTGGCTTGCCCCTACCTGCCCGATGCCCCCTGCCGGGCCAGATGCACCTGATGGAGCGTGATCTTGCGCACCTCGGCCTGACTCGTCTCGATATGGGCCCGCAGCAGCATCGCCGCCTGGTCACCGCGCTTGCGCTGGATGGTTTTGAGGATCCTGGCGTGCTCTTCGTAAGTTGCGGCTATGCGCGCCTGCTTGGTGAAATCGAGGCGCCGGATGATGCGAATGCGCTCGGTGACGTCGCGGTGCACACGAGCCATCTCGCCGTTGCCTGCCGCCACCACCAGCGCGCAATGGAAGTCTTCGTCGTGTTGCGCAACTTCAACCGTGTCGCTGCTGCGCTGTGCCTCCGGCACCAGCCAGATGGCTACCAGTTGCTCCAGCAGGCCGCGGTCCACGCGACCGCCATCGGCGCACAGGCGCTGCGCGGCAGTGGTCTCCAGCACCATCCGCAGGTCGTAGAGGTGCTCGAACCGGTCGAAGTCGAACGGCAGCACCCGCCAGCCGCTGCGAAACAGCACTTCGACATAGCCCTCCTGTTGCAGCCGGACCAGGGCCTGGCGCACCGGCGTGCGCGAGACGCCGAGGCGGCCGCTGATTTCGTTCTCGGTGAAGCGATCGCCAGGCACCAGCTTGAATTGGGCCACATCGCGCTTGAGCTGCTCGTAGACATCGTCCGCCCGCGAGCGACGCGGCGCAGTCGGGCTGGCGGTCTGCGCTCGACGGGTGGTGGTGTGCATGGCGCAGCCGTTATCCCGGCAGACGGGCCGGCGCGGCGTCGAGACGGCTCAGCAGCTGTGAGCTCGACGCGGTCCAGCCCACGATAGCGCCCTGGGCGCGAATCATCTCGATGGCGCTGGCCTTGAACGCGGGAAAGTAGCTCTCGGTGCAGTCCTCCAGCAGCAGCGCGTCGTAGCCGCGGTCGTTGGCTTCCCGCATGGACGTCTGCACGCAGACTTCCGTGGTGACGCCCATGAAGATCAGGTGCGTGACGCCGGCCTGCTGCAGCAGGTTGTGCAGCGGTGTGGCATGGAACGCGCCTTTGCCCGGCTTGTCGATCTCGATCTCGCCGGGCCGCGGCGCGAGCTCGGGGATGATCCGGCTGCCCGGCTCGCCGGCCACGAGGATGCGCCCCATGGGCCCGGCATCGCCGATGCGCAGCGATGGGTTGCCGCGATTGCGTTTGGCGGGAGGACAGTCGGAAAGGTCGGGCTGGTGCGCCTCGCGGGTATGCACGACCAGGCCGCCCGCCGCGCGCCAGGAAGAGAGCACCGTCTGGCAGGCCGGCACGATGGCCGACAGCAGCGCCACGTCATTGCCCAGACTCTCGCCGAAGCCGCCCGGCTCGATGAAGTCGCGCTGCATGTCGATGATGACCAGCGCCGCCTTGCCCAGGTCGAAGCTGTAAGGGAAGGGCCTGGCATCGATCTCGATCACACGAACTCCTCGGTTGCTTCCAGCGTCGCCCCATGTGCCGGGGACACAGGCAGTGAAGTGGGGCCCTGGGCATGGCCGCCGCCCATGTGCGCGCCGATCACCTGGCGCTGCGCGCTGGCGGCCGGTGTCTCGAAAACGATGCGCCCCTCGCTCATCACCACGATCCGATCCGCCAGCTCCAGCAACTCGTCCAGGTCCTCGCTGACCAGCAGCACGGCGCCGCCGCGTTCGCGCACGCCCAGGATGCGGCTGTGAATTTCCTTCACGGCCGCGAAGTCCAGGCCGAACACAGGATTGGCCGCGATCAGCACGTTGATTTCACCGTTCAATTCACGTGCCAGCACGGCGCGTTGCACGTTGCCGCCCGAAAGGCTGCGGATCGGCGCATCTTCGCCCTGGGCCTTGATGCCATAAGCGGCGATCCACTCGCGTGCGCGGCTGCGCCATTGGCCGAAACGCAGGCTGCCGGCTACGCACAGGGGCGGCCGGTCGAAGTCGCGCAGCGCCATGTTTTCGGCGACGCTGAGTTCGCCCACGCAGGCGTTGCGCAGCGGCTCCTCCGGCAGGCTGCGCACCTTGAGCCGGTGGTTCTCCTCGCGCCGGGCGGCGTAGGGCTGGCCCATCACGCGAACCTGCCCGCCCGCTCGCAGGCGCTGGCCGACCAGCGCTTCCACCAGCTCCCGCTGTCCGTTACCGGAAACCCCTGCGATGCCGAGCACTTCGCCCACGCCGACCGCCAGGCTGAGGTCGCGCACGGCCAGGGTGCCACGATCGCCCATCACGTTCAGGTGCTCGACTTGAAGCGAAGGCGCCGTGGTCGGCGGGAGAGCCGACAGCGGAGCCGCAGCTGCCCCGCGCGCGGGCCGATCCGGACCATCGGCCGGTTCCGGCCGGCCCGCGGCGGCATCGCCCACCATGGCCTGCGCCAGCAGCCCGGGATCGGTAGCCCGCACCGCGCAATGATGAACGGCCTTGCCCCGGCGCAGCACCGTCACGTCATCGGCATAGGCCATCACTTCGCGGAACTTGTGCGTGATCAGCAGCACGGTGCAAAGCCCGCTGCGCGCGAACTCGCGGACATGTCCCAGCACCTCGTCGGCTTCCTGCGGCGTCAGCACCGAGGTCGGCTCGTCCAGGATCAGCAGCCGGGGCCGAAGATAGAGCTGCTTGAGCAACTCCAGCTTCTGCTTCTCGCCTGCGGCAAGTTCCGCCGGCCGCGCGTCGAGATCGAGGCGGAACGGCGTGGAGCTCAGGAACCGCTCGAGCTCGGCCCGCTTGGCCTTCCAGTCGATCAGCGCCGGCGTCTTGCCGCCCGCCAGCAACAGGTTCTCGGCCACCGTCATCCCCGGCGCCAGCGTGAAATGCTGGTAGACCATGCCGATGCCCAGGGACCGCGCCACCACCGGGCTGGCGATGTCGTGCTCGCGCGCGTCCGTGATCACCGCGCCCTCTTCCGGCCGGTGATAACCCGCCACGCATTTGACCAGCGTGCTCTTGCCGGCGCCGTTCTCGCCCAGCAGCGCATGCACGGTGCCGGGCGCGACTTTCATCGTCACATGGTCCAGCGCCGTGAAGCTGCCGAAGCGCTTGGTCAGCTCGTAGGTCTCCAGCGCCATCGCGCCGGACGGCGCGGGCGTGACATCGATGGGCACGGCGCTCATGGCGGATCAGGCCATTCCATCGAGCACCGCCCGCGACGGCGCGTGGGCGCCGAACACGCCGCCCTGCATGGTGATCATCTTCAGCGCCGCTTCGTGATTGCCCTTGTCGGTGGCCGCCGTGCAATCGGCAACCACGAGGCATTCGAAGCCCCTGTCGTTGGCTTCGCGCATGGTGGTGTGCACACACACGTCGGTGGTGATGCCGGTGAGGATCAGGTTGACGATGCCGCGGGTGCGCAGGACGAGGTCCAGGTCGGTGGCGCAGAACGAGCCCTTGCCCGGCTTGTCGATGATGACCTCGCCGGGCAGCGGCGCCAGCTCGGGAATGATTTCCCAGCCGGGTTCGCCGCGCACCAGGACGCGCCCACAGGGTCCGGCATCGCCTATGCCCGCGCCGAGCTGGCGCGACCGCCAGCGCTTGTTGGCCGGCAGGTCGGAAAGATCGGGGCGGTGGCCTTCGCGCGTGTGGATGATGTGATAGCCGTGTCCGCGCAGCGCGGCCATCAGTTGCCGCAACGGCTCGATCGGCGCGCGGGTGAGCGAGATGTCATAACCCATCTTGTCGACGTAGCCGCCGACGCCGCAGAAGTCGGTCTGCATGTCGATCACGACCAGCGCCGTGTTCGACGGCTTCAGGTCGCCGTTGTACGGCCACGGGTAGGGGTTGGCCTGGATGAAGCGTTCCATGGCTCAGGCCGTCTTGCTGAGCGCGACGGGCGCCGAGTCCGGCACCAGCGGATGTGCCTCCGGGCCCTGGTAATCGCGGGCCGGCGCCGCGAAGCCGCAACCGGTGCCGTCGGTCACTTCGACCTGCCACGGCAGGCGGTATCTGCCCGCCGCCATGTCGTGCATATAGGTGTAGGGGCAGTCCTGGGCACCGCCCTTCACCGCCACGTAGCCGCGGTGATACAGCTGGTAGATGTTGTTTTCCACGCCCCAGCCCGATCGGGCTTCGCGCACGAGGTCGGGCCGCAGCTCGCAGGTGATGATTTCGTCGGGCCGGCCGCCGCCTTGCACCAGCACGCTGCCGTCGAAGTTGCAGAACATGCCCTCGCCCATCGAGTCGAAGCTGCCGTCGCTGCCGCACATGCAGACGTTGGCGGTATAGGCCAGGTTGCAGAAGGCATTGGCCTGGTTGGTGATCTGCCAGGCGTGGCGGATCGGCGCCGTGTAGCCCGCGGTGCGGATGATGATCTCGGCGCCCTTGTACGCGGCCTCTCGCGCCATCTCGGGGAACATCCCGTCGTGGCAGATGATGAGGGCGATCCTGCTGCCGTTGGGCCCATCGCACACCGGGACGCCCAGGTTGCCCGGCTCCCACGGCTCCACCGGCACCCAGGGATGCAGCTTGCGGTAATAGAGCTTGATCGCGCCGGTGTCGTCGATGACGAGGCCGCTGTTGTACGGGTTGCCGCCGGGATTGGCTTCCATGATGGAGAAGCAGCCCCAGATGCGGTGCGCTATACAGGCGGCCTTGAAGGCAGCGACTTCCGGGCCGTCCAGCGAGCACATGATCGCCGGGTGGGTGTCCATGGACAGGCCGTGCAGCGAGTACTCGGGAAACACCACCAGGTCCATGGTCGACAGGTTGCGCCGTGCCTTGCCCACCAGCTCGCAGATGCGCTGCGTCTGCGCCGCCAGGTCGGCGGGCGTGACGACCACGGGCAACTGCAGCTGCACCAGGCCCATCACCACACCCTGCTTCGATTTGTTGAGTCCGCCGAGTCCGGTCATGTCATGCCTCCCGACGAGCCGCCTCTAGGGTGGCATGCGCCCCCTCGGGGGGCAGAGAGCGAATGCGAACGTGGGGGCCCATGGTTTCTCCTTTACGAGCGGGAAGACAGCTCGCCCGGGCTGCCGGCGATCACGCCGCCGGGCCGGCAGGTGATGACCAGGATCAGCAGGGTGAGCACATATGGAACGATGTTGAACAGGTGATAGCCCCAGCCGATGCCGATGGATTGCAGGGCCGGTCCGATCGCGCCGGCGCCGCCGAACAGCAGCGCGGCGCCGACGCAGCGCAAGGGGCTCCAGCGCGCGAAGATCACCAGCGCCACTGCGATCAGGCCCTGGCCGCTGGACACGCCTTCGTTCCAGCTGCCCGGGTAGAACAGCGTGAGCGACGCGCCGCCGAGACCGGCGATCATGCCGCCGGCTGCCGTCGCGGCAATGCGGATGCCGGACACGGAATAGCCCAGCGCCCGCGCCGCATGGGCGGAGTCGCCGGCCATGCGCACCAGCAGGCCGGCGCGCGTGTTGGCGAAGGCCCATCCCATCGCCACCGCGATCACCAGGCCGATGGGCACCAGGGCGTTGACCTGCAAGGCCGAGCGCACGGCCGAGGAGCTGCTCCAGTTGCCCAGGGCGATCGCCGGAAGCTGCGGCGCCTGCGGCTGGATCAGCGGCTTGCCGAGATAGAACGCCAGGCCCATGCCCAGCAGCATCAGCGCGATGCCGGTCGCGACGTCGTTGACGCGCGGCAGCGAACAGAGCACGCCGTGCAGCGCCGCCAGCAATGCGCCGGCCGCCGCGGCCGCCAGCACGCCGATCCAGGGTGAGCCGCTCAGCCAGGATGCGCCGAAGGCCGACATCGCCGACAGCACCAGCACGCCTTCCAGGCCGAGGTTGATGCGCCCCGATTTTTCGGTGAGGCATTCGCCCAGGCTCACGAACAGGAACGGCGCGCCGACGCGCAGCGCACCGCCGACGATCCCGGCGCCGAAGATGAGGGCCTGGTCCGCGTTCATGACAGCACCTTCCCATCTCCCTGCTGGAGGGCCGGGGCGGGATCGGCGGGCGCCGCCGAGTGGACCAGCTTCAGCCACAGCGCCTTCCACTCCACGTCGCGCAGCGCTTCGCTCGCCAGGATCAGCACGAAGGCGATGCCTTGCAGCAGCAGCACCGATGCGTCGGGCAGGCCCAGGCGACGCTGCAGCAGGCTGCCGGCCGCACCGAAGCCGCCGAACAGGATCGCCACCGGAATCACGGCCAGCGGCTCATGGCGCGCGATGAACGAGACGAGGATGCCGGCGTAGCCGTATCCGGCAATCAGGGCGGCGTTGGCGCTGTTGTGCACCGCCGCCACTTCGACGGCGCCGGCCAGCCCGGCAGCCGCGCCGCCCAGCGCGCAGGCCAGCAGCACCAGGCGCGAGGCCGGCAGCCCCACCAGTTGCGCCGTGCGCAGGTTGCCGCCCACCACCCGCACCGAAAAACCCGACGGTGTCCAGCGCAGCCACAGCGCCGCCGCGATGCAGGCGATGACGCCCAGTGCCAGGCCCCAATGGACGTCGGAGCCGGCGATGCCCGCGATGCGCAGGCCCTGCGCCAGTTCGTGGGTGGAGGGCTTGTTCAGGCTGGCCGGATCGCGCAACGGCCCTTCCACCAGGTGCTTGAACAGGCCGATCGCCACATAGGCCAGCAGCAGGCTGCTGATGGTTTCGTTGATACCGCGGGCCTGCCGCAGCCAGCCGGCCAGCGCAATCCACAGCGCGCCCGCGGCGGCGCCGGCCAGGCACGCCAAGGCCGTGCCCACGATGTTCTGCGGCAGCGGCAGGCTCTGCGCCAGTGCCGCACAAGCGAGGCCGCCCAGCACCAGCGCGCCCTCGCCTCCGATGACGACCAGCCCGGCGCGCGCCGGAATGGCCACACACAGCGCCGTCAGCATCAGCGGCGCGGCGCGTTGCAGCGTGTTCTGCCAGGAATACCAGTCGCCGAACGCGCCCTTGAACAGCAGCAGCCAGACCTCCACCGGACTGACGCCGGCGAACCAGACAAACAGTCCGAACAGCAGCAGCGCCGCCGCGATGGCGGCGGCGGGCAGCAGGGCTTCCTTGAGGGCTGAACGCATGCCGTGCGGAGAGCTTTGCTTCAGCCCGCCGAGCCGACTACGCCCTCGACCAGGTAGTTCATCTTCTCGAGCTCCAGGTCGGTCTGCTTGTAGGCCTTGCCCGCGGGGATCACGGTGGCGCCCTTGTTGTCCTTCAGCGGGCCCTTGAAGATGTCGAAGCTGCCGGCGGCCATCCTGGCCTTGATGCCGTCGGCCACCTTCTTCGCGGCGTCCGGCACCATGGGCCCATAGGCCGACATCTTCACGTAGCCTTCCTTCAGGCCGCCGCGCAGGAAGTTGGGATGCGGCTTGCCGCTGCGCGCTGCATCGAGAAAGGTGGTGTAGGCCGCGAGCCAGTTCCACTCGGCGCCGGTGAGGTAGGCCTGTGGGGCCAGCTTGGCCTGGCTGGCGTGGTAGCCGCAGACCATCTTGCCGCGCCTGGCGGCAGTCTCGACGATCACCTTGGGGCCGTCCACGTGCATGGTGAACACGTCCACGCCCTGATCGGCCAGGCTGTTGGTGGCTTCGGCTTCCTTGACCGGCATCGACCAGTCGCCGGTGAAGATCACGCTGGTCGTGATACCGGGCTTGACCGAGCGCGCGCCCATGGTGAAGGCGTTGATGTTGCGCAGCACCTGCGGAATCGGCTTGGCCGCGACGAAGCCGATCTTGCTGCTCTTGGTCATGTGCCCGGCGATGACGCCGTTGAGGTACTGGCACTCGTCGATGTAGCCGAAGTAGCTGCCGACGTTCCTGGGGTGTTTGCCTTCGGTCCACAGGCCCCCGCAATGGGCAAAGCGCACGTCCGGAAACTTGGGCGCGACGGCCAGGATGTGGGGGTCGAAGTAGCCGTACGAGGTGGGGAACACCAGCGAGGCGCCGTCCTGCACGATCATGCCGGTCATCGTCTTTTGCACCGCGGCCGTCTCGGGCACGTTCTCTTCTTCCACCACCTTGACGCCGGGCATCTTCTTGAGCTCGGCGGCGGCCTGCGCCTGCGCCTGGTTGTAGCCGTAGTCGTCGCGCGGGCCGACATAGATGACGCCGACGGTGATCGGCTTTTGCGCGAATGCGAAGTCGCTGAACGCGCCGAGCGTGCCGGCAGCGCCGAGCGCGGCCAGCGATTTCAGCGAGTCGCGGCGATTGAAGTTCCTGGTGCTCACGGGCTTACTCCTGGGTGGGGTTGAAGAGGTACTGCGGGGGAACCGGAAGCGGCATTCATGCGAGCGGCGGCGGCGCCCTCATGAGGCTGACATGGGCGGCTGTGACGCGCCAACCCGCGGGTGTGCGCATCCAGGTCTGGCTCTGGCGGCCGGCCGCGGTGGTGGAACCGCGCTGGAATTCCACGCTGGCGGTGGCGAAGTCGCGGCCATAGCTGGTGATCACCGTCTTCACCAGGGTGCGGGCCAGCCCTTGCGGCGCGCGCCCGGCGCGAAAGGCGCGGATCGCTTCGCAGCCGTACAGGTTTTCGGTCGCGCCGTAACGCACCGTGTGCGGACTGTCCCAGAACAGTTCGTCGAGCACGGCGACGTCGTTGGTCACCAGTGCCTGTTCATAGCGCTCGAACGCTGCCGTCACTTCGGCCAGGACGTCGGGGAGGTTGATGTCCATCAGAAGTTCACCGGCTTGAGCTGGGCGACACCGGCCTGCTGCAGCACCTGCGCAGCGCGCAGCGCCAGGTCTTCGCGCCAGGGCGCTGCAATGATCTGTACGCCTATGGGCATGCCGCCGGTCCCTTCGGGCCACATCGGCGCCGCCACCACCGGGCATCCCGCGAACGAAACCGGCTGGGTCAGCAAGCCCATCGCGGCCCGGCTGGGGTGCCGGGCGCCGCCGATCTCCAGCCATTCGGTCCCGATCCGGGGTGAGGCGACAGGCGTGGCCGGCGCGATCAGCACATCCCAATGCCCGAACAGGGCGTTGACGCGGTCGCGGTAGATCCGGCGAAAGCGCTGGGCCTTGAGGTACCAGTCGGCCGGTTGCAGTGCGCCCGAAATGAAACGGTCGACCGACAGCGGTTCGAAGTCCTCGACGCGCTGGCGCAAGTCGTCCAGATGCAGGCTGCCGCCTTCGCTGGCCGTGATGATGAAAGCCGCCGCGCGGCCCAGGCCAGCGTCGGGCCACAGGACTTCCCCGGTCGCACCCAGGGTCCTGGCCGCAAGCGCTGCCACGGCACGTGCAGCGGGCGTGGCGTTGTCATGGAAATAGCCGCCCAGCACGCCGATGCGCAGGCCGCGCAGACCATGCGCCAGCCCGCTCGCCGCCGGCTGTACATGGAGTGCGTGGCAGCCCGGATCCTGCGGGTCTGGCCCCTGCATCGCGTCGTAGGCCAGGGCAAGATTCTCGACGCTGTCGGCCAGCGGGCCCACGTGGTCGATGCTGTGCACGAAGGGATAACTGCCGCGGCGCGACAGCCGCCCGAAGGTCGGCTTCAGGCCCCAGACGCCGCACAGCGACGCGGGCACGCGGATGGAGCCGTTGGTATCCGAGCCCAGGGTCAGCGGCACCTGGCCCGCTGCGATTGCGGCGCCCGAGCCGCCCGAGGAGCCGCCCGCCATCCGGGTGAGGTCGTGCGGGTTCCGCGTCGGACCATAGTGGGTGTTTTCGGTCGTGAAGCCGTAGGCGTACTCGTCCATGTTGAGCGCGCCCAGCAGCACGGCCCCGGCCTCCTTCAGCCGCTGCACCAGGACCGCGTCCGCCTGCGCCGGCGGCAGCTCGCGGTTGATCCTGGAACCCGCCAGAGTTGTGATGCCTTCGATGTCGAACAGGTTCTTGACCGCGTAAGGCAGGCCCGCCAGCGGCGGCAGGACTTCACCGCGCGCGCGTTGGGCGTCCACTGCAGCCGCTTCGGCACGCGCCCGCACCAGGGTCTTCGCGGTGAAGGCGTTGACGCGGCCATCGGTGGCCTCGACGCGCGCGATCGCCGCCTCCAGCACTTCGCGCGCGCTGGCCTGGCCGGTGGCCACGCTGCGAACGATAGCGCCGCCGCTGCTCACACCCGATCTCCGTTTTCGGCCACGGCGGGAAAGGGCGCCGGCCGGAACAGCTCCGCCAGCTCGTGCTCGGGCGCCAGCCCGGTCTGGTCCAGCAGCCGGGCCATCGCCGCCGTGCGCCCCAGGTGCGAGGCCACCGCCTGCGCGCGGGCCTCGTCCAGCGGCAGCCCGAGTGCCGCGGCGGCCGCCTTGACGTAGTCCAGGACTTGCGCGTCGGTCATGGCAGCGCCCGGTCGGTCGCGTGCGACGCGATGTAACTGCGCCAGCCGCCGAAATTCGAGATGTCCTGGGCGCCGGCCGTGGCCTGCGCTTCGCACAGGAAGCCTTGCACGCTGCTGCCGTCGGCGAGTTGCAGCGTGCCTATGCCCAGCGGGGCCTGGATGAGGGCGACGAAGGAGCCGTAGTGCTCGACCGGCATCTCCCAGACTTCGACCGCGATGCGCGCTCCGGCGCCATCGGCCGCGCGCAGCAGCCCGGGCTTGGGCGGCACTGTGCCCGGCAAGGCGAACAATCTGTAGTGCGGCGCGGTTTCGGTCGCGCCGATCAGGCGAGCACCGCGTTCGGCGAGCTGCCCGTTCAGCGGCATGCCGGACAAGTGGGCGCCGACGACCGCGACCTTGACATTGCTTGCAGCAGCCAGGCCGGCGATGGCTTGCGCGGGCGGTAGCGCCTCGGCGGTTGCGCCTTGCGCGAGTCCGGTCGCGTGGTGGTAGCGCTGGCCCAGCTCGGCCAGTTGCCAGTCGCTGCCGCAAGGGCCGATCAGCGTGATGCCGAACGGCAGGCCGTCCAGGCGGATGGCACTGGGCACCGCGATGGCGGCATAGTCCAGCAGGTTGACGAAATTGGTGTAGACCCCGAGGTTGCGGTTCAACGCAACCGGATCGCCGCGCATCTGCGCGATCGTGTAGTGGGTCGGCGCCGTAGGCACCAGCAGCACGTCGATGGCCGTCCACATGGCCGAGGCACGCTGGCGCAATGCCTGCAGCCGTGTCTGCGCTTCAAAGAGGTCCGCCGCGCCGTAGTCGCGGCCCTTCGCGATGATGCTGCGAACCGGTTCGACGATTTCGCTCTCGTGCGCATCGAAGAAACTTCGGATCGCAGCGTAGCGCTCGGCCACCAGGGCGCTCTCGTAGAGCAGTGCGGCGGCCCGCGCCAGCGGGTCGTAGTCGACCTCGACCGGGACGCCTCCCAGCTCGCGCAAGCGCGTCACGGCGGCGCCGAACGCCGACTGCGCCAGGGAATCTCCGAAGAACGCCAGCACCGACGGAACCCCGAATCGAAAGCTCGTGCCGAAGGACCTGCCTGCGAGCGCGAGCTGTCGCGAATACGGATCGGCCGCGTCGTGACCCATCGCCACTTCCAGTACGCGCGCGGCCAGGGCGACAGTGCGCGCAAAAATGGAAACGCAGTCGGCGCTCTGCGCGGCCGGCACCACGCCATGCGCGCTGACGAGGCCGCGGGAAGGCTTCAGCCCCACGATGTTGTTCAGCCCGGCCGGCACGCGGCCCGAGCCCGCGGTGTCGGTGCCGAGTGAAAAGTCGACCTGACCGGTGGCCACCACGTAGGCCGACCCCGAACTGGAGCCGCCCGATACATATAAGGGATTGAAGGCGTTTGGCACGGCCCCGTAGGGAGAGCGCGTGCCGTTCAGGCCGCAGGCGAACTGGTCCAGGTTGGTCTTGCCCACCAGCTGCGCACCAGCGGCGAGCAGCCGGTGCACCACAGCGGCGTCTTGCGTAGCCTGATAAGCGAAAGCCGGGCAACCCGCGGTCGTCGGCAGGCCGGCCACATCGATGTTGTCCTTGACGGCGAAGCGCAGACCCGCCAGCGCTCCGTTGGTGCTGCGGCCAATCGGCCGGTCGAGCATGGCGATCCACGCGGTGCCCGCCGGCGCGCCCGGTCCGGCCGGCAGCGCGGACAAGGAGTCGGCAGAAATCGCAGATCGCACCATCTTCGCGCATCCCATCTTGTATCCAAGACGAGTCGCAAAGTGCGTGCCAGCCCGTGCGGGGCTCGTCCGCGCGAGGTGCGCAGACCATGGGAACCGGGACCAAACCGCGCTGCGTCGGCTTTTGTCAGCAGCGCGTGCCACTCACAGCTGGAACACCAGCCACCGCACCAGCCCCTCGGAAAACTCGCGCATGAAGCCGGGCCGGTGTGGCTTGTAGAGGATAGCGCCCACACGCTGCCGTTCGATCCACTGCGCAAAGCGCTGGACGTCGGCCGTCTGGTAGAAGGCGATCATCAGCTCGTAGTTCAGGAACAGGCTGCGTTCATCGAGATTGGCGGAGCCCGCCAGCGCGAGATCGTCGTCGACGATGACGGCCTTGGCATGGATCATTGCGGGAGTCAGCCAGACGCGGGCACCCGCAGCCGCCATGTCGCGCAGCGCTGAGGGGCGCGCCAGGTCGGCCAGCCGATGATTCGACCGGCGCGGCAATACGAGGTCGACCGAAACCCCGCGCCGCGCGGCGAGCGTCAACGCCATCAGCAGCGTCGGGTCGGGCACGAAATAAGGTGTCACGGCCACGATCCGGGTCTGCGCGGCAAAGCAGCTGGAGATCAGCAGCGAATACACCGTGTCGTCGGACTGGTCCGGCCCGCTGGGGATCAATTGCGCGCCCGGCTCGCCCGCAGCGGGCCTGGTGATTTCAGTGAGTGGCCGGTCGGGCCGAGGCGCTTCCGACGCGAAAGCCCAATCCTGGTCGAACCGGTCCTGGGCCTGCCGTACCAGGTCGCCGTGCAAGTCGAAGCTCAGGTCGACCCAGGGCGCTTGCGCCGGCCGCAAGGCGCTATCGCCGACAAAGTATTCGGCGGCAAGATTGCGCCCGCCGCACCACAGGCGCCCGCCGTCGGCGATCAGCATCTTCCGGTGATTGCGCAGGTTCGTCCGGCCCGGCAGGGCCGATCCCCACGGCGGAACAAAAAGCGCCACCTGAACCCCCGCGGCGGCCAGCCGCTTCAGGTCGAGACGGCCCCCGAAATAGACGCCTACGCCATCGATCAGGAGGCGCACGCGCACACCTTCCCGGGCGCGCCGCATCAGCATCGCCAGCACCTCCTTGCCCAGCACATCGCGCCCGATCAGGAAAGTGCACAGGTCGAGCGTGCGCGCGGCGCAAAGCATGACGGACAGGAGCGCTTCGCGGGCCTCATGCCCGTCTTCATGGATTGCGAGCTGCTCATAGCGCGCGACGCCGGGAAGGCCCATGGCGGCAGCGAGTTGCTGGAACCGCGCGGAAGGGACGTTCAATTGGGACGCCGTGGCGGGCGCAGGCAGGCTCACCCGTGTCGCCTGCTCCCGCGAGACCTTCCGGCTGCCCAGCAGAAGGTAGAGCGGAAGCGCCACGTAGGGCAGCAGCGAGAGCGACACGACCCAGGCAATGGCCGCCGACGGATGACGGCGCTGCCGCCGCACGTGCGACGCGGTGACATAGATGGCCAGACCCAGCAGCACCACCAGCCCGTGCAGGGTTGCCCAATGGCGCAAGGTCAGTTCATGAAACAGGGGCATTGGCCCGATTGTGGACGGACCGGTCATTGCCGTCGAGCCAAAGGCGACTCGAGACCCTCGCCCATAATGCCCACCAGCCGGCTCTTCCCGCCCTGGCCGTAGCGCATGACCAACAAGACCTTCTTTCCCCGGCAAGTCGTCGAGTCCAGTGGCAACCGCTGGGACTGGGCGCTGCTGCCGCTGGTGCTGGCCGTTCTGTTCGCACTGGCTTTCGCAGGCTCCCAGATGGCCCGGCCCTACGCCGTGGGCGAGTCGCTGCCGTTGACGCTCGATCCCTGGATGCTGCCGTACTACCTGCTGCGAACGACCCTGCGCATGTTCCTGGCGCTGGGGGCCTCGCTTCTCTTCAGCTGCGTATTCGCCGCGGTGGCGGCGAAGTACCGCAGCGCCGAGCGCGTGATGATTCCCTTGCTCGACATCCTGCAGTCGATCCCGATCCTGGGCTTCCTGTCGATCACCGTCACCGGCTTCATCGCCCTGTTTCCCGGCAGCCTGCTCGGCGTGGAATGCGCGGCCATCTTTGCCATCTTCACTTCGCAGGCCTGGAACATGGCGTTCAGCCTGTATCAGTCGCTGCGCACCGTGCCGCAGGAACTGCAGGAAGCGGCGCGGGTGTTCCAGCTGTCGGGCTGGCAGCGGTTCTGGCGGCTCGAGCTGCCGTTCGCCATGCCCGGGCTGCTGTGGAACATGATGATGTCGATGTCGGGCGGCTGGTTCTTCGTGGTGGCCTCGGAAGCCATCTCGGTGTCCAACCAGAACATCAAGCTGCCGGGCGTGGGGTCCTACATCGCGCTGGCCATCGAGGCGCGCGACCTGGGCGCGATCGGCTGGGCCATCGCCGGCATGCTGGTGGGCATCGTGCTGTACGACCAGCTCTTCTTCCGGCCGCTGATCGCCTGGGCCGACAAGTTCCGCTTCGAGGAAAGCGGCGGCGAAATCGCACCGAGCTCCTGGCTCCTGACCTGGCTGCGGCGCACGGACCGGGTGCAGCAGCTCGGGCAGGCGGCGGTGCGGCTGCTCGAACGTTCGCTGCTGCTGTTCCGGCTCGATCATGACGGCACCTCGATCCGCGCCCGGCGGCAGCCGCCCAATCCCATGGTGGTACGGGTCGGCGACGCGGTGCTGGCGGGCGCGGTGCTGTTCGCGCTCTGGTGGCTGGTCGGCTTCATCCATGGCGAGGTCGGCTGGGCCGAAGTCGGCCATGTGTTCCTGCTGGGCATCTACACGATGCTGCGCGTGCTGGTGCTGATCGCGCTGGCGGCCCTGGTGTGGGTGCCGGTGGGCATCTGGATCGGCATGAACCCGCGCTGGGCCGGCCGCCTGCAGGCCGCCGTGCAGTTCCTGGCGGCCTTCCCGGCCAACCTGATGTTTCCGGTCGCCGTGCTGTTCATCGTCCGCTGGCACCTGAACCCGAACATCTGGCTGTCGCCGCTGATGGTGCTGGGCACCCAGTGGTACATCCTGTTCAACGTCATCGCCGGAGCCTCCACCATCCCCACCGAGCTGCGTTACGCGGCGCAGAATCTGCGCCTCGCCGGCTGGCTCAAGTGGCGCCGCTACCTGTTGCCGGCCGTATTCCCCAGCTTCGTCACCGGCGCGATCACGGCCAGCGGCGGTTCCTGGAACGCGAGCATCGTGGCCGAATACGTGACCTGGGGCGACACCACGCTGCAGGCCCAGGGGCTGGGCAGCTACATCGCCCAGATGACCGCAACCGGCGACTTTCCACGCATCGCGCTGGGGATCGGCGTGATGTGCGTGTTCGTCATGGCGATGAACCATCTGGTGTGGCGCCGGCTCTACCAGCTGGCGGAAGAGCGCATGCATTTCTGATGAATGAATCGAACCGGAATGTCACAAGCCATCATTGAACTGCGCGCCGTCCAGAAGTCGTTCCGCTCGGCCGACGGCAGCGCCCGCTCCGTGCTCGAGGGGGTGGACTTTCGCCTGGCCGAAGGCGAGATCGTCGCGCTGCTGGGGCAGTCCGGCTCCGGCAAGTCGACCTTGCTGCGCATCATGGCCGGGCTCATTGGCGCCGACGGTGGCGATGTGCGCTACCGCGGCCAGCCCCTGTACGGGCCGGCCCGCGGCGTCGGCATGGTGTTCCAGTCGTTCGCGCTTTTTCCCTGGCTCACGGTGCAGCAGAACGTCGAACTCGGCCTGGAGGCGCGCGGCGTCGAGCCGGCCGCGCGGGCCGCGCGGGCGGAAAAGGCCATCGCCCTGATCGGCCTGGCCGGATTCGAAGGCGCGCTGCCACGCGAGTTGTCGGGCGGCATGCGCCAGCGCGTGGGCATCGCGCGCGCCCTGGTCGTCGAGCCCGAGGTGCTGCTGATGGACGAGGCGTTCTCGGCATTGGACGTGCTGACCGGCGAGCGCCTGCGCGAGGACATCCTGGAGCTGTGGGCGAGCGGCTCGATGCCGACCAAGGCGATGCTGGTGGTCTCGCACAACATCGAGGAAGCGGTCCTGATGGCCGACCGCGTGCTGATCTTCGCGAGCGACCCCGGGCGCGTGCGCTATCAGTTGTCGGTGCAGCTGCCGCGGCCCCGCAACGCCAACAGCGCCCAGGTGCGGATGCTGATCGACGAGATCTACGCGCTGATGACCGCGGGGGCGACGCGAGCCGGACGCGCCGCGGAGGAACCGGTGGAATTGCACCTGGCCGACCGCCTGCCCGAGGCCGACGTGGCGCGCATCGAAGGCCTGCTGGAAATGCTGGTCGACGAGCGGTTCGGCGGCCGCGCCGACCTGCCCAAGCTGGCCGAGGAAACCGAACTGACCGACGAGGAGCTGCTGCCGCTGGGACAGGCCGTGTCGCTGCTGGACCTGGCCACGCTGATCCATGGCGACCTGCACATCACGCCGCTGGGCCGGCGCTACGTGGAAGGCGCGCACACCTTGCGCCAGGAAATCTTCGGCCGGCAACTGCTCGCGCACGTGCCGCTGGCCGCGCACATCCGCCACAGCCTGGAGCAGGAGCCCTCGGGAGAGCTGCCCGAGGAGCCCTTCCTGAACCTGCTGCGCGAAAGCCTCGATGCGGCCGAAGCCGAACGGGTGTTGCGCACGGCCATCGAATGGGGCCGCCATGGCGAGGTGTTCGAGTACGACTACCATACCGGCCTCATCCACCTGCCCGAAGGCGAGGGCGAGTCCGCACCCGCGTCGAAAACGGATGCGGGCACCTGATCGCCGGCGGCCGGACCTGCGCCAACTCTTGCTATGCTGCGCCGATGAAGGGAACGTTCGCGTATGCGCATCCTGCTGGTTGAAGACGAGCGTGACATGGCCGCCTGGCTGGTGCGCGCATTGAAGCAAAGCGGCTTCGTGACCGACCACGCGCCCGACGCGGGCACGGCCGAAGGCTTCCTGGCCAACGGAACGCAATACGACGCGGTGGTGCTGGACCTGGGCCTGCCGGACAAGCACGGGCTGGCGGTGCTCTCGGAAATGCGCAATCGCGGCAACTCCACACCGGTGCTGATATTGACGGCGCAGGGCGGGTTGACCGACCGGGTGCGCGGCCTGAACCTGGGGGCCGACGATTTCCTGGCCAAGCCGTTTGCGATCGAGGAGCTCGAGGCGCGTCTGGCCGCGCTGGTGCGGCGCAGCCAGGGCCGCAGCCGCCCACGGCTGCAATGCGGATCGCTCATCTACGACAGCGAGAGCCACGCCTTCACGCTGGGCGGCACCCTGCTGCAGCTCACGCCGCGCGAGCATGCCGCGCTGATTGCCCTGCTGGCACGCGCCGGTTCACCGGTGGGCAAGTCGCAACTCTCCGGCAAGGTGTTCCCGCACGACAGCGGCGCCGGCCCGGATGCCATCGAGCAGGTTCTGCACCGCGTCAGGCGCAAGCTGGCAGGCAGCGACGTTCGCGTGGTCACCGTGCGCGGACTGGGCTACATGCTCGAGGGCACCCTGGCATCCGATACTGCCGGGACCGGCCATGAGCCCGCCTCCTGAGCGGGTGCCGGCGCCGCGGCGCTGGTCGGGCATCCGGGCCCAGTTGCTGCTGCTGCTCGTGCCCGGCGTCGCCCTGATGCTGGCCATCGACAGCTGGAGCGATCACCGGTACCGCACCACGGTTTTCGAAAGCGCGTACGACGAAGCGCTGCTGGAGCCGCTCTCCGTCCTCAACGACAACGTGCGCATCGACGCCAGGGGCGAGGTGGACCTGGCGGTTCCGTTCGCAGTGCAGGCCATGTTCGCCTCGGTCCCGGCACTGCACAAGCACCTGCACGTGGGCCTGACGCTGCTGGACCGGGACACGGGTGCCGCGCAGGCGGAGCGCACGCTGATGGGAGAGGACGACCTGCCTGCGCCGCCTGTCGGCGCCACAGGGGCGCCGCCGCCGGCCAGCTTCGGCGCGGTGCGCGACAGCCGCATCGTTTTCTACACGGCTTCGTACCGGGGCTACCCGGTGCGGGTCGCGTCCCTGCAACGCGATCTGCAGGATGCCGCCGGCCGGCGCTACCGGCTGCGGGTGGAGGCCGCCGAGAGCACGGGCCGGCGCGTCGACGCGCGCGAGACCTCGCTGCGCCGCGAGCTGCGGCAGGACCTGCCGATGCTGGCGGTGACGGCGCTCCTGGTCTGGTTCGGCATCTCGTGGGCGTTGCGGCCGCTCAAGCGGCTGCGCGCATCCTTGCGCCAACGCCCTGCGCATGACCTGCAGCCGCTCGATGCCAGCGGCGTGCCGTACGAGGTGGCGCCATTGGTCGACGCGGTGAACCACCACATCGCCGACCACCGGCAGGTGCTGGACGAGCAGGGCCGCTTCCTGGCGGACGCGTCGCACCAGTTGCGCACGCCGCTGGCGATCATGATGACCCAGGCGGGCTACGCGATGCGCGAGCAGGACCCGGAAATCCTGCGCGAGACCCTGCGTGCCATCATTGCCCAGCTGGAGCGCAGCCAGCGTCTCACGGACCAGCTGCTGACCATGGCGCACGCAAGCCGGGCCATGGACGACGCCGATCCCGCGCCGCTGGCCGACCTGAACGCCGTGGCGCGAGAAGTGGTGCTGCAATACCTGCCCTTGGCCCATGCGAAGAACCAGGATCTGGGCTGGGTTGACATTCGCGGGGAGGACGCCCAGGACAACGCTGCCGTTGGCGTGCCGGCCGCGCCGGTGCATGCGCACCCGGCCGAGCTGCACGAGGCCCTGGCCAACCTGGTGCACAACGCCATCAACCACACACCCGCAAACGGCAGCATCACGGTGGCCGTGCGCATCGATGGGGATCGGGCCGTCGCGGAGGTATCGGACAGCGGCCCGGGCATCTCGCCGCAGCGGCGCGAGGCCTCGTTCGAACGCTTCCGGCGCGGGGCGCCGGAAGTCGTGGGCGCAGCCCGCGGCTCCGGCCTGGGCCTGGCGATCGCCCGTGCCTATGCCCGCCGCAACGGCGGCGACATTGTGCTGGCCGATGCGGATCAGGGGTCAGCCGGTGGCACCGGCCTGTGTGCCCGGCTCTTGCTGCCGCTGGCTGCGGCGCATTAGGAATACTACGTATTTTGAGTTTGGCACTGCGCGTTGGCAGCAATTTGGAAGCTTCGCTTCCTAGACTGGCCGCACTGCCCCAGGCGCTGCCGCAACGGCAAGCGCGCGCCCCAGCAGGAGACATATCTTGCCATCAACCAGCTGCGCCGCGCACTGCCGGCGCCGCACGGAGACTGAATGAAACTCTCACAATTCAAGAAGGACTATTACGCCGGCGGGCTGATGGTTCTGATCGGCGTCAGCGCCTGCGCTGCCAGCGTGTCCTACAAGATCGACAGCCTGGCCCGCATGGGCCCCGGCTACTTTCCCTTCGCCATCGGGGTGCTGATGGTGATCACCGGCCTGCTGATCGCCATATCGGCGCGTGGGCAGGACGCTCCTCCCCCGCCGATGCCGGGCCACCTCCATGGCATGCCCGACCTGCGCGGCGCCACCTGCATCATCGTGGGCATCCTGGCGTTCATCGGATTCGGCGAGTACCTGGGCCTCGTCCCGGCCACATTCGCGATCGTCTTCATCTCGGCGATGGGCGACAGAAGCAACACCGTCGTGAAGTCGCTGATGCTGGCGGTCGCCATGTCGGTGATCGCCGCCGTGGTGTTCTGGTGGGCCCTGCAGCTGCAGATGCCCCTGTTCAAGTGGGGGAACTGAAGCCATGCATCAAGCACTTCAAGACCTCTGGTTCGGCTTCGGTGTCGCGTTCCAGGGCACCAACCTGATGTGGTCGTTTTTCGGCGTGTTCGTCGGCAACCTGATCGGCGTGCTGCCCGGCATGGGCGCGCTGTCGGCGATCTCGATGCTGCTGCCGCTGACCTATTCGATGCACCCGGTGCCGGCCATCCTGATGCTGGCCGGCATTTTCTACGGCTCGCAGTACGGCGGCGCCATCGGTGCCATCCTGCTGAACCTGCCCTCGCACCCGCCCCATGCGGTGACCTGCCTGGACGGCTATCCGATGACCAAGGCGGGCAAGGGCGGCACGGCGCTGGGCATCACCATGCTCTGCTCGTTCTTCGCCGCGTCGGTGGGCATCCTGGTGATGATCTTCGCTTCGCCGCTGCTCACCGAGATCGCGTTCAAGTTCGGCCCGACCGAGATCTTCTCGATCATGCTGCTGGGGCTATTGGCGGGCTCCACCATGTCGCGCGGTTCGCCGCTCAAGGGCGTGGCGATGACCCTGTTCGGCCTGCTGTGCGGCGTGGTCGGCACCGACGTGAACAGCGGCGCGATGCGTTTCACGTTCGATATTCCCGAGCTCAGCGACAGCCTGGAGCTGGTGGCGATCGCACTGGGCCTGTTCGGCGTGGCCGACTTCCTGCTGAACGTGAACCGCATGAAGATCATCGCGGTGAACGCCAAGATGCGCATCCGCGACATGCGGCCCAGCATGGCGGAACTGAAGGAGGCCTTCTGGCCCATGGTGCGCGGTACTGCCGTGGGAACGCTGTTCGGCGCCATGCCCGGCACCGGCCCGACCATCACCACCTTCGTCGCCTACGCGCTGGAGCGAAAGATCTCCAAGACGCCGGAGAAGTTCGGCACCGGAATGATCGCCGGCGTGGCTTCGCCCGAAGCATCGGCGCACTCCAAGACGCAGGTGGACTTCATCCCCACCATGAGCCTGGGCATTCCCGGCGACGCGATCATGGCGCTGATCCTCGGCGCCTTGCTGATCCAGGGGATCCAGCCGGGTCCTCAGCTGATCAGCCAGCACCCCGACATCTTCTGGGGCCTGATCGCCAGCTTCTGGATCGGCAACGTGATCCTGATGATCCTCAATATCCCGATGATCGGCGTGTGGGTCAAGCTTCTGCAGGTGCCCTACCGCTACCTGTTTCCCTCGGCCATGTTCTTCATCGCGGTGGGCGTGTTCAGCACCCAGAACAACCTGTTCCAGATCTGGGAAGTGCTGGCCTTCGGCCTGATCGGTGCCCTGTTCATGGCGCTTGACTTCTCGGTGGCGCCCATCATGCTCGGCTTCGTGCTCGGGCCGATGGTGGAGGAGAATTTCCGCCGCGCCCTGCTGCTGTCCCGCGGCGACATGATGGTCTTCGTCCAGCGCCCCATCAGCGGCACTTTCGTGGGCATCAGCGCCTTGCTGCTGGCGGGTGTGACCTGGTCGGCATGGCGCGGCAAGAAGCGCGGCAAGCCGCAGGAATCGGTGGCCGAGGAACTGCTGCAGTCGGCCCATGTGCCGGTCGACCAGATCGCGCGGCTGCCCGTGGCCGAGTAACGCGCTCCCGCAGTCTCCATCCGACACGTCATCGCGCTTGGGCGCGGTGACGTGTTTTGCCATCCGGGCCGTGCGCCCCTTGCGAGACCTGCGCCTGCGCCTGCTTTAGAAGTTCAATCCCAGCCATTGCTGGACCTGCTGATGCAGGTCGCCCGCAAAATCAGCCGGCGTGCCGTCGGCCGTGATCCTTCCCAGGCTCAGCACGCAGATCCGGTCCGACATCCGCACGACACGCCGCACGTTGTGGTCGATGAGCAGGATGCCCATCTGCGCCTGCGCGAACTTCTCGATCCAGACGAACACCTCCTCCGAGATCTTGGGTGACAGCCCGATGCTGGGTTCGTCGATCAGGCACAGCCTGGGTTGCTGCAGCCAGGCCTTGGCGAACTCGACCTGCTTCTGCTGGCCTCCGGACAGGCTTCCGGCCGGCTGCGAACGCTTCTCGTGGAGCACGGGAAACAGATCGAACACTTCCTGCAGCCGCGTGCGCATCTCTTTGGCGAACTGCCTGGGCCGTCCCAGCAGGGGCAACAACAGGTTGTCCTGCACCGACAGATAGGGAAACAGGCTGGACTCCTGGGGGATGCAGCAGATCCGCAGATCGATCAGGCGATGCGGTGCGACACCGGAAATATCCTGGCCCGCGTAGGCGATCGTGCCCGACTTGGGCGGCAGGAAGCCGCAGATGGTCTTGATGATGGTGGACTTGCCGGCGCCGTTCAAACCGATCAATCCCGTGATCCGGCCGGCCTCGACCCGCAGCGAGATATCGCGCAGGACGTCGATGTCCTGCGCGTAGCCGGCCGTGACACCGCGCAGCTCCAGCAAGGCCTGTGCATCACCCATCAGTGGACCTCCAGGCTGGGCGGATCGCCTTCGCCGGGATGAGCGTCGCTGTTGCCAAGGTAGGCTTCGATCACGTCGTGGTTCTTCAGCACCGAATGAATGTCACCGGCGGCGATCACGCGACCCGCGTTCATGCAGACCGCGCGCTGACACAGGTCGACCACGATGGGCATGTCGTGGCTCACGAGCAGAAAGGTGAATCCCTGCGCATGGCGGGCGCGGATGAATTGCGCCATCACCTCGCGCATCACCGGATGCACGGCCGCAAAGGGCTCGTCCAGCATCGCGACCAGCGGCGGCTCGATGAAACACATGCCGAACTCCAGGAGCTTGCGTTGCCCGCCGGACAGCTGGCCCGCATCCAGGTACTGGACCGGCCCCAGTGTCAGCTCTTCGACCAGGGCCTGCGCACGCTGGCTGGACTGCGCCTCGGACAAGCCGCGCGCCATGCCGGCCGTGAGCAGGTTGTCGAATGCGGACATGCGCGTGAAGACCCGGGTCATCTGGAACATGCGCAGCACGCCCCGCTGCGCGAGGCGATCGGGCGACATTCCGGTGATGTTCTCGCCCCGCATGCGCACCTGCCCGGCATGCGGCGCCAGAAAGCCGGACAGCAGATTCAGCACGGTGGTCTTGCCCGAACCATTGGGACCGATCAGGCCCAGGATCTCGCCCTGCCGGACGTCGAAGCTCACGTTGTCGACGGCCGCCACGCCGCCGAAGTGCACGAACAGGCCTTCGATGGTCAGCAGATTCATCGCGTGCGCCCCTGCAGCCGCGCCGCGATGAAGCCCCACAATCCGCCCGGAATGTAGCGCGCGAAAACGATCACCAGCAGGGCGAAGACGATCATCTGGATGTCGCCAAAGCCGCGCAGCCACTCCGAGCCCAGATAGATCAGCACACCGCCCAGGATGGCGCCGCTGAGCGATCCCATGCCGCCGATCACGACCATCGAAAGGATCAGGCCGGTTTGCTGCAACAGGCCCAGCTCGGGGCTGACCAGCTGGCTGAAGGTTCCATACAGCGAGCCCGCCAGGCCGCACATCGCGCACGAGGCGCAGAAGGCGATCATCTTGATCCGCACGACATTGATTCCGCGGCTCTCGGCGCCCACCGGATCGTCGCGCACGGCCATCATGAAGCGGCCGAGCTTGCCTTTGAGCAGCCAGTAGATGCAGGCCAGCACCGCGACCAGGGCGAACAGAAAAATATAGTAGTAGGCCAGACGGTTCTCGGTCAGCGTCGCCACATGCATGCCCTGGTCGCCCCGGGTGAAATCGTTGGAGTTGCTGATCACCACGCGCGCGATTTCCGCGAAAGCCAGCGTCGTGAGCGACAGATAAGGTCCGCTCAGATTCAGGACCAGCTTGCCCAGGATCAGCCCGAACAGGGCGGTGACGACGATCGCCGCGGGTATGCCCAGGGCGAGCGGAACGTGCCAGTAATAACCCAGCAGGGCCGTGGTGTAGCCACCGAGCATGGCAAAGGCCGCCGGCGCCAGGGAAAACTGGCCGGTATATCCGGCCAGCAGATTCCAGGCCAGCGCGAGGATCGCGAAATAGACGCTGACCAGAATGATGCCCAGCGCATACGGACCCGTGACGACCAGCGGAAGGAGGCCGATCACGGCGACGATGACCAGCGCGAAGCGCATGTCGAAGCGCAGCCGCTGCTGCCAGAGATTGTTGACGGGCTTCATACCTGCCGGCCCTTCTCGCCGAAGAGGCCCTGCGGCCTGAACAGCAGCACCAGCACCAGAATGATCAGGCCGAATGCGTCGCGGTAGTCGTACGAGATATAGACCGAGAAGAAAGCCTCGCTCACGCCCAGGATCAGCGCGGCGAGCATGGCGCCCCAGATCGATCCCATGCCGCCCAGCACCACGATCACATAGGACTTCACGGCCGGAAAGGCGCCGATGTCGGGGGAGGGATTCACCAGCGGCGCCAGCAGCGCGCCGGACAGGGCGGCCAGCACGCCGGAGATCACGAAGATCAGGCTGGTGGTGCGGGTGGCATCGATTCCGGCCAGCGACGCGCCGAGGCGGTTCTGCGCCACCGCCTGGATCTGCTTGCCCCAGACCGAGCGCTTGATGAACAAGGCCAGGCCGACCATCAGCAGCACCGACACCACGGCAGCGATCGCCTTCTGTCCGGTCAGCATGATCGGGCCGAGCGCGAACCGGCTCACGTCGATCAGAGGCGGGCCGCGGAACGAATAAGGGCCGACGATCTTGTCGACCAGGTTGATCAGGAGCAGCGACAGGCCGAAGGTCACCACGACGGCGTATTCATCCTTCATGAAGCCCCAGCTGGCATAGCCCTGGTACAGGGGCCGCATCAGCAGTCGCTCGACCAGCCACCCCAGCGCCGCGCCCGCGAGTGCGGCGCAGGGCAGCGCCAGCCAGGGCGACACCCCGAGCTTGAGGGCGACCAGGACGTAGGTGTAGGCGCCGATCATGAAGAACTCGCCATGGGCGAAATTGACGATCTTCAGCACGCCGAAGATCATGGCGAGCCCGATCGCCATCAGCGCGTAAAAGCAGCCGTAGATGAGGCCGTTCGCCAACAGGTCGAAAGCTAGCATTCTGGTTCAAGCGCTCAAAAAAACATCCGGCATCACAAGATTCTGCGATGCCGGATGCGTGTCCGACTTCAGGATGGTGCGCCGGCTTACTTCGCGGGGCGCACGATCTTGGCCGGATCGAACTTCTGGCCCGGAGCCTGGATCATGACCGTCTGGCCGACGGGCTGCTTCTCGGCGGTCATCTCGTAATTGACAAACGGGATGTCCAGCCATTGCTGGAAGCTGTAGCCCGGCTTGGTGGAGAAATTCGAAATGCCGCGGATGCTGTCGAACTTCATCGTCTGCATCGCCTTGATCAGCTTGCCGGAATCGGTGCTCTTTGCGGCCTGGATGCCCTGGATGACCAACTCGAGCGAGTCGGCCGCCTGCAACACCAGCCGGTTGATGTCCCCGCCGGTGCGCTTCTTGTATTCGGCCGCGATGTCGAGCGCCAGCTTGGTCTGCTTCATTTGCGGGTGATACAGCGCAAACGACAGCATGTACTTGCCGCCCTCCTTGACGTTCTGCCAGAAGTCCGGGTAGTCGGCCAGGCCGCTGCCGTCATACAGGATGGTCTTGGGGCTGGGGGCCACGCCCTGCTCGTAGATCTGGTTCATCACCAGATACGCCGCCGGCGGCAGCATCGACAACACGATCACATCCGGGGGATTGGCCCGCAGCGGCAGCACCGCCGCCGTGAAGTCCTTGCTGCTGCGGTCCAGGGTCTCGTACTTGTACTCGATGCCGGGAGCCTGGGCCTTGAGCAGCTCGCCGGTCAGTTTGGCCTGGCCGATGCCGTAGTCGGTGTTTTCCGCAAAGGCCACCACGCGCTTGACCTTCATGGCCTGCAGCGTCGTCGCCATCGACGACGAGACCAGCGTGTTGTAGGGCGAGGTATTGAACACCTCGGGATAGCCGGGCTTGCGCACGTCGTCCGACCAGCAGTTGGTGTTGACGTACGGCACCTTGTAGCGGTGGGCGACTTCGATCTCGGCCAGGCAGACCGAGCTCTGGTGACCGCCGGCCATCGCCACCACCTTGTCGCTGGTGATCAGCTTTTCGGTCGCGGCGCGGCCCTTCTCCGGAATGCCCTGGTTGTCTTCGTACAGGAGCTTGATCGGCCGGCCCAGGACGCCGCCCTTGGCGTTGACCATGTCCTTGAGGATTTCCATGCCGTCCTTGACCTGCTTGCCCTGGACCACGGATCCGGGTGGCGACTGGGTCAGGCTCACGCCGATCAGGATCGGGTCGGCGGCCAGTGCCGGCGACACGGATAGCGCGAGCGCCGACAATCCCGTCAGATAACGCAGGCGTCTGAATATCATCGCAATCTCCTTGAAGTGAATCCTTGGGTGAGGACAGTCGACGGCCCTGCCCCCGGTCTGGTCTTTGAATCTAACCCGATTCGCACTGAGTTTCCCATGCGAAGACTTCGGGAAAACCCCCGGTATACGCGATCGTTGCAGGGCAAACAGGACGAATCGTCGCTGCACCGCGCTCAGGCTCGATCGCCTCGCCACTGCGGCAAGGAGCTGCCGGGTGGCATGGAAGGAAAGGTCCAGGCGACCGGCGTGCGCGAGAGCCGGGCACTGTGTCTCACCGCGCGCAATTCACCGAACCCCGACGCCATGGTTTCCAGATAGGGCTCGCGCGCCACGGGCGGTGCCTGGAAGCCATCGGGTACCCGGCCCAGGTTGCGCAGCCAGTGGCCGGTTTGGGCCAGCGCCACCTGCACGTGCCCAAGGGCTTCCTGAGGCAACCCGGCTTCCCTCCACAGGCCCAGCAACGGCGTGACGTCGCTCTTCAGAGCATCTCCAGCGGCACCGCCCCATGCGGCGGCGGAAACAGGCGATCCAGTTGCGCCTGCGCAGCGGCGTCCAGCGGATGCGCCAAGGCGTCCAGGTTCTCCGCCAGCCGCGCCGCACTGGCTGTCTTGGGAATGACGATGACGTCATCCTTGGCCAGCAGCCAGGCCAGCGCGACCTGCGCCGGCGTCATGCCGTGGTTCCTTGCGAAATCAACCAGAGCGCGGTGACGCGTCAGGCGGCCCTGCTCGATGGGCGAGTACGCCATCAGCGGCACCCCATGCTCGCGCAGCCAGGGCAGCAGATCCCATTCGACGCCGCGGCGCGTAAGGTTGTAGAGCACCTGGTTGGTCTGCACGCCGCCGCCGCCGGGCAGGGCCCATAGCTCGTTCATCGCAGCCGTATCGAGATTGCTGACGCCCCAGCTGCGGACGTGGCCGTCGCTCTGCAGCCGCGCAAAGGCATTCAGCGTTTCTTCCATCGGCACGCTGCCGGCCCAGTGCAGCAGGTAGAGATCGATGCGGTCGGTCTTGAGCCGCCGCAGGCTGTTGGTGCAGGCAGTCTGCATGGCCTTGAGCGACGCGTTCTGGGGATAGACCTTGCTGATCAGGAACACCTCGTCGCGGCGACCGGCGATGGCTTCGCCCACCAGGCTCTCGGTGCGACCCTCGCCATACATTTCAGCGGTGTCCACCACCCGCAGGCCCAGATCGAGGCCCGCCCGCAGGCTGGCGATCTCCTGGCCGCGCAGGGCCGGGTTCTCGCCCATGCCCCAGGTGCCTTGTCCCAGCGCCGGCACCCGATCGCCGGCAGGCATGCGCACTGTTTTCACGGGTGAATGGACCATTTCGCAATTTGAGCACGCCCTGGAAAATCCTGTCTTCGTCGCGAAGCGGGCGCGCTCGTCGTCCGTGTTACCAGCGGTTGCACCACGGCTGACCTCACGGTCAAAATATGTAAGCGCTATGACGGGATTCATCCGCAGGCGCCACTATCAACCTTGCTAGTCTTGCCGTTCCGGCTATCGTGCAAACGCCCGGAGCGATTCAGAATCCGCGTGTGATTGCTGGCCGGGATGCTGCAGTCCGCTTGCGCATTCAATTCGAAAGAATTCGCCCGAAGCACGATCCAACCGGACGTCGAAACACAGGAGATTGATTCATGCAATCACGCCTCGTTCCGTTTCAGACCCCTCCTTCGGTCGAACCCCGCAAGCCGCCGGTGACCGTGTTCTTCGAACAGAGCGAGTCGACCGATTGCCGGGATCTCATCGCCCACCTGAATGCGGCGTTTACCTGCTCAGCGCGTTGTCTGACGTCGACCCTGGGGGCGAAGCCGGCGTGCAATGCGGAACTGGTGATATGGAAGCGCGCCGCCGCGCGGAACCGCCTGGATCCCGATGTGGCAATGGCCATGGCCGGTGTGCCGCCGGCCTGTCCGGTGATCGTCATTGCCGAGGACACGGATGCGATTGAATGCGATCTTCACGGCCGCAACGTCGCCGACTTCGTGGTTCGCCCCTACACGTCACAGGAGCTGATCCTGCGGGCACGGCGTGTGCTCGGCCTGACCGGGCCGGTCGCGTTCGCTGACCGGCCGGCAGTGGGCAAGATCGAATCGATCGTCGTCGGCAACAGCCCGATCCTCACGAAGGAGGTAGAGAAGCTCAAGCGCTTTGCCGCATGCGACGCCGGCGTGCTGATTCTCGGCGAGACCGGCACCGGCAAAGAAGTATTTGCGCAGGCAACCCACTACCTGTCGTCCCGCGCCGCCAGGCCGATGGTGGCCGTCAACTGCGGCGCGGTACCGGCCGAGCTGATGGAAGCCGAGCTCTTCGGTCATGTCAAGGGCGCGTACACCAACGCGCACATGTCGCGCACAGGCCTTGTGAGCGAAGCGCAACACGGAACGCTGTTTCTCGACGACGTCGACTGCCTGTCGCTCGCGGCTCAGGCCAAACTGTTGCGCTTCCTGCAGGAGCACGAATACCGCGTGGTCGGCTCCAACGCGGTCCAGCATGCGGACGTGCGTGTGATCGCCGCCTCCAACCGCGACCTGGCGGCCATGGCGCGGCAGGGCACTTTTCGCGACGATCTGTTCTATCGCCTGAACGTGCTGACCATTTCGCTGCCGCCGCTGCGCGAGCACAAGGAAGACATCGACGCCCTCTCGCGGCACTTCCTGCGGCAGTTCGCGCAGCGTTACCAGCGGCCGGCCTGCAAGTTGCTGCCGGCGGCATTGCTCAAACTGCTCGGCTACGACTGGCCCGGCAACGTGCGCGAACTGGGCCATGTGCTGGAGCGCGCCGCCCTGCTCTGCATGGCCTGCACCCTGGACGCGTCCGATATCGACCTGCCCGTACCGCCGCAGGATCCGGTGCCAACGGAAGAATTCCAGGCCATGAAGGCGCGGGTGGTGCAGAGCTTCGAAAGAACTTACATCGAAAGTATCCTGAGCAGCACCCACGGCAACGTCACCGAGGCGGCCCGGGTGGCCGGCAAGAACCGGCGGGCGCTCTTCGAGCTGATCCGCAAGCACGAGATCACGCCAGCCTCGTTCAGGCCCGCGGCCAACCACTGAAACCTCCGGCGGCCCGGACAAATCGCCGCCCGCTCCGGACAAATTCATCCAGCTGCCCGTCTTCTGCTTGCGGCGTCCCCTTTCACAGTGACGCCACGCCGGCTGCGGCGTTCGCGAAGAACATCGCGGCAGGATTTTTGTGTCCCATCGCCGCCCGGGCCCCACGCCAGATCAACGACTTGGCGCTGCGGCCAGGCGGGTACGCAACTTGCCTGACCAGGCGATGCGAAGGCTCACCGCATGCCCAATCTCACCACACCGGCCCTGGTTCGCCAGCTCCTGATGTACACCCATGCCAATCCGAACGCCAGTGATTCCGCGCAGGGCATCGCGCGGTGGTGGCTGGATCCCAGTGAGGGCGTGAACTTGCAGGCACTGGACAAAGCGCTGGACTTGCTGCTGAGCCGGGGTGTCTTCGCCGAACGGATAGCGGCGGACGGCCGCCGCAGTTATCGCCGGATCTGCTCCGATGCGCATCTGCAGCAGTTGCTCGCCGATGCGCGGTTTCCCCTCGATGCCGGTGACGCGCAAGGCTGATGTCATGACCGCCCGCCGCCGCAAGCCGCCACCGCCCGCCGCGCCGGATGAGCCACGCGCCGTCGGCCCGGAAAGCGCCAGCGCATCGGGCAGTCCGGAAGCGGTCCACCAAGCCCTGCTCGCTGCGCTGGGGCGCCTGGACGCCCTGCTGGGCGTCGCGGTCGAGCACCAGGCCCGACGCCTCGGTCCCGCCTCCCTGATGGATCCCTGGCTGGGCCTGCACCTCGAGTATGCCGATGTGCAGCGTCTGCTGGCGCAGCAACAGCGCCCGGCGCTGGTCGCGGACCGCGGCGCAGCCGGCATGCTCGCCGCGGCGATGCGCGAGGTCGGCGGCATGCAAGGCATGGCGGCCGCGCTGGGGCTGAACGACATCGACCTGGCCGCATTGCTCATCGCGCTGGCCCCGGATGTCGATCTGCGCTACGAGCGCATCTTCGGGTACCTGCAGGACGACATCACCCACAAGCGGCCGTCCCTGGATTTCATCGCCAACCTGCTCGCCGTCGACGCTTCGCAACGGCTGGCTGTTTGTGCGCGCTTCGCACGCAATGCACCGCTGTCAGCGCATGGCCTGCTCGCACCTGTCGGCGAGGGGACGCGTTCGCTGCTGGCACAGGACTGGCGTGTGGACGCCGTCTGGCGCTCCTGGCTGCTGCAAGGCGACATTGCCGACGTACTGGAGCTCGGGGCACCGGAGCGCTTGCCGCGCGAAACGCTGCAGACGCTGGCGGTGGAACCCGCGACGCGCACCCTGCTGGAACAGGCCTGCCAACTCGCGGGGACGCTGCCATTGCGGCTGTGTCTGCACGGCGAGCACGGTGCCGGCAAGCACGACGCGGCTCGCGCCGTGGCCCAGCGCCTCCATCGCGAGCTGGTGGCTGTCGATCTGCGCGATGCGGACTCCGCAACCGAGGTGACCGCGACCGTGGAGCGCGCCGCGCGCGTGGCCTCCCTGTTTGGAGGCCTGCTCTATGTTCACGGCTTCGGGCGGCTCGAGCAGCGCGATCCGCAGCTGGTTCGCACGCTGATGACGGCGCTCGCCGCGGCGCCGTGCCACCTGGTCCTGTCGTGCGTCATGCCGCCTCCGCCCGTCCACGCCGGCGCGTTGCCGATGCTTCGCGTCGAACTCCAGTTCCCGACCGCCGCGGCGCGCCGGTTGCTGTGGCAGCGCGCGACGCAGCAGGCAGGCGCCGAGGTGGACGACGAAGACCTCCTTGTGCTGGCGGCGCGGTTTTCGCTGAGCAGCCCGCAGATCTTCCAGGCCGCCGCCGAGTCGCAGGTGCTGGCGTTGGCCCGGGGCAGCGGCAAGCTGACCTACCGCGACGTCGCGGCGGCCGTGCGCCGGCAATGCGGCGGCGAGCTGGCGCGCATGGCCACGCGCATTACCCCACGCGCCGACTTCTCGAACCTGGTCGCGCCGATCGAAGTGCGGACCCAGTTGCGCGAAATCTGCGCCCGGGTCGTCACCCGCGACACCGTCGCTCACCAGTGGGCCGAAGACAGCGTGCATGCCCGGTCGACCGGCGTGACGGCCCTGTTCGTGGGCCCGTCGGGCACCGGCAAGACGCTCTCGGCCGAGGCCCTGACCAACGAACTGGGGCTCGATCTGTACCGGATCGACCTCGCCGGCATCGTCAGCAAGTACATCGGCGAGACCGAGAAGAACCTCGATCGGGTCTTCGCCGCGGCCGCGCACGCCAATGCCGTGCTGTTCTTCGACGAGGCCGACGCGCTGTTCGGCAAGCGCTCCGAGGTGAAGGACGCGCACGACCGCTACGCCAACATCGAGGTGGCCTACCTGCTGCAGAAGATGGAGCAGTTCGACGGCCTGGCGATCCTGGCGACCAACCTCAAGCAGAACCTCGACGAGGCGTTTGCACGCCGCCTGACGTTCACCGTCAACTTTCCGTTCCCGGAAGAAGCCGAGCGCCGCCTGCTCTGGGAAAACCTGTGGCCGCCGCGCGCGCCGCGTGCGGCCGATGTCGACCTTGCATGGTTCGCGCGCGAGTTCCGGCTGTCGGGCGGCAACATCCGCAACACGGTGATGGCAGCGGCGCACCTGGCCGCCGCGGACGGCCGGGTGGTCACGCGCGCGCATCTGCTGCATGCGACCCGGCGCGAATACCAGAAGCTGGGCAAGAACCTCGTGGCCCCGGCGCCCGCTGCAGAACGGAGTGTGGCATGAGCTCAGCGGCCAGACATCTGGTGGCCAGCCCGACGCAATCGTCGGCAAAGGCTGGCAAGCGGCGGAACCCACACAGCGCGGCGGCCGAAGCGGTCGAACCGGGTCGCGCGTCCAATCACGCCGTGTCCGAGGCCCTGGCGGGTGGCGTGCCGCTCGACCCGCTCCTGCGCGCCGAAATGGAAGCGCGTTTCGGCGAGGACTTCGCCGAAGTTCGCATTCATGACGATGGCGCCGCCCACACGGCCGCCGACCGCCAACTGGCCCATGCGCTCACGGTCGGGCCCCACGTCTTGTTCGGACGGGGCCGCTTTCAGCCGGCCTCCGGACCAGGCAAGCGACTGCTGGCCCATGAACTCGCGCATGTCGTGCAGCAAAGCCGCCCGTCTTCGGAACGTGGTGCGCTGTCGCACGAGGCCGACGCCGATGCGGTAGCCGGTGCCGTTGTCAGAGGCGAGCCCGCGTCCGTTGCCAGTGCGGCGGGGGTGGGTGTGCAGCGGGAGCCGATGAGCGATGCCGAGATTGCCGCGTTGCCGCTCGATGCGGTACTGGCGCGGCTCGACGCGAACGAGGTCGAGGCGCGCCCGATGGTGCTGTCGATCGAAGCCGTGAACGCTTTGGACCGGGAGCGTCAGCTCCTCGAGGCGCGGCGTGCGCAACTCACGGGCGGCGTGGCACCGGGCATCAACGCGCCGGTCCCCCCGCCGGCGCCGGCCCCGCCACGCGGTGTCCCCGCAATCAAGCTGGAGCCTGAGCGGGCAGAGACAGAATGTGAGAAGCGCGCCCACGATGAGCGGCTGCGCAACCACCCTGCCGACGCGCAGCAGGCTGCTTCGCTGGCAGCTCATGGCATCGAGCACTACGGCGTCTCGCCAGTGCCCTATTCCGACGGCACCGGCCCGCACAAGATCATCCGGGTCGGCGACTACATCCTCGGCCCCAACGCGATCGAATGCCAGGACCGCAGCTACGCCGTGCAGTTCTACATCGCCTACCACGTCCCGTCCAAAGAGAACCAATGGGTCGTCGGTCCCGACGCAGTCGCAGAGTTCCGTTCGCGCTACGCGAAGGACAAGGATCTGATGGAGTACGAGGGTTCGCTGCATCCGTACGAGGTGAATTCCGTTCGCTGGGTCGAGAAGGCGATGAGTGGCGATCTCGGGGGCGCCTTTTCGCACCTGGGCGATGCCTGGTCGGAAGCAGTGCGTGACCCGAAATGGCAGGTGCAGGCTTTGGCGGCCAGCATTCCGGTCGAGCGGCTTGTTGCCCCCGCACTTCGATGGGGCACGCAGCGGGCGGCGCCGATGGTGCTGGCGGCGTCCATGCGAAGTGCCAGCGAGGTGCTGCCGCCGATGGCCGCGCGCGAGATTCCCGTGCTGGCTCAAACGACCACGCGCGTCGCGGCAGCGGAAATGCGACCGGCGGTCACGGCCGCGTCGGCACCGCTCAGAGAAATGGGAACGGAAGCCTCCGTAGCCGCCACGGCGCCGGTTGCCAGACAAGCGGTGAAAGGGCTGCCGGTGGCGCCGATGCTCAGTCGCGGAGTCGCCACTGCCGGTGCGCAGCAATTGGCGCCCGCGGCCAACCCCGCTTCGCCCACCGTCCCGGCCCCGCCCGGGAAGCCGGCACCGACTGCCAAGGCGGCCAAGACACCGAAGCAGGCCAAGAACCCCAAGCCAGCGGCGCAGCCGAAGCCACCGAAGGCCGTCAAGGCGCCAAAGAAGCCCAAGCAAACCCAGCAGCCGCCCAAGTCGATTGACGAACAGATTGCGCAGGCGGAGCAAGACCTGAAGTCGTCGCGCCAGAAAACGTCCGACTATTTCGAAAAGCGTGCCGCTGGCGGACGAAGCCGCAAGGGTGGTCCGAAAAAGGGCATCGACAACGCCAAGGAGCGGGTGTGGATGCTCAAGCGGCAGAAGGCGTACCCCGACCGCCAGATGCTCAAGAACTGCGAAGTCAAAGGCGTGCAAGGCCCGGACGGGAAGCTGACGCCCACCGAATCGATTGCCGGCGTCGGACGCGAACCGGACTTCATCGAGCTTCAGAACGGCAATGCCACCCTGGGTGAGCTGAAGTCGGAATGGGAGCTCAACAAGAGCCTGTCCGGTGGACCGGGCACGGCGCAGGGCGGGACGACGAGCGTGAGCCCGGGTTCGAAGATGGGGGGTCAGTTCGGCGCCGAGGACAAGGTGGTGGCCGAGGCCCGCAGGATGAACGGCAAGATCGTGATCACCGGCTATGACGTGCAGACCGGCCAACGGATCGAGCTGGCACTCGACCCCGACAAGGTCCGCCGCGGCGTTTTTTCGTCGACCAGCGGCTGGGGTGCCGGCAACGTCTGGACGCAGTGAGCGGCAGCACCATGGCCGAAAGCCCCTCCAGACTCGCCAAGTCCGCGTCCGCCGCATCGGCCCCGCGCGAACGGGCACGGGCCGTGGTCGCCACGCCGGCGAGCGGTGAGCTGGGAGCCGCGCTGGGCAGCCTCGCGGCAGGTGGCGGAAACCGCGCCGTATCCGGTTTGCTGACCGGTGGCACCCCGCTGCCGCCGCAAGTACTGGCAGACATGGAGTCCCGGTTCGGCCAGAGCTTTTCCGATGTGCGCATCCATGACGACGCCCAGGCCCACGCGAGCGCGGCCCGAATGCATGCCAAGGCCTACACCCACGGGTACGACATCGTCTTCAGTGCGAACCGGTTCGCGCCGCACGCCGGCCCGGGCAAACGGCTGCTGGCACACGAACTGGCGCACGTGGTGCAACAGCGGCGCGGTGGGTCGGCCCCAGCATCAGACTCGCTTGGCGAGCACGAGGTGTCGGCTCGCCAGGCAGCGGACGGCGTGATGCAGGGTAACGCGCCGATTGCGGTGCAAGGCTCTACCGGAATCGGCGTCGCGCGCGAAGCGGAAGACGGGGGCGTGCGAGGCTTCATGCTCGAGCGCGCCAAGCGCGCGCTCGCCGATGCGCTGATCAGCAGCATTGGGCTGCCGCCGGCTGGTACCCGCCTCGCCGCCGCCGTTGCGCGCGGCATGGGCGAGCAAATGGCGCACGAGCTGATAAATGACGGCAAAGGCGCCATCCTGCTTGGGCACGTCGCAGCCATGGGACCGGCCGACGTCGCGCAGCTCGTCAAGGGCTACTACGTCGGACTGGTGGAAGGCCTGGTCAGTCCGGTGACTGACCTGTTTGGCCTGGCGGTGTTCGGCGAGCGCATGGAAGGCATGGCCGAAGATCTGGCGCTCAGTGCGTTTGGCGCCCGGTCCGAACTGGTGACCGATCTGCGTTCGTTGCTGGGCGAGGCGGCCACCGTCAAGAAGAGCCTGCGCAAGGTGTGGGGCAAGGTCAAAGAGGACCCGGTGGCCGCGCTCAACACGCTGCTGTCGCTGCCCGACGCGATCGGTGATCTTGCAGAGAAGAAGGCCTATCAGCTCGGCAAGCAGGGGGGCTCTTCGATCGTCGCGAGCATCGAGGCGCCCTGGTCGAAGGACAAGAAGGAGGAAGAGCCCAAGCCCAGTCTGGTGACCTCGCCTTTCGCCTGGGTCGAATCGAAGGCGAAGTCCGCGGAAGACTGGGTGCTCGATACGCCGTGGTCGCAGATCGGAAGCAAAGCCGGATACGCGATCGGTTTCGTCGCTATCCAGGTCGTCCTGTTCGCGTTTACCGAGGGTATCGGCAACGCCATCGAAGAAGTCGGCGTGGCGCTGGGCAAGGTCGGAAATGCATTGGGCAGGCTGTCGAAACTGGTGGGCACCGCAGCGGGTCGCGTGGCAGAGCTGGTCACCGCCGTCGGCAAGGGGATCGCGTTCGTGGAAGAGGCGATTGCCCTTCTTGCCGGCAAGGCGCTCAAGCCGCTGGAGAAATTTCTTGAACCCATCCTCGAGCCGCTGGGCAACTTCTTCAAGAGCCTGCGCACGTTCCTGCGCAGGCTGTTCGGCGTAGCGGAAAAGGAAGGCACGCAGATCGTCGATGCGGCTGCCGGCAAGGCGGGGTCGCTTGCAGACGATTCAACCAAGCTCGCACCGAAACCGGGGGAACCCCTGCACCCCGGGCCCGATGTTCACGGCCCAGCGGCCAAGCCCAAGGCCGGCGCCTCCGATGCCGGCGCCGCCACCGCCGAGAAGAAATTCGGCGCGAACAAGCCGGCTGCCAAGAGCGAAACCCCGGAGCCGAAAAAGACGAGCGGCACCTCCTCGGGCAAGGGCCAGAGCAAGACCCCGGGGGCGGGTGAAACCGAAGGCAGCGCGAAACCACCAGCGAAGAAAGCCCAGACCGCCAAGAAACAAGGCGGCGAAGGGAAGAAAGTCGCCGGCAAAGGGAGCGATTCGTCCGCGGGGGCTGCACCCAAGAAGAAGGCCGTCGGTACGGGGCAGCCCAAGCCGAAGCGGCCCCAAAAGACCGATGTTGCGAAGAAGACGCTTGACGAGCGAATCGCCGATGCGGAGCAGGATCTACAGGCCTCACGCACGAAAACCCGCGACTATTTCGACGAGCGTGCGAAGGCTGGAAGGAGCCGCAAAGGTGGGCCGAAGAAAGGCATCGACAACGCCAAGGAGCGCATCTGGATGCTGAAGCGGCAAAAAGCCTATCCCAAGCGGCAAATTCTCGAGAATTGTGAGATCAAGGGCATGCGCGGCCCGGACGGCAAGTTCAAGGCGACTCCAAAGATCGCAGGCGCGGGTCGCGAGCCGGATTTCATTGAGATCGACAACGGAAAAGCCATGATGGGCGAGCTCAAGTCGGAATGGGAGTTTGACAAGAGTCTGGCAGGCGGCCCCGGTACAGCAAAGGGCGGCAAGACAAGCGTCGCCGGGAGTTCGAAGATGGGCGGTCAGTTCGACGCCGAAGACAAGGTGTTGAACGCCGCAAGAAATGCCAAAGGCAAGGTCGTCGTCAGCGGCTACGACCTGCGAACGGGCAAGCCCGTTGAACTCGAGTTCGCTCCGGATCAGATCGACCGTGGCATCTTCTCATCCACTGCGGGGTGGGGTCCCGGCACCGAGTGGACGAACTGAGGCCAAGCCATGATCGACCACCTCGACACCCTCCTGCACCGGCTCTTCCGCAACTCCATCGCGGAGCTGACGGCCGACGCGCAGGTGCGCTTCCAGCCGCCCGACGAGGACTGGCGCGCGCTGGTGCCGGGCATCACCGACGGCGCGGGCAATCCCGGCAACTCGCTCAACGTCTACCTGATCGACCTGCGCGAGAACCGCAAGCTGCGGACCAACGAGCGCGAGCGCATGGTGCAGGGCGCCGACATCTTCGAGGTGCCGCCGGCGCGGCGCGTGGACTGCCACTATCTGATCAGTGCGTGGAGCCCGGTCACGGTGTCGATCGCGATCGATCCGACGATCGACGAGCACGCTCTGCTGGCCGAAGCCGCGCGCGTGCTGGGGGCGCACGACGAGCTTGATCCGGTGGCGATCTACGCGCTGTCGAACCCGCCGCAATCGCCGCCGCCGGCGATCGCCGAGGAACGCTTCCCGCTCACGCTGCTGCCGGTCGAGGGTTTCCCCAAATACGCCGAGTTCTGGGGCACGATGGGCGACAAGAACCGCTGGAAGCCCTGCATCTACAGCGTCATCACGGTGGCGCTCAAGGAGCAGCCGCTGCGCGCCGGGCCAATGGTCACGACGACCTTCACGCGCACGCTGGTGCGCGATAACCCCGCCACCGGGAACACGCGTTTTCACATCGGCGGCACCGTGTACGACAGCGCGGTGCCGCCCCAGCCCGTGCCGCTGGCCTGGGTCGAGCTGCTCACCCCGGCGAACCTGCGCGTCACCTTCATCCGGGCCGACGCGCAGGGGCGCTTCGTGCTCGCCGACGTGGCGGCGGGCGCCTGGCAGTTGCGTGCCAGCGCCGTGCCGCTGGGCGTGTCGCCCTTGCGCGCGATCGCCGTGCCCGAGCCCACCGGCAATTACGACATCCCGTTCTGACACAAGGAGCCTGCCATGCCCGTCCAAGTTTCCTACCCCGGCGTCTACATCGACGAGTTCGCGCCCGGCGCGCCGATCCAGGGTGTAGGCACCAATACCGCCGCGTTCATCGGGGTGACGAGCGACGGGCCGATCGCAACACCGACCAAGGTCACCTCGTGGGAGCAGTTCCTGGCGGCCTTCGGCAAGCTGCCGCCGCAGGGCAGCTATCTCTGGTATGCCGTGCGCGGCTTTTTCCAGAACGGCGGGCAGGTCTGCTACGTCGTGCGCGCCAGCAACGGCTCCTACCAGGCGATGACGCTGAACGACCGCACGGCCGCGCCCGGTCGCCCCATCCTTGGGCTCCAGGCGCGGCAACCCGGCGCACTGGGCATCACGGCAACGGTGGCGAACGCGCCGCTCTTGTCGGCGGTTGCCATCTACCGGCCCAAGGGGGCGCTGAAAGCGGCCGCGCCGGCCTCCGCGATGGAGGTGACGCTCGACGTTGACGGCGCCATCAGCGCCGCCAACGTGGCCAACCGCTTCAAGCCCGGCGACGAAGTCTCGTTCTCCACCGGCACCGACCGGCGCGTCATCTCCAGCGTGAACGGTGCGACGGTGCGCTTCACGCTCCCTCTGAGCGCACCGCTGGCCGCCGCCGCCACCATGCGCCTGGCCAACACGCCCAACGGCGCGACGACGATACGGATCCGGCCCGCCGGCACCGGCCCGCTGCCGCCCGGGCAGCTGCTGCGCGGCACGATCCTGCAAGTCCAGCAGGGCGCCAACAGCGACACGCAGATCGTCGACGCCGCGAGCGCCGAGGTGCTGACCGAAGGCGCGCAGGGCGGCCTGGCGCCGTTGACGTACCGGGTCACGTTCCGCTCAGGCCTGGGCATCCAGCTCGATCTCGATCCGGCGGGCGGCAACGCACCCACGGTGACGTCGCGCGAAATCAACCTGACGGTGACACTGGGCGCGGTCAATGTGGTGTACGACCACCTGTCGATGGACCCTGCGCACCCGCGCTTCCTCACCGACGTGGTCAATCGCGACCCGGGCGGCCTGCTCAACGCCAGCCTGATCGAGCCGCCGCCGCCCAATTCCGTCGGCAACGCCATTCCGGCCGTGGGCGCCGCGGCGGCCATGAGCCCGGCGCAGCCGGGCACCGCCGAGGATCTGTCGCAATCGACCGCGGGCAACTTCACCGATGCGATCGACACGTTGCGACCGATCGACGACGTGAATTTCATCGCCGTGCCGGACCGGCCCACCGCCGCGGGCCAGGCTATGCTGACGGTGCAGCAGGCGCTGATCGCGCACTGCGAGTTGCATGCCGACCGCTTCGCGGTGCTCGACTCCGATCCGCAGGTTCCGCTGTTCGGCGCCTCCAGCCTGGAGGCGCAGCGGCGCGGGCTCGATTCCACGCGTGGCTACGCGGCGCTCTATGCGCCCTGGCTGCGGGTGGTGCCCAGCAACGACGGGCCGCCCATCCTGGTGCCGCCCAGCGGCCACGTGTGCGGCATCTTCGCGCGCAGCGACGCCTTGCGCGGCGTGCACAAGGCACCGGCCAACGAGATCGTCAACGGCGCGCTCGGCGTCGAGCGCCGCATCAGTCTGATCGAGCAGGGCCAGCTGAACATGCTGGGCATCGACATCGTGCAGGTGTTCCAGGACGGCGGCAGGCCGGTGCTGTGGGGCGCGCGCACGACGGCGACCGACACGAACTGGCAGTACGTCAACATCCGCCGGCTGTTCCTGTTCCTCGAGAAGTCGATCCAGGAAGGCATCCGCTGGGCGGTGTTCGAGCCGAACAACCTGGCGCTGTGGCAGAAGCTCAAGCGCACGCTCACCGATTTCCTGACGCGCGAATGGCGTGACGGCGCGCTGTTCGGCGCCAGGGCCGAAGAGGCTTTCTACGTGCGCATCGACGAGGTGCTCAACCCGTTCTCCGAGCAGCAGCTCGGGCGGCTGCACATCGAAATCGGGGTGCGGCCGAGCTACCCCGCCGAATTCATCATCGTGCGCATCGGCATCTGGGACGGCGGCGCCGACGTCAGCGAATCCTGACGCGCGCAGACCCCATCACCGATTCTGGAGAACCACCATGGCAACCCGCAAAGACCCCTTCGTCAATTTCAATTTCCTGGTCGAGATCGACGGCATCACCCGCGCCGCATTCCACGAGGCCGGCGGCCTCGACTCGACGGTCGACGTGATCGAGCACCGCGAGGGCGGCGAGAACATCACCACGCGCAAGCTGCCCGGGCAGGTCAAGTTCTCGAGCATCAGCCTGAAGTGGGGCATGAGCGACGACACCGACCTGTACAAGTGGCACCGCCAGTGGGTCGACGGCGACCCGGCAGCGCCGCGCAAGAACGGCTCGATCGTGCTGCTGGACCGCCAGGGCCAGGAAAAGGCGCGCTGGAATTTCTTCAACGCCTGGCCTGCCAAGTGGACCGGCCCGAGCTTCAGCGCCGAGGCCAACGACATTGCGATCGAGTCGCTCGAGCTGGCCCACGAAGGCGTGGTCCGCGCCTGAAGGCCCATCGCCCAAACCAGGAGAACACCATGTTCCAGACCGAATTCGAATTCACGCTGCCCTGCGGCTATCTCGACCACGAGGGAACGCTGCATCGCGAGGGCGTCATGCGCCGGGCCACGGCCGCCGACGAGATCCTGCCGCTGAAAGATCCGCGGGTGCAGAGCAACGAGGCCTACGTGGTGATCATCCTGCTGTCGCGGGTGGTCACCCGGCTGGGCAGCGTGCCGGTGATCAATCCGAAGGTGATCGAAGGCCTGTTCGCGACCGACCTGGCCTTTCTGCAGGACCTCTACAACCGGGTCAACCAGCTCGAGGGCGACGGCGCGGTGTGCCCGCACTGCGGCCGCAGCGCCGACGCCGATGGCGTGGCGCGCGGAGGAACCCGTCCGGGGGAGTTGCGGGCTACCCCCTCGCTCAACTGAACGAGGAGGTGGCCTACATCGCCTACCACTTCCACTGGCCGATGGAATCCATCCTGGACCTCGAGCACCGCGACCGGCTCAGCTGGGTCGCGCAGATCTCGGCCCTGAACCAGCGCGCCAACGAGGCCTGAATCACTGCGAGCACGAAATGACCATCAACCTGAACCATCGCGCCGGACGGCTGATCCAGCGGCGGCTGCAACGCCTGTCCCGGTCGGCGCTGCGCGAGCGCATCGATGCGCTGCGGATGCGGCTGGCCCGGCACGGGTTGCCCGGCCGCGCGGCGCACCGGCGCACGCCCGGACGCTTCACGCCGATTGAACGCGTGATGCGGCGACCTGCTCTTCATCTGAGCCGCACATTCACGGCCCATGTGAGTCTGCAGGCGCTGCTGTCCGCCGGCATCACGCGGCACACGCAGCGCGTCGAGGTGAGGCCGTTGCGGGGCCGCGATGTTCCGGTGCACACGCTGAGGCAGCGCGAGCGGATGACGGTGACGCAGCGCCTGCTGCACGAGCGGGTGACGGCGACGCAGCGCGTGCTGCAAGAGCGACTGCTCCAGCGGCTGACCCGCGTCGCCGCCAGCGCGGCCGCGCCGCGGGCGGCCGTCGTGACGCGGGTGGAACAGCGCAGCGTCTTTCCGCCGGTGCAGTTGACGATGGTGCGGATGCAGCCGGCCCTGCCGCCGGCCGCGCGTGTGGCGGCCGAGTCCACCATCGCCCCCGCCGCGGACGCGCGAGCGGTGCCAGCCATTCCCCGCAGCATGTCCGTCGCAGCGCCGCTGATGCTGCCGCCGCAGGAGTTGTCGCGCCTGACCGATCACGTGATCAGCCAGCTCGACCACCGGGTCCTGTCCTGGCAGGAACGCACCGGCCGCGTCTGACGCCCAACGAAGCCCGCCATGAGCCTGGAAAAAGCCGTCATCACCAACACCGTCAGCGGTGAGCGGATCCCCGTGCAGTTCAACCCGGAGGAGTACACGCTCAACCGCGAGATCAACTACGCGCAGGCCGCGATACCGGGCCTGTCGGCGCCTATCCTGCAGTTCGTTCACGGCAACATGCAGACGCTGCAGATGGAGCTGTTCCTCGACTCCTACGAGCAGCGCAAGGTCGGCAGCACCACCGTCAACGCAGCCCAATCCGACGTGCGGATCCTGGTCAGACGCGTCACGGATCTGATGTCCATAGATCCCGCCACCCATGCGCCGCCGGTGCTGCTGTTCACCTGGGGCTCGCTCGCCTTCACCTGCGTGCTGGCGAACTGCTCGCAGCGCTTCACGATGTTTTTGCCCGACGGCATTCCGGTGCGGGCCCGGCTGACAGTCACGTTCAACGAATACCGCAACATCGACCTGGAGGCCAAGGAGGTCAAGCGCGAGACCAGCGACTACTCCAAGCGCCATGTGGTGAGCCAGGGCGAAACGCTTTCGTCGATCGCCGGAGCCGAATACGGCGACCCGCGGCTGTGGCGCGTGATCGCGATCGCCAACCGGCTGCAGTCCGCGCGCAACCTGGCGCCCGGCCTGAAGCTGTTGGTGCCCAACATGCCCTACCGCGACCCGGAGTCGGGCAAGGTCTACCCGTAGGCCAGACGAAAATGGACCGAGCCCGCTTCGCCCCCGAATTCACGGTGCTGCTGGGTGGCCAGCCTGTCCCGGCCGAGCTGCGCGCGTCCATCCAGAGCGTGCGCTGCCAGACCGGCTACGAGGGACTGGACGAAGTGGAACTGACCATCGCCAACGAGAAATTGCGCTGGCTGGACAGCCCGCTGTTCGCGCTGGACATACCGCTGACGCTGAAACTGGGTTACGCGCCCGACCCGCTGGTGCAGGTGTTCGACGGCGACATCGTGGCGCACGGCGCAACCTTCCCGTCGGGCGGAATGCCGACGATGACCGTGACGGCGCACGACCGGCGCCACAACATGTCCGACGGCAAGAAGGTGCGCTGGTTCGCCATTCCCCTGCCCTGCCCGGGCAACCTGCCGCTGCCCGACATCGCCACCGCCAGCATCGTCACGCTGGAAAACCTGATGATCCCGATCTTCGACCCGGTCGGCGCGGCGCTGTCCATCCTCCTGGGCGGGGTCGACATGTTCGTCGCCGTGACCGACCCCGGCTCGGCGCAGAAGGTCATCCGCAAACAGGACAACGAGAGCGACTACGACTTCCTGAATCGCCTCGCGGCGCAGAACGGCTGGGACATCCTGGTGCAGCACGACGGTCCCGTCGGCGGCCACGCGCTGCGCTTCACTTCGTCGCTGGACAACCTGAGCGCCGATTTCACCTTCGGCTACGGCCGCTCGCTGATCGACTTCACGCCGCGCATCTCCAAGGTCGGTCAGCTGTTTTCGGTGGGCGGCTTCATCTGGATTCCCGCGATCAAGATGACCTTCACCGTGACGCTGGGATTCGACTGGGACCGCATGAGCCTGTCGCTGGCGATCTATCCCGGCGTGGTGCCGATCGGCATGAAGCCGGGCGACTACATGATCGAGGAGCCGCTCACGGCGACCTCGCTGCCGCGCAAACTGGTTTCCGAGCTGATTCCGCGGCTGAACAGGCGACTCACCGCCAGCGGCACCGTGCTGGGCGAGCCGACGCTGCGCGCCGGCGACGTGGTGCGCATCGAAGGGACCGGCGAGGAGTTCGGCGGCCTGTACCGCGCCACCTCGGTCACCCACACCATCGACGCCGGCGGCTTTCGCACCAGCTTCGGCGCCCGCAAGGAAATCTGGTTCGGCTCGATCCCGGCGTCCGATCAGGGCGCGGTGCCGGTGCGGGTTTCCTTCTGACGTCACCCACCCACAGCAAAGGACCCCGACATGGCAGACGAAGCAGTCAAATTCGGCGCGACGACACCCATCACCATGGGCAGCGGCCCGCCGCCCGACAAGAAGATCTTCGGCGTGTCGGTCGCCACGGTCCTCAACAACATCGACTGCACCGGCGAGGCGCGGGTGATGCTGTTGCTGCCCTGGTTGCCCGGCTACACCCCTTGGGCGCGTCTGTCGAGCCCGATGGCGGGCATGGGCCGCGGCACCTACTTCGTGCCGCAGATCGGCGACGAGGTGCTGGTTGCGTTCAACCACGGCGACGTGCGTGAGCCCTACGTGCTGGGCACCTGCTGGAACAGCATCGACCGGCCGCCGGCGCTGGCGCCCACCGACCCGGTGACCAAACGCAAGATCCGCACGCCGCTGGGCCATGAGCTGACCTTCGACGAGGCGCTGCAATCGGTCACCCTGAGCTCCAACACCATGTCCACCGTGACGCTGGATCCCATGAAGGCGCAATTGAGCACGCCGCTGGCGAGCGTGACGATCGACAAGGCCGGCGGCGTGACCATCAAGGCAGCCACCAAGATCACGCTCGACGCTCCGGTGATCGAGATCAAGGCCAAGTCGCTGCTGAGCCTGCAAAGCAGCGGCGCCGCGCTGTTGAAAGCCGCTGCCACGTGCTTCATCAAGGGCGCGCTGGTCAAGATCAACTGAAGGAAGATGCCATGCCCGCTGCTGCCCGCCTGCTCGACCCCACCGGCCACCCGGGCCTGCTGGTGCAGGGATCGCCGAACGTGCTGATCGAAGGAATGCCCGCCGCCCGCGCGACCGACAAACATGTCTGCCTGCTGCCGCCGCTGGCCGGGCCGCACCCGCCGAGCCCGATCGCGAAAGGGTCGGCCAGCGTGCTGATCAACAACCTGCCGGCGGCACGGCAGTTCGACACCGCCGGCTGCGGCGCCCCCATCCTCAAGGGCGCGCTCACGGTGCTGATCGGAGACTGATCGTGGCTGCCGACGACCTCGCTCCGGACGCCAAGGCCTTTCTCGGCCGGGGGCTGGCGTTTCCGGTGGCCGTCGATCCGGGCACCGGTGCGATCGCACTGGCCGAGTACGAGGAGGACATCCGCCAGGCGATCCGGATCATTCTCGACACCGACCCCGGCGAGCGCGTGATGCGGCCCGATTTCGGCGCCGGCCTGCGCGCGCTGGTGTTCGAGCCGATCAACACGCACACGCTGGCACTGACCCGGCACCGGGTCGAGCAGGCGCTCGTCCTGTGGGAGCCGCGCATCGACAGCGTCACCGTCAAGACCGATGCCCGGCCCGAGCAGGGATTGATCGCCATCGAGGTGCGCTACCGCGTGCGCACCACCAACACGTTCTACAACCTGGTCTATCCGTTCTTCATGCAAGAGGGGCGCGCATCATGAAGTGCTCGCCCCGGCCCCCCACCCTCGTCACGCGTGGCGGGAGCGAAATTGCGCAGGCCTGGTCCGACAATCGCAAGGGCTACACCCCGGAATGGTGGGTCGCGCCGGGCCGCGGCGAGGCCGGCACGGCGATCAGCCGGGTCCTGGCGCGCTACCTCGAGATTCAGGGCGACGGCCTGAATGCGATGCCGCAGCGGCTGCAACTCGAATTCCTCGACGCGCTGGGTGCCAGCGTGCTGGCGCCGCAGCCGGCGCGCGCGCCGCTCGTGTTCAGCCTGCTGGCCACCGCTTCGGGCGATGCCACGGTGCCCCAGGGCACCCGCGTGGGCGCCGTGCTGCCGCCACCGGCGCCGTCCCTGGCCAGCGATGCGCCTCCCACGCGCGCGGTGGCGCCGGAGTTCTATACCGAGCAGGAGATCACCGCGATGCGCGGCACGCTGGCGGCGCTGTACTCGATCGATCCGCAAGCCGATCTTTATGCCGACCACAGCGCGAGCGCGTGCAGCGGCTTTTCGGTGTTCGATGCGATGGTGCCGGTGCCGCATCGCCTCTACCTCGGGCATGGCGAACTTTTCAATTTCACCGGCTCGGCCCAGATCGTGCTGAGCTTCGACTTCGCCAACGCTCGCGCCGGCGACGGCAACAGCGCCCAAAGGCCGTTGCTGCTCGATTGGGAATACCTCAGCAGCGACGGCTGGCAGCCGTTGACGCTGGTGGAAGACGGCACCGATCGCTTCACCCGCGACGGCAAGATCACGCTCGCCAAATTCTTCGGCCCGGACAGCCAGCAGGACAGCGTAGCCGGCCACAGCAGCAACTGGATTCGCGGCACGGTGTCGAGCCGGGCGCCGCACGCGCGCATTGCGATCGAGCCGGACGGCTACCTGGTGCAGTTCGCGCCGGCCGGTCCGCTGCCGCCGATCGAACCCGGCGACAAGGTACAGGTGGCCGGGCCGACCGGCGGCATCGACAGCGACGTGGTCGCAGTCGCCGAGGGCCGCCTGATCCTGGCCTCGGCGCTGGCAGGCGGCGTTCCCGGCGCCAGCCTGATGCTGGGCGTCACCGTGCTGGGCACCGTGGTGAGCGCGCCGTCGTCATGGCGCCTGGCCGTCGAAAGCGCGCGCGATCTGCTGCCGGGCGACGTCATCACGCTCGACGGCACCGTCCGCACCATGGTGCTGCGCACCGACGACTCGGGGCTGTACCTGAGTGCCGCACTCGATGGGGCACAGCCCGGCCTTACAGTGGAGCTGACCGATGCCTTGCCGCCCTTGCGGCCCGACGGCGCCGACGCCGAAGGCGCGTTGCCGCAGGTGGATCTGATCCGCGCGCGCGTGGGCTTTGGCAAGAGCGACCTCGCGCTCGACAGCGCCTACGTCGACAGCGCCAGCGTCGACATCAGCAAGGACTTCTTTCTGTTCGGCGAGCAGCCGGCGCGCTTCGCCAGTTTCTACGCCGCGTGCAAGGAAGCCTTCTCGCGCGACGGTGCGCGCATCGAACTGGTTTTCAGCTTCAACCAGGCCGGCACCGGCAACGCTCAGGTCGCGGCCGAGTTCTTCAACGGCTCGCGTTGGCAGGCGCTCGGCCCGGACGAGGAGTTGGTCGACCACACCCAGTCGTTCACCTTTCCCAAGCCCACCGATGCGCAGTTCCCGACCGCCAAGCTGAGCTTCACGGTGCCGGGCAGCTGGGTCGAGAGCGAAGTGAACGGCGAGAAGGGCCGCTGGCTGCGGCTGCGGATCGTGGCCGGCGACTACGGCAAGCCGTTATCGGTCGACGTCATCCAGGACCCGAACGACAAGACCCGGTTCATCGTCACCAGCGCAGCGGCTACGCTGCAGCCGCCGATCGTCACCCACCTGGCCGTCAATTACTACTTCTTCACCAACCCGCAGCCGCCCGATTTCTGCGTCACCGAAAACGACTTTGCCTTCGCCGAACGCAGCGACGACGCGCGCTGGCCGCGCAGTGCCTTCGCGCCCTTCGCGCCGGTATCGGACCGCACACCGGCGCTGCATTTCGGCTTCAGCAACCAGCCGCCGGCCGCACTGGTGAGCCTGCTGGCGCACGTGCTGGCGCCGGCGCCGGAGGGCGACCCGCAACCCTGCGCCTGGGACTATTGGGGCAGCCGCGGCTGGACCGAACTGTCGGTGCGCGACGCCACGCTCGGCCTGCGCCGCACCGGCCTCGTCCAGTTCGTGGGCGCCGACGATGCGCTGCCGCGCGAAGGCCTGGGCGGCGCGTTGTACCGCATCCGCGCGCGGCTCAAGAGCGGCCTGCGCAGCCAGGACCAGATCGTGCAATGCGGCGGTGTGTGGCTCAACGCCGCCTGGGGCCGGCAGGGCCAGTACATAGCCCGGGATGGGCTGGGCACGAGCAACGGCAATCCGTACCAGAGCTTCGCGCTGCCCATCGTACGAGCGCTCAAGGCGGTGACGACGGCAGCCCCCGGCGGCGAGCCGGCGGCGCTGAATGCCGCCCAGTTCGAGCGCGCTCTGGACAGTCCGCTGGTCGGCGTGCCCATCCTGGGCGACGAAGTGCTGGAAGTGCGCGAGTGGGTCGGCCGCGGCGATGACTGGCAGACCACGCTGTCCGGCGTAGCTCCAGCCGACCTGCGCTTCGAGGTCGACCCGCAGGATCCCACCGTGATGACCGCGGCCTGGGTGCGCTGGCATGCGCAGCCGCACTTCTATCGCTCGGGGTCCGGCAATCGACACTACGTGGTCGAACGGGCGCGCGGCGTCTTCTCGTTTCCCGGCCCGGATGGGTTCGTTCCGCCCGCCGGCGCGCCCATCGTCGTCAGCTACGTGACCGGGGGCGGGGTCGACGGCAATGTGCCGGCCGGCGCCGTGCGCGAGCTGCGCAGCGGCGTGGGCTTCGTGCAATCCGTGAGCAATCCGATCGCGTCGGGGGGCGGCGCCGCCGCCGAGCTGCTGCGGGCGGCGCGCGACCGCAGTGCGCAGCATGTGCGCAACCGCGGCCGCGCCGTATCGGCCGAAGACTACGAGTGGCTGGCGCTCGGCGCTTCCTCCGAAGTGGCGCGCGTGCGCGCCCTGCCGCTGGAAGGCGCACAGGGACATGGCGCGCGCGGCTGCGTCGGCATCGTGCTTGTGCCGCATTCGCAGCAGGCGCAGCCGCTGGCCTCGGCCGAGCTGGAACGCACGGTGATCGACGCCCTCGGCCAGTGCGCGCCGGCGGGCATCGCCGGCGGCATCCGGATCGTCGATCCCAGCTATGTGGCCGTGGGCGTGCGTGCCGAAATCCTGCCGCTGAATGCGCAGGAGGCCGGCCGGGTGGAGGCCCTGGTGCGCATGCGGCTGCTGCAGTTCCTGCATCCGCTGAACGGCGGCCACGACGGCCACGGCTGGGACTTCGGCGAGAGCGTGTACCTGTCCGACCTGGCTGCGCTGATCGAGGACACGCCGGGGGTCGACGCGGTGCGCTTCCTGCAGCTGATGGTGGGACAGGCCGTCTACGGCGACAGCGTGCCGGTGGCACCGCACCAGCTGATCGCCGCCGGCGATTCGCAACTGATGATCATCGTGCCGAGCTTGCCCTATGCCCTTGCCTAAGCCCACCCTGGACAACCGGCGCTACGACCAGCTGGTCGGCGAAGGCCGCGCGCTGATCCCGCGGTCGGCGCCGGCCTGGACCGATCAGAACGCCTCCGATCCGGGCATCACGCTGCTCGAATTCGGCGCCTGGCTGTCCGAGCAGAACATTTACCGGTTCGACCGCGTCTCGGACGAAGCACTGCGCGCCTTTGTCCGGATGGTCGGCGTCGAGCCACGCATGCCGACCGTGGCGCAGGCCGTGGTGTCCATCCACAACGGCAACGCGGCCGGCTTGGCGCTGCCGCCGCGCATGCAACTGGCCGACGCCGCGTCCCTGCCGCGGTTCGAGACCGCGCGCGCGCTGTTCGCGTCCCCCTGCCGGCTGGTCAGCGTGACGACCGGCGCGTCCGCGTTGACGGATCTGAGCGCGGCCAACACTGCCCTCACGCCCTTCGATGCATTCGGCGCGAGGCCCCGGCCCGGCCACGCGCTGTACCTGGGCTTCGATCAGGCGCTCGACGCCGCCGGCGCAACGCTCGCGCTGCATGTGTGGACCGACCGCTGGCGCACCGACCCGGCCACCCAGGCCGCGCTGCAAGCCGAACACGACGCGTTGGCCGCGCACGCCAAGGGCCACTGCCAGCCACCGGACTGGCGGCTGCACTATCGCGTGCGCACGGTCTGGGAGTTCTACGCCGGGGCCGGCCACTGGCTGCCGCTCGCCGACGTCGAGGACGAGACGCGCGCGCTTTCGCTCAGCGGCTTCGTGCGCTTCAGCGCGCCGGTGGGGCACCAGCCGCGAGCACCCGGCGCGCCGTTCTACATTCGCTGCCGGATCGTGCGCGGCCGCTTCGAATGCCCGCCGCGGCTGCTCCACATCGCCTTCAACGCGGTGCCATGCGAGCACGCGCTCAGCGTCGACGAGACGCCGGTGGGTCTGGCGCGCGGCCACGCCCAAGCCCAGTTCGACCTGGGGCAGACGCCGGTGGTCGCGGGCAGCGTGCAATTGCGCCTGGACAACGGCGCTGGCGACGTGCAGACCGACTGGCACGAGGTGCCCGACTTCGAGCGCGCCGGACCGTACGACAAGGTGTTCGCCCTCGAGCCCGAACGCGGGCTGATTCGCAGCGGCGACGGCTTGCGCGCTGCCATCCTGCCGGCCCGCTACCAGCTGTTCGCGGCCTTCCGGGTCGGCGGCGGACCGGAAGGCAACCTCGAGGCATCGACCCTGGTCGCGTTGCCCGCAAACGCGCACAACACGGCTCTGCTGCCCGCGCTCGGCGCGCTGGGCACGCCGAGCGCGGTGGCGCAGGACTTCGCAGCCGCGGGCGGCGCCGGGCGCGAAACGCTGCAGGCGGCGCAGGCGCGCGCCTTCGACCTCGCCAGCGCGGTCGACAAGGCCGTGACGCTGGACGACATCGAGCGCCTGGCCCTCGCAACGCCGGGCGTGCCGGTGGCGCGGGTGCGTGCCGTCGCGGGGCTGGACCCCCTGCTGCCCTGCTATCCCGCCCCGGGGGTGGTGACGCTGATCGTGATTCCACCCTGCCCCAAGCCGGCACCGCTGCCCAGTCGCGCCCTGCTCGACGCCGTGGAGCGCTACCTCGATGCGCGCCGCCTGGTGACAAGCGAGATTCACGCCATCGCGCCGCGCTACCGGCACGTCGGTGTCAATGCCACGCTGCACCTGGCATGCGAGGCCGACCCGGCCGTGGTCCTGCGCACCGCGATGGCGCGCATCAAGGCCTTCTTCGATCCGCTCGAGGGTGGGCCCGACGGGGACGGCTGGCCGTTCGGCCGCACCGTGTATCGCACCGAGGTGATGGCGCTGCTGGCCGACGTGCCCGGTGTCAGCCGGGTCACTGCGCTCAGTCTGCAAAGCGGCAGCGGGGCGGACAACGGCGGCCGCTGCGACAACGTCGAGTTGTGCCCGCATGAACTGGTGACGCCGGGCGCCCAGCACCTGGTCATCGAGTCCGAAATTGCACGCAATCTGAGAAGGAGCGACGCGCATGAGTGCGAATCCGTCTGACGACGCCCTGCAGCGTCTGAACTACTTCAATGGCCAGCGCCTGGCCGCGGCCGACTTTCGCGCCGAGCAGGGCCACCACATGGGCATGCGACGCGTCATCAATCGCTCGCTCTACTCGCCCGGCATAGTGGTCGGGCTCGAAGTGGTGCCCGCCTCGCCGCCTTCGACCGACCCGCAGGACAAGCACCGCGTGATCGTCAAGCGCGGCCTCGCGTTCGACAACCTGGGGCGCGAGATCTTCCTGCCGGTCGACGTCTCGGTGCAGGTGATGGGCGCGCCGCGCAGCGCCCCGGGCGTGGTGTTCGGCAACCTGCTGGTCGTGTCCTACCGCGAGTCGCGCAAGTTCCCGTCGCAAAGTCAGTGCACCGTGGGTGCGCCCTTCCGGCCGTGCAGCGGCGACCTGGCCTGGGGCGCGCCCACCCGGATCGTTGCCGACGCGATGTTCGAATTCGTCGACTCCTGGCCCGGCGACGACAGTGGCCGGATTGTGCTGTCGCAGATCGAACTGGACGCCAAATGCAACGTGGTGCGCACCTCGCCCAGTGTGCGCCGCTACGCGGTGCCGGCGAAGCCGCAGACGGTGCGGCCGCTCAGCCTGGAGGGCGAGAAGGACATCGCCTCGGGCAGCGGCAAGACGTTGCATTTCCACGTGGACGGTGGCTTTCCCGAGCAGGCGCTGCTCTACCTGCGCGGCCGGGTATTCAATCCGCTGTTCTATACCGAGATCGGCCAGCACCACCACGCGGTGAACCTGGTGACCAAGGAGAACGGCGCCGCCGCCCCGCACGTGCACGGGCTGGACCTGAGCGGCGTCAAGCTCAATCCGGACGGCGATCACCGGCACGAGATCTGGTCGGCGTCCGACGACGGCGAGAGCGGCTCGATCGACTTCGGCGACGCCGACGACCCGACCCAGTACCGGGCCACCGGCGAAGGCGGAACCCAGGGCGGCCGCGGCAACATGGAGGTCAAGCTGTCCGGGCCGCACACGCACACCATCGACGCCGCCACGGTGCCCAACACCAAGCCCGCCGGCGACCTCGGCGCACACAAGCATGCGGTCGACGGCGCCACCGGCGACACCGGCATGCAGCCGGCCCTGCGCAACGGGCCGGGCTACACCTATCCGAACGACGTCAAGGTGCTGTTCGACAGCGTCGACGTCACCGCGGCGATCTGCCAGCAACTGGGCGCCAAGCCGGGCCAGGGCGGGCGCTGGCTCAAGCTGGGCGACGGCACCGACAAGCACGCGCTGTGCGGTCCCGACGGCACCGGCGAGATCGACCTGCTGCGGCTGGGCTACGAGATCGGCCTGGGCCCGCACACGCTCGACTTCCAGATCCAGACGGCCGATGCCGGCGGCCAGCTCCAATACAACCTGTACCTGAGCTGACATGGACTTTGCGACGGCTCATGCCCTGCTGCGCGACCGCGGCCAATGGCGCGGCGCGGCCAGCGGCGTGGCGCCCGCCGCCGGCGATGCGGCCGGCAGCGGCGACCTGGTGCTGGCGCGGGTACCGGCCCCGGCCGACGGCAAGCCCGTGGTCGTTGCGACGCCGCTGCCGTACACGCGTGAGGTGTCGGGTATTGCAGTGGGCCCCTGCGACGCGCTGTTCGTCGCCGACACGGCGCATGACCGGGTGCTCTACATCGACGGCCTGTGCGATGCCCAGGTCTGGTTGCCGGCGCGCAGCAGTGCCTGGGCCGATGCGCCCGGTCAATTCAAGAGGCCGCGCGCGCTGGCCTGCGCCGCCGACGCCCTGTTGGTGGCCGACAGCGGCAATGCACGGGTGCAAAGTCTCGCGTTTCCGCGGCTCGAGGCGCATGTGGCGTGGACGTCATGGAGCGAGCCGGTCAGCCTGGCCGTGGATCGCCTGCAGCGCGTCCTGGTGATCGACGCGGCGACCCACACGCTGCAGCGTACACTGGCCAACGGCAGTGCCGACGCCGCTTTCGACGCAGCCGTCGCCGCGTCGGGCCGGCTGGCGCGACCGCTGTTCGTCGCCTGCGATGCGCAAGACCGGGTGCTGGTGGCCGACGCGCAGCGCAATGAGGTGTTGGTGCTCGACGGCGACGGCGCCTTCGTGCGCATTCTGCCCGGCCCCACGGGCTGGCTGCCGGGCGCGCTGGCGACCTGGGGCTCGCGCGTGTACGTGGCCGACGCCGCGAGCGGCGCCATCGCCGTGTTCGAGCACAGCACCGGGGCAGCGCAGCAGATCGGCAACGTGCAAGGCTGGCAAGGCCCGGTCACCGCGCTGGCCGCCACCGACGGCGCGCTGTACATCAAGCCGGGGCTGGACGCGGTGTTCTACCGCTTTGCCGCGGATGCCGTCTACCTGACGCAGGGCAGCCTCACCGCCGGCCCGTTCGACGCGGGCGAGGATCGCGACTGGGAACGCGCCTGGGTCGACGCCGTCCTCACGGCCGGCACCACCGTCACCTTCGAGGTCGCGACCGCCGCTTCCGACGCCACCCCGCCCGGACCGGCCGACTGGATCGCGCTGCCCGCGCCGGACGCCCTGCTCGCGCTCTTCACGCCGCCCGGGCGGCGCTTCGCTTGGCTGCGGCTGACGCTCGCGACAGCCGACACGGCCGCGACCCCGTGGGTGCGGCAAGCCCGGCTGGCGACGGCGGCCGAAGATTATCTGGACTATCTGCCGCAGACCTACCGCTACAACGACAACGGGCCCGACGGCTTTCTGTCGCGCTGGCTGCGGCTGATGCGCAGCGAGTTCGGGCGCATCGAAGCGCTGCTGGACGACATGCCACGCGTGGCCGACCCGCAGTTCGAGCCGCCCGACACGCTGAGCTGGCTGGCGCAGTGGTTCGGCCTGGAATTGCCGCAGATCGCCGACGACGCGCAACGCCGTGCCCTGATCGCGCGCGCGGTGGGCCTGCTGGCGCGGCGCGGCACCCGGCAGTCGATCGCCGAATTCGTCGAACTGCATACCGGCATAGCCCCGGTGATCGTGGAAGCCTGGACCGACCGGCGCCTGTGGGTGCTGGGGCAGAGCTCGCGGCTCGATTTCGACACCCGGCTGCCGCCGCTCGATCCGCTGGGCATGGTCGTGCCCGACCCGACGCAGGAGCAGGGCTGCTGCCCGGCGTCGCCACCACCGTCCGATGCGCAGTCCTGCTCGCCCTGCGCCGACGCCATTGCCACACTGCCCGAAGCCGCGCCGGTGCCGGCCATCGGCCGCGCGGTGGTGGGCGAGAGCGGGCCGCTGGCGCAGTACCAGATCGGGCTGCCGCTGTTCGCAGACGAGGCCTATCGCTTCTGTGTGGTGGTCGACGCGTACCGCGCGTCCGATCCGCAGACCCTGCAGGAGGTGGCCCGCATCGTCGACCGGGAGAAGCCGGCCCATACCGACTACCGGATCGATCTCATCGCCCCCGAGATGCGCGTCGGGTTCCAGGCCCGGATCGGCATCGACGCGATCGTCGGCGGCGAGCCCCCGCCCCTGCAACTGGGCGGCTCGCGCCTTTCCATGACAACGAGCCTGCCGCCGTTCGACGTCGCCCGCATCGGCGACGCGGCGCTGGACGGCTCCCTCACCCTGACCTGAAGGAGCAACGCATGCACCCCTATGACAACGCGGAAGCCCTGCTGCGAGTTCTGCGCGAGCCGCGCCGGAACAAGTACTTCTACGGCAAGCGCATGGATGTCCAGCACTTCCAGATGGAGCAGGACTACGGCAAGCTCAAGCAGTGGCTCCTCAATCGCCTGACCCTCGGCAAGGGCGTTCTGTGCGGATTGCGCGTGAGCGTCAGCGGCAACCGCGTCTGCGTCGATCCGGGCGTGGCGATCGACGGGCTGGGCCGCGAGATCATCGTGCCGATGCGCTACTGCCTGGATCCGGTGGTGGTCGACAACGGCTGCTGCGATGCGCACCGGCCCACGCCCTCGCCCTCGCCCTCGTCGACACCAACGCCAACGCCAACGCCAGCTTCGGCGCTGACGACGACGCAACAGCCCGGCACCAAGCCTGCGCCTGCGCCAACCGGCGTGGTCGACGGCCTGTTCACGCTGTGGCTGTGCTACCGGGAGTGCCTCACCGATCACCAGCCGGTCCTGGTCTCCGAGTGCGGCACGCGCGACGAGTGCGCGGCCGGCACGGTCGTGGAAAGCTTTTGCCTGAAGTTCCTGGCCGGAATGGCGCCGCCACTGGCCGACCCCGACTGGTGCGCCAGTCTCTGGAGCACCGGCACGGTTGACAGCACCTGGGTCGATGCGGCCGGCGACCAGCAAGCAGCCGTCAAGGCGGCGCTGGCCAGCCGCCGCCATGCGCTGTGCGAGTTGTTCGACAACGATTGCGACCCACTGGATGGCGACCCCTGCGTGCCGCTGGCGCTGGTGCAGGTGAAAGACGGCCAGCTGACACTCGAAAGCTGCCTGGTGCGACCGCGCATCTACAGCAACCAGCGGCTGCTGGACCTCATCCTGTGCCTGGCCGCGAAGATCGACGACTGCTGCAACGAGCATCCGACGCCACCGCCGACGCCCACACCGACACCGACACCGACACCTACGCCTAAGCCCACACCTACGCCTACGCCTAAACCTACGCCCACGCCGCCACCGTCGCTCATGCACGTACGCACGATCGAGTTCCTGGGCGTGGTCAAGGAGGGCCCGGAGCGTGTGATCGGCGCAGTGAAGAGCCCGACCGAGATGGTCACGCTGAAGGAGAGCCTCGGCGCGATCCGCATCGCCTTCGACACCGCTTTCGCGCCCTTGGGAGCGAAGGCGCCGAACATAGCCGGCATCAACGATTCCAACTTCCGTTCGCACAACGTCCAGCTGCCGCTCTCGAAGGAAATGGCGAAGAAATTCGGCGTCGGTTATGTCGCCGGGAAGCTGGTGGTCGAAGACCCCAAGACCTTCCGCATCGATATCGCGCGCGGAACCGACCTGGTCAAGCAGGATGGGAGCTGGCCCGCGGACATCGCCATCGACTGCGCTGTCTTCCTGCGCGGCACCGAAGACGCTGCCAACAAGTTCCCGGAGCTGGCCGACGACGCGGGCCGCGGCCTGGACGGCGAACCCAAGCCGCCGTCCGGCGGCGTGATGTCGGGCAACGGCATTGCCGGCGGCGACTTCACCGCCCCGTTCACGGTATTGATCAAGCCCTAGATCGCCTTTCCCGACCCGAACCCAGGAGAACCCAGATGTCCGACATGTCCGACCTCCAGTGCGTGTGCTGCGGCGAACCCATCGAGCGCGTGCGCTATTTCCCGCGTCAGCTGTTGACCGCTGACGATATGCGCGCCGAGCAGGAGTACTTCCGGGAAAAGGCGCGGCGCCACAACCGCTACCTGCATGGCTGGGGCGTGGTGTGCGGCTGCACGGTTGAAGTGGTGGCGGGATCGAAGACGCCGCAGGTGCGCGTGTGCCCCGGCTATGCGGTGGGACCGCAGGGCGACGAGATCTGCATTGACCGCTGCATCGACGTCGACCTGAAGACCGGCGCGGCCGAGCAGCCCTGCTCGGTGCGCTGGCCCTGCCCGCCCGTGGGTGAAGTGCCTGTCGTCAAGGACGACCGGGCGATCGTGTACATCGCCGTGCGTTACGCCGAATGCTTCAGCCGGCCGGTGCGGGCGCACCCGGCCGGCTGCGGCTGCGACGAAACGGGTTGCGAATACTCGCGGGTGCGCGACTCCTACGAGATCAAGGTGCTGTGGCAACTGCCCGACTCGCACGTCAATGCCAGAAAGGACGACGAGGCCTGGTGCGCCGCGGTCCACCAGGGGCAGGGCGCCGACTATCTCAGGCAGGGGCGTGCCTTCCCCGTTCCGCCGTGTCCGGAGTGCGAGAGCGATCCCTGGGTGGTGCTGGCGACGGTGTCGTTCGCCACCAGCGGCGACGCGGCTTCACAGGACAAGAACCCGGTGCTCATCAGGTTCACGGACCGGCGCGTGCTGCTGGCCACCCAACGGCTGCAGGTAGCGATGCTGTGCCTGCCGTGATCATGAACCGGGCGCCGAACCGGCACGGGCCTGCTTTACCGGGAAAAGGGCTCACCTGGCAGGAGATGCCTGGGCCTTGGCGGCCGAACGGATGGCCTTCAGCTCGGCGGACAGCCAGATGCTGCTGTCGATCGGCTCCAACGTACCGCATTTGACCCGATACGGCTGGCCACTGAAGCTGCTGCTCGAAGCGCCCAGCTCGATGAATTTCTCGGTGCTTGGCACCGCGTTCCGTGCTTCCAGGTATTCGAGCTTGACCAGCAGATGCGCCTTGGCTTCGGCGCCGTTGTGCCAGGAGCCGTTGCGATAGAACTCGCAGCCCGACGACTGCAGCTTGCCCAGCAGCGCATCGATCTCGGCGCGAACCGCAGTCGCAGCAGGCTCGGCGCTCGCGACCAACGATGAAGTGAGAAACAGCGCAGCGACGAAGAGGGATCGCATCAAATGAAGGCCCTGACCGTGTTACTGGTTGGCCTGCAGCATGGCAGCCATCTTCTGATGGATCAGGTTGATCGCCTTGAGCGGCCGGATCATCACCTTGAATTCCACGATCCTTCCGTCCTCGGTCCACTTGAGCATGTCCACCCCGTTGACAGCGATGCCGTCGATCTCGACCTGGAACTCCAGCACGGCTTGGTTCGGACCGGTGAGCTCGCGGACGTACCGGAACGACTCGTTGAAGAACACATGAAAGGCAGCGTAAAGGTACTGAAACGTGATCGCCTTGCCCACCTGCGGCGTATGGACCACCGGCGAGTAAAAGACGCAGTTGTCAGCCAGCAGCGACGCCAGGCCCCTGGGGTTGCGGGATTGCACGAGTTCGTGCCATGAAGCGAGGGTGTCGATGGTCAATTTGGGCTCCAGGCGGACCACGGTTCGTAGATCGTAACAATGAAAGGCGCCGGTTGCACGACAACGTCGGGCCGGCTTTTCCTTTGCATGCCGCTCATCTTCGCTCATCCGCGAAGAGGCAACGCGACCCCGATCGCCATGAACACTCCGCCGCAGGCCCGATTGAAGCGCCGCCCGACTCGCCCAAGCCATGGGCTGATGCGATGCGCCATGCTGGCGATGAACACCTCCGTAGCCACTTCGATGACCGCGAACGTTCCCGCCATGATGACGAACTGGACGAAGAGACTTCGAGCGGGATCGATGAACTGCGGAAGAAACGCCGCGAAGAAGAGCAGACCCTTGGGGTTGGTCAGCGCGGAAAGCGCACCCTGCTGAAACAGCGACCGGCCTGACCGCAGTTCCGCAGAGCTGGGGACTTCGATGCCTATCGGTGGTGACCGCCAGACCTGGATGCCCAGCCAGACGAGGTAGGCGCCGCCCACCCACTTCATCACAGCAAGCCACACCAGGGACGACTGCAGCAAGGCGACGATGCCGAACATGGAAAAGGCAATGACGGCGATGAATCCGGAGGCGCCCCCGAAGACCGTGTACAGCGCCTTGCGGCGGCCGTGCAATGCGCCATGGGTCAGGGCCAGCAGCCCGTTGGGCCCGGGCGACAGCGAAAGCCCGATGGCTGCCAGGAGGTAGATGAGCCAACGCGGCCATGCGCGCTTTAACGTGGTGTGCTCCAACGAGAAGCTGGAACTCATTTCGCCGGCTCCTTGCCCTGGTCCTTCTCGGACCGGGTAGCCGTTTCCTTACCCAGCAGGTATCCGGCAATGGTTCCGAGCAGACCCATTACCGGCGCTATCTGGTTGCTCGTATACCCGGCCACGACCAGGAATACCGATATGACAATGATCAGGACCGTGCCGAAAATGCGCAGCACCGACTCGGAGCTCTTGCCAATTCTGATCAGGTAGGTCGCCAGCAGCAGGACAAAGACACCAAAAACCAGGACAACCGCGCTGATGGTCATCGCATTCGTGACCGACCACCAACTCTCCGCTGCTGGCGCAGGCTCGGGCTGTGAAGTGAAAGTGTCGCTGGCCCGAACGCGCTCGCGAGCGGCCTGAAGCTGGGCATCGAGATCGGATTGTTTCACGGCGTCTTGCCTTTCTCAGGTGCGGGCTTCTGCTCGAGCGATTGAACCTTCTGCTCCAGCAATTCGATGTAGGTGCGTTGTTCAGCCGTCAGTTTTCGCAGCCGCGCCACTTCTGCCTGGCACGCGCTGGCGTCAGTCTCTTGCAGACCGGGTGCCTGCTTCGACCCCGCCAGCTCCGGCCTTTGCTGTCCGGATGACTGAATGCCAAAACACGCCAGGAGAACGGCCGCAACGATATGGATATGGATACGCATTGGGACGACTCCTCGGTGGTTCTGACGTTCTCTATTCGCTGCGGCGGCTCACCCCGCCGCCGCCGCACCCGCGACGCGTCCGGTGACCAGCGCCTGCGCCAGCCCGCCCATATACGAGCGGGTACTGAATCCGCCCACGTCGCAACCGGCGGCGTACAGGTTCGCAATCACTCCGGTCTGCAGTTCGTCGCGGTCCGCTTTCAGCAAGGGAAGCATGGAGACCGACGCGGCCCTTCGCAGCACGCGCATGTCCAGGTCGGTGCGCACGCCGCCGCAGGTGAAGGTGATTGCGGCCCGGACCAACGCCGCGGTGAAAGGCGGACGGACCACCCGGAAAGGATTTCCGCGCCTGGCCGGTTGCAGCTGCTTGCCGTTGCCGGAGGTGAGCGCGGCGTTATAGGAAGTCAGGGTCGCAACGACCTGCGTTGGCGGAAAACCCCAGGCCTGCATCTCGTGCGCGAGCCCTTCCAGCGTGTCCGACTGCGCCACCGGCCCCCCCGCCTGCCGGGCCCGGTCGATCACCACCCTTGCGAGCGGACCGCCGTCATAGACCCGGTCGGCGGTCGCGGCATCGAAGACATAGGCGGCGGTGGCCTGCGGCTGGCGGGCGATGTGCGTATTGAGCGTCTCCTCGCCGGTGCCCGCCGACTCGTCGGCGAAGCGCCGCCCCTCGAGGTTCAGGGCCACGGCCAGCGGCCCGTACTTGTGGCTCATGTCCTGGAACTGCAGGGCGTTGAACCGGGCCGGGGGCGCCGTCATGGCGTGGCCGTAGAAGGTGTCCAGCCACGGCGTCGTCGCCGCCCCGACGTCGAGGGCCGCCAGCAGGCCGTCGCCGGTGCTCCAGGGATTCGCGCGCAGGTACATGAAATCCGCGTAAGGCGTCACGTGCCGCGCCAGCAGCTCCGCATTGCCCTGGAAACCGCCGGTGGCCAGGATTACCGATCGCGCGTGCACTTCGACAGCGCCCTGCGCGTCGAACGCCAACGCGCCGCTGACCGCACCGTCGCGGGTCAGCAGACTCTGCACCGCCGTTTCGCACAGCATCGCGCCGCCCAGTGCCTTGACGCGGTCGACCAGCGCGGCCGTCATCTGCGGCGGGCTGGCCTCTTGTCCGCGCCCGTATCCCAGCCAGATCTGGTCCGGCTGGAGTTCGACGCCCTGGCCTTGCAGCCAGCGCAGCGAATCGGTCAGGTTGGCCACCAGGAAATCCTGCAGCGCAGGATCTCCGTCCGGGACATGGGCGCGCACGTCCGCTTCACGAGCGAAGGTCCAGACAATCCCGTTGGACAGCGCCATCGAGCCGCCGAAGCGGGTGCCCTTTTCCAGCACCAGAACCTGCGCGCCCTGCTCGAGGGCGGCGATCGCGGCGCACAGGCCGGCCATTCCGGCGCCGAGCACCAGGACATCGGCTGTGTGTTCTCTCTTGCGGGCGCTCTCCATCGGTCAGGACGACTTGGCCGGCTTGAGCACGAAGGTGCTGCCGCCCACCAGGCTGCGGTTCGTGGTGGTTTGCATAAGTGTGAATTTTGCCAGCGGCCCGGATCCGGCCGTCAACTTGCCGGCGAACAGCAGCAACAGCACGCTCTCACTGGCGTTGCTCTTGATCGACAACGGCAGCTCGACACCCTTGCTCTTGGCGTCGACGCTGAAGACCCGGGTCGTGTCGTAGGTCTTCAAAAGCTGCTCCCAGGAGGCGTCGCTGCGCACTTCGCGCTTGAGCCAGTAATCCCTGATCCGCTTCAGATCCGTCGCCGGCAGTTTGGCGGCCTTCAGGCCCTTCGGGAGCTTGCCGGCCGCAAGGCGCTTGCTCAAGGCCTGCGACAGCAACAGGCCCATGCGCAGGGGCGGACGCGGCGGCGGCGGCAGGTGCAGCAGGTACGAATCGGCCAGCGCGCGCGAGCCATGCAGGTGGAAGGGAATGGGATGGGGGGTATCGGGGAGCAGATTGACCAGGTGCAGGTTCTTCAGGCCGGCGTGCTTCTCGTTGGTGACCAGCTGCCCGATGCTGAAAACCTTGTTGCCGGCCGGAATCGGATCGCTGGGGCTGTCGATCACCACCAGCATGCAGGTGTGCGTATCGGCGCTGGCGGGCGGTGTCCAGTCCCACTGCAGGACCGCGGGGCGCAGCGCCTCCAGCGTGGGGATGGTCTTCGGTGCGCCCACCGGCGTCCAGTTGGCATCGCCCGCGCTGTTGGGCCAGGCGCTCCAGAAGTCCGCCGGCAGATCGGGCAGGCCCGCCGAGGCGCCGGCAGCCATGATCTTCACGGTGACATTGCCGGCCGGCAAGGGGCCGCGGTTGTGCACCTGCACATAGACCCGGTTCTGGTTGCCTTTCTCCGGGTCCTCATGGACCAGCCTGGTCTCGAAGTTGAGGTAGTTCGCCTCGCCCGGCAGCAACTGCCAGGCGGGCGGGGCATCGGTCTTGATGTCCGCGCAGTGCCACCAGTAGCAGGTGTCGTTGAGCGCGACATAGCGCGTCGCATCTTCCCAGGCCGCGGCCACCGGCGCGCCGCTGGGGGGTCGCCCGGTGTCCATGATGTTGTCGCGCACGAACAGGTCCACGGTCGGCTGCGTGGCCAGATCGGCGCGCACTTCCCACAGGCCACGGCCATGGGTGGCGGCGCGCAGCAGGTTGCTCCCGGTGCGCAGGCGCAGGTCGTAGATGGCGGTGTTGGGCAGGCCCTGCGAATAATTGTTCCAGTTGGCGCCGGCGTCGATGCTGCGATAGACGCCGATGTCGGTGCCGACGAACCACTGCGTCGCGCTGCCGAAGGCCAGCGCGTACATCGGCACATCGGGCAGGCCGTTGCTCACCGCGGCCCAGGTCGCGCTTCCGCTGGCCGGCACCGTCCCGCGCCACACGTGTTGCGCCAGGCCGAAGCCGCTGAATACGACCAGGATGGTGTTGGCATCGCCCGGCAGGCTCTGCACATCCCAGATCCACTGGCCGGCGGGCAGCGGCGCCGCGTGCAGCGCGCGTGCGCTCCAGGTGCCGCCGCCGCTGCGATCGAGCCGGTACACCTGCCCGCTGGTGGTGGCGCAATAGAAGATGCTGTCGCTCGTGAACGACATCGCCGACACCCGGCCGTTGATGCCGGCGAGGGCGACGCCGCTGCCCGGCCAGCCGCCGGTGCCCATGGCGTCGTCGATGTTGATGACGTTCGTGCCCCAGGCCATCCGCTCCGAGCTCGGGCTGATCGCCAGGGGCGGATAGAACAGGCCGCTGCCGTTCAGGCCCCCAGCCACGCCGGTGTAGGAACCGAATTTGCCGGCCAGGGTGCTGCGCTCGGGCGTGCTGCCGTAATAGGCGTGGACCATGTCGTTGCCATTGGTCTTGCTGATCGCGCAATAGCCGCCGTCGCCGTCCGCGCTGTGGTAATGCACCGGACTGTTGCGGAACTGCTGGGTGCCGTTGTCCTGGGTGCCGCACTGCACGATGGCGTCGGAGCTGCCGTGGTTGTCGATCGCCTCGTACTGCAGCAGGCACAGGCCCTCGTTCGGCTTGTCGTCCCAGGTGGCGCCGCCATCCCGGCTGACGAAGAAGCCGCCGTCATTGCCGCTGTAGAGGGTCTGGTTGAGCGTGGGATGAAAACCGAAGGTGTGGCTGTCGGGATGGATGTTGCCGCCGATGTTGCTGACGCTCCACACGCCGGTCGACGCATTGCGCTGGCACTTGTACAACTCGACGCCCGACACATACACCACATCCGGCGTGGTGGGATCGACGTTCACGTCGCTGGTGAAGGCGCCGTACAGCTCGATGGTGGCGCTGCTGGTGCACAGCTCCCAGCTGGTGCCGGCGGCATTGGTGGTGCGATACAGGCCGAGCAAGGTATCACTGCTGCTGGCGATGAGCGCGTATTTGCGCGCCGGGCTGCTGGCCGACTGCTTCAGGCTGATGCGGCTGGTGGTGCCGCCGGCGGGCAGGCCGGTGGTGAGCTGGGTGAAGGTGGGGCTGGCGGCCAGGGCGTTGGTGCTCTTGTAGATGCCGCTGCCCCAGAACGCTGCATACACGGTGTTGCCGGTGCTGTCGCTGCGGTCGATGACGACGTCGGTGCAGGCGATCACGGTGGCACTGATGGCCGGCAGGCCGCCGCCGGTGAGCGCGGTCCAGGTGGTGCCGTTGGTGGTGCGGCACAGCCCGCGGCTGGTGGCGGAGAAGGCGCGATCGGCGTTGTTGCGATCCACCGCGATGCGGTAGAAGCTGTGGTTGGCCAGCAGGGTCGAAGCCTGGAGCGTCCAGGTATCGCCGCCATCGGTGCTGCGCAACACGCCCACGCCCAGGTACACGCCGGGTGCCGAACTCAATGCGTAGGCTGTGCTGTAGAACTGCACATTGCCCTCGCCGGTGCCGGCATACAGCACGTCGGGATTGCTGGTGCCCATGCCCAGCGCGCCGATGGCCAGCGACGCCTGGTTGTCGCCCAGCGCGGTCCAGGTGTCGCCGCCGTCCAGGGTGCGCCACACGCCGCCGCGGCTGGTGCCGATGAAGATGGTGTTGCCGTTGACCGGGTGCGGGGCGATGGCCGTGACGCGGCCGCTGATCAGGATCCGGGCGCCGCCATAGGTCTGGCCGTTGGGTACGGCCAGCGGGCCCATCGGCGTCCAGTTGGCCAGCGCCGCATCGACCGGAGCCGTTGCATGCGCCGCCGGTCCGGGCTGGTCGCGTTCGGTCAAGGCCTTCAGCCGCAACAGCGCCGGGTTGGTCTCGGCGCCCAGGCTCGCTGCTCCACCCTCGCCAACCGGCGACAGCTTGGCGCGCTGCAGCATGTCGCCGCGCATGGCCGCGAAATCCTGCGCAAAGCGGCCGACCAGCTTTTGCGGATTCTTCTTGTGCGGCTTGGGCCCGGCGGCTTTCCGAGCCGTCGTCGTTCCGGCCGTGGTCTTCTTGGCCGTGGTCTTCCTGGCGGCGGCCCGGGTGGTGGCAGGTGGGGTTCTGGATTTCATTTGCTGTCTCCCTCACAAGTGGCGCACACTGCGCCGAAGTCGGACGCCGCTCAGCGACTCGGTCCATCCAACGCCCATGAGTGGCGCGAACCCGCAGCGGGTCGCTCCAGAACGGCGCGAGTCACTCGAATGCCCCGCGGCGCACGGGCACTGAGTTAGAACGATAAATTCACCGCGACGTGCGGCACGGCGCGCTCCGTGACGGAGCCGCGTGCACAGTGATCAGTCCGGGTCGCGGTTGTGGCGCCTGCGCCGCCAGGCCAGGTAGCAGAGTCCGGCGATGGGAAGGGCGAACAGCAGCATTTCCCAACTACCCGACCCACCGTCGGGAGCAAAGCCAAATATGCGTTCGATGAAGTCCATCGTTGACCCCCTTTCCCTTGTGCTTCTTCGGGAGGGTGGAATCTACGCCGCTGGTTTGACGGTGTCAACAGCGCTGCGACACTGCATCGATCGCAGAAAATACAAGCTCTTCTTTGTGACCGATGGTCACGCGGCCAGCGCCTTCATCACCGCGTACAGGTCGCTCTTGCCCTCGAAGCCGATCCCCGGCAGCTCGGGCAGCGTGACGTAGCTGTCCACCACTTTCACGCCGTCTGGGAATCCGCCATAGGGCTGGAACAGGTCGGGGTAGGACTCGTTGCCGCCCAGGCCCAGTCCGGCCGCGATCGCCAGCGACATCTGGTGCCCGCCGTGCGGCACGCAGCGCGCCGGCGACCAGCCGTGGTCCTTGAGCATGTCCAGCGTGCGCAGGTACTCCACCAGGCCGTAGCTCAGGGCGCAGTCGAACTGCAGCCAGTCGCGGTCGCTGCGCATGCCGCCGTAACGGATCAGGTTGCGGGCGTCCTGCATCGAGAACAGGTTCTCGCCGGTGGCCATCGGCTTGTCGTAATGCCGCGCCAGCTGGGACTGCAATTCGTAGTCCAGCGGGTCGCCGGCCTCCTCGTACCAGAACAGGTCGTACTGCGACAGCGCCTTGGCGTATTCGACGGCGGCCTTCAGGTCGAAGCGGCCGTTCGCGTCCAC
>DIZF01000001.1:121205-134960 GCA_002427815.1 Ramlibacter tataouinensis
CCAGCGACGCGCCGCCGATCTTCATCTTCACCACCGAATAGCCGCGGTCCAGGTAGCTGCGCATCTCGGCCTTCAGTTGCGCGTCGTCCTTGCCCGGGTAGTAATAGCCGCCGGCGGCGTAGACGAACACGCGGCGGTTCGGCTGGCCGTTGCCGTAGCGCTCGGCCAGCAGCTGGAACAGCGGCTTGCCTTCGATCTTGGCCACGGCGTCCCACACCGCCATGTCGATGGTGCCCACGGCCACCGAGCGCTCGCCATGGCCGCCCGGCTTCTCGTTCGTCATCATCGTGGCCCAGACCTTGTGCGGGTCGATGTTGCCCTGCTGGTCGTCGAGCAGGCTGGCCGGCGCGGCCTCCATGACGCGCGGCGCGAAACGCTCGCGGATCAGCCCGCCCTGGCCGTAGCGGCCGTTGGAGTTGAAGCCGTAGCCCACGACCGGCTTGCCGTCACGCACCACGTCGGTGACCACGGCCACCAGACTGAGCGTCATTTTCGAAAAGTCGATGTAGGCGTTGCGGATGCTGGAACTGATGGGTTTCGTGACTTCGCGGATTTCGGTGATTTTCATGCTGGAGCTCGTGCGTTGACGTACAGCCGGTGATCAGGAAGGGACCGCCAGCGCGGTGATCGCCTTCAGGTCAGGCGCCGTCCCGACTTTCCAGCAGGCCTCGATCAGCCGGGCCGTCGGCGCAGCGCCCAGCACCGGGTCGGCGAGGCCATGAAACTTGCCTTCCAGCTGCGCATCGGTCATCGGCTTTTGCAGCGAGCCGATCGCATGCTCGACAAACACATGAACGCGCCGTCCATCATTCAAGACCGCAGTCACATCGGCGCTGGCCTCGCCGATCGCATCGTCCACCGTCGCCACCACCTTGGCGCGCAACGCCACCAGGTCGGGCCGGTTCACCACCGCGTCGGAAAACTCGTCCTCGGCGGCGCGGCCGAACGTCAGGCCGGCGGCGCAGCCGTGATAGACGCTGAACTTGGCCTGCAGGCCGTCCGCCGGCGTCTTCTTGCCGGTCAATTCCAGCACCAGCGAATGCACCTTCAGCTCGATGCGCGCCACCTGCTCCGGCCTGACGCCCTGCTCGCGCAGCTGCACACAGGCGTCGATGCTGGGGTGGATCACGATGCCGCAGGCGAAGGGCTTGTAGCTGTTGAAGGAAATCTCGAACCGCTGGCCCAGCTCGTCGGTGGCTTCGCGCCAGTCGCACTTGGCAGAGACGGTCTGGATCATGCCGCGCGGTGCCTCCAGCGCTTTCGGGCTGGCGGTGAAGCCATTCTTCGCGAGCAGCGCGGCCATCAGGCCGGCCCGCGCCGCCGCACCCGGATGGAAGGGCTTGGTCATGGTGCCGAACTGCTCGCGCATGCCCACCGGCTGCGAGGCGGCGATGCCCAGCGCCATCGCGGTGCGCTGCGCGTCCAGGCCCAGCAGGCGGGCGCAGCCGGCGGCCGCGCCGAGCATGCCGGTCGATCCGGTGATGTGCCAGCCGCGGTCGTAGTGGTCCGGGTACATCACGTTGCCGATGCGGCAGGACACGTCGATGCCCAGCACCAGCGCGTCGATCAGCTGCCTGCCGCTCGCACCGGTGTGCTCGCCCAGCGCCAGCACGGCCGAGGCCACCGGGCCGGCCGGGTGGATGATGGTTTTGAGATGGGTGTCGTCGTAGTCGAAGGTGTGCGAGGTGATGCCGTTGATCAACGCGGCGCTGGCCATGTCGATGCGGTCGCCCCGGCCCAGCACCGTGGCCTGGGCCGCGGGCTCCAGCATGCGCACCGCGGCCAGCGCGGATTCCGCCGCTTCGTGCCGGGCCGCCCCCACGGCGCAGCCGATCCAGTTCATGAAGGTGCGGTGCGCTTCGTGATCGACCGCGTCGCTCCAGCCGCGCGAAGGATGGGTCGCCACGAACCTGGCCAGAATCTGGGTGATCGGTGGGGCATTTGGGTCGGCGGCGACCTGGGTGTTACGGGCCATGAGGTGGGTGCTGACGGTTGAAGGAAGTGAATCGGCTCCCCGGGCGCGATGCCGCTGGGGAATGCCCGATTGTGCGACGAATCGCGTGCCGTCCGCCCGTTACCGCTCCTTGAACAATTCCTCGATCAGCTCTCGCAGCCACCGGTTGCCGGGCTCGGCCTCGAAGCGCCGGCTCCAATGCAGCGAGACCGTGAAATCGCGCAGGGCGAAGTCGGGCTCGACGATGGCATAGCCGCCGTCGCGGGCGAATCCGCGCGCGATGTTGCGCGGCATCACCACCGCCAGGTCCGTCGCCCGCACGATGTCGGGCAACACCATGAAGTGCTCCGTGGTCAACCGCACCCTGTCCTCCAGCTGCGAGAGCTGCAGGATGCGCAAGGTGTCGGCATGGGTGCGCACGGCGACGAATTCCAGTTCGCGCAATCGCTCCATCAAGGGCGGCGAGCCGCGGCGCCGCCGGGTGAACGGGTGCCCCTTGCGCAGCAGCACCACGTAGCGGTCTTTGAGCAACTGCACCCGCTGCGTCTCCTTGACCGAAGGCAGGAAACCGAAAGCGAAGTCGACCCGGCCGCTGTCCAGCGCATCGCCGATCTCCTTGCGCGGCAGCGGCATGGTCTCGACGCGCACGCCCGGCGCGCGCTCGCGCAGCACGGTCATCAGGGGCGGCAGGAAGCGCCCTTCGCCGATGTCGCTCATGTGGATGCGAAAGACCTTGCGCGAGTGCAGCGGATCGAACCCGGCCGATTCGTTGAGTGCCTCTTCCAGCACGCCCAGGGCCGCGCGCACCGCCTGCGCCAGCCGGTCGGCCTTGGGCGTGGGTTGCACGCCGCCCGGTGTGCGGACGAACAGCGGATCCTTGATCAGCAGCCGCAGCCGCGTCAGGCCATGGCTGGCGGCCGGCTGGGTCAGATCGAGCGACTCGGCGGCACGGCTGACGTTGCGCTGCCGGTAGACGGCATCGAACAGGCGCAGCAGGTTGAGATCGATGTCCTTGAGTTGCACGGGATAGGAGGAAGGAATGCCGCCGGTTCAGCCGGCGGCGGCGAGCGCGACGCGCTCAGGAGGGCATATGCGCCAGGAAGTGCGCCAGTGCGCGCAAGTCGTCGTCGACCAGAGGATAGACCACATCCGCCATCGCGGCGACGCCGCCGCCGACGCGCCTGCCGGCCTTGAAGTCGCGCAGCGCCTTGAGCAGGTAGTCCTCGCGCTGGGCGGCGAGGCGCGGCGTGGCCTGCGCGCCGGAAAAATCGTCCTTGTGGCAGGAAGTGCAGCGGTTGCCCTGCGCCACCTTGCGACCGGCCGCGACCAGCGCCTCATCGGCCTTGGCCGCGGGGTCGACCCGGGGCGGCTTTTGCGCCGAGAAATAGGCCGCCAGGTTGCGGATGTCGTCGTCCTTGAGCGTCGCCGCCATCGGCTGCATCAACGGGCTCTTGCGGGTGCCGGTGCGAAAGAAAACCAGCTGCCACTGCAGGAAGCCGTCGGGCTGGCCCGCCAGCGACGGCGTCTCGGCCACCTGGGAAATGCCGGCCGGGCCGTGGCAGGGCACGCAGGTCTGGGCCTTGGCCGCGCCGGCGGCCAGGTCGGCCGCCGCGGCGACGCCGGTCGCCAGCACGGCGGCGAATAGAACAACGAGCTTCATGCGGATGATTATTGCGGGTTGGCAAAAAGAAACGGCCCGCCGGGGTCGAGGCGGGCCGCGCTCGCGGGCACAGCCCGCGCAAGACCCTACTTGCCGTAGCTGATGCGGTAGATCGCGCCGGCCCAGTCGTCGGCAATCAGCATGGATCCGTCGCTGTCGATCAGCACATCGGTCGGCCGGCCGGTATAGCTCTGGTCACCGTTGATCCAGCCGGAGGCGAACACTTCCTGCTTCGCCTTCTTGCCCTGCGGGTCGGTGACCACGCGCATGATGCGCCCGCCCTGGTACTTGTGGCGGTTCCACGAGCCGTGCTCGGCGATGAAGATGTTGTTCTTGTACTCGCTCGGGAACTGCTTGCCGGTATAGAACTTCATGCCCAGCGGCGCCATGTGCGCGCCGAGGTTGAGGACGGGCGGCGTGAAGTCCGAGCACTTGTGGCCTTTGCCGTACTTGGGATCGAGCAGGTTGCCCTGGTGGCAGTACGGATAGCCGAAGTGCTCGCCCTGCCTGGCGATGTGGTTGAGCTTGTCGCTCGGCAGGTCGTCGCTGACCCAGTCGCGGGCGTTCTCGGTGAACCAGTAGTCGCCGGTGCGCGGATCGACGTCACCGCCCACGCTGTTGCGCACGCCGATCGCCACCAGTTCGGCCTGGCCGGTGTTCGGGTTGACCCGGCGCACCTGCGCCAGGCTGGTAGGCGGCAGGCAAATGTTGCACGGCGGGCCGAACGCCACATACAGCCAGCCGGCCTTGTCGAAGGTCAGGTATTTCCAGCCGTGCGGGATGTACGGAGGCATGTCGTCATAGACCACCTTGGCCTCGGGCATCTTGTCGAGGCTGGCCTCGGCGTTCTCGTATTTCAGGATCTTGTCGATGTCGACCACATAGAGGGCGCCGTCGCGGAAAGCCAGGCCGGTGGGCATCTTCAGCCCGGTCAGGATGGTCTTGACTTCCTTCTTGCCGTCCTTGTCGACGATGGCATAGACATTGCCGACGCTGAAGGCGCCGACGAACAGCGTGCCCTTGTCGCCCCGCGCCATCTGCCGCGCGCTGTTCACGCCCTGCGCGTACACGCTGATCTTGAATCCCTTGGGCAGTTTGATCGCCTTCAGGTTCTTTTCCAGGTCCTCCATGGACGCCGGCAAGGCCGGGCCGGCCGGCGGCGCCAGTCCCTTCTGCGCCTGCGTCTCGTCGCCGAGGAACCAGTCAGCGGGCGGCTTCGCCCAGAAATCCTTCTTGGTCGAGTCGTAACTCTTGAGTGCCTGGGCGTTCACAGCCGGCACGGCCAGCGCGGCCGCGCAGGCAATGCCCAGCGCAGCGCGTGCCAGCGCCGCGCGGGCGCGGAATATGGATGGCAAAGTCATGATCCTCTCCTTTGTGGCGTTGAATCGCCGGTCCGAAGTAGAGCAGTGGCCGGGCCGGCGCGGACCTAGCACAATCCCTAGCATGCCGGCGTTCAACAGCCGGGCTCGTCATGAACCGCATTCATATCGGATAGCGGTTGCATTGCATTGATGGATGGCCGGCTTTGCCCGAAACTGCGGGTCCGCCCAGGCGCCCGCACCCCCTTCACACCGGCATGGAAGTTTCATTCAGTCACGAGATCGAGTCATTGCGCCTGGGCGCGGGCCAGACCTTTCATGGCGAGGGCATTCTCGCGATCACAAAAGCCCTGTTGCAATCAGGGGTAGCCTATGTCGGCGGCTACCAGGGCGCGCCGGTTTCGCATTTGCTGGACGTGATGGTGCAGGCCAAGCCCTACATGGACGAGCTGGGTGTGCACGTGGAAGCCTGTGCCAACGAAGCGTCCGCTGCCGCCATGCTGGGTGCGTCGATCCACTATCCGCTGCGCGGCGCCGTCACCTGGAAATCGATAGTCGGCACCAACGTGGCTTCGGACGCGCTGTCCAACCTGTCGTCCCCGGGCGTGAAGGGCGGCGCGCTGATCGTGGTGGGCGAAGACTACGGCGAGGGCGCCTCGGTGATCCAGGAGCGCACCCACGCCTACGCGCTCAAGTCCACCATGTGCCTGCTCGATCCCCGGCCCGACCTGGGCGTGATGGTGCGCATGGTCGAGGAAGGCTTCCGGCTGTCCGAGACTTCCAACATGCCCTGCATCCTCGAACTGCGCATTCGCGCCTGCCATGTGCGCGGCAGCTTCGAGGCCAAGGACAACCGGTCGCCGGCGGTTTCCACCCGCGCGCTGATGCAGGACCCCGCCGGCTTCGACTACGCCAAGCTCGCGCACCCGCCCGCGACGTTTCGCCAGGAAAAGCTCAAGGGCGAGGAGCGCATTCCGGCCGCGCGCCAATACATCGTCGACAACCGGCTCAACGAGCTGATGCCCGGCAGGCACCAGGATCTGGGCATCATCGTGCAGGGCGGCCTGTACAACGCGCTCGTGCGCAGCCTGCAGCAGCTGGGGCTGGCCGATGCGTTCGGCGCGAGCGAAATCGCGCTGCTGGTGCTCAATGTCACCTGCCCGCTGGTGCCCGACCAGATCGCGGGCTTTTGCACCGGCAAGCGCGGCGTGATCGTGGTGGAGGAAGGCCAGCCCGAGTACATCGAGCAGGAGATCGCGACGCTCTTGCGCCGGCGCGACATCCAGACCCGGCTGCATGGCAAGGACCTGTTGCCGGCCGCGGGCGAGTACAGCGTCGAAGTGCTGACGCAGGGACTGACCCAGTTCGCCGCCAGCTACCTGCCGGGACCGGCCACCGAGTCCGCCAGGCGCTGGCTGGCCGGCAACCGCGAGCGGCGTGCCGCGGTCGCGGCGCAGCTTGACAAGGCGCTGCCGAATCGTCCGCCCACTTTCTGCATCGGCTGCCCCGAGCGGCCGGTGTTCTCGGCGCTCAAGCTGGCGCAGCAGGACGTGGGGCCGGTGCACATCGCGGCCGACATCGGCTGCCACGCGTTCGGCACCTTCGAGCCGTTCTCCATGGGTCATTCGATCCTGGGCTACGGCATGAGCCTGGCCAGCCGCGCCGGGGTCTCGCCGATGATGCAACAGCGCACCCTGTCCATCATGGGCGACGGCGGCTTCTGGCACAACGGGCTGCTGACGGGGGTGCAGAGCGCCCTCTTCAACCACGACGACGCCGTGCTGCTGATCTTCAAGAACGGCTATTCGTCGGCCACCGGAACGCAGAACCTGATCTCGACGCCGGTCGGCGAGTCCACGGAAATGACCGACGACAGGATGGGCAGCCTGACGCACACCAACACCACGATCGAGTCCACGCTGCAGGGGCTGGGCGTGCAGTGGCTGCGCACCGTGCACACCTACCACGTGGACAAGATGCGCGCCACGCTGAAGGAGGCCTTCACCAGTGACTTCAACGGCCTGAAGGTGATCGTGGCCGAGGGCGAGTGCCAGCTGGAAAGGCAACGCCGGATCAAGCCCTGGATCGCCAGCCTGCTCAAGACCGGCAAGCGGGTGGTGCGCGTGAAGTACGGCGTCGATGAAGACGTGTGCAACGGCGACCATGCCTGCATCCGCCTGTCGGGCTGCCCCACGCTGACCATCAAGGACAACCCCGATCCGCTCAAAGTCGATCCGGTGGCCACCGTGATCGACGGCTGCGTCGGCTGCGGGCTGTGCGGCGAGAACGCGCAGGCCGCGACCCTGTGCCCGTCGTTCTACCGGGCCGAGGTGATCCAGAACCCCAGGTGGCATGAACGCGTGTTCGAACGGGCGCGAAGCGCCGTAGTTCGAGCACTAAGGCCCTGAGACCTTGCGGGACAGATCAAGAATTGCGCAGCAATTTTGCTCTGTCCTCAACTGATTAAATCGTGAACACCTCCCGACCGATCACCCTTCTCATCTGCGCCCTCGGCGGCGAAGGCGGCGGCGTCCTCACGCAATGGCTGGTCGAGATCGCGCGGCAGGCCGGCTATGCGGCGCAGAGCACGTCCATTCCCGGTGTGGCCCAGCGCACCGGCGCCACCACCTATTACCTCGAGGTGTTTCCGGTGCCGCTGGCGCAGCTGCAGGGCAAGTGGCCGGTGTTCAGCCTGAACCCGGTTCCCGGCGCGCTCGACGCGATGGTCTCGTCCGAGCTGCTGGAAACCACCCGGCAGATCGGCAACGGCATGAGCGCGCCGGATCGCACCACCGTCATCACTTCGTCCAGCCGCACCTTGACCACGCAGGAACGCATGCAGCTGGCCGACGGCCGCGCCGACAGCGCCGATCTGCTCAAGGTTGTAGCGGCCTTCAGCCGCGAGCACCATGTGTTCGACATGGGCGCGGTCGCGCAACAGGCCGGCACGGTGGTCAGCGCGGTGATGCTCGGCGCCATCGCCGGCAGCGGCCTCTTTCCCTTTGCCCGCGAAGTCTATGAAAGCGTGGTGCGCACCGGCGGCGGCAAGTCGGCTGAAGCCAGCCTGCGCGGCTTCGCACGAGCCTTCGAGATCGTGCAGCCAGGGGCGGGCTCGCCCGCCGCTGTGCCGGGCGCCGGTGCAGGACCCGCAACGCAGAGCGAAGCGGCGCCCGGGACCAAAAGCGCGCGCCTGCCGCCCGCCCTGGCCGGCCAATTTCCGGCGTCTGTGCACGACATGCTGGCCCTCGGCCACGCTCGCATGCTGGAGTACCAGGGCGCCGCTTACGCGCAGCTGTACCTGCAGCGGCTGCGGTTGGTGCTGGAAGCCGAGCGGCAAGCCGATCCCGGCGCCAGGCATGATTTCTCCATCACCCGGGAGATGGCGCGCTGGCTGGCGCTGTGGATGGCGTTCGACGACATCGTGCGCGTGGCCGACCTCAAGAGCCGGGCGAGCCGCTGGCAGCGGGTCCAGGGCGAGGTCAAGGCCGGCGGCGCCGACCTGCTGCGCGTCTATGACCATTTCAAACCGGGCGCGCCCGAGTTCGCCGCCCTGCTGCCGGTGTGGCTGGCGCAGCGCGTGCTGCGCTGGGACCGTCAGCGGGTGTTCAAGGGCAAGACGCCCTGGGCGCTGCCGCTGAAGATAGCGACGCATTCGGCCAGTGGCATGGTCGCACTGCGCGCGCTCGCCGGGCTGAAGTGGTTGCGCGTGTGCGGCAGCCGCTATGCCAACGAGCAGGCGATGATAGGCAAATGGCTGGCGGCGGTCGTCGACGGCAGCCGGCGCGATTGGCGCCTCGGGCACGAGATCGCGTTGTGCGGCCGCTTGATCAAGGGCTACGGCGCCACCAACGAACGCGGCAAGGAAAACCTGCTGCATGTGCTGGACCATCTGGCGCACGGTCCCTCGGCCGCCGCCGCCGCGCAGGCCATCGCGGCGGCGCGCGACGCGGCGCTTGCGGACGACGCCGGTCTGGCGCTCGATGCGACGCTGGCGCTGCATGGCGCACCGGCCCGGCCGCTGAAGGAACAGCCGATCCGCTGGATGCGGCGCCCGCCGGCCCCAGGGAAAGCCTGATGGCCCGCCGATCCGAATTCACTTATAAAAAGTAACTTTCGCCCACCACCTCACCGAGGAGACTATGAAGAACATCCCATCGACTTTCGCGCTCACGGCGGCCGCCCTGGCCGCCGCCCTTGCGTTCGGCACGGGCATCGCCCAGGCCCAGGACAAGCCGGTCCAGCTCAAGATGTCGAGCTGGGTGCCGGCCCAGCATCCGCTCAACCCGAGCCTGCAGGCCTGGGCCGACGACATCAAGAAGGCGTCCAACGGCACCATCACCGCGACGCTCTTTCCGTCCGAGCAGCTGGGCAAGGCCTTCGACCACTACGATATGGCGCGCGACGGCATCGCCGACTTCGCGTACGTGAACCCGGGCTACCAGCCGGGCCGCTTCCCGATCATCGCCGGCGCCTCGCTGCCGTTCCTGTTCGCCAACGGCAAGGGCGGCACTGCCGCCATCGACGCCTGGTACAAGCAGTACGCGGCGCAGGAAATGAAGGACGTGAAGGTCTGCTTCGCCTTCGTCCATGATCCCGGCACCTTCCATGCCCGCAAGAAGATCACCCTGCCCACCGACATCAAGGGCATGAAGATCCGCCCCGCCACCAGCACCATCGGCCAGATGGTCACCTCGCTGGGCGGCACCAACGTGCAGTCCTCCGCGCCCGAAGCGCGCGACATGCTCGAGCGCGGCGTGGCCGACGCCATCACCTTCCCCTGGGGCTCGATCGTCCTGTTCGGCATCGACAAGGTGGTGAAGTACCACATGGACGTGCCGCTGTATGTCACGCCGTTCGTGTGGGCCATGAACAAGGCCAAGTACGACAGCATGTCGGCCGGCCAGAAGAAGGTGATCGACGACCACTGCACGACCGAATGGGCCGAGAAGGTGGCCAGTCCCTGGGCCGACTTCGAGTTCGGCGGCCATGCCAAGCTCGCGGCCGAGGCGGGCCACGAGGTCTACAAGCTCACCCCTGATCAGCTCAACGCCTGGCGCCAGGCGGTGGCGCCCGGCGAAGCGCAATGGGCCGAAGGCGTGAAGAAGGCCGGACAGGACCCGAAAGCCGTGATGGACTCGCTCAAGGCCCAGCTGGTCAAGTACAAGGCGGCGCTCTGACGCTGCTGGCCGTTCGGGCCGGGCCCGTCGTTGCTTCCGGATCGCGCTGAGCTTGTCGAAGGACGGGCTCGGCGCGCTCGGATGATGTGAACATGACCAACAAGAAAAATTTCGCCGACCGCATGATCAGCACGATCGAGTGGCTGGCGGCGATGTTCGTCGGCATCGTCGCGCTGAACATCTTCGTGGCGGTGGTGCTGCGCAAGTTCTTCAGCACCTCGATTCCGGATGCCTATGACTTCGGCCGCATGCTGCTGGGCATCCTGATCTTCTGGGGCATCGCGGCCACCAGCTACCGCGGCGGCCATATCACGGTCGACCTGATCTGGAGCACGGCCGGGCCGCGCCTGAAGCGCCTGATCGACATCTTCGCCACGCTGGTGCTGCTGTTCGTGGTGACCGTGCAGACCGCCATGCTGTTCGACAAGGTGCGCGGCACCTATGTCGACCATGTGCTCACCTACGACCTGAACATCCCGACCTGGCCGTTCTACGCCGTCGCCTGGGCCGGCGACGTGTCCGCGGTGGTGCTGATCGCGATCCGGACCTGGCGCCTGATCTTCCACCCGGAGGCGCTCAGGCAGGAGCACCCGGCACACCATACAACCGAGTGAGTAATATTTGAGCAACGCAGAACCGCTTCAAGTTGCGAGGGCCCCCTCGGGGGGCAGCGCAGCGGCATTGGCCGCCAGCGTGGGGGCCACATGAGCACCGACGCCATCGCCATCCTGGGCTTTGTGGTTCTGTTCGCCCTGATGCTGCTGCGCGTGCCGGTCGGCATGGCCATGGGGCTGGTCGGCGTCACCGGCTACAGCTACATCGTGGGGCCGGGTCCGGCCCTCAAACTGGTCGGGCAGACCTCGATGCGCACCGTCACCGACTACACCTTCGGCGTCATCCCGATGTTCATGCTGATGGGCGCACTGGTGTCGGTGTCGGGCGTCAGCCGCGAGCTGTTCAAGGCCGCCAACTCGATGATCGGCCACCTGCGCGGCGGACTCGGCGTGGCCACGGTGATCGCCTGCGGCGGCTTCGCCGCGATCTGCGGCTCCTCGGTCGCCACCGCCGCCACCTTCTCCAGCGTGGCGTATCCGGAGATGCGGCGCTTCGGCTACCCGCAGTCGTTTTCCACCGGCGTCATCGCCGCGGGCGGCACGCTCGGCGCGATGCTGCCGCCGTCCACCGTGCTGGCGGTCTACGCCATCCTCACCCAGCAGGACATCGGCAAGCTGTTCATGGCCGGCATCGTGCCGGGGCTGCTGGCGATGCTGATGTACGTGCTCACGATCATGATCATCGTGCGCGTGCGGCCGGGCTGGCTGCCGCGCGGCACCGTGAAGCCGTGGAACGAGCGGGTGGCCGACCTGAAGAACGTCTGGGCCCCGCTGGTGCTGTTCCTGTTCGTCATCGGCGGCCTGTACGGCGGCTTTTTCACGCCGACCGAAGCGGGCGGTGTCGGCGCGAGCGGCGCCTTCCTGCTCGGGCTTGCTCGAGGCAAGCTCAATCGCACCAACATCCGCGAAGCCCTGTTGTCGGCCACGCGCACGGCGGCGGCGGTGTTCACGGTGCTGATCGGTGCCCTGCTGTTCGGCTATTTCCTCACCATCACGCAGAGCCCGCAAAAGCTCACCGTATTCCTCACCGGGCTGGGCGTCGGACGCTACGGCGTGCTGGCGATGATCATGCTGATGTACCTGGTGCTGGGCTGCCTGATGGACGCGATGGCAATGATCATCCTCACCGTGCCCATCATCTTCCCGGTGATCACGCACCTGGGCTTCGACCCGATCTGGTTCGGCATCATCATCGTGATGACCGTCGAACTGGGCCTGATCCATCCCCCGGTGGGCATGAACGTGTTCGTGATCAAGAGCGTGGTGCATGACGTGAGCTTCACCACCATCTTCAAGGGCGTGCTGCCTTTCGTCGCCACCGACATCCTGCGGCTGGTCATCCTGATCAGCTTCCCGATCCTTGCGCTCTGGCTGCCAACCAGAATGGGATAGCGACCGATCCCGCTACCAAGGGATAACGCGGAGTGCCAATGCCCCTGCGACTTTGAGGGAAATCAAGGGAACACGGAAGCGGCCGGCCACTGGCACGCGACGCGCGGCCCCACGCGGTGCGCGGGGGAGAAAATATCCGGATGAATATCGGCCGCAAACTCGTTTCCGCAGTCATGACCTGCAAGGTCTGCCAGGTCGGCACCGGGCAGACCGCACTGGAAGCGTTGGCGCTGATGCAGAGTCACTCGGTCAGCTCGGTGCTGGTCATCGAGAACGAGCTGATTCTCGGAATCATTACCGAACGCGACATCGTGCACACCTTGCACGCCAAGGCCGAGTTCAAGGCGCTCAGGTGCATCGACCTGATGCACTCGCCAGTGATCACGGTGGGCGCGGAAACCAGTTGCATCGACGCCTATCACCTGATGACCGGTCGCGGCATCCGGCACCTGGCCGTGACAGACGGGGCGGGACATGTCCTTGGCATCGCCAGCGAAGGCGACATGATGCGCAACTTCGGGGTCGAGTACTACACGAACTTCAAGGATGTAGGCAGCGTGATGAGCACCGAGTTCTGCAGGCTGCCGCCGTCCGCGGAGGTCGCCGACGCGCTCAAGCAGATGGTCGAACAACATCAGAGCTGCGTCGTCGTGGTCGGTGCGCTGGGCCATGCCGTCGGAATACTGACCGAGCGCGACATCGTTCGTCTGTGCAACCAGGACCCGCACCCCGAGCAACTTACCCTGTACGAGGCCATGCACACGCCGGTCATCACCGTGAGGCCCCGCAAACCGCTGCCAGCGGCGGTGAAGACCATGGAGCATGCGCACATTCGCCGTCTCGTGGTGACTGACGACGGGGGTGTCGCCTGCGGCCTGCTCACGCATCATGAGGTCGCACGCGGGCTGGAGGGCGACTACGTGACCTATCTGAAGGAAATGGTCGACCTGCAGGCGCGCACCCTGGCGCAGGCCGCACAGGCCATCGACGAAGAGCTGCTGCTCGCCAATATCCTGCGTTCGATGACCGGCACCGCTGTCCTGGCGTCGGACCTGGACTATCGCGTCTCCTACGCCACCCCCTCCGTCGCCCAGGTGCTGGGCCTGCGCATGGAGAACGTCGGCGGCGCCGATATCCGCGACATCCTGAAGGGGATCGGCTGGAAAGGCGCCACTGCGTCGCTCACTCAGGAGGCGGTGGCGCGAGGCCCCCGGCACCACGTGGTGGCCACCGGTGGCGAAAAGACGGACTTTCAGGTCTCGGTCCTGCTCGACGACCAGCATGACCCGAAGGGCTACCTGGTGCTGGCGCAGAAGGCCTGAGCGGGGACCAAGCCGCCCTGCCGATTCCGCCGGAGATCCGGCAGCTCGGCGACCAGGGCGCAAGCCCCCCGCTAGCGGGTGAGGTTCGCCGCGACGCCCAGCCAGCGGTTCAGCACGCTGGGGTCGGCCGCCAGCGCATCGCTGCGCCCGTGATGCACGACGCGCCCTCGTTCGAGCACGATCGCCTCCTGCGTGATCGGGAGAATCTGGTGGGCATGCTGTTCGACCAGGATGAACGCCATGCCGCCCTCGCGCACCATCTGCCCGATGATCGCCAGCAGCTCCTTGACGATCAGCGGCGCCAGTCCCTCCAGCGG
>DIZF01000001.1:135139-182196 GCA_002427815.1 Ramlibacter tataouinensis
GCTGCTCGCCGCCCGAGAGCTGATTGCCCATGTTGGCGCTGCGTTCGGCCAGCCGGGGAAAAGTCGCGTAGACCCGCTTCAGGTCCCATGGACCCGGGCGCGCCACCACCTTGAGGTTCTCTTCCGTTGTCAGCGAGGCAAAGATGTCGCGCTCCTGTGGCACCCAACCCAGGCCGGCATGCGCGCGACGGTGGCTGGGCACGACGCCCAGGTTCTGTCCGTCGAAGCGGATCGTGCCGCGCGACTGGCGCGTCGCGCCCATCAGCGTGGCCAGCAAGGTGGACTTGCCCATGCCGTTGCGCCCGAGCAGCGCCAGGCTGCCGCCGGCCGCAAGACTGAACGAGATGTCCTCCAGCACCGTCGCGTTGCCATAGCCGGCCCAGACGCCATCGAGTTCGAGCAACTCAGCCATGACCAGCCTCGCCCAGATAGACTTCCTGGACACGCGGATCGGCGGCGATCGCCTCGGGCACGTCCTCGGCCAGCAGCGAGCCGCCGACCAGCACCGAAATCCGGTCGGCAAAACGAAAGACCAGATCCATGTCGTGCTCGATGAGAACGATGGACACGTCCCGGGGCAGCTGGGCAATGGTTTCGAGCAGCTCGCGGCTTTCCTCGGTCGGCACCCCGGCCGCAGGCTCATCGAGCAGCAACACGCTCGGCCTGGCCGCGAGCGCCAAGGCGATCTCGACCAGGCGCTGCTTGCCATAAGCCAGATCCCGGGTCTGAAAGTGCGCAACGTCGAGCAGGCGCAGCTGGGCCAGCAGCGCCGCGGCATCGTCGATGGCCTCGCCATGGGAGCCGACCGGCCGCCAGAACCGCGCGCCTATGCCCCGCTGCTCGCACGCCGCCAGTGTGACGGATTCGAGCACCGTCATGTCCGCGAACAGCCGGTTGATCTGGAACGTGCGCGCCAGGCCGAGCTTGACGCGTTGATGCTGGGACCGCCGCGTGACATCGTCGCCGTTCAGGACGACGGAGCCCGACGTGGGCTCGAGAAACCCCGTCAGCAGATTGATCAGGGTGGTCTTGCCGGCGCCGTTCGGGCCGATCAGCGCATGGCGCGCGCCGGCGGCGACGTTGAGATTGACGTTGTTGGTGGCGACGAACCCGCCGAACTTCTTGAAGAGGTTGCGCGTCTGCAGGACGGAGCTCAAGGTCGACCCTTTCGCATCCGTGCAGACAGGGCGCGCAAGGCGCCCATGATGCCTTCGCGCGCGAACAGCACGACGAAGATCAGCAGCAGCCCCAGCCAGAACTGCCAGTACTGCGGATTCAGGTCCGACAGGAAGTTCTGCGCGGTCATGAAGGCGATGGCGCCCAGCATTCCGCCGTAGAGGCAGCCCGCGCCGCCCAGCACCAGGATCAGCAGCAGCCCGGCCGAGCGCGAGAAGCTCAACACGTCGATCGAGACGAACTGGGTGGTCTGGGTGAGCAGGGCGCCGGCGATGCCGGCATAGGCGGCGCCCACCGTGTAGATGGCGACCAGGCGCGCGTTGACCGGCGTTCCCAGCGCCGGCATGCGGTACACGTTCTGGTGGATGCCCCGCAGCGACAAGCCGAACGGCGAATGAACGATGTGGCGTGCGATCCAGAACAGCAGGAACAGCACACCGACGCTATAGATGTACGCCGTCTTGCCGAGCATGTCGAATGCGAAGCGGCCGAACAGGGGTTTCACCTCGATGCCCTGCAGCCCGTCCAGGCCACCGGTGATGCTGGTGAGCTTGTTGGCCAGTTCGTACAGCATGAACGCCACGCCCAGCGTGACCATCAGCCGCGTCAGGTCGGCGCCGCGCAGCACCAGGAAGCTCGTGATGAAGCCGACCACAGCGGCCGCCAGACCCGCCAGGACCAGGCCCAGCAGGGGATCGCCCCAGCCGTACTTGGCCAGCAGCCCTGCCGCATAGGCGCCGACGCCGAAGAAGGCGGCATGGCCGAGCGAGACGATGCCCGCGTAACCCAGGATCAGGTCCAGCGAAACCACGAACAGCGCGGTGATCGCGATCTGCGACAGCAGCGCGAGATCGTCCGGGAATACGAAGTAGGCGGCGACGGGAAGGAGCCAGAACGCGAGCTCCGGCTTGCGCCAGCGCGACGCGGCGCGCAGTGGCCCTGCATCGAGACGATCACCGGAAGGGGAATCCATGGCCAGCCCTATCTCGCGGCCGCGCGGCCGAACAGGCCCTGCGGGCGGAACACCAGCGTGACCACCATCACCGCGTAGATCACGAAGGCTCCGACCTGCGGCACGTAGTACTTGCCCGCGACATCGCAGATGCCCAGGAGCAGGGACGCATACAGCGAGCCCTTGATGTTGCCGATGCCGCCCACGGCGACCACGATCAGGAAGTAGGCGATGTACTTGACCGGAAACCCCGGGTCCATGCCCAGCATCTCGACACCGAGCGCGCCGCCCAGGCCGGCCAGGGCCGAGCCGAGCGCGAAGGTGGCCGCGAACACGCGGTCGACATCGATTCCCAGGCCGCGCGCGGCCCTCGGGTTGTCCACCGAAGCGCGCAGCCTGGCGCCGAATTGCGTCCCGGCGACCATCCACTGCAAGCCCAGGGCCAGCGCCAGGCCGACGACGATGAGGAACAGGCGGTAGACACCCACGTCGACGCCGGGCAGATGAAACTGGCCGGACAGCATCGCCGGCAGCTGCAACGGCTGCTGCTGGGCACCGAAGAAATAGTTGGCGCTGGAAATCGACACGAAGACCAGGCCAATGGAAAACAGCACCTGATCCAGCGGCGAGGCGCCATAGAGGCGCCGGTAGAGCGTTCGCTCCAGTACGACCCCGGCCAGCGCCGACACCACCACCACGATCGGCAGGGCCGCCAGGAATGGAATGCCGAAGCGGTTCAACATGACGACGCAGACATAGCCGCCCAGCATCGCAAACGCCCCATGCGCAAGGTTGACGAAATTCATCAACCCCAGCGTGACCGACAAACCGACGCTGATCAGGAACAGCAGAACGCCCGATGCGATGCCGTCGAAGAGAACCGTCATGGGTGCGTTTGATGCCGGCGCGGCCGGCCGCGCTGGATCAGGCGGCCGGGCACGGGCGCGTCATTGCTTGCCCGGGTCCTTGAAATCGGGGATCTGGTCGAACTCGACGTTCTGCAGCTTGCCGTTGACCCGCTCGGTCTTGCGGATGTAGACGGTCTGCACGATGTCGCGCGTGGCCGGGTCGATGCTGATCGGCCCGCGCGGACTGATCCACTTCATGCCCTTGGCGGCTTCGATGAACTTGTCGGCGTCGGTGTTGCCGTTGGTCTTCTTCAGGACCGCGGCGATCAGGTGCATGCCGTCATAACCGCCCACCGACATGAAGTTCGGCCGGTCCTTCGGATAGGCCTTGTAATAGGCGGCGGTGTAGGCCTTGTTCTCGGGCGAGTTGTGCGCCTCCGAGTAGTGGAACGCGGTGACCAGTCCGATCGCCGAGTCGCCGATGGCGTCCAGGATGTCCTCGTCGGGCAGGTCGCCGGTCGAGATCAGCCGGATGCCGGCCTTCCCCAGGCCGCGCTCGGCAAAGCCCTTCATGAACGCGATGGTCTCGGCGCCGGGCGGCAGGAAGATGAAGACGGCGTCGGGCTTGGTGTCCTTGATCTTCTGCAGGAACGGCGCGAAGTCGGGGTTCATGACCGGGGATCGCACTTCGCCGACGATCTGCCCGCCGGCCGCGGTGAAGGTCTTCTTGAATTGGGCTTCGGCGTCATGGCCGGGGCCGTAGTCGGCCACCAGGGTGAAGACGTTCTTGATCTTGTTCTTGGCCGCCCAGGTGGCGATCGGCGCCGAATTCTGCGGCAGGGTCATCGACGTGCGGACGATGTAAGGCGACTTGGTCGTGACCGAGGAGGTCGCGGCGTTCATTACGACCATCGGCTTCTTCGCCTCGGTGGCCAACGGCGCCACCGCAAAGGCCGACGGCGTCAGGCCGAACCCGGCCAGGATGTCGACCTTGTCCTTCACCACCAGCTCCTGCGCCAGCCGCTTGCTGACATCGCCCGAGGTGCCGGGGCTGTCGTCCTTCACGATGAGTTCGACCTTGCGTCCGCCGAAGGTGTCGCCATTGACTGTCAGGTAGAGCTTCACGCCGTGCTCGATCTGCTTGCCATAGGCCGCGAACGGCCCCGACATGGGCAGCACGAGGCCGATCTTGACGGGATCCGCAGCCCACGCGGAGCCGGCGAGGACTGCGGCCAGGGTCATGGCGACCATTTGCTTTTTCGGACTCATGCTGTTGCTTCCGGTAAGGTTGAAGAAGGCGGGCACGCCATAGGCGCACATAGGATCAGTGTCATTGCTTCCAGGTTCCCCTTGAATAGGTTAAACCCCAACTGATTCCGAGCGGTCATCGAACGCGATGGCCTCGCGCTCGCGAGAGATGGCCGGGTCGCCGCGCCGTCAGGCCCGGTCGAGCCGGCGTGCGAATGCCAGACGTTGCGACGGCTGCAAGCCGGTGCGCTGGAAGAAGCCCAGCAGCGCCGCATCGGTCGAGGCCACCACGGTCTCCACCCGTTCGACCTGAAGCGCGCCGAGGTTGGCGAACAGCTGTGCCATCAGCGCCCGGCCGACATTGCGGTGCTCGTACTCGGGATCGATGCCGATCGTGTCGACGACCGCCACCGGTTCGGTGCGGCCGAAGTCACCGAGGTCGGCGCGCGCCATCACGAAGCCGATGATCGCGCCGTCGAGCCGCGCCGCCAGCGAAACCCGGATCGGCGAGTCGCCCATGGCTTCGGCCAGCCGCGCACCGATGTAGTCGCTGCGGTCGCGCCCGGTGATGGCGTGGTCGATGCGCACGATCTCGCGCAGATCCTCCGGCCGCATGGGACGCACTTCCGGCTGCTCGAGCGCCAGCCGCTCGTTGTCGTTGGCTTGGTTCGCACCGAAATTGACCTCGTTGCCCGGCCCGTGTCCGGCCGGTACCGTGAGAGCTGCGTCGGCCGCCGGCGGGGCGGCCTCGTCCAGCGCGGTGTCCAGGATGAATTTCGGCGCCAGCCGGAAGCCCACGGAGTCGAGCCAGCGCAGCATTTCGGCGTCGCGCCAGCTCGCGGATGTGCGCACGTCGCGGATGCCGTGGCGGCGGGCCCAGTCGGACAACGCCTGGAACAGGCGGGCGCCGCCGTGGTGACCGCGCGCGTCGGCGCGCATCCCCATCATCTCCAGCCGCAGGCCCGGCTCGGTGCGACCGAACTCGCCCTCGAGCACCCGCGCCAGGGCGTACCCGGCCAGCCCCTTGCCGTCGCAGGCGGCGAACTGTGCATGCAGTGCCGGCTCGCGCAACGCGGCGGCGAGGCGGCGCTCGACGTAGTTGCGCCGCCAGCGGCCCTCGATGGCCGCGTCGATGGCCACCACGGCCGCAAGATCTTCGCGTGTCAGGGGGCGGATGGTGAGCGCTTGCTCGGCGACTGCGGTTGTGGTCATGGACTTACCCCTCTTCGGTCAGGTTGCGGCGTAGGCGAAGGCCAGTTCGCGGTCATCCGCCTCGTCGAGCAGATCGTCGAGCAGCGGCAACAGCGCCATGGTTTCCTTCTGGATGTGCGCGACCTGGCGTTCGACCAGCTCCAGCGCGGTGCGCCGCAGCGCGCTCCAGTTCGCCTCGTCGATCGCGCCGGCGGCGGCCATTCGCGCCAGCGGCAGCAACTCGGCGGCGACCTCGCGGATCGCAGCGTGTTCCTCGGCGAGCAGCGCGGCCATGCCGCCGTCGCCGGCCTCGGTCATGCGCGGAAAGAGCTGCTCCTCCTCGAACAGGAAATGCCGGTCGACGTCGTGCTCGAGGGCGCGCACGAACTGGCCGATGAGGCCGGCGATGCCGGCTTCGAAGCGCGGCGCGCGGCCCAGGGCCTGCTCGACCTTGCCGAGCAACGCGATGTTGTTGCGGTGCTCCTCGTCCAGAATGCGGCTGACCTGGCTTGAACTCATGGCGTGCGATCGTGTGGTATTCTGGTACTAGATTACCGAAATAAAGCAGCCCCTTTTTGAGCTAGCTCAAGTTCCAGCCCTTTGCAGGCGCGTCAACAGCGTCACGTAAAAGAGACAGAACGCCAACGCGCCGACGGCGCCGACGGTCGCAGCGGCGGACGCGAGCCGCCAGCTGTCGGCGGCCACGGCCAGCGCCAGGCCGGCCAGCGCGGCGACATGGCAGATGAAGTGCATGCGCAAGGCCCGGTCATCGGTCAGGGCGGAAGGTGTGGGCGGCCGCCGCCCGGTGCCGGCCGCATGCATGGCACCCAGGAACGGCAGGATGCGCTGCAGCATGCCGAGCAGAAAACTGAGCAGCCAGACGCCGATCAGGCACAGGCCGAACCCGATGGCCAGCCGCGGCAACGGCAGCTCCAGCACCAGAGCCAGCCCCAGCCCCAGGCTGGCCGCGAGGCCGGCCCAGCCGATCTTCACCAGCTGGAAGGAGCGGCCGAGTTCGCGCCGCATGCCGGTGCGCAGGGCCTTGGCCATCAGCCACAGATGCAATGAGACCGCCCCGGCTGCCGCCAGCAACGCGGCGACGCGCAAGGGGACCGGCGCCCAGCCGAAGGCGGCCAGCCCGGCCAGCACCAGCGCCGCCACGGCCAGGGCGCACGAAGTCAACTGCCAGCGCTCGGCCGGCGCCTCGGCCAGCGCGAACATGGGCACCAGGATGTACGACAGCCCGAGCGCCAGCAGGCCCATGAAGCCATACGGCGCGAACACGAGGTGCAGCGCCAACGTGATTTCGCGGCTGGGTACCGGCAGGCCCAGCCAGGTTCCGGCCAGGGACAGGGCGCTGGCCAGCACCACCGCCAGCGCGGCCAGAGCGGCCCAGCCATGAGCCACCACCCCGGGCATGCCGCGCGCACCGACCAGGTGGCGCAGCATGAGCGCGCCCCAGGCTGCGAACGCCAGCCCCACCGCCACGGCGCCGGCGGCAAGCCAGCGCGGCTGCGCCAGTCCCATGCCGAGCGCCAGCACCGCCACCCCCGGTGTGTACAGCCACCAGATGGCGGCCAGCCAGCGCGCAGCCGGCGCGGGTTGGCGCGTCGCGACCGGCAGCAACTGGGCCCCCGCACCCAATGCCGTCATGCCGAACACGCCCAGCGTCAACAGGTGCAGCGCCGCCAGGGGCCAGCCGAGCCCGCCGCCAAAACCCAGCCACTGCGCGGCGGCGGCAGCCAGCACCAGCCAGGCCAGCAGATGAAACAGAACGGCGGCGCCGAAGAAGCGCAGCGGAATCGAGGCCGGCAACAGCCGGCTGCGCGCATCGCCCAGGAACGCCCCGCCCCGGCTCACGGCGCTCGCCGCAGCAGCAAACGGACTTCGCCGGCGGGCGACGTCATGCGTTCGGCCCTCCAGCCGATCTGGTCCAGCTCGGGGTACAGCATCACCGGGTCGCGGTCGTGATGCACGATCACCGGTGTCTTGCCCTCGGGAAGCGAGTGCACCAGCCGCAAGATCGCGACCAGCGGTTGCGGCGGCGGCAGGCCGCGCACGTCGATGTGCGCCGCCTCGCCGTCGTGCCATTGCAGCGGCGCGGCACGGCGGGTCACCGGCATCGCACCGTCAACGGGCGAGCAAGGCGGCGGCTGTTCCGGGCCCGTCAGCGAGCGTTGTCCATCAATCACCCTGGAAGACCGGCTTCTGCTTGCTGGCGAACGCGTGGTAGGCGCGCTCGAAGTCTTTGGTCTGCATGCAGATGGCCTGGGCCTGCGCCTCGGCCTCGATGCACTCGCCCAGCCCCGCGCTCCATTCCTGCCACAGCATCGTCTTGGTCATCGCATGGCCGAAGGTCGGGCCGTCGGCAAGTTCCCTGGCCAGTGCGGTTGCCGTGGCGAGCACCGCGTCCGGTTCGACCAGGCGGTTCCAGAAGCCGAAGCGCTCGGCCTCTTCGCCGCCCACCACGCGGCCGGTGTACAGCAGGTCGGCCGCGCGCGACAGCCCGATCAGTCGCGGCAGCAATGTGCAGGCTCCCATGTCGGCGCCGGCCAGCCCGACGCGCACGAACAGGAAGGCCAGCTTGCTGCGCGCGGTGGACACCCGCATGTCGGAAGCGCAGGCGATCATCGCGCCGGCGCCGGTGCAGACGCCGTCGATGGCCGCGACGATCGGCTGCGGGCAGGCGCGCATGGCCTTGACCAGGTCGCCGGTCATGCGGGTGAACTGCAGCAACTCGGGCATGTCCATCTTGACCAGCGGACCGATGATCTCGTGCACGTCGCCGCCCGAGCAGAAGTTGCCGCCCGAGCCGGTGAACACCACGGCCTTGATGTCGCTGGCGTACACCATCTCGTGGAACAGATCGCCCAGTTCCTGGTAGGACTCGAAGGTGAGCGGGTTCTTGCGCTCGGGACGGTTCAGCGTGATGGTGGCGACCTTGCCGTCGACCGAATAGCCGAAATGGGTCGCTTTGTAGTTCGCGAGCTGGATACGCTTCATCGATTCACTCCTGGGTTGTGTTGAAAGCTGTGCGTTGCGGCGTCAGGCCCATGGTTTCGGGCCCATCGGACGCTGCAACATAAAATTCACCGAGAAAACTCTGGGATCCGCAATGGGCAAGACCACGACAATGAACGTCGAAATCCGTTTCGGCGACTGCGACCCAGCGGGGATCGTATTCTTTCCGCGCTACCACCGCTGGATGGACGCGGCCTCGCTGCACTTCTTCATGACCTGGGGCGTGCCGCCCTGGCATGAGCTGGAAGCGACGACCGGGATCATCGGCACGCCGCTGCTCGAGCACCATGCCAAGTTCGTCAAGAGCGCGACCTACGGCGAGCGGCTGACCATCACGACCACCGTCCAGGAATGGCGCGCCAAGGTCTTTCTGCAAAAGCACACCGTCACGCGCGGCGAGGACCTGATCTGCGAGAGCCTGGAAACCCGCGTGTTCGTCGTGCGCGATGCGGTGGACCGCCGGCGCATCCATGCCATCCCGGTGCCGGAGGACATCCGCCGCCTGTGCGAATAGCGCGGCGATCGGGTTGAGAAGCATCGGCTCGGTCTGCATTGCCAAGGGCCATTACACCGGGGCAGACCGGTCCGGATCGTCCTGCCACGTGGCCGATGGCCGCGCCGTGCGGGCCAGCCAGTCGTCGAGCGCGGCCACGTGTTCGGTTTCCTCGGCGGCGAATTCCGCCGCCAGCCGCTTCACTTCGGGCTCGGTCGAGTGCAGGCCGACGCTGGTGTAGTACTCCATCGCGCGCACTTCGTTTTCGCGCGCATACCGCAGCGCGTTGTAGGCATCGAGCGTGTAGTCGAAGGCCTCTTCGCCCCCGGCCTCCGGCGGCAGGCTCCAGCGATACTCCCACGACCGCAACCGCGGCAACGTCACGCCCTGGGCGCGTTCGACGATCGAGGTGTGGTGCAGCCGCGAATAGTGGACCATGTCGCGGAACAGCGCCGAAACCGCATCGTTGCGATGGGCTTCCATCATGTCGGCCAGTTCGAGGTAGCGCTCCGCGGACTCGTTCTCCAGCGCGATCGCGTGGGCAAGGAATTCAGGCAATGAATAGTTCACGGCGCGTGCTCGCTGGTCGATCGTTCAGCCGGCCATGGTCAGGCCGCCGCTCACGCTGAGCACCTGCCCGGTGATGTAGCGGGCGCGGTCGCTGGCAAAGAACAGGATCGCGTCCGCCACTTCTTCCGGCCGGCCCAGGCGGCGGAACGGGATCGCCTTGGTCAGCGCCTCCTTCACCTTGTCGGGCACGGCTGCCATCAACGGGGTGTCGGTCGGGCCGGGGCAGACGCAGTTGACGTTGATCTGGTAGCGCGCCACCTCGCGCGCCAGCGACTTGGTGAAGGCGATCAGCCCACCCTTCGCTCCCGAATACACGGTTTCGCCCAGGCTGCCGACGCGGCCGGCATCGCTGGCGACGTTGACGATCCGGCCGCTGCCGCGTTCCTTCATCGCCGGAATCAAGGCCTTGACCAGTTGCATGGGGCCGACGAAGTTGAGCGCGATCATTTTCTCCCACAGGTCCGGCGTGCCCTCCCAGAACGGGTGGTTCTTGCCCCAGCCCGCGCCGTTGACGATCACGTCCGGCGGCCCGAACCGCTGCAGCACGCTGCCGGCCAATGCCTCGATGGAGGCCGCGCGGGTCAGGTCCACGTTCAGGTACTCGGCGTCGTAGCCGCCGGCCTTCAGTTCCGCGGCGGCTTTCGCCCCGTTGGCCTCGTCGATATCGGCCAGCAGCACGCGGGCGCCGGCCTGCGCGAAGGCCTGCGCCGTGGCGCGGCCGATTCCGGACGCGGCGCCGGTGATGAGGGCGGTGCGTTGATCGAGCTTCATGGTGTTCTCTCCTGGATGAAAAAAGTCGGGAAAAGGCTCAGCGGCTGCGGGCCAGAAAGGCGGCCACGCGTTTGCGCGTGTCCGGATGCTGGTACAGGCCACGGGTGTGGGCGAGTTCTTCGGCGAAACCGTCGCGCGCGCTGTCCTGCGCGGCGGCGATGCATTGCTTGGCGGCGCCAATCGCCTGCCGCGGCATGGCGGCGATGCGCTCGGCCAGGGCCCGTGCCGCATCCGCCAGCTCGGCGCGCGGCAGTGACCACTGCACCAGTCCGAGCCGCTCGGCCGTGGCGCCGTCCACGGTCTCCGCGCCCAGGATCAGGCGCCTGGCCAACCCGGGACCGACCAGACGGGTCAGGCGCTGGGTCCCGCCCGCGGCAGGCAGCAGGCCCAGCCCCGCCTCCGGCAGTCCGAGCCGGGCCTCGTGCGCGGCGATGCGCAGGTCGCAGGCCAGCGCCATCTCGAACCCTCCGCCCAGGGCCGCACCGCTGAGTTCGGCCAGCGTCACCAGCGGCGCTTCTTCCAGACGAACCGCCAGTCGCTGCAGGCGGGCCACCAGCTCCAGCATCCGCTCCAGCCCGTCCGGTGTCGCGATGCTCTGGCGCATCAGTGCCAGGTCAGCGCCGGCACAGAACACCCGGCACGCGCTGCGCAGGTGCAGCACCGAAACTTCGGGGTCGGCGCAGGCCGCTTCGAGCGCCGCCTCGATCGCGCCGACCAACGCATCGTCGAGCGCGTTGACGGGCGACCGCGCCAGCGTGAGCGTGAACACGCCTGCGTTGCGCGCGGTCTGGACCAGGGGCGCGGCCGTGGGCATGGTCATGACAGACGCGCTCCGGTCAACGGAATCATTTCGGCGAGCTTGCGCCGCAGCAGCTTGCCGGTGGGCGTGCGCGGCAGCGCCTCGATCGCATGCATGGCACTCGGCCGCTGGTAGGGCGGCAGGGCCGCGGCGCGCTCGCGCAGCACGCGCTCGACTTCCGCGGCCTGGCCCTCGCGGGCCACGAAGAACAGGTTGACGCTGTCCACCCCGTCCTGGTCGGGCACGCACACGCCGCCGGCTTCGAGCAGCCCGGGTGTTCCTGCGGCCAGACGCTCCTCGAGTTCGACCAGGTTGACCCAGCGGCCCTTGATCTTGATCAGCGAGTCTTCCCGGCCGGCAAAGCGCCAGCCGCCGCCCTCGGTGCGCAGGAACAGGTCGGCCGGGCAGAACGCGCCGTCGCGGAAAGTCTCGGCCTGCGCCGCCGGGCGATCCAGGTAGCCCAGGGCCAGGGTCGACACGCGAATGCGCAAGCGGGTCGGGATGCCGGACGCCGCGGCCTCCGGGTCGAGCGGGTGCACCTCGACGCCGGGCGAAGGCAGCAGCCCGTCGTCGCCCGCCTTGCCGGTGAGCACCAGCACCAGCGTTTCGGAGGCGCCGTAGCCGTCCACCATGCCGATGCCGGTGGCGGCCTGCCAGGCGTCGCGCAGGCTGGCCGGCAGGGTCTCGCCGGCCGACACGCAGGCCCTGACACCGGAGGCCACGAGCGAGGGCGCCAGGCCGGCGTGCAGCAGGTTGCGATACAGCGACGGCACGCTGAAGAACACGGTCGGACGCGTCTTCGCCACCGTGGCGGCGGCCGACTCGGCCGTGGGCCATTGCGGATCGAGGATGACCGTGGCGCCGATCTTCAGGCCGGCGAACAGGCTGTTGGTCTGCGGATAGGAAAAGAACAGCCGCGAGGTCGCGAACAGCCGGTCGGCGGCCGTGATGCCCAGGCGTTCGCGCGAAACGCGCTCGATCTCGCGCGCGAAACCGTGCCGGTGGACCACCGCCTTGGGCTTGCCGGAGGTGCCCGAGGAATGGCACCAGAAAGCCGGCGTATCCGCATCGACCCAATACGGGGCGGCCGGCCTGGCGTCCGCGACAGCGCGGCGGCCTTCCTCGACCAGGATGACGCGCTCGCGCCAGGGCGAGGGCGTGTCCGCATCCGACTCGGCGACGATGACGTTGAAGCCGGCCTCCTCCAGGATGTACTGCCAATCCGGCGCCGGAATCTGCGGATTCACCGCCACCGCCACGCCGCCGGCCCAGATCGTGCCCAGGAACGCGACCACCCAGTCGATGCCATCGGGCAGCTTGATCGCCACCCGGTCGCCGGGCATCAGGCCGCGGTCGTGCCAGACGCCCGCCGCTCGCGCCACCCGGTCGCGCAACTCGCCATACGTCAACAGCTGTTCGCCGCAGACGAGCGCGATGCGGTCGGGATCGGTCTGCTGCGCGAGCAGCAGCACCGCCGCGTTGAGGGGTTCGGCCGCCGCGGCCGCCCGCCGGCCCTGGACGAGCGCCCGTTCGGCGAGCGCGGCCGCGGGCTCGTCCTGGCGCCAGCGCTGGTATTCGTCGGACAGCGTCTGCGCATGTTCGCGTTCCTCCTCGGCCAGCTCCTGGTACAGCTGGCGCTCGGCGGATCCCGGCGGCGCCAGGGTGGCACGGCTGGCGAAGAAGCCGGCCGCGCGTTGTTCCAGCGCGATGGCGATACGGAACAGGTTGTCCGCATCCTGCGGTCTATGCTCGACGCCCGCGAACAGCGCGGCCAGCTCGACCCGGAACTCGGGCACGCTGGGCGGGATGTCGGCCACGTGATAACGGCGCGACAGCCGTTCCATGTGCTCGCCTTCCATCACCGCGAAGCGGCGGAACAGCGCCTCCAGCCGCGGATCGTTGGACTCCACTGCCGCGCGCTGGTAGAACGCGCGCCCGCCCAGCTCGATCTCGAAGGCGGTGCGAATCGCCATCAACGATGCCGCCCCCGGTCCCTTCGATCCGTCGCGCAGCACCAGCTCGCCACCGCAGACCTGGCAGCGGCGATAGGGAAAGGCGAAGGCCTCGCTCAAGCCGCCGCACTGGCGGCAATGCCACTGCCGCGCCGCACCCGCGCAGCAAACCAGGGGGCCTTTGTCCGCATCGTCCAGCGGGGCATGGCATTGGGGACATTGCATCGCGTTTCCTCGGTAGGGTGCCGGCTCGGCAGGACGGGACGGCACGGCCTAGCCGCCGCCCAGTTCGCGCAACAGCCGTTGCGTCAGCGCGGAGGCCACCTGGCGCCGGTAGTTCGACGGCGTGACGGTGCTGCGCATGGGGCTGACCTGTTGCTGCACCAGCTTGGCCACACGGGCGAGCAGGTTGGCATCGATGGCTTCGCCCGCCAGCGCTTGCGTACCCGCCAGCAACAGCGGGTGGGCATTGGTGCCCGACAGGGCGATGTTCAGCGTGACGATGCGTCCCTGCTGCAGCACCAGCGCGACCGCCACCGCCGCCAGCGGAAAGTCCATGGCCTCGCGCACCCTCGCCTTGCGGTAGCCGCAGACGAGGCCGCGCGCGGGTGCCGGTATCCGCACCCGGATCAGCAGTTCGCCCGGCGCCAGCGTGAGGTGGGCGGCGCCGTCGTCGCGGTACAGCTGCGCCAGGGGCAACCAGCGCGTTGCGCGCGCCGACTGCAATTCGACCTGCGCGCCCACCACCAGCAGCACCGGCGCCAGGTCGCCGCTGAAAGCGGCATGGCAGCGCTCGCCCTGCGGCGCGACGTGGCAGGTGGTGCCGCCGCGCTTGAGGCAATAGCTGTTGGCGGCGCGCCACCACTCGCTCTGGTTGTAGAACACGCAGCGCGTGTCCTGGCACAGGTTGCCGCCCAGCGTGGCGGCGCTGCGGTGGCCGGGGCCGGCGGCGGCGCGCGCGGCATCGGCCAGTGCCGGCAGCCGGGCCGCGATGGCGGGGTCGTCGGCCAGGGCGCTGAGGGTCAACCCGGCGCCGAGCGTGAGACCGCCATCCGCACCGGCCGTGACCGCCGCGAAATCGCGCAGGCCCGACAGATCGATGAGCATGGCCGGGTGCTCCAGCCCGCGGCGCAAGTTGGGCAGCAGGTCGGTTCCGCCGGCGACGAGGCGGGCCTTGGGTTCGCTGTCCAGCAACGCGGCCGCCTCGGCCGCTGTGGTGGGACGCCGCAGCGTGAACTCGGGCAGGGCATGCATCAGACGGACTCCTTCAGGGTGCGCGGAGCCGCTTTCCGGCGCTGTTCGCGGCGGCGCGCCTGCAGCGCATCGAAGACGCGGTCGGGCGTGACCGGCAGCGCGGCCAGGCGCAGCCCCAGCGCATCCGCGATGGCGCTGGTGAGCGCCGGCGGGAATCCGTGCAAGCCGCCCTCGCTGCCCTCCTTGGCACCGAACGGGCCCAGCGGGTCCATGCTCTCGACCAGGGTCACCTCGATCGGCGGCGACTCGGCGATCGTCGGGATCCGGTAATCGAGCAGGTTGGCGCGCAAGGGCAGGCCCTCGTGGTACTGCGTTTCTTCCGACAGCGCCTGACCCATGCCCATCCACACCGCGCCCTGCACCTGGCCCTCGACGGCCATGGGGTTGAGCGCGCGGCCGCAGTCGTGCGCGACCCAGACCTTCACGACGCGCACCGCGCCGGTGTCCTCGTCCACCTGCACCTCGACCACCTGCGCCGCGTAGCTGAAGCCCGCGGTCGAGCCGACCGCGGCCCCGCGGAATTTGCCGCCCTGGGTTTCGGGCGGTGTCGACCAGGCACCCTTGACAGTCAGCGTGCCGGACTCGGCCAGCGCCAATTGCACGCACTGCGCGAAGTCGAGTACCCGGTCGGTGCCGATCACCCAGCACGATTCGCCGCCCCACTCCACCTCCTCGGGCGTGACTTCCAGCTTTTTCGCGGCCGCGTTCACCAGCACCCGCTTGAGTGCCTCGGCGGCGCGCAGTGCGGCATTGCCGACCATGAACGAAACCCGCGACGAGTACGAGCCGTTGTCCTTGGGCGTGAGCGCACTGTCGGCGGAGATCACGCGGATGCGCGCCATCGGCAGCAGCAGCACCTCGGCCACGACCTGGGTCAGCAGGGTGGTGGAACCCTGGCCGATGTCGGAAGCGCCGGTGAGCAGGGTGATGCCGCCGTCGAAGTCGAGCTTGAGGTTGACCACGGCATGCGGCTCGCCGCTCCAGTGCACCGGCTTGGCCGAGCCGCTGACGTAATGCGAGCAGGCCATGCCCAGCCCGCGTCCGGGCGGCAGCTTGCCGCGCCGCTCGTGCCAGCCCGAAGCCTGTTCGACCGCGTCCAGGCATTGCGGCAGTCCGTACGAGTTGACCTGCAGGTCGTTCAGCGTGCGGTACGGCGCCGCGATCAGATTGGCGCGGCGCACGGCGAAGGGATCCAGCGCGAGCTGGCCGGCCATCTCGTCGAGCAGCGATTCGACCGCGAAGCGCACGTTGACGGCGCCGTGGCCGCGCATCGCGCCGCAAGGCGGCAGGTTGGTATAGACGCGAAAACCGCGGTAGCGCACCGCGCCCACCTTGTACAGCGCATGCAGCAGCGCGCCGGCGTACAGGATGGTGACCAGGCCGTAGCCGCCATAGGCGCCACCGCGCTGCACCACTTCGGCTTCCAGCGCCGTGATCTCGCCGCTGCGCTTCAGGCCGATCTTGACCCGCACGTCGCTTTGCGGCCGGCCGCGGTGGGTGAGGAACACCTCTTCGCGCGTCAGCTCCAGCTTCACCGTGCCGCCTGCGGCCCGGGCCAGCGCCGCCGTGACCATCTCGAAGTTCAGCGGCTCCACGCGATGCCCGAAACCGCCGCCGACGAAGGGCTTCACCACGCGAATCTGCGAACCGTCGATGCCCAGCGTCTGCGCCAGCATCAGATGCAGGTAATACGGGACCTGGGTCACCGACTGCACCGTGAGGCGCTGCGCTTCCGGTTCCCATTGCGCGATGGTGGCATTGAGTTCGATCTGCCCGTGCGCGACCTCGGCGCATTCGTAAGAGCGCTCGAGCACCAGGTCGGCGGCTGCGAAGCCGGCTTCGACGTCGCCGAAGTCCTGCTCGACCTGCCGCTCGAGGTTGCCGGGCTTGTTGTCGTGCAGCAGCACGGCGCCTTCGGCCCTGGCCTCGGCCGACGTGAAGAACGCCGGCAACTCGTCGAACTCGACCACGACCGCGGCCAGAGCGGCGCGCGCTGAAGTTTCATCGACCGCGGCGACAGCGAACAAGGGCTCGCCGCGATAGCGCACCTTGCCGCGCGCCAGCGGCCATTCGTTCTGCGCGATCGGGATGACGCCGTACGGCGCGGAAAAATCTTCCCCGGTGATCACCGCGCGCACGCCGGGCAGCGTCAGCGCACGGGTCGCGTCGATCGACCGGATGACGCCATGGGCCACCGGGCTGCGTCCGATCAGGCCGACCAGCACGGTGCCCACCGGGAGATCGGCGGTGTAGCGGGCGCGGCCGGTGACCTTGTCGATGCCGTCCACCAGCGGCGTGCGGACACCGATCGAGCGGGTGGGCGGTGCGACCGACAGGTCGACTGCGTGCGGCTCGCGCTTCATGACGTGGCTCCCGCGGCGGCCTGCACCGATTCGATGATCTTCACGTAACCGGTGCAACGGCAGAGGTTGCCCGCCAGGGCGGCCCGGATCTGCGCCTCGCCCGGATTGGGCTCGCGGCGCAGCAGTGCCTCGGCCGCCATCACCATGCCGGGCGTGCAGAACCCGCACTGGGTGCCCAGGTGCTCATGAAAGGCCTGCTGCAGCCGGCTCATGCGCCCGGACTCGACGAGTCCTTCTATCGTTTCGATGGCGCGGCCGGACACGCTGGCGGCCAGGGTGATGCAGGCCAGCCGCGGCTGGCCATCGACCAGCACGGTGCAGGCACCGCATTCGCCGCCGTCGCAACCCTGCTTGGTGCCGGTAAAGCCAAGCTCGTCGCGCAGCACCTCCAGCAGCAACGCGCTGCCTGGCGCCGCCACCTCGTGGGTGCGACCGTTGACTTTCAGGCTCAGTAACTGCTTTGACATCTCAAGCCTCCTTCGGCCGCAAATCGCGCACCCGCACAGCCTTGCCCTGCGAGCGCGGCACCGTGCCGGGCACCTGCACCGTGACATCGGTGGTGATGCCCACCATCGACTTGATGTGGTGCCTGACGTCGCGCGCCACCGCCGGGAAGAGCGCGGGCTCGGTGCCCGGCAAGGCCTCGACCTCGACGCGGACGTGGTCCAGGATGCCGTGCCGCTCGACCACCAACTGGTAATGCGGCGCGATGTTGGGGCGTCCGATCAGCACGGCCTCGATCTGCGAGGGATACACATTGACACCGCGGATGATCAGCATGTCGTCGTTGCGGCCGGTGATGCGCAGGATGCGCACATGGGTGCGGCCGCAGTCGCAGGGCGCAGTGGTCAGCCGCGTGATGTCGCGCGTGCGGTAGCGCAGCATCGGCAGCGCCTGCTTGGTCAGGGTGGTGATCACCAGCTCGCCGGCCTCGCCCTCGGGCAGGACCTTGCCGGTCTCCGGGTCGATCACCTCGAACAGGAAGTGATCCTCCCAGCCGTGCAGGCCGTCCTGGCACTCGCACTCGCAGGCGACGCCGGGACCCATGATTTCCGACAGGCCGTAGACGTCCACGGCCTTCAGGCCGATCCTCGCCTCGATCTCATGGCGCATGGCCGCGCTCCAGGGCTCGGCGCCGAACATGCCGATCTGCAGGGCGCTCTTGCGCAGGTCGACGCCCTGCTGCTCGGCCACCTCGGCGATCGCCAGCGCGTACGAGGGCGTGGCGCACAGCACGCGCGCCTTGAAGTCCATGATCAGGCCCACCTGGCGTTCGGTCGCGCCGCCCGACACCGGCACCACCACGGCGCCCAGGCGCTCGGCGCCGTAGTGCGCGCCGAGCCCGCCGGTGAACAGGCCGTAGCCGTACGCGTTGTGCACCACATCGCCGCGGCGCACCCCGGCGGAATAAAGCGAGCGGGCCATCAGGTCGGCCCAGTTGTCGATGTCCTCATGGGTGTAGCCGACCACCGTGGGCTTGCCGGTGGTGCCCGACGAGGCGTGCAGCCGCGCCAGTTGCTCGTGCGGCCGGGCAAACAGACCGAAGGGATACTGGTCGCGCAGGTCGGTCTTGATGGTGAAGGGCAGCCGCGCGAGGTCGTCCAGGCTGCGGATGTCGGCCGGCCGCGCGCCCACTTTGTCCAGTCGCTGGTGTACCAGGGGGACGTTGGCGTAGGCGTTGGCCAGCGTGGCCTGCAGCCGTTCGAACTGCAGCTGCGCCAGCTTTTCGCGCGGCATGGTTTCCGCCGCGGCGTGCAGGTAGCTGCGCTCGCCTGCCGATAGTGACTTCCGGCCGGTTTCCGCTGTCGAGAGAGCACCCATGGAGCCTCCTGCTGCTAAGTTGAACTGTCAGCGCGCGACACCGCGCACGGGAAACCGTTCCAGGGAAAAGCCCTGGTTGTAGGAAGCACGTGTGATCAACGTGAACTTGAAAAGTGCCCCGGTCCCTGCGGCCAGCAGGCCGGCTGCGCCCAGCAGGATGGGCGACGCAGAGCCGGCCACACCACTGAAAGCGAGTACCGTCAATACCAGCGGCACCACGCTGCCCAGCCATTGCAGGCTGCGACCCGCGTGGTCTATGGCCGCCAGCGCCGGGGCCGCCGCCACCTTGGCGACGCGACCGCGCCAGATGCGCCACGCAACCCAGCGCGCCAGCAGCAGCGCGACGAACAACAGGCCCAGCATGGCGCCGCCGACGGGCTGCCATGCGTTGCCCAGCCAGTACAGGCCGGCGCCCTCGGTGAGGCCAGTGAGCATCATCAAGGGCACGGTGAGCGGCTCGCGCCAGGCCGGAATGCCCTTGGCCGCCTGCACCATGCGCGCCTGGCAGTAGAGGTAGCCCAGGGCCACGAACAGCACCGGCACGGCCCAGGTGCGCAACCCCAACGCCAGGCCCAGGCCGAGCGGGAACAGCAGCAGCGAGACCAGCGCCTCGCGCGACATCCACGATGCGCCGGGCTTGCGGAAGACGTTGAGCGCGCGCCAGGGGCGGCCGATCTCGAGCCACACGCACAGCAGGCCCAGGCCGACCAGGCCCAGCCCCGCCAGCACCAGCAGGGTTGCGGCCAGTCCTTGCACGCCCGACACCGCGGTGAAGACGAGCACGCCGGTGCCGGCGCCGCCGCACATGAAATTGCCGGCGGCGCGCCAGTCCCAGTGCGCCTGCTGCCAGGGGTTGGGGCCGTAGCTCATACGCGGTTGCTATCCCAGAGGTAGTGGAAGCCCGGCCCGGTGCCGAGTTCTTCGTGCATGCGGAAGTGCTGGTTGCGCGCCAGCAGCTGCGAGACATTGCTTTGCGGGTCCTCGAGGTCACCGAACGCCAGGGCGTCCGCAATGCACGAGTTCACGCAGGCCGGCGTCGCTTCCGGGTCCACGCCGGGCTTCAGGTTATTTGCCAGCCCGTCGTCGATGCGATCGACGCAGAAAGTGCATTTGGTCGCGACCGAGCGCTTGGCGTCGTCGTGGCGCAGCGCCTCATCGATGGTCGGGATGGCGCCGTAGGCGAATGCCTTGAGGTCGGTCTTGTAGCGGGCCTGGTACGGGCACGCGACGGCGCAGTAGGCGCAGCCTATGCACACGTCGTAGTTGATGCCGACGATGCCATCCGCGCGCTGGTAAGTCGCCCCGGTCGGGCACACCGGCAGGCAGGGCGGCTCCTCGCAGTGCTGGCAGCCGACCGGCACGAAGGCGCGCTGCACGTCGGGATACTCGCCGACCTCGATGTCGAGCACGCGCCGCCACTGCACGCCCGGCGGGGTGGCGTTGGCGTGCTTGCACGCGGCGGTGCAGGACTGGCAACCGACACAGCGGCGCAGGTCGGCGACCATGGCCCAGCGGGTCATGCCGGACTCCTTGCTTTGCCGATGTTCACGCGCACGATGTCGGCGCCCGATCCGGTGGCGTCGGTGAGGGCCAGCGACATCGTGGCCAGGGTATTGAGGCTGGGCATGCCGAAGTCCTTGGCGAACGGGGTGGCCCAGTGCTCGAACTGGCCGATCAGCAGCAGCGTGTCGGGACGGATGCCCTGGCGCAGCACGGCCAGGCCATGCACCTTGCGTTGCGGCGTGGCAATCTCGATCGCATCACCCTCGGCAATGCCCAGGCGGGCGGCGGTTGCGGTGTTGATGATCACGCCGCGGTGGCCGGCAATGTTGTCGGCCACCTCCTTGATCATCTGCATGCCCACGTTGCCGCCCCATGCGTACTGCATGCTGCGCGCGGTGAGCAGCCAGAACGGATAGTCCTGCGGCTTGCCGCCCGCGGCCACCACGGCAGCCGTCCACGGCGCGTTGAAATCCTTGCACTTGGGCAGCGCCTGGTATTCCTCGAGCTGGGTGTCCCACCAGTTCATGTCGTTTTCGTGCAGGCGCCGGCCCAGCTCGACGCCCACGCGCGCCAGCCGCTCCTGGTAGGGCAGCTCGAACCGCAGGCCGCGCTCGACCAGCGTGGGGAACAGGTACCACTCGCTCTGCGGGAACGGCTGGGTCGCCAGGCCGTGCTCTTTCCACCAGTCCAGGCCGTGAATCTCGGCGCCGCCGTGCAGCTCGGCGCTGGCGGCCTTGCAGACGGCGTCCCAGATTTCCTCGCAGTCGTGGCTGCGCGCGGGGTCCAGCGAGAAATCGGTATGGGCACCCTTGAGCGGAACGCCGCCGGCACCCTTGTTGATCGAAGCGATGTACTTCGCCGTCAGGCCGGTGCGCAGCGCCAGCTCGCTCGCGATATCGGTGAAGTCGCGCGAAGCGCCGCGCGCGGCCACGACCGGCTGGCGCAAGGCGAAGCCCTCGTGGTCCCAGAACTGCTCGATGTATTTGGTGCCGCCGATGCGGATCAGTTGCAGGCTTTCCAGGTCGGTCGCTTCGGGCAGCAGCACGTCGGCGAAATGATTGGTCTCGTCGCGGGTGTACGCGAAGGCCACGACGAAGGGGAACTTCGCCATCTTCTCGCCCAGGGCCTTGGTGTCCCAGAACGAGATCGCGGGGTTGGTGCGGTAGACGAACCAGACATCGGGCAAGGTGACCCGCGGCAGGCCCGCCGGCGTGTCGTCCAGGAACATCCAGGAGAAATGGGTTGGACCCAGCGCCTGGCTCCAGGGGCCGTCGGCGGCCAGCGGCACCATGGTGCGGTAGGCGTTGCGGATGTTGGGCTTGGGCGACCAGTGCGCCTTGTCGGTGGGGTTCAGCGGGTAATGCATGAAACCGTCGGGGCCGGGCTTGACGGCCTGCAGCCGCTCCGACATCGGGCGGGTCAGCCGCACCGTCGTGCCTATGGTTCCGCCGGGGACTTCCAGCGCGCCCACCAGGCAGGCCAGCAGCGTGCGTGCCCAGCAGCATTCGAAGCCGCCCCATCCGTTGTTGACGGTCTTGCCGAGCGATACCGCCACCGGCCGGTATGGCATGGTCTTGCCGTCGATCTCTATGGTCTGGCCGACGCAGGCGTGCTCGGAGTACTCCTGCGCGATCTTGCGCATGACGCCGGCCTTCACATCGCAAATACCTTCGGCCCACTCTGGCGAGTAGGGCTGCATGTGCGCCAGCAGTTTGGTGAACGAGGTCTCGCCGGTGAGCATCCCGTCGGCCAGCACGTCGCCATCGGCGCCGATCTCGACCGCGTCGACTTCCCAGCGGCCCTCCAGGGCCTCGTCGACATTGGGCGTGTCATGCGGGCGAGCGGCGTTCGTGGCCTTGTCCCACACCAGCGGCTTGTGCGTCGCGCGGTCCCGCAGGTAAGTGCCCTTGGGACCGACCAGATAGGGCGAGGCGGTGTGCTTGGCCAGGAACGGCAAGTCCAGTTTTTCGCGCGGCAACTCGTGCAGCAGCACATGGATCAGCGCGTACAGGAACGCGGCATCGGTCTTGGGCTTGATCGGCACCCATTGCGCCGAGCAGGCGCCGGTGACCGACAGATGCGGCTCGACCTGGACCCGCTTCATGCCGCGCACGCGGGCCTTGGCATGGCGCCAGACGCCGGCCACGCCGCCCGAGGCTTCGACATTGGCGCCGCAGGAGATCAGGTAATTGCACAGCGGCGTATCGGGCGCGACGATGAAGGCGCGGTGCCAGAACTCGCCGTAGAGATGCTCGGAGTGGTAGCACTTGACGCCCTGCCCCGAGCCGAAGCCCATGTCGACCGGGCCCCAGGCCGCCAGGAACGCCGGGAAGGTGCCCATGTACGACTGCGGGGTGCCGCCGCCGCCGAAGCTCGCAGCGACACGCGGATAGCCCGACTCGTCGGCGAGCCCGGTTTCGCGCACGCCATTGAGCTTGCCGGCGATCAGCTCCATCGCCTCGTCCCACGAGATGGCAACGAAACCCGGATCCTCGCCGCGGCCCTTGTTGGGGTTGGTTCGCTTCATCGGGGACAGCACCCGATTCGGGTTGTAGGTCTTCTGCACCAGCCCGTAGGCTTTCACGCAGACCTTGCCGCCGCCCGGGTGCACGGACGCGGCGCAGAAATTGGGCTCGACCTCGGTCGCCACGCCATCCTGCACCTTGACGGTGAGCAGGTCGGGGCCGGCGACGCACTGGTAACAGTACGTCGGCACCCGCTTGGTGACGGCCGGGACGTTCACGCGAGTCCCGCCTTGGCGGCCTTGGCGGCCAGGCGCTTTTCGGTGCTGGCGACGTCGACGATGAACCGCATATGGGTCGCTCGGCAGATCGAATCGACGCTGTCGCGGCCCTCCACCTTGAACGTCACGGCGCGGCCTTTCACCTCGGTCAGCTCGACGTCGAGCTCCACCGGCATGTCCATCAGCGTGGCGGCCAGATGGTCGAGTTCGATGCGCGTGCCCACCGAGTCCTCGCCCGGATCCAGGTGCTTGAGCAGCAGCTCGCGGCAGGCGATCTCGACGTCGCGCACCAGCATCGGCGTGGCGTAGACACGCGCCTTCTCGCCCATGAAGTCGATGGTGCGGTCACGGCTGACCGTGAACTTGGCGGTATGGCGCAGGCCGGGCAGCAATGTCGCTTTCATCGGAAACCTTTCATCCTCAGGCACCGGGGCAGGCCTGCCGCACCTGAGGGTTGCGCGGCAGCTGGTTCGCGGAGCCGGGGAGCGTGACGCGCCCGGTCTCCATCACAAAGGCGCGCTTCGGCATCCCGGGCGCGGCGCGGGCGTTCTGATTCACTGGGGCGATGGGGTGACGGGCTCCTTCAGCGCCGCGCTGCGCCAGAGCCGGCGGCGCGCGCAAACCTTGCTCTGATGCGCAAGGCGCGTGCGAACGCGCACAACCGCTTCGATGCGGCAAGTGCGAGTCGGCGGCCGGGGCCATGCCCGCGGGGGATCTGTCTCATCGCTTGTCTCCAGTTTGGCTACCGGTAACCTCAGGCCTGGACTAGAATTCGGCCTGTCGATTTCATTCTGGTACCGGAATGCGGGTATTGAATTGATCTAGCGCAACTTTTTGCCCCGAACCTCTTTCACCTCCCCAGCGCCGGCCGCGCGCCGCAGCACCACGGCCAAGCGCCAGGCCACTCCCGGCACAGTGACCGTGCGCCCGGTGCGCCGCGCCGACCTCGACCATGTGATCGCCATCGACGCGACCGTGACCGGTCTGGAAAAGCGCGCCTACTGGCAGCGGGTGTACCGCCGCTATGGCGTTGCCGCCGTCGGCGAACAGCGCTGGTTCCTGGTGGCGATGGCCGACCGCAAGGTGGTCGGTTTCCTGATCGGCGAAGTGCGCGACTGGGAATTCGGCTCACCCCCCTGCGGCTGGGTGTTCGCCATCAACGTCGACCCCAGCGCGCGACAGGGCGGCATCGGCACCCGGCTGCTGGAATCGCTGAGCACCGCGCTGCGCGAGACCGGCGTGCGCAAGCTGCGCACCCTGCTGCACCACGACAACACGCTGATCCTGTCCTTCTTCCGCAGCCAGGGCATGATGGCCGCGCCGCTGATTCCGCTGGAGATGGACGTCGCCGCGGCCGCAGTGGCCGATGGCGCGGCGGAGGCGGCGCGATGAGGCTGCAGGTCAACACCACCCTGGCGCTGTACAGCGTGATCGAATTCGCCACCGATCCGCAGCGCCACATTCCCGCGGCCGAGATCGCCGACCGCTACGGCGTTTCGCCGCATCACCTGGCCAAGGTCCTGGCCGAGCTCGCGCGGGCCGGCATCGTCGAGTCGGTGCGCGGCGTGGGCGGCGGCTATCGCTTCACGGCCAACGCGCGCCGGCTGACGCTGATGGACATCATCCAGCTGTTCGAGGACTTCGCGCCGACCACCGGCCAAAGGCACAACGGTGCGCCGACGCCCGTCGACCTGGCGCTGGACACGGTGCTGTCCGAGATCGACCAGATCGCCAAGGCGACGTTCAGCTCGATCACGCTGGCGACGATGCTGCAACTGGTGGAGCGGCAGAAGCGCTGAGCGGCGCGGGGGCCGCCCGCCGACTAGACACCCCTGAGCAACGGCCGCACTGAAAAGCGGCCGCGCGCTGCGCGTCCCTCGCGCGGTGTCCCTTCTCTTGAGCGCGGACCCGCGACAGGGGCCAGCCCGCATTCAGGCTGATTGCTCCCAATTTCTTCTCATAGGGTATTCCTTGCATTCACCAGGGACCATGCATGTATCCTAAATATGTAACGTATGGTTATTCAAGTAAAGCAGGCCGCCAAATAAGAAATACAAAAACCATCAAATCACATCTGGCATCTGTCCAGACCCAAGGCTTTCATGGCGCCTTTGAGGCAAGCGGTGGTCTGTTTCCCTGTTTCTTCGCATAGCTTTTCTCCAATAGACAAGAGACGCAAAATGTCCGCAAAAAATACCATCGGCTGTGCCATTCTCCTGGCATCAGCCCTTACGGTCTCCCAGTCTGCGCAGGCTGGCATGGTCAATGGTGGTTTCGAACTTCCATCGTTCGCGCCCATTCCCAACTACCATCAGATTGCGCAGGCAACGGTTCCGGGTTGGCATACAACAGCCAGCGATGGCTTGATTGAGATCTGGAACAATGGTTTCGGGGGTTTTGCTTCTTATGAGGGTACCCAGCATGCCGAGATCAATGCCACTCAGATGGGCACCTTGTACCAGGACGTTCCCGGCATCCCTGCAGGCGTTCTGGTCGGTTTCCAGTTCGCGCATCGAGGGCGGTATCCCGTCGCCGACGTGATGCAGTTCACATTGACGGACCTGGGTCCCGACAACCTGCCCGGTGGCGGAGACGATACCGTCCTGTATACGCAGACGGTCAGTGATTCGAACTCGGCCTGGAAGTTCTATACGGGTACCGGCATCGTTACGCTCGGCCATACCGTGCGGTTCACCTTCGCGTCTGTTTCTTCCGGTGGTGGGGTCCCCGCAGGCGGGAATTTCATCGATGCCGCCGACTTTGGTTTTGGTGTTGGGGGCGGGGGCGGCGGCGGTGGTGCTCCAACCTCTGTTCCTACTCTCTCCGAGTGGGGCATGATCCTGCTTTCCACCCTGCTTGCCTTCGGCGCTTTCCTGGGCCTGCGTCGTCGGCGTCATTGACTTCAGGTGCATCCTGCATACCCGCCCTTGAAGCGGCGGGGTTTTTGTTGGTGCCTTTCAAGCGTCGAACTGCTCGCGCTTGCCGAACCCCCGTTCGTTGTCGATGAAGTACAGGCACGCGATGCGCAACCGGTACCAGCGCACCCGCGCCAGCGCCAACGCGATCGCGGCCGGGGCGACGCCGGGCCTCACGAACGGGAAGCGCTCGGCGTAACGCTGCTGCCCCAGGGCCAGCGCCTCGGCGTACAGCTCGCTCACCTCGCCTTCGATCTGGATGCCCTGAATGGCGCGCCAGTCGTCGGCGTCGGACTGGATGGTGGCGGCGCAACGCGGCTGCAGCGCCAGGTTGCGGCAATGCCGGCTGGCGGGCGAGGACAGGAAGATCAGGTCGTCACCGGCGCGCGCATAGAACAGCGCCGCCGCCCACGGGCCTTCGCTGCCCTGGGTGGCCAGGGTCATCACGTGGTGCCGCGCGAGAAATTCTTCCGTCGGCGCCGGCAGCTTCAGCGCCATGGCAGGGCTTCGTCCTGCCCGGCCGATGCCGGTTCGACGGCCGTGCCGGCGGGGATCGCCTCCTGCAGGCGCTTGAGCCGGTAGGCCAGTTGCGGCCGGGTCAGCCCGAGCATGCGCGAGGCAGCAGACAGATTGCCGTGGGCCTTGTCCACCGCCGTCTCGATGAGCATGGCCTCGACCTGGTCCAGCGTGCGGACACCGTTGAAGACGGCTTCGCACAGTTCCTTGCCGGTATCCCAGGTGTTCAGGTCGAGGTTGCCGTCCAGCCCGAGCCCGAACTCCGGCGCCTGTTCCTCGGCGCCGGCGCAGGAGAACAGATGGCTGACCTCGATCCGGGTGCCGCTGGGCGCCAGGATCACGCCGCGTTCGATCATGTTCTGCAGCTCGCGGATATTGCCCGGCCACTGGTAGGTCAGCAGCGCGCGCTTGGCCTTGTCGGTGAAGCCGCGCAGCTTCTTGCCGTGCACGGCGCAGTGCTTTTCCAGGAAGCGCTTGGCCAGGAACGAGATGTCCTCCTTGCGCTCGCGCAGCGGCGGAATCTGGATCTGGAACGGATTCAGGCGGTAGTACAGATCGGAGCGGAAGCGCCCCTCCTTGACCAGCCGGTGCAGGTCGGCGTTGGTCGCTGCCACCATCCGCACGTCGACCCGACGCACCCGGTGATCGCCGACGCGCTCGAGCTCGCCGTCCTGCAGCACGCGCAGCAATTTGCTTTGCGCGGGCAGCGGCAGGTCGCCGATCTCGTCCAGGAACAGGGTGCCGCCGTCGGCGCGCTCGAAGCGCCCCGCCCGCGCGGCCTGCGCGCCGGTGTAGGCGCCGCGCTCGACGCCGAACAGCTCGGACTCGACCAGCTCGGCCGGTATCGCCGCGCAGTTCACCGCGATGAAGGGCTTGTCGCGGCGCGTTCCCATGGCATGCAGCGCCCGTGCAAAGAGCTCCTTGCCGACCCCGGTCTCGCCGAGCAGCAGCACCGTGATCTGGCTCGCCGCGCCCTGGCGCAGCAGGTCGAAGGCCCGCTTGAAGCCGGGCGAGATGCCGATCATGTCGGCCGGCAGCTTTTCCTTTTCGCCGATGGTCGAGCGCAGCTGCACCACCTGCGTCTGCAGGTCGATCAGCTGGTCGGCGATCGATTCCGGCGTGAAGTAGCGCAGGTGCCCGGCGGCGTCTTCCCATTCCTCCACCGGCTTGCCGATGATGCGGCAGTTGCCGTGGCCCATGCCGACGCACTCGACTTCCTTGAACAGGATGGGCCGCCCCATGAACGCCGACGCATAGCCGCAGGCATAGCCGATCTGCGTCCAGCACACCGGCTCGCTGTGCTGGCCGTAGTGGTGGCGGTGCCATTGGCCTTCCCAGGAGTTTTCCCAAAGGAACTCGCCGTAGAAGCGGCCCGCCATGCGGTCGAGTTCCAGGCGCACCGGCGTGACCTGCACGATCCCCTCCAGCGTGTGCAGCTGCGGCCCGGTCATGAAGGCCTCGGTATCGCTGCAGTCCTGCGAGCGGGTGCGCGCCAGCTCGGCGTCGCGCACCCCGGAGGCGTAACCCATCCGCGTCAGCAGGCCGCGCGCGCGGTCCAGGCCCAGTGAGTCGATCAGCTCCTTGCGCAGCAGGGCCTGGGCTTCGGCGTGCACCAGCAGCATCCGGTGCTCGTGCAGCCAGATCTGGCCGGTGTTCGGACAGAAGTGCACACGCGAGCGCAGGTCGTCGCTCGCGGCGCGTGCAATGCTGTGGAGCTTGCTCATCGCTGCACCCCTTGTCTCCAAAGAACCTTTGTAGGGGCATGATCGTTTAGGGGTTTGACCCACATCAAACTACCCCTGCCGCGGCAGCAGGTGTCTACCCGCATACGGCGCGCTGGCGGCACTTCACCAAATGATCAATCGAGGCGCCGTCGCGCTGGCCGTGGTTTACGAAAAGAGCAAGAGCTGACCGTACGCTGACCTCGCGCTTTCCGCGTCGTTGCCCGGCGCCTCCTCACTGTGCCGGCGCTTGCTGCAGCGCCGAGTCAGCCGCGCCTGGCACAGCTTATGCGGTCATGCCTCCAACCGCGCCGCTGCGAGCCGGGCGTGCCGCGAAGAGCCCACCACCCGCCGACCTAGGAGACAAACAGATGAAGTTCCCCGTTCCACACGACGTCAAGGCCAAGTCCATTCCCGGCACCGAAGGCTGGGAGCGGATGTATCCGTACCAGTATCAGTTTGTCACCGACGACCCGGTGCGCAACACCTACGAGAAGGAAACCTTCTGGTTCTACGACGGCCTGCACTACCCGGAGCCGCTGTATCCGTTCGACACCATCTGGGACGAGGCCTGGTTCCTGGCGCTGTCGCAGTTCAACAACCGGATCTTCATGGTGCCGCCGGTGCGCGGCGTCGATCACCGCATCATCAACGGCTACGTCTACATCTCGCCGGTGCCGGTGAAAGACGGCGCCGAGATCGGCGCCCGGGTTCCGCACTTCATGGAGCGGGCCGGCTACTACTACAAGAACTGGGACGCACTCGAGGCCAAGTGGAAGGTCAAGATGGAAGCCACCATCCGCGAGCTGGAGGCGCTGCAGATTCCGCGGCTGGCGGACATGGAAGACATCTCGGTGGTGACCGACGCCCTGGGCGAATCCAAGGGTTACCACCTGCTCAAGAACTACGACGACCTGATCAACCTCGGCATCAAGTGCTGGCAGTACCACTTCGAGTTCCTGAACCTGGGCTACGCCGCCTACGTCTTCTTCCTCGATTTCGCGCAGAAGCTGTTCCCCAACATTCCGGCGCAGCGCGTGACCCAGATGATCTCGGGCATCGACGTGATCATGTACCAGCCCGACGAGGAGCTCAAGAAGCTGGCGCGCCGCGCCATCGAGCTGCAGGTCGACAAGGTCGTCACGTTCAGCCCGCAATGGACGGTGGTCGAGGAAGCACTCAAGAAGCTTCCCAACGGCGTAAAGTGGCTGACTGACCTGTCCCTGGCGAAGGAACCCTGGTTCAACATCTCCTGCGGCACCGGCTGGTTCCACCACGACCGCTCGTGGAACGACCAGATGAACGTGCCGCTGTCGGGCATCGCCACCTACATCGGCAAACTGCACGAGGGCGTGTCGATCGACCGTCCCACCGCGAAGGTGCGCGCCGAGCGCGACCGCATCACCGCCGAGTACCGGGCGCTGATCGAGAAGCCCGAGGACCTGAAGCAGTTCGACGAGTTGCTGGGGTGCGCCACGACCGTGTTCCCGTACGTCGAGAACCACCTGTTCTATGTCGAGCACTGGTTCCATTCGGTGTTCTGGAACAAGATGCGCGAGGTCGGCGCGATCATGAAGGAGCACGGCGTGATCGCGGATGTCGAGGACATCTGGCTGCTGCGCCGCGACGAGATCAAGTCGGCCCTGTGGGACATCGTCACCGCCTGGGCCACCGGCGTCACGCCGCGCGGCACCCAGACCTGGCCCAAGGAGATCATCTGGCGCAAGGGGGTGATGGCCAAGTTCAAGGAATGGAATGCCCCGCCGGCGATCGGCACCGCGCCCGAGGTGATCCAGGAACCGTTCACCATCGTGCTGTGGGGCGTGACCAACAAGTCGCTGGCCGACTGGGCCGCGGTGCAGGAGGTCGCCGACCCCGACACCATCACCGAGCTGAAGGGATTTGCCGGCAGCCCCGGCATCGTCGAAGGCCGGGCCCGCGTCTGCAAGACCGTCGCCGAGGTCGGTGACCTGCGCCAGGGCGAGATCCTGGTGGCACCCACCACCTCGCCGTCCTGGGCGCCCGCCTTCGCCAAGATCGGCGCCTGCATCACCGACGTCGGCGGCGTCATGAGCCACGCGGCCATCGTCTGCCGCGAGTACGGGATGCCGGCGGTGGTGGGCACGGGGCACGCCACCAAGGTCATCAGGACGGGCATGATGATCCGCGTCGACGGCTCGACCGGAGCGGTCACCATCACCCGGTGACGGAGTGCTGCAATGACATCGGCCGGAACTGACTCCTTCTCCCGCTCGCGGGAGAAGGACCCTCACCCCGACCCTCTCCCGCATGCGGGAGAGGGGGCCGTTGCGGGGCAGCCGCTGGTGTGCTGGTTCCAGGACTGCCGCAAGGACTCGGTGCCGCTGGTCGGCGGCAAGTGCGCGTCGCTGGGCGAACTGATCAACAGCGGCGTGCGGGTGCCGCCCGGCTTCGCGCTGACCACCGCCGGCTTCCGCCGCTTCATGGCGCAGGCCGGCATCGCCGACGAACTGCGCGCCCAGCTCGAAGGCATAGACCACAGCGACCTCGATGCGCTGGAGGCGGCCAGCGCGCGCATCCGGCCGCTGATCGAGGCGCATCCCTTCTCCGAGGAGATCGAGGACCAGGTGGCCGAGTGCTACCGCAAGCTGTCGGTGCGCTGCGGCATGCCGGCGGTGCCGGTGGCGGTGCGCTCCAGCGCCACCGCGGAAGACCTGGCCGGCGCCAGCTTCGCCGGCCAGCAGGACACCTACCTGTGGATCCGCGGCGCCGACGCCGTGCTGCACCACATGCGCAAATGCATTTCGAGCCTGTACACCGGCCGGGCCATCGCATACCGCGCCAACAAGGGCTTCGACGACGAGGGCCTGGCCATCAGCGTGGGCGTGCAGAAGATGGCCAACTCGTACACCGCCGGCGTGATGTTCACCATCCACCCGGCCAACGGCGACCGCTCGGTCATCGTCATCGACTCCAACTTCGGTTTCGGCGAGTCGGTGGTGTCGGGCGAGGTCACGCCCGACCATTTCGTCGTCAACAAGATCACGCTCGACATCATCGACCGCGTCATCTCGCAGAAGCTGATCTGCTACACGGTCGATCCGGTCTCGCAGACCTCCGGCCCGACCGAGGTGCCGTTCGAGCGCCAGAAAGTGCAGTCGCTGATCGACGACGAGGTCACCGAGCTGGCCTGGATGGGCAAGCGCATCGAGAAGCACTACGGCCGCGCGATGGACATCGAATGGGCGGTCGACAAGGACCTGCCCGCCGGCGGCAACATCTTCATCCTGCAGGCGCGGCCCGAAACCGTCTGGAGCCAGCGCGCCCAGACCACCGACAACAAGCCGGCCGGCTCGGCCATGGACTACATCCTCTCCGCGATGCTGTCCGGCAAGAAGGTCAGCTGAAGCGTCCCCCATCACAACCCCAACCGCGTAAACGAAACGGAGCCAACATGAATGCACGCAACGAAGTCCGGCCGATCGACGATCTGCGCAGCTATATCGCCGCGCTCGAGGCCCAGGGACAGCTGCACCGGGTGAAGACCGAGGTCGACTGGAAGTTCGAGCTTTGCCATGTCTCGAAGGTGAACGAGGAGCAGAAGGGCCCGGCCCTGCTGTACGAAAACGTCAAGGGCTACGACATTCCGGTGTTCACCAGCGCCTTCACCACCTCCCAGCGCCTGGCCATTGCGCTCGAGCAGGACCCGTCGCTATCGATGTGCCAGCTCTCGAAGAAATGGATGGAGCTGACCACCAAGAAGATGGTGAAACCTGTGATCGTCGACAACCCGCAGGTGATGGAAAACGTCATCACCGGCAAGGACATCGACATCGAGAAATTCCCCTCACCCTGGTTCTATCCGGACGACGGCGGCCGCTTCTTCTGCACCGCCGGCTTCCTGGTGACGCAGGACCCTGACACCAAATGGACCAACCTCGGAACCTACCGTGCGCAGGTGCTGGGCAAGGACATCCTGGGCTCGCAGATCATCAAGGGCAAGCATGGCGACATGCACATGAAGAAGTATGCCGAGCGCGGCGAGCTGATGCCGGCCGCCTACGTGGTCGGCACCGATCCGGTCCTGTTCCTCGCCTCGTCGACGATGGTCAGCGCGCAGGTGGACGAATACGAAGTCGCCGGTTCGCTGCGCGGCCGTCCGGTGCCGGTGTTCAAGTCCGACCTCACCGGCCTGACGCTGCCGGCCAACGCCGAGATCATCGCCGAGGGCTTCATCGATCCGAACGAGCTGATGGAGGAAGGCCCCTTCGGCGAATACACCGGCTACTACTCCGGCAACAAGGGCAAGGACTACCCGAAGCCGGTGCTGCGCATCAAGCGCATCCTGCACCGCAACAAGCCGGTCATGTGGTCCACCACGGTGGGCAAGCCGATCAACGACATCCATATGATCCAATCCCTGAACCGCACTGCCGCTCTCTGGCACGACCTCGAAACGATGAAGGTGCCGGGCATCCAGAGCGTGTATTTCCCGCCCGAGGCGACGGGCCGCTTCTGGGTGGTGGTGTCGGTCAAGCAGATGTATCCGGGCCACTCCAATCACGTCGGTGCCGCGGTGATCGGATCGACCACCGGCCACTACGGCGTCAAGGGCGTCATCGTCGTCGACCACGACATCGAAGCCGATGACTGGGACCGCGTCTGGTGGGCGCTGGCCACCCGCTTCGACCCCAAGCGCTCGGCGCAGATCATCGACCGCGGCCGTTCTACGCCGCTCGATCCTGGCTTGCCGATCGATGCGCGCGACATCGTCAGCCGCATCATCCTGGACGCCTGCACACCGTTCGAGTGGAAGGACAAGCCCAGCGAGATCTTCATGGACCGCGCCGTGCTGCAGAAGGTGTCGGACCGCTGGAACGAGTACGGCTTCGGTGGCACGAGCCCGGTGGCCGGGATGATCAACCGCCTGACGCGGCCCGAGGTGAAGAAGGCCAAGAGCGCCGCCTGAGGCGGGGCAGGCCTGTCATCTCATCCAAGGAAGGCGGCATCGCATGGGCAGGAAGGGCATCGTCATCGTCTGCAACCTCGACACCCGGGGCGAGGACATTCTGTTCGTGAAGGACCTGATCCGCGGCCGCGGCATCGAGCCCATCCTGCTGGACTTCAGCATGGAGGAGCCGCCGCCGTTTCCGGGCGACATCACAACGGAGGAGGTGGCGCGCCGCGGCGGCCTGGCGATCGAGGTGGTGCGCGAGAAATACCGCAGTGACCGCGATCGGGCCACCAACAACCAGATCGCCGGCGCCGCGGCCATCGTCCTCGACCTGGTCAAGCAGCAGCGGGTGCACGGCATCATCGGCATCGGCGGCGGCACTGCGACGCTGGTTGCCACCTCCATCATGAAGCGGCTGCCGTTCGGCATGCCCAAGCTGATGGCGTCGCCGATGGCGGCCCACCCGGCCTACATCGACAAGTATGTCGGCACCCACGACATCACGATGCACCACACGGTGCTGGACATCGTCAAGATGAACCCGCTGCTGAAGGCGCAGATCATCAACGCCGTGGGCGCCATCTGCGGCATGGTGGAGATGACCCAGGGCACCGACATCCGTTTCGACAAGCCCTGCGTCGCGATCTCGTCCTTCGGTTTCGGCGAGATGGCGGTGCAGGCCGCGATCGGCATGCTCGAGGAGGCCGGCTTCACCGCCATCGTGTGCCATGCCCAGGGCAAGGGCGATCGCGCGATGGAGGAGATGATCCGGGACGGCGCCTTCCACGGCGTGCTGGACATCTGCATCGGCGGCGTGATCGAGCATCTGTTCAAGGGCAATCGCGACCCCGGCCCCGACCGGCTGATGGCCGCAGTGACCACCGGCATTCCGATGGTGCTGGCGCCCTGCGGCCTGGACATCCTGTCGTACGGCGGGCGCGCCGACATGCTGGAGAAGACCAAGGGCCGGGTCCAGGTGGTGCAGGATGCGCTGCGGGTGCAGGTGCGCACCACGGCCGACGAACTGTGCCAGGCCGCCGACGTGATCGCGGAACGCCTGAACCAGGCCCACGGGCCCTGGACCTTCCTGGTACCGCTGCAGGGCTGGTCGTCCCTGGACAAGCCGGGACGTCCCATCTTCGATGCCCAGGCCGACGCCGCCTTCGTGGCCCGGCTCAAGCAGAAGCTGGACGACCCGTCGCACGTGATGGAGGTCGACATGCACCTGTACACACCCGAGTTCGCACGCGTCGCGGTGGACGAGTTCGTGCGCCTGTTCGAGTCCGCGCGGTCGGCACGGGCGAAGGTGGCCGCATGACACCGCACGAGCTTGCCGCCACAGCGCAGCCCATGATGGTCCGCGACTGGATGCACACGGACCCGCTCACCATCGGCGGCGATACGCTGGTGTCGGAGGCCAAGCGCCTGCTGAGCGAGAACAACCTGCATGCGCTGCCGGTGGTCGACGGCCCGCGACTGCGCGGCCTGGTGACACGGGCCAACCTGCTGCGCATGGGCCACTTCGTGCTGCACACGCAGAACCCGGACGAGTTCAACTTCTTCGTCACCCGGCTGAAGGTGAAAGACATCATGGTGCGCAACCCGGCCACGGTGCAGGCAAGCGACACCATGGAGCATTGCCTGCTGCTCGGGCGGCAGCTGGGCGTGGCGCAGTTTCCGGTGCTCGACGGCGATGTCCTGGTGGGCGTCATCTCGGCCAACGAGATCTTCCAGCTCGCCGCGCACTGCCTGAGCAGCGGACACCAGCACGACACTGACGCACCCGCCGCCATCCGACGGGCTTTGAGCGGCTACCCGGACCCTGCGCCGTCGAGCAACGCCGTCGCCGTGCAGTCGCTGCATCCGGTGGCCTATGCGCTGGAGCCGATGGATGGGCGTGAGCCCGAAACCGAACTGGTGCTGCGCTTCAGCACCCGCAACACGGCGGCCGTCCTGCGGGCCCTGGAGGCAGCGGGCTTTCCGGTGGCCCGGCCGGCGCAGCCGCTTTCCCCCATTCACAGCCTGACATGACATCAAGGAGTCCGCGATGAATCTGCCCCTGGTGGTCGCGATCACAGGCGCCACCGGCGTCATCTACGGCGTCGAGCTGATGCGGGTGCTCAAGGACCTGGGACAGCCGACCCACCTGATCCTCAGCGAGGCGGCCGGCCTGAACCTGAGCATCGAAACCGAGTACACGCTGGAGCAGGTGCGCGCGCTCGCCACCGTGGTGCACAGCAACAAGGACGTCGGCGCTTCGGTGGCCAGCGGCTCGTTTCGCACCCGCGGCATGATCGTGGCGCCCTGCACCGTCAAGACGCTGTCGGCGATCGCCAACTGCTTCACCTACAACCTGGTAGCGCGCGCCGCCGACGTGCAACTGAAGGAAGGGCGCAAGCTGGTGCTGCTGGTGCGCGAGACGCCGCTGCACAAGGGACACCTGGACCTGATGTCGCGGGCGGCCGACTGCGGCGCGACGATCCTGCCGCCGATGCCGGCGTTCTATCACAAGCCCCAGACCATCATGGACATCATCCACCAGACCATCGGCAAGGCGCTGGACCAGGTCGGCATCGAACATGATTTGTTCCAGCGCTGGAACGGGCACCGCGACGAAAGCAAGGTGACGCACGCCGACGCGGAGCGCAAGCTGCGGCTGTCCGCCTGATGCCCGGGCGCGCCAATCCGTTCTGGCGCTTCTCGCTGCGCACCTACCGCGCCCCCGGCGTGCAGGACGCCTGCCTGGCCTTGCAGGAGCGCTGCGGCGCGGATGTCAACCTGCTGCTGTTCTGCGCCTGGACCGGCTGCGACGGACGCGCGCTCGATGAACGCAGCCTGCGATCGGCGGTGGGCCGCGTCGGCCTCTGGCAGTCGGAGGTGATCGCGCCGCTGCGGCTGGCCCGGCGCGGGCTCAAGCGGCAGGCGGCGGATGCCATGATCGGCGCGCAGGCGGCGCCGCTGCACAAGCGCGTCCTGGCACTGGAACTGGAACTGGAGCGCGTCGAGCAGTCGCTGCTGGCCGAGCTGGAATCGCAATGGGCGCCGCCGGCGCAACGGCTGCCGCCGTGGCAGGCCATCGCAGCCAACCTGGCCGCTTATCTGGAGTTATTGGGCGAGGCGGCGGGTCCGGACGAGGTGGCGCATTTGGGATGCATCGCGCAGGCGTGCAGCGCGGGTGAACCTGGCGTCAACTGAATGTTCGCGACAACTATTGGCGCCTCACCAGGAACATGCCCCCCTGTGGGGGGATGTCCTGATGTCGGCGTTTGCTCCCGATCAGAAGGAGAGATCTTTGGCCAGACTCGCTTTGATCACGTTGGTCGCAAAGCTCGGGTTGTGGATTCCCTTGCTTTGATCGCCTTCGATCAGATAGTAGTTCCAGCCGGCGCGCACCATGTTGCCTGACAGCGCGTACACGTTGGTCGTCATGGCGGCGTTCGAGAATATCGAGCCGATGCCGACTTCAAACGATTTCACCGTGTAATTGACGCCGGACACCATCACCGTGATCGGACTGGTCAGGGTGTAGGTCTGGCCGATCTGACCATGCACCTCCGTGTTCACTACGTTGGCGTACCTGTTGCTGCCGTCGTAGACGAAGTTGGCTTGCACTTCTGCCTTGGCGCTGTTCAGAACGACCGCGCCTTTATCGTCGACCAAATAGACGCTCTTGAGGTAGACAGGGGCAGCCGGCGTCGCCGCATCCAGCTTGGCCTTGACGGAGTTCGCCATCTTCGCGCCGAGTGCAGCCAGTCCGTCCTCGGTGGACTTCACCAGCGCCTCGCCGTCGGTCGCGCCGTGGCAGTTGGCGCAGACCTTGCCCTTATCCTGGTCGCGGATGAAGAACACATGCTTGCTGGTGGCAGCGGCGCCGTGTGACAGGTGGGTCTGTGGGTTGAGCGTCATGTGGCAACCTACACACGATTCCTCCACATTGGCGTGCTTCGAGAGCATCGGCAGCGCGCCCGCGCCAAGGAAGTAGGCATTGCGGCCCGCGAATACGTCGCCCTGTGCAGCCTGGTGCGGCGCCGAATAGCCGGTCGGGTTGCCACCGTTATAGCTTTCACCGTCTTCGTGCAGGTAGGTCGCCGTGGTGGAGCCGGTCTGTGCGCCGTTGCGGCTGTTGTGGCAAACGACGCAGAGCGCGCCGGCACCAAAGCCGGAAACCGAGAATCCGGACGGCAGCAACTTGGTGTCATTGAACACGCGCAGCTGGGTCGAGGACGGCACGCCGGGCTTGGCCGGATTGTCGAACTTGATGCCGCTCACGGAGGCGTCGTGCGGATCGTGGCAGGCGGCGCAGGTCACCGCATGCGCGGTGTCAGCCGTCACCTTGGTGGTCATCGCCGTGCCGGGCAGCGACCCGATGTTGCCGCCGGTCAGCTGGTCAAGGTAGATCAGGAAGCCCTCGGCCGTATGGCAACGCGCGCAACTGGTACTCGTCGTGAAGGATGCATTGCCCGAAGCGGAGTGGGAATGGCCATAGCCGGTATCCGGATCGAGCTGTTGCCACTCGGAGTAGTTGTGGTGGCCGGTACCCGAAGCATGGCAGCTGGCGCAGACCGACGCGTCCAGCGAGGTTCTGAGGCCGGTCAGGCCGACGGTCTGGGTCGTCTTGTGCGGGTCGCCGGCGTTCGGGCCGTGGCAGTTTTCGCACTGGATGTTTGACATGCGCGCAACCTGTGCGGATTTCGGGTCGGACCACATGCCGGCCCAGTTGCCGATCTTCTTGACCAGCGGATAGACCCAGCTATTGGCCGTGGCCAGATCGTCAAAGCCGTTGTTCTGGGCCAGCGGCGCGGTGTCGGCGCCGACGGTGTGGCAGGAGACGCAAGTGCTCCCGTTGGAGGTCAGTCCGTTCAGGCCGGTGGCGAAGAAGGTAGCGTGCGGCGTTTTCGCCCAGGGCGTGAACATGTCCGGCGCAATGGCGGGGATTGAATGGCAAACCGTGCAGTTGTCGGCGGGCGTGACAGACGGAAGTCCCTTCGCATTTTCAGTGCCGCCCGAGATGGCGCCTACCCATGTACCGGCATAGACGTCCATGCTCTTGCCGCCTTCTTTCACCGTGTACTTGCCAATAACGTCCGGGGTAAAAGAGGCATTCCTGGCGGTCGCGTTGCTGAGCGCCGCCTTGGAACCCGTGGGAACCGCGGTCAGCGTCCACGCGCTGGGATCGACATGGCCGCTGTTCAGATAGACCGGCACGCCGACCGGGGCATTCTTCAAACCGGTCGAGATGCCAGCGGCGTTGACCGTGATCGATGCAGTGGCAGTCTTTGAACCGTCACTGGCAATGACCGTGGCGGTCACGGCGCCTTTGTTGTCGGGGTTGATCGGCAGGATGCCAAAGCGGTCTTCCTGCTGGAAGGTGCCATAGTACCCGCCCGGATCGCTCGCGGGCGCGGCCGTGCCAGCCAGGACTTTTGCCAGGTCAGGCGTTTTGACGGTCGCGTCCTTGCTCGTCGATGGCGCCGCGACGCTCGTCCACGTGTAGGTGAGCGTCGCCCCGGTCGGGGAGGTGGCCGTGGCGTGCACGGCAACCGTATTGCCGTAGCCTATTTCGTCGGCGTCGGCGGTGAGAGTCACCTTCATGACGTCGGTTGTTGGGACGGTGGGGGGCGCCTCGGGCGTCGTTGTGTCAGATCCACCGCCGCCGCATCCGCCCAGGGCGGCGGCGAACACGCCCGCCAACCCGAGGCTGATCCAACGTTCTTTTCTTAACAGGTCAAGTAGCGCCACATGGGCCTCCGGAATCGAAAGAAGTATTCGACAACAGGGCGCCCTGTCTCCTTCGGCGTCCGCCTAGCGGATAGCTACTGACCAATACCTGACTGTTTTTGTAACTGTGGCCTAAATTGGCCCAGAGTTTTCGAGTATTGACACTTCCCGCGACATGGATTCTCCGCCCAAATGCCCATCTGGACAATAGGGAAATGCCGGCAGCGCCGCGATCGTTGCTTGCGAACCATAGAAATCAAGGGCTTACCTGCGAAAGTGGCTCCAGCGCAGACGTGCTGCAAGCCAGGGCGAGACCAACGTGCTTGGCGGCACCGCCGGCCAGATGTTGCCGCCGCGAGGCGGCCGGGCCGGACGAGGCAGCGCATCTGGGATGCATCGCGCAGGCGTGCAGCCCGGCGGATGGGTCGGCAGCTACGCCTGATGCGCTGACGTGATGAGCTTGAGGCCCAGGCCCATCATCACGAAGCCGGCCGTGCGGTCCACCCAGGCCTTGTAGCTCAGGTAAGCGCGGCGCGACTGCGAGGAGGAAAGCAGCACGGCCACTATGGCATACCAGCCCGATTCGATGACGAAAATCACGCACAGCAGCGTGACCGCGAACGGCAGCGAGAACGTGCCGGGCAGGAAGGCCGCGAAGACGCTGGCGTAAACGATGGCGGTCTTCGGATTGCTGACCTGGGTGGTGAGGCCCAGCCAGAACGAGCTTGAGACCGATGTTCGCTGGCCGGGGGCGGAAGTGTCCGCGTCAAGCGGTTGCCGGGCGCCCCTGAAGATGCGGTAGCCGAGATAACCGAGATACAAGCCGCCCAGCACCTTGAGGCCGACGTAGAGCGCCGGCACCGCCAGCAACACCGCCTGAAGACCCAGCAGGGCGGCGGAAGCGAAGGCGACCCCGCCCAGACCCATACCGAGCGCGGCGGCCAGGCCATTGGCGCGCGCCGTCGAAACGGCGACCCGTGCGACCAGCACAAAGCTGGGCCCGGGACTCACGACGCCGACGGCCAACGCGCCGATGATGCCCGCCAGTGCAATGAACTCGTGCATGATTACCTCGGTGGTGGACAGGTGACTACCCGGCCTGGCACACATTGGCGACGCAAACCGGAGTGGGCGGCGCCCTCACGGGAAACAACGGGCAAGGCTGGGGCGGGTTCGGATTCAGCGCAATGGCCTGCTGGGCCAGCGCGACTTGCTGGCTGGCCGCGGCGGACGCTGCCACGGCGGTCGCTGAAGCGGTCGAATAGATCTGGTACGTCTGCGTCGGACAGGCGGTTGGCTCCAGGAAGGTCAGCAGCCCGCACTGCTGGTCTTGCTGGCAAGGAGACGGCACGCCGAGGGCCCGCGCCGTCACCTCCGCCTGGTTGGCCTGATCGACGGCCTGCTGGTAGCGATCGGGTTCCGATCCTCCACCGCCGCCACAGGCAGCAAGACTCAATACGGTAAGGCCCAGAAGCTTGCGTGCTCGCATGACTCTCTCCCCATGGGTACACCGACATGTAGTGAAGCCCGTCTAGGTGCCCATCTCGGGACGCGCACGAAATGCCACGCGACCCGGTCCTTGAACGATGAGGAACTGGCATTCCTGGTCCGACGTGTTCAGAGTGGAATGGGGCCTGCCCCTGGGTACCAGATGCCGCTCCAATGGACGCAAATTCGTGACGCTTTCTGGCTCGCCTTCACGTACTTCGAGCTGGCCCCGCAGGCAAATGATGTAGTCGTCGCTATCCGGGTGAAGATGCCAGGGCACACTTTCCCCCGGCGCGAGCGTTTGGTCGATTACGCGCATCTGCTCTGTCTGCGCGATGATCAAGCTTTGCTTGATCGTGTAAAGCGGCTTGACGAGCGGTTCAAGTGAGACGGCATTCATATCAGCTCTTTCCAAGGCAATCGTGGGACGCTTCCGCTTCTGGAGGATTTCGACGTCTGACCATCAACTCACTCGAAAGGGGAAGTCCATGGCTATTGTCACTTTGGGAATGGATCTGCCAAGAACGTGCCCTGCATGGTGCGAGCGATTCGCTCAGCCGCTGCCGAGCGCCTCTTCGGCGGCCGCGCGGGCGTGAATGGCCGTGGTGTCGAACAGCGGGACATCCGAGTCCTGTTGCGTGACCAGAAGCGATAGCTCCGTGCACCCGAGAATGATCGCCCGTGCGCCCTGCGCGGCGAGACTCGCGGGTCAAGCGCGCCTGCGCAGGAACACGTGGGTCGCACGTTCGCCGGCGACGTGCCTTGCGCATTCATAACCCAGGGCGCGCATGTCGATGCCGCTCAGGAGATGCTCCCCGGAACCGAGCAAGACGGGCCGGATGGCGAGATGCAGCTCGTCGATCAGGCCCGCCTGCAGATACTGGCGGACAGTGGCAACGCCGCCGCCGAGGCGCACGTCGCGCCCGCCCGCCGCGGCCCTGGCCTGATCCAAAGCGGCATCAATCCCTTCGGTGACGAAGCGGAACTCGGTGCCGCCCGCCATTGTGAGGGGCGCCCGGGGGTGATGCGTCAGCACGAAGACCGGGGTGTGATACGGCGGCTCGTCACCCCACCAGCCCTTCCAGCTGTCATCGGGCCACGGCCCGCGGACCGGACCGAACATGTTGCGGCCGAGAATCCAGGCGCCGATCCCGGCAAAGCCCTGCTCGGCCATCGAGTTGTCGACGCCCGTCTCGCCGTCGTCCTGGCCATGCATCTGGCGCCAGACATGGGTGTGAAAGAACCATTCCATCAATTCAGGCCCGCCGACGCCCAGCGGATTCTGCAGGTCCTGGTTGGGCCCGGCACCGTAGCCGTCGATGGAAATGGCGAAGCTCTGGACAAGGAGTTTGGACATCATGTTTCTCCCGGCCGCTTGGCGTGCCTATTGCCGCCGCAAGAGTGCCATAGCGCTGCGACAGTCAGATGCGAGTGAAGGCTTCTTACTTGGCCGACGATGACGATGACGATGGGCTGGGCGAACCGCCGATCTTCTTGGCCACCGAATGGGCGGCGTTGCCGGTTGCCTTTGCGCCACGCTTGACACCGCTTGCTGCAGCCTGCGCGCCACGTTCAATGCCGCGGGCCGCCGCTTTCGCGCCACGCTCCACCCCGCTGGCGCCAGCCTTTGCGCCGCGGGCAATGGCTTTCTCCACCTTGACGCCCACACCGGGGCCAGTTCCGTTGACCGGCTGCGCTGTTTCACCGGCGGCTACCCCGGCGCCGCTCAGCAGCATGAGCGTTGCGATGAACAGTGGTGCTTTGCGAAGAATCAGTTTCATGGTGGTCAAGGCCTTAGGCGTCAAACGATCATAGTCGCATGGAAACCCGTTCGACCCCCTGTGTGCTCGATCCGAGGACTACATTTTCTGCGCCGGGTCCCAATGCTCGGCAATCTTTCCGCCCTCGATGCGGAACATGTCGAACCAGCTTGTCGTGTACTTCCTGGATAGGTCTTTGGGATCTGTGCCCTCGCCCACGAAACCCAGAACGACGAAATCGCCTTCGGCGATGATTGACACCACTTCAGTTCCCCCCTCGCCTTGCGACGAGATTGATCGACCATCATGCGCAGATTCCATGTCGGCACGGGCCACACCAGAGCCCACAACTGATGCCGGATATACGACTGCAGGCGCTTCCCTCAAGCCAAAACCATCGGTCAGTTTCTTGCACTTGAGGGGGAGTCCATATATGACCTGTTAGCCAAGGCCGTGTTCGCGTCCGGCCATACCGGTGATCTCATGCCAAGGTTCATTTTCTAGAAATTCGTATGCCGTCTACGGCCGCGCAGACTTGCTCGTCTTGGGGCGCTTTCGTGTCGGCTTACTCGCAGTGGGCTCAAGGGCCGGCTTAAGCCACTCCAAGAGTGTGCGGAGCTCGCCCGACGCGGCTTGAATGGTCTCGTTGTCCGGGACTTCGATGCCGTGCACGAGCTGATTGCGGAACCTACGTAAACGATCAGCAGAGGCGAAGAGCTCCTTCGGGGTCTCTAGGTGGTAGAGAAGACGGGACGACGGCATAGCGAGTGCCGTAATGCCGGCTCGGGCGGCTCGCAACCTGAGTCGCTTCTCGTATTCGATCCAAAGAGCCATGAACTCGCCAATCGCTTGGGTTTGCGAGGCCCTGGACATGTCGCCCGTCAACGTGGCGACCGGTGCTTCGGAAAGGCGAATCTGCTCGTATGTCGTATACCGGGCGGGATCCTCAGCAAGGATCTGATCAATGATCTGCTCCGACAGGGGTCTCTTCTCAAAGTCGCTATGAAGAACCTGCACATACTTGGCCAATTGGTCGGGCGTGTTGAGATTTACGGATTTCAGCAGTTCGTACAACACATCCACTCTACCCATCGCGGCTTCATTGACGTCGGCCACACTGAGATTCGCACGTGCAAGATCAAGTAGCGACGCCGCCAGATCGTAGTGATTCGCGTACTCACGGCCGTGAGTCGAAGCCCGGAGCTCTCCTGCACGCTGAAGCCGCTCGAGGGCGATTTCGCCTGAGAGCACCAGCCCATTCAATTCATCGAGAATCGCGTACTCCTCGTCGGAAAGAGTACCCTGCAGCGGTTTGTATACGAGGTCATGCTCGACCTCAGACCATGCGTGCATGAGAACCGAAGCGACCTGCACTTCCACCTTGGCTTCCGAGTATCTCTTTTGAGATTCATTCAAGCTCGTATCGGGTATCCGGACGCGGTAATGCGTTGCCCAATAGCCAGAGAATCGCTTCTTATAAGTAGGTTGCGCTGTCGTTGGGAATTCCTTGGGTTCATCCACAAGCACAAAAAGACCGCGAACTATCTTCCCGACCTCCTCGCGTTCCCCTGGGAAGTACAGCGCGACCCGCACGCCAGAAAGATCAACGATGTCCTTGTAGATGTCCTCTACGTCGTTGTAGTTTGCCTTGCCCGACCGCTGTCGCACTTTCTCTTCAAGTCGAGTGGGATTCTTGGCGCGGGACGTGACGATTGCGCGTACGCCAGCGGACCGAAGATTGACTTCAAGGATTTGCGCCACCATTCGACACGACTGTTCGTAGAAGTCGAACTCCTTGCGGTACCGACGGATGAATTCAGCGATGAGATCCAAAACAGCAGCCTCCCTGACTTGACGGCCTAACGCGATATAGACCGCACGAGACTACTTGCACCATTGCTTCTCGCACGGAATTCCATCATTGTTCCCGTCCATCTTCGTTCCAGGACAGTTCTTCAGGAAGAACGTGGCCTCAGCGCAGGACGTCATTTGAGAACAATACGTTCGGCCATCGCAGGTAAACGACGCGGCGGCCGGCGTCAGGGACTCGCCGGGCTTGCTTGAGCCGACGGACGAAGGTTCTGCGGCGACAGCTCGCTGTGCACCGAGTCTGGCTTGGTATTTGCCATAGCCATACCAACCCAGCGCGGCGACAATTAGGACGACGATGAGGTTTTTCATTTCAGGTTCTTTCAAACCGGGCGGCGTTCCAGCGCCGCTTGACCGCGTTCGAGGATTTCACTGGCTCGCCCAGCGTTTCGCGCGGGCCACCGGGTGCTTTGATGAGTTGAACATCACCGCGTCTTTCCTTCTTTCATGTCCTTCTCGGCCGAAGCAATCACCTCGCTGAGCACCATCCTGACGTCCGCAGACTGGGAGGCCAATTCGTTGCGACAGACAACCATCACTCGCTCATGCTGAATGGCGTTTGAGATAAGAGACCACCTGGCGGCACCACCGACCAAGAGGCGTGGCACATCACCCCGAATATTGACCCACGGCAAGGCCGTGATGATCCTGGCAACCGGCGCAGCGTCACCAGTGGCCATGAAGTAACCCCAAAGGGCGTCGAGCACCCAAGGTCCCTCTTCAAGGGGAAGGTCAAGCAGGCCGAGAGGTACACTGGCCAACAAATGCTCGATCATGGCCTTGTGCGCTGGCATCGTTTTCAAAAACCGTTCAAGGAGAGGCTTCGCTTCCGGGTTGCCCGAGTACCAGATTCCCAGGATGCCGACTGGTTGATCGACTTTCGCCAGGGTCGCGAACTGTTTGGCCAGCGTCTGTGCCATCGAGGGGCTCTTGTTGGCAACGCCAGCGATAAAGCCGATGAACGGAGCGGCTTTTCCGTTCTGCATGAAGCCCTTGGAACTGGCTGCGCGTATTGCTTCGCCAACCCGCTGAGGCTCGGGCTGGACATAGTAATACGTGATCCATTGACCCAGTGTTTGCGCATCGGAAAACTTGTCTGTCGCAGCGAATCCGGCTGAACACGCCAGCGCGAGCGCGAGAACGAGTGAGCGCCAAAGCGCTTTCAGCATGCTTATTGGCGTTGCGGCGCAGATGTCGCATGGACACACAGCACTCGAATGAGCCATGGAAGCCGTCCCTCCCCTGTCGCGATTCGTCCGCCGGCTCGATCGGCCGCGTTCAACGAACCCGCTCAGAACACTATACCGGCGGTATTCGAAACGCAAAAGGCGGCCGCACCCTAGGCTCCCGTGGAGCTTTGACGCCGGACAAACCTCACCCTGCCAGCAGCAGGAGCGGGTTAGCTAAATGAGCGCACAGTCAATGCCGTTAACCCTCACGCAAGCGCCGCCGCATCGTCCGCCGCGCTCATCTCCACCTGCCGCTGCAGCCGATTCCATCCCTCATCGACCTCGGCCTGCAGCGTGGCAACACCTTCCGGCTGGAGGTGCTGGTAGCGGCGCTGCAATCCCAGGTAGTCGCCGACTGGTCGCGTGCGGGTGGTGTGATTGAGCGTGTAGCGCGTACCGTCTTCCACTTCGTACAGCGGAAACGCGCCGGACTCCACCGCGTAGCGCGAAGCCGTGAGGCCGCCGTCGTCGGCCAGGCCCCAGCCGTCCAGGCACGGCACCAGCAGGGTGATGATGCGAAAGCCCCGCATCGCCTTGGCCTTCTCGACCTTGCGCACCAGGTCGGGCAGGAAGCCGACGCTGGCGGTGGCGGCATAGGGCACCTGGTGCGCGGCCATGATCGCCGTGAGGTTCTTCTTGCGTGTGCTCTTGCCCGCCGGCGTGGTGCCGGTCTTGGCGTAGTGCGGCGTCGAGGAGGACTTCTGCGCGCCGGTGTTCATGTAGCCTTCGTTGTCGAGGCAGAAGTACAGGATATTCTCGTTGCGCTCGGCGGCCGACGAGAGGCACTGGAAGCCGATGTCGTAGGTGCCGCCGTCGCCGGCGAGCACGATCACCTGGGTCTTGTGCTTGCCCTGCGCATCGAGCGCGCGGCGCAGCCCCGACGCTGCAGCGGCGCTGGCCTCCAACGTCGGCTGGTACACCGGCATGTGCAGCGAGCTGAAGGGCTGCGGGCCGGCGATGATGGCCATGCACGAGGGCGGGATCACCGCCATGGTGTCGGGGCCCATCGTCGCCAGCACATGGCGCACCGACAGGGCTTCCACGCAGCCGGGACAGGCGGCGTGGCCGGAACACAGCATCGGCGGATTGGGCAGATCGAGTTTTTGCATGGTGTTCACCGGGCCCAGCTGGATTCGACGGAAGGCGCGCGGTCGAGCGCGCTGCGCAGGATGCCGGCGATCGATTCGGGCGATACGTTGACGCCGCCGACGCCGGCCAGGAAGCCGTGAATGCGCGGTGGCGCATCGACGCCGTACAGCGCACCGCGCAGTTCCTGATGCAGGATGCCGCCGATGCCCGGCGAATGGTTGCGGTCCAGCACCACCACGTCGGGCACGCCGGCCAGCGCCACCCGCAAGGCCTGTGCCGGCAAAGGACGGAACAGCCGCAGCTTCAGCAGCCCAACGGCATGGCCGGCTTCGCGCAGTGCATCGACAGCTACGCGGGCGGTGCCGCACATGCTGCCCATGGTGACGATCACGGCGCGTGCGCCGTCGCAGCGATAGCGCTCCAGCAGGCCGTGGCTGCGGCCGGTGCGCTCGCCCCACTCGCGGTCGGCCTCCTGCGCGACGGTGAGCGCCCGCGCCATGGCTTCGCCGATCGCCTGGCGATGCCGGTAGAACATGTCCTGACTGACCACATTGCCCCACGAGGAGCCGAGGCCGATGTCGAGCCGGTTCACCGGTGCGTAGGGCGGCAGATAGCCGTCGACAAGTTCCTGCGAAGGCACCTGGACCGGTTCCAGCGCATGCGACACGTAGAAGGCGTCGAGGTTGACCATCGCCGGCAGGCTCACCTGCTCGGCCAGCCGGAACGCATGCAGCACGGTGTCCAGGCATTCCTGGGCCGTCTCGACGTAGTACTGGATCCAGCCGGTGTCGCGCTGGGCCAGGCTGTCGGTCTGGTCCGGCCAGAAGGCCCAGGGCGAAGCCACGGTGCGGTTGACGTTGGCCATCACGATGGCGGCCCGGGCCCCGCTGGCGTAATGCAGCACCTCGTGCATCAGCAACAGGCCCTGCGACGCAGTGGCCGTGAACACCCGGGAGCCGGCCAGCGAGGCCGGGATGCAGGCGGACAGCACCGAATGCTCGGATTCGGGCGTGAGGAATTCCGCGTCGAATTCGCCGCGCGCGTGAAAGTCGGTCAGCAGCTCCAGGATCGGCGTCTGCGGCGTGATCGGGTACACCGGCACCACTTGCGGGCG
>DIZF01000001.1:182371-205107 GCA_002427815.1 Ramlibacter tataouinensis
CTCCAGTTCGAGGCCGAGCTGGACCTCGAGGCCGCCGGCCAGCCGTTCGGCGGGCGGGCGCCGCTGCTCGGCGACGCGGGCCTGCTTGGGGTGGTACCAGGTCGCAATGTTCGCCAGGCCGGCTGCGGTGTCCGCGCCGGCAGCGCCGTCGGCTGGCAGCGCCTGGCCGCTCAGCACGCGATCGATATCGAGGGCGGCGCGCTTGCCCATGCCCATCGCCTCGGTCACGAAGCGCGCCATGCTGGCCGCATCGCCTCCGGCCCACACGCCCTGCTGCGAAGCGGCCTGGCGCGCGTCCACCACCAGCAAGCCGCCGTCCACCGTGAGCGAGGCGGCCAACGCGGCCAGTTCGGGGTCCTGGCCGATCGACGTCACGATCGCGTCGGCCTCGAGCGTGAACTCGCCATTCTTGATCGGCTCCACCGTGAACTGCCCGCGTACCGGACCGGGCTCGAAGAACACGCATTGGCAGCTCAGGACCAGTCCCAGTCCTCTGGTAGGCGTCACGGCCTTGAGCATCGCGCCATCGGCCAGCGCGATGCCTTCTTCCAGCGCCTCGTCCACCTCGGCACGCTGCGCCGGCATCTTGGCGGCGGGTTCGAGCGAGAGGATCGTCACCTGGTGCCCGGCGCGGCGGGCACTGCGCGCGGCGTCCAGCGCGGCGCTGCCGCCGCCGATCACGACCAGACGTTTCCCAAGAACCGGCGGAGCGCCGGCATTGGTACGCGCCAGGTACTCGGCACCGTCCATCAGCCACGGCGCCTGCGCCGGCAATTGCGGCAGCCGCTTGGGACGCGCGGCGCCCACTGCGAGGTAGACCGCATCATGGGTAGCGCGCAGGTGTTCGAAGTCCTGCGCGCTGGAAAGAAGCTCGTGGCGTACCTGGACACCCAGCGCGACGATGCGAGCGATCTCGCCGTCCAACACCGAGCGCGCGAGCCGGTAGGCGGGAATGCCGTAGCGCATCAATCCGCCCAGCTCGGACCTGGATTCGTAGAGGGTGACGCGGTAGCCGCGCCTGCGCAACTGGAACGCGGCCGACAGGCCCGATGGTCCGGCGCCGACGATGGCGACGCTCTGGGCGCGCTCGGTGGCCGGCGGCTCGAAGGCCCAGCCATTCTCCAGCGCCAGGTCGCCCACCAGGCGCTCGAGCTTGCAGATCGCCAGCGATTCGTCGTAGCCGCCGCGGTTGCAAGCGCTCTCGCACGGATGGTGGCAGATGCGGCCGGCCACGGCCGGGAACGGGTTGTGGCGCGTCAGCACCTCCCAGGCGCCGCGGAAGTCGCGCGCGTGCGCCAGCCCTATCCATTGCGCGATATCGCCGTTCACCGGGCAGGCCTGGTGGCAGGGCGAAGGCGGCTTGATGTAGTGCGGCAGCGCGGCACGCCAGGTGCCGGTCTTGAACCCCTCGGTGGTGCCCGTGGTCCAGGTGGCCTGCGGGGGCAGCGGCGCGTTCATCGGGCGGCGTCCTGTAGCTGCGCTTCGACGGCGCGGTAACCCTCGGTGCAGGCCGCGACGTTCTCGGCGCGCAGCTTGGGCGACTGCTCCAGCAGCAAGCGCTCCAGCACCGCCAGCGGCGGGTCGCCAACCGCTCGCGCCAGGCCACCCAGCAGCGCCGAGTTGACGATACGGCCCAGGCCCTGGCGCCGCGAGATCGCCAGGCCGTCGACCGGAATCACCCGGTAGTTCGGCAGCGATTCGCGGAAGTCGGCCGGGCTGCGCGTCGAATTCACCACGATCAGCGTCTCGCTGTGGGCCGCCGCGAGCAGCGCCCCCTGCAGCAGGCTGGCGTCGAAGCAGAGGATGGCGTCGGCCCGCTCGATGTCGCAGCGCAGGCGCACCGGTCGGTCGTCGACGCGCAGGAACGAACTCACCGGCGTGCCGCGCCGGGCACCGCCGTAACTGGCGAAGGCCTGCACCTGCCGGCCTTCGGCGAAATACGCCATCGCGAGCAGGTTGCCTGCCGTCTGCGCGCCCTGCCCGCCCCGGCCCTGGATGATGATTTCCAGCATGTCACTTCACCCAGCGCCGCAACGGGCGCAGCTGGTGGCGGATGTCGTCGTAGTTCATGGAGCGCTCCCGTTTCGACAGGATGGCGAAGCGTGGTCGCGCGCTTCGGGCGCGGCGCGTCAGAGGGCGCGCGGCAGGACGGCGGTGGCCTCGAGCTCGATCTTGCCCGGGTGATCCAGCAGGTCGGACACGAAGATCATGCTCATCGCCGGATAGTGCTTGCCCATCAGCTTCTGCCAGATGCCGCCGAGGTTGCGGCGCGCCGCCAGATAGCCCGGCTTGTCGCAGCAATAGGCGGTCATGCGGCAGATGTGGCGCGGCTCGCCGCCCGCCTCGCGCAGCACCGCCAGCACGTTGGACAGGGCCTGCTCGAACTGCGGTGCGATTTCTTCCGACTGGAAATGCTGTTGCGCATCCCACCCGACCTGGCCCGCGATGAACACGATTCGCCCGGCATCGACCTCGATGCCGTTGGCGTAGCCGATCGGCGGCGCCCAACCTTCCGGAAGCAAAGCTCGCATGGCCACTCCTTCTGATGTGTGAAAGTCTCTATTCGGTGTAACGCGGCGGGTCCGGGTCGTTGGCCCAGTTCTCGTCGGGCGGCGGCACCTTGGCGATCCAGGCCTGCACCAGCGCCACGTGCTCGGCCTCCTCGGCCTGCAGTTCGAGCGCGGCCTTGCGGATCGGCTCGCTGACGGCCATCTTGGCCAGCACCGCGAAGAAGGCCTGGGCCCGCTTCTCGGCGGCCAGCGCCAGCTGCAATGCGTGCCAGGGCTGCATCAGGTAATGCACTTCGTCGATGGAAACCGTCTCGGGGCCGGCGTCCAGGCCCGGCCAGTGCATCAGCTGGGTCGGCGGCAGCGGGTCCTTCGTCCAGCCCATGTGGGCCATGATCTGCTCGGCGTGCTTGGCCTCGTAGCCGGCCATGGTGCGGAACAGCTTGGCCACCTCGTCGTTGTTGTGCATCTCCAGCGCATCGGCGAATTCGGTGTAGCGCTCCACCGCCTCGCGCTCCATCACCAGCGCCTGCGACATGACCTCTTCCAGGGTCTGCGGGCCCTGCAGGGCGGGGACTTTCGGCCCGGCGGGGGCGCTCATAGCTGGAACTCCTCTTCGAGCTCGGCAACGGTGCGCTGCGCCGGCACCGCCCCGCCCGGGTAGGGCTTGCGGTCCCCGGCGTACAGCACGCCGATGTTGAAGCCGTCGTCGCTCATGATGCGGCGCGCGGCGCGGGCCGGGTCGTTGGTGTGGTCGACCGCGGCCGGGTGCACCAGGTTCTTCCAGTCGCGCTGCTCGGGCCGGAAGGTGACGCAGGGGCTGAGGATCTCGACGAAGGAGAAGCCGGGATGGCGGACGGCCTCCGCGATGATCTCGGCGGTACCGTTCTGGTCGCCGGAAAAAGCCCGCGCCACGAAATTGGCGCCCGAGGCCAGCGCGATCACCATCGGATGGAACGCGCGCACGCCGGTGCCGCCGGGCGAGAGCTTGTTGTCCCAGTCGGGCTCGGTGGTGGGCGAGGCCTGGCCCTTGGTCATGCCATACACATGGTTGTCCATGACGATGTAGGTCAGGTCGACGTTGCGGCGGCAGGCATGCAGGAAGTGGTTGCCGCCGATCGAGTAGCCGTCGCCGTCGCCGCTGGCCACCAGCACGGTGAGTTCGGGGCGCGCCACCTTCAGGCCGGTGGCGGCCGCCAGCGAGCGCCCGTGCACGCCGTGAAAACCGTAGCACGAGGTATAGGCCGGAATGCGCGACGAGCAGCCGATGCCGGACACCACCGCGACTTCATGAGGCGGACGCTGCAACAAGGCCAGCGCCTTGGTCACGGCGCCCAGCACCGTGTAATCGCCGCAGCCCGGGCACCAGATCGGCTTGTAGCCGGATTTGTACTGCGCCGCCGTGAACACCTGCACCGGCTCCGGCACCACCATGTTGTTCATACCGCCTCCTTTTTCGCAACAGCCTTGCCGGCCCACTCGACAATCGCTTCACAGATATCGCCGGGCCGCAGCGGCAGCGGCCCGGGCCGGTGGAAACTCGCCGGACGCCCGGGCAGGTCGATCATGCCGCGCAGGTAGCGCAGCAGCTGGGCGCCGTGGTTCTGTTCGATCACCATCACGCGCTCGACCCCGGCCAGGGCCAGCTCGAACACTTCGGGCTGCAGCGGCGCCAGCAAACGCAGCACCACCAGCCGCACCGGCAGGCCCTGGCGGGCCGCGCGCTGGACGGCCTCGCGCGCCGGCCCGGTGGCCGAGCCGAAGGTGATCACGGCCAGGGCGCCGTCGCCCTCGACGTCGGCCCAGCGGCTGCCGTAGTCGTGCTGCATCAGCTTGCGCTCGCGCTTGTCGAGCTGGATGCCGTGGTCGCGCGCCTGGCTGCTGGGGATGGCACCCTCGGTGTGTTCCAGGCCGTCGGCGGTGTAGACCACGCCCGGTGTGCCGGGAATCGCCATCGGCGAAACCCCGCTCTCGGTATCGCGATAGCGCTTGTAATCCGGGGTACCGGCTGCGACCGTCAGGCGCCGCGCCGAGCTGTCACGCAGCACGGGCTTGTCGATGATGGCGCGCGACTGGCCCATGAACTGGTCCGACAGCACGATGGCGGGGGCCTGCAGCGTCTCGGCCAGTTCCACCGCCCACTGGGTGGTGGCCACGCAGTCGGAAATCGAGCTCGGCGCCAGCACCAGCCGCGGCGCGTCGCCGTGCAGGCCGCTGACGGCGAACGACAGGTCGCTCTGTTCGCTCTTGGCCGGGATGCCGGTGGACGGGCCGCCGCGCATCACGTCGACCACGACGATCGGCACCTCGGCGGCGACCGCCAGTCCGATGCCCTCGGTCATCAGCGCCAGGCCGGGGCCGGCGGTGGCCGTAAGCGATGGCACGCCGCCGTACGACGCGCCGATGATCATGTTGACCGAAGCCAGCTCGTCTTCGGCCTGCAGCAGCGAGCCGCCGACCTTGGCCAGCGCGGGCGCCATCCATTCGAGCAATTCCGTCGCCGGTGTGATCGGATAGGCGGCCACGAAGCGCACGCCGCCGCGCACCGCGCCATAGCCGGCGCCTTCGTTGCCGCTCATGATCCAGCGCCGGCCGATCGCCGATTGATCGCCGCCGCGCAGGCGCGGCAGGCCGGTGATGTCCCCGGCGGCCGCCATGCCCTCATGCAGAGCCTTGAGGTTGGCGGCCAGCGCGGCTTCGGGCCGCTTCCAGCTCTTGCGCACCGCGGCTTCCAGCGCCGGTGCGGCAAGGCCCGCGAGCTCGCCGGCCAGCCCGAGCGCCAGCATGTTGATCCAGCTGCCCGGCAGCGCCTTGGCCATCTTCTTCAGCGGCAGGGTGACGACCTTGGCGCCGGTGCGCAGGAACACCTCCGGCACCTCGCCGCCTTCGGCGTCGCCGATGATCACGCTGCCGGCGTGCAGGGGAATCTCGTCGGCAAAGCGGTGCACGTTCTGCCAGTCGATCGCCAGCAGCAGGTCGAACTGGTCGTCCAGCGATTCCAGCGGCGCGGCGCCCAGGCGCAACAGCGCCGCGGCTTCGCCGCCGCGGATCTGCGGGCCGCTGGTGCGCACCATCAGGCCGTAGAGACCGGCCTGCGCCGCCGCCTCGAGCAGCAGCGTGCCGGCGGTCATCACGCCGCTGCCGCCGCTGCCGGCGATGGCAATGGACAGCCCGGCCTGGGCCGGGCCGGCCGTGCCGCCCCGATGTGCTACTTCAGTGTTGAGGGAAACATCCACGCATTACTCCTATGGATCGTGTGGGTTGCAGTAAACAAGTTGCGGGGCCGCCGGACCTTGATTTGGATCAAGGATCGGCACGAGAAGGCTGACCAAAATGGCTCAAAGGCGTAATTCGGTACCGCTTTACCACATTACAACTTTTTGAAGCCATTCCGCCCAGTCACGGCCAGCCCGGCCGGACCCCTTGAAAGGCCTGTTTCCATGAGCATCCAAGCACACCGCTGGCTGATGACCGCACCGCAGACGCCGATGGTGCGCACCGCATTCCAGGCGACGCCGCAGGCCGGCGAAGTCGTGGTGGCCATCGCGGGCTGCGGTGTCTGCCACACCGACCTGGGCTACTTCTACGACGGGGTGCGCACCAACCAGCCGCTGCCGCTGGCGCTCGGCCACGAAATCAGCGGTCGGGTCGTGGAAGCCGGTGCCGGCGCCGAAAAGTGGCTGGGCAAGTCGGTGATCATCCCGGCCGTGCTGCCGTGCGGCGAATGCGACCTGTGCAAGCGCGGCCTGGCCACCATCTGCCGCGGCCAGAAGATGCCCGGCAACGACATCCAGGGCGGCTTCGCCTCGCACATCGTGGTGCCCGGCCGCGGCCTGTGCGAAGTCGATCCGGCCCGGCTGAAAAGCGCGGACCTCGATCTGGCGCAGGTCTCCATCGTGGCCGACGCGCTCACTACGCCCTACCAGGCGGTGCGGCGGGCCGGGGTCACCCCGGGCAGCCTGGCCATCGTGGTCGGCGCCGGCGGCGTCGGCGGCTACTGCGTGCAGGTGGCGCGGGCCTTCGGCGCCACGGTGGTGGCGATCGACGTCGATGACAGCAAATTGGCAGCAATCGCCGAGCACGGCGCGGCGCTGACGATCAACAGCCGCGGGCTCGACGGCAAGGCCATCAAGTCGGCCGTCAGCGCATTCGCCAGGAAGCAGGGCCTGCGCGCGACCGAATGGTTCATCTTCGAATGCTCCGGCAGCGCTGCCGGCCAGCTCACGGCGTACGGCCTGCTGGTGCACGGCGCGACGCTGTCGGTGGTCGGCTTCACCATGGACAAGGTCGAGATCCGCCTGTCCAACCTGATGGCTTTCGATGCCCGCGCGCTCGGCAACTGGGGCTGCCCGCCCGAGTACTACCCGGCGGCGCTGGACCTGGTGCTGGAAGGCAAGGTGCAGATCGCATCCTTCGTCGAGCAGCACCCGCTGAGCCAGATCAACGACGTGTTCGCGGCGGTGCACCGGCACGAGATCCGCAAGCGCGTGGTGCTGGTGCCCGACTGAGCCGCTGAGCCGCCCCCCCTTTTTGACCCCAGGAGACCCCATGAACGCCCCCACTGCCCTCGCCCCCGTCCTTGATTTCAAGAACCACGACATCGTGGATGACATCAAGCGGCCCGGCGTGCTGTACGAGAAGCGCCCGGCCAGGAAGCCCGACGGCACCGTCGTCGCCGGCCTCTACAACGCCTGGATCACGCTGGACAACCCGACCCAGTTCAATTCCTACACCACCGACATGGTCAAAGGCGTGATCCTGGCGCTGCGCGCGGCGTCGAACGCCCGCGACGTCAACTGCATCGTGCTGACCGGTTCCGGCGACAGGGCCTTCTGCACCGGCGGCAACACCAAGGAATACGCCGAGTACTACGCCGGCCAGCCGCAGGAATATCGCCAGTACCTGCGCCTGTTCAACGACATGGTCACCGCCCTGCTGGTGGCCGACAAGCCGGTGATCTGCCGCGTCAACGGCATGCGCATCGGCGGCGGCCAGGAAATCGGCATGGCCTGCGACTTCTCGGTGGCCTCGGATCTGGCGCGCTTCGGCCAGGCCGGCCCCAAGCACGGCTCGGCCCCGATCGGCGGCGCGACCGACTTCCTGCCGCTGATGGTGGGCGCCGAGCGCGCGATGGTGGCCTGCGTGCTGTGCGAGCCCTTCTCGGCGCACCAAGCCTACCAGATGGGCATCCTCACCGACATCGCGCCGGCGCTCAAGGTGGACGGCAAATTCATCGCCAACCCGTTGGTCGAGACCCAGCGCATGTATGACGAGTTCGGCCGCCTCGCCTACGGCCTGCCGAAGACCGGCGAGGCAGCCAAGGAAGCCAAGGCGCTGATGGCCCGCGGCAAGGTCGACCTGTCGATGCTGGACGCGAAGGTCGAGGAGCTGTGCGCCAAGATGCTGCTCACCTTCCCCGAGTGCACGCTCAAGACGGTGGAAGAACTGCGCAAGCCGAAGATGGCCGCGTGGGACAAGAACAAGGAAGGCTCGCGCGCCTGGCTGGCGCTGAACATGATGACCGAGGCCCGCGCCGGTTTCACCGCGTTCAACGACGGCCCCAAGGACGACCGCGAAGCCGACTTCGTGCTGCTGCGCCAGAAACTCGCGGCCGGTGTCAGCTGGCTGGACAAGCTGCACGAGCAGATCCAGCCGAAGAAGAAGTCCTAGATCATGAGCGCCGAGAGCCCGCTGAAAGTCTGGCTGGAACGCGAAGGCGCGCTGTTGCGCCTGCGCCTGGCCCGCCCCAAGGCCAACATCGTCGACGCCGCGATGATCGTGGCGCTGCACGCCGCGCTCACCGAGCAGCGCAAGGCCAAAGCCTTGCGCGGCGTGATCCTCGATGCCGAAGGGCCGCACTTCAGCTTCGGCGCCAGCGTCGAGGAGCACCTGCCGGCCAATTGCGCGCAGATGCTCGCTTCGCTGCACGCCCTGCTGCTGGAGATGCTGGAGTTTCCGGTGCCGGTCCTGGTCGCCGTGCGCGGCCAGTGCCTGGGCGGCGGGCTGGAGCTGGCGCTGGCCGGCGGACCGATCTTCGCCGCGCCCTCGGCGCAACTGGGCCAGCCCGAAATCAAGCTGGGCGTCTTCGCCCCGGCCGCGTCGGTGCTGCTGCCCTACCGGATGAACCAGCCGGCCGCCGAGGACCTGCTCCTGAGCGGTCGCTCGATCAGCGGCACCGAGGCGCTGTCGTGCGGACTGGTGCAGGCCCTGGCCGAGGACCCCGAGGTCGCCGCGCTCGCCTGGTTCGAGCAGCACCTGCAGGACAAGAGCGCCGCTTCGCTCGCCTGCGCCCTGGCGGCCGCCCGCGGGCAGATGCTGCGCGACGTGCGCGCCCGGCTCGCCGAAGTCGAACACCTGTATCTCGATCGTCTGATGAAGACCCACGACGCCAACGAGGGCCTTGCGGCCTTCATGGCCAAGCGCCAGCCCAGCTGGTCCCACCAATAACGGGAGACAAACCCATGCTGTCCACACTTTCACCCGTGCAAGAGATCATCGATCGCTGCACCGTCCTGTTCGAGGACCTCGATTTCAAGGCCGTCCAGGAATGGAAGGCCGCCAAGCCCGGGCGCAAGGCCATCGGCTACATGCCGGTGTACGTGCCGCGCGAGCTGATCCACGCTGCCGGCATGCTGCCGGTGGGCATCCTGGGCGGCGGCGATGCGCTCGAAGTGATCCAGGGCGACGCCTATTACCAGAGCTACATCTGCCGCATCCCGCGCTCGACCATCGAGCTGGGCCTGACCGGGCGGCTGAACTGCATGGACGGGATGCTGTTCCCCTCGATCTGCGACGTGATCCGCAACCTGTCGGGCATGTGGCAGATCCTGTTCAAGGACAAGTACGTCAAGTACATCGACGTGCCGCAGAACTACATCGACTCGATCGGCGGCAACTTCTACATCCAGGAGATGCAGACGCTGCGCGAAGACCTGGGCAAGCTGCGCGGCTCGGAGATCACCGACGCCGAATTGAACGCGTCGATCGCCGTCTACAACGAGAACCGGGTGGCGATCGACGAGCTGTACAAGTACCGCGCCGCCAAGCCCTGGCAGGCGCCGACCTCCGAGGTCTACCTGTTGCTGCGCGCGGGCATGGTGCTGCCGCCCGAGGAGCACACCGTGCTGGTGCGCGAATATCTCAAGGCCACCGACGCGGTGCCGCGTCCCAAGCGCGACAACGCGCGGGTCGTCATCAACGGATCGTTCTGCGAGCAGCCGCCGCTGGCGCTGATCAAGTCGATCGAGATGTCGGGCTGCTACATCGTCGACGACGACTTCATGCTGGTCACCCGCTGGCTGCTGGACGAAGTGCCCGCCAACGCCAACCCGCTGGACGAGCTGTCCAAGGCTTTCCTGCACCGTTCGGCCACCTCGGCGGCCAAGTACGACACCACCCGCGAAGAGAAGGGCATGTTCCTGCTCAAGCAGGTCAAGACCCGCGGCGCCGAGGGCGTGATCTTCGCGGCGCCCTCGTTCTGCGACCCGGCGCTGCTCGAGCGGCCGATGCTGCAGGACGTGATGGCGAAAAACCAGGTTCCCTACACCGCGTTCAAGTACGCGGAAAACACCGGCCAGATGGCCCCCATCCGGGAGCAGTCCGGCACTTTCGCCGATTCCATCAAGTTGTGGAGCGTCAAATGAGCACCATCGAAATGCCCGTGAGCAAGAAGGCGAAGCCGGTCGCCATCAAAGACGACGCGATGAACTTCCAGAAGGATCTCATCACGTCCAACTACCATGACCTGGCCACAGCGCACAGCAAGGGCCGCAAGGTGGCCGCCACCTTCGTGCCCGGCAACCTGAACGAGTTGCTGATGTGCTTCGACTTCGCGCGCAGCCTGCCCGAGACCAACGCGCTGCAGAACGGCATGCGCAAGAAGTCCGGCAAGATGATCATGGACGCCGAGCGCGACGGCCACAGCGAGGACGTCTGCACCTACGTCAAGGCCGACCTCGGCGCGATGATGGGCGGCGAGATCGGCCCGACCGGCGAGCCGCTGCCCAAGCCCGACATCCTGCTGCTGTCGTACACCGGCTGCTTCACCTTCATGAAGTGGTTCGAGCTGATCCGCCACAAGTACGGCTGCGAAAGCGTGATGCTGCACGTGCCCTACCAGGGCGAAGGCCGCATCCAGCCGAACATGCGGGAGTACGTGGTCAAGCAATTGAAGGAAACCGTGATCCCGGCGCTCGAGCGGGTCTCGGGCGTCAAGTTCGACATCGACCGGCTGCGCGGCTACATGCGCGAGTCGGCCAAGGCCGAGGAGGACCTGGTCAAGGTGCTGCAGTCGGCCAAGAACCGGCCCTCGCCGATCGACGGCTACTTCGGCGCCGTGTACTACATCGGCCCGATCTTCACCGCGTTCCGCGGCACGCCCGAGGCCACCACGTACTACCGCATGCTGCGCGAGGAAATCGAGGAGCGGCTGCGCCTGGGCAAGGGCCCGGTCACGCCCGAGGGCGACATGGGCGAGGAGAAGTACCGGCTGATCGTGGAAGGCCCGCCCAACTGGACCAATTTCCGCGAGTTCTGGAAGATGTTCTACGACGAAGGCGCGGTGGTGTGCTCGTCCACCTACGCCAAGGTCGGGGGCCTGTACGACTTCGGCTTCCGGCACGACCCCGAGCACCCGCTGGAGTCGCTGGCCGACTACTGCCTGGGTTGCTACACCAACCTGAACCTGCCGTCGCGCATCGACATGATCTGCAAGTACATGGACGAGTACCAGGCCGACGGCCTGCTGATCAACTCGATCAAGAGCTGCAACAGCTTCTCGGCCGGACAGCTGCTGATCCTGCGCGAAGTGGAAAAGCGCACCGGCAAGCCGGCCGCGTTCATCGAGACCGACCTGGTCGACCCGCGCTATTTCTCGGCGGCCAACGTGAAGAACCGGCTGGAAAGCTACTTCCAGATGGTCAAGCAAAAGCGCGCCGCCCTCACCGGCGTGCATTGAAGGAAAGAACATGCGCACCTTCATCGGCATCGACCTGGGCTCCACCACCACCAAGGCGGTGGTGATGGACGAAAACCAGAACATCATCGGGCGCGGCATCACCAACTCGCGTTCCAACTACGACACCGCGGCCGAGATCGCCAAGCAGGAGGCATTGCTGAACGGCCGCTTCTACCTGTTCCGGCAAGCCCTGGGCAGCACCAAGGCGCTGAACGGCAACCTCGACGCCTTCATCGGCCAGCTCGAGCGCGACTTCCGCTCCGAGCAGTACCTGGAGCAGCTGGTCGACCTGGAGGACACCTGCAAGCGCAGCCTGGTGTCGGCCCATTTCGGCGCCGCCACCGATGCCGTGGGGGAGACCCTGGCCGAAGTGTTCCGCCGCCTCAAGCTGGAAGCGCCGTCGCTGTTCGCGCCGGGCGCCAAGCGCAAGAGCGACTTCTTCCGCGACATCGCCGGCAGCCAGTACCTGGCCATCGGCGAGACGGTCTCCAAGGAAGCCGGCACCCGCTACGACTTCCTGCTGAACCTGTTCGACCGCTCGATCATCGAGGTCGAGAACCGGGTTTATGGCGACTCGATCCGGCGGCACCTGCTGGCCGCGCTGGAACGCACGTTCATCGCGCTGCCCGAGACCGCCAAGCGCCGCACTCAGGTCGAGGCGCCGATCAAGGGCATCCTGGATACCGACATGGAGGAGACTTATGTGGTGGGCACCGGCTATGGCCGGGCCCGCCTGCCTTTTTCAAAAGAACATGTCCGCTCGGAAATCCTGTGCCACGGGCTCGGCGCCCACGTCATGTACCCGGGCACGGCCACCGTGCTGGACATCGGCGGACAGGACACCAAGGCGATCCAGGTCGATCCGGCCGGCATCGTCGAGAGCTTCCAGATGAACGACCGCTGCGCCGCCGGCTGCGGGCGCTACCTCGGGTACATCGCCGACGAGATGAACATGGGCCTGCACGAGCTCGGGCCGATGGCGATGACCTCCACCAAGACCATCCGCATCAACTCCACCTGCACCGTGTTCGCCGGCGCCGAGCTGCGCGACCGGCTCAGCCTGGGCGACAAGCGCGAGGACATCATGGCCGGGCTGCACCGCGCCATCATCCTGCGCGCCATGTCGATCCTGGCCCGCTCGGGCGGCATCCGCGACCAGTTCACGTTCACCGGCGGCGTGGCCAAGAACGAGGCCGCGGTGAAGGCGCTGAAGGATCTGGTGAAAGAGAACTACGGCGAGCTCCAGCTCAACATCGATCCGGATTCGATCTACACCGGTGCGCTCGGCGGCGCGACATTCGCCTGGCGCGCGGTGGTGGAAGAAGGCAAGGAAATTGAAGCGAGGGTGACGAAATGACATTGACCATCGGTATCGACGTCGGCTCGGGCGCCGTCAAGAGCACCCTGTTCCGGGTGGAGAACGGCAAATCCGAATGGCTCGCCAAGCGCTGCGAGCGCATCCGGCGGCGCGACCCCATGACCCTGGCGCAGGAAGGGCGCGACGCCGTGCTCGCGGACGCCGGACTGTCCCTCGATGACATCGACTACGTCGCCACCACCGGCGAAGGCGAGAACGTCAAGTTCGCCACCGGCCACTTCTATTCGATGACCACCCACGCCCGCGGCGGCGTCTTCCTGCATCCGGGCATCAGCGCGGTGGTGGACATCGGCGCGTTGAACGGCCGCGCCATCTACGTGGACGAGCGCGGCAAGGTGCTGGCCTACAAGATGACCAGCCAATGCGCGTCGGGCTCGGGCCAGTTCCTGGAAAACATCGCCCGCTATCTGGGCGTGGCCATCGAGGAAATCGGCGCACTGTCGTGCAGCTCCAAGGAGCCGGAGAAATGCAGCTCGATCTGCGCCGTGCTGGCCGAAACCGACGTCATCAACATGGTCAGCCGCGGTATCGCCACACCGGATATCCTCAAGGGCATCCATTTGTCGATGGCCTCGCGCATCGTCAAGCTGCTCAAGGTCACCGGGATCAAGCAGGGCACAGCCCTGCTGACCGGCGGGCTGGCGCTGGACATCGGCCTGCTGGCGGCGATCCAGGAGGAGATGGCCAACGAAAAAGTGGGCGTCCAGGCGATCAGCCACCCGGATTCGATTTATGCTGGTGCCATCGGCGCGGCACTGTGGGGCGCGTACCGCCACGAGCGGCTGCAGGAATTGGAACAAGCCGCGGCTTGAGCACAGGAGACTCTATCAATGGCCTTACTCATCAATGACAACTGCACGGCTTGCGACGCCTGCAAGCCCGTCTGCCCCAACGAAGCGATCAGCGTCGGCGACCTGATCTACGTGATCGACCCGGCGCGCTGCACCGAATGCGTAGGCGCCGAGGACGAACCGCAGTGCAAGCTGGTCTGCCCGGCCGACTGCATCGTGCCCGACCCCGACCATGCCGAAAGCCCGGAAGAGCTGATGGCGAAGTACGAGTCGCTGCACGGCTGAGCTGCTGAACTATTCCCCGCTGCCGGGGATCGAACGGCTGGCAGTGAGTCGCGAAGTGGGGGGCGGCCTCATGGCTCAGGAGGTCATCATGCGATTTCGTGCGCGGACTTTGCTGGTGTCGATTCTTCTTCCTGCCGCTGCCGCCGCAATGGCGGGCACCGTGGAAGTTTCGTTCGTCACTGGGGCCGTCTACACCGACGCGGGTTCCACCCGGTGGGACGAGGACGCCAACCTGAAGGCGCTGGCCAGCCACCTGCAGGGCCTGGGGCAACGCTTGCTGCCGGCCAACCAGGCGCTCAAAGTCGAGGTGCTGGACGTGGACCTGGCCGGCACCGTGCATCCGGCCCGCCATGGCGGAGGCGACCTGCGGGTGCTCAGGGGCAACACCGACTATCCCCGCATCCAGCTGAAATACACGCTCGAGACCGATGGCGCGGCACAACGCAGCGGCACCGAATGGATCACCGACATGGACTACGCGCACGGTGTGCCCCGTCGGCGCGACTCCGAGCCGCTGTATTACGAGAAGCGCATGCTCGACCGCTGGTTCAAGGACCGCTTCGTCGACGGCCGGGCCGGCGCGGGCTGAGCGCGACCCCAAGCGCCGCAAATTGCCCGCCGGCCGCGCTCACCCCAGGATCAGCAGCGCCCGGAAGTCGTTGACGTTGGTGTGTGTAGGCCCGGTGATCACCAGGTCGTCGAGCTTGCGGAAGTAGCCGTAGGCGTCGTTGCGGTCCAGGTACTGGTCGGCCTTCATGCCCAGCGACAGCGCGCGCGACAGCGTTTCCGGCGCCACCAACGCGCCCGCGTTGTCTTCCGTGCCGTCGATGCCGTCGGTATCCGCCGCCAGCGCCCAGACGCCCAGCTGACCCTGGAGCGCCTGCGTCAGGCCCAGGCAGAATTCGGCGGCCCGCCCGCCCCGGCCCGGCGCTGTGCCGGCCGGCTGTTTCTTCACGGTGACCGTGGTTTCGCCGCCGGACAGGATCACGCAGGGCTTGCGAAACGGCTCGCCCCGCAGCGCCACCGCCCGCGCCAGCGCGGCGTGCACCTTGCCGACCTCGCGCGATTCGCCTTCCATCTCGTCGCTGAGGATGTGCGCCTCCAGGCCTGCCGCCCGTGCGGCGTCGGCCGCCGCCTCCAGCGACTGCTGCGGCGTTGCGATCAGGTGGACCTCGTGGCCGAAGAAGACGCCATCGCCGGGCTTGGGGGTTTCCAGCGCGCCCTGCTCCAGCAGGCTCATGATCGCGCCGGGAACCTTGATTGCATAACGCTGCAGGATCGCCACCGCATCCGCGCAACTCGTCGCATCGGGAACGGTGGGGCCGCTGCCGATGATGGAGGGGTCGTCGCCCGGCACGTCGCTGATGGCCAGCGTCAGCACCCGGGCCGGCGCGCAGGCCGCGGCCAGGCGTCCGCCCTTGATGCGCGAGAGGTGCTTGCGCACGCAATTCATCTCGGCGATGTTGGCGCCGCTGCCCAGCAGCTCGCGGTTGATGCGCTGCTTGTCTGCCAGCGTCAGGCCCTCGGCCGGCAGCGTGAGCACCGCCGAGGCGCCGCCGGACATCAGGCACAGCACCAGGTCATCGCGGGTCAGGCCATGCGCCATTTGCAGGATGCGCTGCGCGGCCGCCAGCCCCGCTTCGTCGGGCACCGGGTGCGAGGCTTCGACCACCTCGATGCGCTGCTTCAACCCTCGCGGGCGCGGCGGTGTGTGGTGGTAGCGGGTGACAACCAGGCCTCGCAGCGGCGCGTCGGCGGGCCACAAGGCTTCGACGGCCTGCGCCATCGCGCCGGCGGCCTTGCCGGCGCCCAGCACGATGGTGCGGCCCTTGGGCGGCGGCGGCAGGAAAGCGGCCGTGTTGTGCAGCGGCATGGCGCGGCGCACCGCGGCCTGGAAAAGGTGTTCGAGGAAGCGGTGGGGCTCGGTGGCGGGATCGGGCGCGGTCATGTTATCGGTCTCCAGCGCGCATTGTGACGCCACCAATCCGGTGGTGGCTCGGCACACCGGTCAAAACAGAAATGGCCACTTACGCTTTGAATCGTATTTTCAACCGTACGATTGACAGTACGTCTTAGAGTGCTGATAATCGACCTCATTCATTCCAGGCTGCTCGTTCCAACTCGCCATGTCCACGCTCACCGCCAATGACCTCAAGACCCGGGGCGTCGCCGCCATCGAGGCGGCGCTGGCCCATCAGAGCGAAGCCGTGATTTCGGTGCGCGGCAAGGACCGCTTCGTGGTGATGGAGGTGGCGCAGTACCACTACCTGCGCGAGTGCGAGCTGGATGCCGCGCTGGCACAAAGCCAGGCCGATGTGACGGCCGGGCGCTACGTGGTGGAGACGGCCCAGGCGCACATGGCCCGGCTGGAAGCGCTGCTGGCGGCGAAAGGCGATGGGGCCACCTCTGCCCGCGCCGGCTCCGCCGCCAAGAAGGCCGTTGCCAGGAAGGCGGGCCGACGCTCGCCGGCCGCCTGACGCGGGCCAGCCGCCCTCCACATGGCCTACCGGCTCGTCCTCACCGAGAGCTACCTCCAGATCGCCGTCCGTTTTCTCACGCGCCATCCTGACCTGAAGCGGCAGTACGCCAAGACGCTGGCGCTGCTGGAGGCCAATCCGCATCACCCCTCGCTTCGGCTGCACGCGCTGGCCGGCAAGCACCAGGGGCTGCACTCCGTCTCCATCAACCTGTCGTATCGCATCACGCTGGAATTGCTGATACGGGATCAGTCGATCATCCCCATCAACGTTGGCGACCATGATGGCGTGTACTCATGAGCGAGGCCCTGGGTACATGTGATCACCGCGGACGGAAAACTGCATCGATCCGCCCTTGACCCAACCGTTCCGACGCGTAAGATATGCGCATGGCATACGCATAAGGAACCTTTCATGCATCGTCCCGTCGCTTCCGGCCGCAAGCGTCCCGTGAATCTGACGCTCAGCGAAAGCCTCGTCGCGCAAGCCAGGAACTACACCAGCAACCTTTCCGCCACCATGGAGTCGCTGCTGGGCGAGTACGTCGCCCGCCAACAGCAAGAGCATTTGAGCCGCCAGCAGATGGCCGACGCATGTGCGGCCGACTGGAATGCGTTGCACGAGGCTATCGGCTCGTTCGCCGACGAGCATTCCACGCTCTGATGGCGCAATTCGACGTCCACCGCAACAAGGGGCCGCTCAAGGCCTCGATCCCTTTTGTGGTGGTGGTCCAGTCAGCCCAGTTCGATCGCTATCGCCGGCGCGTGGTCGTGCCGTTGGTGCGCCGCAGCGCTCTACCCGGCGACACGCCGACGGTGGGCTCGCGCATGAATCCGGTGTTCCGCGTCCTGAACGCCGACGTGGTACTGCATCCGCTGGACACGGTTTCCGTGGCGCTCAATGACTTGGGCGCCAAGGCCGGATCTCTTGCCGAGCACGGCCAGTTGATCACTGACGCGCTGGACGAATTGCTCAGCCGGGCATGGGGCTGAGCGTACGGGACGAGACTCCATCAACTCCGGGGGAGAGTCATGCGAAAAGTATCGGCTGTCGAAGCCAAAAGGCACTTTGGGCAACTGGTCAAAAGAGCCCAGGCAGCACCCATCCTGGTGACCCGTCGCGGGCAGCCCGCAGGCATAGTCCTCTCTCCGCAAGACTTTTATGCTTTGCGTGATGGCGGGGAATTCAGCTCGGACGTCGTCCGGCAGCAGCTCGAAGAATTTCGCGATGACCATACCGCACGTGGAACTTCGGACGGTGACGCTTGACCCGGACCTTGTGTATGACCCGAGGGCCAGGCTGGACGGTGCCGGGCACTACGACGACTTCAAAGTGAACCGGGTGGCGGAAATTGCGCTGCGCCCGTTGCACAAGCAAAGCCAAGCGAGGATGAGGGACGTCCTGCTGGGCCTCGGCCAGTTGTACGAGGCATTGCGCGCCCGCGACCTCCCCGCGAGCGGCTTGATTTGAACAGAGTCCGGCCGACCCGGCCCCGCCCTACTTCTTGCCCAGCCCCATGCGCACCGCGCCTTCGGTGTAGAGCCTGGTCTTGTCCTTCATGAAGGCGTCCATCTCCTCCACGCCCACGTTCACCAGTTCGAACCCGGACTTGGCCGCCAGCTCCTTCATCTCGGGGTCGTTGTTCAGCGCGCGCCACATGTCCGACAGGCGCTTGCGCGCTTCCGGCGACGTGGACTTCGGCACGCCGATGCCACGGTAGGCGCCGTCGACCCAGTCGACGCCCAGTTCCTTGAAGGTGGGCACATCGGGCAGCAGCGGATGGCGCTTTTCCATGGCCACGGCGATCGGCCGCACGCCCCTGTCCTTGTTGGCGATGGCGAACGGCGTGTAGGTCATCGCACCGTCGACCTGGCCGCCCAGGACCGACGTGGCGAGGTCGCCCGTTCCCTTGAACGGCACATACAGGGTCTTGATGCCGAATGCGGCGTCCAGGCGCTCGTGCGCGGCATGGTTGGCCGAGTACTGGCCGGAGCCCGCCAGGCTGATCTTGCCCGGATCGGCCTTGGCCGCCTTCAGGAAGTCCTGGAAGTTCCTGATCGGGCTCTTGGCGCTGACCACCAGGATGTCGGGCGTGAAGTGGAACCAGAACACCGGCGTGACGTCGGCGGTCTTGTACTGCACGTCGCCCTGAATGGGCTGGAACACGATGTGCGGCAGGTTGACCCCCACCACATTGAGACCGTCGCCGGGCAACTGGTTCATCTGCGACCACATCAGCCCGCCACCGGCGCCGGCCTTGTACTGGATGATGGTGTCGATGGCCGGGCATTTCTTCTTGAGCACCATCTGCTGATGGCGCGCCGACAGGTCCGACTCGCCGCCCGGCGGAAAGGCCTGCCAGTACAGCACGTTCTTCTCGGGGCAGGCGGGAGCCGCGCCAGTCGAAGCGGGTTGGGCCGTCACGGCGGGAACCGCCGCGAGGCAAAGGATGCCGATCCACTTGCTGACTTTCATGCTGCTCTCCTTCGTCGTTGTATGAGTTCGCGCATGCCGCCTCAGGCGACGCGCAGCCGATCATTTTGCGCAAGCAAGGCGCACACCGCATTGGTAACTTCCTCAGTGGTGGCCTTGCCGCCCAGGTCGCGCGTGTGCAGCCTGGGATCGGCCGTCACCTTCTCGATGGCCTGCATCAATTGCCGGGCCGCTTCGCTCTCGCCGATGTGGTCCAGCAGCATCACGCAGCTCCAGAACGTGCCGATCGGGTTGGCCAGGCCCTTGCCCATGATGTCGAAGGCCGAGCCATGGATAGGCTCGAACATCGACGGATAGCGCCGCTCGGGATCGATGTTGGCGGTGGGCGCGATGCCCAGGCTGCCGGCGAGCGCGGCCGCCAGGTCGCTCAGGATGTCGGCATGCAGGTTGGTGGCCACCACGGTGTCCAGCGAGGCCGGGCGGTTGACCATGCGCGCCGTGCAGGCGTCCACCAGTTCCTTGTCCCATTTGACGTCGGGAAACTCCTGGGCCACCTGGACGGCGATCTCGTCCCACATCACCATCGCGTGGCGCTGGGCATTGGATTTGGTCACCACCGTCAGCAGCTTGCGCGGCCGCGACTGGGCCAGGCGGAAGGCGAAACGCATGATCCGCTCCACGCCGGCGCGGGTCATCATGCTCAGGTCAGTCGCCACTTCGATCGGGTGGCCCTGGTGGACGCGGCCGCCGACACCGGAGTACTCGCCTTCGGAGTTCTCGCGCACGATCACCCAGTCCAGGTCGGCCGGCGCGCAGCGCTTGAGCGGTCCGTCGATGCCCGGCAGGATGCGGGTGGGGCGCACGTTGGCGTACTGATCGAAGCCCTGGCAGATCTTCAGGCGCAGGCCCCACAGGGTGATGTGGTCCGGGATGTGCGGGTCGCCGGCCGAGCCGAACAGGATGGCATCCACGTGGCGCAGCGCTTCCAGTCCTGCGGCGGGCATCATTTCGCCGTGGGCGCGGTACCAGTCGCCGCCCCAGTCGAAGGTGCTGAACTCGAAGCGGAAGCCGCGCTGCGCCGCGGCCAGCGCCTCCAGCACCGCCTGGCCGGCGGGCACCACTTCCTTGCCGATGCCGTCCCCGGGAATGCACGCGATCCGATAGCTCTTCATGGTCTTGCCTGCGCAGTAATGAGTCGTGACAGGGAATCTACCCTTTGCAAGGCGTAAAGCCGGCCGCTAAAGTGATGTCATTGTTCACCTGGATTCAACAATGGCAGGCTCCGCCTCCGCTCCCTCCGAGATGGCATTCTTCAGCCTGCTGGCGCGTTGCGGCGGGCTCACGGCGGCCGCCCGCGAACTCGATCTGTCCACCGCCGCCGTGAGCAAGCGGCTGGCGCAGATGGAGGCGCGGCTGGGCGTGCGGCTGCTGGCGCGCACCACCCGGCGCGTCAGCCTGACCCCCGAGGGCGAGCTGTACCTGGACCAGGCCCGCCGCATCCTGGCCGAGATCGACGACATGGAGCGCCTGGTCGCGAGCGCGACGTCGGCGCCGCGCGGCCTGCTGCGCGTCAACACCACGCTGGGCTTCGGGCGCAGCCACATCGGGCCGCTGATCTCGCAATTCGTGAAGCAGCACCCCGACATGCAGGTGCAACTGCAGCTGACGGTGGACCCGCCGCCCCTGCACGAGGACAGCTTCGACGTCTGCCTGCGCTTCGGCGAACCGCCGGACGCGCGGGTGGTCGCCAAACTGATCGCGCCCAACCGCCGTCTGCTGTGCGCAGCGCCCGCCTACCTGGCACGCCAGGGCTTCCCGAAGTCGCCGCACGACCTGGCCCAGCACAGCTGCATCGGCATCCGGCAGGGCGACCACGCCTACGGGATCTGGCGCCTGAACGCCGGCAAGCGCGTCGAGACCGTCAAAGTGCGGGGCCCCTTGAGCACCAACGACGGCGAGATCGCCGTGAGCTGGGCGCTGGCCGGGCACGGCATCGTGATGCGGGCCGAATGGGACGTTGCGCGTTACCTGCGCAGCGGCCGCCTGCGCCAGGTGCTGGAAAACTGGCAGACACCGTCGGCCGACATCCATGCAGTCTTTCCGCAGCGGCTTCAGACCTCGGCCCGGGTGCGCGCCTTCGTCGATTTCGTCGCTGCGCACTTCGCGAAGTCGTCCACCCGCGCGGCCGGCCTGGTCGGCAACTGGTAGCGCCGCGCAGCCGTTTCTTGACTTTTGCTAAGGCCCGGTCAAGCCGCCTGAACCGCGGGCCTGCGCGCGTGCCTAAGATGGCAGGCAGGCGACGGTCGCCCGCCCTATCGAAAGGGAGATCGAGTGGAACTTGCCATGAACACCCTGGCTTCAACCCAATCCATGTTCGCCACTGACCGTGGCGAGAGCCCCTTGCAACGGGAAGCCGTTGCAAGCCGGGCTGCCCCGTCCATGCGCACGCCGGCATTCTTCGATGACGTCCCGGCCATCGTCTTGCGCGATGCGCTGGCCGAGACATTGGGCGCCGCGACCGACGGGGTGATCGAGTACCGCTACCTGGACGCCGTCAAGCTCGCCGGGCATTCGTGCCCCACCGTCGCCGGTGCCTGGCTGATGACGCGGGCGGCATTGGCCCGGCTCTACCCCGGCCAGCTGCCGCGTCGCGGCGAGCTGCGGGTGGAATTGCGCGAAGCCCAGGACGCCGGCGTGGCCGGGGTTATCGCCAGCGTCGCGGGCCTGGTCACCGGCGCCGCGGGGCCGGGCGGTTTCCACGGGCTGGGCGGGCAGCATGTCCGGCGCGGGCTGCTGGAATTCGGCAAGGCGATGCGCGGGCAGATGCGGGTTACCCGACTCGACACCGGGCGCAGCGTGGAGGTTTCGCATCACCCCGAGGTGGTGGCGCGTCCGCTGGGCGCGCTGCTGCAGGCGGCACTGGGACCTGGCGCCGACGATCGCGCACGGCAAGCCTTTGCCACGGTCTGGCAAGAGTGGGTTCGCACCATACTCATCGAGCATGCGGACGATCCGGCGCTGATCACTCTGGAAGACTGACCACGCCCTTGAACTCATCGCATGGCCCGCGCTGAAATCGCCCCCCAGGTTTTCCTGGCCGCGCTACCGCTGTTCAAGGCATTGGACGCGAGCGCGTTGGCGCGGCTGGCAGCGGCCACCACCCGCCGGCCTCTCAAGCGCGGCGAGCGGGTGTTCAGCAAGGGCGATGCCGTGACCGGCATGTATGTGGTGGTGTACGGCGAGATCCGGCTGGTCGCCCGCAGCCCGGTGCGAGGCGAGCGGCTGACCGGCGTCGTGCGCGCGGGCCGCAGCTTCGGCGAGCCGGTGATGTTCCTGGAACGCCCGGCCGTGGTGGACGCCGAAGCCGCCACCGATGCCTTGGTGCTGCACCTGCCCAAGGAAGCCGTGTTCGACGAAATCGAGCGCAGCCCACGCTTCGCGCGCCGCATGCTCGCGGGCCTGAGCCAGCGCGTCGAATCGCTGGTGCAGGAACTCGATCGGCAGTCGCTCGGCGGGGGCCGGGAACGGCTGGTCGATTTCCTGGTGCGCAGCGCCGGCAGCGGGCCTGGGGCGAAGCTGGTCACCCTGCCGGCCGCCAAGGCCGCCGTCGCCTCGCACCTGCGCCTGACGCCCGAGCATTTCTCGCGCATCCTGCGCGAGCTGGCCGACGCCGGCCTGATCCAGGTGCAGGCGCGGCGGATCACGGTGCCCGACGTGTCGCGGCTGGCGGCGGCGATCAGCCCCACGTAACTTCGTGCCGCATCACCAGCGGGTCCAGGCGCTGGTGCACCTCGCGCTCTCGATAGCGGCGGGATGCAGCCATTACAGAGCGCGGTTCATATCCACATCGAGACCGGCCTGCTTCATTTCGCGCGCCAGCAGCAGGCGCCACACCCCGGCATCGTCCAA
>DIZF01000001.1:205292-275772 GCA_002427815.1 Ramlibacter tataouinensis
CGCCCCACGGCCCCGAACAGGAAACCGGCCTCCAGCAGGACTTCCGGGCGCACGGCCGCACTGCCTGAAGCTGCACCCAGGTCGTTGGCCGGAAGCATCACGATGGCGTAATCCGCGCCGCGCACCTCATCGAGCCCATCGATGGAACGGCTCTGGCCTGAACTCGCGAAGGCCTGGACCACCGACGGTTCCAGGCCGAGCCGTTCCACGAATGCCGCGGCGGCCTTGCCGACGGCGGCGTCCAGCCGGCAAACGATCGCGACGCGGCGGCCACTTGCAGGCCGCGGCGGCAGCGCAGGTCCGCCCCCAGGTTCGGATTGCGGCTCGGGCTTCGACATCGAAACTGGCATGGGTGTTGACATGGGGGTTCCTGTTGGCGTTGGCGTTGGCGTTGGCGTTGGCGTTGGCGTTGGCGTGGGCGTGGGCGTGGGCTCGGGCTCGACCGCGGGTGCAGCCGCCAGATCTTCCAGGCGCTGCCTCAGAATCTTCTTGGCCGATTCCAACTTGGCGGTGGCGTTCTTGATCCCCTGCGCCAGGCTATCCTTCAACTCGTCGGCCGTGTAGCGCTGGCCGAAAGTCGAGTCGAGCGACGAATCCAGGGCGCTGACCGCGTGCTGCTTGTACGCCGGAGTGCCCATGCCGAGGACTTCGCCCAGGGTGGCATTGATCCGCTTCTGCAGGCGCATGACCCGGTCGTCCCAGCGTTCCCGGATGACCGCGGTATTGAAGCTCTTCAATTCCTTCACCTGCCGATCGACCTTCGCGATCGCATCCTCGAGCGCAGCCCTGTCTGGGTCGCGGTCGGCGCTCTCATTGCCGGTGGACATGGCGTCTCCTCTTGACACTCGACTTTACCCCGGTGCGCGAGCATTCAAGCGCAGGAGACGGCGGAACCATCAGCCCCAAGCCACTTCGTGCCGCATCACCAGTGGGTCCAGGCGCTTGTGCATCTCGCGCTCGACCCCATCGCGCTGCGACTCGGGCCAACCGGGAAGATGGACCGTGATCAGGTTGCCGTGCACCGCGTGCGCGGCAACCGACACCGCGATGTCCAGCCCCGGCTCTTGCAGGTCGGCCAGCATCCGCATCACCTTGCGCTGCGCGGCGTCCCAGCGCAACTGGGGCTTGAAGATCTTGCCCACCGCGGTGAGGGGAATCGCGGCTATCAGGTACACCTGAACCGGGTTGGCCGCGCGCTCGGGGGTGCGTTCGGCGATGTAGGCCAATAGATCGGCCGGCTCGGCCTGCGCCTGGGGCTTGAGCTGCACATAGGCCACCGGCAGCTCGCCGGCATAGGCATCGGGCTCGCCCACCACCGCCGCCAGGGCCACGGCGGGGTGCCGGAACAGGATCTCCTCGATCACGATCGGGTCGATGTTGTGGGCGCTGCGGATGATCAGATCCTTGGCGCGCCCGGTGATCCAGAGGTAGCCGTCTTCGTCCAGCCGGCCCAGGTCGCCCGAGTTGACCCAGCCCGGCTCGACGAACGCGGTACGGTTGTGCTCTTCGCTCAAGTAGCCGGAGAACACGCCCGGCCCCTGCATGGCCACCGTGCCGATCTCGTTGACCGCGCAATCGCGCTCATAGCGGCCGCTGGCGTCCAGCTGCACCACGCGCACCCGGCTGTACGGCCCGGGGTGGCCGACCGAGCCCAGGCGAACCGGCCGGTCCGGGTAGCTCATCAAGTGCACGCTGGCGGTCTGCGTCACACCGGCCATGAACTGCCGGTGGCTGAGCGTCACCGGTGTCTCGGCGGGGTCGGCATTGGGCAGGAACTGCAGGGCCGGCGCGTCGGGGTTGTGCGCCGCGCCCCGCTGCAAAGCCTCGTAGGTGCTTTGCGCGGCGATGCGCTCGTCGTAAGGCGTGGCCTCGAAAGCCCGCAGCAGGGCATCGGTGCTCAGGTCGGGCCGCTGCTCGCCCATCATCCGGTCCAGCAAATGGACTTGCGTCATGGTGTCTCCGCCATTTCAACCAGGTGCCTGCAAGAAGGTGCAGCATAAGCCAATCCAGCAACCTTGGTGGCCGTGTGAAATGACGCGCCGCAGCAGGGAATGCGAGCGTGACTTTTAGGGGTGGCGGCGTATAGTTTGTGCGCGACCCGGATCGACGGCCGGGCGTGGCGTCACCTTCGATGTGCGCCACTCACCATAACAACAGAGGACGACACCATGACCTTCCATCGCATCACACGACTCGCCGTCGTGGCGCTTTCCCTTGTCTGCTGCGGCGCGTTCGCCCAGGGCACTGCCGGCGGCGCCGGACAGCCCTGGCCCACCAAGCCCATCAAATGGATCGTTCCTTACCCACCCGGCGGCATCACCGACAGCGCCACGCGCATGGTGCTGCAGAAGGTGCAGGAGCAGACCGGCTGGCAGATCGTGGTGGAGAACAAGCCCGGTGCCAATTCGCTGCTGGGCGCCGATATCGCCGCCAAGTCGGCGCCGGACGGCTACACGTTCCTGACGGTGATCGCCGCCCACGCGGCCAATGCCACGCTGTACGCCGGGCGCATGCCCTATGACCCCGTCAAGAGTTTCGCGCCGGTGTCGCTGGTGGGCATCGCTCCGCTGATCATGACGGCCACCAACAACCTGCCGGCCAAGGACGTGAAGGAGTTGATCGCCTACGGCAAGGCCAACCCGGGCAAGCTTTCGTTCGGCTCATCGGGTGTGGGCGCGGCGGCCCACCTGACCACGGAATTGTTCAAGCAGACGGTCGGCGTGGACATGGTGCATGTGCCCTACAAAGGCACTGCGCCCGCGCTGCAGGACCTGATCGGCGGCAACATCCAGATCCTGGTCGATACGCCGAGTGCGTTGATGCCCCATGTGAAGGCCGGAAAGATCAAGGCCATGGGCATGTTCTCGGCCAACCGCCTGCCAGCCGCGCCCGAAGTGCCGACCATCGCCGAAGCCGGCGGCCCCGCGCTGCAGTCATCCACGTGGGTGATGTTCCTGGCGCCCGCCGGCGTGCCGAGCGCGATCGTCAATCGCATGGCCGCCGAAACCGCCAAGGCCGTGGCCTCGCCCGACATCAAGGGCCGGTTCGAGGCGCTGGGCATAGAACCGGTCGGCAACACGCCGGATCAAGCAGCGAAGTTCCTGGCCGACGAAATCGCGAAGTGGTCTAAGGTGATCACGGCGGCGGGGGTGAAGGCGGAGTGATGGACTGACGGGGCTCATGAGGGCATCGAGGGTCTGCCCGCGTTGCCCGTGTAGGCAATCGGCTTAGGCCTGATTCCTATGGGCGGCGTATATTTTGCGGCGCCAGACCGTTCGACAAATCGCGCGGTTTGGCGGTGCGCTTTACACCGTATGAATGTCGCGCCCGATAGCGAAAACGTGAAGAACGACGGGAGCTTAGGGAGAACTCGATTCCCAGATTATTCGGCAGGCGCCAGATTAATACGCGGCATCTGCGCCATTTAGGCAGCAACAACATGCCCACGGAACACGAAAAAGTCAGGCACCTGTTCGAGGCACTCGACAAGGCCCCTCTCCAGCGTTTCCCCAAAGCTGGTGAACGCATAAACGCTCCGACGACGCATGGCGTGTACGCCATCGTTGCGCCTCGCGGCATTCGCGTGCTCCATGTAGGCCGCACTGTTACGGGGAAGAAGGGCCTCAAGCAGCGACTCGCCAATCACCTGCAAGGGAAATCGTCCTTCGTAACTCTGCACCTAGACCGCGACCCCGCACGCCTCCGCGGAAGGTTTTGGTTTAGATACATTGAGGCGCCGAACCCTCGCATTCGGGCCTTGCTGGAGGCATATGCAATTGGTCAGTACTGCCCGTCTCACATTGGCATCGCGAGGTCTCTCATGGAAGCGAAGCAACTGGAGCGCAAGGGTAATGCTGCCTAACATCATTCGACACGGACGCCTTCGGCGCCGTTCAGCTTTACGTTAAACCGCTCAAAAAGGAGACTCCATGGCATCACGCGCTGAACTACAAGACTGGGTCATCGCAGCGCTCAAGTCGAAAGGCGGTGCGGCAAGCATTGTCGAAGTGGCGAAGCATATTTGGGCGAACCACGAATCCGAGCTAAGAGCATCGGGGGATCTCTTCTACACCTGGCAGTACGACATGCGTTGGGCGTGTACGAAGCTACGCGAGCGCAAGGTGGTGCAAGCCGCGGAGGTATCAGAGCGCGGCGAGTGGCGCCTACAGCCTCCACTGGCCGCATAGCGGACTCCGAAATGGAGGTTCGCTGCCTGCTCGCGCCGCGGCGTAACATGGCAGTCGAGACGGACGTTCTCGCGGCACGCTGTCGCGTGCCTATGGCCCGCCGGCCACTTCTACGTTAGAGCGCACGCACGGCCGAATCATCTCCCACCGCACATCTCCCACCGCACATCTCCCACCGCACATCGCACATCGCACATCGCACATCGCACATCGCACATCGCACGCAAGCATGGCAGACCAAAGAATGAACCTTCCCAGCTCCGCTCGATTCGAGGGCATCAAGGAGAAGCTCGAATTCGCTGAAAAGCAAAGGATGGACCTCACAAACGCCCTATTCGGCGCGTATGAGGGCGATCGCCCGCTCCCTCAGTTCCTGAGGCAAACTGCGGAGGGAATCCTCGGGCATGCAAGGGAGTGCTTTGATCACCTCGCAATCGACCTGATAGAGGAACACTTACTACCGACCGCTGATGCGGCGTTCGTGGCCGAATACCACTCGGGCAGGAGCTCGCACTATTTCCCGTTCTTTGGGACGCAACTGAACAACCCGAAGAATGCTTTTCAGCGGTTCGAGCAAGTGAACCCAGCCGTCTTCCCCGAAGTCAAGACGCTCATCTCGGCAATGGATGCGAAGGCCAAGCTCCCGATGACCAACTTTGACGCCGCGGACTTCCGAATCCTCAGGGAGATGGTCAATGACAAGAAGCACTCACGGGTGATGGAGTACCAGGTGGTCGCAGATCAGAGTGTCTATGCGAGAGGGCCTATGGGCATGGTGATCATGGACAAGTCGCAATTCTCCGTGCCGGGCATGAGAATTGGTGGCGCGTTCGGAGGTCACAGTCCCAAGTCGGTCCCTGCGTACAGGTTCGCGAACGGAAAGGACATCCCCCATTTCTGCTTGTTCGCCACGCGTGCGACCGCCATTGTCATGAATAACTTCTACGTGAAGTTCTTTTCCGTCGGAAGCCCAATCGACCTCGATGCATTTCAACGGCAAAACGCCGCCTAAGGATAAATGTGCGCACCGCCATGTCTCCACTGCGCTCTAACTTGGCAGTCGACTCGGACGTCCTATCGGCTGGCTCTCGCCAGACTACTGTCCGCGTGTCACTTCTACGTCATACGACGCATCCTTAGGCGTGGTTTGCCGTAGCGGTCGCCTTCGAGCCTGCGAGAGCCAACTTCAACAGAAACCTCGGGGAAACGTGTGACACCAACATCGGCCCTTTTCGGACTGCTGACTGTTTTTGTCCTGTCCTGGATTGCTGCAGCGCTGTGGGCCGGCCGAACGGTTGCCGTGCCTGATCGTGCTCAATGGCCGCTCTTTGGCGGCGGGGTTTTGGCTATTCTGGCTCTCGCCAGCGCGAGAGCATTGTTTCCAGCCTTGCGGGTGCGGCTCTGGGAAGAGAGCTTCGCCATCGGCTGGTCGATGGTCGCGGTCTCCGCGGTCGCGTATGCGTGGTGCTGGTGGGCTCGCGTTTACCTGGGCAATTTATGGTCGGCGGGCGTCAGCCGCAAGGAAGGGCACCGCGTGGTCGACACGGGGCCGTATGGCATCGTTCGGCATCCGATCTACACGGGCGCCATTCTTGCGGCGTTCGCGTTTGCCGCTGCTCACGCCAGGCCGTTTGGCTTTCTTGTGGCCTTGGTGTTCACCCTCTTCTTCACTTGGAAGGCGCGTGTGGAAGAACGGTTCCTGCAGGAGGAGCTGGGTGCGGCTTTCGACGCGTATCGTCAGCGGGTGCCGATGCTGGTGCCGTTGCTCCGGCTGCGAGCCGCCCGATAATCACCGTAGCGTGGCGGACAAAGGAATATCAGCAGGTGCTCTCATGCGTCAATTGAAACTGTGCAAGGCCTTTACCCTGATGGAACCCGGGCCGGTTGTCCTCGTGACGACCCATGATGGGCAGAAGGACAACATCATGACCATCTCGTGGACCATGGTGGTGGATTTCACGCCGGTATTCGCCATCACGACGGGCGAATGGAATCACTCTTTCGCGGCGCTGCGAAAGAACAGAGAGTGCGTCATTGCCATTCCCACGGTTGACATGCTGGACAAGGTGGTCGGTATAGGGACCTGCTCCGGGTCAGACACGGACAAGTTCGCCAGGTTCAAGCTCACACCCGTGCCGGGCAAAGTCGTCAGGGCGCCCTTGATCAAGGAGTGCCTCGCCAACATGGAGTGCAAGGTCATCGACATCGTCAAGAAGCACAACATCGTGGTGCTGGAGGCGGTTGCCGCATACCTCGATACCGCACGCAAGGAGAGGCGCACGCTTCATGCTGTTGGCGACGGAACGTTCATTGTCGACGGGCGCAAGATCGACCGCAGGAAGATGATGGCTTCCAAGATCCCCTACGGCGTTTAGCGCTCATTGGCCAGTCACGAGCAAGTCCTGCGAGAGATGCAAACCGCGGAGCCCCTACCGATGACGCCGATCAAGTACTACTGGGAAGACTTCAGCCCCGGCTGGCAGTTCGAGTCGGAGCCGAGAACGCTCACCTCGCACGAGATCATGACGTTCGCGCACGAATACGATCCACAGACTTACCACACGGACGAAGAGGCGGCGAAATCCTCGCCCTTCGGCGGCCTGATCGCCAGCGGCTGGCAGACCTGCAGCGTGGCGATGCGGCTCATGTGCGACGGCTACCTGCTCCAGACCTCGTGCATCGGATCGCCGGGGCTCGATGAGCTGCGCTGGCTCAAGCCGGTGAGACCCGGCGACGCACTGCGGCTGCATTCGACGGTGCTCGAGCAGGCCCCATCGCAGAAGGATCCGACCCGCGGCACAGTGAAATTCCGCTGGGACGTGCTTAACCAGAAGAATGAGGTCGTGTGCTCCATGACGGGCCGGCAGCATTTCCGCCGCCGCGCGCCGGGCAACGCGAGCGTTCGCGATCAAAGTTGAACCTTCCCGGAATCCCGTCACCACCACCGCCGAGCCTGCCATGACCATCGAGATCTCCAAGGAAGCACGCAAGGAAGCAATCGCTTCCATCGAGCGCTATTTCCGCGAAAATATGGAAGAGCCGATCGGCAACATCGCCGCCGGCGGTCTGCTGGGCTATTTCCTGGAGGAGATCGGCCCGCTGGTCTACAACCAGGCCGTCGCCGACGTGCAGGAGCGGCTGCAGGCCCGCATCGCGGAGTTGGACATCGAAAGCCACGAAGACGAGTTCACGTACTGGCGCAAGTTCGACCGGCTGAAAAAAGGCAAGTGAGGGGCTAAAACCCCTTGCTTGCGATCCACCGGCGGGCCTCGAGTCAAAGACCGGGCAAGTCGTGCTGCATCGCCCGTCTTGATCTCGTCGCAGCTAGATGGCGGGCTGTGTAATGGCGTTCATCTGGAGTGTGACAGCGGTCTGCGCCAGCAGTCGGCTGTTCGCCGATGCGCCAGTGTTCACGGCGACCAGCGTCTTGCCCAGCACGACACCCTCGAAGTGAGCGGTCGTTCCAATGGTCACAGAGTCCGCGACCTGCCAGAAGATGTTCTTGGCCTGTGCGCCGCCCGTCAACGTCACCCGCTTGCCGTTGGCCTCATTCAGGGTTCCCGCCACCTGGAAGATCCAGACATCGTCCGGACCACCCGAAAGCGTCACGTCCGTGGAAATCGAGACACCGGTGCCCCATTTGTAGAGGCCAGGAGCCAGGGTCATTCCGCCGATCTCTCCGGCGCCCAGTTCAGTAAAGTCAGGTGAGGTCCGTCCCTCGGCGTCGAGGTAAGCGGCTTCCATATCGAGCACGGCTGTGGTCAGCGTGGTGGCATCATTTGTCGCGCAGGGAAGTGGACCCGCCGCATCGACGACGACAATCTTCCCTGTCACTTCTGTACACGCCAGAAGGAGAGCAGCACCGGTGATGGGGCTGGTGCCAACATCGCCGACAATCGTAGACGCATAAACGTCAGTGATCCCGGTCTTGCTCAGAATGGTGAACGCACCGGCTGACCTGAGGTCTACCGGTGCCAGAGCAACGGCACGCCTCGCCGACATGGCTTGGGGCACGCCTGCAGCCGTAAGCCCACCATCTCCTCCACCGCCGCATCCGGTCACGACCGCGGCCAGCAGGGATACCTTCAACCACATCGGTGGTTTGAATGCGTTGTCGAATCGGTTCATTGTCTATACCTCTTTCAGATGAGCCTGAAGCTAATGGATGGGGCCGATCCACTTGCGGCATCGACCTGAGGCCGATGAGGCAGTGTGCGGTTGCGTCGAATCGACACCTTGTGGTGCATCAAGCTTTTTTGTAGGATGAAACCGCCAGTTATTGCACCATGTCTGGTGTGAAGCGGCGACCTGAAGCTCGATGAGAGCTCCCGCTTGCCGCGCCGCAGGCTCACGGTGTTGCGACCAAATTCTCCAGGTGGACGAAGACAAACAGCATCACCTGATGACAGCCGGCACAGCGTGCCGCACGCGTTGCAAGCGATCGCATCCATCGAGCGATATTTCCGCGAAAACATGGAAGAGACTATCGGCAACATTGCCGCTGGCGGGCTGCTGAGCTACTTCCTGGAGGAGATCGGCCCGCTGGTCTACAACCAGGCCGTCGCCGACGTGCGGGAGCGGCTGCAGGCCCGGATTGCGGAGCTCGACATCGAAAGCCGCGAAGACGAGTTCACGTACTGGCGCAAGTTCGACCGGGCCAGGAAGGGCAAGTGAGCGGGATCACGGCAGCTTCTGCTTTGAAGATGACAAAGCAATAGTTGATCAATAGCACCCTGAGCCAGGGGGTTCCGAACCGACGGCTGCTTTGTTCCAGGGGTGGGGGACCGAGTCCGGTCACTTGCGGGCATTCGAGCCTCCGCAATCGAAGGTCGGCTCCAGACTGAAACCGGTCATTCGGACTTCTCGATTGCGGTCATCCAAAATTGGCACGAGCGCCCACTGCGGACCCGCACGGTCGGTGGTGTGGGGGGGCGACGGCTAGACGCCGTTGCCTACCCGATTAGGGTGCAGGCCCCCCCAGTTTCCCGAACACATTCAATAAGCTCCCTTCCCAAACAAGATCAGTCCAAAAGCTTGTTCCAAGTTCCGATGTTATAAACTTTATGGTAGCCCTTGGTCTTCAGCATTAGTTTTGCCATTCCACTTCGTGTTCCGCTAGCACAGCAGAGAACAACCGGGGAGGACTTGGGTATCTCACCGAGTCTGCTTCCCAATTCCTGAAGGGGAATGTTAATTGTTCCAGGGGCGTTCCCATTTGCGAACTCCCCTGCTGATCTAACGTCGACAAAGATTGCTCCGTTCTTCTTGAGTTCTGGCAGCATAGCAATGACTCTTCTTGAATTCCACCACTTGTATGCAAACCAAAGACCGAGAGCCATGAATGGCCAATATTTTTCAAAAAAACCCAGAAAATCCATATAACTCCTTGTCAGACTGAATGAGTGAAGTAGCGGTAGAAAAGCGAATAGGTAAGCGTTCGAGTCGTCGATCACTATAGCGAAGCGGAGCTAGGCACACGAATGACTGCTCCCGCTGCAAAGCGGGCGCACGATAGGTCAGATGCGACGGCCCGCTTCGGGTCGAACTGCGACTCTTGGCTGTCCGCTCTGAGAAAGTCCACCTGCCGCCTGGCGCGGGAGCGTCGTCTCGACTTCAGTGGCGAACGATAGTATCGTCCGGCAGCCGACTCGAGATATGGCGAAAGCAGATGGCAGCACCCTACAAGACCCCCGGCGTGTATGTTGAAGAAGTGGGCTGCTTTCCCAGTCCGGCCGAATTCATCGTGCTGGCTTTTCAGCAACAGATGCAGATTTCCTGATTCATCCAGACCAGAGGAACACGACATGCCACAGATCTATGAAAAGCGCACCTACTCCGTCACAGTGGGGCAAATGGCGGAAGTGACGCGCCTCTATTCGTCTCAAGGATGGCCGGCTCTGGAAGCAGGTGGTTTTGGAAAGAAGTTGATTGGTTACTTCATCAGCGACACAGGCGAGTTGCATCAGTTGATTCATCTGTGGCGGTTCGAGAGCGATGACGACCGCCGGGCCCACTGGAAGCGGCTTTTCGAGGATCCCGATTTCATGGCGTTTGCAAAACAGCTTCGTCCATTGGTACGGAGCCAGAACATCCAGTTGATGCTGGCGGCCCCCTGGGGCCCGCATCCGTAACGCTGCCCGCAACTCTCCAATGAACCGCACCCTGCCATAACTGCGCACTTACCCAACGGAGGCATCAATGCCCAAAGGTTACTGGATCGCTCGAATCGACGTCGCAGACATGGACAAGTACAAGCTGTATGTAGCTGCGAACGCGAAACCTTTTGCGGAGTTCGGTGCGAAGTTCCTGGTGCGGTCCGGGCGATACGAAGCGCCTGAAGGAACCAGCCGGAGCCGTAACGTCGTCATCGAGTTTCCCTCGTACCAGGCGGCCCTCGACTGCTATCGCTCGCCCGCCTATCAACAGGCAATCCAGCTCAGGCTACCCGTTGCAACCGGTGACCTGATCATCATCGAGGGCTACGATGGGCCGCAGCCGTCTTGAGGACCGGGTGGCTGGAAACAGAATGGGACAATGTGGCACGCGGCGATAGTTCCCTCGCCGCAATGCCACTGGACCACCCTATGAATGCCGAAGAGACCTTTTCACCGGAAGATCGCGCCACGCTTGAAGTTACGCTGCCCACGGCGCTGGAGTTGTGCCATCTCGGGCTTGCCACGATGATCGACATCCGGCAGTCCTTCGAAATCCAGATGAAAGGGGCGATCCCGAACACCGTGCACATCCCGATCTTCGAGGTCAAGCTCATGCTCGGCGATACGTTGACCGAGGACGAGCAGGACATCCTCGACGCGGGCCAGCCCAAAGACATCGACGCGAAGACCTTCTTCACGATGATCAACCAGTTGCACCATGCGCGCGACCACCTCCTGCTGTGCATTTGCAACAGCGGTCGACGCAGCCTCACGGCCGCGTCGATGCTGCACTCGCTGGGTTATCCCAAGGCGCTGTCCGTGGCGGGAGGCTTCCAGGCCTGGAAGAAATTGCAGGCTGCCGCTGCTGTGCCGCCTGTGCCCACGGCGGGCACATAAGGTCGCGCGCGTCAAAGTAATAGGGCTTCCCCACCTGTCGGGCAAATAGTTGCCACGAGCACTTCCGGATATGCGCACTGCGTTAGCGTTGGCTATCTTGAGTTCGCTGTGCTTCGGCATCGCTCTTGTCACCGGCCGGATCGGCCTTCGCACGCTCGACGCTCGATCGGGCGCCGCGGTCAGCATTCCCACTGCCACGGTTCTGTTTGCACTCGCGGCGCCGTTCGCATTCGATGGAGCGGGGTTCACCATTCTCGCGGCGCTGATCTCGGCGAGCCTCCTGGGCTACTCGGTGTCGTCAGCCATCGTCGTCGGCGCAAACCAGGTTGGTCGCTCCAAGCGACCGCAGCTGACGAAGCACGGTGCTGCCTGGTTCGCGCTCACTGGCGTCCTCAACGGAGGCGCCGTGTTGCTGATGTACGGCGCACTTAGCATCGCACCAGTCTCGTTGGTCGCTCCGATCGTGGCGACCTACCCATTGGTTACCGTATCGGTCAGCGCAGCGGTTCTTCGCGAAGAGCCCATCACGCTGCGCATGGTGGCAGGGGCTGCCATCACGGTTTTGGCAATGGTCTACCTGGTCGCATCCAGAACCGGTGCCTGACATCGCCAGCCGGGATCCCGTCTCGGGTACGGTCTATCTCCTGATGCTCGGGCTCTTCGCGCTGATGCCCGCCCTCGTTGCATGGGTGCAAGACGATCGACCGCGTGCCGGCCAACCGGACGAGTATCGTAGAGGGCCTGCACCGATGACCCCATCGATGCAAAACACAACGGCACGGGTGGTGCTGGATGAACAACAGCAGGAGGCTCGCAATGCCCAAAGGATTCCAGGATTTCTATCCGGACCGATTCAGTCATTGCTACGGTTGCGGCAAGGACAATCCGCACGGCCACCATCTCAAGAGTTACTGGGACGGTGAGGAAACTATCGCACGCTTCACGCCTGGCGCCGAGTTCAGCGGCGGCGTTCCGGACAATGTCTATGGCGGCATGATCGCATCGCTGTTCGACTGCCATGGAACCGCGTCGGCAGCCGCATTTGCCCAACGCGCTCAGAACCGCGCAATGGGAGACGGCGATCCGCCGCGGTTCGTGACCGCTTCGCTCAAGGTCGATTTCCTGAGGCCCACGCCGATCCGGGTTGAACTGGTCGTCAAGGGGAAGCTGGAAAGCATCGAGGGCCGGAAGGTGCGGGTGACCATGATCTTGAGCGCACAGGGAATTCCTTGTGCCACAGCCCAGATGCTGGCGATATCACTCAAGGAGTGAAGGCGGCACGCCGCGCTCCTGGGTGAACTTCATCAGATCTTGTTCGCGTTCGTCTGGTTGCGCCTGGAGAGGGCCTCGATGAGACGCCCAAGTGCTTAGCCACCTGAGTCTCCTCCTCCTCGATCTGATAGCTCGCGGTCCCGCCGCCGCGCAGAACCGCGAGGGTCATGTTCATGGGGCACATTCGGGGAGCGGCAGGCGTAGATCACCCGGCCACTGAGCTGCCCATGCTGAGGAGGCGACCACTGCGGGAGGCCCACGGGCCAGCTTACTGAGGAGTTGCGGGGCCTTTTTCTCGTGGCGATGTTGGCGGGAAGCGGGTTGTACGGCCGGGTCGGCCTGCGCCCGGCTTTTGGCATCTCAGCCCGGAGTTGCAGCGGGCAGCCAGGGCTGTTTACCCACCGTGGAAACCCTTGAGGATGTCCTCCTTGGGCTTCTCCGGGTCGATTGTTGAATCATTCGTTCGCGTCGGGGAGTCCAGTTTTCGGCTCGCTTTCTCGTTCTTTTCGAGTTTAGCCTTCGCGTCTTCCGGCGGCGTGGGGCTGCTGGCATTGTTCAGATCCGACATGACGGTCTCCTGACGCCGGCCGACGAGCGCCGAGCGCACCCGCTCCAGCCTTTGGCGAACCTCATGCGCGACAAGGCCGACCTCGGGATCGTTGGTCAATTGCAGCACGGCGACGGGATCCATGAACCCGACCACCAGACGCCCGTCGGCCTCCTCCCGAACAACCACATTGCAGGGCAGCAGCAGTCCGATGTCCGGCTCGGCGTTCAGCGCGCGGTGGGCCAGCGGCGGATTGCAGGCGCCCAGAATCCGATAGGGCCGCCCGTCGATGCCCAGCTTGGCCTTCATCGTGGCCTGAACGTCGATGTCGGTGAGGACCCCAAAGCCCTCTGCCTTGAGCGCCTCGGTCACGAGAGCAATGGCCTGCGAAAAGCTCAGGTCCTGGAGGACGCAGTGAAAGCCGTAACTCGAAGCGGCCGGTGCAAGCCCGGCACTTTGTGTGGAGATCATTTCGTTCCCCCTCACTTCTTAGCCGGCGACGGTGGCATGCGATCCATCATCATTTCCATCATCAAATGCCTTCATGAGTTTTCCAATAAGAAAGAATTGATGGGTGCCAAGCTACGCTGGTATCCGGCCGATGTCTGTGCGGTAACACACGCACGCCGCGTAAGTTGCGTCAGCGTTGGTCAGGGTCGCGACGCAATGCGCGAATCCGGGCGATGACGATGGCAGCAGTGCCGGCAATGATCATTGTTTCGCCGAGAACATGATGCCAGCCACCCATCGGGGTGAGCAACAGCATGGAGCCGCCGATGATCGAGAACACCGCGCGGATCTGCGTGAATCGACCGTTATTTCCGCGAAAACACGGAAGAGACTATCGGCAACATCGCCGCCGGGAGGCTGCTGGGCTACTTCCTGGAAGAGATCGGGCCGCTGGTCTACAACCAGGCCGTCGCCGACGTGCAGGAGCGGCTGCAGACCCGCATCGCGGAGCTGGACATCGAAAGCCACGAAGACGAGTTCACTCGATGATGTCGAACTGGTCCAGGTACTCGGTCTTCAGCGTCAGCCCCAGCCCCGGTTTGTCGTCGTCGAGTTGCACGAACCCGTCCTGCGCCACCGGCTCGCCGTCGAAGATGTAGTAGAAGAGCTCGTTGCCGACCTCGACATCGAACATCGGAAAGTACTCGCTCATCGGCGAGGCCAGCGTGCTCATCGTCAGGTGGTAGTTGTGCATCTGCCCCGCGTGCGGGATCACCGGCACGCTGTAGGCCTCACAGAGTGCGTTGATCTTGTGCGCCATGGTGATGCCGCCCACCCGGTTCGTGTCGTATTGCACCACCGACACCGCCTTGCGGTCCAGCAACTGCTTGAAGCCGTACAGCGTGAATTCGTGTTCGCCGCCCGAGATCGGGACGATGTTCATCGCGTTCAGCTCCGCGTAGCCGTCGATGTCGTCGGCCAGCACCGGCTCCTCGAGCCAGCGCGGTTCGTACTTTGCGAGCTTGGGCAGCATGCGCTTCGCATATTCGAGATTCCAGCCCATATAGCACTCGAGCATCAGGTCGGTCTCGTAGCCGATCACCTCGCGCACCGCGGCGACCGATTTCAGGTTCTCCACCACGCCGTGCTGCAGGTGCGCCGGGCCGTATCCGAAGCGCATCTTGAACGCACGGAAGCCCTGGTCGAGGTACTTCTGCGCCTCCTCCTGCATCGCCTTCAGGTCGCTGCGGTACAGCTTGCTGTAGTAGCAGGGAATCCGCTCCTTCGTCCGGCCGCCCAGCAGCTTGAACACCGGCTTGCCGACCGACTTGCCCAGCAGGTCCCAGATCGCGATGTCCACCCCCGAGATCGCCGCCATGCCGATCCCCTTGCGGCCCCACGCGTGCGTGGCTCGGTACATGCGCTGGTTCAGGTACTCGTAATCCCACGGGTCCTGCCCCACGACCAGCGGCTTGAGATACAGGTCGATGATCTGCTTGGCCACGCGCGGGGCGAGCGCGACCTCGCCGTAGCCGACATGGCCGTCGTCGGTCTCGACCTCGACGACGGTCCAGCCATGGAAGCGGAACGTCTGCATGGTTTCCTGCTTCGAATACAGCATGTCCATCGCGTTGGAGCAGAAGTTGCCCTGCGGCGGAACGGTCTTGCCCTTCCACTCATAGGTCTTGGCGCGGACGTCAGTGATTTTCATAAGAACCTCGGTTCTGGGGTGTTTGGCCCTCCCCTCGAGGGGAGGGTCGGGGTGGGGGGAGCCTAGTTCGGCCCATGGGTGGCCGCCCTACGGCGGCCACCCATACGCGAAGCGATGGCAAAGGCGTTGGCCATAGCCTGGACGTTCGCCTTGCCCTGGCCCGCAATGTCGTAGGCCGTGCCGTGGGCGGGGGTAGTGATAGGAACGGGCAGGCCGCCCTGCACCGTGACGCCGCGGGAGAATCCCAGCAGCTTGATCGCGATCTGGCCCTGGTCGTGGTACATCGTGACGACCGCATCGAATTCGCCGTCGCGCGCCTTGATGAACAGCGTGTCGGCCGGAAACGGGCCCTGGGCGGGGATCCCGGCATCGTTCAGCTCGCGCACGGCCGGCGCGATGATGTCGATCTCCTCGCGCCCGCAGGTGCCGCCCTCGCCGCCGTGCGGGTTGAACGCTGCCACGGCCACGCGCGGGGCCGCGACGCCATTGGCGCGCAGCGACTCGTGGATCAGCCGCGTGGCGGCGACGATCCGCTCGCGCGTCAGGTATGACGCGGCATCCTTCAGCGGCACATGGGACGACACCCGGGCCGTCCACAGCGAATCGAGCGTGTTGAACTCGCAGAAATACCCGGGCACCCCGAGATACGCGGCGAAATGGTGCAACTCGTCCTCATGCTTCAGGCCGCCGAGCTTCATCGCGTACTTGTTCAGCGGCGCGAAGCAGATCGCGTCGATGTGGCCGGAGCGAGCCGCGGCCAGGCAGCGATTCAGGACGGCCAGGACCGACGCGCCACCGGCCGCTTCCGCCCGTGCGCGGTGCACTTGCGCGGGCTGCACGGTATCGACAGCCAGGAACGCGGCGCGCGAAGTGTCGCTGCGCTGGCGCACCTCGTCGAAGTCGGCAACCGGATCGCAGCCGATGCGCACGCCGGCGATGCGCTGCCCGTCTTCCCACAGCCACGCATCGCCGACCAGCACGACGTTGGCCTGCGCCAGCGTCTCGGGGCGCGCCAGCAGGCGTGCGATCAGTTCCGGGCCGATCCCGGCAGGGTCGCCCAGGGTCAGTGCGATCACCGGTTTCTCGTTCGATTCTTTCATGTGGACCTCATTACGGCCGGCTCGCGAAGGCGGCGGAGCAGCCGCGCCAGCAGCGGCAGCACGATCAGCAACACCGACAGGACCATCAGGGTGGCCGAGATCGGCGAGCTCCAGAAGATCGACAGGTCGCCGCGCGACAGCAGCAGCGACTGGCGGAACGCCTCCTCGGACCGGTCGCCGAGCACCATCGCCAGCACCATCGGCGCGATCGGGTAGTCGAGCTTCTTGAAGAAGTAGCCGAGCACGCCGAAGACCAGCATCAGCCCGACGTCGGAGACCGCGTTGTTGACGGTGTAGGCGCCGATCACGCACACAACGATGATCACCGGCGCGATGATCGAGAACGGGATGCGCAGGATCGCCGCAAACAGCGGCACGGTGGCGAGCACGACGATCAGGCTGACGACGTTGCCCAGGTACATGCTGGCGATCAGTCCCCAGACGAAGTCCTTCTGCTCGATGAACAGCATCGGGCCCGGCCGCAAGCCCCAGATCATCAATCCGCCGAGCATCACCGCGGCCGTCGCCGAGCCCGGGATGCCCAGCGCCAGCATCGGCAACAGCGCGCTGGTGCCGGCGGCGTGGTCGGCGGTCTCGGGCGCGATCACGCCTTCCATCACGCCGGTGCCGAACTTGTCACCGTTGCGGGACATCTTCTTGGCGATGCCGTAGCTCATGAACGATGCCGCCGTGGGGCCGCCGGGCGTCACGCCCATCCACCAGCCGATCACCATGCTGCGCAGCAGCGTCACCCAGTAGCGCGGCAGCTTCTTCCAGGTCTGGAACACGACCTTCAGGTTCAGCTTGGATGCCAGGCCATTGAACGCCAGGTCTTCCTCCATCGTGGCGAGGATCTCGCCGATGCCGAACAGGCCGATCACGGCCACCAGGAAGCTGATGCCGCGCAGGAGCTGCGGCACGTCGTAGGTCAGCCGCAGGTTGCCCGACACCGTGTCCATGCCGACCGCCGCGCAGCCGAGCCCCAGCAGCAGCGAACCGAGCGACTTGACCGGCGACTGCCGCCCCATTCCGATGAAGCTGCTGAAGGTCAGGAGGTAGACGCCGAAGAACTCCGGCGGCGAGAAACGCATCGCGAAGTCGGCGACCCAGCCCGACAGAAAGGTGATGACCAGCACGCCCGACAGCGCGCCGAAGAATGCGGAGGTGAACGCGGCCGTCAGCGCCTCGCCGGCGTGCCCCTGCTTGGCCATCGGGTAGCCGTCGAACGTGGTCGCGACCGACGAAGGTTCGCCGGGAATGTTGAACAGGATCGACGTCGTCGAGCCGCCGAAGAGGGCCCCCCAGTACATGCAGGACAGCAGGATGATCGCCGAGACCGGCGGCATCGAGAAGGTCAGCGGCAGCAGCAGCGTCACGCCGTTGGGCGCGCCCAGGCCCGGCAGCACCCCCACAAGGATGCCCAGCAACACGCCGACCACCATCAGCAGCAGGTGGTATGGCGTGAGAGCCACGGCAAAGCCGTGCAGCAGTGCGTGAAACGATTCCATCGCCCGCCCTCAGCTGCGCAGGATGTCAAGAAGCCAGTCGAGGACCGGCCCCTTGTACAGATCCACCTGGAACCACACCTCGAGCAACAGGTAGAACGCCGCGCAGACGGCGATCCCGGTCGGCAGCGCCCGCCAGCGATACCCGCCGTGCCACCACATGAAGCCGGCGATGAACAGTGCCGACGTGATGTAGAGCCCCAGCCACGGCACCGCGCCTACGTACGCCACCATCGGCAGGAAGACCTGCAGCAACGGCTTGAGGCGGTCGCGCCGCAGGTAGATCTCGCGCTGGGCCGGATGCCGGCGGTCGCGCAACGCCATGGCAACGGCCACGCCCGACTGGATCACGCCGACGGCGACGAGCAGCCAGCCGATGCGCAGCGGGAAGTAACCCGATTCGGGGCCGGTGGGGGTCCAGCCGACCCCCTGTTCCAGGCTGCCGTTGATGACCAGCGCGCCCGCGACGATGAACACCAGCGCCACGCCGAGTTCGGCGGTCCACAGCGCGAACCCGGCCGGGCGGTGCGGCGCGGCTGTCTGCACCGACGGCTGTACCGTCATTTGAGCAGCCAGCCGGCGTAGGCGAAGATCGCCTTCTGGCGCTCGGTGTCCTCGGCGATGAACTTCGCGACGGTCTCGCCGGTGCCAAACGTGCCGTTCAGCGCGTTCTTCGTCAGGAAGTCCTGCCATTCCGGTGTCTGCGAGACTTTCCTGAACACCTCGGTGTAGAAGGCCACCTGGTCGGGCTTGACCGCCGAGGACATGTAGATCACGCGCGGCATCTGGTACTGGTCGATCGCCAGGCCCTTTTCCTTGCAGGTCGGGATGTCGTTCCACGACAGCGTCGTCGTGACCTTGTCCTTGTACTTCATCCGCTCCTTCGCAAACACGCACAGCGCCTTGACCTGGCCGGCACGCCACTGCGAGATGTTCTCGTTCGGATTGTTGACGTTGGAGCTGATGTGCTTGCCCGCCAGCTGCGTGGCCGCCTCACCGCCGCTCTTGAACGGAACGTACGCGAGCTTGCTGCCGTAGGTCTTGTTGATCAACTCGTTGAGCGTCTGGTCGGTGTCCTTGGACTGCGAGCCGCCCATGATGTACTTGGCCGGGTCGGCCTTGACCGCGTCGAGATAGGCCGTCGGGGTGTCGAACGGTGAATCGGCCGGCACCCAGATGAGGAATTCGTCGAGCGCCATCATGGCCACGGGCTTGAGCTGCGAGTATTGGTAGGGCACCTTCAGCACCAGCGGCAGCAGGTACGCGTTGTTCGTGCCGAACACAACCTTGTGCGGATCGCCCGCCGCGGCGGCCACGTCCAGGAAGCCCTCGGCCCCGGCGCCGCCGGACTTGTTCGTGACGATGATCGACTGGTCCATCAGCTTGTGCTTGACGATGATCGACTGCACCAGTCTCGCGAACTGGTCGGTGCCGCCGCCGGCGCCGGACGGCACGACGAACTCGACGGGCTTGGTCGGTTTCCAGTCCGCCGCCGACGCGGCGGCAGGCAACAGCAGCGCCGCCGCGACGGCGGCCGCGATTGCGTGAATCGTGGGGTTCCTGGGCGTGTTCATATCTGCTCCTTCTGTGTGGTTGTGGGAAATCGCGATGACCGTGGCGGGATGGTTGCGTGATCAGGTGGTCCCGAAGGACTGCTGCATGGGCGTCCAGGCGCGTGCGAGCGCCGAGCCTTCGAGCGCCAGCGCCGCGGCCGGAACGTCGCTGCCGCAGGCCACGTCGTACAGCAGCCGCTTGTTCGCCGCCAGGTAGTACGGCGCCGCGCCCAGCGCCTGCTGCGCAGGCACGAGGCGCGCCACGACGTCCTGCATCTCGTGCATGTGGCCGCCCATCGTCAGGATTTCACCGGCGCGCAGATCGCGGGTGGCGCGGGCGACCATCAGCGCATGCGGCCGCTGCGATGGACTGCCCGACGAGCGGCCGTGCAGCACGGCGGAGTACACCGAAGTCAGGCTTTCGAGACCCATCAGATGGAAGGGCTGGTAGATGCACGCGTAGCGGCCGCTGCGGCCGACCACGTGCCCCTTCTCCTGCAGCAGCTGCCACACTGCGCGGTCGGTGCAGCGCACGATCACGAAGACGCCGCCGCCGAAGCTCGCCTCGTCAGTGCGACGCAACGGATTGAACACGTCGACCACGCCAGTGCGCGTGAGGATGCCGCCCTCTTCCACCGGAACGAACACGTCGGCCAGTTCCGACGTGCGGCACAGCGGGTAGTTCAGCGCGTCGCAGGACGGCAACAGCGCGGTCGAATTGGCCACGACGTTCATCTCGCAGTAGTCGGGCGTGGCGCTCTGCGGGAACGCGTGCAGCGCGCGGCGGCGGGCCTTGAGCGTCGAGGCCAGGTCGGTCCCGGACGTCCACAGGTTCTCCAGCCCCGGAACGACCCGCGAGACGCCGGCGTGCGTGACGACGCCGCGATCGGGGTCGTAGATGAAGTCGTGCTCGCTGGCCTTGCCCGCGCAGACGACGTCGAAACCGAGCACTCGCGCCCACGTGACAAGGCCGATCAGTGCTGCCGGCTGGTCGCCGTCGACCGTGGTGTAGACCACGCCATGCTCGAGGGCGAGCCGGTTGAGCCAGGGGCCGACCACCGAGTCGGTCTCCTTCGTCACCATGCCGACGTGCACGCGGCGGCGCAGCGCGGCTTCGGCGATCGCCACGCTGGTCTCGGGCGCGCCGGTGGCCTCGATGACGATGTCGTGGGGCGCCTGCGCCAGCCAGTGGGCTTGCGCGACGAGCGCGACACGGCCGCCCGCGGCGCGCACTTCGGCTTCGCTGGCGCACACCCGCAACGCCTCCGGCGCAAAGCCCATCTGCAGCAGAGTGGCGTGCAGCCCTTCGACGTCGCGGTCGCAGAGCACGGAGAGCTCGACGTGTGGCGCGACCCGGCACTGCGCGATGAAGGTGCGGCCGAAGCCGCCATTGGCGCCCGTCAGCGCAATGCGGATCCGGCGGTCGCGCAGTTCGTGGAAGAGGAGTTCGTAGTTCACGAGGGTCTGGGGCTGCGGCGCGCAGGTTTCATCACCGCCTGCGTCGTGCGGTGCACCTGATCCAGGTGGTGGCGCATCGCCGCGACCGCGGCGTCGGGAGCGCCCGTGCGCAGCGCGTCGACGATTTCCTGGTGCTGGGTGACGCTGTGCGCGATCGCGTTCTTGCGCACCAGCGCCAGGCGCCGGTACTCGAGCGCATACCCGTAGAAGTCGAACACCACGTCGGCCAGCAAGCCGTTGCCGCACGCCCGGTACAGCGTCTGGTGGAACTCCTGATCGGAAATCTGGAACCGGACGGGGTCATTCACCATCGAGCGCTGCTCATCGACCAACACCTGCAGCCGTGCCAGCTGGGCCGGCGTGATGCGCTGCGCGGCCAGCCAGATCACCTGAACCTCCACCGCGGCGCGGGCCTCGGCTACCTCCTCCAGCGAGCGATGCTTCAGGTCACCAAGGATCCCCACCGACTCGTGCAGCGGCATCGAGCTGCGCCCGAGCACCTTCGTCCGCGCGCCATGGCTCACCTCGATCATCTTGCGCGCCTGCAGGACGCCGATCGCCGCGCGCACGGTCTCGCGCGAGACCCCGAGCGTCGTGGCCAGCTCACGCTCGGACGGCAACTCGTCGCCGGGCAGCAGCAGCCCCGAGTGGATCATGTAGGCGAGCTTGTCGCTGATCTGATCCTTGACCGTGCGCTTGACGATCGGACCCCGGTCACCCGGGATGCGTTCGATGAGCTGCAGGGGACGGGACATGGTGTGCTGGCCAACTGGTCTGGTCAGCATACCACTTGGCGCCACAGGCTGACATCGCAGCCCATCAGGGTTTTCACCGAGTCGCGCCACATTCGCCAGAATCCACCGCGCTCGGCTTGACTGTTGACGATCACTTCTCACTCACCTGCTGGGTCGTTTGCGACCGACCCGGACCCGTCGCCTCGGAGGGCGCGTTGCCGTTCGAACCTTGGCAGTGAGAGTGCGTGATCGCTGCCTTCGGCCCAAAAGCGGGCCGTAGCATCTGACCTACCGTGCGCCGGCTTTGCAGCAGTAACCGCCGTTCATCGGTTACTGTGTTCGGCAGGATTCACCAAGATCCGTGATGCTCAATAGAGCCAATTAAGCTGACGATTGACCAGTTGCTCTGCAAAGCAGCGAATCATCACGATCTCTGAGCTTGCATCACCACAACTGTGCGGTAATGGGCGTGTCAACAAGCGGCAGTTTGGCGGCCTTCCATGCGTCCATCCCGCCGCGATACCAATAGATTCTGGTATAGCCCAAAACCGAGAGTCTCATGGCAGTGTTCCACGACAACCAGCACTCCCAGTTCTCGCAATAGGAAACAATCGGCGTATCTTTACTCGGAGCAATTGCAGCCATTGCCTTGGCGAAATTCTTCTCGATTGCCGTGTTGAATTTTTCCGCTGCCCAGCCTGCACCGTGCAGCCAATTCGCGCTCGGAAGAGTTTGCTTCTTTGCGACGGCTACTTGAAGTGAGTCAAGGACGACAAGTCCTGGCTCTGACTTGTAGAGTTTCACAAGTTCTTGCGTTGTTATGGGCTTGCCGCCAGTCGGCGCGGCTGTTGGTGTGGCGCCATGAATTCCTGCGCCGTCACGAAAGGTCTGAGGCACGGCATGGGTCTGCCGGTACGGGGGATCGAGGCGCACGCCTGCATTCGGGAGTGCGCATCTCACCGGAGGAGCAAGAACATCAAGCCGGCTGCAGGATATGAATAACCCGGCTGGCAAGCATTTCCTTCGTTCTTGCGCTATATGCCGCCATGTGTGGAGCTGCCGCGTGTGCCCTCAGCGCGTCCATACTCTCCCATTTCTCGATTACCAGGAACGTGTCTTCCCCGTACCTGGTTTGGGATGCCGGAGCATCGACGACGGCGCCATATTCCAAGCAGCCTGACTCGGCTTTGACCGCGGGCACGTTGGCACGGAACTCGGTCAGTATGGAGTCGCGCAAGCCCGGTTTGGCGGTGATAACAGCAACGACGTGGATCATGGTTCTCTTTCATCTGATGAGGAAGACGATTTTGCACGTGCATGACCGGCAGCCCCGCGGCGGAACGTGCTGGGTCCGCTGACTGCAGCGGGCTCGGCTGCGTGAGCGTCGGCAGGAGCCGCGTGCTGAGCCACGCGAGCGTCGCTTGCGGCACCAATCGCGAACAGCGCGCGCAAGCGGGCCGCCGCGGAGGGCGCCCCGATCTCGTCGAGCCTCTGCTGCCGGCCCTCCGCGCGCCGACGCTGCTCGGTACGCCCTTGAAGTTCGGTCAGCTCTCTCGCCGAAAGCTGATCGTCTCGTGTGGGCGATGCCCTGTTGTCGCCGCCGAATGTGCTGAAGGCATCACAAATACGCGACCCCCTGCGTGTTGACGTACAACGCGTAGACCGACGTGCTGGCCGCCATGAACAGACGGTTGCGATGCACGCCGCCGAAGCACAGATTCGCACAGCGCTCCGGCAAGTCGATGCAGCCGATCAGGCGGCCTTCGGGATTGAAGATGTGCACGCCGTCCAGGCCCGCTTCGCCCATGCCCCAGCCGCACCACAGGTTGCCTTCGACATCGCAGCGGAATCCATCCGGAGTGCCCTTCGGTCCCGCGTCGATCAAGATGCGCTTGCCTGTCAGCGCACGTCCGCCCACCACGTCATAAGCCAGAATCTGCCGGGGCACGGAACGCGACTCGACGATGTAAAGGATCGCTTCGTCCGGCGAGAACGCCAGCCCGTTGGGCTGGCTGATGCCTTCCGCCACCACGGTGAGTGTGCCGTCCGGATCGAGGCGATACACGTGCGTCGGCAATTCCTGCGCGGCACGGGCACCCTCGTAGAAGCCGAGCAGACCGAAGCTGGGGTCGGTGAACCAGATCGAGCCGTCCGACTTGCATACCACGTCGTTCGGTGAATTGAGCCGCTTGCCGTCGAAATGCTCGGCCAGCGCGACGACGCGCCCATCAGGTTCGGTGCGCGAAACGCGCCGCCCGCCGTGTTCGCAGTGCACGATCCGGCCCGCGCGGTCCCGGGTGGCGCCGTTGGCATAGCCGGAAGGCCGGCGCCACACACTCACGGCGCCGCTCTCCTCGTCCCAGCGCAGGACGCGGTTGTTCGGGATATCGCTCCACAGCAGGCAGCGGGCATCGCCCCACCACACCGGGCCCTCGGCCCAGCGGCAGCCAGTGGCCAGGCGTTCGATCTTGGCCAGTGGCAGCCGCAACGCATTGAAGCTTTCGTCGATGACGCGAATGGCAGAGTCCGGATAACGCTGGCTCGGCGACCACGCGGGGGAACCATCGGAGGGGCACTGGTTTGGCATCTGGATCTCTTCGGTCTTGTTCGACGATGGCTAGTTTAGGTCGTCGGTGAAGAATTGCCTTGGCGACTTTCCAGAACTTCCCTAAACTACGGCGGCATGGCACGCATACTCCTGACCCACTCACCCGAGGCACTTGAAAACTACTACGGAGCGCGCGCGCTGGCGGCGTTGCAGGCGCTTGGTGAGGTGAGGACGAACCCGTCCAGCCAGCCGCTGGCGGGCAGCGCCCTGATCGAGGCCGCACGCGACTGCGAGCTGATCGTCAGTTACCGCCAGTCTCCCGGTGAGGCCGCGATCTTCGAGGCCCTGCCCGCTCTGGTGGCGTTCCTGCGCTGCGCGATCGACATCCGCAACGTGGATGTGGCAGCGGCGAGCAAGGCGGGCGTCCTCGTCACGCAAGCCAGCGCGGGGTTCGTCGCGGCCGTTGCCGAGCTCGTCTTCGGAATGATGATCGACCTGGCGCGTGGCGTGACGCGGGCTGCGGGCAGCTATCACGCGGGAGAGCTCCCGGATGCGCAGACGGGACGGCAGCTCGATGGCTCCACGCTGGGCGTGATCGGGTACGGGGCGATCGGACAGCGCGTCGCCGAATTGGGACGGACGTTTGGCATGCGTGTCCTGGTGACCGACCCGTATGCCAAGGCCGAGGCGGTGGGCATCGAGCAAGTGGCGTTCGAGCGGCTACTCGCGCAGGCCGATTTCGTGGTTCCGCTGGCGGTGGCAACCGCGCAGACCGAGAACCTGATGAATGAATCCGCATTGGCGCGAATGAAGCGCGGCGCGTTTCTCGTCAACGTATCGCGCGGTAACCTCGTCGATGAGCCGGCGCTCGAGCGCGCGCTCGACTCGGGACACCTTGCCGGGGCCGCGATCGACGTGGGCCGTGACGCGGACCAGACGCCGACGCCGCGCGTGGCGCTGCGGCGCAATGTGATCGCCACGCCGCACATCGGCGGGCTTACGATGCCGTCGATCGAGCATCAGTCGATCGAAACGGTTGCACAGGCAGCCGAGATACTGAAGGGACGCGCTCCGAAAGGGGCCGTGAATGCCGACCACTGGACCCGAAAGGCTCTGCTCAAACCATGAAGACCGTTCTGATCACCGGCGCCGGCGGCGGCGTCGGCACGCATCTGCGCCAGCAGCTTGCCGGCAAGTACGCATTGCGCCTGTCCGACTTGCGGCGGCTGAAGCCGGAACCGGGCGAGACGTTCGTCCAGGCCGATATCGCGAACCTGGATGACATGCTGCGCGCCACCAAAGGGGTCGACGCGTTCGTCCACCTCGGTGGGTACTCGGTCGAAGGCGCCTGGAAGGACATCCTGAACGCCAACATCGTCGGCTGCTACAACGCCTTCGAGGCGGCGCGCCGCAACGGCGTCAAGCGCATCCTGTTCGCCACGAGCAACCACGCCGTGGGCTTCTACCGGCGCGACCAGGTGATCGATCATCGCGTCTATATCAAGCCGGACAGCCGCTATGGCGTGTCGAAGGTTTTTGGCGAAGCGCTAGGAAGCCTGTACGCGGACAAGTACGCAATGGAAGTGTTCTGCATGCGCATCGGCAACGTCGGCACCGTTCCCATCGACAAGCGCCGTCTGTCGATCTGGATCAGCCCGCGCGACATCGCCCAGCTCGTGACGATCGGCATCGAGCACCCCGACATTCGCTTCGAGATCGTCTACGGCGTTTCGAACAACCGCCGTACCTGGTATGACAATTCCAATGCGACGCGCCTTGGCTATTCGCCGGTGGATGACAGCGAAACCTACGCGGCCCAGGTGCTGGCGCGCGAGCGGGCCGGCGATCCACGCGCCGAGATCTATCAGGGCGGCGCCTTTGTGCACTCCGAGAAGGTCGACAATCCGACACCACTGCCGCGGCGCAGGGCGGCTCCGGCAGCGCCGCGAGCCGTCGCCAGGAAGGCGACTTCCAAAGTGAAGAAGAAAGCGCCGGCGAAAAAGTAGCCGCCAGCCGGCAAGGAAACTGACCAATGGCAGAGGAGGTTGGCGCGATGCGCTGGGCTTTCCCGATCGATCTGAGCGGTGCATGTGACTGTCACATGCACATTTACGAACATGGCTATCGGTTGGCGCCGACGGCTACCTTCGAGCCACCGCACTCGCCTGTGCCGGCCTATCAGGAGGTGCAGCGTCAGCTCGGGCTGGATCGCGTGATCGTGGTGCAGCCGACTGGCTACGGTTTCGACAATGCCTGCACGCTGGCGGCCATCGGCAAGCTCGGCCCATCGGCGCGCGGCATTGCCGTAGTCGGGCCCGAGGCCACCGATCTGCGGTTGCAGGAACTGCACGATGCGGGCATTCGCGGGATCCGTTTCATGATGCTCGCGGGCGGCGTCCTGCCATGGAGCGCGCTGGAGCCGCTTGCCGCCAGAATCGCGCCGCTCGGCTGGAACATCAACCTGCAGTTGAACGGGCGGGACCTGCCGCAGCACGAACCGGTGCTGATGCGACTGCCGGCCAGGCTGGTGGTCGACCACATTGGCAAGTTCATACCTCCCGTGGGCACGGACGATCCCGCTTTTGCGACGCTTTGCCGGCTGCTCGATCGGGGCAACTGCTGGGTCAAGCTTTCCGCACCTTACGAGAGCCAGCCATCGGGTCGGCCCGGCTACGGGCAAGTCGCGCCTCTGGTGCGCGAATTAGCAACCCGCTATCCGCAGCGCTGCCTCTGGGGCAGCAACTGGCCGCATCCGAACGTGGTGCCACCGCCATCGAACGCCGCAATCGCTGGATGGGCGTTCGAGCAGTTCGGCGGCGAGCCGGCGTTGCGCGGCATCCTGATCGACAACCCGGCTCGGTTGTATGGGTTCTGAGCCCTGGCGATATTGCACTGCGGCTTGACCGTGGCGGCGCGGCAGTGGATACTGGTTCACCAGTTGCCAGTGAAGCTGCCACCCAGATCCCATCGTGCCGCGCCCGACTCCCCGTTCACCGGTCCTCGACTCGCTGTCGGCCATCAGGGTCGACCGGCCGTCGGATCTGATCCTGCGCCAGTTGCGCGACCTGATCGCCACCGGCGCCATGAAGCCCGGTGACCGTCTGCCAGGAGAACGCGAGCTTGCCCAGCAGTTCGGCGTGGGCCGCTCGCACGTGCGTGCAGCGCTGCGGCGGCTGGAGTTCTTCGGAATCCTCAACACCTTGCCGCAAAGCGGAACCATCGTCGCGCGGCTGGGCGTGGCCGCGCTGGAAAGCCTGATCGGCAGCGTCATCGCACTGGATCGCGACGATTTCGCGGCACTGGCGGAAACCCGTTTCCTGCTCGAGGTTGCGGCGGCCCGCTACGCGGCCTTGCGTTCGGCGCGGTCCGACCTGAAGAGGATTCGCGCCGCCGAGGAGGCGTTCCGGGTGCGGGCAACAAGTGGTGACCCGGCGCTGCAGGAGGACCTCGCGCTGCACCTGGCCATTGCGCAGGCGTCGCATAACGCCGTGCTCGCCTCGCTGATCGGCCTGATCGCGCCCGATGTGCTGCGGCTGAATGGCGAGCACAACACCTGCTCCAGGCCGCGGCTTGCGGAGGTGCTGCGCGAACACCGGGCGGTGGTCGGGGCCATCGAGTCGCGCGATCCCGATGCGGCCGAGCGCGCGATGGCCTGGCATGCCGACGCCACGGCGGCCCAGCATCGAGTCGGCGGGAGAAAGAAGGGCACTCAAGCGGCCGAAGTGTCCCAGCGCACACGCCGTGCTCCAGCACGCAACTCCGGACGGCCGCACATCCAACCAACCACATGAGGAGCAACATATGCGATCGATGACACTGAAGGCCCTGGCCTGCATAGCCGCAGCAGTGCTGGCCGCTGCGCCGGCCTGGGGCCAAACCAAGAAGCAGATCAAGCTGTCGCACTCGAGCCAGGCGTCAACGGATTCGGAGCTGCACCAGGCCTCGCTCGTCTTCGAGCAGGAGATCGCCAAGACCGCACCCACGCTGGAGGTGAAGATCTACGCTGCCAATGCGCTTGGCCAGGAGCGCGACGTGTACGAGGCGATGCAGCTTGGGTCCGGGGCGACTTGCGCGATCTCCGGCACCGCCATTCTGACGAACTTCAACAAGCGGCTGGGCGTTCTCGATCTGCCGTTCCTGTGGCGCGATTACGACCACGTGCACAAGATGCTCGACGGCTCGGTCGGCACGACGCTGGCGAAGGAACTCGAAGGCAATGGCTTCAAGGTCGTCGCCTGGCTCGACAGCTGGGGCTACCGCAACATCATTTCGGCGAAGAAGCCGATTACCAAGCCCGAGGACATCAAGGGCATGAAAATCCGCACCATTCCCACGCCGCTGTACGTCGCGGCACTGAATGCGATGGGCGCGAACGCCACGCCGATGGCCTTTGGCGAGGTTTACAACGCGATGCAGACTGGCGTGCTCGACGGATTCGAGCACTCGGCCGCGATGACCTACGCCAACAAGTTCTACGAGGTCGCCAAGTACGGCGCGCTGACGCGTCACCTGTTCGGGCCGATCGCGTTTGCCTGTTCGATGAAGGAGTGGCAGAAGTTCTCCCCCGACGAGCAGCAGAAGATCCTCGCGGCCGCTGCCAAGGTGCGCGAGAACAATCGCCAACTCGCGCCGGTGAAGGAAAAAGAGGCGTTCGATGCGCTGAAAGCCAAGGGGATGACGTTCAGCGAGATCGACACCAGCGGTTTCCGCAAGGCGGCCGTGAAGGTGCAGGACGATCTGGCCAAGGAACGCGGTGCCACCGACCTGCTCAATGCGATCCGGGCGCCTTGACCAGGACTGTCATTGCGGGCTTGACCCGCAATCCATGCTGGCGCTCCAACGTGGATGCCGGATCAAGTCCGGCATGACAGTTCCTCATGCGTGTTGAACGAGTTCTCGATCGGGTGGACCGGGTTGCCGAATGGCTGATCGCCGCCCTGTTCGCGGTGATGGTTGTCGTCGGCTTCCTGCAGATCGCCAACCGGTTCGTGCTGAACATCTCGCTGTCGTGGAGCGAGGAACTGCAGCGCTATCTCCATATCTGGATCGTGTTCCTGGCGATTCCGGTCGGGTACGGGCGGGGGGCTCATCTCGGCATGAACATGCTGCTAGAGCGCCTGCCGCGGCGGCCGCACGCTGCGCTGGTCACGCTGCAGGAAATCCTGTGGCTGGTGCTGGCGACGTCGATCGCGTGGTTCGCCACCCGGATCATGCAGGTCGCGCAGAACCAGAGTTCGAGCACGCTGGGCATCACGATGGATTGGATCTACCTCGCGCAGGTCGTCGGCGGCGTCTACCTCGCCGTGGTGGCGGCGCGGCGGCTCGTCACACGGCTCACGCCGTGGCGACTCATCAAGCTCAAGTAGGCCCGCCATGTCCTTGATCCTGCTGTTCGGAGCGCTGATCGCCTTGATCGCCTTCGGCTTTCCCGTGCTGCTTTCGATCGGGATCACGGCGCTCGGCGGCATCGTGTTCGCGGAGAACCTCACTCCGGCGCTGCTGCCGCAAAAGATCTTTGCGATGCTCGACAGCTTCTCGCTGCTGGCGCTGCCCTATTTCATCCTCGCCGGTGAACTGATGGCGCGCGGCGGCCTGTCAAAGAAGCTCGTCCAATTCGCCGAGACCGTCGTCGGGCACCTGCGTGGCGGACTGGGCCACGCATCGGTGGTTTCCAGCATGATCTTTGCCGGTGTGTCGGGCTCGTCGACCGCGGACACCTCCGCGATCGGGTCGATCCTGATTCCGTCGATGAAGGAGCGAGGCTACAAGCCGGGCTTCGCCGCTGCGCTGGTTGCGGTGGCCGGCACGATTGGGGCGATCATCCCGCCATCGATGACGATGATCGTCTACGGTTCCATGACCGGCGTATCGATTGGCGGGCTGTTCCTCGGCGGAATCATCCCCGGCGTGACCATTGGGCTGGGCCTGATGCTGGTGATCTACCTGTACTCGCTGGCGCCCGGCTTTCCGGAATTGCGCGAGACGACGGGGCGCTTTTCGCTGATCGTGGCGATCAAGGCCCTGCGGCTGGTCTTCCTCGCACTGCTGGCGCCGATCATCATCATCGGCGGCATTCTGACCGGCATCTTCACCGCCACCGAGGCCGGCGTGGTGGCGGTCGTCTATTCGTTCATCGTGGCGATGTTCGTCTACCGCATCATCCGATGGCGCGACTTGCCCCATATCCTTGTCGATGCGGCGGTCACGTCGGCCATGGTGGTGGGCATCATCGGCGTGGCCGGCGCGCTCGGTTGGCTGCTGTCGTACCTCGACTTCAACGATGCGATCATGGCGCTTGTCAGCCGGGTTTCGGGCGGCCGCATGGTCGTGTTCATCTCCCTGCTCGGGATGATGCTGGTACTGGGCATGTTGCTCGAGTCGCTGGCGGTGATGATCATCCTGGTGCCCGTGGTGACGGCGGTCGCCACCAAGTTCGGATTCGACCCGATTCACGTCGGGATCCTGGTGACGATGGTTACCCAGATCGGGGCTACGACGCCGCCCGTGGCGGTATTGCTATTCGTCGCCACGAGCATCGCAGGCACGACCTACGACCAGACGGTGAAATACTGCTGGGCGTTCATCCTGTGCGAACTGGTCGTGCTGGCGCTGGTGCTGTTCATCCCGGCCCTGTCTACCTGGATCCCGCGCACTTTCATGTAGCGGGCAGGCGAAATGGCTGCACATTCGTCCGCTCCATCTGCTGTTGCGGTGATATGCCGCGCAGCGCCTCCACCGAAGAAAGGAATTCAGCTCTACTCAAGCCGGCAACTGACGCGCGCAACTGGCTCGAATCCTGAGCCGCCCTCGAGTGCCAAACCGGCAGCAGCCCACCCCCAAATTCCAAGGCTGCAGCCGAACTCATGTTCGAGTCAATCTCTAGCGTAGGACCCGTCGATGCCGTAGATGCTCTTCTCCTCGACCACCGCTCGCCAAGCCGCCAATGCCGGTAACTTAAGTGTGGGGTCGGCAAGGCGCTTTCTCCCGTGCTTCCTGAGTTCCCTCAACGGGCAGTAGGCCTCGACTTTCGAGCTGTCGTCGGGCAGTGAGTAGCGCTGCCCCTTGGTCGAGTCAAAACTGTGGCTCAATATGGCCAACGCGAAGCCATCGAGCGTTGGGTCCACCGCCTTCAATGCCGCATACACCTGCGGGCACTTCCGCGGCGCCACACTACTCATCCTCCAAAGCAGAAAGCCGGCGTTGCAGGTCTTCAGCAATCTGCCCTCCTTCGCCGCTTCGAGCATGTTCCTGGCAAGGTGGGTCGCGAGTTTTCCCTTGGATCCCGGCGGGAGACGCGTGCCCTCGTCGTCGTCCCTGTCGACCAAGTAGCTTCTTGCGAACAGCTCCATGGCGACCGTAAGTCCCGCAGGATCGATGACGATCCGCTCGGCGACCGACGAAGCTCTGTCGACGGTGGCGGTCTTCAGGACAAGGCGAATGGCTCGAACGGCCACATCCTCGGCCGGCAGTCTGAAGAAGCCGGAGCGATCTTGCGACCTCGTCGGAAACGGTTCAGTGTCAGCCAGGCGCGCGATGTCCAGGCACAGCCGCTCGACATCATCGACCCCGGCGGTCGCCGTGGACTCGGCAACGTCGCCGAGGCATTCCAGGAACTCGAGACAGTTTTGCCGCGTCAGCGAGCTCGCAATCTCGCTCCTGTGGTCGGCATGCATCAGATACCGACGAGCCACGACGAAGCTGACGTCGGCCCCGCTCACATGGAGCTGGAGTGCGACGAGCAGTCGCGCCGGCGCGGCGAGGTGGCCTTCGACATCGAGCACGCGCCCGAGCGTGAACTCGTCGGCTTCCTTGGCCGTCAGCGGAAAGAGGCGATGGACCAGCTTACGGACGGCGACCGGGTTGCCGCACTGGTTGTAGGCCGCATCACGATGCGCTGCTCCCTCCTTGAGAAGCTCACCGCTCTTCTCGAAGAGGCCCTGGTCCCCAGGAAGCAGTCCGACAAACCATCGGGGCTCCTTGCGCATGAGCTCGTAGACACGTGGTGCCCTCACCATCAGCGCCGCGAATCCGATGATGTCAGCCAAGACGACCTCTCCTCGCAGTGCCGGTTCGATGACCGCGACGGTATTGAATACCCTGGCATAGTCCCGTGGCTGCTCCAGCATCTCGCGAAGCCCCGAGAAGTAAAGCATGCCGAGTCGGTCCCGGTCGTTGGGGAAGTGGGACTTGTGGGCGTCCGCATTCAGCCGCTCGAGGGCTTCGTTGATGAGCACACCACGCGCCTCGAGTCCGATCCCTGGCAACGGAAATCGAACCTGGACGACCTTGTCCAGGTATGTCTCCGAGCGCGGCACACCGGCAGTCTTGAGCGCGTCACTGACGTACTCAGGGTCCCAGGCGAGCGCGTAACCCACATTCGGAAGGTCGCCGACCGACTTGACGATGCGGACCATCTCGAACACCTCGATAGGGAAGAGACGGTCGATGTCGTCGATGAAGACGATGATGGAGCGCCCGAAGCCCCGCAGCGCCTCCTCGAGCTTCTCCTTCCTGGCCTCGATATCAGGCGTCTTATAGCTGGCAACCGCGTCGACGCTCTCGCCGGCGGACTCAATTACGGACTTGACTAGCGACGCCCAGGGCTCGGCGCCGGGAACAAGCTTGATGAAGTCGAAGACCTTGCCGTAGGCCTTGAGTTCGCGCGCAACCTTCTTGCCATCGGCAGCATTGTCAGAGAGCTTGACCTCGGCGGCAAGCTTCGAGAGGAAATGGCGCAGCAGTGCGTCTCGATCACCGACGAGCCAGGGGTTGAAGTGCACGATGACCGGTGCCGGCTCCTGCGTCTTGAGTAGCGCCTCCATCATCGCCAGCGTCGACGTCTTGCCGCTGCCCCAAGCGCCCTCGACCGACAGCACGAACCCCGCCGTCGAACTCACTCGCGCCAAGGCATGGACGGCGGCCTGCGCATACCCGCGACGCCCGAGCTTGTCGTCTTTGAGTGCCTCTTTCGGGCTCAGTGGCCGGTCGAAGCCGAGTTCCACCTTTTGGTCTTTCAAGATCATTGCGTCTTTCCTCCTTCGTTCCCTTGGGCCGCGCTCTGTTGCGCCCCGCTCTCCTCCACACGCCCAGCTCGGTGCCGTGCCAGACTGCCCGCGGACCTCGTCACACCGCCTGGCTCGCCAGGAACCCGGCGCGCTCGAGCCTGCGCGTGCCACCGGTACTTACGGAGCGGTGGGTGGGAAGCTGTCCGTCGGCACCTCCTGTGCAGAAACCATGTCGCCGTCAGTCAGCGGTGATCCTGCCCTCCTCGATCACGCGCTTCCAGCGTGCAAATTCCTGCTTTTCAAACGCTGCGAACTGAGCCGGGGTATTGCCCACGATTTCAAATCCCAGCGCAAGAAAGTGGTTCTTGACCTCCGGATCGTTCAGCGCCGCCACCATGGCCGCATTTGCCTTTGTCAGCACCTCGGCCGGCAGCCCCTTCGGTGCCACGATGGCTTGCCACGAGTAGACAACCAGGTTGGGAACGCCGGCTTCGGCCAGCGTAGGCACGTTCGGAAGCACCGACGAACGTCTGTCGCCGGTGACCGCCAGGGCCTTCAGCTTTCCTGCGTTGATCTGCTGGATCACCGCGTTGACATTCTGGAATGACGCATCCACCTGTCCGCCCAGCAGGTCCTGGATGGCCGGTGCCCCGCCCTTGTATGGGATGTGCGTGCCGCTCGTGCCGGTCTGCTGCCAGAACAGCACGGCCGTCAGGTGATCGCTCGCGCCGTTGCCTGAAGATGCATAGGTCATCTTGCCCGGGTTCGCCTTCAGGTAGGCGATCACGTCGGCTACGTTCCTGTGCGGCGAGGACGCCGGCACGACGAGCACATTGGGCGATTGCACCGCTACGGTGACATAGTCGAAGTCCTTGAGCGGGTCGTACTGCGCGTTCTTTATCAGGTGCGGCACGATCACCAATGGGCCCAGGGCCGTGACGAAGAAGAGCCGGCCGTCCGCGGGCGCGCGCTTGACCTGGGCCGCCGCAATGGCGCCGCCGGCGCCCGCCTTGTTTTCCACGATGAACGGTTGTCCCAGACGCTCCTGCAGCTTGGGCGCGAGCGCCCGGGCCACCGAGTCGCTCGACCCGCCTGCGGGAAACGGCACGAGCAAGGTCACCGGCCGGTCGGGCCACGTTTGCGCCTGCCCGGCCGCGGCGGCCAGGCCCAGCATGAGCGCGATGAGATATTTCTTCATGTCGATCTCCGGTAACGACAGACAGGCCCCGGCATCACGTTGCGGGGAACGCGGCGCCGCTGGCCCGCACGCAGGCATCGCCGCGCCGCCATACGCCTGGCTGCAGTTGCGTTCCCAGTCCCGGCCCGGTCGGCGCGAGCACCATGCCATCGCGAATGACGGGCAGTTCCGTGACGAGGTCGCGATACCAGGTGGCCAATGAGGCGCGCACCACTTCCTGAAAGATCGCAGCTGGCGCATGCATGGCCAGATGCAGGCCGGCAATGAGTGTGACCGGTCCGGTGCAGTCGTGCGGCGCGAGCGGCCTGGCATGGGCTTGCGCCAGGGCAGCGATCTTGCGCGCTTCGGTGAGCCCGCCACACCAGGCGACATCGAGCATCACGAAATCGAGCGCGTCGGCCGCGAGCAGCTCGCGGAACTTCACGATGCCTGCGAGCGTTTCGCTGCCGCAAATCGGAGTGCGGGTGTGGCGCCGCAGGTCTGCGAGCGCCGCCGTGTCGTCCATCTTGGCTAGCGGATCCTCGGCCCAGAAGACGTCGTAGTCCTCGAGCCCCTGGCAGATGCGAGTCGCCGCCTGGCTGTTCCAAAGGCTGTGCAGTTCGCACATGACTTCGATGCGATCGCCGACCGCTGCACGGATCTTGCGAAACGGCTCGAGGCCGACCTTCAGATCGGCAAGCGAGATCATCTGGCCACCGGTCGCAGCCGCGTGCACATCGAACGGCCAGATCTTCATGGCGCAATAGCCTTCGGCCAGCAGGCTCTCGGCCAGGGCGCCCGCATCCTGCATGAAGGCGATCTGATCGTCGTACGGTCCAATGGGCTTGTCGGCGTTCGACACTGTGCGCCTCACGCCGCCGGCGGTGTTGTAGCTGTATCCGGCACACGTGTTGTAGGCGCGGATGCTATCTCGAACACCGCCGCCCAACGCGACATATGTTGGCTCGCCCTGGCGCCGGCCGGCCAGGTCCCACAACGCGATGTCGACGGCGCTGGCTGCACGGATCTCGGCGCCGCTGCTGCCGAAGCCGACATAAGGCGCCATCAGCTCGCGCGACACGGCTTCGATGTGGCGCGCGTCGCGGCCGATGAGCCAGGGCGCGACCTGCTCGTGCAACACGGTCTCGACGGCGGCGGCGCCGCGAAAGGACTCGCCCAGACCGACGAGGCCGTCGGCCGTGGCGATTTCCACCCAGATCAGGTTGGGGCGTTCCGCGAGGCGAACGGTGCGAAGACCGGTGATGGTGGACATGGTGGATGGGCGCGAAGGAGTGGCAAAAGTCCAGTTTGTTGCCAAGCCAGAATGCTGTCAATCAACACGGTGCCCAAGGGCTGGGCTTCCAAAAAGCGAATCCCGTGACTTGGAACGCGCACTGACAGTCGTTTCCAATTCAGGTGTGAGCCTGGGCGGAGCGCCAAGTAGCGGTGCGAAGTAGGTCGATACGTTGTAGAGTTTGGAAGTGTAGGCGTGCCGGGTATCAGGTGTTTCTGGAGTTCTTTTTCAACGGCTGTTCGGCAAGCGATTCGGCCCCCAGGCCGATGGCGCGTCAGGCCGTACGCTCGCAACCTGGTCTCGGCAGAATCCAGCTGCGGCCGTCCCCGTCAATGCCGATCGAACTTAGACAGCACGATCGAGTGGCGGGCTGAACGACTATGCGCCTTAGGCGTATAATAGCAAAATGTTCTCGGTTGTCGAGACTCTGCTGTTCCAGAAGCAATGGCCGCTCTACTGGACCGAGGACGAGCGGGGCGAGTTCGCGGCGTACATCGCCGAGAGTCCCGACGCTGGAGACGTGGTGCCTGAGTCTGGCGGTATTCGAAAGGTCCGTTGGCGTCGGGCTGATTCTGGCAAGTCCGGTGGTGTTCGTGTCATCTATTTCACCCGCATAGCCGAGGAAGAAGTCGTGCTTCTCACTCTGTACGCGAAGGCGAAAACGGACAACATCACCGGCGCAAAGCTCAAGGAGATTCGCCGTGCCCTCGAAAGTTAAACCCCTCACGGATACGCAGTTGCGTGCGTACGAGGCCAAGCGCGACCTGGCTGCCGAATTGCTGGAGTCTGTGCGGCAGATGAAAGCGGGGAAGACCCGGGTCGTTTCCTCCCCCGCAGTGGAAGCGCGGGAGCGTACAGGTTTGTCGCAGTCTCAGTTTGCCGCGCTGCTGGGTGTGTCGGTTCGCACCCTTCAGGGCTGGGAACAGGGTCGCAAGCAGCCGAGCGGTGCCGCGCGTACCTTGCTGGCCGTTGCCCGCACGAATCCCAAAGCCCTTCTGGCAGCAACTGGAAAGTGAGCGCCTGGGGCCCCGAGCCGGAGCCGGAGCGGCGGCCCGCCTTCTGACCTTCTCACATCGACAGCGAGCCCTCGCGGAACTCGGTCTTGTCGAGCCACACGTTCACCAGCACCGGCTTGCCCTGCCGCGCCAGCGCGCGGGCCTGGGCCAGCGCAGACTGCACTTCGCTCATGTGCTTGACCAGGATGCCTTGCGCGCCGAACGCCTTCGCCACCGCGTGATAGTCGGTGCGCGCCAGCACCGTCGCCACGTCGTCGTGCAGCATCTTGACCTGCTCGCGCGCGATCTGGGTCCAGCCGGCGTCGTTGCCGACCACGGCGATCACCGGGATGCCATGGCGCACGAAGGTGTCGAACTCCGTCAGTCCGTAGCCGCAGGCGCCGTCACCAAAGACGATCCACACCTCTGCGCCCGGCTTGGCCAGCGCGGCGCCCAACGCGAAGCCAGCGCCCACGCCCAGCGTGCCGAAGGCGCCAGGGTCCAGCCAGCTGAGCGGAGCGCGTGGATGCAGCACGTACGAGGCCGTCGCCACGAAGTCACCGCCGTCGGCCACCAGCAGCGCGTTGTCACCGGCGGCCTTTTCCATCTCGCGCAGGAACGCGATCGGATTGACGAACTCGCCGCTGGCCGCGGCCTGCTGGTCGATTTCCATCTCGCGCTCGTCATCGCGCCCGCGCAACTGGGCCAGCCAGTCGGCCCAGCGCGGTTCCGTTGCCGGCGGCAGGGCCTGGGCCAGGTCCTGCAGGAACAGGCCCGCATCGCCGATGGCCGCGATGTCGGGGCGGCGGTTCAGGCGCGCGTCGCGCGCGCTGCGGTTGGCGGCGATCAGCGTCGCGTCGCGCCGCACATGCTTGCCGTAGTCCAGCCGGAAATCGCAGGGCACGCCGGCCAGCAGCACGCAGTCCGCTTCACGCAGGGCCTGCCGGCGTTGATGGCGCAGCTGCAGCGAATGGTCGCGTCCCAGCAGGCCGCGCGCCATCCCCGACAGGTACACTGGGACCTCGAGCCGCGCGACGGCGGCGGCGAGCGCGTCGGCTTGCGCGGGCAGCACCACAGCCTGGCTGCCGATCACCATCAGCGGGCGCTCGGCCTTGGCGAACGCGTCCTGCGCCGCGCGCAAGGCGCTGTCTTTCGCCTTCGGCGGATCCACACCCAGCACGCGCTGTGTGGTGGGCAACTGGCTGCCCTCGAACATCTTGCGCACGTGGCGGTTCAGGTAGAAGCGCAGCATCCGGTCGGCCGCGCTCTTGCCCTTGCCGGCAGCGTCGGCATACCACTGGCGGATCGACGCCTCGTCGTACAGCAGGTCGACCGGGCATTCGACGAACACCGGCCCGGGCACGCCGGAACGCGCGACGGCAAAGGCTTCCTCGACGGCCGGGCCCAGGTCGCGCACCTTCAGGATCTTGCGAAACAGCTTGACGTGCGGCTCGACCAGCGGCCGCTGGTCGATGTCCTGCAGTGCGCCGCGGCCCTGCAGCGCGGTGGGTGCCGCGCCGCCGAGCAGGATCACCGGCGACTGCGCCAGCTGCGCGTTCTTGAGCGCGGTGATGGTGTTGGCGATGCCCGGCCCCGCCGTGACGGCGGCCACGCCGGGAACGCCCGACAGGCGCGCGGTGGCGTCGGCCGCGAACACGGCGGTGGCTTCATCGCGCACATCCACGACGCGGATGCCCCTGGCCTTGGCCGCGCTCAGGATCGGCGAAATGTGCCCGCCGCACAGCGTGAAGAGGCTGCGCACGCCGTGCACCCGCAGGGCTTCGGCGACGCGATCGCCACCATGGCGCAAAGGCAGTGAAGATGACATTGGTTTTTTCTTTTCAGGCCCAGTGGACGGTGGTACCGGTGGCATACCAGTTTTCCACAGCGAAAGCGACCGCCGACTCGATGCGGTTGCGCCGGATCTTCATGGTCGGCGTGAGGAAGCCATTCTCGATGGACCAGGGCTCGTCGGCCACCACGATCATGCGCAGCCGCTCGTGCGGTGGCAATTCGCGATTCACTTCTTCGAGCAGCCGGCCCAGCTCGGCCTGCACCTGCGAGCGCACGGCCGCGTCGCCGAGGCGGGGCCGCAGACCTTCGGCCAGGACCACCATAGCGTAGGCGGCGGGTTGGCCCACACCGGAGACCATCGACAGTTCGATCATCGGATGCACGTTCAGCATGTTCTCGATCGGGGCGGGCGCCACGTATTCGCCCTTGGCCGTCTTGAACAGTTCCTTGACCCGCCCCGTGACCTTGAGCATTCCGTCGGCGGTGCGCTCGCCCTGGTCGCCGGTGTGGAAGAACCCGTCCTCGGTGAACGCCTGCGCATTGAGGTCGGGACGCTTGTAATAGCCCGTGAACTGGCCCGGCGACTTGATCAGGATCTCGCCGTCGTCGGCCAGCCGCACTTCCACGCCCGGGAAGGGGACGCCGACATAGCCCGGCTCGTTCCTCTCTTCCGTGGAGCCGTGCGAAAACGCGAAGTCCTCGGTCATGCCGTAGCCCTCGAACAGGTTCAGGCCGAGCCGCCGGTACCACGCTATCAGTTCGGCCGGAATCGGCGCCGACCCGCTGGCCGCCCGCCTCACCTTGTCCAGGCCCAGGCCCTTGAGGACCTTGCGGCCGACGATGCGTCCGAGGATGGGGATGCGCAGCAGCCGGTCGAGTCTTTGCGGCGGCACCTGGGTGAACACGCCCTGCTGGAACTTGAGCCACAGTCGCGGCACCGAGATGAAGGTGGTGGGACGGGCCCGCTGCAGGTCGGCCAGAAACGTGTCCAGCGACTCGGCGAAGAAGATGCGCGAGGTGCCGTCCACCAGCGAGGCGCACTCGATCCAGGCCCGCTCGAAACTGTGCGCCAGCGGCAGGTAGGAGAGCAGCCGGTTCTCCTGGTTCTCGCCGTAGACGGCCTTCAGGTAGTTCACCATGCCCTCGCTGGCCCCGGTCACGGCGCTGAAGGGCAGCATCACGCCCTTGGGCTGGCCGGTGGAGCCCGAGGTGTAGATCAGCATCGCCAGGTCGTCCGGGGCGCGCTGCGGCCGGCCGGTCAGCGGCTCGGTGCGCGCCATGATCGCATCCCAGGTGTCGAACGGCGTGGTGGGCGCGAGCGGAAAGGCGATGCACGGCATGCCGGCGGGAACCGCGCTCGCCTGCTGCGGCCAGGTGTCCAGTTTGCCGATGAACAGCAGGCTGGCTTCGCTGTCCTGGAGCACAAAGCGAACGGTCTCGGCGGTTTCGGTGGGAAAGATCGCCACCGTGGTGCCGCCGGCCATCCAGATCGCCAGTTCGGCCATGAAGAAATGCGCGCAGTTCTTCGACAGGATCGCGATGCGCGCACCGGGGGGCAGGCCGAATAATTGCAGATGGCGGGCCATGCGCCGGGCCTGGTCCATCAACTCGGCCCAGGTGTAGTCGATCACCTTGTCGCCGCCGATCGGCTGGGTCAGGAAGACGTGATCGGGCCGGTTGGTTTCGTGGTCGAGGACGTAGTCGAGAATGGTTCGGGGGTTCGTCATGTCGCATCCTTTGCGCACGTGCGCGGGGCCCGGGCTCCTGCGACAGCGTATCGACATGCGAGGCACCCGGCTAGTGGTGAATCCCCGTTGCCGGCGGCCCGCTGTCGCCTACACGTCACGGAGTGGGTGCGCCTGAGCGGAACCACTGCGCGATCACGGCCCGTTCGCCCTCCGTGATGCCCGTGGCGTTGTTCATCGGCATGATCCGGGTCACCACGGCCTGCTGGTACACCATCTGGGCGTGCTGCCTGAGCGCGGCGGGCGAGTCCAGCCGCACGTTCTTCATCTGGACCTGCGCGCCGTGGCAGGGGTAGCAGCGCTGGGCCAGCACCTGCTGCACCTGCGGGTAGCCGACGGCGCCACTTCCCGAGATGGGGGTCGCCGCATTCGAGTCCGGCCGCAGCCAGACCACGACGGCGACAATGACTGCGACACCCACCAGCGCATAGGGCAGCGGACGGCGGTTGCGGCCCAGCTTCCAGCCGTGGCGCATGACGAAGAACTGCCGGATGGCCGCGCCGGCGAACATCATCAGGACCAGCACCAGCCAGTTGCGCGGGTGGCTCCAGGTGAAGCTGTAGTGGTTGCTCATCATCGCGAACAGCACCGGCAGCGTGAAGTAGGTGTTGTGCACGCTGCGCTGCTTGCCGCGCTGGCCGTGGATGGCATCGACCGGCTCGCCCGCCTTGATCGCCGCCACCACCTTGCGCTGGCCGGGAATGATCCAGAACAGCACGTTGGCGCTCATCGCCGTCGCGATCATGGCGCCCACCAGCAGGAAGGCCGCCCGGCCGGCGAACCAGTGGCAGGCCAGCCAGGATGCGACGCACACCAGCGCCAGCACCAGCGCGCCCACGATGGCGTCGCCGTTCTCGCGTTGCCCGAACCAGCGGCAGATCGCGTCGTACAGCAGCCAGAAGACGACGAGGAACGACAGCGCCACGGCGATCGCAGCGCCAGGCGGCCAGTCCATCACCGAGCGGTCGACGAGCCAGGTGCCCGCGCTCCAGAGATACGAAATGGTGAACAGCGCGAAGCCGGTCAGCCACGTCGAGTAGCTTTCCCAGAAGAACCAGTGCAGGTGCGCGGGCAGCCGGGGCGGCGCGACGTTGAATTTGACCGGGTGGTAGAAGCCGCCGCCGTGCACCGCCCACAGCTCGCCGCTGACGCCTTGCCGTGTGAGGTCCTGGTCGACCGGCGGCGTCAGGCTGGAATCGAGGAAGACGAAATAGAACGAGGAGCCGATCCAGGCGATGCCCGTGACGAGATGGGCCCAGCGCAGCAGCAGGTTGGCCCAGTCCAGCAGATAGCTTTCCATGTCATCCCAGCGTGGAAGGCCTGCTCACCACCGCGGGCGCTCTGAGCAGTTGGTGCCGCGAACAACAAGAATTGGAATCTGACCCCCATTCTTTGGGCTCCGCTGCGGCGTCTTGGGAATGTATCCAGTTTGGGCGCGTCGTGCCGACGCAGGTCTTCAGCGCTGGCCGGGTGCACCCAGCTGCAGCAACTGCGCCGCCACGCTGACGGCGATGACTTCCGGCTCCTTGCCCGCGATGCCGGGCAGGCCGATGGGACAGGTCACCTGCGCCAGTTCGCTCTCGCCGAAGCCCCGCTGCTCGAGGCGATGGCGGAAGGTCGCCCATTTGGTGGCGCTGCCGATCAGGCCGATGCAGGCGAGATCGCCGCGCTCGCGTTGGCGCAACAGGCAGGCCGCCACCACGTCCAGGTCCTGCGCATGGCTGAAGCTCATGATCAGCACCCGCGAGTGCGGCGCCAGGCCGGCGACAGCGCCCTGCACCGGGTCGGAATGTTCGCAGTGCACGTTGGCCGGCGGATCGGCCGGGAAGATTTCGTCGCGGCTGTCGACCCAGGTGATCGCGAACGGCAGCGGCGCCAGGGTGTTGACCAGCGCCTTGCCGACGTGGCCGCCCCCGAACAAGGCGAGCGGCACCCGCGCAGGCGCGAGCCGGGCTTGCAGCGACGAAATGTCCGCTGCCGCGACGCGTTCGAAGCGCAAGCGCACCACGCCGCCGCAACACTGGCCCAGGCCAGGACCCAGTGCATGGGACTGCACCGCTTCGCCAACTTCTCCCGCCAGGCGCCGGCGCGCCTGCGCTATCGCCTGGAACTCCAGATGCCCGCCGCCGATGCTGCCCACCACGTCGTTCGCGAACACGGCCATCCAGGCGCCCGCGTCGCGCGGGGCCGAGCCTTGGGTAGTCTCCACGGTGACGAGAACAGCGTCTTCGTGGATCAGCCGGGACGTGAAATGGGTCATGCTGCTATCGGCGCACCGCCGCGTCCATTCGAAAGAATCGTGTCAATTGAGTAAAGCCGGTCGTCAAATCCGAAGCCATGGCGTTGAATAGCCGAGCTGGAGCGCCCGCAAAGCGCGCCGAACTGGAGAATCTCATGAAATACCGCTTTGGCGTGCGCCACATCGTGCCGGCCGCACTGGCAACCTCGATCGCCGCCCTGATAGCAGCTTGCTCTTCGCGCGGCACGCCCACTGTCCCGGTGGAAGCAGCCCCCACGGGCGGCGCGACCGCTCCAGAATCCGGCCAGCCGTCCGCGGCCATCCCATCGGCGGGCTTCAAGGCAGTGCAGAAGTCCAATGCCACCAATCCCCGGGCCTACCGCCAGGACGCCGCGCATCATTTGTATGCCCTGAATCATGACCGGATCTACCAGGGCAAGCTGCCCCCGATGCTGTACGCCATCGGCGTGCTCCAGGTCGAGGTGGACGGCCGGGGCAATGTCCGCCACCTGAACTGGATGCGCGCGCCCAGGCACGCGCCCGAAGTGGTGGCTGAAATCGAACGCACGGTCCGGGCCGCCGCGCCCTTCCCGGCGCCCGCGCGCATGGGCAAGGTGGTCTATACCGACACCTGGCTGTGGCACAAGAGCGGCCGCTTCCAGCTCGACACATTGACCGAAGGACAGCTCTGAGCGCCGCCGGTCTTCAGGAACCGCGGTAGGTGGCGTAGCTCCACGGGCTGACCAGCAGGGGCACGTGGTAGTGCTGGGCGGGATCGGCCACGCCGAAATCCAGGCTGACCTCGCCCAGGAAACTCGGGTCGGGCAAGGCCACGCCGCGGGCCTTGAAGTAGCCCGCCACGTCGAACACCAGCCGGTAGGTGCCTTTTTTCAGGCTGGCGCTGTCGACCAGCGGCCCGCCGGGGCTGCGTCCATCGGCATCGAGCGTGAAGCGCTTCACCAGCCTCGCTTCCGCGCCCCGGGTCGTATAGAACGCCACCGTCATGCCCGCTGCGGGGCAACCGTGCATGGTGTCCAGGACATGCGTACTCAGGCCCATGGGGAGTCTCCAGTTGGTGGAACGCAGTTTATGCACTTCCGGGATTTGCCACTAACATTCCCGCTTCATGACTTACGACAGCACGGCGGCCTATCCGCGCGACCTCGCCGGCCACGGCCGCCAGCCCCCTCATGCGCGCTGGCCCGGCCAGGCGCGGATCGCCGTTCAGTTCGTGCTCAATTACGAGGAAGGCGGCGAAAACTCGGTGCTGCATGGCGACCCCGGCTCGGAGCAATTCCTGTCGGAGATGGCCAATCCGCCCAGCTACCCGGACCGGCACCTGAGCATGGAGAGCATCTATGAGTACGGTTCGCGCGCGGGTGTCTGGCGCATCCTGCGCGAATTCGAGCGGCGCGGCCTGCCATTGACGGTGTTCGGCGTGAGCATGGCGCTGCAACGCAACCCCGAGGTCACGGCCGCGTTCCGGGAACTGGGGCATGAGATCGCCTGCCATGGCTGGCGCTGGATTTCCTACCAGGGCGTGGCCGAAGCGACCGAGCGCGAGCACATGCGCATCGCCATGGACATCATCCGCGAGCTGACGGGTGAGCGGCCGCTGGGCTGGTACACCGGACGCGACAGCCCCAACACGCGCCGCCTGGTGGCCGACTACGGCGGCTTCGAATACGACAGCGACTATTACGGCGACGACCTGCCGCTGTGGATGAAAGTGCGAAAGACCGACGGCACCGTCGCCGCGCACCTGGTGGTGCCGTACACGCTCGATGCCAACGACATGCGCTTTGCGCTGCCCCAGGGGTTTGCCCAGGCCGACGACTTCTTCACCTACCTGCGCGACAGTTTCGACGCACTTTATGCCGAGGGCGATGTCGCGCCCAGGATGCTCAGCGTCGGCATGCACTGCCGGCTGCTCGGGCGGCCGGGCCGCATCGTGGCGCTGCAGCGCTTCCTGGACCATGTGCAACGCCATGACCGGGTGTGGATCTGCCGCCGCATCGACATCGCGCGCCACTGGAAGAACACGCACCCCTTCGAAGGTTGAAGATGCCCGTGACACTGCAACAACTCAATGCCGCCGGCACCGATGAAGCCGCACGGCTGCTGGACGGCCTGTACGAACATTCGCCCTGGATTGCCCGCGCCGCGCTGGCGCAGCGGCCGTTCCGATCGCTCGCCCACCTCAAGCACGTGATGGCGGGCATCGTCGCGCAAGCCGGCCGCGATGCCCAGCTCGCGTTGGTGCGCGCGCATCCGGAGCTGGCCGGCAAGGCAATGGTGAGCAAGTCGCTCACTGCGGAATCCGATCACGAGCAGGGCAGCGCGGGCCTGGCGGATTGCACGCCCGCCGAGTTGGCAAGGATCCGGCAGCTCAACGCCGACTACAGCGCGAGGTTCGGTTTCCCCTTTGTGCTGGCCGTGCGCGGTCCGCGCGGTACCGGTCTGCCCCGCAGGGAAATCATCGAGACCTTCGAACGTCGCCTGGACAACCCGCCCGACTTCGAGCTGGCCGAGTGCCTGCGCAACATCCACCGCATCGCGGAGCTTCGGCTGAACGACAAGTTCGCCTTGGCTCCCGCGCTGGGCAACTGGGTCTGGGACCGGCTGGAATCACTGGCGCAGTACAGCGACCCGGGCTATCGCGAGAAGGGGCAGCTCACCGTCACCTATCTGACCGACGCGCATCGGCAGGCGGCCGCCCGCATCGTGCAGGACATGCGGGACTGCGGCTTCGACGAGGTAGCGATCGATGCCGTGGGCAACGTGGTGGGACGGTACCGGGCAAGCCCACGCCCCCACCCCAACCCTCCCCCGGAAGGGGAGGGAGTCAATACCCGACCAGGGGGCGAGGGAGCGAAGACACTCCTCACCGGCTCGCATTACGACACCGTGCGCAACGGCGGGAAATACGACGGGCGGCTGGGCATCTACACGCCGATGGCCTGCGTGCGTGCGCTGTCGAGCCGGGGCGAACGCCTGCCCTTCGACCTCGAGGTGATCGGTTTCGCCGAGGAAGAAGGCCAGCGCTACAAGGCGACTTTCCTGGGCTCCGGCGCGCTGATCGGCAGCTTCGACGCCGCCTGGCTGGACCAGAAAGACGCGGATGGGGTCCTCCTGCGCGAGGCGATGCAACACGCGGGCCTGCCGGCCACGCCGGAGGCCATTGCCACGCTGCGGCGGGATCCCGCCGACTACCTGGGTTTTGTCGAGGTTCATATCGAGCAGGGGCCGGTACTCAACGAAAGCAATCTGCCGCTGGGCATCGTCACTTCCATCAACGGCGGTGTGCGCTTCCAGTGCGAGGCCGTCGGCATGGCCAGCCACGCCGGCACCACGCCGATGAACCGCCGCCGCGACGCCGCAGCCGCCGTGGCCGAACTGGCGCTGTATATCGAAAAGCGCGCGGCCCGCGACGGCGATTCGGTCGCCACCATCGGCATGCTGAACGTGCCGGGCGGGTCGATCAACGTGGTGCCGGGCCGCTGCCAGTTCAGCCTGGACCTGCGCGCCCCGACCGACGCGCAGCGCGACGCGCTGGTGGCCGATGTTCTGGGCGAACTGCGGGCCATCTGCGAGCGCCGCGGTGTGCGCTGCAGCCCGGAGGAAACCATGCGGGCTGCTGCCGCGCCGAGCGCGCCGCCCTGGCAGGCCCGCTGGGAACAGGCCGTGGCCGCGCTGGAGGCGCCGCTGCATCGCATGCCCAGCGGCGCGGGCCATGACGCGATGAAGCTGCAGGAGATCCTGCCGCAGGCCATGCTGTTCGTGCGCGGGCAGAACTCGGGCATCAGCCACAACCCGCTGGAAAGCACCACCACCGACGACATCCAGCTGGCCGTGGAGGCCTTCGGGCACCTGCTCGGCCAGCTCGCCAGGGAATTGCAAGCCCGATGACCGACTACGACAAGATCGACGCCTGGGTCGATGCCCATTTCGACGAGGAAGTGCACTTCCTGCAGGAACTCGTCAGGGTGCCCACCGACACCCCGCCCGGCAACAACGCACCGCATGCCGAACGCACAGCGCAGCTGCTGCAAACCTTCGGCCTGGAGGCGGAAAAATATCCGGTGCCTCAGGCGGAAGTCCAGGCTCATGGGTTGCAGTCCATCACCAACCTGATCGTGCGAAGGCGCTACGGCGAGGGCCCGACCATCGCGCTGAATGCCCACGGCGACGTGGTGCCGCCGGGCGAGGGCTGGACCCACGATCCCTACGGCGGCGAGGTCGTGGACGGCAGGATCTATGGCCGCGCGGCCGCTGTCAGCAAAAGCGACTTCGCCAGCTTCACTTTCGCGCTGCGCGCGCTCGAGTCCCTGCGGGCCCGTCTGAAGGGCGGCGTCGAGCTGCACTTCACCTATGACGAGGAATTCGGCGGCGAACTCGGGCCGGGCTGGCTGCTGAGCCACAAGCTGACGAAGCCCGATCTGCTGATCGCGGCCGGCTTCAGCTACGAGGTGGTCACGGCGCACAACGGCTGTCTGCAGCTCGAAGTGACCGTGCACGGCAAGATGGCGCATGCGGCCATCCCCGACAGCGGCGTGGATGCGCTGCAGGCGGCGGTGCGCATCCTCGGCGCGCTGTACGCCCTCAATGCGCTGTACCGGCGGGTCACGTCGTCCGTCGCGGGCATCACCCACCCCTACCTGAACGTGGGCCGGATCGAAGGCGGCACCAACACCAACGTGGTCCCCGGCAAGGTGGTGTTCAAGCTCGACCGCCGGATGATTCCGGAGGAGCAGCCCGCGGTGGTGGAGGCCGCGATCCGCGAGACCATTCAGGACGTTGCGGCCCAGTGCCCCGGCATCACCGTGGAGATCAGGCGGCTGTTGCTGGCGAAATCCATGAAGCCCCTGCCGGGCAACAAGCCTCTGGTCGATGCGATCCGCCAGCATGGCCAGGCGGTGTTCGGTCAACCCATCCCCGCGCGAGGCACCCCGCTGTATACCGACGTGCGGCTGTATGCGGAGGCCGGCATCCCCGGGGTCATCTACGGCGCCGGTCCGCGCACCGTGCTGGAGTCCAACGCCAAGCGCGCCGACGAGCGGCTGGAACTGGAGGATTTGCGCCGGGCCACCAAGGTGATCGCGCGCGCGCTGCTGGATTTGCTGTCCTGATTTCCCCGATCTCCCGCAGCAAGGCAGGCCCAGGGTTGGTCCGGCCGGCGCCGGCCTGCCGCCCAGCCCGAGGTCGAGGTCGAGCCTGGAGAACATGACCCAACACAAGGGAACGCTGGAAAACCCGGGGTTTTTTGCGCCAACGTGGCTTCGCGAAGCGCGCGGCGCCCCAGGATGCGGTAGCGTTTCGGGTTCGACAAGACGAAGGAGATATTGATGACCAAAGAACTGTCCCAGGCCGAGCAAGCCCTGCGCGATGCCGCGCGTGAATACCACCGCTTCCCCACCCGGGGCAAGACCTCCATCACCCCGACCAAGCCGCTGTCCAATCAGCGCGACCTGTCGCTGGCCTATTCGCCCGGCGTCGCCTATCCCTGCCTGGACATCCAGGCCGATCCGTCGCTGGCGTGGGAATACACCTCGCGCGGCAACCTGGTGGGCGTGATCACCAACGGCACGGCCGTGCTGGGCCTGGGCAACATCGGCCCGCTGGCCGGCAAACCGGTGATGGAAGGCAAGGCCTGTCTGTTCAAGAAGTTCGCCGGCATCGACGTGTTCGACATCGAGCTGGCGCAAAACGACCCGGACAAGCTGATCGAGATCGTGGCGGCGCTCGAGCCCACCCTGGGCGGCGTCAACCTGGAGGACATCAAGGCGCCCGAGTGCTTCTACATCGAGAAGAAGCTGCGCGAACGGATGAACATTCCGGTGTTCCACGACGACCAGCACGGCACCGCGATCATCACGTCGGCCGGCCTGCTCAATGCGCTGGAGCTGGTCGGCAAGAAGATCGGTGAGGTGAAGATCGCCGTCTCGGGCGCCGGCGCCGCAGCGATTGCCGTACTCGACACCTTCGTCGGCCTCGGGGCCAAGCGCAGGAACGTGTATGTCTGCGACTCCAAGGGCCTGATCTACGAAGGCCGGCCCGGCGGCTACGACGAATCGAAGAAGCCGTACGCCCAGAACACCGACGGACGCACGCTCGCCGATGCGGTGAAGGCCGCCGACGTGTTCCTCGGCTGCTCCACCGGCGGCGTCCTCACGGCGGAGATGGTCAAAACGATGGCGGACAAGCCCATCATCCTGGCGCTGGCCAACCCCGAACCGGAGATCCGGCCCGAGCTGGCCAAAGCCGCGCGGCCCGACTGCATCATCGCCACCGGGCGCTCGGACTATCCGAACCAGATCAACAACGTCCTGTGCTTCCCCTATATCTTCCGCGGCGCGCTCGATTGCGGCGCCACCAAGATCACCGAGGCCATGAAGCTGGCCTGCGTGCGCGAGATCGCCGAACTGGCCAAGGCCGACATCAGCGAGGAAGTGGCGAACGCCTACGCCGGCAAGGAGCTGGCGTTCGGCCCGGATTACCTGATTCCCACCCCGTTCGATTCGCGCCTGATCCTGCGCATCGCGCCGGCCGTGGCCAAGGCGGCGGCCGAGTCGGGCGTGGCCAGCCGGCCGATCACCGACTTCGAAGCCTATCGGCAGACGCTGACCCGCTTCGTCTACCAGACCGGAATGATCATGCGGCCGGTGTTCGAAGCCGCCAAGGTGGCGCCGCTCAAGCGCGTGATCTTTGCCGAGGGCGAGGACGAGCGGGTGTTGCGCGCCGTGCAACTGGGACTCGAGGACGGCGTCGCCAAGCCCATTCTGATCGGCCGCCCGGCCGTGATCGAGGCGCGCATCGCCAAGGCCGGCCTGCGCATGAAGCTGGGCCAGGACGTGGAATGCGTGAATCCGGAAAGCGACGTCCGCTTCCGCCAGTACTGGGAGACCTATCACCGCATGATGGGGCGCAACGGCGTCACGCCGGAAGCGGCCAAGGCCGCCGTGCGGCGCTCCAACACGCTGATCGGCGCCCTGTCGGTGCAACTGGGCGACGCCGACGCGATGCTGTGCGGCCTGGTCGGCCGCTTCGACCAGCACGTGGACCACATCCACAACGTGATCGGCACCGCCAAGGGGGCGCCCGGTTTCGCGACCCTCAATGCGCTGATGCTGCAGGACCGCACGCTGTTCATCGCCGACACCTATGTCAACGAGGACCCCAGCGCCGAGCTGCTGGCCAGCATCGCCGTGATGGCGGCCGAGGAGGTGCGCCGTTTCGGCCTGCCGCCGAAAGTGGCGTTCCTGTCGCACAGCAACTTCGGCTCGTCCAGCCGGGCATCGGCCCGCAAGATGCGGCTGGCGCGCGACCTGTTCGCCCGCATGGCGCCCGAAGTGGAATGCGACGGCGAGATGCAGGGCGACTCGGCCTTGTCGGGAGACGTGCGGCGTGGCAGCCTGATGGACAGCACCCTGAGCGGCGAAGCCAACCTGCTGATCTGCCCGAACCTGGACTCGGCGAATATCCTGTTCAATGTGCTGAAGATGACCGGCGGCCACGGCATCACGGTCGGTCCGATCCTGCTGGGCGCTGCCCGGCCGGTGCACGTGCTGACGCCGTCGTCGACGGTGCGGCGCGTGGTCAACATGATGGCACTGGCGGCGGCGGGCGTCGCCTACTCGTGACGGAGTAAAGAGCGGCGCGGGGCCGGTCGCGCCGCTCTCTCATACCGGCCCGTCCAGGCCGTGTTGGCCGCTCTATCATTGGGCGGATGTACCACAAGGAACTTGCCCGCCTCCTGTTGGCCACCGGCACCGGGTTGTTGACTGCGGCCCTGGTCGGCTGCGCCGCCAGCCCGACCCAGTCTCGTGAACCTGCCGCGGTGCAAGCCGCATGGGTCAAGGCGGGTCCTCACCCGCAGGTTCGCGCCGTGGTTGCGGCCGGCACGCAATGCCCGACTCTGCACATCGACGGCCAGTCCCGGAACATGGTGCTGCGGGTTCAGGCCGGCACTGCCGCAGCCCGGCCCACCGCGGCTTCGCCTTCGAAACCCTCGGTATTCGACGTCGGCGTATGCGAGGCCGACTTGCGCGCCGGAGCGCGCACCATCCGGATCGGTGACCGTGCGCTGGCCCCGATCAAGGAAGGCCCGACACGCATCATCGTGCTGGGGGACACCGGCTGCCGGATCAGCGCCACGACCGCCCAACCCTGCAACGACACAGCGAAGTGGCCATTCGCGCAGGTTGCCGCCAGGGCCGCGGCGATGGCCCCCGACCTGGTCATCCACGTTGGCGACTATCACTATCGGGAGTCGCCCTGCCCGGCGCAACTCCCAGGCTGCGCCGGCAGCGCGTGGGGCTATGGCTGGGACAGCTGGAAGGCCGACTTCTTCGATCCCGCCGCTCCCTTGTTGGCGGCCGCTCCCTGGGTGTTCCTGCGCGGCAATCACGAAGAGTGCATGCGCGCGGGCCAAGGCTGGTTTCGCTTGCTGGCACCGGAACCCTATGCGGCCAGGCGTTCCTGCGACGACCCTGCCAACGATGACGAGGCCGACTACAGCGATCCGTATGCCGTATCACTCGGCCGCACGTCGCAGCTGATCGTCTTCGATTCGTCGCGCGCGGGCTATCGGCCGCTCGTGAAGGGCAACTCCAGAGACGAGTTGACGCGGTCCCGCTACGTGTCGCAACTTCGCGCCGTCACGGCCCTGGCTGCAGCGCCAAATCTGCACAGCTGGTTCGCCAGCCACCATCCCGTCCTCGCATTCGCACCCGATCCCGCGCACCCTGGATCCGCCTTTCCCGGCAATGCGGCATTGCAGCAAACCCTGCGCGAAGTGAACGGAGAAGCCTACTTCGCGCCCGGCGTGCAACTTGCGTTGCATGGGCACGTGCATTGGTTTGAAGCCATCGGCTTCGCATCCGGGCACGTTCCCACCCTGGTCGCGGGTAACGGGGGCGATGACGTCGATATCGATCTGCCGATCTCGAACGGGTCACCGGCGCCCGGCGCGCAGATGGCCCAGATCACTCAATCCAATACTTTTGGCTTTCTCTTGCTGCAGCGTGATTCCGTCGACCAGAACAAGTGGGCTCTGACTGCGTTCCGCGTCGACGGCAGCGTGCTCACCCGATGCGAGTTGCCAGAGGGAGGCGCCTTGCGGTGCGATCCCAGCGGGTGGGTTCGCTGAAGCCCCGCGCTGACCTGCAGTGTCCGCCAACGCCGCTCGCCGAACTGCATGAGGGATTGCCTGATGTCATCCGATCGTCACCATTCAGTCACGAACGAGTCACAGGCCATCCCTAAGCTCTGCGGTAGTTCCTGACCGGAGAAACATCCCATGAACCGCCGCCTCCTTGCCCTCAGTTCCATGGTTGTCCTGTTGGTCGCCTGCGTCAGCCAGCCGATGTCCTCACCGTCGACCGCCTGCTGATGCCGCCTGCCAGACACTGAGTGTTGCAACAACAGGGCGCGGCCACGCCAGCGCCCAGCGGAGTCACAATGAACCGGCCGATTCCAATGGCGAGCCGACGCAGTGCAATGCGCTGTGCCGCCGCTCTCGTCCTGGGCACAACAGCACTCGCCTGGGCTCTGCCCAGCCGATCAGCGACCCCACGCAGTCCCGGAAAGCCAGCCGACGCGCGCGCCGTCACCGCTGGTCCTGGGGAACGACCCGGTCGCGAACGAGGAGCCGTTCATCATCGTGAAGGTCGGATAGGTCGAATGGTTGTCGGCAAATCTCACCCCCTGTTGTTGCAGGGCGTACAGGTTCGGGGTGTCGACCGGGTTGACCGAGTCGGGGCGCAAGCCGTCCCAGACCATGATGATCGTCCGTTGTACCGGGGTCGCCCGTTGGACCGGGGCGGTTGCGGCAGAACCGTCCGAGCCGCCGCAGGCGGTGATCAGGGTCAGGCTGGCGGCGAGCGAAATTGAAAGCGTTCGTAGGCGCATGGGTCGTTCTCGTTGTGTCGGTTGGTTGGGACGCAAGGCGTCGGCACGGTTGCCCCACCTCGGCACCCGACGGTATCCGGCCAACATGTCAGATTGACGACAGCGGCTGTCGTGCCGCCCTAATCCCAGAACGGCTTCGCGTTGTGGGCAAAGGTCGCGCAGGCCTGCAGGCATGCCTGGGCATTGGCCGGTCGGCGGGCGCTGAGCCAGCCCGCCCCAAACCAGGCCCGCGGATCGTGGACGGCGAGCTGTTGCCAGGCTTGCAGCGCCGCCAGTTCATCGTGGTACGAGCCCAGTGCATCCTGAACGGGCTTGAGTGCGGACAAATAAGCCTCGACCTTGCGTTCGGCAAAGAGGGGCTGTGCGAATTCGACCAGGTAGCGCAGCCGCTTGGCCTGCTTGCGCATGCGGTGCTGCGCGGGTTCATCCAGAGCCAGGAAGTTCTGTCCTCCGGCGGCCACCCGCCGGTGCAGCCTGTGCAGCCGCCTGCGCACGACTTTCTCCAGTGCGATTTTTCGCGGTGCCGTTTTCTTCTGGGGTGCTTCTTCGTCCGGCGTGGCGTGAACGAACGCTATCAGGCCCAGCAGTGCCTTCTGGAACGCGGGCGCGCGCACGGATGCAGCGACGTCGGGCAGATCCGTGAACGCGCCGCTCCAATCCAGCGGCGGGCCGCCTGCGCCCTCGATCTCGTGCTGTACGGTATTGATGAGATAGCTGCGGTCGCGATGCTGCCCCAGATCGCGGAAGACGGCGACGACGGGCTCTTCCCAGGCGCTGTCAAAGTCCTGCATCAAAGCGCCCAGCTCCCGAATCGCCGTGCGCAGCCGGCGCAAGCCCACCCGCAACTGATGGATGTGTTCCTCGTCCGTGCAGCCGCCAGCGATGTCGCTGGCGTTGGCCAGTATCTGATTCAGGCATGAGGACACCACTGCGACCGCCATTTCACGCTGTGAGGCGTTGCGCTTGAAACATGGCGCTTGCGCGCTCACGGCGACACCGAAGTGCTGGCCCAGGGCCAGGCGCTGGCCTTTCATCGACTTGGTAACGGCACTGAGCCAAAGCCCGTGCGCCACGCACCATCTGCGCGCCAGTTCCACGGCGCTGGCCGGGTTGCCTTGTTTCAATTCCAGTTCCAGTTCATTGACCGGAACCGAACGCTTGCCCACCGACACACGCCCCACATCCAGGGCGACCTCGACAGATCCCGAGCCCGTGCGCATTACGCGCGCCAGACGATCGACATCGGTCTGGTACACCAGCTCGAGCGTGGGAAAAGGATCGGCCGACTTGAGCTTCAGGGCTCGCTGGATGCGCTTGCCCAACGGCGTGCCGAGATGGCGCGCCAGGTCCGGGACCGGCGTCGCGCGCGCGGCCAGCGAAACGTTGTGCTCCAGCCGCTCCAGGGGTCCGCTGCCCGATGCCTTGGCCGTCTGCACCCACCGCCGACCTTCCTTGCGCAGCCGCACCACGACGCCGTGCGCCGCGAGTGCGCGATCGTGGGTGTCGAAGTAGCGCGCCTGGAGTCGTTGTTGAGTTGTGCGCCCTCGCCGCACTGCGGCCTGGACCGCCTGGGTGCGGTGAGCCGGGACCTCCAGCTTGAGTTCAAACTCGGTCATGGGATGCAAGGACGAGAGCCAGTGCAGGGCTTTATCCTACGCGCACGGGCATGAGTCGGGCAGCCTGCGATCTAAACTCACCGCCTGCGCCGGAAATCTGCCATCGGAAACGGGACGCAACCAACGCAGGCAAGCCGGTGTAACCCGCGCAAGCGCCAGAGAGGATATTCACGATGGGATCGACCCCAGGCAAATCCGAAGCCAGACCGGCGCCCGCGCAGCCAGGAAACGCCCAACCCCCCGACATCGCCAAGGCGTCGGTTCCCGACACGCTCGCGGCGCTCCACGTGAACCCCGACACCGGGCTCGCGCACGCGCAGGTGGACACCCTGCGGAAGGAGCACGGCTACAACGAAGTGGCCGAAAAGAAAAGGCACCCGGTCCTCAAGTTCCTCGGGAAATTCTGGGGGATCTCGGCGTGGATGCTCGAACTGATCATGGTTCTGTCCGCCGTGCTTGGAAACTATTCGGACCTCGTCGTGGTGGGCGCGCTGCTGATCATCAACGCCGTGTTGAGCTTCATGCAGGAGCACCGCGCCGCCGGTGTCGTCGAGACACTGCGGCGACGCTTGCAGGTCAGCGCACGGGTGCGCCGCGATTCGAGCTGGCAGGTCGTTCCCGCCCGGGAACTGGTCCCTGGCGACATCGTCCGCGTGCGCCCGGGCGACATCATCCCGGCGGACGTGAAGCTCCTCACGGGAGCGTTGAGCGTGGACCAGTCGGCGCTCACCGGCGAATCGAAGGACGCGGACAAGGCGGCCGGCGAAATACTCTCGTCGGGGTCCATCGTCCGGCGGGGCGAAGGTAACGGCGTGGTGATGTTGACCGGGGCGAAGACCTACTTTGGCCGCACCACGGAACTCGTGCAGGAGGCGCGTCCGAAACTTCACATCGAAGCGGTCGTGGCCAAGATCGTCCGCTGGCTTTTCGCCATTGTCGCCGTGCTGCTGGGCGTGGTGGTCGCGCTGTCGCTGATCCGGGGCGCGCCGCTCATGGAAATGGTCCCGCTCATGCTCGTCCTCTTGATGAGCGCGGTGCCGGTCGCTCTCCCCGTCATGTTCACGGTCAGCATGGCCGTCGGGTCGAAGGAACTGGCCAGGCGCGGCGTGCTCGTCACCCGCCTCAGCGCCGCGGAGGATGCCGCGACGATGGACGTGCTCTGCGTGGACAAGACGGGCACGATCACGATGAACCAGCTCGCCGTCACCGGCGTCATCCCGCTGGAGCGCGCGTCGGAAGCCGATGTGCTGTTCGCCGGCGCGCTCGCGTCGCAGGAATCCAACCAGGATCCGATCGACCTCGCCTTCCTGGCCGCAGCGAAGGCGCAGCACGTATTCGACGGCCTTCCCTCCGTCACACCCATCTCCTTCGCACCTTTCGATGCGAAAACCCGGCGGACGGAAGCCGTCGTCGAGCAGAGCGGGCAACGACTGCGCGTGATGAAGGGCGCCGTGCGCACCATCGCCGAGGCCTGCGGACTCCAGCCGCCGGCAATCGAAGCGCTGGACGCGCGCGTCAGCGCGGCCGCCGCGAAGGGCTATCGGACGCTGGCAGTGGCGCGCGGCCCGGAGGGAAGCGCCCCGGCCCTGGTGGGACTGGTGTCGTTGTATGACCCGCCGCGGCCGGATGCCGGGCAGCTCATCGCCACACTCCACGACCTCGGCGTTCAGGTCAAGATGCTCACCGGCGACGCGCTGCCGGTGGCGCTCGAGATCGGGCAGGGCGTCGGGTTGTCCAACATCCAGCGCGTGGCGGACCTGAAGACCGCGAGCGCGCAGCCTGGAAGCAGGACAGCCGATCTGTTCGCAGGCGCCGATGGCTTCGCCGAGGTGTATCCGGAGGACAAGTACATCGTTGTGAAGCAGCTGCAGGCCGCGGGGCACGTGACCGGCATGACTGGCGATGGTGTCAACGATGCACCCGCCCTGCGCCAGGCCGAAGTGGGAATCGCCGTCAGCACCGCGACCGACGTGGCCAAGGGCGCCGCGAGCGTCGTCCTGACCGAGGCCGGGTTGACGAACATCGTGGCGCTGGTCGAGCAGGGGCGGACCATTTACCAGCGCATTCTGACGTGGATCATCAACAAGATCAGCCGGACCATCCTGAAGGCCGCCTTCGTGGCCATCGCGTTCGTGGTGACCGGCAAGTTCGTGGTCTCCGCCTTTGCCATGCTGCTGCTGGTCTTCCTGACGGACTTCGCGAAGATATCCCTTTCCACCGACAATGTCCGGCCATCCAGGAATCCGGAAACATGGAACATCGGGGGCTTCATCACCGTGTCCGCGGTGCTGGGTGTCGCGATGGTTGCCGAAACGCTTTTTCTGTTGTGGATCGGGTGGTCGAAATTCGGTCTGGCAACCAGCAACGATGCCCTCTACACCTTCAGCTTTCTGATGCTCCTGTACTTCGCGGTGTTCTCCGTCGTGTCCGCGCGGGAGCGCAGCTGGTTCTGGGCGTCCCTGCCGAGCAAGACCTTCATGTCAGCCCTCGCTGCGGATGCCATAGCGGGCACCGTCCTGACGTTCGTGGGACTCAAGGGACTCATGCCTTTGCCCTGGTGGCAAACGCTTGCGGTATTTGTCTATGCCATGGCTTCGTGTCTGGTTCTGAACGACGCCGTGAAGGTCGCGATGATCAAGTGGCGGGTTCCCGGCGCCGCGAAGATCACCAAGTGAGCCAGGGAACTACATGAGCGGCAAGCCAGCTGGAAGAAACACCATGAAGATCAATTCAAGGGATTTCCGCGTGGGGGAAGGAGACGATGTCAATCTCCAGAAGTGGCCGACGAACGTGGGGCCTGTCTACAAGTCCAAGGAGCGGTATCACAAACTCCTGGGAGAGCACGTTGCGCAGCTGAGCGCGCAACAGCAGCTTCTCTACGCATCCAATCGCCATGCCATCCTGCTGATCTTTCAGGGGATGGATTCCGCAGGAAAAGATGGCGCCATCAAGCATGTGATGTCAGGGGTCAATCCTCAAGGCTGCCAGGTCATCAGCTTCAAACATCCGAGTCTTGCCGAATTGCAGCACGATTTTCTCTGGCGCACCACGTGCGATCTGCCGGAGCGCGGGCGGATCGGCATCTTCAACCGGTCCTATTACGAAGAGGTGCTGATCGCGCGAGTGCATCCCGAAATTCTCCGCAGCGAGGGAATCCCGGACCTGCCGCACGGCGAAAAGGCCGTCTGGCATGACCGCTATCGTTCGATCGTGAATCTGGAAAGACATCTTCACGACAACGGAACCCGCATCATCAAGTTCTTCCTCTACCTGTCGAAGGAGGAGCAGAGAAAGCGCTTCCTCGAACGCATCGACGAGCCGGAAAAGAACTGGAAATTCAGCACTGCGGACATCGAGGAGCGGAAATTCTGGAAGGACTACATGAAGGCCTATGAGGAATGCCTGGGTGCGACGAGCACAAGCGACGCCCCCTGGTACGTCGTCCCTGCCGATGACAAGGAAAATACCCGGCTGATCGTGTCGCGGATCGTCCTGGACACGCTCGAAGGACTGAAGATGAATTACCCGCAAACGAGCGCAGAGCGCCGGCAGGAACTGCAGTTGATTCGCGAGCGGCTGGCGAAGTCTTCTTGACCGACCCTGGCTCGTCAGTTTGCAGGCAGGCCCTTGCTGGGCTCACCCCCACCTGCGCCCCGGCCTTTGCTATGCTGGCCGCAGTATGAACAACGGAACGCTCCTGGCCGCCGTGGATCTCGGCTCCAACAGTTATCGGCTGGAGATCGGTCGCTATGAAGGTGACCAGATTCATCGCAGGGAATACCTGAAGGAAACCGTCCGGCAAGGCAACGGCCTGGACGATGAGCGCAACCTCACCGCCGAGGCCATGCAGCGCGGCTGGGATTGCCTGGCTCGCTTTGGCGAGCGGCTGGCGGGATTCAAGAAGGCTCAGGTGCGCGCGGTTGCCACCCAGACCCTGCGGGAAGCCCGTAACCGTGAGACCTTTCTCAAGCGCGCCCATCAGGTGCTGGGTTTTCCCATCGAGGTGATCTCCGGCCAGGAGGAGGCGCGGCTGATCTACCAGGGCGTTGTGCATCTGCTGCCCCAATCGGATGAGCGCCGGCTCGTTGTAGACATCGGCGGGCGTTCCACCGAAATCATTCTGGGTCAGCGATTTGACCCCCAGGTGATGGAAAGCTACCGCGTCGGCAGCGTGGCCTGGTCGAAGAAGTATTTTCCGCAAGGCGAATTCACGGTCGCGGCGTTTGAGCGCGCCAAGGTCGCAGCCAAGGCGGTCCTGGACGAAGCGCTCGGCTCTTACGGGCCCGGCCGCTGGGATGTCGCCTATGGCTCCTCGGGCACCATCGGTGCAGTGGGTGACGTGCTGGGCGCGGCCGGCTGGTCCGACGGGCGTGTCAGCCGCGAAGGGCTGGAGTGGCTGCTGGAGCAGCTGATGGCCGCACGCAACGCCAACCGGATCAGGATCGACGGCTTGAAGGAGGATCGTCGTGAGGTCATTGGGGGCGGCGTCAGTGTCCTGCTTGCGGTCTTCGAGTTGCTGGAGATCGACGAGATGCAGGTAGCCCAGGGCGCGCTGCGACATGGCGTGCTTTACGACATGCTCGACCGCGAACACGGCGAGACCGATATCCGTTCGACCACCGTGCAGCGGCTGGCCACCACGTTCAGCACCGACGCGGAACAGGCGCGCCGGGTCGGCCAGGTGGCTTGCGATCTCCTGCGCCAGCTGAGAGCCAACAGCGACGACGCTGAAGAGCTGGCACGGCACCAGCGCCAGCTGGGTTGGGCCGCGCAGCTGCACGAGATCGGCAGCCGCATCTCGCACAGCGACTATCACAAGCATGGCGCCTACATCCTTGACAACGCGGATGCGCTCGGCTTCGCGCAACCCGAGCTGCACCGGCTCGGCCTCCTGATCCTGGGGCACCGGGGCAAGCTGCGAAAACTGGAGGCGGACCTGGAGGACGGGCTGTTCGTGCAGTACCTGCTTTGCCTGCGGCTCGCGGTTCTCTTGTGCCACGCCCGGCGACAGCCGGACCTGAAGGGTCTGCAGCTTCGCGCAGACGGGCGGCAATTCGTCCTGACGCTGCGTGCGGACTGGTCCGAGTACTATCCGCAATCCGCGCATCTGCTGCGCGAAGAGGTGACTGCCTGGCAGAGGACAATGTGGGCTTTCAAGCTGGCGTGACGCCGTTTGAAGGTTCCGGCAAAACGGTATAAACTGTATACATCGTTTATTGGAGGGTTCGATATGGTCACTGCAAGGAAAGCCCGGATTGCCAGGCCCGGCAAGAAGACCGGGGCGACCCGGTCCGCCGCGAAATCGCCCGCCGCGAAGTCGTCTGGCGCGCCCAAGGCGCAAGCTCCCGCCGTGAAGGTCACCCCGCCGACAGTGCCCGCGTCCGCGACCAAGGCCAAGCCGGACAAGCCCAAGCGGCCCAAGCTGGTGCGCGACAGCTTCACGATTCCCAAGGCCGAGTACGCCGTGCTGCAGGAACTGAAGCAGCGTGCCGCGAAGCTCGGGCGACCGGCCAAGAAAAGCGAAGTGCTGCGCGCCGGCGTCAATGCCCTCGCTGCAATGGGCGACTCCGCTTTTGTTGCGACGCTGGCAACGGTGCCGGCCATCAAGACCGGCCGCCCTTCCCAGGCCTGAGGCTTCCTACACCGCGTCGGGCGATTGAACAGCGACCACGACGGTTTGCTCTTGCCCATCCCGCTCGCGTGTGCGCAACCACCACACGGCGCCTTTTCGGACGGGGCAATTGTCCTGCTTGAACCCCAGCAACCGGGCCAGCGCCTCGCCTAACTGCGGCTGGTGGCCGACGAGCAGCACCGGCTGACGCGACCGGGGCCAGTCCGCCGCCTGGAGCAATTTCGCCGCGGGTTCCCCAGGCGCCAATTCCGCCTGCAGTTTGTACTTGCGGCCCAGAGGAAGCACCGTTTGCTCGCAACGCAGCGCCGGGCTGCACAGGATGCGGGTACTTTCGGGCAGTTGCCGCTCCAGCCATTTGGCCACGCGGGCAGCCTGCTTCTCGCCGCGTTTGGTCAGGGCGCGCTGCAAGTCGTCCTGGCCGTCCGCTTCATCCTCGGCCTCGGCGTGGCGCCAGAAAATGAGGTCCATCGGCCCTAATCCTCTCCGGAACTGTGGCGGGCGGCATAGCGTGCCATCAAGGCGGCCTGGGCGCCGTGCCGGGTGGGATCGCACGCACCCCTGACGCGCCTGTAGTGGCCGTCCGGCATCAGGTCCCACGCGTCGCGTTCATCGTGCAGGCAGGCCACCAAGCATTCGTCGACGATACGCTGGCGCAGCTTGGCATCGGTCACCGGCCAGGCCAGTTCGATGCGGCGCAGCATGTTTCGGTTCATCCAGTCGGCACTGGACAGATAAAGTTCTTCCTCCTGCCCCTGGCGAAAATAAAAGACGCGCGAATGTTCCAGGAAGCGTCCGATGATCGAGCGCACACGGATGTTGTCGGTGACACCGGGTACGCGGGCCGGAAGCATGCACGCTCCGCGCACGATCAGGTCGATTTTCACGCCCTGCCGGGCAGCGCGAGTCAGCGCAAGCATCAACGCCTCGTCTGTCAGCGCGTTCATCTTCAGCACGATTCTCGCTTCCTGGCCACCGGTGGCGGCCCCGCCCAGCGCATCGATCTTCTCGATCAGTTTGCGCTGCAGATGAAAAGGGGCGAGCCACATCAGGTTGAGCTTGGGCAGCCGGCTCTGACTGGCCAGATGCACGAAGACGGTTTCGACATCGGCCGTCAGGCGGGCATCGGCCGTGAGATAGCTCAGGTCGGTGTACAGACGCGCCGTGGTCGGGTTGTAGTTGCCGGTAGACAGGTGCGCATAGCGCGCCAGTACCTTGCCTTCGCGACGGGTCACCAGCAGCATCTTGGCGTGCGTCTTCAGTCCCACTACGCCGTACACGACCTGCGCGCCGATCGATTCCAGGCTTTCTGCCCAATTGATGTTGGCCTCTTCGTCGAAGCGGGCCTTGAGTTCCACCACAGCCGTGACCTCCTTGCCAAGGCGCACCGCCTCACGCAGGAGATCGATCAAGGTCGGGTCGGTACCGGTGCGGTAGATGGTCTGCTTGATGGCAAGAACGTCGGGGTCGTTGACTGCTTCGCGCAGAAAGGCCAGGACGCCATCAAAGCTTTCATACGGCTGATGAATCAGCACATCGCCCTGCCGCAGCCGTTCGAAAAAAGACTGTCCCGGCGTCAGCTGCACCGGGTAAGTCGGCTTGAAGGGCGGGAACAGAAGTTTTGACGCGTCCACCAGCTCGATCAGCTGCTGCAGCCGTGCCAGGTTCACCGGACCGTTGACACGGTAGAGCGCTGGTTCCGGCAGATTGAACTGTTTCCGCAGGAAGCTGGACAGGTACTCGGAGCATCCCGCTGAAACCTCGAGCCGGACGGCCTGCCCGAAGTGCCGCTGCTGCAGGCCCAGGCGCAAGGCGGCGCGCAAATTGAGCACCTCGTCTTCATCCACCGCCAGGTCCGAATGGCGGGTGACGCGGAACTGGGAGAACTGTCCGACCTCCCGGCCGGGAAACAGCGCAACGAGATGCGCGCGGATCACGCTGGACAGCGATACGAACAGCGCTTTCTTGCCCGAAACCTTGACCGGCATGCGGATCAGCCGCGGCAGCACGCGCGGGACCTTGACGATGGCGATCTCGTTCTCCCGGCCGAACGCGTCCTTGCCACCCAGCCGGACGATGAAGTTCAGCGACTTGTTGGCCACTTGCGGGAATGGGTGCGCCGGATCCAGCCCGACCGGGATCAGCAGCGGCCGCAACTCCCGCTGGAAGTATTCGTCCGCCCAGTGTCTTTGCGCCGGGTTGCGCTCGCCGTGCGAGACGATCGATATCCCGTTCCGCGCAAAGGCCGGCATCAGTTCGTCGTTGTAGAGCGCGTATTGCCGTTCCACCAGCTTATGGGCCGCCGCGGCCAATGCCTCGAAGGACTCCAGCGTGTACACACCATTGTGAGTGCCGCCTTGAGCCGCCGTCAGATGGGGCGCGGCCCGCACCTCGAAGAACTCGTCCAGGTTGGAGGAAACGATGCACAGGTAGCGCAGACGCTCGAGCAACGGCACGTCGTCGCGGTGCGTCCAATCCAGCACGCGCTCGTTGAAGGACAGGATGCTGTGATCGCGGTCGAGGAAGGCAATGGCGGAGGCTGTGGCGGGTGACGCGACGGTCATTCGATGATTGACGCAGAAATGAAGGAGTGTGCCGCTGTTTGATGACAAGTCTGTGACAGCGTCTGGCCACGCTCGCTCTTGTGTTGTCAGGGCACCTCTTGATCATGTTACAGAGCAGGGTGATAGGTAACCTTTTCACCCGTTAGCGGGGCTTTTACGTGTTCTTGTCACGTTCTCTCACCTGGACGCTCAATCTTTGGTCAGGATCGGGGCCTTGCAATCGATCAAGGACCGATACATGACTTTCAAGAAGATGAATGAGGGCCTCTGGGCGCGTTCCGCCCGTGCCCTGGCAATGCTGGGCGCCGTTGCCGTGCTGGCCGCCTGCGGCGGCGGTGGCGGGGGTGGCTCGGCGGCCGGTGGCGATGGCAGCTTGCGCGTGGCGTTGACCGATGCACCGAGCTGTGGCTATGACCATGTCTACGTCACGATCCAGAAGGTTAGCGTGAACCAGAGCGCCACTGCGGCCGACTCGGACGGCGGCTGGACCGATATCACGCTGTCACCGGCACGCCAGGTGGATCTGACCGCATTGACCAACGGCGTGCTCGAAGAGCTCGGTACCACGCCACTGCCGGCGGGACAGTACTCGCAGATCCGGCTGGTCCTGGCCAGCAACACCGGGGCCGGCGCCAGCGCCCTGGCCAACGCCGTGCAACCCACCGGCGGCGCACTGACGGCTCTCACGACACCCAGCGCACAGCAAAGCGGGCTGAAGCTGCAGGCTCACTTCGATGTGGCCGCCGGCCAGATGGCCGACGTGGTGCTGGACTTCGATGCCTGCCGCTCCGTGGTGAAGGCGGGCAACTCGGGCCAATACATCCTCAAGCCGGTGATTTCGGTGATGCGTCGCATGGTCACGGGACTCCAGGGCTATGTGACGACGACCTTGTCGCTTGGCAGCACCACGGTCGCGGCGCAACAGAGCGGCGTCACGATCCGATCCACGGTGCCGGACTCCAGCGGCAAGTTCAGCATCCCCTACCTGCCGGCCGGCACCTACGACCTGGTCGTCAGGTCCGATGCGCATGCAACTGCCGTGGTCACAGGCATTCCCATCGGTACCGCCACCACCGTCGTCAATGGCACCACCACCGCGATCGCCCCGCCGGCGTCCGCAATGGCCGACGTGACCGGCACCGTGACACAGAGCTCGATCTCCGGCAGCACCACGGTCACCACGGTGCTGACCGAAGCCGGTGCACGCGCCCTGCAGGCATTGACGGGTGGGCCCACCATCGAACTGGGCAATCAGCCGGTCGACTCGGTACTGGCCAGCTACGCCTTCCACCTTCCTGTTGCCGCGCCAGTGAAGGCGCCCTATGTGTCGTCGGGATCAACGCTCAGCTTCGCACCCGACGCGGCCGTGGCGGGTCAATACACGATCCAGGTCCAGTCCCCCGGCCGTGCGACGCAGGAGAAACCGGCCAGCATCAGCGGCGGCGCCTCCACATCGGTGAACTTCGGCTACGGGCCCTGACGGGCGAAAGCACAAAGCCGCGGGCGCGCGGCTCTCTCCATCAAAAGCCGGGCCTGCCCGGCTTTTTCTTGCCCGCAAGAAGGCCGGAGGCACTGTGGCTTCGCGCCGAGCGGCCGCGCAGGGCGGCGGCCGACGCCCGGAGGTAAACTCTGGCCTCCCGGAGAGTTGGCAGAGCGGTTGAATGCACCGGTCTTGAAAACCGGCGATGTCGCAAGACATCCGTGAGTTCGAATCTCACACTCTCCGCCAGCGCCGCTAAGTCCTTGATTTAGCTCGCAACTCATTGATTCCATGCAGGTTTTTCATGTTTGCTACATGAGAGTGCTACGGCACCGCCTGCCATGTCCCGTTCGTTCCCGTTCATCCAGCGTCGCGGCTTCACGTTGACCTTCCGCATCGCTGTTCCTGCAGACCTTCGCGATCTGGTCGGCCTGTCCGAGGTCACCAAGACTCTGAAGACGGGCGACAAGAGCGTGGCAGCTCCGCTCGCCCTCATCTATGCCGCCCAGGTCAAGAGGGCATACTCCGCCGTCAGGGAGTCTGCTGCAGACATGGATGAAGAGAAACTGAAGAATTTGACGGTCGCCACGAAGCTCAAGCTGCGTCTGGACCGAATCGAAGACACGTACACCGACGAGTTGGCTGCTCAAAACACTCGACACCGAGCTGAAATCGCTCGGCTTCGATTAGAGGTGGAAAACATGAGCCTGAAACAGCGCTTGGCTGCGCCGGAGCGTATTCAGGTAGGCAGCCCTGCCCCAACCTCGTCGGCAGCGCCAGCCGCCCAACCAAGGGCAACCTCGCCCCAGTTGAGCAAGGTGGTGGGTGCCTTCCTAGCCGGGTTCCCAAAAAAGAAGGCGGCACCGATGTTCAAAAAGCACGGTGCCGTGCTGCCTTTGATGCTGGACGTCATCGGTGACAAGCCGGTCCATGACCTTCGCCAGGCAGATCTGAATCGCTTCTTCGTCGTGGTCCAAAAGTTGCCACCCCGGTGGAGTGACTTATGCCGACAACGGAGCATCAAGCCTGCCGTACTGGCTGAAGAAGTTCACATCAAAACGATGGCGTCCAAAACCTTCGAGGACACATACAAAGCGTGTGTCAGGTCCTTCCTGAAAGACGCACGAGTGCAGTGGCAAGACGAGGGATTTCCCGTCACTTTGACGACCGAGGGCATCTCGTATTCGGGCACCCGAAAAGCGGGCGAAAACAAGCAGCGCGGCTTCACAGACAGCGAGCTAGCGCGGCTCTTTGGAGGCGAAGAGATGAAGCTCTTCGCTACCGAGCGCAATCTGGAAAATCAATACTGGCTGCCTCAAATCGGGTTGCATACCGGCGCGCGAGTGAACGAGATTTGTCAGCTCAATCCCCAGATTGACATATGCCAGGAGGCCAGCTCTGGCATCTGGTATTTTCTATTCGACAAAGACACGGATGGCGATGAACGAATCATCAAGAGCGTGAAGAACGAGACCTCGAAGCGTAAAGTCCCGATCCATTCACGCCTGCTGTCGTTGGGCCTTCTAGGCTACGTCGACCGGGTGAAGGCGTCCGGCTCCAAGCTCTTGTTTCCGGCTTGGAAGCCGAGCCGAGGCCGAGCAAGCTCAGTCGGCGAAAAATGGTTCCGAGACTTCATTGTCGAAGCGGGCTTACGTGACGACACCGTCGGCGCCCGATTGGTGGGGATGCACGCTTTCCGATCAACCCTGTTGGAGAGGGCCTTCAACGCGACCCCGCCGTTGGATGCAACTTCGATCACGGGACACGCCGGGAAAGCTGATGCCGTTGTCCGAAACTACCAGGGCGAGCTGTCACTTACGAACAAGCAGCAGATACTGGAAGCTATTCGGTTTGGGGTCTAGACATGTTGCGGTCCAACGTGGCCGCGACACCTGGAGCGGGCGATGGGAACCCGCTCCATGTCTCTTCCCACTCGCAGCACGAGTTGATGAACAGTCCATTTGTATCACGACTTTGTATGCGCGGGCGACAACGAGACAGCGAGCTGCCAAGCGGTGCGCGAGGGGGGACTCGAGTTGGTTCAGGAGGCGCGGCGCAGCTTTGGCCGATAGAGAAGCGCCCAGTTGGGACCCGCCGCGAGTGGTCAATCTCGAGCGAATGTGATGAGGGAATCTACCGCGCCCGCATCTGCTTCGCGCAAGGCATTCAGGTACCGCTCACGCGCTGCGCCCGTAGACACCAAGTCCGCACCTCCTCCCCAGGAAAAGGCCAGTCCGCCCAGCTGGGTCACGAGCAGTTCAGCCATCAACCGAGAGTGGCGCCCATTGCCGTTCGGGAACGGATGAATCCAGACCAGCCGATGATGAAACCGGATGGCCAGTTCATCAGCGGCGTAGATGTTGTTGTCCTTCTGGTGCTGAATGTTGTCCAGCAAATCCCTAAGCTGAACCGCAATCTGTTCCCAAGCTACCCCGATCGTCTTGTCGCTTGATCGGAAGGTTCCCGCCCACTTCCAGGTATCGCCGAACATGCGTTGATGTAGTTCGCGGATGAACCCCTCATTCAGAAAGTCACGTTTACGCTGCCTGGTCTGCTGCGCCCACTCTCGCCCCTGAAGGATGTTGTTTTGCTCCCAGGCGTTCAAGTCCGCTTGGCTCGTGATGTGCTTCGGCAGGAGGCCGGCGGCCTCATCTGGATCGAGGGGGGTGGATCCAGGGGCATCCTGGAAAACTGTCACCACAGTTTGCTTCGCGGTCCGTCAAGGAGGCTCTTCGCCAAGATCGCCAGCTGGACCTCGCGATTTCTGCCTTTGACGCCCTGGTCCTCTAGCGACATGGAATGCGCAACAGGCGCGAGCTTCTGCCGTGCCACTTCGTGCGCTCTGGCGTGGAGTTGCTGGAGTAGTGGCCGCCTGGGCACGAGGGCATACAGCAGCTCGCAATCCAGCGCTTCCGCCATTTTCCGAAGACTCGCCAAGGTGATCAGTTGGTCTGCCTCCGCGGCCTCTAGCTTGCGCAATCCTGGGGCCGTGATCCCCAGCCGTGCAGCTAGTGCGCGGCCAGGCATCCCTAAAGCCTCACGGATCGTACGTGCCCAGCCAATCGCAGGTGTATGCGGCAGCTTTGCCTCTCGCCATTGGGCCAGCATGTGATCAACCTGATGAAGCCGCAGCGCTCGAAGTTGAGGTTTCATAAAACATACCCATAGGTTTCTTTTGTAGATGACAATAGTAACTCATGGGTTTCTATTTTGCAATAGAAAAGAAACTCATGGGTTTCTATATGAGGGGGCCGCCGGCCGCATGCTGATAATTAAGGTAACGATCATCACAACGGAAACGACTGCGACGATTACCATCACCATGGTGACGTTGCGGCCACTCACGGAGACCATGATCGAGGTCATGACGTCGACGTCCTTGCCATGGACAGCAACATCACGATGACCCGTCACCCGGGTCACCCAGGCGCGCCCACGGGAAGTAATGTGCGCTTGAAGGACATCCGCCACAACACGGCGTTCGCGGCTAGGGTATCGATTAACGCACGGTCCGTATAGCGAGCGAGGTGAGTGACTCGGCGACGGATCAGATCCTCTGCATTTGTTGGCCGAGTTCGTTCAAAGCGTCCCCGAACGCACGATTCACGACGGCGTTTGGAGTGATGACCAGGTGCTTCTGTTTCCGCAAATCCCAGGCGGCTCCACGGGTCTTCCACATTGCCCCGTCATCCAGACTACCCTTGAAATCGCTACCCATGAAGAAGGCGGGTGAGCAAAACGTTCTCAGCCTTTTCCCAAACGACTTCATGTCGCCAATACGATCGATCCCCGCCCAAGACGGAATATCCATTGACAGTTCAATCCGCAGGAAAGGTTGGCCGATCATCGGCACACCCTGGTCCATGGTCTTGATGTAAAGCTTGAGCCTCACCAGCCTCCTGGGGCTGCAATACCACACCGTAGTGAGAGGCGCTGCCTTTGCGACTGCGTCATGGACGTGTTTCCTCGTGCCCAGGTCCCAGTATTCGCGGACAGCCTTGTCGTCGAAGAGACGGTGACGCTGGGGCGCAACGCAATGCCGCATTTCCTCCTTCAGCTTGCGCAGGAGATAGATGTCATTCGTCCCTGCTGGCAGACGCGCGTCCACCGCGATTTCGATGTATTCGACTCGATCGCCGCCCCGATTGGTGGACAACCAGCGAAGATCATCGAGCGTCGGATCGTGAATCGTCGCCGCCTTGGGATCATCGTTTCGGCGGGCTACCTTGCCTTTGAGCGCCGCCTTCAGTTCAGCGAACGCTGCAACCGAGAGTCTTGGCGGTCTCGCGATAGTGATGCAATCGATCTTGGCGCGCAGAGGTCTAAACCCCGACAGATCAACCGCATTTGGCGCGAATGTCGGGATTTCCTGGCGAAGTTGCTCGGCGAGTGCCCTCTCAAAGCGCGCGCTGTTGTCCAGGTTCTTTCTTGGCAAATACATCAGGTTCCTTCGTTCATCACATTCCGAAGGAAATTGGCGCGGATGCGTTGCGTGGCCTTCAGGGACATAGTAGCTCAGAGGTGAGTTACGACGGCCTCGAAGGCGTTCAGGAGTCATGGGCGGTCTTCCAAGGCTTTCCCGCGGACGTGCGCGTCTTCGGTCTCAGTTTCTTGCCCGAAAAGCGGGAAGGCGCAACTTCCGATCGCTACCTACCCGGTGACTGATCAACATCATTCTCCCAATGACCGGGCGCTGCCCACGTCAGCTAGGTGTATTCAGCCAAAAATCGCCATATAGGGAGACAGATCCGCAGGATCGGGAGCAACCATGTTGTCGTCCTTCTCCATTCACACCATCATGGGTGAAGCCTGACTCAGATTTCTTGAACCCAGGATGCTCTTCTTGAAGTACCTGAAGACCAAGGGGTTCTGAATCGACAAGATCTCGTCGGCGGCGAGTTCTTCTCCCATCCTCAAGTCTCCCACCGTTCGATGTCACTGCTGATGGCGCAGTCAGTGCGGCCGGTGTGGCTGCAGTGTCGAATTTCGGGTAGGGGTGTACTGGGCGGGTTGCGTCGACGCTGTGAGGGGTTTCCTGGTCGCACTGTAGTGCTGCAGTTGCTGATGAACCAGGCCAAGCCAGCTTACGGGCCCTGTTTGTCCCCTGCTGGGGAATGCGGCGCATCTTGCCTTGTCAATCTGATGACGATCATCATCATCATGATGGTGGTGATGGTGGTGATGGTCCTGGGTGTGGCGGCCTGAATGGTCGCCGTGAGTTGGTGCCGGCTGAGCCAGGGCGGCACGAGTACCCCAGCCCTTGAATAGCCTGACTCAGGGTGAGAACTTCGCATCTTCCAGCCGAGTTCGCCGTCTACCGAGGATGCTATGCGGACAACTGGGATGGCCTCTCATGGACCTTAGAACCGGACATCCCCCACAAATTTCTCACATACCATCGTTATCGCCGGCTAGGTGAATCGCCGTTACTCTTGACAGGTTGGGCAAGGGTGGAGGCACTCGGTCCTGATCCTGGATCGCGATGAAGCAGACATCGTGTGCCCATGCGTCGATGTCGTTGACCACGACGAGCTGGATGATGAAACATCCGCTGCGTGACGGGCATCGTGGTCTGTTGAAGGTGGTGGTTCTGTGTGGGCCAGGGACGCGTGTATTCGGGCGTACGGGCGCGCCAACAAATGTGGTGGTGCCCCGCCACCCTGTTTTTGCCAATCGCTATGAAGGGGCCTAGAAGGGGCCTAGAAAACTGCCCATATCTTTCGCTCGTTCACAAGCTGTTTTAAACAAATGCGCGAGCTATATTCAGCCAATACCCAGATCTTCAACCCTTCACTTCATGAGGTAAATCCTGTATTTCTCAAACGCTGGAGCCGGCACCTATTCGCCGCTCCAAGACAACCTACCCGGCGACCCTCAGTGGTTGCCACATGAAAAAGGAAACCCATGATGAATAACTTGATTACCCCTGCGACTCCCATCCACGATGCCTTGGCGGGCGCGGCGTCTGACGGCGGAGCAATTTCGGTCAACGAGCAGGAGGTTGGAAGTGCCGCCCATGAGGATTGGCCGCCGCCGCCCCAGGAACTCTACAACCTCATTGAGCGATGCCTGGACGACCTGCCCGGTAACGAGTACGAGGCCAAGGCGATTCTCAGCTTGATGTTCGTGGACGCCAATCCGGAAAAGCAGACCCTGCACGACCTGCTGAAAGAACTGGTCATCGTGTTCGGTGGTGCTGCGCTGTCTGTCAGCGATATGGTCGATGAAGCTGCCAATGAGACGTCGACCTCTGAGCGCCTGACGAACATTCTCTACGACATCGACGATACCGGATGGGCTGGTCCTGACTGGAGGACGTTGGAGGCGTGGCTGGAGGAGCACGCGGGCGAGGAAGTCGGCGGGCTCGTGCTCATTCGCTCCATGGACTCTGCGGTGCAGCGTCGCTGGCGCGTGCTGTCCGTATCATGCATTGCAATGCCTGCCGAAGTCGATCACGACCTACTGGCGGACGAGTTGTACGCGCGACTCGCAGATGTCCGCGATGCATTGGCAGAGGACACAGAACTCACGGATCTAATTGCGGAGCTGGAGGCTGACGCCGTGGCGGATAGCAAGAAACGAGCGTCGCTGCAATAAACGAACGCCGCAATCAACTCCAAGACCACAGCCCGGAGAACGCCGGGTCAGAAGTCGGCGCAGGCAACGGGCCTGTTTCCAAGCGTACTCAACTCAAGCTCCATCCCTCGAGGGATGCGGGCCCTTTTAAAGGACAAGACATGACAATTTCGAATTCATCTGCGGCACCAGCACAGATCGACGCGGCCTTAGGGGCAGTGCCAACCGCGGCTTTCATAGAAGAGATCGTCGGCGCTGCCGGTGTGAACGCCGTTCCGCCCCACCTGATCAACGTCCCTGCCGCGAACGAGGAAGCGGCTCCCGAGGAGGTCCGCCTCCA
>DIZF01000027.1:0-54795 GCA_002427815.1 Ramlibacter tataouinensis
GGTCTCCATATTGAATTAGGATCGAGTCAGAGAGAGTAAAAAAGGCAGCCGCACAGTATGCGGTTTTTTGAATTCGATGTCGGAACCTACGCTGAATTACGTACCTTGCCCGGACCCCACCGGGGGGCATCGCATGGCGTATTGGCAATGGGGCGACGCGGACGCCGGCCATGTGCTTGTTTGCGTTCACGGCCTGGCGCGGCAGGGGCGCGATTTCGACGTCCTGGCGCAGGCGCTGGCGGCCCGCGCGGAGCACCCGGTGCGCGTCGTCTGTCCCGACGTGGTGGGGCGCGGCCGCAGCGACTGGCTGAAGGACCCCGTCGGCTACCAGGTGCCCCAGTACGTGGCCGACATGCTGGCCATGCTGGCGCAGCTGCATCGGCAGGCCCCAGTTGCCACCCTGGATTGGGTCGGGACCAGCATGGGCGGTCTGATCGGCATGGCCGTGTGCGGCACGCCCGCGCTGGCGCAGCCGTCGTCCACGGGCGCTGCGCCGTTGCCGGTCGCGGTACGCGCTCTGGTGCTCAACGACGTTGGCCCGGTCATCCAGTGGCAGGCGCTGAAGCGGATCGGTACCTACCTGGGCAATACCGGCCGCTTCGAGACCGTGCAGCAGGCGGCCGATGCGATGTGGGCCATCTCCACCACCTTCGGGCCGCACACGCCCGAGCAATGGCTGGCTCTGTCACACGCCATGGTGCGGGCCCTTCCCCACGGCGGCTTCACGCTGCACTATGACCCTGCCATCGCGGTGCCGTTCCGCAGCATGACCGAGGAGTCGGCGGCGCAAGGCCAGGCCGCGCTGTGGCAGCTGTACGACCTGATCCAGGCCAGCACCCTGATCACCCGCGGTGCCGAGTCGGACCTGCTGGCCCGCGACACGGCGCTGGAGATGACCCGGCGCGGCCCCAAGGCCCGTCTCGTCGAATTTCAGGGCGTGGCACATGCACCGACCTTGATCGCCGACAACCAGGTCGAGGCCGTGGCCTCGTTCCTGCTGGGACAATCCGAAGATGAAAAGCCTGACAGCGGAGCAGCCTGAGGCCGCGGCAGTCCCCGAGCTGATCGCCGCCACCGAACAGGCGATGCCGCACCAGGCCCATGCACTGGCCCGGGCCCGTGCGTTCGCCGAGCCCTTCATCGCGGGCGAAACCCTGGACACGGGCGAGAACACGCTGGCCCACGCCGACGCGGTGGCCGCCATTCTCAAGTCCATGGGCGGTTCCGAGGCCATGCAGGCGGCCAGCTACCTGGTCTACGCCTGCCCGCACCTGAACAAGCCGCAGGAGGTCATCGCCAAGGCGTTCGGCGAGCACTATGCCGCGCTGGCGCTGGAGACCAATAAGCTGGTGCGCATCCAGGAGCAGACGCGCGAGGCCGAGGACGCGGGCCAGCTGGTGGACGATGCGAAGGTGCAGACCGAGAAAGTGCGCAAGATGCTGCTGGCGTTCTCGCGCGACCTGCGTGTGGTGATGCTGCGGCTGGCATCGCGGCTGCAGACCCTGCGCTGGCATGCGGCGCGCAAGACCGTCGCGCCGCCCAGCGTGGCGCGCGAAGCGCTCAGCGTGTTCGCGCCGCTGGCCAACCGCCTGGGCATCTGGCAGCTCAAGTGGGAAATGGAGGATCTGGCGTTCCGCTTCCTCGAGCCCGACACCTACAGGAAAGTGGCCGGCTTGCTCGACGAGAAGCGGGCCGAGCGCGAGGAGTACGTCGAGCAGCTGCGCTCGCGGCTGCAGGAGGAACTGAAGGTGCAGGGGGTGCAGGCCAGCGTGTTCGGCCGGCCCAAGCACATCTACAGCATCGTCAAGAAGATGCGCGGCAAGTCGCTCGATTTCGACCAGGTGTTCGACATCCGCGCGTTGCGCGTGATCGTGCCCGAGGTCAAGGACTGCTACGCGGCGCTGTCATGGGTGCACCAGCAGTTCACGCCCATCGTGGAGGAGTTCGACGACTACATCGCCAGGCCCAAGCCCAATGGCTACCAGTCGCTGCACACCATCGTGCGCGACAAGGCCGGTCGGCCGATCGAAATCCAGATCCGCACCCAGGCCATGCATGACCATGCCGAGCATGGGGTGGCCGCGCACTGGGCCTACAAGGAGGCGGGAACCAAGGGTTATGCGGGGGTGTCCGCCAGTGGCGAGTACGACGCCAAGATCGCCGTGCTGCGGCAACTGCTGGCCTGGGAACGCGATCTGGCTGGCTCGGGCGAGGGATTGTTCGAGGATCGCATCTACGTGCTCACGCCGGACGCGGCCATCGTGGAATTGCCGCAGGGCGCCACGCCGGTGGACTTTGCCTACAGCGTGCACACCGGCCTGGGCCATCGCTGCCGGGGCGCCCGTGTCGATGGCGCGATGGTGCCGCTGAACACGCCGCTGCAGAACGGCCAGACCGTGGAGATCACGGTGGCGAAGGAGGGCGGCCCTTCGCGCGACTGGCTCAACGCCGACCTGGGGTTCCTGGCCAGCAACCGCGCCAAGGCCAAGGTGCGGGCCTGGTTCAACGAACAGATCAGGCACGAGACCATCGCGCGCGGTCGCGAGGCGGTGGAAAAGCTGCTGCAGCGCGAAGGCAAGACGGCCGTCAAGCTGGAGGACCTGGCGTCCCAGCTGGGTTTCAAGTCGGCCGACGACCTGTTCGCCGTGGTGGGGAAGGACGAGTATTCGCTGCGCCACATCGAGGCGCTGCTGCGGCCGGCCGTGGTGCCGCTGCCGCAGGACGAGTTCCTGCTGCTGAAGAAGCCGCGCCATGCCGATCGGACGCCCAAGGGCGGCGTGCTGGTGGTCGGGATCGATTCGCTGATGACGCAACTGGCCAAGTGCTGCAAACCGGCACCGCCCGACGCCATCAGCGGTTTCGTCACCCGGGGCAAGGGTGTCAGCGTGCATCGCCACGACTGCAGCAACTTCCGCGAACTGGCGGCGCGCAGCGCCGAGCGCGTGATCGAGGTGGAATGGGGCGCGCCGCCAGCCGAGGGCGCCGCGGTCTACCCGGTGGACGTGGCGGTGGAAGCCGCCGACCGTCAGGGGCTCTTGCGCGACATCTCCGAGGTTTTTGCCAAGGAGAAGATGAACGTGATCGGCGTGCAGACCCAGTCGCTCAGGGGAACGGCCTGGATGACCTTCACGGTGGAGATCGCGGATTCGGGGCGCCTGAACAAGGTGCTGCACCTGGTGGCGGAGGTGCAGGGCGTGCGCCGGGCCAAGCGCCGCTAGCGAACTGGCGGTGGATCCCGGCTTTCGCTGATGCCGGACTTGATCCGGGGCCGGAACGGTCGATTCAGCCTGCTACAATCGCGCCCTCGAATACGAATTCAGGCGCGTAGCTCAGCTGGTTAGAGCACCACCTTGACATGGTGGGGGTCGTTGGTTCGAGTCCAATCGCGCCTACCAATTTCGTTCGACAGATCAAGGACTTGGCGGAAACGCCAGGTCCTTTTTTCGTGGCCGTGAGTGAGCCTAGCCGACGGTCGGCGCGGGCGCCTGCGGCTGCATGATCTCGTCGGCAAAGCGGCCCTGCCGGATCAGGCCGGCCATCGCCTTCATCGCCGGGTCGATGTGCTTGAAGAACTGCTGGTAGCCGGCGCACAGGTAATTGAGCCCCGGCTCGCCGTCGGGCGTGCTGACGAAGCGGTTGCGCGGGCATTCGCCGTAGCAGGCGAACAGCACCTCGCAGTCGCGGCAGTACCGGGGCAGGGTGTCGAACTTGTCCTGCCCGAACTTGAGCTGTGCCGGGGAGGCCGCCAGCTTCATCATGTGCGTCTTCCCGATGTTGCCCAGCAGGTAGCCGGGCTCGACGAAGTGATCGCATGAGTAGACATCGCCGTTGTGCTCCAGAGCCAGCGCGCGGCCGCATGTCGGCGAGATGATGCACAGGTTGTGCTGCCCGACCCAGCTGCCCAGCGCCACGTCGAAGGTCTGCACGAACACCTTGCCCACGTCGCGAGTCACCCACTCGTCGAAGATGGCGCTCAGGAAGCGCCCGAACGGCTCCGCGCCGACCGAGCGCTCGGTCACCAGCGCGCCGCGCTGCAGGTAGATCGGGCTCGTGCCACCGGGCCGCTCGCCCCAACCCTGGTTGGCGACCGGCAGCAGTTCGGGCGTCGTGCGCTCGACGATGGGAATGAACTGGATGAACTCGGCGTGCATCTCGTCGCGAAAGAACCGGTACACCTCCAGCGGATGCTCGACGTTGGCGGCGTGCACGGTGCACAGCACGTTGAAGTCGACCTCGTTGCGGCGCAGCGCCTCCCAGGCGCGCATCACCAGATGGAACGAGCCGCCGCCGCGCTTGTCGACACGGTACGCGTCGTGCATCGCCTGCGGCCCGTCCACGGAGAGGCCGACCAGGAAGTTGTGCTCCTGGAAGAACGCGCACCATTCGTTGTCGAGCAGCAGGCCGTTGGTCTGGATGGTGTGCAGGACACTCTGGCCGGGCCGCTGGTGCTTCGCGACGAGATCGACCGATCGCTCGAAGAAGTCGAGCCCCATCAGCGTGGGCTCGCCGCCCTGCCAGGCGATGTTGATCTCGGGGTCGTCGACCGAATCCAGGCGCTGCCGGATATAGGTCTCGAGCACGTCGTCGGACATGTGCGTGCGCTGGTTCGGGTACAGACCGTCCTTGGACAGGAAGAAGCAGTACTCGCAATCGAGATTGCAGGCGGCCCCGGTCGGCTTGGCGAGAAGGTGATATGGAAGCGGCGGCGAACTCACGTGCTGGCTCCTTGGGTCTCGAATACCTGGACGGCTTCGCGCAGATTGTGGAACATGCGCTGGCGGCTGGTGAGCGCGGGATCAAGCATTCGCACTGGCGTGCGATGGACCTGATGAACATTGCCCGCACGGGCACGCGCGGGCGCGCAATGCGGGCCAACGAATGGCGCAAGCTCCCGCTGTGGTCCCGAAGTCAGGGTAAACCTGGGTCAACGCGTCTCGATAGTCTCACCAGACTCCCTAGAATGTGTTGCAGTGCAATACATCGCGCGCCGCCTGTCAGCGCCGTCCAGGAGAGTCGTTCCGTGGCCAGCAAGAAACCCTCCGCCTCCGGCAAGCCCGCGCAGCGCGTCATCAAGAAATACCCGAACCGCCGGCTCTACGATACCGACACCTCCACCTACATCACGCTGGCGGAAGTCAAGCAGCTGGTGATGGACCGGGAATCGTTCGTGGTGCGCGATGCCAAGACCAACGAGGATCTCACGCGCAGCATCATGCTGCAGATCATCCTGGAAGAAGAGGCCGGCGGCGCGCCCATGTTCAGCGAAGCGGCCCTGGCCAACCTGATCCGGTTCTACGGCCACGCGGCCCAGGGCTTCATGGGAACCTACCTCGAGAAGAACGTGCAGGCCTTCACCGACATCCAGGCCAAGCTCGCGGAACAGTCCAAGACCCTGACACCGGAGATGTGGGCTCAGTTCATGAACATGCAGAACCCGCTGATGCAGGGGATCATGGGCAATTACGTCGAGCAGTCCAAGACCATGTTCGACAAGATGCAGGAGCAGATGGCCAAGCAGGCCGAGCAGATGCTCGGGGCCTTCGGGATATCACCTGGAAAACGCTAGAGCGTTTCCCAGGTGGTTTGGTCGGATGAATAAAGCCGGGGGACCCGGCTTTATTCATGACGGGATCGCGCTGCATGTTATTTCGCGCGATCCAGTGCCACTGCGTGGGATTTCTCGTCCTGGGACAATACGGGTAATGACCGAAATTGCTTCCCCGGAAACCAAATCGCCCAAAGTCGGATTCGTCAGCCTGGGCTGCCCCAAGGCCCTGACGGACTCCGAGCTGATCCTCACGCAGCTGAGCGCCGAGGGCTACCAGACCTCGAAAACCTTCGAGGGCGCCGATCTCGTCATCGTCAACACCTGCGGCTTCATCGACGATGCGGTCCGCGAGAGCCTGGACACCATCGGCGAAGCGCTGGCCGAAAACGGCAAGGTCATCGTCACCGGATGCCTGGGCGCCAGGGCCGGCGCGGGCGGGGGCAACCTGGTCCGGCAGATGCACCCTTCGGTGCTGGCCGTGACCGGACCGCATGCAACCCAGGAAGTGATGGATGCGGTCCATGCCAACCTGCCCAAGCCGCACGATCCTTTCATGGACCTGGTCCCGGCGGCCGGCATCAAGCTCACCCCCAGGCACTACGCCTACCTGAAGATCAGCGAAGGCTGCAACCATCGCTGCACCTTTTGCATCATCCCGTCGATGCGAGGCGACCTGGTGAGCCGCGCTATCGGCGACGTGCTGAAGGAGGCCAGGGCGCTGTTCGAGGGCGGCATCAAGGAACTTCTGGTGGTCAGCCAGGACACCTCCGCCTATGGTGTGGACGTCAAATACCGCACCGGTTTCTTCGAGGGCAGGCCGATCAAGACCCGAATGCTCGAGCTGGTACAGGCGCTGGGCGAGCTCGCCGAGCCTTTCGGGGCCTGGGTGCGCTTGCATTACGTCTATCCGTACCCATCTGTGGACGAAGTGATTCCGCTCATGGCGTCCGGCAAGGTCTTGCCTTACCTGGACGTCCCGTTCCAGCACAGCCATCCGGATGTGTTGCGCCGGATGAAGCGGCCCGCCAGCGGCGAGAAAAACCTGGAGCGCATCCAGCGCTGGCGCGAGGCCTGTCCGCAGATCGTGATCCGAAGCACGTTCATCGCGGGCTTCCCCGGGGAAACCGAGGAAGAGTTCGATCACCTGCTGCAATTCCTGCGCGAGGCGCGCATCGACCGGGCCGGCTGCTTTGCCTACAGCCCGGTGGCAGGCGCCGCCGCCAACGACATTCCCGGCATGCTGCCCCAAGCCCTGCGCGAGGAACGCCGCGCGCGTTTCATGGCGGTGGCTGAGGCCGTGTCGGCAGACAAACTGCGCGGACGCATCGGCGCCAACATGCAGGTGCTGGTCGATTCGGCGCCCGCGCTCGGTCGCAAGGGGGGCGTGGGCCGCAGCTACGCCGATGCGCCGGAGATCGACGGAACCGTGAAGCTGCTGCCGCCGGAGAAGCTGAGCAAGCGCCTTGCCGTGGGTGAGTTCACCCGGGCGCGGGTGGTTGCGACCGATGGTCACGACCTCGTTGCAGTGCCGGTCTGAACACCACCGACAATTCATTACGGCTCTTTGCGCCAGAGCCGCAGAAACAACAAAGCCGGCAAAGCCGGCTTTATGATCATGGTGCCCAGGAAGGGACTCGAACCCCCACGATGTTACTCGCTAGTACCTGAAACTAGTGCGTCTACCAATTCCGCCACCTGGGCATTTCAGGAAAGAAAAGGATTCTATATCAAAAATATTGGACATATCGGTACCGCGCTGCTCGATGAAATCGAGGGCGTGATCCAGGGGCATCGCGACGGACACGGCTTCGTGGTTCGCGACGATGGCGAAGGCGACATTTATCTGCCGCCGAATGAAATGCGCGCGGTCCTGCACAAGGACCGCGTCAAGGCACGCATCGTGCGGCATGACCGCAAGGGCCGGGCCGAAGGCCGCGTGCTCGAGATCATCGAGCGTCCGCCGCAACCGATCATCGGGCGGCTGCTGCACGAGAGCGGCGTCTGGCTGGTGGCACCGGAAGACAAGCGCTACGGCCAGGACGTGCTGATTCCCAAGGGTGCGACCGGCCTCGCGAAGGCGGGGCAGGTGGTGGTGGTCGAACTGACCGAACCGCCCAGTCTCTACGGACAGCCCGTGGGGCGCGTCAAGGAAGTGCTGGGCGAGATCGACGACCCCGGCATGGAGATCGAGATCGCGGTGCGCAAGTACGGTGTGCCGCACGAGTTCTCGGACGCCTGCATCGGCCTCGCCCGCTCGCTGCCCGACAAGGTCAGGCCGCAGGACAAGAAGCACCGGGTCGATCTCACCGACATCGCACTGGTCACCATCGACGGCGAAGACGCGCGCGACTTCGACGACGCGGTGTACTGCGAACCGGCGAAGGTGGGGCGCGGCAAGGGCTGGCGCCTGCTGGTGGCGATCGCCGACGTGAGCCATTACGTGGAAACCGGCAGTGCGATCGACATCGACGCATATGACCGCGCCACCAGCGTCTATTTCCCGCGGCGGGTCATTCCGATGCTGCCCGAGAAGCTTTCCAACGGGCTGTGTTCGCTCAACCCCGAGGTCGAACGCCTGTGCATGGTCTGCGACATGCTGATCAGCGCCACCGGCGAGATCTATGCCTACCAGTTCTATCCGGGCGTCATGTGGAGCCACGCGCGTTTCACCTACACCGAGGTGGCGGCCATCCTCGCCAACACCCGCGGGCCCGAGGCCATCCGCCGCAAGGATCGCGTGGCCGACCTGCTGAATCTGCACGACGCCTATCGCGCGCTGCTGAAGGCGCGCAACCAGCGCGGCGCCGTGGACTTCGAGACCACCGAGACCCAGATCATCTGCGACGACAGCGGCCGCATCGAGCGGATCGTGCCGCGCCTGCGCAACGAGGCGCATCGGCTCATTGAAGAGTCCATGCTGGCGGCCAACGTCTGCAGTGCCGACTTCATCCAGCTGAGCAAGCATCCGGGGCTGTTCCGGGTGCATGAAGGCCCGACGCCGGAGAAGAAGGACCTGCTGCGCAACTACCTCAAGGCCATCGGCGTGCCGCTGACCATCAGCGAGGACCCGCTGCCCGCGGAGTTCCAGCGCATCGCCGAAGCCACCAAGGAGCGGCCCGACGCGCAGCAGATACACAGCATGCTGCTGCGCTCGATGTCGCAGGCCATCTATACGCCGCTCAATGCCGGCCACTTCGGCCTGGCCTACGACGCCTACACCCATTTCACCAGCCCGATCCGGCGTTATCCCGATCTGCTGGTGCACCGGGTGATCAAGGCGATCCTGGCCAGCCAGCGCTATGAATTGCCGGTGCTGCCGACGCCGGGCGAGGCCCATGAGAAGCTGGCGCGCCGCCTGGCGTCGCGCGTCAAGGCGCCGAGCCACAAGCTCAAGAAGCCGGCGCCGCTGCCCAGCCGCGAGATCCAGGCCTGGGAAGCCGCGGGGCTGCATTGCAGCGCCAATGAACGGCGCGCCGACGAGGCCAGCCGCGACGTCGAGGCCTGGCTCAAGTGCAAGTACATGCGCGAACACCTGGGCGAGGAATACGGCGGCGTGGTGACCGCAGCGACGACCTTCGGCATTTTCGTCACCCTCGACGAGATGTATGTGGAAGGGCTGGTCCACATCACCGAACTGGGCGGCGAGTATTTCAAGTTCGACGAAGCCCGGCAGGAGCTGCGGGGCGAGCGCACCGGCATCCGCTATGCGATCGGCTCGCGGGTGCGGGTGCAGGTCAGCCGGGTCGACCTGGATGGCCGCAAGATCGATTTCCGCCTGGTGCGCGAGGGCGAAGAGCTGGTCTCCAGGGCCCTGAAGGACAAGGGCGTAACGCAGGGCGCAGGGCGCGGTGCCGCGGGCGTGCCGGCCAAGTCCTCGACCAAGCGGGCCGCGAAACGCACTGCGGCCGAGCCAGCATCGCCGATCCACGCCCTCAAGGCCGCGGTCAAGAAGGCGGCCGGCAAGAGCAAGAGTCGCAAGACGCGCCGCTAGCCTGCGCCTCGTCGGGCCGGGCGGAGTCGACCGTCCAGGCAGGCGGGGGTAGCATCGCGTCCGGATCTCATCAACGCAAGGAGCAATGCATGGCAACGAATGAAGCGCGCGGCAAGGTCGCGATCGTCACCGGCGGCGGCAGCGGCATCGGCAAGGCCACGGCGCTGGCCCTGCTGGCGGACGGCTGGCGCGTGGCGCTCGCCGGAAGGCGGCAGGATGCACTGGACCAGGTGGTGGCCGAAGCCGGCGCGGACGGCCGTGCCCTGGCGGTCGCCACCGACGTCACCGACCCCGCGTCGGTGGAGGCTTTGTTCGCGGCCACGGTCAAGCAATGGGGCCGCGTCGACCTGCTGTTCAACAACGCGGGTGTCGGTACCGCGGCCATACCGCTGGAAGATCTGCCGCTGGAGCAATGGAAGAAGGTGGTGGACACCAACCTCAACGGCATGTTCTACGGCATCCAGCAGGCGTTCCGGGTGATGAAGTCGCAGTCGCCGATGGGCGGGCGCATCATCAACAACGGTTCGATTTCGGCCCACGCGCCCAGGCCGCATTCGATCGCCTACACGGCGACCAAGCACGCCGTGTCGGGCCTGACCCGGGCCGCGGCACTGGATGGGCGCAGGTACAACATCGCCGTGGGCCAGATCGACATCGGCAATGCGGCCACCGAGATGGCCGCCCGCATGGCCAAAGGGGTTCCGCAGGCCAATGGCGAGATCGCGATCGAGCCATTGATGGACGTGAAGATCGTGGGGCAGTCCGTGCTGTACATGGCCAACCTGCCGCCCGAAGCCAACGTGCTGTTCCACACGGTGATGGCTACCAAGATGCCCTTCGTCGGGCGCGGCTGAGGCGCGCTTTCAGGCGGGGAGCGGGCTGTCAGCCGTCCAGCCCATTCCGCGCGCCAGATCGAAGGCCGTGAGGGCACGGGCGGTCGGCCACTGGTCGGCTGCCTGGCCATGCGCATACACCGCTTGCGCGGCGGCTTCGAACGGCGCTGCGCCAGCGCCCAGGCGTGCGGCGATGAGGCCCGCCAGCACGTCGCCGGTTCCGGCCGTGGCCAATCGGGCGTTGCCGGTGGGATTGATCACCGGCACATGCCCGGGTCCGGCCGTCACGCTGCCCGAGCCCTTGAGCACCGCCACGCAACCGAAACGCGCTACCAGTTCCCGGCTGGCCGCGAGCCGGTCGGCCTGCACCGCCGCCGCCGCGCAGCCCAGCAGGCGTGCTGCTTCCAGCGGATGGGGCGTCAGCACGGTGGGCCGGTTGCGTCGGCCACGCGCCTGCAATAGCGACTGCAGCTGGGTATCGCAGGCGATGGCATTGAGTGCATCGGCATCGAGCACCAGGGAACCCACCTTTGACAAGATGGCAGGCAACACCGTGCGGACGGCGTCGCCGCCACCGCAGCCGCAGGCGACCGCCATGTGGGCGAGGTCGAGCGACTCCCAGGGCCTGAGCATCAGTCCGGGCTGCGCCGGGTCGTACGCCGGCGCCGGACCGCCCAGCAGGCAGGCGAAGACGCGTCCGGCGCCGGCGTGCAGGGCGGCTGCTGCCGCCAGCAACACGGCGCCCGCCATTCCCGAAGCACCCCCGATCACCGCCACGTCGCCGTAGCTACCCTTGTGCGATGCGTGGAGCCGGGCGCCGGGCTGCGGCGAGCTGGCCAGCCAGGCGCTTGGCTCCGGCAGCTGGGCTGCGCTGCCGAGATCGTCGAACCAGACCTGTCCGGACGCGTCGCGGCCGCCGCCGGTGAAGAGTCCGGGCTTCAGAGTCAACAGGCTGAGCGTGTGGCTGGCGCGCACCGCGGGTCCGGTGCCGGCGTCCGCGTTCAATCCCGACGGCAGGTCGACGGCGAGTACCGGCCGGTCGCCGGCGCCCATCATGGCAGCGGACCATTCGGCCAGCACACCTTCCATGGGCCGTGCCGTGCCCAGGCCCAGCAACGCATCGATGGCCAGGTCCCACTGCGGCGGGACCTGATCGGAGAAACGGATGTTGGCCGCTTGTGCTGCGTGCAGCGAAGCCAGCGCATCGGCCGGCGCCCGGGCTTCCTGCCCCGACCAGGTCACGACCGGCGCCTTGCCCCACTGCTGCAGATGCCGCGCGGCTTCGAGGCCGTCGCCGCCATTGTTGCCGGGCCCGCAGGCGACCCAGATGGATCGGGCGTGCGGTGCCAGCGCCAGCGCCAGCCGGGCCACCGACAGGCCGGCGCGTTGCATGAGCGTGTGGGCGGGCAGGCCGGCGGCGCAGACCTGCTCGATCGCGCGCGTGGCCGCCGTATCGAACAGGGGCCAGCGGAGTCCGGGCCTGATGCGTTCCATACCCGGATTCTGCACCCCGGGGCCGCAAGACCCCTAGGCCGCCAGCCGCTCGACGCCGAGTCCTTCGATGTCGACTTCGGGCACCCGCTGCGCCATGAGGTCGGCCACCGCGCGGGCGCAGCCGCACGACAACGCCCAGCCGCTGGAGCCGTGGCCGAGGTTGAGCCACACCCCCGGGATGCCGGTCGCGCCGATCAGGGGCGGCCCGTCGGGCATCATCGGTCGCGCGCCTTTCCATTCCTGCACGCCCGAGCCGGTGTTGGCGAGCTGCGCCGCCCCCGGAAACCAGTCGTGCAGCACCTTGTACAAGGTCTGGATCGAGGCGGCCCGCTTCTTGCCGGGCAGGCCGCCGATTTCGGCGCTGCCGGCCACCCGCACCCGGCTGCCCAGGCGGGCGATGGCCACCTTGTAGCGCTCGTCCATCAATGCGCTGCGGGGCGCATTGAGCGGCTCGCGCAGGGGTGCGCTGATCGAATAGCCGTAAACCGGGATCAAGGGGATCTTCAGGCCCAGTGGCACCAGCAGCAGCGGCGATTCCACGCCCCCGCACACGATCACCGCATCGAAGCGCCGCCGCGCCGGAGCGGCCTCGCCCAGTGTCCAGACATTCAGCGCAACCGGATCCGCCGGATCCAGCGGGGCCACTGCCCGGTTGAACTCGAACAGCACGCCACGGCTCTGCGCCTGGTTCTTCAGCAGCAGCGCGAACTGGCGGCAATTGCCGACCTCGTCGGAGGGCAGATGCACCGCGCCCACGAACGAGATGTCGGGGTTGATGGCCGGCTCGACCAGGCGGGCTTGCGCGGCATCGATTTCCTTGAATGCCACACCGGCGTCGCGCAGCACCTGCAGGCCCGGTTGCACCAGCTTGCGGTCCTTCTCGCCGCGCAGCACCACCATGTAGCCGAGGCTGCGGTCGTATTCGAACTGGTAATGTTCGGTGATTTCGTTCAGCCGGGTCCGGCTGTAGAACGCCAGGCGCTGCATCCGCGCGCGGTTGGCCGAATAGGTGGCCAGATCGCACGACCGGTACCACTTCCACATCCATTCGATGTCGTGGCGCGTCAAGGGCAGCGTGACGCGCACCGGCGCGTGCTGCCGCAGCAGATAACCGGCGATCTTGCCCGGCATCCCGGGCGCGGCCCAGGGTGTGACATAGCCCGGCGCAACCACCCCGGCGTTGGCGAAGCTGGCTTCCTCGGCCACGGCGGCGCGGCGCTCGAACACGGTGACTTCGTGGCCATCGACGGCCAGTTCGAAGGCCGTGGTGACGCCGATGATGCCGGCGCCGATGACGGCGACTCTCATTGCGGCCCTTCCCTGAACCGGGCGTTCATGAATTGCCTGAGGTGGCGGCGAGAACTTCCTCCGCCTTCACCGCGATGTTCAGTACCGTGTCGTCGTGCATTGCGCCGTGCCAGATCATGAGGCCGGCCGGCAGTTCGCCGGCCTGATGGCAGGGAATCGAGATCGCGCAGCCGTCGAGCATGTTCACAACGCTGGTGTTGCGCAGCAGCAGGGCATTGACGCGGAAGAACTCCTCGTCGCGGGCGGCGTCCTGCGCGCGGTCCACACCCTGGGCCGGCGCGACCCGGGCGATCGGCGGAGCGACGATGGGGACAGTGGGCGAGAGCACGGCATCGACGTCGCCCAAGGCCGCCTGCACCGCTGCGATCCATTCGCGTCGCGCGCGGATGAGTTCTATGTATTCATGGGCCTTCATCGTCGCACCCCGTTCGATGCGAAAGCGCACCCGGGGGTCGTAGCCGTCGCCCTTTCGCTCGAGCAAGGTCCGGTGCCACGCATAGCTCTCGGCGGCGGTGAAGCCGCCGCTGGACTGCAGGCTGCCCAGGTCGCGGATTTCAGCGAGCGGGATCTCCACGACGCGGGCGCCGGCATCGCGCAGGGCCTTGATGCTGCGCTCGAAGGCGCGGGCCACAGTGGCGTCCAGGCCGTCGAGCATGCTGGTGCGCGCCACCGCAAGACGCAAGCCGGTTATGGGAAGCTGGGTGCGCGCCACCTTGCGCGCGGCCAGGATTTCGTGCGCCAGGATTGCGTCGCGCACCGATCGGGTCATCGCGCACACCGTGTCCAGCGTGGTCGACAGCGGCAAGGCGCCTTCGAGCGGTGTCAGGCGCGCCGTGTTCTTGAAGCCGACGATTCCGCACAGCGCGGCCGGAATGCGGATCGAGCCGCCGGTGTCCGAGCCCAACCCGATGAATGCGGCCCCGGTGGTCACGGACACCGCGGCGCCCGAGGATGAGCCGCCCGGAATGCGGGGTGTGGCTGGGTCCGCCGGATTGGGCGGTACCGGAAAATGCGGATTGGTGCCCACCCCCGAGAACGCGAATTCACTCATGTGGGTGCGGCCGAGCACGGCGCCGCCGGCGGCTTTCAGCCGGGCTACGGCCGGGCAATCCTGCGCAGCGGGCGGGGCATCGGCCAGCACCCGGGATCCGGCGGCGGTGGTCTGGCCGGCGATGTCGAACAGATCCTTGACCGACACGGCCAGTCCGGCCAGCGGCCCGGAAACCGCCGCTGGCCGGGCAGCTTCGAGTCGGGCTTCGTCAAAACAGGTTTTGAGAAAGGCTTTCTGGCATTCGATGGACTGGGCGATGCCGATCGAAACCTCCATCTCGGCGGCGGCGCTGCGCTGGCCGGACAGGAGCTTTTCACGGGTGGCGATGAGGTCTTGGCGCATGGGATGGAGCAGTGTCCGTGCTATAATTTTTGGGTTTTGCTGGGGGGCAGTGCATGCTGCGCCGCTTCCTGTCAGCGAAACAAAATCGCGAATCCAACCCCACAAGGTGTTGTCGCTGCCGTCACGGCAGCAGCAATTTCGGGCTGGATTTTAGACCCAACCTTCAGGAAAGCCTATGTCCGTCACCATGCGTGAAATGCTGGAAGCCGGTGTCCATTTCGGACACCAGACCCGCTTCTGGAACCCCAAGATGGCCCCGTATATCTTCGGCCATCGCAACAAGATCCACATCATCAACCTGGAAAAGTCGCTTCCGATGTTCCAGGACGCGACCAAGTTCGTGAAGCAGCTCGCGGCCAACCGCGGCACCATCCTGATGGTGGGCACCAAGCGCCAGGCACGCGATACGGTGGCTGCCGAAGCCAAGCGCGCCGGCGTGCCCTACGTCGACCAGCGCTGGCTCGGCGGCATGCTGACCAACTTCAAGACCGTCAAGACGTCCATCAAGCGCCTGAAGGACATGAAGGCCCAGCAGGAAGCCGGCCTGGACGCGATGAGCAAGAAAGAGCAGCTGATGTTCGCGCGCGAGATGGAGAAGCTCGAAAAGGACATCGGCGGCATCCAGGACATGACCAGCCTGCCCGACGCCATCTTCGTGATCGACGTGGGTTTCCACAAGATCGCCGTGTCCGAAGCCAAGAAGCTGGGCATCCCGCTGGTTGGCGTGGTCGACACCAACCACTCGCCCATCGGCATCGATTACGTGATCCCGGGTAACGACGACTCGTCCAAAGCCGTCACGCTGTACGCACGCGGCATCGCCGATGCGATCCTGGAAGGCCGCAATAGCGCCGCCAGCGACGTCGTCAAGGCCGTGTCCGAAGGCAGCGACGAATTCGTCGAAGTGCCGGAAGGCGCCGGGGCCTGACTCGCGTGCGAGGCCAGAGGAAGGGGCTCTCGGGCCCCTTTTTTGGTTACGGCATGACAAGCCCTTCAGGCAGCTGTCAGCCCGCACCGAAAGCGAAGCTTTTACACCGAACCTGAACTGAACGATACGAGGTAAGAAATGGCTGCAATCACCGCAAGCATGGTCGGCGAACTGCGCGCGAAGACCGACGCGCCCATGATGGAGTGCAAGAAGGCACTGACCGAGGCCGACGGCAACATGGACAAGGCCGAGGAGCTGCTGCGCATCAAGCTGGGCAACAAGGCCGGCAAGGCGGCCGCCCGCATCACGGCCGAAGGCGTGGTCACCGCGTTCATCGACGGTGGCACCGGCGCGCTGCTGGAAACCAACTGCGAAACCGACTTTGTCACCAAGAACGACAGCTTCCTGGGCCTGGCCAAGGCCGCGGCCGAGCTGATTGCCAGGAACAATCCCGCCGACGTGGCGGCCCTGGGCCAACTGCCCTACAGCCAGGACGGCTTCGGTCCCACGCTGGAAGACGTGCGCAAGGGCCTGGTCGGCAAGATCGGCGAGAACATGAGCTTCCGCCGCTTCAAGCGATTCTCGGGCTCGGCCAAGCTCGCCTCCTATCTGCATGGCACCCGCATCGGGGTGGTGGTGGAATACGAGGGTGACGAGGTGGCCGCAAAGGACGTGGCCATGCACGTGGCAGCCATGAAGCCGGTGGCCCTGACCAGTGCCGACGTGCCCGCCGAGCTGATCGAAAAAGAACGGACGATCGCGATGGGCAAGGCCGAGGAAGACCGACGGGCCGCCGAAGCCGCGGGCAAGCCGGTGCAGGCACCCGAGATCGTCGCCAGGCGGGTCGAAGGCGGCGTGCAGAAATACCTGAAGGAAGTGTCGCTGTTCAACCAGTCGTTCGTGAAGAACGACAAGCAGACCGTCGAGCAGATGCTCAAGGCCACCAACACCCGGGTGTTGGGCTTTACCCTGTATGTGGTGGGCGAAGGCATCCAGAAGAGGGTCGACGACTTCGCGGCCGAAGTGGCCGCGCAGGTGGCGGCCGCCAAGGCCGGCGCCTGAGCGCACGGCCTGGGCTGCGGGCTTGCCGGGCAACCGGCGAGCCGGGCTGACGTGCCCGTGAGCATCGCAACGCCGGTACACTCAACCCGTTTTTCAAGGAGCTTTTCATGTCCGTGCCCCAGCCAGCCCACAAGCGCATCTTGCTGAAGCTGTCTGGGGAGGCCTTGATGGGTGACGACGCCTTCGGCATCAACCGCGCGACCATAGTGAGAATGGTGGAAGAGGTGGCCGCGGTGGTGAAGATGGGCGTGCAGGTGGCCATCGTGATCGGTGGCGGCAACATCTTCCGGGGCGTTGCCGGCGGCTCGGTCGGCATGGACCGGGCCACGGCCGATTACATGGGCATGCTGGCGACGGTGATGAACGCGCTGGCCCTGGCCGACGCGATGAACAAGCAGGGCCTGATTCCGCGCGTGATGTCGGCCATCGCCATCGAGCAGGTGGTCGAGCCCTATGTCCGGCCCAAGGCCCTGCAGTACCTCGAAGAGGGCAAGGTGGTGATCTTCGCGGCCGGCACCGGCAATCCGTTCTTCACCACCGACACGGCGGCCGCGTTGCGCGGCGCCGAGATCGGCGCCGAAGTCGTGCTCAAGGCCACCAAGGTCGACGGCGTCTACTCGGCCGATCCCCAGAAAGACCCTTCCGCCACCCGCTACACGAAGCTCTCGTTCGATGAGGCCATGGCGCAGAATCTGGGCATCATGGATGCCACGGCTTTCGCCCTGTGCCGCGACCAGAAGCTCCCGATCAAGGTCTTCTCCATTTTGAAGCACGGCGCCCTCAAGCGCGTGGTGATGGGGGAGGACGAAGGTACGCTCGTCTACGCTTGAGGAGAAAATATGAACCCCCACGCTCACGTTTGTTCGCTGCCCCCCGAGGGGGCCCAAGCTTCCCTTGAGGCGGCTCGGCAGGAGGCTTGACCATGACCACGACCGCCGAAATCAAGAAGACCATGGAAAGCAAGATGGACCAGTCCATCGCGGCCTTCCAGCACAACCTGACCAAGATCCGCACCGGCCGCGCCAACCCGGCGCTGCTGGACACGGTGCATGTGGACTACTACGGCGCGATGCTGCCGATCAGCCAGGTGGCGAACGTGTCACTGCTCGATGCCCGCACCATCAGCGTCCAGCCCTGGGAAAAGGGCATGGGGGCCAAGATCGAGAAAGCCATCCGGGAAAGCGACCTGGGGCTGAATCCGGCCTCCATGGGCGACCTGATCCGCGTTCCGATGCCCCCTATGAGCGAGGAGCGGCGCAAGGAAATGACCAAGCTGGTGCGCCACGAGGGCGAGACGGCCAAGATCGCCGTGCGCAACCTGCGCCGCGACGCGAACGAGCATGTCAAGAAATTGGTCAAGGACAAGCTGGCGTCGGAAGACGAGCAGAAGCGCTCGGAAGCCGACATCCAGAAGCTGACCGACCGCCACATCGCCGCGATCGACCAGATGGTTGCCGGCAAGGAGCAGGAGATCATGGCCGTCTAGCGCTTCTGGATCGCCTGCCCGGCCGTGTCGACCCGCAAGGGGCGCTCGTGGCTTGGGAGGGACCGGACGGCATTCAGGCCCTTTTCATCGATGAGCACCATTCCCCACCATATCGCCATCGTCATGGATGGCAACGGCCGCTGGGCGACGCAACGCTACCTGCCCCGCGTGGCCGGCCACAAGAAGGGCGTGAGTGCGCTGCGCGCCTGTGTGCGCCAATGCGGGGAACGCGGCGTCAAGGTGCTGACGGTGTTTGCGTTTTCGTCGGAGAACTGGAACCGTCCGCCCGAGGAAATCTCGGGCCTGATGGAACTGCTGGTGTTCGCGCTGGCCCGGGAAGTGCCCCAGCTCCAGGCTGAAGGCGTGCGGGTGCACTTCATCGGGGATCGCGCCGGGCTGTCGGACAAGGTGCGTGCCGGACTGGTCCAGGGCGAAGCGGCCACGGCGGGGAATACCGGCCTCGTTTTCAACATCTGTTTCAACTATGGGGGGCGCTGGGACATCACCCAGGCGGCGGCCGGGCTGGCCGCCCGGGGCGAGCCGATCACCGAAAGCAGCCTGGCATCGGCGCTGGCGCTGGCGCATGTGCCCGATCCCGATCTGGTGATCCGCACCGGCGGCGAGCGGCGCCTGAGCAATTTCCTGCTGTGGCAGGCGGCTTACTCCGAGCTCTATTTCAGCGACAAGCTCTGGCCCGAATTCGACGAAGCGGCGCTGGACCAGGCGCTGGCCGATTACGCGACGCGCGAGCGCCGTTTCGGCCAGACTCCCGAACAGCTCGGCCGCCCCAGGAAGGCCGCCTGACCAGGCAGCCCGGGCATGCTCAAGCAACGCATCATCACTGCCATCGCGCTGCTGGCCATCCTGCTGCCGGCGCTGTTCTGGCCATCGCCGGTGCCGTTTGCGGTAGTCGCGCTCATCCTCATCAGCGCCGCATCCTGGGAATGGGGCCGCCTGAATGGGCTGGGGCAGGGGGCTGCCGTGCTTGCGGCGGGCGTCTGCCTGCTGCTGTGCGTCGGTTCCTGGTTCCTGGGCCTGCTGGCCCGGCCGCTGCCCACGGTCTGGACGATCGCCGGCGGGCTGTGGGTGCTGGGCGGCGCATGGCTGTTGCGAATCGGGGTCGACGGCTGGCCGCGCATCCCCCGCCCCTTGCGCCTGGCCGCGGGCGTGCTCGCGCTCTGGCTGGCCTGGCTGGCCGTGGTCCAGGCCCGGGTCATCGGCATCAACTTCTTGCTGTCCGTCCTGGCGCTGGTCTGGGTGGCCGACATCTTTGCCTACCTTGCCGGCCGCACCCTTGGTTTGAAATTCACGAAAAGCAAGCTGGCGCCGACGATCAGCCCCGGCAAGAGCTGGGAGGGCGTCTGGGGCGGCATGGCGGCCGTGCTGGTGCTGGCGGCGGCCTGGACCGCGGCGGATTCGGCCTGGCAGGCCCAGGTGCCAAGCCTCTACACGCGACTGGCTGCACGGGGCCTGTGGCTGCTGGCGCTGGGTGCGATCTTTCTGGCGGCCATGAGCGTGATGGGCGACCTGGTCGAGTCACTCGTCAAACGCAGTGCCGGGGTCAAGGACTCCAGCGGGCTGCTGCCCGGCCATGGCGGCATGCTCGATCGCGTCGATGCGCTGCTGCCCACCTTGCCGCTGGCGCTGATGCTCGCCAGCCTCACGGCCTGATCGCGGGATGAAGCAAAGCATCACGGTCCTGGGCTCCACCGGCTCGGTGGGAGCCAATACCCTGGACGTGATCGCGCGGCACCCGGACCGCTTTGAGGTGTTCGCGCTCAGTGCGGCAACGCAGGTTGACCTCATGCTGCAACAGTGCGCGCAGTTTCGCCCGCACCTTGCCGTGATGTCTGCCGAGGGCCCCGGGCGTGAGCTGGCCCGGAAAATCAAGGAAAGCGGCCTGGCGACGCGGGTGCTGTGGGGACAACGGGCCCTGGAAGAGGTGGCAGCGCATGAATCGGTCCAGCTGGTGATGGCCGCCATCGTCGGCGCAGCCGGGCTGGCCTCCTGCCTGGCAGCCGCGCGGGCCGGCAAGCGCCTGCTGCTGGCCAACAAGGAAGCGCTGGTCGTGGGCGGCTCGCTCTTCATGCAGGCTGTCAGGGAAGGCGGCGCGACCCTGCTGCCGATCGACAGCGAACACTCGGCCATCTTCCAGTCGCTGCCCGAGGACCCCGCCACCTGGGAGGACCGGGTCGAGAAGATCATCCTTACCGCATCCGGCGGCCCGTTCCGCACGCGCGAGCCGGCCACCTTGCGCAACGTCACGCCCGAGGAAGCCTGCGCCCATCCGAACTGGGTGATGGGACGCAAGATCTCCGTCGATTCGGCCACCATGATGAACAAGGCCCTCGAAGTGATCGAGGCCCGGTTCCTGTTCGGGCTGGCACCGCAGCGGCTGGAGGTGGTGATCCATCCGCAGAGCGTCATCCATTCGATGGTCCAGTATCGGGATGCCTCGGTCGTGGCGCAGCTCGGGACGCCGGACATGCGCGTGCCGATCGCCTACGGCCTGGCGTGGCCCGACCGGGTGACCTCCGGCGCGCAGGCCCTGGACTTCCGGACGCTGGCGGACATGAGTTTCGAGTCGCTGGACAGCCGGCGCCATCGCGAGCGCTTTCCGGGCCTGGAACTGGCCTGGGACAGCCTGCGCGCACCGCCGGGAACCACGGCGATCCTGAACGCGGCCAACGAGGCCGGCGTCGAGGCGTTTCTGGACCGGCGCATCCGTTTCGACCAGATTCACGACGTCAACGTTGCAACTTTGGAGGCTGTGGCCGCGTCCAATCCGCAATCGCTGGAAGAGCTGCTCGAGCTGGACGCGCTTTCGCGGGAAGCGGCCCGCCGAGCCATATCCCGGCTGACCACCTGACCCCAACCGACTTTCTTTCACATGCTCACCCTTGTTGCTTTCGTCGTCGCGCTGGGCCTGTTGATCGCCGTGCACGAATACGGCCATTACCGGGTGGCCGTGGCCTGCGGCGTCAAGGTCCTGCGCTTCTCGGTCGGATTCGGCCGGGCCGTGTACCGCTGGCAGCCCAAGCGGCCCAGGAAGGGCCAGTCGACGGAGTTCGTGATCGGGGCGTTTCCGCTGGGCGGCTACGTCAAGATGCTGGACGAACGGGAAGGGCTGGTGGCGCCTGAAGAGCGCCACCTCGCGTTCAACACGCAGCCCCTCAAGTCGCGTGCGGCCATCGTGGCCGCCGGCCCGCTGGCGAACCTCTTGCTGGCGATCGTCTTGTATACGGCCGTCAACTGGTACGGCGTGCAGGAGCCCAAGCCCATCCTGGCCAGCCCGGTTCCGGGATCCGTGGCCGAGCGGGCGGGGCTGCGCGGAGGCGAGCAGGTCGAGAGCGCCGCTTTCGACGGCGAAGCGCTGCGGCCGCTGCGTTCATTCGAGGATCTGCGCTGGCTGCTGACTCGCGGCGCGCTCGACGGACGCGACGTCCGGCTGCAGCTGGCGTTGCCCGGCCGCGGGACGACGGGCGAAACCGTGCTGGCGCTGAGCCGTCTGGAGTCGCGCGAGGCCGATGTCCAGCTGTTTCGCAAGGTTGGCATCGTCGGCCCTTGGACGGCGCCCGTGATCGGCGACGTGATGCCCTCCGGCGCGGCCCAGCGCGCCGGTTTGCGCAAGGGAGATCGGGTGCTGGCCGTGGGGCAGACACCGGTCGTCGACGGCCAGCAGCTGCGTGAACTGATTCGAGGCAGCACGTCGCAAGGCCAGGGCCTGCGCCAAGACTGGCGCCTGCAGCGCGCCGGCCAGACGCTGGAGGTGCCGGTGCAGCCTGATGCGGTGGCCGAGGGCGACAAGACGATCGGACGCATCGGTGCGTTTGTCGGAGCCCCGCCTGAATTCGTCACCGTGCGGTACGGCCCGGTCGAAGGGTTGTCGAAGGGTGCCGAGCGCACCTGGGAAGTCTCGGTATTGACCCTTCGCATGATGGGCAGGATGGTGATCGGGGAAGCCTCGCTCAAGAATCTCAGCGGCCCGCTCACGATCGCCGACTACGCCGGCAAATCGGCCAGCCTGGGCTTGACGCAGTACCTGGTGTTCCTGGCCCTGATCAGCGTGAGCCTGGGTGTGCTGAACTTGCTGCCGCTGCCGGTCTTGGACGGTGGGCACCTGATGTATTATCTTTGGGAGGCCGTCACGGGCAAGAGCGTCTCAGACGCCTGGATGGATCGCCTGCAGCGTGGTGGCATCGCGGTGCTGCTGGTCATGATGTCGATCGCGCTGTTCAACGACGTCACCCGTCTCTTTGGATAACATTTTTTTAAGCTGCTCTCGCCAGAGCCTGAGGCGGTGCGGGCTCAATCTTGACTCATGAAAAAACAAATCAAGCGCTTTCGCGTGCGTACTGTCGCGGCCATGGTCGCGCTGGCCTTTGTGGCCAATGCCTGGGCGGTGGACCCCTTCACGGTTCGCGACATCCGGGTCGAAGGCCTGCAGCGCGTGGAGCCGGGGACCGTGTTCGCCTCGCTGCCGTTTCGCATCGGCGACCAGTACAACGATGAGAAGGGCACGGCGGCGATCCGCGCCCTGTTCGGCCTGGGCCTGTTCAAGGACGTGCACCTGGAGGTCAACGGCGATGTGCTGGTGGTGATTGTCGAGGAGCGCCCCACCGTGGCCGACGTCGATTTCGTCGGTTCCCATGAGTTCGACAAGGACGCCCTGAAGAAGGCCTTGCGCGAGATCGGGCTGGCCGAAGGCCGTCCCTACGACCAGGGCCTGGCGGACCGGGCGGAACAGGAGCTCAAGCGCCAGTACATCAACAAGAGCCTGTACGGCGCCGAGGTCGTGACCACCGTGACGCCGATCGAGCGCAATCGCGTCAACCTCACTTTCACGGTGACCGAGGGCGAGCCGGCCCGGATCAAGGAGATCCACGTCGTCGGCAACAAGGCCTTCAGCGAATCGACCCTCCGGGGCCTGTTCGACCTGGACACCGGCGGCTTCCTCAGCTGGTACACCAAGTCCGACCGCTATGCGCGCGCCAAGCTCAACGCCGATCTGGAGACGCTGCGGTCCTACTACCTCAGCCGCGGCTACCTCGAGTTCCGCGTCGACTCGACCCAGGTTGCCATCTCGCCCAACAAGCAGGACATCACGATCACGATCAACGTGACCGAAGGCGAGCGTTACGTGGTCTCCGGCGTCAAGCTCGAAGGCAACTACCTGGGCAAGGAGGACGAGTTCAAGTCGCTCGTCAAGATCAAGCCGGGAGAACCCTATAACGCGGATCAGGTGGCCGAGACAACCAAGGCGTTCACCGACTACTTCGGCAAGTTCGGCTATGCCTTCGCCAATGTCGAGGCCAGACCCGAGATCGACCACGCCAACAACCGGGTGGAGTTCGTGCTGGCGGCCGAGCCGTCGCGGCGGGCTTATGTCCGGCGCGTCAACATCGCGGGCAACAATCGCACCCGGGACGAGGTGATCCGGCGCGAATTCCGCCAGTTCGAATCGTCCTGGTACGACGCCGACAAGATCAAGCTGTCACGCGACCGCATCGACCGGCTGGGCTACTTCAAGGAAGTGAATATCGAGACCGGCGACGTGCCCGGCGCACCGGACCAGGTCGACCTGAACCTGACCGTGATCGAGAAGCCCACCGGCAGCCTGCAGCTGGGTGCCGGGTTTTCCAGCGCGGAAAAACTGGCGCTCTCGTTTTCGATCAAGCAGGAAAACGCCTTCGGCACGGGCAATTACCTCGGCGTCGAAGTCAACACCAGCAAGTACAACCGCACGCTGGTCTTCAACTCGGTCAACCCGTATTTCACGCCGGATGGCGTCTCGCGCACCCTTGACCTCTACTATCGCGCTTCGAAACCGTACGAAGACCAGGGCGGCAATTACGAACTGGACACGACCGGCGCCGGCCTGCGCTTCGGGATTCCGTTCAGCGAGCTGGACACCGTCTATTTCGGCGGCAGTCTGGAGCGCACCACCATCAAGCCCGGCACCAACATTCCGGCGGCCTATCTGGCGTACGCCCAGCAGTTCGGCTACACGAGCAACGCCGTGCCCTTGTCGATCGGCTGGTCGCGCGACAGTCGCGACAGCGCGATCGCTCCGACTTCGGGCCGCTATCAGCGCGTCGCGGGTGAACTCGGGGTGATCGGCGACGCGCGCTATTTCCGGGGGAACTTCCAGGCTCAGCAATTCGTTCCGCTGAACAAGCAGTTCACGCTGGCGTTCAACGGCGAACTCGGGTGGGGCAAGGGCCTGAGCGGCCGGCCATTCCCGGTTTTCAAGAATTTCTATTCCGGCGGCCTGGGTTCGGTGCGCGGGTTCGATCAGGGCACGCTCGGCCCCAAGGATGTGACCGGTTCCGTCATCGGCGGTCCCAAGAAGATCACCCTCAACTCGGAGATCATCACGCCGTTCCCGGGCGCCGGGAACGACCGTTCGCTGCGCATGTTCGGTTTCTTCGACATCGGCAACGTTTACGGCGAAAATGAGAAAATGACTGTGTCCACCCTGCGTTCCTCGGTCGGAGTCGGTTTGTCCTGGATTTCGCCCATCGGGCCGCTGCGCCTGGCTGCGGCCGTGCCGGTGCGGAAGTTCGCCGGCGATAGAATCCAGAAATTGCAATTCCAGATTGGAACGTCTTTCTAATGAAGTACCTGTCCCGTCAATGGCTGATGGTTCTCTTCGGCGTGCTGGCGCTTGCCGCGCAGGCACATGCCGATGATTTCCGGGTCGGCTTCGTCAATACCGATCGCATCTTCCGTGAGGCCAACACGGCCAAGGCCGCCCAGGCCAAGCTGGAGCAGGAGTTCTCCAAGCGCGAGAAGGACCTCAACGACCTGGGCAATTCGCTGAAAGCGGCGTCGGACAAGTTCGAGCGCGAGGCGCCCACCCTGTCCGAGAGCCAGCGTGCGCAGCGGCAGAAGCAGCTGCTCGACCAGGATCGCGACTTCCAGCGCAAGCGCCGCGAATTCCAGGAAGACCTGAACGCGCGCAAGAACGAGGAACTGCAGCAGGTGCTCGAGCGCGCCAACCGCGTGGTCAAGCAGGTGGCCGAGGCCGAAAAGTACGATGTGGTGCTGCAGGAAGCGGTCTATATCAATCCCAAGCACGACATCACCGACAAGGTGATCAAGGCGCTTAACGCTACCACCAAGTAGGTGTGCAACTCCGCCTAGGCTCGATAGTTGAAGCGCTCGGTGGCGAGCTGTGCGGCGACCCCGACCGGTCGATTGAAGGGCTGGCGCCGCTGGAAGCGGCCACCGAAACGGAACTGAGCTTTCTCAGCAACCCCAGATACCAGCAGCAACTGGCCGCCTCGCGGGCAGCCTGCGTCATTGTGGGGCCGGCTTCGCGCGAAGCCGCGCGGGTTCGCGGCGACTGCATCGTTGCGGCGCAGCCCTACCTCTACTTCGCCCGCCTGACCCAGCTGTGGAAAAGCCGGCTCGGTGGCGCGCCGGGCCCGGCGATCCACCCCAGTGCCGTGATCGATTCCGCTGCCGTGGTCGATCCCACGGCCCGAGTGGGCCCGCTCTGCGTGATCGAGCGGGGCGCGCGCATCGGCGCCGGCACGACCCTGAAGGCCCAGGTGACGATCGGTGAAAACTGCGTGATCGGTGAACGCTGCATCATCCATCCGGGCGCCGTGATCGGAGCCGATGGCTTCGGCTTCGCGCCGGACGACGGCCGCTGGGAAAAGATCGAGCAGCTCGGCGCGGTGCGCATCGGCAACGATGTGGAGATTGGCGCCAACACCTGCATCGACCGCGGCGCGCTGCACGATACCGTGATCGAGGACGGCGTCAAGCTCGACAACCTGATCCAGATCGGCCACAACGTCCGGGTCGGCAAGCACACGGCGATGGCCGGTTGTGCTGCGGTCGCCGGGAGCGCCACCATCGGGGCCTATTGCACCATTGGCGGGCGCGCCGGCATCCTGGGTCACCTGACCATCGCCGACCACGTCCATATCTCGGCCACCTCCCTGGTCACCCGATCCATCCTGAAACCAGGCCACTACAGCGGCATTTTTCCTTTAGACGACAATGCGGCGTGGGAGAAGAACGCGGCGACGCTCAAGCAGTTGTACAAGTTGCGCGAGCGCATCAAGGCCCTGGAGAAAAAGATCGACTCATGATGGACATCCACGACATCCTCAAGCAGTTGCCCCATCGGTACCCGTTCCTGCTGGTGGACCGTGTGCTGGCGTACGAGAAGGGCAAGAGCATCCGGTCGCTGAAGAACGTGACCATCAACGAGCCTTTTTTCGTCGGCCACTTCCCGCACCGTCCGGTGATGCCGGGTGTGCTGATGCTCGAAGCCATGGCGCAGTCAGCTGCATTGCTGTCCTTCGCGACCATGGGCGTCACGCCGAGCGACAAGACCGTGTATTACTTCGCCGGCATCGACGGCGCCCGGTTCAAGCGGCCGGTGGAGCCCGGCGATCAACTGGTGATGGATGTGACCCTGGAACGCAACAAGTCCGGCATCTTCAAGTTCAAGGGTGTCGCGCGGGTGGGCGAGGAACTGGCCTGCGAGGCCGAGCTCATGTGCACCATGCGCACGGTCGGTTGACGGGAGGCACGCCGTGACCCGGGTCCATCCGACGGCGATCGTCGATCCGCAGGCCCAACTCGACGCCTCGGTAACGGTCGGGCCTTACACGGTCATCGGCCCCCATGTGAAGATCGCGGATGGCACAACGGTGGGCCCGCACTGCGTGATCGAAGGCCGCACCACCATCGGCCGCGACAACCGCATCTTCCAGTTCTCGTCGCTCGGCGCCATTCCGCAGGACAAGAAATACGCGGGCGAGCCCTGCGAGTTGGTGATCGGCGACCGCAACACCGTGCGGGAGTTCTGCACCTTCAACATCGGTTCGCCCGGCGGCGGCGGCGTCACGCGCGTCGGCGAAGACAACTGGATCATGGCGTACACGCATATCGCCCATGATTGCCGGGTCGGCAACCACACCACTTTGGCGAACAACGCCACGCTCGGCGGCCATGTGGAAATTGGTGATTGGGTCACCGTGGGCGGGTTGAGCGGCATCCACCAGTTCGTGAAGGTCGGCGCGCACGCGATGGTTGGCTTTGCCAGCGCCGTGTCCCAGGATGTTCCGCCCTTCATGCTGGCGGACGGCAATCCGATGGCGGTACGGGGATTCAACGTCATCGGTCTGCGGCGGCGGGATTTCAGCGCTGGGCGCATCGCGGCCGTCAAGCAGATGCACAAGCTGCTGTACCGCGAAGGCCGGACGCTGGAGCAGGCCCGTTCCGCCATCGAGGCGCTGGCGGCGCAAACGCCCGAGGCGGCGCCGGACGTTGCACTGATGAGCGCCTTTCTCGCCGGCGCGACGCGCGGCATCGCACGCTAGCTGCGCATGGACGGCGCTGCGCGCTTTGCCATGGTCGCCGGCGAAGCTTCCGGCGACCTGCTCGCCGGGCTGCTGCTGGACGGCATGCGGGCGCGCTGGCCGGATCTGCGGGCCGAAGGCATAGGCGGGCCGCAGATGGTCCGTCGCGGCTTCGATGCCTGGTGGCCGCAGGAGAAGCTCGCCGTGAGCGGCTATGTCGAAGTGCTGCGGCACTACCGCGAGCTCGTGGGTATCCGCAATCAGCTCAGGCAACGCCTGCTGCGCGATCCGCCACAGGCCTTTATCGGTGTCGATGCCCCTGACTTCAACCTCGACCTCGAGGCGGCCCTGAAGGCGCGCGGCATCAAGACGGTGCACTTCGTCTGCCCCTCGATCTGGGCCTGGCGCGCCGAGCGTGCCGAGAAGATCCGGCGCAGCGCCGACCACGTGCTGTGCATTTTCCCTTTCGAACCCGAGCTGCTGCGCCAGCACGGCATCGCCTCGACTTACGTGGGACACCCGCTGGCCAGCGTGATCCCTATGGCGCCGGACAAGGCCGCCGCCCGGCGCGCGCTGGGACTGGAAGAAGCCGGGGAGGTCCTCGCCATCCTGCCCGGCAGCCGGGCATCGGAGGTTCATCATCTCGCGCGGCGGTTCTTCGCGGCGGCCGCGCAGGTCCGGCAGGCGCGGCCCGGCATCAAGCTGGTCGTGCCGACGATGCCGGCGCGGCGTTCCGCCGTCGAGGACGCCGCCCGGGCCGCCGGCCTGGGTAGCGACCTTGTCATCGTCGCCGGCCAGTCACACACCGTTCTGGCGGCCTGCGACGCGGCACTGGTCGCCAGCGGCACGGCCACGCTGGAGGCGGCGCTGTTCAAGCGGCCGATGGTGATCGCCTATGCGGTCAACTGGCTGAGCTACCGCATCATGCGGCCCAAGCAGTTGCAGCCCTGGATCGGCCTGCCCAACATCCTGTGCGGCGAATTCGTGGTGCCCGAACTGATCCAGGCGCAAGCCAGTCCGCAGGCGCTCGCTGCGGCCGTGTTGGAATGGCTGGAAGCTCCTGCCAGAATGGCGGCCGTGCAGGAGAAATTCACCGCGTTGCATTTCATGCTGCGACGCGACACCGCAACATTGGCCACCGATGCGATCGAAAAAGTCATCCACACCTGAGCAGGGGCGCCTCAACTGGGATCCCGTGGGACTGATGGCGGGCGTCGACGAGGCCGGGCGCGGCCCGCTCGCCGGGCCGGTGGTCGCGGCCGCGGTCATTCTCGACGACGCACGGCGCATTCGCGGCCTGGCCGATTCCAAGGTCCTGACGCCGCTGCAGCGCGATCGCCTGTACGACCAGATCCTCGAGAAGGCTTTGTGCTGCTCGGTGGCGCAGGCCAGCGTCGAGGAGATCGACACGCTGAACATCCTGCATGCCACCATGCTGGCGATGAAAAGGGCCGTCGAAGGGCTGCGTCTCAAGCCGGCCAAGGTGATGGTCGACGGCAACCGCCTGCCGCTGCTGGACGTGCTGGCCGAAGCCGTGATCGGCGGCGACGCGAAAATCAAGTCCATCTCGGCGGCGTCGATCCTGGCCAAGGTGCATCGCGATCGGCTCTGCCAGACCCTGCACGAAGAGTTTCCGCAATACGGTTTCGCCTCGCACAAGGGTTACGGCACACCGGAACATCTCGAAGCATTGCGGGTGCACGGCGCCTGCCGCCACCATCGAAGGTTCTTCAGTCCGGTGGCGGCGACCTTCAGCCTCGGGGACGACGTTGGGGTCGAGGACGGCGTGGTCGTCAACGTGACCGTCTCGTGACATCCGCGCAGCCCCAGTTCATCAGCTCGGCCGGCAACGCCTTGCTGAAGGAATTGCGGCGGCTGGTCCAGGACAGCACCGCATACCGCAAGCAGGGCCGCGTCTGGCTGGAAGGCGACCATCTCTGCCGCGCCGCGCTGGCGCGGGGCGTGCCGCCCGCCATGGCCGTCTTCTGCGAGTCGCTCTGGACCCGGGCCGAACCCGAATGGTCGCGCCTGGAGGCCAGGAAGGTCGTGATCCAGGATGCCCTGTTCGCCGGCTTGAGCGTCCTGGAATCGCCGGGGCGCATCGCCTTCGTGCTGGATTTGCCGGCCGCGCAGGAAGTGCAGGGCGCGGCGCCCTCGGTCATCCTCGACCGCTTGCAGGATGCCGGCAACGTGGGCGCGATCCTGCGCTGCGCGGCGGCGTTCGGGTTTCACCAGGTGCTGGCGATCAAGGGGACGGCTGCCCTGTGGAGTCCGAAGGTCTTGCGCGCCGGCATGGGCGCTCATTTCGGCCTGCGCCTCGTCGAGGGGCTGGCACCGCAAGCGCTGGAGGTACTGACGGTACCTATCGTTACCACCAGTTCGCACGAGGGCGAATGGCTGCACCGGCAGCGCTTGCCCTGGCCTTGCGCCTGGGCATTCGGTCACGAAGGTCAGGGGGTCAGCCAGGCCATCGCAGCCCAGGCCCGGCTGGCGGCGCGCATCGTCCAGCCCGGCGGCGAAGAATCGCTGAACGTTGCCTCCGCGGCCGCGATCTGCCTGCATGCGAGCGCTGCCGGCCAAGCCGGATGAGACGCCCGCAATGACCATGCGGGAGCGGGGAATTGAAGGCCCTCGGCTATAATTAAGGGCTTTCCCGCTAACCCGTACGCCTAGCGCATCCAAGCCAAATCCCTGACAAAAGCAGCAGCCGGAGCCTCCGGTGCGCCGCACTTGATCCCTGGGCGTACCCGTCACCATCCGGAGAACCCAGTGCTTTTGTCTCAACAGGGAACCTTCCCGCCCGCCATCCTGGCGCTTGCAGACGGCACGGTCTTTCTTGGCAATTCGATCGGGGCCACCGGCTCCACCACCGGCGAGGTCGTGTTCAACACGGCGATGACCGGCTACCAGGAAATCCTCACCGACCCGAGCTACTGCCAGCAGATCGTGACCCTCACGTATCCGCACATCGGCAACTACGGCGTCAATGAAGAGGATGTCGAAGCCAGCAAGGTCCACGCCGCGGGCCTGATCATTCGCGACCTGCCGCTGATCGCCTCCAACTTCCGCGCCCGCCAGACCCTGTCGCAGTACCTGCGCGACCAGGGCACGGTGGCCATCGCCAACATCGACACCCGCAAGCTCACGCGCATGCTGCGCACCAAGGGCGCGCAGAACGGCTGCATCGTCGGCCTGGCCGCGGGTGAGGAAATCACGCCCGCACGCATCGACAAGGCCGTCGCGGCCGCCCGTAGCGCGCCCAACATGGCCGGTCTCGACCTCGCCAAGGTGGTGTCCGTGAACCAGCCCTACGAGTGGACCCAGACCGAATGGCACCTGGGCTCGGGCTATGGCGAGCAAAAGTCGGCCAGGCACCATGTGGTGGCCTTCGATTACGGCGTGAAGAAGAACATCCTGCGCATGCTGGCCGGGCGCGGCTGCCGTGTCACGGTGGTGCCCGCCACGACCCCGGCGTCCGAAGTCAAGAAGCTCAAGCCCGACGGCATTTTCCTGTCCAACGGGCCCGGGGATCCTCAGCCCTGCGACTACGCCATCGAAGCCACGCGCGACCTGGTTGAATGCGGCTATCCCACCTTCGGCATCTGCCTGGGTCACCAGATCATGGCGCTCGCTTCCGGGGCCAGGACCTTCAAGATGAAGTTCGGCCATCACGGCGCCAACCACCCGGTCAAGGACCTGGACAACGGCCGCGTCAGCATCACCAGCCAGAATCACGGATTTGCCGTGGACGAAAAGACGCTGCCCGCCAACCTGCGCGCCACGCACTTGAGCCTGTTCGACGGCACGCTGCAGGGACTGGCGCGCACCGACAGGCCGGCGTTCTGCTTCCAGGGCCACCCGGAAGCGTCGCCCGGCCCGCACGACGTCGGCTACCTGTTCGATCGCTTCATCGGGCTCATGGAAGAGAAAAAGTAATGCCCAAGCGCACAGACATCAAGAGCATCCTGATCATCGGCGCCGGCCCGATCATCATCGGCCAGGCCTGCGAATTCGACTACTCGGGCGTGCAGGCCTGCAAGGCCCTGCGCGAGGAGGGCTACAAAGTCATCCTGATCAACAGCAACCCGGCGACGATCATGACCGACCCGGCCACGGCCGACGTCACCTACATCGAGCCCATCACCTGGCAGACGGTCGAGAAGATCATCGCCAAGGAGAGGCCCGACGCGATCCTGCCGACCATGGGGGGACAGACCGCGCTGAACTGCGCGCTGGACCTGTGGCACCAGGGCGTGCTGAACAAGTACCAGGTCGAGCTGATCGGCGCCAGCCCGGAGGCCATCGACAAGGCCGAGGATCGCCTGAAGTTCAAGGACGCCATGACGCGGATCGGCCTGGGCTCGGCGCGCTCCGGCATTGCCCACTCGATGGAAGAGGCCTGGGGCGTCCAGAAGACCCTGGGTTTTCCGGCCGTGATTCGCCCCAGCTTCACGCTCGGCGGCACCGGTGGCGGCATCGCCTACAACTCGGAAGAGTTCGAGGTGATCTGCAAGCGCGGCCTGGAGGCGTCTCCCACCAGCGAACTGCTGATCGAGGAATCGCTGGTCGGCTGGAAAGAGTTCGAGATGGAAGTGGTGCGCGACAAGGCGGACAACTGCATCATCGTGTGCTCGATCGAGAACCTGGATCCGATGGGGGTGCACACCGGCGACTCGATCACCGTCGCGCCGGCCCAGACGCTGACCGACAAGGAATACCAGATCATGCGCAACGCCTCGCTGGCGGTGCTGCGCGAGATCGGCGTGGACACCGGCGGTTCCAACGTGCAGTTCGCGGTGAATCCGCTCGACGGTCGCATGATCGTGATCGAGATGAATCCGCGGGTGTCGCGGTCCTCGGCCCTGGCGTCCAAGGCGACCGGCTTCCCGATCGCCAAGGTCGCGGCCAAGCTGGCGGTCGGCTACACGCTGGACGAACTGCGCAACGAAATCACCGGCGGCGCCACGCCGGCCAGCTTCGAGCCCAGTATCGATTACGTGGTCACCAAGATCCCGCGGTTCGCCTTCGAGAAGTTTCCCCAGGCCGATTCGCGCCTGACCACGCAGATGAAGTCGGTGGGCGAAGTGATGGCCATGGGCCGCACGTTCCAGGAGTCCTTCCAGAAGGCGCTGCGCGGCCTGGAAGTGGGCGTCGACGGCATGAACGAGAAGACCCAGGACCGCGAGGTGCTGGAAAAGGAGCTCGGCGAACCGGGTCCCGAGCGCATCTGGTACGTCGGCGATGCCTTTGCCCAGGGCATGACGGTGGACGAGGTCTACGACCTGACGAAGATCGACCGGTGGTTCCTGGTGCAGATCGAGGAGATCGTGAAGATCGAGCTCGAGCTGGAGAAAACCCGCCTCGACCAGATCGACGCGCCGACCCTGACGATGCTCAAGAAGAAGGGTTTTTCGGATCGGCGCCTGGCGCGCCAGCTCAAGACCACCGAAAAGGTGATCCGCGACAAGCGTCATGCGCTTGGCGTGCGACCGGTCTACAAGCGGGTTGACACCTGCGCCGCGGAATTCGCCACCAACACGGCCTACATGTACTCGACCTATGAGGACGAGTGCGAGGCGGAGCCGACGAACCGCAAGAAGATCATGGTACTGGGAGGCGGGCCCAACCGCATCGGCCAGGGCATCGAGTTCGATTACTGCTGCGTTCACGCCGCGTTCGCGCTGCGCGAGGACGGCTACGAGACCATCATGGTCAACTGCAACCCGGAAACCGTGTCGACCGATTACGACACCAGCGACCGCCTTTACTTCGAACCGGTCACGCTGGAAGATGTGCTGGAGATCGTCGACAAGGAAAAACCGCTGGGCGTGATCGTCCAGTACGGCGGCCAGACGCCGCTCAAGCTGGCGCTGGACCTGGAGGCCGAGGGCGTGCCGATCATCGGCACCAGTCCCGACATGATCGACGCGGCCGAGGACCGCGAACGCTTCCAGAAGCTGTTGCATGAGCTCAAGCTCCTGCAGCCGCCCAACGCCACTGCGCGTACCGAGCCGGAAGCGCTGGAAAAGGCCGCAGCCCTGGGCTACCCGCTGGTGGTACGGCCCAGCTACGTGCTGGGCGGGCGCGCCATGGAGATCGTGCACGAGCAGCGCGATCTGGAGCGCTACATGCGCGAGGCTGTCAAGGTCTCGCACGACTCGCCGGTGCTGCTGGATCGTTTCCTCAACGATGCGATCGAGTGCGACGTGGATTGCCTGTCGGACGGCAAGGAGACCTTCATCGGCGGGGTGATGGAGCATATCGAGCAGGCCGGCGTGCACAGCGGCGACTCCGCCTGCTCGCTGCCGCCGTACTCGCTGTCCAAAGCGACCATCGATGAGATGAAGCGCCAGACCTCGGCCATGGCGCGCGCCTTGAACGTGGTCGGGCTGATGAACGTGCAGTTCGCCATCCAGGAAAAGGACGGCAAGGACGTGATCTATGTGCTGGAGGTGAACCCCCGGGCTTCCCGCACCGTGCCCTTCGTGAGCAAGGCCACCGGCATCCAGCTGGCCAAGGTGGCCGCGCGCTGCATGGTCGGCCAGTCGCTCGCGTCGCAGGGCATCGCGAAGGAGGTCACGCCGCCTTACTTCAGCGTCAAGGAAGCGGTGTTCCCGTTCGTCAAGTTCCCCGGCGTCGACACCATCCTCGGCCCGGAGATGAAGTCCACCGGCGAGGTGATGGGTGTCGGCAAGACGTTCGGCGAAGCGTTTATCAAGAGCCAGATCGGCGCGGGCACCAAGATGCCGCGTCCCAGCGATCCGGTGCGAAAGGTGTTCCTCACCGTCAAGAACAGCGACAAGCCGCGCGCCGTCGAGGTGGCGCGCCAGCTGGCCGCACAAGGCTTCCTCATCGCCGGCACCAAGGGTACAGCCGCGGCGATCAACGCGGCGGGCATCCCGTGCGAGTCGGTGAACAAGGTGACCGAGGGGCGTCCCCACGTGGTGGACATGATCAAGAACAACGAGATCGTGATGGTGATCAACACCGTGGAAGAGCGGCGCAACGCCATTTCCGACTCGCGCACCATCCGCACCTCGTCGTTGCTGGCCCGAGTGACCACTTTTACCACCATCGCCGGCGCCGAGGCGGCGGTGGAAGGCATGAAGTACATGGACAACCTGGACGTCTACTCGCTGCAGGAGCTGCACGCCCAGCTGGCCGCCTGAGCCCCCGCCGGACCCCGCCGGGGTGCCCGGCTCGCAATGGTGCGCTTTCGCGCATAATTCAGGCATCGAAAACACCGCCGGTCGGCAACGTCCGGCGGTTTTACTTTTATTTCGCGAGACATCACATGGTTACCATCCCTCTCACCAAACGCGGCGCCGAGAAGCTCAAGGCCGAGCTGCACAAGCTCAAGACCGTCGACCGGCATTCGGTGATCAAAGCCATTTCCGAGGCGCGGGCCCAGGGTGACCTGTCCGAAAATGCCGAGTACGAGGCCGCCAAGGATCGGCAGGGCTTTATCGAGGGGCGCATCCAGGAAGTCGAGAGCAAGCTGGCGGCCGCGCAGATCATCGATCCGGCCCAGGTGGACGCGGGCGGCAAGGTGGTGTTCGGCGCGACGGTGGAACTGGAAGAGGAAGCCAGCGGCGAGCGCGTCAGATACCAGATCGTCGGCGAGGATGAAGCCGACCTGAAGCACGGCCTGATCAATATCTCCAGCCCGATCGCGCGCGCGCTGATCGGCAAGGAGCAGGGCGACACCGCCGAGGTGCAGGCGCCGGGCGGCGTCAAGCACTACGAGATCGTGGCGGTCTCCTACCTTTGAGTGGCGGCCATGGGATTGCTTCTGGCGACCTGGAGGCGATGCCTGTGATGGGGTCCGGGGCCGGCTGGAAGGCGCGCGTTCCGGTGCTGGCCGCCGCGCTGTGGTGGGGCAGTCTCACGACCACCGGCTTCCTGGTCGTTCCCATGCTCTTCGCCTACATGCCTTCGCCCGCCCTGGCCGGGAACATGGCAGCCCGGCTGTTCTCGGCGCAGACCTGGGTCGCGCTGGGCTGCGGCATGCTGCTGCTGTTCGTGTCCAGGTCGGATCGCGATACGGCACGGATGGACTGGGCTCAGGGCGCGCTGATGTTCGTGGTCGGGGGCGTGCTGCTGGCGCTGTTGTCCGAGTTCGCGGTCGCGCCGAGGATCGTGGCCCGCGCGAACCTGAGACTGTGGCACAGCCTCGGCAGCGGGATGTATGTGTTGCAGTGGCTGTGCGCGGGCGTGGTCTTGTGGAAGGTGGCGCCAATCAGGTCTGCCGGCCCTTCTTGATCGACTTCTGCTTGGGTTTCTTGGCGCGCCTGACTTGCCCGCCCGGTGTGAGCCGCTGGTTGCCCAGCACGCGCAGGGTCTTGACCTCGGGGCGCTGGCCGCCGCGCTTGCTGTACTTGAGCACTTTGAAATCACGCGGGCCGGGCATACGGTCCTCGTCCTGAGCGCGCTCGGATTTCTCAGGCTGCGGTCGCCACAGCACCAGCAACTTCCCGATATGCTGGATCGGGGCGGCGTTGAGCTGCTCGGCCAGCTCCTGGAACATGGCCTCGCGTTGGGCGCGGTCGTCGCCGAGCACCCGGATCTTGATAAGGCCGTGGGCGTTGAGCGCTGCGTCGGTCTCCTTCTTGACGGCCGGGGTCAGGCCGTCATTGCCGATCATGACCACAGGGTCCAGGTGATGAGCTTGCGCGCGATGTTCCTTGCGCTGGGCGATGGTCAGTTGAATAGCAGGCATGGGAACTATTATGTCTGCGGCCGGCGTATTCGCGCCTTAACTTTGCGGGCAAAGCTGGCCTGCAACGCAACCGGCGGGGCCGGTTGTCTCCGAAAGATCATGAAAATCAAGACGAAAAGCAAGAAGGTGAACAGGGCATGGTTGAACGACCATGTCAACGACCCCTATGTCAAGCTGGCGAAAAAGGAAGGATATCGCGCCCGGGCCGCCTACAAGCTCAAGGAGATCGACGAAAGCCTGGGCCTGATCAAGCCGGGGCACCTGGTGGTCGACCTGGGATCGGCCCCGGGAGCGTGGAGCCAGTACCTGCGACGCAAGCTCTCGCCTGGCGGTGCCGCTGCGGGCGAATTGAACGGCACCATCCTCGCGCTGGACATCCTGCCGATGGAGCCGGTGGAGGGCGTGGTCTTCATCCAGGGCGATTTCCGCGAGCCGGAGGTGTTGGCCCGTCTGGAGCAGGCCATGGCCGGGCGCCAGGCGGACGTGGTGGTCTCCGATATGGCGCCCAACCTGTCGGGCATCGAATCCGCGGACACCGCGCGCATCACCGATCTGGTCGAGCTGGCCGTCGAATTCTCGATCGGCCACCTCAAGCCGGAGGGCGCCCTGGTCACCAAGGTGTTTCATGGCAACGGCTACAGCCAGCTGGTCAAGCTGTTCAAGGAAACTTTTCGCATCGTCAAACCTCTGAAACCCAAGGCCTCACGCGACAAGTCCTCCGAAACCTTCCTGGTGGGCATCGGGTTGAAGACAAGGCGGGTCTGAGACCGCCCCGATGCCCCTGCCGGCCTATGGCGGCCGTAGCCAAAATACATCATTCCATGGCTTGAAACGCCTAGAATGGGCAGCAACTAGGGAAGTACTGTTTCCGGAGATGCAGTTGAATAATCAGTGGTTTTCCAAAATTGCCGTGTGGCTGGTCATCGCCCTCGTGCTGTTTACCGTTTTCAAGCAGTTCGACACGCGCGGTGCCGCCGGGGCGAGCGTGATGGGTTACTCGGATTTCCTCGAGGAAGTTCGCAACAAGCACATCAAGAGCGCGATCATCCAGGAGGGCCAGGGCGGCACCGACATCATCGCCATCACCACGGATGACCGGAAGGTCCGCACCACAGCGACTTATCTCGACCGTGGGCTGGTGGGCGACCTCATCAATTACGGCGTGAAGTTCGACGTCAAGCCGCGCGAGGAGGGTTCTCTGCTGATGACGCTGCTGGTCAGTTGGGGGCCGATGCTGCTCCTGATCGGGGTCTGGATCTACTTCATGCGCCAGATGCAGGGCGGCGGCAAGGGCGGCGCCTTCAGCTTCGGCAAGAGCAAGGCGCGCATGCTCGACGAGAACAACAACCAGGTTACTTTCGCCGATGTTGCCGGGTGTGATGAAGCCAAAGAAGAGGTGAAGGAGGTAGTCGACTTCCTGAAGGATCCGCAGAAATTCCAGAAGCTGGGTGGCCGCATTCCGCGCGGCCTGCTGCTGGTGGGTCCGCCAGGCACCGGCAAGACCCTGCTGGCCAAGGGCATCGCGGGCGAAGCCAAGGTTCCCTTCTTCAGCATTTCCGGCTCGGATTTCGTCGAAATGTTCGTCGGCGTGGGCGCGGCCCGCGTGCGCGACATGTTCGAGAACGCCAAGAAGAACGCCCCTTGCATCATCTTCATCGACGAAATCGATGCGGTCGGCCGCCAGCGCGGCGCCGGCCTGGGCGGCGGCAATGACGAGCGCGAGCAGACCCTGAACCAGATGCTGGTCGAGATGGACGGTTTCGAAACCAACCTCGGCGTGATCGTGGTCGCTGCCACCAACCGTCCCGACATCCTGGACGCCGCCTTGCTGCGTCCGGGGCGCTTCGACCGCCAGGTCTACGTCCAGCTGCCCGATATCCGGGGCCGCGAACAGATCCTGAACGTCCACATGCGCAAGATCCCGATCGGCCAGGACGTCAACCCGAGCATCATTGCACGCGGCACCCCCGGCATGTCCGGCGCCGATCTGGCCAACCTCTGCAACGAAGCCGCCCTGATGGCTGCGCGCCGCAACGCCCGCGTGGTCGAGATGCAGGACTTCGAGAAGGCCAAGGACAAGATCTTCATGGGGCCCGAGCGCAAGAGCATGGTCATGCCCGAGGAAGAGCGCCGCAATACGGCGTACCACGAGTCGGGCCACGCCCTGATCGGCAAACTGCTGCCCAAGTGCGACCCGGTGCACAAGGTGACCATCATTCCGCGTGGCCGGGCCCTGGGCGTGACCATGAGCCTGCCGGCGCAGGACCGCTACAGCTACGACCGCGAATACATGCTCAACCAGATCAGCATGCTGTTCGGCGGCCGGATTGCCGAAGAGGTGTTCATGAACCAGATGACCACCGGCGCTTCCAACGACTTCGAGCGCGCCACCCAGCTGGCCCGCGACATGGTGATGCGCTATGGCATGACCGACGCGCTGGGGCCGATGGTGTACGCCGAGAACGAGGGCGAGGTGTTCCTGGGCCGTTCGGTGACCAAGACCACCAACATGAGCGAGCAGACGATGCAGAAGGTGGACGAGGAAGTGCGCCGCATCATCGACGAGCAGTACAACCTGGCGCGGCGCCTGATCGAGGACAACAAGGACAAGATGCACGCCATGGCCAAGGCCCTGCTGGAGTGGGAAACCATCGACGCCGAGCAGATCGACGACATCATGGCGGGCAAGGATCCGCGCCCGCCCAAGGACTGGACCCCGCGCACGCCCCCCTCCGGCAGTGGTGGATCGGGCGGCTCACCGGTGGCGACCGAACCGGCCACGACGGTGGCGTAACGCGCAGCACGCTGCGCGGAGGTGAAAACAAGGGGGCCTCGTGGCCCCCTTGCACTTTGATGGGTGAAAATCGCTCCATGCATTGGGAAACCTCGCGCCACCGGATCGACCTGTCCGTACCCAGGGTGATGGGCATTGTCAACGTCACGCCCGACTCCTTCTCGGACGGGCGCCGCTTCGGCAGCACCCGTTCGGCACTGGCCCAATGCGAAAAGCTCCTGGCCGACGGCGCGCACATGCTGGACATCGGCGGCGAATCCAGCCGGCCGGGGATCGCGGCGGTGCCGCTGGCCGAAGAGCTCGGCCGGGTGCTGCCGGTGCTGCGCGAGGCGGTCAAGTTCGCAATCCCGATCTCGGTGGACACCTACAAGCCCGAGGTCATGCGCCAGGCGCTGGATCTCGGGGTCGACATCATCAACGACATCAGCGGGCTGCGCCAGCCCGAGGCGCGGGACGCCGTCGCCGCGCATCCGCGTTGCGGCATCTGCCTGATGCATATGCACCGTGAACCCCAGTCGATGCAGCTCTCCCCCATGCAGGGCGATGCGGTGCCCCAGGTCGTGCAATTCCTGGAGCGCGCATCCCATGCCCTGCGTGAACTCGGGGTCGCGCCGGACCGGATTGCCTGGGATCCCGGCATCGGCTTTGGCAAGACCGTGGAACAGAATTTTGCCTTGCTGGCGCGCCAGCGCGAATTGCTGGTCGGCGGCTATGCGCTGCTGGTAGGCTGGTCGCGCAAGTCCTCGCTGGGAGCCGTGACCGGGCTGGGCGTCCAGGAGAGGCTGGCCCCGAGCGTGGCAGCGGCCCTGCTGGCGGTCGAGCGCGGGGCGCACGTTGTGCGCGTGCACGATGTCAAGGAGACTGTGGCCGCGCTGAAGGTGCGCGCCGCCGTGATTGCAGCTGAAAACAACAAACGCAGGGATCAAGACCTATGAGCAGAACCTACTTCGGCACCGACGGTATCCGTGGCACGGTGGGCCAGCCCCCCATCACCGCCGACTTCGTGCTGCGGCTGGCGCATGCCGTGGGCCGCGTGCTCAAGAAGACCGAACAACGGCCCACGGTGCTGATCGGCAAGGACACGCGCATTTCGGGCTACATGCTGGAAAGCGCGCTCGAGTCGGGCTTCAACTCGGCCGGGGTCGACGTGGTGCTGCTCGGCCCGTTGCCCACACCGGGCGTCGCGTATCTGACGCGCGCGCAGCGCGCCAGCCTGGGCGTGGTCATCAGCGCGAGCCACAACCCCTACCCGGACAACGGCATCAAGTTCTTCAGCGACCAGGGCGCCAAGCTGAGCGACGAGTGGGAGCTGGCCGTCGAGGCCGCGCTGCAGGAGCCGCCGGCCTGGGCCGACTCGGCCGGCCTGGGCAAGGCCCGGCGCCTGGACGATGCCGCCGGGCGTTACATCGAGTTCTGCAAGAGCACTTTCGCCCACGACCTGACCTTGCGGGGTCTCACCATCGTGGTCGACGCTGCGCACGGGGCGGCCTACCACATCGCGCCCAAGGTCTTCCACGAACTCGGCGCCGAGGTGATCTGCATCGGCTGTGCCCCCGACGGGCTGAACATCAACGACCAGGTCGGCGCCACCCACCCGGAAGCGCTGGTGGCTGCGGTGCTGGCCAACAAGGCCGACTTCGGGATCGCGCTGGACGGCGACGCCGACCGGGTGCAGCTGGTGGATGCGCAAGGCCGTTTGTACAACGGCGACGAACTGCTTTACCTGGTTGCCTCCGATCGCCTGGATCGGGGTGAAGCCGTCGCCGGCGTGGTCGGCACGCTGATGACGAACATGGCGGTGGAAGTCGCGTTCCAATCGCGTGGCGTCGAGTTCGTGCGGGCCAAGGTCGGTGACCGCTATGTCCTGGAGGAGCTCGAAAAGCGCGGGTGGATCCTCGGCGGCGAGGGTTCAGGCCATCTGCTGGCGCTGGACAAGCACACCACGGGCGATGGACTGATCAGCGCGTTGCAGGTGCTCATGGCCGTCGTGCGCAGCGGCCGCAGCCTCGGCCAACTGCTGGAGGGCGTGAGCCTGTTCCCGCAGACGCTGATCAACGTCCGGCTGAAGGCGGGGCAGGACTGGAAGAAGAGCGTTCCGCTGGCGACCGAGACGCGCCGCGCGGAAGCGCAGCTCGATGGCCATGGCCGGGTCCTGATCCGCGCGAGCGGCACCGAGCCGGTGTTGCGCGTGATGGTGGAAGCCCGTGACGCGACCCAGGCCCGCCAGACAGCCGAGCGGCTGGCTGAAGCCGTCAAGGCCGGCTGATTGCACTCGCAGCCGCTTCATCGCCGCATTCGAGCTGGCGAGTATCGGTCAATGAGGGCAGCACGATAACGGGCGAGAAGCCGCCGCCTGCGGTGCGGAAGTTGGTGGTCTGGCCCGAATAGGTTCTTGCGGCCAGCAGTTGGATCTGCCCGCCGTACGCATAGGCCCGGATGTCGAGCTTCAATCGCGTGGGGACGCCCGCCACGTCGACCAGCCGCTCGCTCGGCAGCGCCAGCGCCTGGGCCACGAAGGTGCCGGCCAGGATCTCGCTCCACACCCGTCGCGTGAGCTTGTTGCCCCGGTAAGCCGCTTTGGAACCGTAGCCGGTGGCGGGCTTGAAGAACAGTTGCCGGCGCTGCGCCCACAGTTGCCCGGCGTTGGCCGCAGTCACCAGCTGGGTGGGAAGCAGCACGGCCCGCAGCAGTGCGCGGTCGGCGGGCGAAGCGTCCCACGCGCCCAGGAGCACATCGTCGCTCAGCGTGACGAGGTTGCGCTTGTCGGCGTGCAGCGCGTGCGCACGCGGATGGGGTGTCACCACGGTCGCGCCGCTCACATAGGCCTCGCGCAGGTTTGCGTGGTGTGTCTCGGACAAATCGAAGTCCGTCAGCCGGTTGTAGACCAGGTCGACGGGTATGCCTTGCGGCAGGGCCGGATGCCACAGCGCGCCGTTGCGCCATTGAAGCTGCCGCGGATCGGCGACGACGGCGTGGATGCCATGCGCCAGAAACATCTCGCGCGCCAGCTCGAACTCGGGCGCGAGGTATTGCTGCCCGGGCCCGTCATCGACGATCGCGATCGAGCGCAGCGGCGCGTCGCCGCGCTGGGCTCGCCACTCCGCCCGAAACATGTCGATGAAAGCCCGTTCAAGCCCGTTCTGTCCGCCCGGCGCATCGAACATGCGGTCCATGGGCTCGCAGCACGAGCGATGGGCCCGCGTCGCCGCGGCGTGCAGAAATGCGCCGCCCGCGTTGGTGTTGATCTCGATCAGGCGTGGCCCCTGGGCGCTCAAGTGGAAGTCGTAACCCATGAATGCGCCGCGCGGCCCGAATGCCTTGGACGCAATCTCAGGCGCGCGGTGCAGGACGCTGGCCTGATAGCCGGGCAGGGCGCTCACGCGATCCAGGGCGGCGACGCTGCGTTCCATCACCGTGTAATCGTCAGCGCAGACGTACACGGGTGTGGCAGAAAACAGATGCGGCCGGCTGGCGGCCAGTTCCTGGGCCATGCCCGGGAAGCCTTCCAGCTCCCGTTGCAGCAGGTCAGGTTGCAAGGTGGTGCACAGGCAACCCAGGTTGAGTGTGTCGGCCAGGTTCATCGGGCGGTTCCGGTCAGCAGGTGGCGCAGCCCGCGGCCGGACCGATCGCGCACGCGTGGCCCTCGCAACAATGCTCAGTGAGATAGGCCAGCAAAGCGTTCATCTGGTCGAAATGGGCGCGATAGATCAGGTTGCGTCCGCGCGGCTCGCAGGTAACCATGCCTGCATGGGTCAGTTCCTTCAGGTGGAAGGACAGGGCGCTGGGCGCCGCACCCAACTGCTCTGCCATCGCGCCGGGCGTCAGGCCTTCCGGGCCGGCTATGACGAGGGCGCGAAATGCGCGCAGGCGCTGGGCCTGTGCCAGCGCAGCCAGGGCCTTGACCGCCTGCGCTTCGTCGCTTTTTTCGTCGTTCAACACATTTCAATGATAGTTGAAGCATTGAAATAACGCAACGGGGCTTTGGCTGGCGCGGGTGCGTCAACATACCCGTCAAGCCGAGGCGATCGGGAAATCCTCGAAGACGTCTTGCCGCTGCGGCGAGGAGTCGACGATCTGCGCGACAGTGACGCTGCGCGCCACCGTTGAGTTGGCGGGCAGCGCCCAAGCCGTTGCCGTTGTGTTCAGCACCAGAGCGGCGGCACAGCTCAAGGCGCTGTGCCAGCTCTCGATTTGAATCGGCAGATTCATGTTCCCTCCAGTCAAGAACTGCGGTGGAGCGTACCGATGCCCGGCGACGGCTTCATGACCGGACTGTGTCTATCGGATGACGAGCGGCGGTACGGCTGGGTTTGCGGCGATGACGCCTTGTCATAGCGCTGTCACAAAAGCCACCTAGAGTCGGCTCATCTCACCACAACCCCTGAGGTCTAACGATGAACATCAACGTGCGATTTACCACAGTCGGCCTGGCCGCCCTTTGCTTTGCGGGCTTGGCCGCGGCCGAGGACATCACCGGCGCCGGCGGTACCTTCCCGGCTCCGCTGTACGCCAAGTGGGCGGCCGACTACAACAAGATCACCGGCGTCAAGATCAATTACCAGCCGGTCGGTTCCGGCGCCGGTATCAAGCAGATCGATTCCAAGACCGTGGCCTTCGGCGCTTCCGACATGCCTCTGACCGATGAGGATCTGGCCAAGAAGGGCCAGTTGCAGTTCCCAACCGTGATCGGCGGGGTGGTGCCGGTCGTCAACATCAAGGGCATCGCTTCGGGCCAGCTCAAGCTCAACGGCCAGGTGCTGGGCGACATCTACCTGGGCAAGATCACCAAGTGGACCGACCCGGCGATCAAGGCACTGAACCCGTCGCTGCCATTGCCCGATGCGGCGATCGCGCCGGTGCGCCGCGCCGACGGCTCGGGCACCACCTTCATCTTCACCAATTACCTGTCCAAGGTAAACGTGGAGTGGAAAACCAAGGTGGGTGAGGGCACAGCCGTGAACTGGCCGGCCGGCGCCGGCGGCAAGGGCAATGAAGGCGTCGCCGCTTTTGTCAATCGCCTGCCCAACTCCATTGGCTACGTCGAGTACGCCTACGTCAAGCAGAGCAAGATGATCTATGCCCAAATGCAGAACGCGGCGGGCAACTTCGTCGCCCCCGACGAGAAGGCATTCAAGGCCGCGGCCGCGGGCGCGGACTGGAACAAGAGCTTCTACCAGATCCTGACCAACCAGCCCGGCAAGGACTCGTGGCCGCTCACCGGGGCCACCTTCATCCTGATGTACAAGACCCAGGACAAGCCTGCCGAAGGGGCGGCGGCGCTCAAGTTCTTCGAGTGGGCCTACAAGAACGGCGACAAGACGGCCGATGACCTGGACTACGTGCCGATGCCGACCGGGGTGAAGACCCAGATCGAGAAGGCCTGGAGCGGGATCAAGGACGCATCGGGCAAGCCGATCGCGTACAAGTAAGAGGCTCTCGGACCGGACGGTTGGCAGCACCTTGGCCAGGCCAATGTCCTCTACACTTGCGGCCCATGAGATCCCTTTTGACCTGGCTGCCAAGGGCCACGCGCGCGAGATGACACCCCCACCGGCGCGCCCCGCGCGCAGCGCCGCTTGGGTGGACGTGCTGTTCGGCTGGGCCGCCAGGGGGGCGGCCCAGCTGACGCTGGGGCTGCTGGCCGGTATCCTGCTGTCGTTGGTCATGGGCGCGTGGCCCGCGATCGAGAAATACGGCCTGGGCTTCCTCTCGAACAAGGTATGGGATCCGGTCGCCGGCGAGTTCGGCGGCCTGGTTATGATCTATGGGACGCTGTCGACTTCGTTGATCGCGCTGATCATTGCAGTGCCGGTGAGCTTCGGGATCGCGCTGTTCCTCACCGAGCTTTCACCGGCGTGGCTCAAGCGCCCGCTGGGAACCGCGATCGAACTGCTGGCGGCGGTGCCTTCCATCGTCTACGGCATGTGGGGCCTGCTGGTGTTCAGCCCCATCCTGGCCACCTATGTGCAACAGCCTCTGCAATCGCTTTTTGCCAACGTGCCTTACCTGGGCGCGCTGGTGTCCGGGCCGCCGGTGGGCATCGGCATTTTGTCGGCCGGCATCATCCTGGCGATCATGATCATTCCCTTCATCGCCGCCGTGATGCGCGACGTGTTCGACGTCACGCCGCCGATGCTCAGGGAATCCGCATACGCGCTGGGTTCTACCACATGGGAGGTGGTGTTCAAGGTGGTGCTGCCCTATACCAAGGCCGGCGTGATCGGCGGCATCATGCTGGGCCTGGGCCGCGCGCTGGGCGAAACCATGGCCGTCACCTTCGTGATCGGAAACTTCAACCAGCTCGATTCGCTGTCGCTGTTCCAGGCCGCCAACAGCATCACCTCGGCGCTGGCCAACGAATTCGCCGAAGCGGCCAGTGGCCTGCATCAGGCGGCATTGATGTACCTGGGCCTGGTGCTGTTCTTCATCACCTTCGTCGTGCTCGCGCTGTCCAAGATCCTGCTGGCGCGGCTGAGGAAGAACGAAGGGGCGAAGTCATGAACACCGCCGGGTCATCCCGAGGCGCAAAGGAGACTGAGTCGAACGGCGTTGCGACGGCGGTAAGCAAGCAGGGGGGCGCAGTTGCCGGCACCGGCGAGGGCCTGATGCGGGCGGCCGATCAGAGCCAGGAGCGCGAGCGCAAGTTCGCCCAGCGCAAGCGCATCAACCGGGCAGCGCTGTCGCTGTCGCTGGCGGCCATGCTGTTCGGCGTTTTCTGGCTGGTCTGGATTCTCTGGGACACCGTGCGCCTGGGCGTCAGCGGCCTCACCTGGGCCACATTGACGCAGATGACTCCCCCGCCCAACGAAGCAGGGGGTCTTGCCAACGCGATCTACGGTTCATTCGTGATGGTGATGCTGGCGACCTTCGTCGGCACGCCGATCGGGATCATGGCCGGCATCTATCTGGCCGAGTACGACACCAAGGGCTGGCTGGGCTCGCTCACCCGGTTCGTCAACGACATCCTGCTGTCCGCCCCTTCGATCGTGCTCGGCCTGTTCGTGTACGCCGTGGTCGTGGCCCGGTACAAGAGCTTTTCCGGCTGGGCGGGTATCGGTGCCCTGGCCCTGATCGTGATACCCGTCGTGATCCGCACCACCGAGAACATGCTCATGCTGGTGCCCGCCGGTTTGCGCGAAGCCGCTTACGCACTGGGCGCTCCCAAGTGGAAGGTGATCATGAGCATCACGCTGCGCGCGGCGCGCGCGGGCGTGGTCACCGGCATCCTGCTGGCCGTGGCCCGCATCTCGGGCGAGACGGCGCCCTTGCTCTTCACGGCCCTGAACAACCAGTTCTGGACGTCATCGCCATCCGACCCGATGGCCAGCCTGCCGGTCACGATCTTCAAGTTCGCGATGAGCCCTTATGAAAACTGGCAGCAGCTCGCCTGGACCGGCGTGTTCCTGATCACCGCGGCCGTGCTGGGGCTGAACATCCTGGCGCGTGTCCTGACGCGCAACAAGATTTGAAAAGACTTGCCATGGATACCCTCACAACCCGAAACCGGAACTCGAAGATCTCGGTGCGGAACCTGAACTTCTATTACGGCAAGTTCCATGCCCTCAAGGGGATCAACCTCGAGATACCCGAGAAGAAGGTCACTGCCTTCATCGGCCCGTCGGGCTGCGGCAAGTCGACGCTGCTGCGCACCTTCAACCGCATGTTCGAGCTCTATCCCGACCAGCGCGCCGAAGGCGAGATTGTGCTGGATGGCGAAGACCTGCTCACCTCCAGGCAGGACGTGGCCTTGATCAGGGCCAGGATCGGCATGGTGTTCCAGAAGCCCACGCCGTTCCCGATGTCGATTTACGACAACATCGCCTTCGGCGTGCGCCTGTTTGAAAACCTGAGCGCCACCGACATGGACGAGCGCGTGGAATGGGCGCTGCGCAAGGCCGCGTTGTGGGGCGAGGTGAAAGACAAGATCTCGCAAAGTGGGGCCGGCCTGTCGGGCGGCCAGCAGCAGCGCCTGTGCATCGCGCGCGGTATCGCCATCAAGCCCGAGGTGCTGCTGCTCGACGAGCCGTGCTCGGCGCTGGACCCGATCTCCACCGGCAAGATCGAAGAGCTGATCGCCGAACTCAAGAGCGACTACACCGTGGTGATCGTTACCCACAATATGCAGCAGGCTGCCCGCGTCAGTGACTACACTGCCTACATGTACCTGGGGGACCTGGTCGAGGTGGGCGAGACCGAGCAGATCTTTTTCAAACCCAAGCGCAAAGAGACGGAAGACTACATCACAGGACGGTTCGGATGAAGGCAGATCGCAATGGCTGACAAACACCTCTCGACGCAATTCGACAGCGAGCTCAGCGCCGTTTCCACGCGCGTCATGGAGATGGGCGGGCTGGTGGAGTCGCAGATCCGCACCGCTGTCCATGCGCTGTCGCAGTTCAGCGGGGAGGCCGCGGACCAGGTGATGGCGGCCGAGGCGCGAGTCAACATGCTCGAAGTCGACATCGACCGGGAACTGTCGTCGATCATCGCCCGGCGCCAGCCCACCGCCCGCGACCTGCGCCTGCTCATTGCGATCTCCAAGACCACCGCCAACCTCGAACGCGCCGGCGACGAAGCCGAAAAGATCGCCCGCATGGTCAAGTCCATCATCGACAGCGGCGAGGGACGCACCTTGCCCGCGTCCGAACTGCGCATTGCGGCCGACCTGGCGTCGGGGCTGTTGCGCAAGGCGCTGGACGCCTTCGCCCGGCTGGATGCCAACGCCGCGGTTTCCATTCTCAAGGAAGACAACCTGATCGACCAGGAGTTCGGCGGCTTCGTGCGCAAGCTCATCACCTACATGATGGAAGATCCGCGCACCATCTCGGCCAGCCTGAATCTGCTGTTCGTGGCCAAGGCCATCGAGCGCATCGGCGATCACGCCAAGAACATCGCCGAATTCATCATCTACGTCGTCAAGGGCGCGGACATCCGGCACACGTCGATGGAGCAGATCGAGTCGGCCGTACGCTAAATTGGCCTTATGAAGAACCTGCCCCGGGTCCTGGTCGTCGAAGACGAGCCTGCCATTGCCGAGCTGGTTTCGGTCAACCTGCGCCATAACGGCTTCCAGCCCGTGTGGGCGGAGGACGGCGTCGCGGCCCAGCGCGAGCTGGATGCGGTGCTGCCGGATGTGATTTTGCTGGACTGGATGCTGCCCGGCCAAAGCGGCCTGGCGCTGGCGCGCAAGTGGCGCGGGGACGGCCGCACCAGGAGCGTCCCGATTCTCATGCTGACAGCGCGCGGCGACGAACCCGACAAGGTGGCCGGCCTGGACGCCGGCGCCGACGACTACATCACCAAGCCGTTTTCGACCCAGGAACTGTTGGCGCGAATCCGGGCCGTGCTGCGCCGTCGCGCGCCGGAGCAGCTTGGCGACACGGTTACTGTCGGCGAGCTGGTGCTGGACGCGGCAGCGCATCGACTCGCCTGGCGCGGCCGGGCATTGAAGATCGGGCCGACCGAATTCAAGCTGTTGCACTACCTCATGAGGCACCCTGAACGCGTGCACAGCCGCTCCCAATTGCTCGACAAGGTCTGGGGCGACCATGTGTTCATCGAGGAGCGCACGGTCGATGTTCACGTGAAGCGCCTGCGCGAGGCACTGGGCGGCGCCGGTGCCATGATAGAAACCGTGCGGGGTGCGGGCTACCGGCTGGCGGCGCCGTCCTTTGCCACCGGGGCCGCTTCGTAGCCGCAGGGCTCGCGATCCAGAGCCGCGCGGGCCGCATCGCACTCATTCATGGCTTGGCGATTTTTCAGCTTTCTCGTTTGCCAGCTGGCGGCCGGTCTGTTGGGCTGGTGGCTTGGCCTGGCGCGCGGCGCTGCGGTGGGACTGGTGTCAGGCGGCATGCTGTGGCTCGCGCTGGATACCTGGCGCGGCGCGCGGATGCTCCGTTGGCTGCGCCAGGGCGCTGTGTCCACCTCGCCGCCGGCCGGCGGTATGTGGGGCGAGGCGTCGAGCCGCGCCCAGCGCGCCTTGCGCTTGCGTGAGCTGGAAGCCGCAGAGGCCAGGCACCGGCTGGAGGAATTCCTGGCTGCGATCGGGGCTTCCCCCAATGGGGTGGTGCTGCTCGATGCGCAAGGCCGCATCGAGTGGTGCAACCAGACGGCGGCGGACCAGTTCGGCATCGACCCCCAGCGCGACCTGATGCAGCAGGTGACCAACCTGATGCGCGATCCGGCCTTCGCGGCCTATTACCACAGCGGCAGCTTCGGGCGCGACATCGTCATTCCCGGGCCGAGGAGTCTGCCGTCCAGGCCGATCAAGCTCGCGGTGCACCTGCATCCCTACGGTGAAGGGCGCAAGCTGCTGCTGTCGCGCGACGTCACGGTGCTGGAGCAGGCGGAGGCGATGCGCCGCGATTTCGTCGCCAATGTCTCCCACGAGATCCGTACGCCGCTGACGGTGCTCACGGGTTTTGTCGAGACTTTGCAGACCCTGCCGCTGGACGAGGAAGAACGCGAGCGCTACCTGACCCTGATGGCCCAGCAGGCCCATCGCATGCAGACGCTCGTCGGCGACCTGCTGACCCTGTCCAGGCTGGAAGGCAGCCCGTTGCCGGGCCCCGGTGAATGGACACCGGTGACGGAGCTGATGACGCAGTGTGCCCAGGAAGGCCAGGCCCTGGCCAAGGCCGTGGGCAAGTCCTCCCAGCAGCTGCGTTTCGGCGAGGCGCCCGCGGTGGAGATCGCGGGTTCATCCAGGGAGCTGCTCAGCGCCCTGTCCAACCTCGTGAGCAATGCTGTTCGCTACACTCTGGCGACAGGTGCGATCGAGGTGCAATGGCGGGCCCTCGCCGATGGCCGTGGCGAGCTTTCGGTGCGCGACAGCGGGCCGGGCATTGCACCTGAACATCTGTCGCGGCTGACCGAACGCTTTTATCGCGTGGATCGCAGCCGCTCGCGCGAAACCGGCGGCACCGGGCTGGGCCTGGCCATCGTCAAGCATGTGGTGCAGCGCCACGGCGCCGAGCTTGCGATCGACAGCACGCCCGGCCTGGGCTCGACCTTTGCGATCCGGTTTCCGGCGAGCCGGCTGCGCGCCATGCTCAGCCCACCGTCCGGTACGCCCGCACAGTCCGCCACAGAATCACTGGAAGGATGATGGCCAGCAGGCCGAGCGCTACTGTGGCCGCAGCCCAGAACGCGGCCGGGCTGTTCTGGGCCGTCCAGGCTGCGCCCTGGTGATAGGCCAGGGCATAGCCGCCCGCCAGGCCGACACCCCACAGCAGCAGGCAGTAGGCGACCAGGGGCGCCACCGCCACGCGGTAGCAGCGCAACACGAACACGCACAGGGCCTGGGTCGCGTCACCGATGTGGTAGACCGCGAGCCAGGCCAATAGCCCGGCGGCGACCGCCACGACCTCGGGGTTGCGCGAGTACGTGCCGGCAATGTGCCAGCGACCGAGTGCGACAGCGGCCGCCAGCGTGAGCGAAAGCGCCAGCCCCAATTTGAAACCGGTGCGGATGGCCAGTCGCGCGCGGCTGGCATTCGCCGCACCGAGCCAATAGCTGACGCGGGCACTGGTGGCAATGGCGATCGACAGCGGGACCATGTAGAGGACAGCCGCCATGTTGGCTGCGATCTGGTGCGCGGCCGTTGCCAGGACACCCTGTCGCGCAATGAACAGCGCCATCAGCGTGAACGAGGTCACTTCGACCATCACGGCCAGCCCGCCCGGCACGCCCAGGCGTGCGTAATGACCGATGGCCTGCCAGTCCGGTGGCTCCATGCGCCGCCAGATGGCGTAGGGACGGTACAGAGGCTGGGTGCGCAGCAGCCACGCGGCGCAACCCAGGAACAGGTAGTTCACCAGCACTGTGGCCCAGGCGCAGCCCACTGCGCCATGGGGCTGAAGTCCCAGCCCGCCGAACGCGAACCAGATGGTCAATGGCACCTTGACCAGCAGGGACAGCGCCTGTAGCCAGGTCACGAGCAAAGGCTTGCCCAGGCTCTGGTTGAGGGTGCCGTACATGCGAAAGAGCAGGGCGGCCGGCAACGCCAGCACGAGCACGGCCAGGTACTCCCGGACCTCTGCCTGCAGCGACACGGGCACCTCGGTCCAGCGCAACAACGCCCCCGGAAAAAGCAGGGCCCAGCCGCCCACCAGCATGGCCAGCAGGGCGAGGTACAGGGCCTGCCGCACCGAGCGCCCCAGATCCTCGTGGCGCCGGCTGCCTTCACCCCGGCCCTCTCCTGAATCGTCCGAGGCGGTCTTCGCCTTGCCGTGCAGCTCGGCCCAGGTGGGCAGCAGGGCCTGCATAACGCCCATCAGCGCGACGAAGACGGTGATGTACACGGCCGAGCCCACTGACAGCTCTGCCAGCGCCTGTTCCGAATAACGGCCCGCCACGACGGTGTCGGTGACGCCGAATGCCATCACCGCCAGCTGGCCGACCAGCACGGTGCCGGCATGCCGGGCAATGATGCGCAGCTCGCTCACTCGCCGGCGGCCTTCCGGTAGAGCAGCAGGGTGTCTTTGGCGTCGACCGGGCGCCGGACAGTGGCAACCAGCCGCCAGCCGCGCGGGTCGAGGGCGAGTTCCATCTCGGGCGAAAGCTCCGCTGGCGTCAGGCGCCAGGGACAGGTGCCCGGGCTGCTGGGCGGACGAACATCCAGATGGCCGTGATAGACAAGGGCCGCGACCTGGCCGCGGGTCAGCCCCCAGCTTTCGACGCAACCGGGTGCGTCGATGGCATGCAACACGCCCCGCACCACGGCGGTGTAGCTGCGCGCGTAATCGAGCACCGGCAGCCACAGGGTCATCAGCAGCAGCCAGCACAGGGCGGCGCCGCCGGCCGGCAGTACCAGGCTTTTCCAGATGACCGAGCGATGGCGGCCGGTGCGCCATCGCACCAGCCACGCCCAGGCCAGGGTGGCCGCCAGTGCGACGGCAAACGCAATAACGGAAAAACTCGGTTCGAAGCCGGGCGCCAGCCTGGCGACATTGGCGGCGGGCTTGGGCGGAACGCCGGTCTGCAGCGATACCCAGATGACCCAGATGATGACAGCGCAGCCGCTGAAGAACAGCAAGGTGAACCAGTCGATCAGGGCGGCTACGCTGCGCCCCAGCGTGGGCAGGGCGAAAGCAGCCAGCGTGGCGAGCGCGGGAAGGCCCAGCAGCAGCGACCGGTCGGAAGAGGGGGTGACCCAGGTTGTGACTGCCGCCACCAGCACGAACCACAGCGGCAGGGCCACGTGGCGACTGGCGAGCTGGCGGCGCCAGCGCCACAGCGTCCACAGGGCCAATGGCCAGGCCGGCCAGGTGAACCACAGCATGAGGCGTCCCAGCGATCCCCAGTCGCTGGCCAACCCTCCGGGGCTGATGCGCCAGCGCCACAGGTCCAGCCACCCCGCCAGCGCCGCTGTGAGGCCCAGGGCCAGCAGCAGAATGCGAATCCCCAGCCAGGGTGTGGTACGCGCTGCCTCGGCCGGGGCCCCGCGGTCGAACAGGCAGACGCCCAGGCCGCCGGCGCCGAACAGCAAGGCCATCGTGGCACCACCGCTGAGTGCCAGTCCGCCCAGGCCAATGAGCAGGCTCAGGCCCGCCAGGAAGGGCCGCGTGGGAAGTGCCGCCATGGCGAAGAAGCTCAGCGAGGTGAATGCCACCTGGGCCAGCGCCGGAGTGGTCTCGTGCGACAGCTGCGCCAGCCCCAGGCAGGCGATCAGCGCCAGCAGCCCGCCGTCGGCCATGGCGCGGGCATAGTCCTTGGGATTGGCTTCGCCGCCGAAGGCAAAGGGCACCGGCTGGGCTCGCGGGCTGCGGGCCAGCAGGTAGACGCCGTACCAGGTCGCGACCAGGGTGAGCGCCAGTAGCAGGGCGAAGGGGATGCGAACGGCGAAATCGGGCGGGATCCATCCGGGCGCGAGCCGGATGGCCCATGCGCCGAGCCAATAGGGCAGCAGCGCATCGAACTCGGGCGGCTGTCCCGACAGGGTGGGGTGCAACCACGAAGAAACGCCACGGGCCAGCTCGAACATATAGCCGAAGGCGGCAATGTCGGCGTTCTTCCAGGGCTCGCGGCCGACGAATCCCGGCACCACATAAGCCAGGCAGAACAGCAGCAGCGCAGGGCGCGGAAGCCGGCGGACCGCGTCCTGGGCAATGATGGCGGGAGTGGGCTGGTTCAAGCGGGCGAGTTTGTCATAAACGCCGGGGCTGGGCCGCCCGGCCCGCGGCGGGCCGTTGCGGCGCGCGCCTCAGGCGATGCCGTAGCGTTCCACCGCGTCGGCATCCCGGTCCAGGCCGGCGCTGGTTCCCCGCACATGGCGCAAGGGCAATTCGACGGGAATGCAATTGACGCCGCGCAGGCGCAGCTTCGCCGTCGTCGCGGCAGTCTCAGTCAAGCCGGGCGCCTTCCGCATGCAGGGCGAGGATGTCCGCGATGGCGCGGTTCAAAGGTGTCGGGATGCCCTTGGCCTGGCCGAGTTCGACCACCCCGCCGGCAAGCCAGCGCACTTCGAGCCGGTTGCCGCGCTGCAGGTCGTGATGCATCGAGGACGTCATGTCGGGCGACACGTCGTCGGCCAGCTGCAGGCGCACCTGCGCGTAGTCTTCCGGCACCGCCACGCCATGCGCGCGGGCGACGGCAACCACTTCCTGCATGACATCGTGCAGGAAGGCGCGGGTCTGCGGATTGGAGCGGATCGGGCCGATCGGCTTGCGCATCGTTGTGGTCGTGCCGGACAGGCCGACCAGGAACACGTACTTCTGCCAGATCTCGCGGACGATGTCACGGGAGAGTTCGGCCTTGATGCCGCCGGCCAGGCAGGCCGCCAGCAACTCTTCGCCGCGTCGGGAATGCGAGCCGTCGAATTCGCCGAACAGCAGGCGTTGCATCGGGCCGGTCTGGTGGATCACGCCCGGGGCCGAGAGGGTGGTAGCGACATAGGCGACGCCGCCCATCACCTGTCGCCAATCGAACGCCGCGCGCAGGTACTGATCCTTCAGCACGCCGTTCTGGAAGGAAATGATCGCGGTATCGGGGCCGACCATCGGCCAGATCTGCTTGATCGCCGCCTCCATGTCCCACAGTTTGACGCAGAGCATGACGAGATCGACGGGGCCGATTTCGTGCGGATCGTCGGTGGCATGCACCGAACGGACGTGAATCGGCTCGGGGCCTTCGATGCGCAAGCCATCGCGGCGCATGGCTTCGAGGTGCTGGCCGCGGGCGACGAAATGGACGTCGGCAGCGCCGCCCTGCGCCAGACGCGCGCCGAAGTAGCCGCCGAGCGCGCCCGAACCCATGATTCCGATTCGCATGGTGTGCCCCGATCAATATGTCTCTGCGGGGAGGCCCGCAGCGCGCGGGATGCGCCGGCCGGAACGCTTACTTGGCGGGCGTCTTGCCGAACTTCTTGAAGAACTTGTCCACGCGCCCGCCCATGTCGTTGACCGACTTCTGGGTGCCGGTATAGAAGGGGTGCGATTCGCTCGAGGTGTCGAGCTTGTACAGCGGCAGTTCCCGGCCGTCCTCGGTCTTGCCCATTTCCTTGGTCTGTGCGCAGGAACGCGTCACGAACTTGAAGCCGTTGGACAGGTCGACGAACAGGACGTCGCGGTAAGCGGGATGGATGCCTTGTTTCATGATATTCCTTAAGTCGTTGCGGCAGCCGCGCCAAACCATCTGGCGTACTTTCCGCGAAACCTTGAATTATAGCGTCAAGGCAGGGGCCGGGTCTCGCCCCAGGGCCGGGTGGCATCAGTGCGCGCCGGGCGCATATCCCGGCACAAGGGCGCTCAGCCGCCCCTGCGCATCATGTCGAAGAACTCGACATTGGTCTTGGTGGCCTTCATGCTCTTGAGCACCATCTCCATCGCCTCGATCTCGTCCATGTTGTACATGAACTGGCGCAGGATCCGGGTCTTCTGCAGGATTTCGGGGGCCAGCAGCAGTTCCTCGCGGCGGG
>DIZF01000027.1:55062-88412 GCA_002427815.1 Ramlibacter tataouinensis
TTGGCGTCGACGCCGCCGGTCAGCACCTTGCCCGACGACGGCACGACATTGTTGTAGGCGCGGGCCAGCCGGGTGATCGAGTCCAGCAGGATCACCACGTCCTTCTTCAGTTCAACCAGGCGCTTGGCGCGCTCGATCACCATTTCGGCCACGTGCACGTGGCGCGCCGCCGGCTCGTCGAACGTGGAGGCGATCACCTCGCCCTTGACCGAGCGCTGCATTTCGGTCACTTCCTCGGGCCGCTCGTCCACCAGCAGCACCATCATGTGGATGTCCGGGTAGTTGGCGGCGATGGCGTGCGCCATGTGCTGCATCATCACCGTCTTGCCGCTCTTGGGCGGCGCCACCAGCAGGGCGCGCTGGCCCTTGCCGATCGGGGCGATGATGTCGATGATGCGGCCGGTCACGTTCTCCTCGCCCTTGAAGCCGTCGCGCTCGAGCTTCATCTGCTCCTTGGGGAACAGCGGCGTCAGATTCTCGAACATCACCTTGTGCTTGTTCTGCTCGGGCGGCCCGTCATTGACCTTGTCCAGCTTGGTCAGCGCGAAGTAGCGCTCGCCGTCCTTCGGCGTGCGCACCTCGCCTTCGACCATGTCGCCGGTGTGCAGGTTGAATCGGCGCACCTGGCTGGGCGAGATGTAGATGTCGTCGGTGCTGGCGGTGTAGCTGGTGTCGGGGCTGCGCAGGAATCCGAAGCCATCGGGCAGGATTTCGAGTACGCCGTCTGCGAACACCTGCTCGCCGGCGCGCGCGCGCTTCTTGATGATGGCGAACATCAGCTCCTGCTTGCGCATGCGGCCGGTGTTTTCGATCTCAAGCTCTTCGGCCTGTTTGAGGACTTCAGACACGTGCAGTGCCTTGAGTTCGTTTAAGTGCATGGCTGAAACCCTGCGGAAGTGCACCCCTTGCGGAGTTCTTGTTGGTGGTCTGGGGGAGGTTTGCTGCAAGGCAAGAGGTGCCTCGCAAACCGTGAACTCGAACTGTCCCGCCCTCACCGGCGGATCAGCGAACAGGGGGATTATGACAGAAAGAACAAGGTGAAAACGAGGCCGTGAAGGCCCCGTGCTTTTGGGGCCCGCGGCGCGGTCAGGCCAGCTGTTGGTCGATGAACGCGGTGAGCTGGGCCTTGCTCATGGCCCCGACCTTGGTGGCGGCGAGCTGGCCGTCCTTGAACAGCATCAGGGTGGGGATGCCGCGGATGCCATAACGGGCCGGGACGTCGCGGTTCTCGTCGACGTTCATCTTGGCGATCTGCAGCTTGTCCTGGTAGGTGCTGGACACCTCATCCAGGATGGGCGCGATCATCTTGCAGGGCCCGCACCATTCGGCCCAGTAGTCCACCAGCACCGGTTTGTCGGCTTTCAGGACGTCGGCTTCGAAGGTTGCGTCGGAGATGTGCTTGATCAGGTCGCTGGCCATGGTCTTTCTTTCGTTGGGCTGTTGGCGATACCGGTACAGTGAGGGAATTGTGACAGAAACCAAGTCCCCGCGTCGGGCATGGCCGGCCCTTATCCCGCTATGGATGCGATAGCGTCAGCCTCTCACGCAACGGTAGCGCCAGCCACCGTGCCGGTCGCCGTGGTGGGCGCGGGACCGGCCGGCCTGATGGCTGCCGAAGTGCTGTCCCAGCACGGTCATTCGGTCCAGGTGTTCGACGCCATGCCCTCGGCCGGCCGCAAGTTCCTGCTGGCCGGCAAGGGTGGCCTGAACCTCACGCATTCCGAATCGTTCGACGCGTTTGTTTCCCGTTATGGAAGTCGCCGTGCGCACGTCGAGCCGTGGCTGCAGGCCTTCGGCGCACAAGCCCTGCGCGATTGGGCTCACAGCCTGGGCATCGCGACCTTCATCGGCACCTCGGGCCGGGTGTTTCCCGTCGATCTGAAAGCGGCGCCGCTGTTGCGCGCCTGGCTGCACCGATTGCGCGGCGACGGCGTCCAGTTCCAGATGCGCCATCGCTTCACCGGCTGGACGGCCGAAGGTGCGCTGCGATTCGAAACGCCGCGCGGCGAGCGAACGCTGCAGGCAGCGGCCGTGGTGCTGGCGCTGGGAGGCGCGAGTTGGGCGCGGCTCGGCTCCGACGGCGCCTGGGTCCCGCTGCTGCAGGGGCGCGGTGTGGACGTGGCGCAGCTGCTGCCGTCCAACTGCGGATTCGACGTGCGCGGTGGCTGGAGCGAATATTTCGCCACGCGGTTTGCCGGGCAGCCGTTCAAGTCGGTGGCGATCCGCTTTCAGCAGTTCCACCGCAAAGGCGAATTCGTCGCCACGGCCACCGGCGTGGAAGGCAGTCTCATCTATGCGGCGTCGGCGCTGCTGCGCGACGAGATCCGCTCTCGTGGCAGCGCCTCGTTCGAGCTGGACCTGCTGCCCGACCGCACGCTCGAGCAGGTCCGCGCCGAGGTGGCGCATCCACGCGGGTCGCGCTCGCTTTCGAGCCACCTGAAAAGCCGATTGCACCTGGACGGCATCAAGCTGGCGCTGCTGCACGAGCTGCTGCCGCGCGAAGCGATGCACGATCCCGTGCACCTGGCCACGGCGATCAAGGCACTGCCGGTTACCCTGGCCGCGCCGCGTCCCATCGATGAGGCCATCAGCAGCGCGGGCGGCGTTCGCCTGGAGGCGCTGGATGCGAACCTGATGCTGCGCGCTGTGCCGGGTGTGTTTTGCGCGGGAGAAATGCTCGATTGGGAGGCTCCGACCGGCGGCTATCTGCTCGCTGCCTGCTTCGCCAGCGGCCGCGCCGCGGGGCTCGGGGCGCTGAACTTCCTCTCTCAGAACCCGGTGCGGTAGTAGAGCATCGGCCGGCCAGCACTGCGGCGCACAGTGATGCGCGCGCCACCGTGCAGTTGCACCCCAAGGAAACCGCGATCGGCGACGAACCCGCTCCTGGGCAGGGACCCGAGCCGCATCTCAACCCGCGCCCCGTAAGCGGGCTGGTGCGTCTGCACCAGATCGATCGCGTCGGTGGCGCCCATGCGATGCCAGGCTGTGATGTCGATCCGGTGCTGGCTGTCCAGGGTATAGCGCCAGTGGAATCCGAGGTCGACACCTGGCGTCGCGCCCGGGTAGGGACCGCCCGTGGATAACGCGGATCCTGTCCTGTCCGTCATGCCCAGCAACAGGCCCAGGGCCGACCGGCGCGGCGGCAGCCAGCTCATGTCGATGCGCGAGGCACGCGTCGATCCGTCGATGTTGTCGAAACGCGGGAGGGAAGAGGCGGAAACCTCCAGCTGCAGCGGCCTCATCCGTTGGTCCGCGGTCGCGGTGGCCGGTGAAGCCCCGGGTGCAGGCGGGACCTCAGCCAGCGCCAGCGCGCTGGAGGCCGCCAGGCTCAGCAGCAGCGGCACGGCGGCGCGCAGCCGGCGCTTTGCGTCGACGTTCGAGCGACATGGTCTGTCCGCGGCGACCGCATACATGGCATACCTTCAAAGATATGCCTTCAGTCTAGGTCGCCGGTAACGGATTGCCTGTCGGACACAACCGGGCATCGGGGTCAGCCAGCAGGCCACAGCCGGCCGGGAAAAACCCGGCCGGGGCCGATGGCCTCAAGCGCGCCAGCGCTGGCGCGGAACTCACCAGCTGCGCACGCGCCCGGTGTCGACGTGGACAAACTGCTCGTGCGGGTAGAAGCCCACGCCACCCATGCGCAGCGACAGTGCGGCATCGCGCAGGTCGGTCAATGGCACGCCGTTCAGGCGCACATCGATGGCCTTGCCTTCCATGTGCAAGCTGTGCCTGGCCACGCCGCCGCCGCGGGTGTTGCGCAGGGTGTTGTTGGTGGCCACGCTGCGGTAGCCCGAAATCACCTGGAAAGGCTGCTCCACGCCCAGTTCCTGCCGCAAGCGGTGCAGAACATCGAACAGTTGCGGGTCGATGAGGCCGACTTCGCCGCTGTAGTGGTCGCGCAGGAAATGGTTGAGGTTCGTCAGCGCCTGCGACACAAACTGTTCGCCGAACGCGTAGACCAGTGCGATGTGCTCGCTGGTGTGGGTGTTGTCAAAGGACAGGGTGCGCGCCTCGGGCACGGCCGCCATCACCGGCGACGCCAGGGGCACGGCCGAGCCTGCCAGGAGGAGCTGGGCGCTTCGGCGCAGGAAGCCACGGCGGCCGGGCTGATGGAACTGGGGCATGGCGTCAGATGGGGGGTATTTTCAGCGCGTCATTTTGCACCAGGCACAGGATCCGTGCCGCGCTGCAGTGCCCTTGCCTGCTCCTGTTGCCGCAAGGCCTGGTCCAGCAGGCGGTCGTGTCCGTACATGTCGGCAAAGAAATGCACCTTGCCGTTCTTGACGATCGTGGTGCTATAGGCAATCACCACCGGCAGCGGCTCGGCCAGGCGCAGGGTCGACGATTGGCCTTGCGCCATCGCGGCGCGGATGCGCGCTTCGGTCCATTCAGGCGCGTCCTGCAGCACGAACTGCGCCAGGGCCACGGGCTCTTCCACACGGATGCAGCCATGGCTCAGGTCACGCCGTTCGCGCTGGAACAGTCCGGGTGACGGCGTGTGATGCAGATAGATGTTGCTGTTGTTGGGAAACACGAACTTGATATCGCCCAGCGCGTTCCGGGGCCCGGGCCGCTGGCGTATGCGCATCTGGCCGCGTGCCACGGCGTCGAGGTACTGCTCTGACAGCGTGGTGTGCACCTCGCCGCTGCCGCTGACGAATTCAAAGCCCTGCTGCTCGAAATACGCCGGATCGCGCCTGAGCTTCGGCAGGGTCTCATTGCGGGCAATGGACGGCGGCACGTTCCAGTAGGGGCTGAACTCGATGAAACGCATGTCCTCGTCGAACAGCGGGGTTTGCGTCTTCAAGGCCTTGCCGACAATGACATTCATGGTGAGCCGCACGAACACCTTGCCTTCGTGGATTTCGTAGGCACGCAGCACGAATTCCGGCACGTTGACCACGATCATGCGCGGGGCGCGCAAGAGCGGCGTCCAGCGCAGGCGCTCCATGGCCAGTTCGATCTGGCGTACCCGTGCCGCCGGGGATACCTCCAGTTGCGCCAGCGTGCTTTTGCCGAGTACCCCGTCGGGCGTCAGGGCGTGGCGCTGCTGGAAGGCCTTCACACCCTCCTGCAGCACATCGTCATATACGTCGGGTGCAGCCGTGCCTTGCGGCAGGTCGCCCAGGGCCACGAGGCGCTGCGTGAGAAGCGGCAGGCCCGTCCAGGTGTTTCCGGGCTCGAGCTTGCGCCCGGCCAGCGCAGGCAGCGGTGTCGTCCAGGCGGGGTGAGCGGCCAGCGTGCGGTAGCGGGCGAGCGCGGCGCGCAGGCTCGCGTAGAGCGGCACGCGGGGCGCGGCCACGCGCAGCGCATCGGCCAGGCTGGGGCCGGCCAGTGCGGCATTCAGGTAACTCGAAGGATCGATGCGGTCGGGCGCGGGTATGGTGAAGTCCGCGTGAACGCGGCGTGGGTCCACGCGGCCGGAATGCAGGTCGCTCAGGTAGCGCTGCACGGCCGCGCTCAGCGCATCGTCCAGCCGGCCGGCTGCGACAGCGTCCAGCGGCGGGCCCTGTGCTGCCGCGGCCAGGGCCAGCGCCAGCGCGGCGGCATCGTAGTCCTCGGGCTGCAGTCCGTCGTCGGCTGCGGATGCCAGTGTGGACACCGCCTGGCGCGCCTCGTCGCTGGGTCGGCCGTTATCCAGCCACAGCGGGGCTGCCGTGGCCGCCATGGCCATGGCCCACAGCAGCAGCGCGGCCAGCAATCGGGTGTGAGAAAGCCTGGGAACGCCCGATCGGGTGGGGCAACGCATCAATAATGTGCAGCGCATGTCGCTCTGCGTCCCCCGGGGCGGATCCAAAAAAGAGGTTGACGAGCCTTACCCCCGGCACTGGCTCCACAGTTAGGGCTGCTTGGTTCCCCACCTGACCCGGTTGGCCGCTTCACCATGCGGGGAGGCCCGTCAGCGGATATTGTAGTGGCCGTCAAAGCCCCTGGATGCGACTCGGCGCGTAACAGCCCACCCCGTAGAATTCCCGCATGTCCTACCTCGTGCTCGCCCGCAAGTACCGGCCGAAGACCTTCCTCGAAATGGTCGGCCAGGAGCACGTGGTGCGCGCGCTCAGCAACGCGCTGACGCAGCAGCGTCTGCACCACGCCTACCTGTTCACTGGCACCCGGGGCGTCGGCAAGACCACCGTGTCGCGCATCCTGGCCAAGTCGCTGAACTGCCAGGGGCCGGACGGGCAGGGCGGTATCACCGCCACGCCCTGCGGCGTCTGCCAGGCCTGCCGCGACATCGACGGCGGGCGTTTTATCGATTACACGGAGCTGGACGCGGCCTCCAACCGCGGCGTGGACGAGGTGCAGTCGCTGCTCGAGCAGGCGGTGTACAAGCCGGTGCAGGGCCGCTTCAAGGTCTTCATGATCGACGAGGTGCACATGCTCACCGGGCACGCGTTCAACGCGATGCTCAAGACACTCGAAGAGCCACCCGAGTACCTCAAGTTCGTGCTGGCGACCACCGATCCGCAGAAGGTGCCGGTCACGGTGCTGTCGCGCTGTCTGCAGTTCAACCTGCGGCCGATGGCACCGGAGACCATGGAGGAGCATCTGGTCCAGGTGCTGCGCGCCGAAGGCGTGGAAGCCAACCCGCAGGCCTTGCGTCTGCTGGCGCGTGCCGCGCGCGGCTCCATGCGCGATGCGCTGTCGCTCACCGACCAGGCCATCGCCTTTGGCGGCGGCAAGCTGGAAGAGGCTGCCGTGCGGCAGATGTTGGGCAGTGTCGACCGCACCCATGTCTTCCGTCTGATCGAAGCCCTGGCGCAGGGCGATGGCAAGACCGTGGTGGAGATTTCGGAGGCGCTGCGCATCCACGGCCTCAATGCCGCGTCCGCGCTCGAGGAGATGAGCGCCATCCTGCAGCGCATGGCGGTGATCCAGGCCGTGCCTTCCGCCGCCGATCAGCACGACCCCGAGGCTGCCGACATCGCGCGCCTGGCTGGCCTGATGCCGGCCGATGAAACGCAGTTGCTCTACAGCATGTGCCTGCACGGACGTGCCGAGCTCGGCCTGGCTCCCGACGAGTACTCCGCGCTTACCATGGTGTTGTTGCGCCTGCTGGCCTTCCACGCACCCCGTCCTGGGCCCGCCGCAGGGCCGGCTGAAAAAAAAACTCTGAGTGAGGCCGCTGGCGCATCGGCGCCGCGCCCCGCACACAGCGGGGCTCTCCCCAAGCCCGCTGTAGCCGAGCCGCGGCGCAACCCGGCATCGGCAAGCCCGGTCGTCGCAGCGGCGAACCGGCCTCCGGGCCGGGTTCTTCCGGTGGTGGAACAACGCACGGACGCCGGCACCCAACGTGCTATGGCCCGCGCCGTCACGAATGGCGCTCCCGCCGGCGAAGTGGTGGGCGTTCCGGTCCATGTGCAGGCCGAGTCCTTGCGCGAGCCGCTGTCGACCGCAGGCCGCCTGGTGCCCACGGAAGAGGGAGATTTCTGGCAGGCGACGGTGGCCGAGCTGGTGGCGCGCGAAGCGATCGGTGCACTGGTGCGTGAACTGGCTCTGCAATCGCAACTGGTGGCCCGCGACCAGGGCCATTGGATGCTGCGGGTCGAGCGCGAATCGCTGAACCAGCCCGCCAGCCGCGAGCGCCTGCGCAGCGCGCTGCAGGGCGCCGGCCACACGGTGAACCTCAGCGTCGAAGTGGGAGTGGTGACCGACAGTCCCGCGCGCAGGCAGGCCGCCGAACAAGCCGAGAAACAGCGGGCTGCCGAGGAAATCATCCAGGGCGACCCCTTCGTTCAGGCGATGATGCGTGACTTTGGCGCGAAAATCGTTCCGGGAAGCATCAAACCCGTGTCGACCAACTAACGACCTTGGGACGGACTTTCGTATCCGCCCCTCACTCACTCGAAGAAGGAAAGATCATGTTCAACAAAGGACAGCTGGCCGGCCTCATGAAACAGGCCCAGGCCATGCAGGACAACCTGAAGAAGGCCCAGGACGAACTGGGGCTGGTAGAGGTGTCGGGCGAATCCGGCGCGGGCCTGGTCAAGGTCACCATGACCTGCAAGCACGACGTCAAGCGCGTGACCATCGATCCCAGCCTGCTGGCCGAAGACAAGGACATGCTCGAGGACCTGGTGGCCGCCGCCTTCAACGCGGCGGTGCGCAAGGCCGAGGAGACGTCCCAGGAAAAGCTCGGCAAGATCACCGCCGGCATGCCCGGGCTGCCGGGCGGGATGAAGCTCCCGTTTTGAGCACGAACGCCCTCAATGCCCTGATCGACGCGTTGCGCCGACTGCCGGGCGTGGGCGTCAAGTCGGCTTCGCGCATGGCCTTCCACCTGCTGCAGCACGACCGCGCCGGTGCTCAGGTGCTGGCGCAGGCACTGGAACAGGCGGCCACGCAGATCACCCATTGCAGCCTGTGCCATACCTTCACCGAGAACGAAGTATGCGCGACCTGCCTGGACCCGCAGCGCGACCGCAGCAAGCTGTGCGTCGTCGAGACCCCGGCCGACCAGGCGGCGGTGGAGCGCACGGCGGCGTTTCGCGGGCTGTATTTCGTGCTGATGGGCAAGCTCAGTCCGCTGGACGGCATCGGGCCCAAGGACATCGGCCTGGCCAAGCTGTTCGACCGCGCCACCGACGGCGTGGTGCAGGAGGTGATCCTCGCGACCAACTTCACGGCCGAGGGCGAGGCCACCGCCCATGTGATCGGGGAAGCGCTCAAGGCGCGGGGCCTGAATGTCACGCGGCTGGCGCGAGGTGTGCCGGCCGGCAGCGAGCTGGAGTACGTTGATCTGGGCACCATCGCCCATGCGATGGTGGACCGGCGATGAAGGAGATGACATGACCATGCAGCTGGCACGATTCACGGTGGCGTACTGGTGCGTGCTGATCGCCGCGCTGTTGCCTTTCGTTTGCGCGTCGCTCGCCAAGTCCGGCGGCTTCGGCAAACCGCGCAAGCAGGGCGGCTACGACAACAACGATCCGCGCGGCTGGCTGGCACGGCAAACCGACTGGCATGCCCGCGCCAACGCGGCCCAGGCCAACAGCTTCGAAGCCCTGCCGCTGTTCATCGGCGCGGTGATCATTGCCCACCAGCTGGGAGCGCCGCAGACCCGGCTGGACATCCTCGCCGTCGTGTTCGTCACGCTGAGAATCGTCTACATCGCGATGTATGTGGCCGGTTTGCCCACAATCCGGTCGGCCATCTGGACGTTGGCGCTGCTCGTGAACCTGGCAATCCTGTTCTCCGGCTACCGTTGATCGGCCGCGCGCGGCCTTTCGTTGCACGAGCGTGCGCAACTTACGTGGAAACCCGCACGGGATGTTCCCGATGCGGCCGGCATCCCGTCCGGGTAACCTCGACACATCAGTCAGAGAGGTCTCACCCAATGAAAAACATTCTTGTTGTAAAACGCCGTACGTTCACTTCGGCCGCCGCCGTGGCCGTGGCCGCCATCGCCGCACCCGCGCTGCTGCGCGCCCAATCCAAGCTCGAGAAGAGCCGGGTTGCCATCGCGGTGGGCGGCAAAGCCGCTTTCTACTACCTGCCGCTGACAATCTCCGAGCAGCTGGGCTATTTCAAGGCCGAGGGCCTGGACGTGGAGATTTCCGATTTCGCGGGCGGCGCGAAGGCGCTGCAGGCGCTCATCGGCGGCTCTGCTGATGTGGTGAGCGGTGCCTACGAGCACACCATCAACATGCAGAGCAAGAACCAGTTTATCGAATCGTTCGTGCTGATGGGGCGGGCGCCCCAGATCGCCATGGGCGTGTCGACCAAGACAATGCCCCAATACAAGACGCTGACCGACCTGCGCGGCAAGAAGATCGGCGTGTCGGCGCCCGGTTCTTCCACGAACATGGTGGCCAACCTGGTGCTCTCGCGCGCCGGCGTCAAGGCCAGCGAGGTGAGCTATGTCGGCGTCGGCACGGCCGCGGGCGCCCTGGCTGCGCTGAGGTCCGGTCAGATCGATGCCATGAGCAACACCGATCCGGTGATGACCATGCTGGAGCAGAAGGGCGAAGTGAAGATCATCAGCGACACGCGCACGCTCAAGGGCACGCAGGAAGTATTCGGCGGCCCGATGCCGGCGGCCTGCTTCTATACCCATACGGAGTTCGTCCAGAAGAACCCCAACACCTGCCAGGCCCTGGCCAATGCCATCGTGCGCGGCCTCAAATGGCTGCAGACCGCCGGCCCCAGCGACATCATCAAGACCGTGCCCGAGGGCTACCTGCTGGGCGACCGGGCGCTGTACCTGGCGTCCTTCAACAAGGTACGCGAGGCGATCGCGCTGGACGGCATCCTGCCCGACGAGGGGCCGCGCACCGCTTTGCGCGCGCTGGCCAGCTTCGAACCCTCCGTCCACCCGGCCAAGATCGACCTGGCCAAGACCTACACCAACGACTTCGCCCGCCGCGCCAAGGAAAAATTCAAGGCTTAGCGCGAGAAGCTGCGCAACGCAGGGAGCCGGCCTGAAGGGCCGGCTCCCCGTTTTTGTTAACCTCCCAGCCCATGTCTGCCTACGCGCTGGAATTCAACAGCATCACCGTCACCTTCCACTCCCCGGACAATCCGGGCCAGCGCTACACGGCCGTCGCCGACACCACGCTGCGCATCCGGGCCGGCGAATTCGTCTCGGTGGTGGGACCGACGGGCTGCGGCAAGTCCACCCTGCTCAACATTGGCGCCGGCCTGCTGCAGGCGTCTTCCGGCGACATCAAGGTGTTCGGCGAGGCCCTGCAGGGCATCAATCGCCGCGCCGGGTACATGTTCCAGACCGAGGCGCTGATGCCCTGGCGCAGCGCGATCGACAACGTGATGGTGGGGCTGCAGTACCGGGGCGCGCCCGACGCCGATGCCCGGGCGCAGGCCCAGGCCTGGCTGGAGCGGGTCGGCCTGTCCGAATTTGGCGACCGCTACCCGCACCAGCTCTCCGGCGGCATGCGCAAGCGCACTGCGTTGGCCCAGGTGTTGGCGCTCGACCCCGACATCATCCTGATGGACGAGCCGTTCAGCGCGCTGGACATCCAGACGCGCCAGCTGATGGAAAACGAAGTCCTCGACCTCTGGGCCGCTCGCAAGAAGGCAGTGTTGTTCATCACTCACGACCTGGACGAGGCGATTGCGATGAGCGACCGCGTCGTGGTGCTGTCCGCGGGGCCGGGGACCCGCCCCATCGGCGAGTTCGAGATCGATCTGCCGCGGCCGCGCGATGTGGCCGAGGTCCGCACCCAGCCGCGTTTCGTCGAATTGCACACGCAGATCTGGGCGGTGCTGCGCGACGAGGTGCTCAAGGGCTACGCCCAACAACTGAAGAAGGCGGCCTGAGCCATGTTCGCCGCATTGAAACCGTCCGGCAAGAACCTGCGCTACTGGCAGGTGGGCCTGCTCGTCGTCTTCCTGCTCGCATGGCACCTGGTGTCGCGCGACCAGCAATATGCCTTTTTCCTGGGCGAGCCGATCCAGGTCGCCGGGCGCATCTGGTCGTGGTTCATGCCGTGGTCGTTCGGGCCGACCGACCTGTTTCCTGACGGCGTGCCGGGCCGGGCCGATATCTACCTGCACCTGGGTGTCACCCTGGTGGAGACCGTGCTGGCCTTCGGCATCGGCACCGTGCTGGGCCTGGTGTTCGGGCTGTGGCTGGCGCTGGCGCCCACGGCCAGCGCCATCCTCGATCCCTACATCAAGGCTGCCAACTCGATGCCGCGCGTGATCCTGGCGCCGATCTTCTCGATGTGGCTCGGGCTGGGGATCTGGAGCAAGGTGGCGCTGGCAGTGACGCTGGTCTTCTTCATCGTCTTCTTCAACGTCTACCAGGGCGTCAAGGAGGTCAGTCCGGTGGTGCTGGCCAACGCCCGCATGCTGGGCGCCAACCAGAAGCAGCTGCTGCGTACCGTGTACCTGCCCAGCGCGACCAGCTGGGTGTTTTCGAGCCTGCACACGTCGGTGGGTCTGGCCTTCGTCGGTGCGGTGGTGGGCGAATACCTCGGCTCGGCGCGAGGCGTCGGCTACCTGATCCTGCAAGCCGAGGGCACGTTCGACGTGAACACGGTCTTTGCCGGGATCGTGGTTCTGACGGCGTTCGCGCTGGTGCTTGATGGGGCCGTGGGCCGGATCGAGAAACGGTTGATGAAATGGCAGCCACGCCAGGGCGAAACCGAGAAGCTCTAAGCCCCGCCGGGCGCGTTTCTAGTGCTTGCGCGCCGTCTTGGCTTTGCGCTTGCCGTGGGCCGATGCCGAGGCCTTCATCGACTTCGAGCCGCCGGCATGCTTGCCAGGGCGGGCGCCGGCACGCCCCGCCGACTTCAGCGGCAGGTAGACCACCACTTTCTGTCCGGGAGTGAAGCCGGCTCGAGCCGAGACATGGTTCCACTCGGCCACTTGCGCGGCACCCAGCCGGTAGCGGGTCGCGATGCTGGTCACGCTGTCGTGCTTGCCGGCCTTGACGGTGGTGCGGCGTGTTACATGTTCCGGTGTCAGGCTCAGCTGACCGTTGTCGGCGACGTGGCTGGCGACGTCGTTCTGCACCTTGGCGGAACGGGGCACGATCAGGACCGAACCGGCCTTGATGAGCATCCGGGGCGGAATCGTGTTCACCTGGCGCAGGTCGGACTCGTTCATGCCCACGCGGCGCGCCGCCTCGGCAACGGTCATCGTGGTCGGCGCGCTCCAGGCGGTCCAGCTCGCGTATTGGCCGTCGCTGTAGGCCTCGAAATTGCGCTCGAATATCTTGGCGTTGTCCCAGGGCAGGAGAATCTCCGGGGTTCCGGCCGCGAGCACCACCGGTCGTTTCATCGACGGATTCAGTGCCTTGAAGTCCTCCACCGATACATCAGCCAGCCGGGCCGCGAGATCGACGTCGATGTCGCGCGTGACGGTCACGGACTGGAAATAGGGATGGTTCTCGATCAGCGGCAGCTCGGCGTGAAGCGCGTCGGGGTTGGCAACGATGTTTTTCACGGCCTGCAGCTTCGGAACATAAGACCGGGTTTCATTGGGCATGTTGAGGTCGGCGTAACTGGTCCCCAGGCCGTTCTTCTGATTGCGCGCGATGGCCCGGGCGACGTTGCCCTCGCCCCAGTTGTAGGCGGCCAGCGCGAGGTGCCAGTCGCCGAACATGCCGTACAGCTTCTGCAGGTAGTCGAGCGCCGCCCTGGTGGAGGCCAGGACGTCGCGCCGGTCATCACGGAAGACGTTCTGCTTGAGTTCGAAGTACTGGCCGGTGGCCGGCATGAACTGCCACATGCCCGCCGCGCGCGCGGTGGAGACGGCTTGCGGGTTGAAGGCGCTTTCGATGAAGGGCAGCAATGCCAGCTCGGTCGGCATGTTGCGGCGCTCCAACTCCTCGACGATGTGGAAGAGGTACTTGCGCGAGCGCTCGGTCATCCGTTGCATGTAGTCCGGACGCGATACATACCACTGCTCCTGCTGGCGGACCAGGTCGCCTTCGAGGTTGGGCATGGCGAACCCGCGGCGGATGCGTTCCCACAGGTCGGCCGGCGGTTTCAGTTGGGCCACGCCGCGGGAAGCGGCTTCGGCCGCCGTGATCGGCGCCAGCGGCCCGGTGGGAATCACGGCTGGCGCGCTGGCTTGAACCGGGGCCGACGGCGCAGCGGCAGCGGGCGCCGCAGCGACTGGGTTGGGTGCGGGTGGCGTAGCGCACCCGGCCAGCCAGAACAGAACAGAAAGGCCCGCGATGTGAAGCAACTTCATTTGAACTCGTTTTTCCATTGCCGGAGGGTGGCGAAAACAGCCACGTCATCCTGCTGGGTGGCGCTGTCGTGGGCGCGCGCGGCCTGGGCTACGCCGGACTGGCGCGTGCGCAGGAATGGGTTGATCCGCTTTTCCTGTTCGATGGTCGAAGGCAGGGTCGGCAGGTGCTGGGCGTGCAATTCTTCGCAGCGCTGCAGGTAGTGGATCAGCTCGGCATTATGAGGTTCCACCGCCCGGGCAAATTTCAGGTTGCTCAATTTGTATTCATGTGTGCAGCAAACCCGGGTTGCGCCGGGCAGGGTCGCCAGTTTGTCGAGCGATGACACCATTTGCGCCGGTGTTCCCTCGAATAGCCGGCCGCAGCCGCCCGAAGAAAACAAGGTATCGCCGCAAAAGAGCAGCGGCGCGCCGTCCATCGCCGCGCAGTAATAGGCGATGTGGCCGGCGGTATGGCCGGGCACATCCAGCACGTCGAAGCGCAGGCCGAGCACCGTGACGGCGTCGCCATCGGCCAGCCGGATCTGCGGCTGCGGAACGCGTTCCCGCGCCGGGCCATACACCACGGCGCCGGTGGCTTCGCGCAGCGCTTCGACCCCGCCGATGTGATCGGGGTGGTGGTGCGTGACTAGAATCGCTTCCAGCTGCAGGCCATCACGCTGCAAGCAGGCGAGTACGGGCTGCGCGTCGCCAGGGTCCACCACCAGGGCCCGACGCCCGTCGTGCAACATCCACAGGTCATTGTCTTGGAAAGCCGGCAGCGGGATTAAGTTCATGAGCGACCAGATTATAGGAATGCGGCAATGGTTTGAAACCCCGCCCGGCCGTTACCTGTTGGCGTGGGAGCGGGCGGAGTTCGATCGGGCGGTCGGCGACATTTTCGGATACCACGCGCTGCAACTGGGCTTGCCCGAACTCGATACCCTGCAGGCCAACCGCATGCCGCACAAATGGCTGGCTTTGCGCGAGCCGGCTGCAGCAGCTTCATCACAGGTCAAGCCCGCGCTGATCACCGATTTCGCTGCCCTGCCGTTCGAGGAAAACAGCCTCGACCTGGTGGTGCTGCCGCACTCGCTCGAACTCAACACCGACCCGCATGCCACGCTGCGCGAGGTGGAGCGGGTGCTGGTGCCCGAGGGCAAGGTGGTGATCTGCTGCCTGAACCCGGCCAGCCTGTGGGGGCTGCGGCAGCGACGGTCGCATTTGTACCGCCGGCTCGGGTTCGGTGGCCTGTTCCTGCCCGATGCCGGCGATTTCATCGGCTACCGGCGCCTGCGCGACTGGCTGCGGCTCCTGAGCTTCGAGGTCGAGTCGGGCAGCTTCGGCTGCTACCGGCCGGCGATGAAAACCGAAAAATGGCTGGACCGCTATGCCTGGCTGGACCATGCGGGCGAGCGCTGGTGGCCGATCTTCGGCGCCGTGTATTTTCTGGTGGCGGTGAAGCGGGTGCGGGGCATCAAGCTGATCGGACCGATCTGGAAGTCGCCGAAGAAGATCGCCACGGACGCCGTGCCCCTGATCAACCGTCGTCCCACCTGCATGGAAGAACATCTGTGAATCCGGTTCATATCTATACCGACGGTGCCTGCAAGGGCAATCCGGGGCCGGGCGGTTGGGGCGTGCTGCTCAAGTCCGGCCACACCCAAAAGGAATTGTTCGGCGGCGAGCGCCTCACCACCAACAACCGCATGGAATTGATGGCGGTGATCCAGGCTCTGCAAGCCTTGAAGCGGCCCTGCGCGGTGACTTTGCATGTGGACAGCCAGTACGTGCTCAAGGGCATGACCGAGTGGTTGCCGGGCTGGAAGGCGAAAGGCTGGCGCACCGCGAGTCGCCAACCCGTGAAGAACGTGGAGCTCTGGAAAACCCTGGATGAACTGGTGCGCAGCGGCGGCCACGCCATCGACTGGCGCTGGGTGCGCGGGCATGACGGCGATCCCGGGAACGAGCGGGCCGACGAGCTGGCCAATCTGGGCGTCGAGGTCGCGCTGGGTCGCCTGCCGGCCCCGGCGTAAGGAGCCGGCAAACCAGCGGTGTGGTGCCGACTGGGCGCCGCGCAGTTAGGGCAGTTGCGAATGGCGCTGGCAGCGGCTGCTGCTACATTGAGAGGCTGCTTCGCGGCTGCCCCAAGCCCGCTACACCCTCCTCTGGCCCGACCTTCACTCCTCATGGCATCGAAAGCAATCTACACCGTGGTCGCCGCGGTCGGCATCGCGGCCGCCTCCGGGGCGGCCTGGTGGTACCAGAACCGGACCGCCCGACCGGCCACCCAAGCCGAGCCGCTGGTCGGATCCGCATCCGGCCCGGCCCGCCCGCCCGCTGTGGAAGTGGCCCGGGTCGAGGTGATCAAGCTCACCGACGAGGCCCAGGCCGTGGGCAGCCTGAGGTCGCGCCAGAGCGTGGTGCTGCGGCCCGAGGTCAGCGGCCGGGTCACCCAGCTGAACTTCCGTGACGGCGAACGGGTGCGGCGCGGCCAGCTCCTGGTGCAACTCGACGACCAGCTCCAGCTGGCGCAGGTGCAGCAGTCGCAGGCCGAGCTGTCGATTGCGCAGGCCAATCACAAGCGCAACCAGGAACTGGTGGCGCAGAACTTCATCAGCCAGCGCTCGGTCGACGAGAGCGCCGCCAACCTGGAGGTCGCGCAGGCCAAGCTGGCGTTGGCCCGTGCCACCGCGGCGCGGCTTCGGATCGTGGCGCCGTTCGACGGCATCACGGGCATCCGCAACATCAGCGTCGGCGATTACCTCAAGGACGGCGCCGACATCGTCAACATCGAGGACATGGACGCGATCTTCGTCGACTTCCGGCTGCCCGAGCGACTGCAGACCAAGCTGCAGAAGGGGCAGACGGCATGGGTCGACATCGACGCGTTGCCGGGCCGCAAGTACCCGGCGCTGATCCAGGCGATCGACCCGCTGGTGGACGCCAACGGCCGCTCGATCGGGGTGCGGGCCTGTATCGACAACCGCCATTTTCAACTGCGCCCGGGCATGTTCGCGCGGGTGACGGCCGTATTCGGCGAGCGGGACAATGCGCGGACGATTCCCGAGGAAGCCATCCTGCCGCAGGCCGGCCGCCAGTTCGTCATCCGGCTGGGCGACGGCCCCGACCAGGACACCAAGATCGCCCAGCGGGTGGAAGTCAAGGTGGGCATCCGTCGGCCCGGCCGCGTCGAAATCACCGAAGGCCTGCAGGCCGGGGACGTCGTCGTGACGGCGGGCCAGCAGCGGGTGCAAAAGGACGGCATGCCGGTGCGCGTGCTGGACCTCAACCGGCAGGCCGGCTCCGCCGCGGCGGGCGCCTCTGCCGCCGCAGCGACGGCTGCCGGATCAGACGCCGTGGCACCCCCTGGCGTGCCGGTCGCGGGCGCCGGCGCGAGAGTTTCCCCTCGCGTGTCGACTCCAAGGCTGGACGGGCCCAACCCGTGCAACATGGCCTCCGCCGAGCCCGCCCCGCGGTCGGGATTGGCCGGGCAGGCTGCCCGCTGAGCGGCGGGATCCGGAATCCATGGCATGCAGTTACCTGAAATAGCGATTCGCCGCCCGGTCTTTGCCACCGTGCTGTCGCTGCTGGTCCTGCTGATCGGCGCTGTGAGCTTCACCCGGCTGGCGGTGCGCGAGTACCCGAAGATCGACGAGCCGGTGGTCACGGTGAGCGTGCGCTACCCCGGCGCCTCGGCCGAGGTGATCGAGACCCAGGTCACCAAGCCGCTGGAAGATTCCATTGCCGGCATCGACGCCGTGGACGTGATCACTTCGATCAGCCGTGCCGAGCAAAGCCAGATCTCGGTGCGCTTTCGCCTGGAAAAGGATGCCGACGCGGCCGCCGCGGAGGTCCGCGACCGCACCTCGCGGGTGCGCAACAAGCTGCCCCAGGCGATCGATGAGCCGGTGATCGCCAAGGTCGAGGCCGACGCCTTCCCGGTGATCTGGCTGGCCTTCACCAGCGACACGCTCACGCCGCTGCAGATCAACGACCTGGTCAACCGGATCGTCAAGTCGCGTCTGCAGACGGTGACGGGGGTGGCCGATGTCCGCATCTACGGCGAGCGCAAATACGCGATGCGGGTGTGGCTCGATCCCGACCGGCTGGCGGGATACCGCCTCACAACCCAGGACGTGGAAGACGCGATCACCCGCAGCAACCTGGAGCTGCCGGCCGGGCGCATCGAGTCGCAGCAGCGCGAATTCAGCGTGACGTCGCAGACCGACCTGGTGCGGCCGGCCCAGTTCGGCGAGATCGTGATCAAGAACGTCAATGGTTTTCCGGTGAAGATCCGCGACGTGGCCCAGGTCGAGGAGGGCGCCGCGGACGAGCGCAGCTCGGTGCGGCTGAACGGCCGGCAGGCCATCTCGGCCGGCGTGATCCGCCAGGCCACTGCCAATCCGCTGACCCTGTCGCAGGGTGTGCGCGACATGATCCCCAAGCTCAAGAGCGACCTGCCGTCCGACATCACGATCGACATCGCCAACGACAATTCGGTCTTCATCGACCGTTCGGTCCGGAACGTCTACCGCACCATCGGCGAGGCGATCCTGCTGGTCGCGCTGGTGATCTTCGTGTTCCTGCGCACGGTACGCGCTTCCATCATCCCGATCGTCACGATACCGGTCAGCCTGATCGGCGCCTTTGCGCTGATGGCGCTGTTCGGCTTCACCATCAACACGTTGACGCTATTGGCACTGGTGCTGGCCATCGGGCTGGTGGTGGACGACGCCATCGTGATGCTGGAAAACATCTTCCGCCACATCGAGGAAGGGATGGACCCGTTCTCGGCGAGCGTCCGCGGCGCGCGCGAGATCGGATTCGCAGTGATCACGATGACGCTGACGCTGGTGGCCGTGTATGCGCCGCTGGCCTTCACTCCTGGTCGCACCGGCCGGCTCTTCGTCGAGTTCGCCCTGGCGCTGGCCGGTGCCGTGATGGTGTCGGGCTTCATCGCACTGACCCTCACGCCCATGATGTGCTCGAAATTGCTCAGGCACAACCCCAAGCCCAACTGGTTCGACCGGTCGATGGAACGCTGGCTCACGCGCCTGTCGGACGGCTATGCCCGGGTGCTGCGCTGGGTGCTCCTGCGGCGCTGGCACCCCGGCGGCGTCGCATCGGGTAGTGGGCTGCTGGGCCTGCTGCTGCAGGCCCGCGCGATCGTGATCGGGGTCATGCTGCTCAGCGGGCTGGGCATCGCCGCGGTCTGGCCGACCATGAAGCAGGAGCTGTCGCCGCTGGAAGATCGCGGCACCATCCTGGCCACCGTGAACGCGCCGGACGGCTCGACCCTGGAATACACCAACCGCTATGCCCTGGCGCTGGAGAAGCTGGGCCAGCAGTACCCCGAGTTCGACCGCATCTTCGCCAACGTGGGCAACCCGACGGTGTCCCAGGCCAGCGTGGTCTATCGCACGGTGGACTGGGAGGACCGCAAACGCACCACCTTGCAGCTCGCGCGCGAGATGGCGCCCAAGTTCAATGCGCTCCCGGGCGTCAGTGCCTTCCCGATCACGCCGCCCTCGCTGGGCCAGCCTTTTCGCGAACGGCCGCTGAACTTCGTGATCCAGACCTCGGACAGCTACGAAAACCTCAATCGGGTGACGCAGCAGATGCTGGACGAAATGAGCCGGAACCCCGGCCTGGTCTCGCCCGACGTGGACCTGCGCCTGAACAAGCCGGAACTGCGCATCGAGGTGGACCGGGCCAAAGCCGCGGACATGGGCGTCAGCGTCCAGGTGGTGGCCAAGGCCCTGGAAACCATGCTGGGGGGACGCCAGGTCACCCGCTACAAGCGCGACGCCGAGCAATACGACGTGATCGTGCAGACACGGCCGTCGGGACGCTCGACGCCCGAGGACATCGACAGCATCAACGTGCGCGGCCGGGGCGACACCATGATTCCGCTGTCGGCCCTGATCAAGGCCAGGGAGAGCGTGAGCCCGCGCGAGCTCAACCACTTCGGCCAGCGCCGATCGGTCTCGATCACGGCCAGTCTGGCGCCCGACTATTCGCTGGGGCAGGCCCTGACTTTCATGAACGACACCGCGGCCAAGGTGCTCAAGCCCGGCTACACCACCGAGCTGAACGGCACCTCGCGCGAATTCCGGAACTCGCAAGGCGCGCTGGCGATCGTCTTCGTGCTGGCGCTGCTCTTCATTTTCCTGGTGCTGGCGGCGCAGTTCGAGAGTTTTGTCGACCCGCTGGTGATCATGCTGTCGGTTCCCCTGTCGATGATCGGTGCCTTGCTGGCCCTCAAGTGGTCGGGCGGATCGCTCAACGTGTATTCGCAGATCGGGCTGATCACGCTGGTGGGCCTGATCACCAAGCACGGCATCCTGATCGTGGAATTCACCAACCAGCTGCGCCAGCAGGGCATGGAACTGGTGGACGCGCTGGTCAAGGCCGCATCGCAGCGCCTGCGGCCGATCCTGATGACCACGGGCGCCATGGTGCTGGGCGCCGTGCCGCTGGCGATGGCCACGGGTGCGGGCGCGGAAAGCCGCATCCAGATCGGCTGGGTGATCGTGGGCGGGATGTCGCTGGGGACGCTGTTGACGATATTCGTCGTGCCCACGATGTACATGGTGTTCGCGCGCGACAAGGTGCCCGGCGCCAACAAGGCGGAAACGCGGGACAAGCGCCTGCCGCACGACAGCGATCTGATCGCGAAGTAGACACTGTGGGCTTGGCGGTCCGCGGCGCTGACTGCTAGATCACACCCTCGAACATCATCACATCGACTTCGTCGTCGATGGCGACGTTGCCCTGCTCATGGTGCAGCACGATCAGGCCGTTGGCCTGGACCATGGAACTGAGCACGCCCGAGCCCTGGTTGCCGGTGGTGCGAACCTGCAATGAGCCGTCGGCAGCCGTCGTGACGCGGCCGCGCTGGTATTCGGTGCGTCCGGCCTTCTTGCGGATAGTCTCCTGGCTGCGGGCCTTCAACAGCGGCGGCTGATCGGCCGTGCAACCCATCATGCGCAGCAGGGCGGGGCGCACGAAGGCCAGGAAAGTCACCATCACCGCCACCGGGTTGCCAGGCAGCCCGAACAGGATGGCCGGACCGATGCGGCCCACGGCCATGGGGCGCCCGGGGCGCATGGCGATCTTCCAGAACGCCACGTCGCCCAGCTTCTTCATCATGGCCTTGGTGTAGTCGGCCTCGCCCACGCTGACACCGCCGCTGGTGATGATCGCGTCGGCCCGGGCGGCCGCATCGCGGAACGCGGCTTCCAGCAGCGCCGGCTCGTCGCGCACCACACCCAGGTCGATGACCTCGCAGCCCAGGCGCCGCAGCAGACCGAAGACGGTGTAGCGGTTGCTGTCGTACACAGCGCCTTCCCGCGGCGCATCTCCCACGCTCAGGATTTCATCGCCGGTCGAAAAGAATGCCACGCGCAGCTTGCGCACCACCGGTACCGAGGCGATGCCGAGGCTGGCCACCAGCCCGCAGGCTGCCGGCGTCAGCCGATCGCCACATTGCAGCGCGGGCATGCCTTCATGCAGGTCCTCGCCCTTCAGGCGCCGGTTGTCGCCGGGTCGCAGCAGACCCGGCGGAATGGCGATGCGGCTGTCACCGGCGGCTTGCGTGAACTCCTGCGGCACCACCGTATCCAATCCGGCCGGCATGATGGCACCGGTCATGATCTTCACGCACTGGCCGGCGCCCACGGTGCCGTGCCAGGCCTTGCCCGCGAGTGCCGTCCCGACCACATCGAGTGCCAAGGCGGCGCCGGGTTTGAGCTGGGCGCTGTCGAAGGCGTAACCGTCCATGGCCGAGTTGTCGTGCGGCGGTACGCTGATGGGCGACACCATGTCTTGCGCGAGCACCCGATCGAGGGCATCGAAGATTGCGACAGCCTCGGTCTGCTGCACCGGCTCGACCAGGCGCGCCAGAAAATCGTTCACGGCCGCGGCGCTGAGCGCTTGCGGGTCGTAGCCCTGCAGCTGCGCGGCGATCTGCGCGATGCTTTTCATGGCCGCTCGAGCTGATGCAGTTCGGCCAGCGTGTTGACGTTGAAAAAGGCGCGCGGGTCGTCGCCGGGCGCATCGAACCGCACGATCGCGGTCTTGTGCTGCGCGGTCCAGGCATCGACCTTGCGACCGCCGCCGTGCGTGAACCGGACCAGGCTCTCCAGCAGTTCCACGCGCAGCAGGCTGAACACCGGCTGCGCGTGCAGCTCACGGTCCTCCTCGCGCGCCGCGGCCATGGCGATCTCGGCATCCTGTTCCTGCGCGGCCCGCAACAAGCGTTCGACCAGATCCGGCGGAAACAGCGGCGTGTCGCACGGCACGGTCATCAGCCACTGCGTCTCGCAGCGCTCCAGCCCCGTGAGGAAGCCGGCCAGCGGGCCGGCGTAGTCCGCCAGCACGTCGGGCCACACCGGCACGCCGAAGGCTTCGTAGGCGCCGAGATTGCGGTTGGCGTTGATCATCACGTCGCCCACCTGCGGCTGCAGCCGCAGCAGGGTGTGCAGCGCCAGCGGCATGCCGTTGAAGTTCTGCAGCCCCTTGTCGACGCCGCCCATGCGCGACCCTCGGCCGCCGGCGAGGATGAGGCCTGTCACTTCGGTCACTGAACTCAAACGCTCATCCTCCGATGTAGCTCATTTCGACGCGGCGCGCGCCGCCGCCCTGATCAGGCGCCAGGGTGGCGCGCAACTGCGAGTAGCGGTCCGAGCGGCCTTGCCAGATCTGGCCGATCGCCGAGGCCAGCTCCTCGTCGCTGGCCGGCGGCGTCCCCTTTGCGGCGTCGCCACGGATGAGGGAGCGCAGGTCATGGCCGCGGCTGGCGAACAGGCACAGGTAGAGCTGGCCTTCGGTGGACAGGCGGGCGCGGTTGCAGTCGCCGCAAAAGGCCTGGGTGACGCTGCTGATCACCCCGATCTCGCCGGTGCCGTCCGCGTAGCCCCAGCGCTCGGCGGTTTCGCCGGGGGCGCTAGCCTCCAGCTGCGCCAGCGGCAGCTCGGCATGGATCAGCTTCACCACCTCGGCCGAAGGCATCACCTCGTCCATGCGCCAGCCATTGGTCGCACCCACGTCCATGTATTCGATGAAGCGCAGCACGATGTCGGTGCCCTTGAAGTGGCGCGCCATCGGCAGGATTTCATGTTCGTTGGTGCCGCGCTTGACCACCATGTTGATCTTGACCGGCCCCAGGCCCGCCGAGCGCGCCGCATCGATGCCCTTGAGCACGTCGGCGACGGGAAAGTCGACGTCGTTCATGCGCCGGAACACCGCGTCGTCGAGCCCGTCCAGGCTCACCGTCACCCGCTGCAGGCCGGCGTCCTTCAAGGCCCTGGCCTTGCGCGCCAGCAGCGAGCCGTTGGTGGTGAGTGTCAGGTCCAGCGGCGCGCCGTCGACGGTGCGCAGGCGGGCCAACTGCTCGACCAGGACCTCGACGTTCTTGCGCAATAGCGGCTCGCCGCCGGTCAGGCGGATCTTGCGCACGCCGTGCGCCACGAACTGCCGGACCACGCGCGTGATTTCCTCGAACGTGAGCAAGGCCGAATGCGGCAGGTAGGGGTAGTCCTTGTCGAACACCTCTTTTGGCATGCAGTAGCTGCAGCGGAAATTGCAGCGGTCGGTGACGCTGATGCGCAGGTCGCGCAGCGGCCGTCCCAGGCTGTCGGAAAGCGATCCGGTGGCCGGTATGGCCCGCTCGGGCACGCCGGCGGGCAGCGCTGCGTGGCGCTGGTCGACCAGGGGAATCACTCGTTCGGCCATGGCCTATTGTCGCTTTTGCCCGGGCCGGCCCGAGCGGGTGTCCCCAGAGTCCCCACGGGCTTGCGGGCGCCCGGGCGGAACCCCGGCGCGGGGCCAGGTTGCCGGTCGGCTAGACGCAGCGGGCCCCATCCACCTCGATGCAGACACCCGAGATGAAGGATGCCTCGTCGCTGGCGAGGTACAGCGCGGCGTTGGCCACATCCAGCGCCGTCGAGAAGCGGCCCAGCGGAATGGTGGCCAGGAACCTGGCGCGGCGGGCATCGTCGACCGGACCGCCCGCGAATTCGGCCGACAGCCCGGTATCCGGGTTGAACACCGGGTTGATGCAATTGACCCGGATGTTGTCCGGTCCGAACTCGGCCGCCAGCGACTTGCTGGTGGTGATGACGGCGCCCTTGGAACCGTTGTACCAGGTGAGGCCGGGGCGCGGCCGCACGCCCGCGGTCGATGCGATGTTGATGAAACTGCCGCCCTTGTTGGCGCGAAAGACCGGCACCGCATGGATGGTCGCGAGGTAGATGCTCTTCATGTTGACCGCGAAGCATTTGTCGAACTCTTCCTCGCTCACTTCCAGCGCCGGGCGGTTGCGATGGGTCCAGCCCGCGTTGTTCACCATCACGTCCAGCTTGCCGTGGCGCTGCACGGCGGCGTTCACCAGCGCCTTGACGTCGGCGGACTTCGTCACGTCGGCCGCGAAGAACGACGCGGTGCCGCCGGCCGCGCGGATCGCCGCGACCACCTTTTCGCCGAGGGCCGCATTGATGTCGTTGACGATCACCTTCGCGCCTTCCTCGGCCAGCCGCTTGGCGATGCCTTCGCCGATGCCGCCGCCCGATCCGGTGACGATGATCGATTTGTCCTGAACGCGCATGCGAATCTCCTGTACTGGAAAAGGGGGGAACTGCCGTGGCCGCCGGCAACGTTGGGGAACTTACCCGTGCTTGATCGCCACCGTCTTGAGCGTGGTGAAGCCGTACAGCGCTTCGAAGCCTTTTTCTCGGCCATAGCCCGACGACTTGACGCCGCCGAAGGGCAATTCCACGCCGCCGCCGGCACCGTAGTTGTTGATGAAGACCTGCCCGCTGCGGACGCGCTTGGCCATCCGCAGTTGCCGGCCGCCGTCGCGCGTCCAGATGCCGGCCACGAGGCCGAACTGCGTGGCATTGGCCAGCGCCGCGGCCTGGTCCTCGTCGCGGAAGCTCATGGAAGCGAGCACCGGGCCGAAGACTTCCTCTTGCGCCAATCGGTGCCCGACCGGCACGTCGCGCAGCAATGTGGGCGCCTGGTAATAGCCGGTCTCCGGTGCCTCCTCCACGACCTGGCCCTGGGCCACGGTCGGGATGCCGGCGACGTGCGCGTCGGACAGGAAATCCCAGACTCTTTGCTGCTGGCTGGCGCGGATCAGCGGGCCGACATCGAGGTCCATCGCGGCCGGGCCGACCCGCAGATTCTCGAAGCTCTTGCCCAGGCGTTCGAGCAAGGGCTCGTAAATGGACTCCTCCACCAGCAGGCGCGAGCCCGCCGAACAGGTCTGGCCGGCGTTCTGGACGATGGCATTGATGACCATCGGCAGCGCGGCGTCGAGGTCGGCGTCGGCGAAGATGATCTGCGGGCTCTTGCCGCCCAGCTCCAGCGTGACGGGGCAGTGGCGTTCGGCCGCCACCTGCTGGATCACCGTGCCCACCTTGGGGCTGCCGGTGAAGCTGATGTGGTCGATCCCGGGGTGCCGTGCCAGCGCATCGCCCACCTCGTAGCCGTAGCCGGTCACGATGTTGATGGCGCCGGCGGGAAAGCCCACCTCGGCTGCCAGCTGCGCCACCCGGATCAGCGACAGGCAGGCGTCTTCCGAAGGCTTGACGACGCTGACGTTGCCGGCCGCGAGCGCGCCGCCCACGCTGCGACCGAAGATCTGCATCGGGTAGTTCCACGGGATGATGTGCCCGGTCACGCCGTGCGGCTCGCGCCAGGTGAAGACGCTGTAGCCGTCGAGATACGGGATGGTGTCGCCATGCAGCTTGTCGCAGGCACCGGCATAGAACTCGAAGTAGCGAACCAGCGCCAGCGCATCCGCCTTGGCCTGCTTGGTGGGCTTGCCGCAGTCGCGCTGCTCGAGCGCCGCGAGTTCGTCGGCGTGCTCGGCGACCTTGTTCGACAGCCGCATCAGGAGGCGCCCGCGCTCGGCGGCGCTGAGCTTGCGCCAGACGCCTTCGTAGCAGTGGCGCGCCGCATCCACCGCCGCGGCGATGTCGTCCGCGGTGCCGCGCTGCAGTTCATCGAAAGGCTGGCCGTCGGAGGGGTCGATGACCGGGATGGTGCGGCCCGAGGAGGAGGGCCGCGCGGCGTTGGCGATGTAATGGAATTGCATGCCCGGCATTTTCCTCCAAAGCGGGCGGCTGCTGCGCTGCCGCGGGACCGGCGGCAGACGGTCAGGCGGATGCGCCGACCGGGGTGTACTGGTCGCGGTGCTCGGCCAGCCAGCGCTGCGCCTGGGGCGTTTCCTGCTGGCTCGGGTGGAAATCGCGGCGCAGGTATTGGCGCCAGGGGCGCCAGGTCTGCCGGACCAGGCCGCGCCGGCCGAACAGGAAGGACGCTCCGCTCTTCCAGGTGCGCCACTGCCACAGGGTGCCGTCGCGGCGCAGATTGTTCAGGGTCTGGCGCAGCGTGTCGCCCAGGAAGATGAGGGTGACACGCCGGAACCAGGTGATGCGCCAGGCCTGGCTGCCGTCCAGGGCCCGATAAAGGTCGTAAGCAGTGCTCTTGTGCTCCGACTCCTCGGCGCTGTGCCACAGCCACAGCGTGGCCAGGCGCGGGTCGTCGCTGCCCAGCAGGTCGGGGTTGCGCAATATCCAGTCGGCCAGGATGGCGGTGAAGTGCTCATTGGCGGCGGTGATCGCCACCGGATGGCGCGGATCCATGCCGTCGAGCAGCTTCAGGCGCCGTTGGGCACGCCCGGCCCAGTCATTCACCAGGCCCTGCTTTGCCAGGTGAGCGTTGAAGAGGGAATGCAACCGGCGGTGCGTGGCCTCCTGCCCGACAAAGCCCTGGACTTCGGCGCGGAAGCGGTCCTGCTTTTCCGCCGGCAGGGCCTGGAAGCCGCTGCGCACCGCATCGATGAAGAACTGCTCGCCCACCGGGAAGCTCATGGACAGCGCGTTGAACAGCGCAGTGCGAAACGGGTCGCCGCCGCACCAGTGGCGGGCAATGGGCGCGTCCATGTCGATCAGCAGGCGGCGGACAACGAGGTCGGTCATGGAGCTAGGGTCGGTGATACCGATACGGCTGACGCTGTCGGGATGAGATTGGAGTGTGTACCAATTCTTTCAAGAGCGCGTCGCACCACTGGTTGAGCTCATGAAAAAGGCCCGCGCTGCGGGCCTTCGGGCGGGGCGGAAGTTGCCTATTTGGCCGGGGTCACGGCGCCCGAGGCGGCTGGTGCCGCCGGGGCCGTGATCGCCGCCGGCGCTTCCGCGTGGGTCACCGGCGCATCCACGCCGTGGAACTTCACCACCAGCGGCACGATGAGCAGGGCCACGATGTTGATGATCTTGATCAGCGGGTTGATGGCGGGGCCGGCGGTGTCCTTGTACGGATCGCCTACGGTGTCGCCGGTCACGGCCGCCTTGTGCGCCTCGGAACCCTTGCCGCCGTGATTGCCGTCCTCGATGAACTTCTTGGCATTGTCCCAGGCACCGCCGCCGGTGCACATCGAGATCGCCACGAACAGCCCGGTCACGATGGTTCCCATCAGCAGGCCGCCCAGGGCTTTGGGCCCGAGGATCAGGCCGACCAGGATCGGCACCACCACCGGCAGCAGCGACGGGATCATCATTTCCTTGATCGCCGCCTTGGTCAGCATGTCCACGGCAACGCCGTATTCCGGCTTGGCCGTGCCTTCCATGATGCCCTTGATCTCGCGGAACTGGCGTCGCACTTCCACCACCACGGAGCCGGCGGCGCGGCCGACGGCCTCCATCGCCATCGCGCCGAAGAGGTAGGGGATCAGACCGCCGATGAACAGGCCCACGATCACCAGCGGGTCGCTCAGGTTGAAACTGATCGCCTGGCCATAGCTTTCCAGCTTGTGGGTGTAGTCGGCGAACAGCACCAGCGCGGCCAGGCCGGCGGAGCCGATCGCATAGCCCTTGGTCACGGCCTTGGTCGTGTTGCCCACGGCGTCCAGCGGGTCGGTGATGTCGCGCACGCTGGGCGGCAGGTCGGCCATTTCGGCGATGCCGCCGGCGTTGTCGGTGATCGGGCCGTAGGCGTCCAGGGCCACCACGATGCCGGCCATGCTCAGCATCGACGTTGCGGCGATGGCGATGCCGTACAGGCCCGCCAGCTGGTAGGACACCAGAATCGCGATGCAGACGAAGAGCACCGGCCAGGCGGTGGACCGCATGGAAACGCCCAGGCCGGCGATGATGTTGGTGCCATGGCCGGTGGTCGAAGCTTGCGCGATGTGGCGCACCGGCGAGTACTGGGTGCCGGTGTAGAACTCGGTGATCCAGACCAGCGACCCGGTCAGGATCAGGCCGACGGCGCAGGCACCGAACAATCGCATCTGGGTGCCGCTGGCAGTCACGGCGTTGTCGGGCATCAGCCAGGTCGTGACGAAGTAGAAGGCGATCAACGACAGCACGCCCGCAATCGCCAGGCCGCGGTACAGGGCCGGCATCACGTTCTTCATGCCGGGCGAGGCCTTCACGAAGAAGGTGCCGATGATGGAGGCGATGATCGACACGGCGCCCAGCGCCAGCGGGTACATCACGGCGCTGGTGGGCGAGCTCGTGATCAGCAGGGCGCCCAGCACCATGGTGGCGATCAGCGTCACGGCATAGGTCTCGAACAGGTCGGCCGCCATGCCGGCGCAGTCACCGACGTTGTCGCCCACGTTGTCGGCGATCACCGCCGGGTTGCGCGGATCGTCCTCCGGAATGCCCGCTTCCACCTTGCCCACCAGGTCGGCGCCCACGTCGGCGCCCTTGGTGAAGATGCCGCCGCCCAGCCGCGCGAAGATCGAGATCAGCGAGGAGCCGAAGGCGAAGCCGATCAGCGGATTCAGCAGGGTGGCCAGCTTGCGGTCGGGCGTCAGCGCGCCGTTGCCAGCCAGGAACCAGTAGAAGCCCGTCACGCCCAGCAGGCCGAGGCCCACCACCAGCATGCCGGTGATGGCGCCGCCGCGGAAGGCCACGTCCAGCGCCGGGCCGATGCCGCGTGTCGCCGCCTGTGCCGTGCGCACGTTGGCGCGCACCGACACGTTCATGCCGATGAAGCCGCAAGCGCCGGAAAGCACGGCCCCGATGACGAAGCCGATGGCCGTGGTGGTGTCGAGGAAGACCCCGATCAGGATGGCGAGCACCACGCCGACGATGCCAATGGTCTTGTATTGCCGGGCCAGATAGGCCGCCGCACCGGCCTGGATGGCGCCGGAAATTTCCTGCATGCGGGCGTTGCCGGGGTCCTGGGAAAGAATCCACCCTCGGGCCCAGAAGCCGTATGCCACGGCCGCGAAGCCGCAGACGAGCGCCAGTACCAGCGCCGAATTGCCTGTCATTTTTGTTTCTCCTACGTTGTTTCGATTGAGTAACGTGCTAGAGGCGCCCCGCGAGCGGTGCCTCCGCTGCGTTGCTTCCTCGTAGCCCCCGGGAGGCGGGGTGGAGACGATTGGCCAACCGTCGAAATATAAGCGCAAACTTGTGACCAAATCGCTACATCGGCCCGAAAGCGGGCCCTGCAAATTAAAATAAGGGTTATTACCAGGTCTGTTCCGCTGCCTTTTTGAAACGAAAACCATGTCCCTTGACAATGTCGCCCCCGGCAAGCATGCCCCCGATGCCTTCAACGTGATCATCGAGATCCCCATGAACGCCGACCCCGTGAAGTACGAGGTGGACAAGGAAACCGGCGCCATCTTCGTGGACCGCTTCATGAGTACGTCGATGCACTACCCCACCAATTACGGCTACGTGCCCAAGACGCTGAGCGGCGACGGCGACCCGGTGGACGTGCTGGTGATCACGCCGGTGCCGCTGATCCCCGGCGTGGTCGTGACCTGCCGGGCGCTGGGCATCCTGCAGATGGAAGACGAAGCCGGGCAGGACGGCAAGGTGCTGGCGGTGCCCATCGACAAGATCCTGGCGATCTACAGCCAGTGGCAGACGCCCGAAGACCTGAATCCGCTGCGCCTGAAGACCATCGCCCATTTCTTCGAGCACTACAAGGACCTGGAACCGGGCAAGTGGGTCAAGATCCTCGGCTGGGAGGGACCGGAGGCCGCGCGCAAGGAAATCGCGGACGGCATCGAGAGCTACAGGAAGACGCACGCCTGACCGTGTGGGGGCTCAGGCGCGCCGGAACGGGCTGCGCTCCTCCAGTTGCTCCAGGTAGTTCTCGATCCCCTGGCCCTCGCGCTCCAGGAAGCGTTCCACCGCGTCGGCGAACGCCGGATGGGCCAGCCAATGGGCGCTGTGGGTCTTGACCGGCATCAGCGCCCGGGCCATCTTGTGTTCGCCCTGGGCGCCGCCTTCGAAACGGTCGAACCCGTGTGCCATGCACCACTCCAGCGGCTGGTAATAGCAGGCTTCGAAGTGCAGGCAGTCGACCCGCTCCAGCGCGCCCCAATAGCGCCCGTACGCGACCTTGCCGGCCGGCTGGGTCGCGGGCTCGTCGAGGCCGGGCGTTGGCGGTTCGCTCAGCGCGATCAGGCTGGCAGCGATCGGGTTGGCGCCGCGCTCGGCGACGAACAGCAACCAGTTCTGCGGCATGTCCTGCGCCATGCGGGCAAAGAAATCCCGCGTGAGATAGGGCGCGTTGCCGTGCTCGAGGTAGGTGCGTTCGTAGCACCGATAAAACAGGTCCCAATCCTTCTTGTGGATTCCTTGGCCCGTTGACCAGCGGAAGGTGACGCCGGCCTGCGCCACCTTGCGCCGCTCCTGGCGGATCTTCTTGCGCTTGTCCTGCGCCAGGCTGGCCAGGAACTCATCGAATCCTTCGTAACGGCGCGCTTCGGTGGAACCGGGAGGCGTCAACATGTTCGTCCAGTGGAACTGCACCGTGTGGCGCAACATGAGGCCGGCCTGCTCGCAGGCTGCCACGTCCTCGTCCGCAGCGAAGAGCAGGTGCAGCGACGATAGCTTCTGGTTCTTGCACCAGGCCAGGACGGCCTTGAGCAGTGCCTGCCGCGCCAGGGCGTCGCGCGCCAGCAAACGCGCGCCCGGGACCGGCGTGAACGGTACCGCGACCACCGCCTTGGGGTAGTAGGCCAGTCCGTGCTGCTGGTAGGCATTGGCCCAGGCCCAGTCGAAAACGTACTCGCCGTACGAGTGGTCCTTCAGGTAGACGGCGCAGGCCGCTTGCAGCTCGCCGCCGCGCGACAGGGTGACCAGCCGCGGCGTCCAGCCGGTGGTGGGTGTGGCGCTGCCGCTGCGCTCCAGGGCCGCGAGGTACTCATGGCGCATGAAGGGGCTGGGCGCGCTCTGCCGGGCCAGCAGAGCGTTCCATGCGCGCGGCTCGGCCTGCAGTACCGAGTCCAGCACCTGGGTGACATAATCGTCCGAGTAGTTTTTCACTGGCGGCTATGGCTCTCAAACTCTGTATTGCGCAGCTCAACTTCGTGGTGGGCGACACCGTCGGCAACGCGCAAAGGATCATCGCGGCGGCCCGTACCGCCTACGCGCAGGGGGCCCGTCTGGTGCTCACTCCGGAGCTGTCGATCTGCGGCTACGCGGCCGAGGACCTGCTCCTGCGGCCCGCGTTCATTTCCGCTTGCGATGATGCCGTGAAAACGGTGGCCCGCGAGCTGGCCGGGTTAAAGGGCCTGCATGTGGTGGTGGGTCATCCGACCGGCGGCGACATCCGCAGCAAGTCGGTGGCGGTGCAGCGGCGGTTCAACGCGGCCAGCGTGCTCAGCGAGGGCCGGGTGCTGGAGACCTACGCCAAGCGCGAGCTGCCCAACTACCAGGTTTTCGATGAACGCCGCTATTTCACGCCGGGCCAGGGCACCTGCGTCTTCCAGGTCAACGGCGTGAGTGTCGGGCTGCTGATCTGCGAGGACGCCTGGTTCGAGGAGCCGGCCCTGCTGGCCAAGGAATCCGGCGCCGAGTTGCTGGCGGTGATCAACGCATCGCCCTTCCATATCGGCAAGGGCGGCGAGCGGACGGACCGAATGGCCGAGCGTGCCCGCGCAGTCAATCTGCCGCTGGTCTATGCCCACCTGGTCGGCGGGCAGGACGAGGTGGTGTTCGACGGTGCCTCGTTCGCGCTGGACGCTGCCGGAACCCTGGTGGGCCGGGCCCCCGGGTTTCAGGAGGACCTGTTCGCCGTGCGCGTCGCGCGAGCAGACGGCGGGCTGAAGCTCACCGCTGCGATCACCAACGAGCGCAGCCCCGAGGCCGACCTGTGGGACGCGCTGGTCCTGGGCGTGCGCGATTACATCGGCAAGAACGGTTTTCCCGGCGTGTTGCTGGGTCTTTCGGGCGGGATCGATTCCGCCCTGGTGCTGGCGATCGCCGTGGATGCGCTGGGGCGCGACCGGGTGCGCACCGTGATGATGCCGTCTCCGTACACGGCCGAGATCTCGTGGATCGACGCGCGCGACATGGCGGCGCGGCTGGGCGTGCGATACGACGAGATTTCGATCGTGCCGGAGTTCGACGCGTTCCGCTCCTCGCTGGCCAACGAATTCAAGGGCCTGCCGGAAGACACGACCGAGGAGAATATCCAGGCGCGCATCCGCGGGGTCTTCCTGATGGCGCTGTCCAACAAGTTCGGCAGCATTGTCCTGACGACCGGGAACAAGAGCGAAATGGCCACCGGCTATTGCACGCTTTACGGGGACATGGCCGGCGGCTTCGCCGTCATCAAGGACGTGCTCAAGACGTCGGTGTTCAGGCTGGCGCGCTGGCGCAACATCCACGATCCCTATGGCGCCGGCATCAGCCCGATCCCCGAGCGCATCATCAACCGGCCGCCCAGCGCCGAGCTGCGAGCGAACCAGGTCGACCAGGACAGCCTGCCGCCCTACGAGGTGCTGGACGCGATCCTCGAGCACTACATGGAAAACGACCAGGGGATCGAAGAGATCATCGCGGCGGGCTTCGATCGCGCCGTGGTGGAGCGCGTCGCCCGCTTGATCCGTGTCAACGAATACAAACGGCGCCAGGCCCCGGTGGGTATCCGGGTGACCCACCGCAGCTTTGGCAAGGATTGGCGTTATCCTATTACCGGTAAGTTCCTCGCCTGACACCTCGCCCGATAAATTGGAAATCCCGTCATGAAACAGATCACCGCCGTCGTGAAGCCCTTCAAGCTCGAGGAAGTCCGGGAGGCGCTGGCGGACTGCGGGGTCACCGGCCTCACGGTGACCGAGGTCAAGGGCTTCGGGCGCCAGAAGGGCCATACCGAGCTGTATCGCGGCGCGGAGTACGTGGTGGACTTCCTGCCCAAGGTCAAGGTCGAGGTGGTGGTCAAGGACGACGATGTCGATCGCTGCGTCGACGCCATCGTCAAGTCCGCGCGCACCGGCAAGATCGGCGACGGCAAGATCTTCATCACCAGCGTCGAACGCGTCATCCGGATCCGCACCGGCGAGACCGACGAGTCGGCGGTCTGACAGCTTCTGAAGCATCTTTTCTCGCCGGACAAGGCGAGGAAGGCAGAGGACTCCCGGCGGATTGCGCGTAACGGATCGCGCGCTCGTCTGTGACGAGCGTCGCAGACGCGCCTCTCTCTGTATATCGAAATCGACGGCGCGTCTTGACGCGCAAGTGGTTGAAATACAAAGGGATTCGGGCAAATGCACGGTGGTGCTGCACGAAAAGAATGTACTTCGAACCGCCATCGAGATTGCCGGTGCGCGCGGCTCGAATGAGCTAAGCCCTTGATTCGACAAAGCTTTCAAACAAGGCGAAGGACTTGGCACGGTTGATGCTGAAGTCAGTGTGACTACCAACCCGAGTGGCCACATGAACACC
>DIZF01000018.1:0-26869 GCA_002427815.1 Ramlibacter tataouinensis
CCTAGTGGAACCCGCGCAACACCGGGCGAATTTCTTTCGGATTACGGAATCAGATGCGTCGAAAGAAGCCCTTTCCTCGTGTTGCACATGATTGCTCGGGGGCCCTTAAACTGCGCCCATGGACCGACTTATCGGCGCTGCCGACAGCGCACTCAGAACCCTTTTCTCCAAGCCGCGGGCCACCCGACCGTGCCCGGTCGTGCCTGGGAACGAAACCCGGCTTGCCAGCCCCGACGTACACACCGCCGCGGCGCTGATGCGGGTCAATCACGTGGGCGAAGTATGCGCCCAGGCGCTCTACACGGCGCAGGCGCTGGCGACTCGCGACCCGGTATTGCGACAACATTTCAACCGGGCGGCGGCGGAGGAAACCGATCATCTGGCCTGGACCGCCGAGCGGCTGGCCGAACTCGGCGATCGCCCTTCCCTGCTGAATCCGCTCTGGTATGCGGGTGCCTTCGGGCTGGGATTGCTGGCCGGCCGCATGGGCGATCGCGTCAGCCTGGGGTTCGTGGTCGAGACCGAAAAACAGGTGGAAGCTCACCTGCAAAGCCACTTGGACCGCTTGCCGGCGGGCGACCACGCTTCACGGGCCATCGTGGCGCAAATGAAGGAAGACGAGGCGGCGCACGCGGCCCAGGCGCTCCGGGCTGGTGCAGTGGAACTGCCCGCGCCTGCGAAAGCGCTGATGAGGGCGGCCGCCAAAGTCATGACCACCACTGCCCACTACATTTAGCGCCCTCAATTACCTCTTCACTGTTGACAGGGCGCCTCAGGCCTGGATCAGCTCGAAGCTGGTCGTGATCTCCGCCGTTTTGCCGAGCATGATGCTGGCGGAGCAATACTTTTCGTGGCTCATGGCGATGGCGCGCCCAACCGCGCCGGGCGGCAGGTCCCGTCCGGTCAAGCGGAAATGCATGTGGATCCTGGTGAAAACCTTGGGATCGCTTGGCGCCCGCTCCGAGGTCAGCTTGACCGAGCAACCGCGTACATCGTGGCGACCGCGCTTGAGAATCAGCACCACATCATAGGCGGTGCAACCACCCGTTCCGGCCAGCACGGCCTCCATCGGCCGAGGAGCAAGATTCTGCCCCCCATTTTCGGGGCGGGCCGTGTCTGGCGCGCCATCCATGACCAGCACGTGGCCGCTGCCGGTTTCCGCGACGAATCCCATTCCCGAACGCGCGCCGGTGGCACCAGTCCAGCTTACCGTGCATTCCATCACTTTGATCCTTGTCAAAAGCTGCGTCACAAACCCGTTTTGTCTCAGCTTGAGACAGTCCCTTGCTGCGACGCAGCAAAGCCGAGCTATACTCATTTCACAGCATAACGAATTGTCATGCCAGGTTGAGGCCGCGTCTGGCACCGTAAGGGCCATTGGCGGCAGCGCAGGTTGTCTCCTCCACCTTCTCCTTTGGTGGATTCAGCCCTCGAATCGCAAGGTTCGAGGGCTTTTTTCTGCCGGATCCGGGCACGAACGGCTTGTCGGACATGGCCGCTTATCATTCTTCGGTCTATGAAAAAGCAATTGCAGCCGGCGGATTACCTCAAGAAGATACTGACAGCCCGGGTCTACGACGTGGCTGTGGAGTCCGCGCTGGAGCCAGCGAAAAACCTGAGCCGGCGCCTTCACAACAAGGTATTGCTCAAGCGCGAAGACCAGCAGCCCGTCTTCAGCTTCAAGCTGCGCGGCGCGTACAACAAGATGGCGCATCTCACAGCCGAGCAGTTGCAGCGGGGGGTGATCTGTGCGTCGGCGGGCAATCACGCCCAGGGCGTGGCCCTGTCGGCCCACCGGCTGGGCACAAAGGCCGTGATCGTGATGCCCGTCACAACTCCTCAGCTCAAGATCGAGGCTGTCAAAGCGCTGGGTGGCGAAGTGGTGCTGCACGGGGAGAGCTATTCCGATGCCCACCTGCATGCGGTCGAGCTCGAGAAGCTGCAGGGCCTGACCTTCGTCCATCCCTTCGATGACCCCGATGTGATCGCGGGCCAGGGCACCATCGCGATGGAAATCCTGCGCCAGCACCAGGGCCCGCTGGACGCTGTATTCGTGGCCATCGGCGGCGGCGGGCTGATTTCGGGCGTGGCCAATTACATCAAGGCCGTGCGCCCCGAGATCAAGGTCATCGGCGTGCAGATGAACGATTCCGACGCGATGGCCCAGTCGGTCGCAGCCGGTAACCGCGTGACCTTGCCCGATGTGGGGCTCTTTTCCGACGGAACCGCCGTCAAGCTGGTAGGCGAAGAAACATTCCGCGTGACCCGCGAGCTCGTCGACGGCTTCATGACGGTGGATACCGACGCGGTGTGCGCCGCAATCAAGGATATTTTCGTGGACACCCGCTCGATCGTCGAACCGGCCGGCGCGCTGGCGGTGGCCGCGATCAAGCAATACGTGTCGGAACACAAGACGCGCGGCGAGACCTACGTGGCGATCCTGTGCGGCGCCAACATGAATTTCGACCGCCTGCGTTTCGTGGCCGAGCGGGCCGAGGTGGGCGAAGAGCGCGAGGCCCTGCTCGCAGTCACCATCCCCGAGGAACGCGGCAGTTTCAGGCGGTTCTGCGAGCTGATCGGCAGCCTGCCGGGCGGGCCACGCAATGTGACGGAGTTCAATTACCGGATCAGCGATTCGGCCCAGGCGCACGTGTTCGTGGGCCTCACCGCGCATGGGAAGGGCGAGTCCGCGAAGATCGCCGCGAACTTCAGCCGGCATGGTTTCGAGGCTCTGGACCTCACGCATGACGAGCTGGCCAAGGAACATATCCGCCATATGGTCGGCGGCCGTTCGGCACTGGCCCATGATGAACGTTTGCTGCGCTTCGTGTTCCCCGAGCGGCCGGGCGCGCTGATGAAATTCCTCTCCCACATGCGACCGGGCTGGAACATCACGTTGTTCCACTACCGCAACCAGGGCGCCGATTACGGCCGCATCCTGGTCGGGCTGCAGGTGCCGAAGTCCGACGACGAAGCGTTCAGGGTGTTCCTGGACACCTTGGGTTATCCATCGGTCGAGGAAACCGGCAACCCGGTGTATCGGTTGTTTCTGCGGACCTAGCATGGGTCGATCAGAGTGGCATGTGCTGATGCCCGATCAGCACCGATGAGGCGCCGTGCCGCCGACGCGCGGCGGGTGCGCGTGGCCTACTTGCGAGGCAGCGGAAGCTCGAGCGTGACCACGGCAGGCCCGCCGGTACTCTCCGCCAGACTGGCGCGGCGGCTTTCCACCGACTGCAGGACCAACCGGTCGTCCACCGCGGAGCCGACCCGGAACGGCTTGGCGGGCTTGCCATCCACCGAGATCAGTGCGGCTCCCCCATGCGAGCGGCTGGCGACGACGCCCACCAGAGCGAATCGGCTGGCCAGGCTGGCAACCGGGGACTGCGCAGCGGCAGCCGGACTGGCCCCCAGCAGCCGAGCCAGAGCCGCCGGGTCGGCCGTGGCGGCCGTGCGCACGGCAACGGTTACGGTTGGGACGCCCCCGCTGCGGGCCGTGAATTTCAGTCCCCAGTAGACTGCACTGGCGGCCACCAGGGCCCACAGAACGAAGGTCGCGCCCGCGACCGCCCACCTGTTGTGCAAATTGCTCACCATGCGGCGATTATCATTGAAGCGACTGGAAGCAATTTCCCATGAAGCACCTTTCCTCCTCCCTCTCCCGCGCCCGTCAGGTCGGCTTCACCCTCATCGAGCTGATGGTGGTGCTGGTCATCATCGGCGTGCTGGCTGCCCTGATCGTGCCCAACGTGCTGGAGCGCGCCGACGATGCGCGCGTCACGGCCGCCAGGACCGACGTGACCAACCTGATGCAGGCGCTCAAACTCTACCGCCTCGACAACCAGCGTTATCCCACCGGCGAACAGGGCCTGCAGGCCCTTGTGACCAAGCCCACCGTCGCACCGATACCGCCTAACTGGAAGCCCTATCTCGACAAATTGCCGAACGACCCCTGGGGCCGTCCTTACCAGTACCTTAATCCGGGCGTGAAGGGCGAGGTCGACGTGATGTCGTTCGGCGCCGACGGACAGGCCGGCGGCGAGGACAAGAATGCGGATATCGGTAGCTGGCAGTAATCGAACCCCCACGCCCGCGGCCAGGGCGGCTTTGCCGCGATTCGTGGCGCGAGGCTTTACCTTGCTGGAATTGCTGGTCGTGGTGGCCATCATCGGCATCGCATCTGCCGGGGTGAGCTTCGCCTTGCGCGACTCCGGGGCCACCCAGCTCGAACGCGAGGCGCAGCGGCTGGCGGCCTTGCTGGAGTCCGGCCGCGCGCGATCGCGCAGCAGCGGCATCCCGGTGCGCTGGTACGCGACCGATGGCGGCTTTCGTTTCGATGGCGTCGCCAAAGGCGCCCTCCCCGATCACTGGCTGGCCGAGACCACCCACGTGCGCGGCAACAGCACGCTGCTGCTGGGGCCCGAGCCCATCATAGGGCGGCAGGAAGTCGTGCTCGAATCCACGGCACTGCCGGGGCGCAGCCTGCGCATCGCCACCGACGGCCTGCGGCCGTTCGCGGTGGCCGCAGGGGCAGGACCATGAAGCACCTCGGCGCGGCGTGCGGTCGCAGCCCGTGGCGGCAGTCGGGTTTCACCCTGATCGAGGTGCTGGTGGCGCTGGGTATCGTCGCCATCGCGCTGACCGCCGGCTTGCAGGCGACCTCGGCACTGACCCGCAATGCCTTGCGGCAGTCCAGTGTGTTGCTGGCCCATCTGTGCGCCGAGAATGAACTCGTCAGGGTGCGCCTCTCCAGCCAGATGCCAAGCATCGGCGACGCCACGATGAACTGCGAAGAGGGGGGCAGGATCTTCGCCGTGACCGTGTCGGTATTGCCCACGCCCAATCCAAGCTTCAGGCGCGTGGACGCCCAGGTGTTCGAGGCCGAGGTGCCGGTGCTGCGCCTGTCCACCATCGTGGGGCGGTTCTGATGAAAAGCCGGCACGCCAGCCGCGGCTTCACGCTGGTGGAACTGCTGGTGGCCCTGTTCGCGATGGCCCTGCTGGCGGTCATGAGCTGGCGCGGGCTGGACGGCATGACGCGGGCGCAGGCGCAGACCCAGGCGCGCGCCGACGAGGTGCTGACCTTGCAGGTGGGGCTGGCGCAATGGGCCGCCGACCTGGACGCCATCATCCAGCTGCCGCAGATCGCCGCGCTCGACTGGAACGGCCGGGTCTTGCGCATGACACGGCCCGGCACGGCGTCGCCATCCGACGGGGTGGTGGTGGTGGCGTGGGGCCGACGGGTGGTCAATGGCAGCGGGACCTGGCTGCGTTGGCAATCGGCCCCGGCCACCACGCGCGAGCAGTTGCAGCAAGCCTGGCAGCAGGCGGACATCTGGTCGCAGAACCCGGGCGACGAGGAAATGCGTGGCGAAGTGGCCGTCACGCCGCTGGAAGAGTGGCAGATTTTCTATTCCCGGGGGGGCGCCTGGACCAACCCGATGTCCAGCGATGCCACCGCCGTCAAACCCGTTACCAGCGAGTTCGTGATCGGCGGTTCGGCAACGGCGGCGGCCACTCCGGTTTCCAATTTGCCGGACGGAGTAAGGCTGATCCTGACGCTGCCGCCGGGGCAGGCCATCAGCGGCAAGCTCACCCGCGACTGGGTGAGGCCCACGCTGGGGGGCGGCAAGTCATGAGCAAACTCCAGCCCCGCAGCCGCGGGAAGCCCGGACCTGTCGCCCGGCGAACGCGGTGTGCCGGCGCGAATCGTCCCCGCGGGGCGGCATTGCTGGCCGCCATGCTGACAGTGACACTGGTCGCCACGTTCGCGGCAGCCGCACTGTGGCAGCAATGGCGCAGCATCGAAGTCGAAACGGCCGAACGCGCGCGCGTGCAGGCAACCTGGGTGCTGACCGGCGCGCTCGACTGGGCGCGGTTGGTGTTGCGTGAAGACGCGAAGGCAGGCGGCGCCGACCATCTCGGCGAGCCCTGGGCCGTGCCCCTGCAGGAAGCGCGACTGTCCAGCTTTCTGGCGGCCGACCAGTCCAATACGGCCGATACCGGCCCCGATGTGTTCGACGCGTTCCTCTCTGGCGAGATGGTCGACCTGCAATCGCGGCTCAATGTCACCAACCTGCTGAATAACGGCAAGGTATCGGGGCCCGACCTGCGCAGCTTCGCGCGTTTGTTCGAACAATTGGACCTGCCCCAGGCGCAGCTCGACCAGCTTGCGGAAAACCTGCGCTTCGCTTCGGATATGAGCCCGGCGAACGGCTCCAGCCCCATGGCGCCGCTGCTGCCGCAGCGTGTCGACCAGTTGGTGTGGCTGGGCCTGCCCGCCAGCACCGTGGCGGTGCTGCAGCCCTTCATCACCATCCTGCCCAGCCGCACGCCCGTCAACCTCAACACCGCCAGCGCCGAAGTGATCTATGCCAGCGTGGACGGTTTGAGCATGTCCGATGCCCAGCGCATGGTGACGGCGCGGGAGCGAACGCCGTTCCGCACCGTCAACGACGCGCGGCAGGCCGTGGGCGCCAGTCAGACTGCGTTTGCCGAAGGACAGGGCAACGTGGGTATAGCCACCCGGTTCTTCGAAGTGCATTCCCGGCTCAGGCTGGATCAGCTGGTGGTGGAGGAACGCGCGGTGGTGGTGCGCGACGGGCTGGACGTGAGGGTTCTGCAGCGCGAGCGCGGCGCACCCGACCCGGCGACCTTGCCGACGGAGCCGGGCACACGGTAGCCGCCGCGAAGCGCTCGGTGCGGAAGGCCTGCCGCCCCCGAGCCGAATCGACCGGGCCGCCGATGTTTCTACAATGTCACCCATTCCATGAGCGCACTCATCGTCCTTTTGCCTCTCCAGCCGGCCGGCGCTTCCGCCGAGTTCGACTATGCGGTCACGGCCGACGGCAGCACGGTGGAAAGCCATGGCAGCGCCCAGGCGGCGCTGCTGCCGCTGCCGACCCGGGCCGGCACCGAAGTGGTGGCGGTGGTGCCGGCGGCGATGCTCTCCTGGCACCGCCTGGAATTGCCCAAGGGTACGACCGCCGGCTCGCCGCGGCTGCGGGCGGTGCTGGATGGCCTGCTGGAAGACCAGTTGCTGGATGAACCCGAGGCGCTGCACTTCGCGTTGCCGCCACAGGCGCGCGCGGCCGTACCCTTGTGGATCGCCGCCTGCGACCGGGCCTGGCTGCGCAGCGCGCTTGCCGTGCTGGAAGCAGTGGAGCGGCCGGTATCGCGGATCGTGCCGGAATTTGCTCCGGAGGGTGAGTCGGTGCTGTATGCCGTTGGCGACGCACAGCGCCCGCTGTTGGTGGTAGCCGGCAGCGACGGCGTGATGACATTGCCGCTTTCGGCCCAGGCGCTCCCCCTGCTGCCGGCCCTGCCCGAATCCACCCGCTGCGTCGCGGAACCGGCGGTAGCCGCATTGGCCGAGCAGGTCCTGCACCAGCACCCGCTGTTGCAACAGACGCCGCAGCGCTGGGTGCAGGCGGCGCAATCGGCCTGGGACCTGGCGCAGCTGGAATTCTCCAGTTCCGGCCGGACCCGGGCCTTGAAGAAGCTGGGCACCGCGTGGTCCGACCTGATGGCCGCCCCGCAATGGCGCGCTACGCGCTGGGGTACCGTGCTGCTGGTGGCCATCAACCTGCTGGGCCTGAATGCCTGGGCCTGGCGCGAACATTCGGTGCTGGCGCAAAAGCGCGACGCGATCCGGCAGACGCTGACGCAAACCTTCCCGCAGGTCAAGGTGGTGGTGGACCCGCCCGTCCAGATGGAGAAAGAGGTGGCCGCGCTGCGCCAGGCCACCGGGGCCATGTCCGGTCGCGACCTCGAAGCGATGCTGGGCGCGCTCTCGACCTCGTTGCCTTCGCCGCGCACCGTCAGTGGCGTGGAATTCACTGCCGGTGAACTGCGAGTCAAGGGCCTGGCGGTCGCACCGGAAGACGTCGAGACGCTTGCCGCCGGTCTCAAGGCGAAGGGTTACGCCTCGGTGCCACAAGGCGACATCCTGGTGATCACGCCGGAGGCCACCCCATGAACGCGTCGGTTCTGCTGGCCCGCTGGAACGGCCTGCCCGGCCGGGAAAAGATGCTGGTGGCTGCCACGGCCGCAGTGGTGGCAGCGGTCCTGCTCTGGTTGATCGCGCTGGGACCCGCGTTGGGGGTCCTGCGTTCGGCCGACGAGCAGCATCGAACGCTCGACGCGCAGTTGCAGCATATGCGCGGGCTGCAACAGCAGGCGCAGGCCCTGCAGTCGCAGCCCAAACAAAGCCATGACGATGCAGTGCGCCGGCTGGAGCTTTCGGTGCGGCAACGGCTGGGCACGACCGCACGGACCACGGTCACCGGCGATCGGGTCAGCATCACCCTGACCGGGACCCCGGCCGATGCCCTGGCGCAATGGGTCACGCAGGCGCGAGTGGACGCCCGGGCTTTGCCCAGCGAGGCTCGCCTCTCCCGCAATACCGCCGGGCTGTGGGAAGGCACACTGGTGCTGTCCCTGCCGCCCCGCTGAACGCGGGCTTGCGCACCCTGCCGTGGCACGTCAGACCTCGCTTCCTCGCGCCCGCGCAGCGTGGCCCTGGGCTCTCGGCGGCGCCGTGCTCGGCCTGTTCGCCGCCCTCATCCTGTTCGCACCGGCGCGCTGGCTGGCGAGCGCCGTCGACCAGACCTCGGAGGGCCGGATCCTGCTGGTCGAGACGCTGGGCACGGTCTGGAACGGCTCGGCCCGCGTGTTGCTGACCGGCGGCGCCGGCAGCATCGATGCCACGACCCTGCCGACCCGCGTCGGCTGGCGCCTGAGGCCGCGCTGGGATGGGGTGGCAGCCGAGCTGACCTCCTCCTGCTGCACGCAACAGCCGCTGGCCCTGCGCGTGAAGAAGCGCTGGGGCGGCGTGCACCTGGAGGTCGCCGACCGGCAAAGCCAATGGCCCGCCGCATTGTTGGGAGGCTTGGGCACTCCCTGGAACACCCTGCAATTGGACGGCGGCCTGCGGCTGGAGACCCAGGGGCTTTCAGTAGAATGGGTCACAGGCCGGCTGGCCGTCGCCGGGCGGGCCGAACTTACGGCGCAACGGCTGTCGTCGCGCCTCTCCACGTTGAGGCCCATGGGCAGCTATCGAATCACCCTGCAGGGCGGTCAGACGCCGGCCCTGCAACTGGAAACCCTGGAAGGAAGCCTGCAATTGAGCGGCAACGGACAGTGGGTGGGTTCGCGCCTGCGGTTCTCCGGCGTGGCCAGCGCCGCGCCCGAACGCGAGAGCGCGCTTTCCAACCTGCTCAACATCATCGGGCGGCGCAACGGCGCGCGCTCCGTCATCACGATAGGCTGACATGAAACATCGACTGGCTGTCCTCTGTATCGCGTGCATGCTCGTCGCGGGTCCGCTGGGCGTCTCCCATGCCCAGCGATCCAGCGAGCCGATCACCCTGAACTTCGTCAACGCGGACATCGAGGCCGTTGCGCGCACCATGGCGGCGATCACCGGGCGCAACATCGTCGTCGATCCCCGCGTCAAAGGCACGATCAACCTGAGCACCGACCACCCGGTCGCGCCCGGGGCGGCCTACAACCAGTTCCTGGCGACCTTGCGGCTGTCCGGCTTCACGGTTGTGGACGCCGGCGGCCTGCTCAAGGTGGTGCCGGAGGCGGATGCCAAGCTGCAGGGCGGCACGGTGTCGATCGGCGCCCCCCAGGGCGGCAGCCAGATCGTGACCCAGATCTTCCGGCTGAACTATGAGCCCGCCGCCAACCTGGTGCCGACCCTGCGGCCGCTGATCAGCCCCAACAACACCATCAACGTCAACCCCGGCAACAACTCGCTGGTGATCACCGACTACGCCGACAACCTGCAGCGGCTCGCACGCATCATCGGGGCGCTGGACGTCCCCAACGCCACGGACGTGGAGGTCATTCCACTGCGCAACGCTCTGGCTCCGGACCTCGCACCGGTGGTCCAGCGCCTGATCGACTCCAGCGCCACCGGCGGTGCGGCGGCGCCCGGCCAAGGGCAGGTCGACACCTCCTTTCGGACCACCGTGATTCCGGAAGCGCGCAGCAACACCCTGCTGGTGCGCGCGGCCAACCCGGCGCGGCTGAACCTGGTGCGTTCGCTGGTGGAAAAGCTCGACCAGCCGCGATCGCAAAACGCCAGCGGCAACATCTACGTCGTCTACCTCAAGAATGCCGAAGCCACCCGGCTCGCCGTCACCTTGCGTGCGGCCATGGCCGCGAACACGGGCGGTGCCACCGGGGGTGGACCTGCCCCCAGTTCGCCGACGCCAACCGGCGGCATGTCGACGGCGGCCGGCGGCAGCCTGGCCACGGCCCCGACCCAGCCCTCGGCCCAGCCGTCCACGGGCGGGCAGATCCAGGCCGATCCCTCGACCAACTCCCTGATCATCACCGCCGCCGAGCCCCAGTACCGGCAGCTGCGCGCGGTCATCGACCGGCTCGACTCGCGCCGGGCCCAGGTGTATGTCGAAAGCCTGATCGCCGAGGTCAATGCCGACAAGGTCGCGGAGTTCGGCATCCAATGGCAGGACATCCTGGGCAACAAGAACAACAAGAACATCGGCGTCCTCGGCACCAATTTCAACATAGGTGGCACCAACATCGTCAGCCTGCAGCAGGGGATCGCGGCCGGCACCACGCTGCCGTCAACCGGCATCAACCTGGGCCTGGTGCGCAACACCAATGGCGTTTACCTGCTGGCCGCGCTGGCACGCTTCCTGGAGACCAACGCCGACGGCAATGTGCTGTCCACCCCGAACCTGCTGACGCTGGACAACGAGGAAGCCAAGATCGTGATCGGCCAGAACGTGCCCTTCGTGACGGGCCAGTACACCAATGCCAACACCGCCACCGGCGCGGTGAATCCGTTCCAGACCATCGAGCGCAAGGACGTCGGCCTGACGCTGCGGGTGAAGCCACAGATCAGCGAGAACGGCACCGTGAGGATGACGATCTTCCAGGAGGTTTCCGACGTGCAGGCGTCCTCGATCAATTCGACCACCGGCCTGATCACCAACAAGCGCTCGATCGAAACCAGCGTGCTGGTGGACGACGGCGCCATCGTGGTGCTGGGCGGCCTGTTGCAGGACCAGTACTCGGGCAACCAGGAAAAAGTGCCCGTCCTGGGAGATGTGCCGCTGTTCGGCAATCTTTTCAGGAGCGAAAGCCGCACCCGCAAGAAGACCAATCTGATGGTGTTCCTGCGCCCCGTGATCGTGCGCGACGCCGCGCAGAGCGACGAGCTTTCAATCGGCCGCTATGACCTCATGCGCAGCACGCAGCAAGCCGCGCAACCGGTGCAAAGCGTCGTGGTGCCCGTCAACGCAGGGCCGGTGATGTCCCCGCTGCGCCGGGTGGAACCGGCGGCAGCGCCGGCGGCCGTCCCCTCGCCGGTGCCGTCGCCCGCCCCCCTGGGCCAGTAGCCGTGCGCTATCCGCTGCCCTACGCGTTCGCGCGCGGCAACCAGCTATTGCTGGAAGACGATGGACAGGACCTCACGCTGTGGCATGCCAGCGCGCCGGCCACCGCGGCGTTCAGCGAGGTGATCCGCAAGTACGGCATTCAGTCACTGCAGGTACTCGATGCGCCGGCACTGGCCCAGCGCATCAGCGCCGCCTATGCCCAGGGCGAGTCGAGCGCGGCCACGGTTGTGAGCGAAGTCCAGAACGACGCCGACCTGTCGCGCATGATGCAGGAGCTGCCGGCCGTGGAGGATCTGCTGGAAACCAGCGACGACGCGCCGATCATCCGCATGCTCAACGCCCTGCTCACGCAGGCTGCGCGCGATGGTGCGAGCGACATCCACATCGAGCCCTACGAGCGCCATTCGAGCGTGCGATTCCGGGTCGACGGCACCTTGCGGGAAGTGGTGCAGCCGAATCGGGCCTTGCATGCGGCGCTGATCTCGCGTCTGAAGATCATGGCCGAACTCGACATCGCGGAAAAACGCATGCCGCAGGACGGCCGCATCAGCCTGCGCATCGGCACGCGCGCGGTGGATGTGCGCGTGAGCACGCTGCCCAGCGCCCACGGCGAGCGCGCGGTGCTGCGCTTGCTGGACAAGGGCGAGACCAAGCTGAGCCTGGAATCGGTGGGAATGACCGGAGAGACCCTGCGCCGCTTCCTGGAACTGATCGCGCAGCCGCACGGCATCATCCTGGTGACCGGCCCCACCGGATCGGGCAAGACCACCACCTTGTATGCGGCGCTGAGCCGGCTCGATGCCGGCAGCAGCAACATCATGACGGTGGAAGATCCGATCGAATACGAGCTGCCGGGCATCGGCCAGACCCAGGTCAACCCCAAGATCGACCTGGACTTCGCCAAGGCCCTGCGCGCCATTCTGCGGCAGGACCCCGACATCATCATGATCGGCGAGATCCGCGATTACGAGACCGCGCAGATCGCGATCCAGGCGTCCCTGACCGGGCACCTGGTGCTGGCCACGCTGCACACCAACGACGCCGCCAGCGCGGTGACACGACTGACCGACATGGGCGTCGAGCCGTTCCTGCTCAGTTCCTCGCTGCTGGGCGTCCTGGGGCAGCGCCTGGTGCGCAAGCTGTGCCTGCAATGCCGGGGCGCCGGCTGCGCGCAGTGCAATCACACAGGCTATCAGGGCCGCACCGGGATCTTTGAGCTGATGGTGGCGAACGACGCCATCCGCGCGCAGATTCACAACCGCGCATCGGAGGCGGAAATCCGCGAAGCCGCAATCAAGGCCGGCATGACGCTGATGCGCGACGACGGCGAACGGCTGGTGCGCGAGGGCATCACTTCGCAGGCCGAGCTGGTGCGCGTCACACGCGATTAGCCGGTCACTGGCGGATGACCAGAGTCAGCGCAGGTAGAGCGGCATCGGCGTAAAGGTGCCATCCACGCGGTCGGGTACGTCACGCAGTTTCTGCGACTTCCACGGTGACTCGCTCCAGATGAAGGGCGTGCCGTTGAATCTCGGAGTGCCGTACAGCATCCAGAACCCGGTGGTGGTCGCCGATGTGTCCAGCGCGCCCGAAAGCTTCATGAACGCCTTCACCATCTCGGTGCTGCCGACCTTGGAGTCGATGGATCCGTCCGGAATCTGCTTGGGATAGGACGTCTCTCCGAAACCGAGGTCCCAGCGGCCGAAGATCGACAACGGGTTTTGCGGGTCGGTGTAGGTGATGACCCTCCTGGCGCTCTCCAGGTCCGTCACGCCGGGCAGGAGCTGCCTGAACTGGCGCCGCCGGGCCGGCCGGTTGTCGGTCGATTGCAGATCGGCTCTCACCTGCAGCGAGGCGGGATAGTTGATTCCCATCAGGTAGTCCGCGGTCACCATGTCGGCGTCGTAATCGGTCGAGCAGGCTGCGCCGTCGAGGGATGCGGAGGTTACCGTGTAGGCGCCGCCATTGGAACGGTAGAAGACAAAGCAGCGGTAGGACATTTCGACCAGGCCGGTTTCATTGTTCTTGGAATCGGCGATCATGTAGCCGTTCAGGTAGGTTCCGCTGTTGTCGAGCGAGATGTACCTGAAGAAATCCGAAATCGAGCCCGAGAACTGCTCTGCCAGGGCAGCCCGCCAGAAGATCCACAGGCCGTCCGCCTTGACCACGTTCCTGGATACACGGTGCGTGGTCTCGTTGAACATGATCCCCTTGTTGTTGAATCCGAAATCGGAGTTTGAAGCGATCAGACCCGGCGTTATCGCGTTCACGGTCAGCAGGTCGCCGTTCACCGCCACGGTCTGGGACATCGTCTGGGAAAGGAAGCCATCCCAGCTGTTGTGCGCGAGGATCACCTCATTGCCGGTCCGTTTGAGGAAGGCCGAGCACTTGTCCGGCAGATCCGAGTTGCTGACCCCGCCCGCCGCCAGCTCCGGAGAGAAGGAAATCACGTCCATCACATCGCTGTACGCGTTCAGGAAATAGACGTCCATGAAGGTGAGGCCGGCGGTTTCATATCCGAGCGTCAGCTCCGCAGCCCGCAGGTAGCCGCTGTCGGGAAGCCATGTACCCGTGAAGTCAAGCGCTGGCGGCTGGTCGAGCGTGGCGCCGTGGTAGACCCCCAGCATCCGGAACAGCAGACGCTTCAGGCGAAAGGCGACGTCGACGTCGACGTCGACGTCGACGTCGGTGGCGGGATTCTTCAGGTATTGGAAGAACGCGCTGTAGTTGCTGTTCAGTATCCGGGCAACCTGGTCCAGCTCCGCCGGCGTGGGGCCCTGCTGCCTGGGAAACGAATGCGAGGGGTCGAGCAGGTAACTCTGGTCCCAGTTGTTGTCCCTCGCGGAGCGGATCGTCGCACCCTGCAGCTTGCCCTGTACGAATCCTGCGCGGTACTCCGCTTTCAGGTCATTGGTGTCCGTCGACACCACGGTCATGTTTGCAATGTTGTTGATCGTCTCGATCACGCCCGAGGCGTTGCCATCGAGGGCATACACAGTACGGTTGGACGAACCGTCGGAACAGGCCGACAGCATCAGAGTCAACAAGCACAGCGTGGTTTTCAATAGCTGTCTCAAGAACGCCCGTTTCTGAATCCACCATCAGGTGCTTCAAAACGGATTTGAACGATTCTTCCGATCGACAGGCGTCCCCAAGACGACACGCGACAACGCCACACCTCCAGGTTCCACTCACGCCAGAAGACAGGGCATGGACCCGGGCCGGCTCAAAGCGCTTGAGGCCGAATCAGCTCATCCTGTGCAAGGGCAAGCGTGCACTCGCGGGTTCGCAAGCGCCGTGGGACACTCACGGCTTCGAACCCACACGACCGTCCGGCATGAAACTTCCGCGCAAATTGGTTCCCCATCACGTCCGGGCCCGCCCCAGGGTCTTCATCGCAACAGCTGCCGCGATCGCGACCGGCCTGCTGCTGCCAACCGAAATCGCCACGCATCTTGTGACGCGCCTGCTGATCTCGTGGAACGTCGGGACCTGCCTCTACGTGATCCTTGCCGCCATCATGATGGTCCGCTCTTCGCACCATCACATGCGCAGCCGGGCGCAGTTCCAGGACGACGGCCAGCTGGTCATCCTCATTCTGGTGGTGATCACCGGTGTCGCGAGCCTGGCGGCCATCGCCGGCGAACTGGTGGTGGTCAAGGACATGCATGGCGCGGTCAAGGTAGCCCATATCGCGCTGACCGGGGCCACGGTCCTTTCCTCATGGGCCTTTATCCAGATCATGTTCGCGATCCACTATGCCCATGAGTACTACGCGGCGCTGAGCCACGGCCAGCCGGCTGGCCTGGAGTTTCCCCACGATGACAAGCCGGACTACGGGGATTTCTTTCATTTCTCGGTGGTCATCGGCACTTCGGGACAGACGGCTGACGTGTCATTCGTATCCAAGTCCATGCGCCGCATCGGGACGGTGCATTGCATCCTGGCCTATCTGTTCAACACCACGGTGCTGGCCCTGCTGATCAACATCGGCGCCAGCTTGTTCTAAGGTGGCAATTCCCAGGTTGCCGCGCAGGCACGTGCTCACCGGATTGCCCGCGCACAAGGCCCGGGACATCGACCAGTTGCTGCCGCATCGATGGAAGCCAGCCGCGTAGCTGGCTCGACCAGTGGTCAGCATGTGTTGGCTGGTCGCCTGGGTTCGGTTGCTATGATTGGCCTGTCACTGGGGAGTAGCCGGCCTTCTGTCTACCGAAGGTGCTTGCGTCAACACACTTGATCTCTCGATCATGGCGCAAGCGGTTTCCGACTTGGCAAGACCTTTGACCACGCAGCCTCCGACTTGGCCGGGAAGGCGCGCGGTCAATTGTCATTCTCCCGGCCTGGAAACACAAAAATGGAAGCTCTACTCGCTTCAATGGGTGTAGTCGCCCTGGCGGAGATCGGCGACAAGACCCAACTACTCGCATTCGTGCTCGCCGCGCGTTTCAAGAAGCCGCGGCCTATCATTGCCGCCATCTTTTGCGCGACCATCATCAATCATGGTCTGGCAGGAGCATTGGGAGCCTGGATCACCTCGATGCTCACGCCCGAAGTCCTGCGCTGGGTGATCGGGCTCTCGTTTCTGGGCATGGCCGTCTGGACGATGATCCCCGACAAGATTGAAGAAGAAGAGACCCAGGTGGCAAGGCACCTCGGTGTTTTCGGGGCCACACTGGTGACCTTCTTCATGGCCGAGATGGGCGACAAGACGCAGATCGCAACCGTGGCGATGGCGGCCCACTACCCCAATCCCGTCATGGTGGTCGTCGGTACCACCTTGGGCATGCTGATCGCAGACGTGCCCGCGGTTTTCGTCGGTGACCGCTTCTCCAAGAAGATTCCCATGAAACTTGTTCACTCCATCGCGGCAGGGATGTTCGCGCTGATGGGCGTACTGGCTTTGTTGAGGGTTGATGCCTGGATCAAATAGGTGAGCGGACCATCTGGCGCTCTGAGGGCAGCCATGCGTTGAGCTTTTTGCGCCGTGGCCGCTGCAGTCGTTTGCGCAACAAAGGACTGCCAGGCGCCTGAATCCCGATAATTACCCCTGCTTCAGCCAGACGATCGCTGATGCATATCAACAAAGAGGATTTCCTGCGATGACTACCGCAACCCGAATCGAAGACGTCTCGATCCAGCTGGGCGAAGACTTCCCCGAGATCCGCGAGAGTGTCCGCCGCATCTGCGGCGACTTTCCCGGCGCCTACTGGCGCGGGCTCGAGGAGAGCGAAGCGTATCCGACCGAATTCGTGCGCGCCCTCACCAAGGCGGGTTTTCTCGGGGCGCTGATCCCGGAGGAATACGGCGGCGCCGGCCTGCCGCTGCGCGCGGCCGCGGTCATCCTCGAGGAGATCCACGCCTCGGGCTGCAACGCGGGCGCCTGCCATGCCCAGATGTACATCATGGGCACGCTGCTGCGACATGGCTCGACTGAACAGAAGAAGCGCTATCTGCCCCGCATCGCCTCGGGCGAACTGCGGCTGCAGGCCTTCGCCGTCACCGAGCCCACCACCGGCACGGACACCACCAAGCTCAAGACGCGCGCGGTGCGCAGCGGCGATCACTACGTGGTGCACGGCCAGAAGGTGTGGACTTCGCGCGCACTGCACTCCGACCTGATGTTGCTGCTCGCGCGCACCACTCCCGTCGAAGAAGTGAGGAAGAAGACCGATGGGCTTTCGGTGTTCCTGGTCGATATCCGCGACGGCCTGGGCAAGGGCCTCGAGATCAAGCCGCTCAAGGCGATGATCAACCACCACGCCACCGAGGTGTTCTTCGACGGGGTCCGGGTGCCAGCCGGGAACCTGATCGGCGAGGAGGGCAAGGGCTTCAGATACATCCTCGACGGGCTCAATGCCGAACGCATCCTGGTCTCATCCGAGTCGATCGGTGATGCCCGCTGGTTCACCAGGACCGCGGTAGCCTACGCCAGCCAGCGCGTGGTGTTCGACCGCCCCATCGGCCAGAACCAGGGCATCCAGTTTCCCATCGCGCGGGCGCACGCAGAGACCGAGGCGGCGGCGCTGCTGCTGCGCAAGGCGGCGGCACTGTTCGCCGCCGGGCTGCCCTGCGGCGATGACACCAACATGGCGAAGATGCTGGCGTCCGAGGCGGCGTGGCACGCGGCGGAAGCCTGCATCCAGACCCACGGCGGCTTCGGATTCGCGAAGGAATACGATGTCGAGCGCAAGTGGCGCGAAACCCGGTTGTTCCAGATCGCGCCGATCTCGACCAACCTGGTGCTCGCCTACATCGCCGAGCACGTGCTCGGCCTGCCCCGGTCCTATTGACCGGTACCGCGACCACCAAAACGGCCCGTACCCGGCCCTTGCGGCCACACCTCTGGAGATGCGAAATGGACTACGTGAGACTCGGCAATACCGGCATGAAGGTGTCGCGCCTGTGCCTGGGCTGCATGACATTCGGCGAGCCCGATCGCGGCTCACACCCGTGGACCCTGGATGCCGGGAAGAGCCTTCCCATCATCCGTGGCGCGCTGGAGGCCGGCATCAACTTCTTCGACACCGCCAACGCCTATTCCGAAGGCACCAGCGAGGAGATCGTTGGCGAGGCGCTGCGCCAGTACGCCCGGCGCGACGAAGTGGTGATCGCCACCAAGGTCTTCAACCGGATGAAGCCGACGCCCAATGGCAGCGGCCTGTCCCGCAAAGCCATCTTCAACGAGATCGATCAAAGCCTGCGGCGCCTGGGCACCGACTATGTCGACCTCTACCAGATTCACCGCTGGGATCCCTCGACGCCCATCGAAGAGACGCTCGAGGCCCTGCACGACGTCGTCAAGTCCGGCAAGGCCCGCTACATCGGCGCTTCGTCGATGGCCGCCTGGCAGTTCGCGAAGGCGCTGCACACCTCGGACAGCAGGCGGCTCACGCGTTTCGTCACCATGCAGAACCACCTCAACCTGCTCTATCGCGAGGAGGAGCGCGAGATGATGCCGCTGTGCAGCGACCAGGGCATTGGCGTGCTGCCATGGAGCCCGCTGGCCCGGGGCAGGCTGGCGCGGCCCTGGGGCCAGACGAGCTCGCGGATGGACACCGACGAATTCGGCCGCAAGCTCTACCTGGCCAGCGCCGAGGCGGACCGCGCGGTGGCCGAGCGGGTGGCCGAGGTGGCGTCCCGGCGCGGCGTGCCGATGGCCCAGGTGGCGCTCGCCTGGTTGCTCGGCAAGAAGGGAGTCACGGCGCCGATCGTCGGTGCATCCAGGCCGGAGCAGCTGCAGGACGCACTGGCGGCGATGACACTGAAGCTCTCGGCCGAAGAGGTCGCCTCGATGGAGGCACCGTACGTGCCGCACGCGGTGGCCAGTTGAGGATGCGCCACTTGCGGTGTGGCAGAATTCGCCGCGCGCTGGTGTAGTCCAGAAGCACTCCGGCCTGACGGGTTGGCGCTCCTTGTTGCCCGACACGAATGGCAAGGTCACCGTCATGGCGAAGTCGATTGCCCCTGATGTCGACGGCAATGTCGTGACCTTGACTCCTGCGAATGCAAGCAGCGCCGCCTTGACTTACGCGCCCGGAACCACCATCGACCACTGGATTTGCGGTGCGAGCGGCGACGGCACAACGATCCCGTCGAAGTATCTGCCCGGGTCCTGCCGCGGCAGCTGATGCATCGGACAGAGTGAGGAGCTCAGGCGACGGCCGTGCGGGGGGCGAGCGTGCCCAATGGGGTCAGCCCGCAGCCCCGCGTTCGATGTCCGCGGCTTCAGGGTGGAGCAGCCCGTGCAGCAGCAGCCCATACAGCTCGGCCACAGCCTCGCGATACGACAGCCTGGAGGCCGCCAGGAACCGGGGCTCGCGGATGCGCCGCAGCGACGTCGCGACGACCTCGGCCACCAGGTAGGGATTGGCGTTGCGGAAGATGCCCTCCTCGACACAGCGCTCGACCAGCGCCCGCAGCCCCGCCATGCGTTCGCGCTGGTGCCGCTCCCACATGTCGTTGGCGGGCGCGTAGGCCGTCATGTCGCGGATCAGCGCGGTCGACAACTTGCGCGCCGCATCGATGGCCGGCGTCAGGAAGGGCACGAAGGCCTGCTCAGGCGCAACGCCGATCGCACCCTTGTTCCCCTCTTCGCGCAGCCGTGACAGATAGCGGTCGAACACGCGAAGGAACAGGTCCTCCTTGCTGGACGCCAGGGTGTAGATGGTGCGCTTGGAGCAGCGCAGGTGGCGCGCCAGCTGTTCGACGGTCACATCGCGAAAACCGTCGCGCAGAAAGATGGTCTCCAGCTCCTCCAGCATCTGTTCCTCTCGCGGCACAGGCAGTGTTTCGGTGGCAGCAAGGCCTTTCGCGGGCCGGATCGGTGAGGGTGTTTTGGGCGCCAAGATGCTTTCCTCCAAAAACCGATGGTACCGAAAATGCAATCGTGGTACCATTTTCTCAGACTGTGCGGACCGGTGGGTGGCGGCAGCCATCCGAACACATCTGACAGTGACTTGGGAACGACATGGGTTATCGCATCGGGATTGATGTCGGCGGCACCTTCACCGACTACCTGTTAATGAGTCCTGACGGAAGCACGCGCGTGCACAAGGTTCTTTCGTCTCCGGCCGATCCCTCAGAGGCGGTGCTGCGCGGCCTCGCCGATCTTGCCGCCGTGGCCGGGGCACCTCTTGCAGGCTTTCTTGGGCAAGTCGACATCATCGTCCACGGCACGACAGTCACGACGAACGCCGTGCTGACGGGCCACACGGCTCGAACCGGCCTGCTCACCACCCACGGCTTTCGTGATGCGCTCGAAATGCGCCGGGGCGTGCGCGAAGCGTTCTACGACAACAAGTTTCTCGCGCCGCCCGCCCTGGTTCCGCGCCGCATGCGCCTGCCGGTGCGCGGTCGGATGGATCATGAAGGCCGCGAAATCGAGGCGTTGCACCTGGAAGACGTCGAGCTTGCCATCACCGAACTGCAGGCGCGCGACGTCGAGGCGGTCGCCATCTGCTTCATGCACTCATACGCCAATCCGGCCCACGAAGAGGCGGCCGCGGAACTGGTGGCAAAGCGCATGCCCGACGCCTATCTCTCGGTGTCCAGCCGCGTCCTGCCGCAGGTTCGTTTCTACGAACGATCGAGCACCACCGTTCTCAACGCGGTGGTCGGTCCGATACTGAAACGCTACATGCAGAACCTGCGCCGCCGGCTGTCCGAGAACGGCTTCGACGGCGTGCTGCGCGTCATGCAGTCCAACGGCGGAGTGACGTCGCCCGAAGCCGTGGCGGCACTCGCGGCGTCGACGCTGTTGTCCGGGCCGGCCGCAGCCCCGACCGCGGGCCTTGCCGCCATGCAGCCGCACAATGAAGACAGCTTCATCACCGTCGACATGGGCGGCACCAGCTTCGATGCCGCCATGGTCGTCGGCGGGCAGCCGTCGATCACGACCACTGGCTCGGTCAACCGGTTCGCGCTCGCGCTTCCGTCGATGGAGATCATCACCATCGGCGCCGGCGGCGGCTCGATCGCCTGGATCGACGACGGCCTGCTGCGCATGGGCCCGCAAAGCGCGGGCGCCGTCCCGGGCCCGGCCTGCTACGGCAACGGCGGCGACCAGCCGACCTGCAGCGATGCCAACCTGGTGCTCGGCTATCTGTCGCCGGGTTTCTTCGCGGGAGGACGGATCACGCTGAACCCGCAGGCCGCTCTCGATGCCATCACCACGCGCGTTGCCGGCCCGCTGGCCATGGACCCGGTGCGCGCCGCCTACGGCATGTACCACGTGATGAACGTGAACATGGCCTCGGCGATCCGCGAGATCTCGGTTCAGAAAGGTTGGGATCCGCGAGAGTTTCCGCTCATCTGCGCCGGCGGCGCGGGCGCGGTCCACGCCGCCATGATTGCGCGCGAGCTGGGCATACGCCGCATCGTGGTGCCGCGCGAGGCATCGATCTTCTGCGCCTCGGGGATGCTCCAGACGGACCTCAAGCACGACTTCGTGCGCAGCTACTCGACGATCCTGAGCGAGGCGTGCGTCGACCGCGGCCACCTCTGCGCCCTGCTCGACGCGATGACCGAAGAGGCCCACGGCGTTCTGGCATCGGAAGGCATAGCCGCGCCGCTGCGCCGCTTCGTGCACACGGTGGACCTGCGCTACCTCGGCCAGTATCAGGAGGTGTCGGTCGAAACGACGGCGGCTCAACTGCGCGACGGCTCGTGGGACGCCATTTGCGAAGCCTTCCACGACCGCCACGACCGCCTGTTCGGCCATGCGCTGCGCGAAGACGATGCCGTGGTGGAACTGGTCAGCGTCCGGATCTCGGCGCTCGGTGGCACCGACAAGCCGCTGTTGGTGAACCAGCCGCTGTCGGATGTCGGCGTCGAACACCTGCGCAAGGGCCAGCGCAGCGTGTACCAGCCCGACTCGGGCGACTTCGCGCAGACACCGGTCTATGACGGCGACCGCCTGCAGCATGGCAATCGGCTCGAAGGCCCCGCCATCATCGAGAAGGTCACGACCAGCATTTTCGTGCCCGCCGGATTCACCCTTGCCGTCGACGCGTTCGGCGGCTGCGTGCTGGAAGATCAGGCCACCCGGGAGTTCGCATGACATCGACAGCTGACACCGCGGCCAAGGTCGACCCCATCGAGGCTTCGGTGCTGCACCGCCGCCTGAAGTCGATCACCGAGGAAATGGGCCTGACGCTGCTGCGCACCACGCGCTCGCCCATCCTCAACGAGGCGCGCGACTTCGTCACCGGCCTGTACGACGCCCAAGGGCAGATGCTCGAGCAGACGGAGTACATCCCCGTGCTCGCGTTTGCGCTGCAGCCGGCCTGCGAACACATCGTCCAGTTTTTCGGCGACGACATCCACGAGGGCGACGTCATCCTGCACAACGACGTCTTCTCGGGCGGCAACCAGAACAACGACGTCGCCGTGTTCCGCCCCGTCTTTCGGGGCGGCAAGCTCGCGGCCTGGGCCGCCTGCAAAGGCCATCAGGCCGATATCGGCGGCGCGCAGGCGGGCGGCTACAACCCCGAAGCCAGGGAAGTCTGGCAAGAAGCCCTGCGCATCACGCCGATCAAGGTCCACGAGGCGGGCAAACTTCGGCGCGACGTGTGGCGGATGATCTTCGCCAACATCCGCTACCGCATCGTCGAGGAAGACATCAAGGCGCAGATCGGCGCCACCCGCGTCGGCGAGCGCGGCATGCAGGATCTCTTCCGCCGGTTCGACGCCGGGCGCTTCGACGCCTGCATAGCCTACCTGTTCGCCGCGGCCGAACGCATCGTGCGCCGGGAGATCACCGCCATCGCCGACGGCGTCTACCGCGGCGAGAGCTGGGCCTTCTACGACGGCGTCAACGACGGCTCGCGGATGAAGATCAACCTGGCCGTCACCGTGGCGGCCGACGAGGTGACGTTCGACTTCACCGGCTCTTCGCCCCAGACGCCCGGCTTCGTCAATGCGCCCTATGCGGCGACGGCGTCCGCCCTGCTGCTGACGTTCCTGATGCTGATCAATCCCGACGTGCCGCACAACGCGGGCCTGCTGCGCGCGATCCGCATCGTCAATCCGGAGGGCTCGTTCCTCAACGCCCGCTTCCCGGCCGCGACCACCTTCGGCAACTCCATCACCGGTCCGATCTCCGACGCCATCTTCCGGGCCTTCGCGCAGGCCTTGCCGAAGATGGTTTCGGCGGGCTGGAACCGGATGATGGGCTTCACCGTGACCGGCCACGACCCGCGGCATGCGCGGCCTTACGTCGACATCCTGTTCCTGTCGCTCAAGGGCGGCTCGGGCGCCACCTGGAATGCCGATGGCTACAACCACATCGGGCTCATCAACTGCGCCGGCGGCATCCTGGCCCAGGACTACGAGATGTTCGAGATCCACGATCCGCACCGCCTCGTGCGCCATGAATACGCCGTCGATTCGGCCGGTGCGGGCCGCTGGCGCGGCGGTCTCGGCGTGGAGACCGAATTCGTGATCGAGGGCGAGAACGTCACCGGTATCGCCTTCGGCGACGGTGTCGAGGAAGACGCGCGCGCCTTCGGGCTGTTCGGCGGCAAGTCGGGCAGCATCAACGCGATCAAGATCGGGTACCCGGACGGCGTCACGATGAGTCCCAAGTCGAAGGCGATCATCCGCAACATTCCGCGGGGCGCCGTGTTCAGGCAATGGGCCGGCGGCGGCGGCGGCTACGGCGATCCGCATGAACGCGACGAAGAACTCGTGCTGGCCGACGTGCTCGACGGCGTGCTGAGCGTGGACGCCGCGCGCAACGACTACGGCGTGGCCATCGACCCGACGTCGCTGGTGCTGGACCCGTCCGCAACCAAGCTGCTGCGCAGCCGGCCATGACAGCGCCCGCCGTCGATCACATCGGCATCATCGTGGCGGCGCTCGAGCCCGCCATCGCCGCGATGAGCCTGGTGTTGCCCGATGCACCCGTGGTTCGCCGCTCGCTGCCCGAGGTCGGGCTGGAGGTCGCCGAGTTCCAGGCGGCGAACGTCATCATCGAGTTGCTGCAGTACACAACGCAGGTGGCCGGCCTGGCCCGCCGCACCATGGGCAGCGCCACCGGCCTGAACCACCTGTCGATCTCGGTGCCCGATCTCGGCGCAGCGCTGGCAGCGCTGGCCGCGGACGGCGTGGAGCCGATGGAAGGCTTCCCCCGGTGCGGCGCTCACGGGCGCATCGCCTTCATGCACACCGACCCGCGCACCGGGCTGCTGGTCGAGCTGTGCCAGGCCGAGAGTGCCCATCCCCTGGAGGACCCTCCATCATGAAACGCGACCCGTCGCAAGCGCTGTGGAATCCGGCCGTCGAGACCCTGCCCCGCGAGGCCCTGCAAGCGCTGCAACTGGACCGCTTGCGGCGGCAGGTGCGCTACAACTGGGAACGTTCTCCCGTTCATCGCCGCAAGTTCGACGAGGTGGGCGCACACCCGAACGACATCCGCAGCTTGGCGGACTTCGCCCGCATTCCGCTGATGACGAAGGAAGAACATCGCCAGCGGCAGGAGGAGTCGCTGCGGGAGCATGGCAGCCCGATCGCCCTGATGGGCTGCGCCCCGGCCGAAGAGATTGTTCGCATCAGCGCGACCTCCGGGACCACCGGCGTACCCACTCTGTACACGCTGACCGCGCACGACGTGGCGATCGTCAACGAAATGCATGCCCGCAAATACTGGCGCGCGGGCATCCGGCCGGGCCACACGATGATCCAGGCGCTGTCGCTCAGCATGTTCACCGGCGGCCTGCCGCTGTCGCAGGGCATCATGCACCTGGGCGCCTGCGTGGTGCCGGTCGGCATCGCGGGCGGCACCAAGCGGGTGCTCGACATGGTGGCGCTCACACGTCCGCACGCCATCGTGGCCACGCCCTCGTTCGGCCAGTACCTGATCGAAGAGGCGCCCAAGCATACCGGCCGCCCGGCGCACGAACTCGGCCTGCGCTACTTCTTCTGTGCCGGTGAAGGCGGCGGCGGCGAGCGGGACGTCAGGCAAGTGCTGGCCGACGGCTTCGGCGCGAAGGTCTACGACCACACCGGCGGCGGACATGCCTTCCACGGCATCTCCTGCGACCACGCGGACGAGGTCGACGGCGCCATGCATTTCGTCTCGGAAGACCACTGCCTGCTGGAACTGGTGGACCCGAAGAAGAGGACGCCGATCCCGCTCGAGGAAGGCGCCATGGGCGAGATGGTGTTCACCTTCCTCGACTGGCGCGGCGGGCCGTTCATGCGTTACGCCCTGGGCGACCTGCTTCAGGTGTGGACGAAGCCGTGCCCGTGCGGCAAGCCGGGCATCCGCTTCAAGATCCTTGGCCGCACCGACGACATGCTGACCGTCAAGGGAGTGAACGTGTATCCGCAGGCGATCGCCGGCGTCATCACCCGCTTCCGCCCGCGGTTAACCGGCGTGTTCCGCATCCGGCTCGACCGGCCCGGCCCGCTGGTGCAGCCGCCGCTGCGCTTGCGGGTCGAACACTCGGGCCTGGAGCCGGCTGCCCTGGCAACTCTCGAGCACCAGCTGACGCAAGAGTTTCGCGAGAGCCTGCGTATTCGGCCGGTGTTCGAGTGGCTTTTGCCTGGCGACATCCCTCGCGAGGCGGGCAAGACGCGGCTCGTCGAGGTGGTCCAGCCGTGATGGCCAGGACCGCGCCCGGAACACACGAACTCTCCAAGGAGCAGACATGGACATGGGACTGGCCGGACGCACGGCGCTGATCACCGGGGGTTCGAAGGGAATCGGGCTCGCGATCGCTGAAATGCTGGCCCTGGAGGGGTGCCACCTGCACCTCGTGGCCCGCCAGCAGGCCGACCTCGAAGCGGCCCGCGACAAGCTGTTGTCCATTGCAAAAGTCGACGTTCACGTCCATGCGATGGACCTGGCCGAACGCTGCAGCGCCGCCCGGCTGGCCGCCCAGGTTCCGCAGATCGACATCCTCGTCAACAACGCGGGTTCGATTCCGCGCGGCACGCTCGAAGAAATTGACGAGGACCGCTGGCGGCAAGCCTGGGACCTGAAGGTGTTCGGCTACATCAACATGTCGCGCGAGTACTACCGGCTGATGAAGGCCCGGCGCAACGGAGTGATCATCAACATCCTCGGCAATGGCGGGGAGGCGCTGGACGCGGGCTACATCGCCGGTGGCGCGGGCAACGCCGCCTTGATGGCCTTCACCCGCGCCCTCGGCGGCCAGAGCGCCAAGGACGGCATTCGCGTCGTCGGCGTCAACCCGGGCCCGGTGGCCACCGAGCGGCTGATCGGCCTGATGCAAAAGGAAGCCGGGACGCGGTTCGGCGACCCGTCGCGCTGGCAGGAACTGGAGAAAGGCTTCCCGTTCGGTCGTGCGGCGACGGTGGAAGAGATCGCATCGACCGTCGTCCTTCTCGCGTCCGATCGATCCTCCTACACGACCGGAACGGTATTCACCATCGACGGCGGTATGGTCAACCGGGGCTCGCTCATCTGAGCACCGGGGCCACGCCTGTCGGCCGGTATAAGCCCGCACTTGCGCGTCAGCCCGACTGCCTCAGCACGAGGTGCGGCTCCGCAAGGTATTGCTGCCGCGGCCTCGATGGATTTTCAATGCGCCCGAGGAGCACCTGAGCCGCATGCTCGCCCAAATCGCTCGGTCGAATATCCACGGTGCTAAGTGGAGGGTTCGAATGAGCGGCGTCGAGCACGTTGTCGAAACCCATCAGCGCGAAGTCCTTGCCCGCACGCTGGCCGCGTTCCCCGAGCGCGGCCAGCGCACCAAATGCGACCAGGTCGTGGTAGCAGACCGCTGCCGCTATGCGCGGCCGCACAGCCAGGATGTCGCCCATCCGCTCATACGCATCCTTGCGCGTCGGGTTGGCCGCAAACACGAGTCGCTCGTCGAACGGCACGTCGGCCTCCAGCAAGGCCTGGCGGTAGCCCTGGAGTCGTTGTTCGAGGACCGGGCCGGAGCGCCCGCCAAGGAATGCGATCCGGCGATGGCCCGCACCCAGCAGATGCCGGGTGGCGAGCTTGACACCCAGCGCGTTGTC
>DIZF01000018.1:27076-49311 GCA_002427815.1 Ramlibacter tataouinensis
CAGCAGCACCTTTTCCTGCCGCTCCAGGCTCTCGCTGGTGTGCGCCATCAGCATGGTGTAGCCGGCGTCGACCAGTTTGCGCTCCAGGCCGATAAGCACCTCGGCGAAAAACGGGTTCATCAGGTCGTTGATGATCACGCCAATGGTGTTGGAGGACTTCCGGCGCAACCCGGCGGCGCCGCGGTTGTACACGTAGCCGAGCTTGAGAGCCGCTTCACGCACGCGCGCGGCGGTCTCATCGCGAATCAGGTCACTGCCCCGCAGGACCAGGGAGACGGTCGACTTGGAGACGTTCGCTTCCGCGGCGATGTCGACGATCGTTGCGGCGCGGGGAGGGACGGTGCTGCGAGCCATGGCTTCTAAGTAGTTTCCCCAGCATGAAGACGAAGGATCTGCAAAATAATTGGAACGTTCCAGGCAATCATTTGACCGTTCCAATCAGTTTAGCTCCAGGAGCACGCGATGAGCAAAGACGATACGTTCGGTTGGGGCCTGCGCGCATCGCCAACCCCCTGGGCTGAGGACAAGACATGAAGAAGGTCATCACGGCCGCACAGGCCGCCGCACTGATTCGCGACGGCGACGTGGTCAGCATCAGTTCGGCCAGCGGCCTCGGCTGCCCGGACAAGGTGCTGGCCGCCATCGGCGAGCGCTTCGACCGCGAAGGCGCACCCCGGAACCTCACGACGCTGAATCCCATCGCCGCCGGCGACATGTACGGCATCAAGGGCATCGACCACATCGCCAAGCCCGGGTTGCTTGCGCGCATTCTGGCCGGCTCGTACCCGAGCGGTCCGTCCTCGCTGCCGATGCCCGCGATCTGGCACATGGTCGTCGACAACCAGGTCGAGGCCTACAACATCCCGAGCGGCATCCTCTTCGACATGCACCGCGACGCCGCGGCGCGGCGACCCGGTGTGCTCACCAAGGTCGGCATCGGCACCTTCGTTGACCCTGATTTGCAGGGTTGCGCCATGAACGACGCCGCGGCAAGGCACCCGGTCGTGCGCAAGGAGCGTTTCGATGGGCAGGAGTGGCTGTACTTCCCGGCGGTGGTTCCGAACGTCGCGATCATCCGCGCGACCACCGCCGATGAACGCGGCAACCTGACCTACGAGCACGAAGGTGCCCTGCTCGGCGGCCTGGACCAGGCCCTGGCGGCGCGCAACAACGGCGGCATCGTCATCGCGCAGGTCAAGCGCGTCGTCAAGGACGGCAGCCTTCGGCCGCACGACGTGAACGTGCCGTGCAACCTGGTCGACTACGTCGTGGTCGACCCGGATCAGTGGCAGACCACGCAGACTGTCTACGACCCCGCCATCAGCGGCGAAATCCTGCAGCCGCTCGCGACCTTCGAGCGGCAGGCCTGGGGCCCGGAGAAGGTCATCGCACGCCGCGCCGCGATGGAACTGGCGCATGGCCATGCCGCGAACCTCGGCTTCGGCATCTCGGCCAACGTGCCGCGCATCCTGCTCGAGGAAGGGCTGCACGGTGAAGTGACCTGGGCGATCGAACAGGGCGCGGTTGGCGGCATGCCGCTGCTGGGCTTCGCCTTCGGTTGCGCCTCGAACGCCGACGCGATCATGGCCTCGCCCAACCAGTTCACCTACTTCCAGGGCGGTGGATTCGACGTCACCTTCCTGTCCTTCCTGCAGGTCGACGGCAACGGCAGCGTCAACGTCTCGAAGCTGGGCGCCAAGCCTTACCTGACTGCAGGATGCGGCGGCTTCGTCGACATCACCGCCCACGCACGCCGAATCGTGTTCGCCGGCTTCTTCACTGCCGGCGCCAGGCTGGAAGTGGGCGACGGCCGGCTCACCATCGTGAAGGAAGGCAGGACGCGCAAGTTTGTCGGGACGGCCGAGCACATCACCTTCAGCGGCGTGATCGGCCGCCAGCGTGGCCAGCGCGTCACCTACGTCACCGAGCGCTGTGTCATCGACCTCGAGCACGATGCGCTCGTCGTCAAGGAGGTCGCGCCCGGCATCGACCTGCAGCGCGACGTGCTCGACCAGGCCGAGATTCCGCTGCGTGTCGCCCGCGACCTGCGGGTGATGGATGCCAGCCTGTTCCGCGAGCCGCCGTTCGGGCTGCGCTTGAAACCCGAGGAGGTGCGCCGTGGCTGAATCCCTCGTCTCATGCTCGCGTGCCGGCCAGGTCGCGGTCGTCACGCTGGCTCGCGCAAACAAGCTCAACTCACTGACGCCGGCCATGCTCAACGAGCTCGAGAGCATCGCCCGTGTCCTGGAAGCCGACCCGGAGCTGCGCGTTGTCGTGCTGACGGGCGCCGGGGAGAAGGCCTTCTGCGTGGGCGCCGATATCAACGAATGGGCGGCGCTGCAGCCGCTCGACATGTGGCGCCGCTGGGTTCGGCGCGGCCACCAGGTGTTCGACCAGTGGGCGCGGCTGCGTCAGCCGGTCATCGCCGCGATCAACGGCCACGCTTTCGGAGGCGGGCTCGAGCTGGCGATCACCGCCGACATCCGCATCGCGGCCGAACACGCCCAGTTCGCGCTGCCCGAGGCGTCGATCGGCACCTGCCCGGGCTGGTCCGGCTCGCAGCGGCTCGTGAAGCTGGTCGGCGCAAGCCATGCGAAGTACCTGGCACTGAGCGGCACGCGGGTTTCGGCGGTGGATGCACTGCGCAGCGGTCTGGTGCATGAAGTAGCGCCCACCGCGACGCTGGCCGAGCGCGCGATGAGCCTGGCCAGAGAGATGGCTGCCAAGGCTCCGGTGTCCCTGCAGCTGACCAAACAGCTGATCAACGCCGCCTCCGGCGAGGACGCCGCGGCCACGCTCGAAGCGATGGCCGGCGCGCTCGCAGCAACTACCGAAGATGGCGCCGAAGGCGTGCGCAGCTTCCGCGAGAAGCGCGCGCCCAACTATGTGGGTCGCTGACCACCCCATCGGATTTGATATCGTTTTTCTCATGACCCAGCCTCGACCCTTGGCCGTCGTCACCGGCGCTCGTCGCGGCATCGGCGCCGGAATCGCGATCGAACTCGCTGCGCGCGGCTTCGATCTTGCGCTGACCGACATCGACTGCCATGGCGCTGAGGCCACCGTCGCGCAGATCACCGCCCTCGGCGCGCGAACGATCCTGTACCAGTCGGACCTCGCCAATGTCGGTGAGCACGCCGCGCTGGTCGATCGTATCGTTGCGGCCGGCGGCCCGATCGCCTGCCTGGTCAACAACGCCGGTGTCCCTGCCGTCCAACGTGGCGACCTGCTCGAACTGGGCACCGAGTCGTACGACCGCGTGCTCGACACCAACTTGCGCGGCACCTTCTTCTTCACCCAGGCGGTGGCGCGGCACATGGTGGCCACAGCCATTGAATCGCCGCGAGCTATCGTCACCGTGTCGTCCGTCAGCGCGGAACTGGCTTCGATCGAGCGCGGCGAATACTGCCTGTCCAAGGCCGGCCTGGGCATGCTGACCAAGCTGTTCGCCCTGCGTCTCGCACCGCTGGGCATCGGCGTGTTCGAGGTGCGGCCCGGCGTCATCCGCACGCCGATGACCGAGGGTGTGGCTGGCAAGTACGACGAGCGCATCGCCGACGGCCTGGTGCCGATGGGCCGCTGGGGCTATCCGCAGGACGTGGCGCGCGCGGTCGCCGCGCTGGCCTCGGGGCAGCTCGCTTTCTCCACCGGCAGCGTCATCAACGTCGACGGCGCGCTGTCGATCCCGAGGCTCTGAGATCAAGTCCCCCACGCCGACATGGATACCTGCGACTGGATCATCACCGGCGGCGGCTCGGCCGGCGGCGTGCTGGCCTACACACAGGCCAAGGTGATCGGTGGCGGGCCTCGATCAATGCAGTGATCCAAGAAGCACAAAGCCGCACTGGGGCGGCTTTGTGGGTTGCACGGCACGCGAACACTGCAAGCCGTTGAATTGACTGGTGGCCTGGGGCGGAATCGAACCACCGACACGCGGATTTTCAATCCGCTGCTCTACCAACTGAGCTACCGGGCCAGAACCGGCAATTATATATCAGCCCCCTCGCTTGCCCCGCGAGAGATCCACGCCCAGTTGCTTGAGCTTGCGGTACAGGTGGGTGCGCTCCAGGCCTGTCTTTTCGGCCACGCGGGTCATCGACCCGCCTTCCTTGGCCAGATGGAATTCGAAGTAGGACTTCTCGAAGTCGTCGCGCGCATTGCGCAAGGGTTTGTCCAGCTCGAACAGCTGCCGGCCCTGCGGGCCCATTTCCACCATCGGCGGCGGCACCTGGCCGCCTGTCATGGCGGCCTCCACCGTGAGCTCGATGGCCGGCGGCGCCGCTACTCCCGCGACACCAGGCTTGCGCGCTGCGACCGGCGGCGTGCGCGTCAGGCCCGCTTCCACCGCCTTGAGCAGCTTCTGCATGGTGATCGGCTTTTCCAGGAACGACTGCGCGCCGATCTTGGTGGCTTCCACCGCCGTCTCGATGGTGGCGTGGCCGCTCATCATGATGACCGGCATGCTCAGCATCCCGGTGGTCGACCATTCCTTGAGCAGCGTCACGCCGTCGGTATCGGGCATCCAGATATCCAGCAGCACCAGATCGGGCCGCGAGCGGCCCCGCGCAGCGCGCGCCTGCGCGGCGTTTTCGGCCAGTTCGACGTTATGGCCCTCGTCATTGAGAATTTCCGAAAGCAAGTCCCGGATACCCAGCTCGTCGTCGACCACCAGTATGTTTGCCATTTAATTCCTGAAACTCGGGGCCCTCGCCTGACCGAAAATCTGAGCCCTGCCGAGCTTGGACCGAGTGCGCTGTTGCTATGCCGCAACCGCGAATGATAACGATACTTGGGCGCCCTGGATGTTCCCGCCCTCCACGCGGTTTTTCAGGTCCACCCGGGCACCGTGCTCGTCGGCGATTTTCTTGACCACTGCCAGGCCCAGGCCCGTGCCCTTGGCCTTGGTGGTGACATAGGGTTCGAACGCGCGTTTGAGGATGTGATCCGGAAAGCCGCATCCCGTGTCCTGCACGATCAGCCGGGCCCGGCGGGCCGTTTCGTTCCACTGGGTCTTGACGGTGACTTCGCGCAATACGGCGCCTTCGGTGGCGTCCTGCGCGTTTTGCAACAGATTGTGCAGAACCTGCCGCAGCTGCTGGGCGTCGCCCATGACCTTCGGATCGCGCGGGTCCAGGTCCATCCGCACCGGCACGTGGGCCGAGGCGTCGCCCCGTTCGCCGCCCTCGCGCGCATAAAGCTGCAGAACATCGCTCACCAAGGCGTTGAGGTCCACCGGTTTGAGCTCCGCCGCGGGCAGCCGGGCGTAGTCGCGGAACTCGTTGACCAGCCGCTTCATCGCGTCCACCTGATCGACGATGGTCTGTACCGACTTGGTGACGATCGCCTGCTCGGTGGGCCCCACCTTGCCGGCCAGCTTCATCTCCAGCCGCTCGGCCGACAGCTGGATCGGCGTCAGCGGATTCTTGATTTCGTGGGCCAGGCGACGGGCCACCTCGCCCCAGGCCTGGGCGCGCTGGGCCGAGACGATTTCGGAGATGTCGTCGAATACCAGCAGGCGCGCCGCTTTGCCGGGATGATCCGCGGGCATTTCCGCGCCGCGCGCCACCAGCGTGACGGGGTGCTGCGGCGAGCCGGGCTGGGCGGCGTTGAGCTCGAACGACTGCTGCCAGTGGTCCAGCCCGTGCTGACGCCGCTCGTCCATGTACTCGTCGAACTGCTGCTGCACCGCGGCGCCGAAGGCCTCGAGCCCTTCCACGCTGGCCAGGGCCCGGCCTTCATATGCCGCCAGCGGAACCCGCAGGATCCGGGTTGCGCCGGGGTTCGAAGTCTGGATATAGCCCTGCTCGTCCAGCACGATGACGCCGGCGGTGAGGTTGTCCAGGATGGTCTGCAGGTTGGCGCGGGCGGCGCTGACCTGGCCCATGCTCTTGTCGACCGCGGCCCGGGCATCGGCGAGCTGCTGGGTCATCTCGGCAAAAGAGCGGGTCAGGCCGCCGAGTTCGTCCTTGCCCTGCAGGGCCGGTTTCGGAGAGAGGTCGCCGGCGGCCACTTCGCGCACGCCCGCGGCCAGCAATAGCAGCGGCCGTGCCAGCTGATTGCCCAGGATGACCGCCAGCAGCACCGCGCCGAACACCGCCAGAAACAGGCTGAGCGTGAGCGTGCCGATGTACATGCGGCGCAGGCCCTCGCGGCCCAGGGCACGCTCCTGGTACTCACGGTTCGCCTCCTGCACCGCGATCGCATTCGCCACCAGGGTCGGGGGCAGCACCTGCGTGACCTGGAGCACGCGCGGCTCGGCCAGCAGGCCCAGGGTGGGCTGCGCCACGACGGCCAATGCCTTGATCCGGGCGCCGTGCAGGCCATCGGGGTCGGGCTCGTCGAGTCCCTCGATGACTGCCAGCGAGCGCTGCGACCGCACGTTGCGCAACTGCTGCGCACTGGGGCGCTCGGGGTTGAGCTGGAAGCGCGATTGGCCGGCGCTGGCGATGAGCTGGCCGGAACCGCTCCACAACAGAATGTCGCTCGCCTGCAGTTGGTCGCGCAGCCGCTCCAGGGCCAGTGGGGCCGAGGTGTCGGGGGTTTCGGACAGCTGCCCGGCGGCCAGCCGGGTCTTGTTGGCCAGGTCGTTCGCCAGGGTATCGAGGGTCGCGCGCCCCAGGCTCAGACCGGCGTTGAGGGCGCCTTCCACCTTGACGTCGAACCAGCTCTCGATGGAACGCGAGACGAACTGGTAGGACACCGTATAGATCAGCACGCCGGGAAGAAACCCGACCAGCGCAAAGATCGCGGCCAGCTTGACCAGCAGGCGGCTGCCGAACTTGCCGCGCCGCAGCCGCGTGAACAGCCGCACCGCGATCCAGATGATGATCAGCAGCAGCAGGCCGGCCACCACGATGTTGAGGATGAACAGGCGACCGTAATTGCGTTCGTAGAGCTCGCGGTTGTTGGTGGCCTGGGTCAGCAGGAACATCAGCACGATGCTGATGGCCATGATCACGGCGACGGCCACCACCACCGCCCAGCGGAACGCCTTGGACGACCGCAACGGATAGCGGCTGCCCGCCTCCGGTGACCCGCCGCTGCTCACTTCGGGCTCTCGTTGGGCAGGCGCTGGTTGCGCTCGGCGGAGAGGTGCCAGTCGGCCTGTCCCATGGCACCGATCTGGAACGGCCGCGGCAGTTGCGAGACGTCGAGCCGGAAGCGGAAGTCGACGTTGTAGCGGGTATCGGGGTCGATGTCCTTGAGCTCGGCGATCTTCCAGTGCGAGATGCCCTGCACCGCGGCCAGGGCCTCCTCGCGGGTCTCGAAAGTCTGTCCCAGCGCCAGGCCCGAATTGCCGATCGGACTGGGCGAGACGATCAGGCGCCAGCGCCGGGTCAGCGGCTGGTAAGACAGCCTCATGTGGCGCGCGGCCGTCGCCACCTCCTTGTCGTACCAGTACCAGCGGTCGCGAAACACCACGGCGTCGGCCACGAAGAACATCGGGATGCCCTTGTCCAGGGCTTCGTCAATGATGGCGGGCAGCTCGAATTTGACGTAGGCGGACAGCAGGACGCCTTCGTCGCCGCGCTCCAGGCGCAGCTGGGTGATCTCGGTGCCGGGCGCCTGTGCCAGCGCCGGTGGCGTCAGCGCGAGCAGGCAGCCGGCCAGCGCGCCCAGCAATGCGCGTTCAAGAGCCCGGCCCAGCCGGGCCCGCACCGGCGATTTTTTCGAACAAAGCGTAATAGAAACCGTCGTGATCACCTTCCAGATTGTCCGGGACGCCATTGGCCTTTACCCCCGTTTGCGGCATTAAATGGCCGGGTGCGGGGCGCGAAACCGCGTCTTTGTTGTGCGCAACAAACGTTTGCGCCTGGACCTCGCCTTCGGCGCGAAACACCGAGCAGGTGCAGTAGAGCAGGCGGCCGCCCGGCTTGAGGAGCGGCCACAGCACCGCCAGCAACCCGGCCTGCACCGCCGCGAGCTGGGCAATATCGCTCTCGCGGCGCAGCCAGCGCACGTCGGGGTGTCGCCGCACGATGCCGGACGCCGTGCACGGCGCATCGAGCAGGATGGCATCGAACGGCTGGCCGTCCCACCAGGCGGAAGGCTCGCGCGCGTCAGCGGCCAGCACACGCGCCGTGAGGCGCAGCCGCCGCAAGGTTTCATGGATGCGCTCGCATCGGAGGGGGTCGACATCCAGCGCAGTGACCTGGGCGTCGGCCAGTTCCAGCAGGTGCCCGGTCTTGCCGCCCGGCGCGGCGCAGGCGTCGAGGATGGCCAGCGGACGGCCTGGTTCCAGCCCCTGCAGCAGCAGTGGCGCGGCCAGTTGCGCGGCGGCGTCCTGCACCGAGACCAGGCCCTCGTCAAAACCCGGCACTTCATGCACGGGACGGGGGCGAGCCAGGACCACACCATGCTGCCCGACGGCAGATGCATCGATCGCGGCCGCTTTCAGCGTCGCCAGGTACTGCGCCGGCGACGCCCGGCGCGCATTGACGCGCAAGGTCATCGGCGCCTGGGAATTGTTGGCCTCCAGGATCGCCCGCCAATGTTGGGGGTGATCTTGCTGCAGCCGCCGGATCCACCACAGCGGGTGGTTCCAGCGCGCCACCAGATCCGCATCGGTGGCGGCGACGAGCGCGTCGCGCTCCCGCAGGAAGCGGCGCAGGCAGGCATTGATGAAACCGGCCTGGCCTTGGGCCGCGGCGCTGCGTTTGGCGGCCTCCACGGCCTGGTCGACCAGGGTGAAGACCTCGTACGGCGCCTCGGCCTGCGACCAGCACAGGGCCAGCGCCGTGCACAGCAAGGCGTCAGCCGGTGCCGGCGGGGTCCGACGCGCCAGCAGATGCCGCAAGGCCTCGGCGCGACCCAGGCTGCGCAAGGCCTGGAACGCCAGCGCCTGGGCGCCCGGCCGCAGGCGCACGTCGACCCGCTCCATCGCGGCCGTGGCCGAATGGCCGGCGCGCACGGACTGCACCACTTCGGCCGCGGCCTGCAGCAGCCGCCAGAGCGCGGCGGACGATCCCTGGCCGGTTCCGGCGTGTGCGTAAGGGGCGGATCCTCGCTCCACTAGCGCCCCCGCGCCTGCAGAACGGCGTCGTGGCTCTGTTCGAGGGCGAGTCCGGGCTTGAAGCCGAACACCCAGGCCAGCACCACGGCCGGGAATTGCGCAATGCCGGCGTTGTAGCGCGCCACCGCCTGGTCGAACACTTCGATGGCCGCATGGGTCTGGAGCGCCAGCTGGACCCGCCGCGCGGTGACCGTCTCGGGCAGGCGCGGGCCGGCCAGGTCATGCGCATCGTCGCGTTCGGCCCGCTCCCAGGCCATCGCCAGCACATCCCGCGCCGCGCCCAGGGCCGCGATGCCTTGCGGCTCCAGCGGCCGGCTGTGCGCGGCGGCGAGCGAGACCGCGCATTGCGCCGCTGCGCCGTGCAGCCCGGCCCAGAACGAACCCTCAGGCTCGAGCGGAGCCGGCATCGTGGCGTCGGGCAGCGGCAAGTGCTTGCGCACCAGGTCCACCTGCCTGGACAGTTCGCTCTCCAGCCCGGCGAAGGCCGCGATCGCCTCCGCCCGCAGCCGCATCAGGCGGTTGTAGGCGCCCACGGCCCAGAACGCCAGTACGCCGGCAAGGGTCCACAGAACAATCGGAGTTGGCATCGCGAGCGATCAGCACCCATAAAAAAGCCCCGACCCAGGAACGGGTCGGGGCTCACAGTTTACGGTCGAAACCGCGGCGCGCTTATTCGCTGGCCGCGCCTTCGCTGGTCTCGGGCACCGCCGCCGCCTCGATTGCACTGGCGAGTTCCGCCGCTTCCGTGTCGGCAATGGCGCGGCGCTCGGCCTCGTCCATCTGGTCCTTGGCCTTGCGCGCCTGGTGGTACGCCATGCCCGTGCCCGCCGGGATGAGGCGGCCGACGATGACGTTTTCCTTCAAGCCGCGCAGCTCGTCGCGTTTGCCCATGATGGCCGCTTCGGTCAGCACGCGCGTCGTTTCCTGGAAGGAGGCCGCGGAGATGAACGAGTCGGTGGACAGCGACGCCTTGGTGATGCCCAGCAGCAGGTTGCTGAAGGTTGCCGGGATCTTGCTCTCGGCGCGCAGTGCGTCGTTGGTGTCCAGGATCTCGGAACGCTCGACCTGCTCGCCGGCGATGTAGTCGGCCTCGCCCGGGTTCTCGACCACGACCCGGCGCAGCATCTGGCGCACGATCACCTCGATGTGCTTGTCGTTGATCTTCACGCCCTGCAGGCGATAGACGTCCTGCACCTCGTCGACGATGTAGCGGGCCAGCTCTTCGGCGCCCAGCAGGCGCAGGATATCCTGCGGGTCGGCCGGGCCGTCGACCACGGACTCGCCCTTGTTGACCACCTGGCCTTCGTGCACCAGGATGTTCTTCTCCTTGGGCACCAGCTCTTCCCAGACCTTGCCCTCCTGATCCGTGATCTGCATGCGGATCTTGCCCTTGGTCTCCTTGCCGAACGACACCGTGCCGGTGGTCTCGGCCAGCACGCCCTTGTCCTTGGGCGAGCGGGCCTCGAACAGCTCGGCCACGCGCGGCAGGCCGCCCGTGATGTCGCGCGTTTTCTGGCCTTCGATCGGGATGCGGGCCAGCACTTCGCCGCCGCCCACGTCCTGGCCGTCGCGCACCTGGATCAGCGAGCCGACCGGGAAGCCGATCGTCACCGAGTGGTCGGTGCCGGGGATCTTCACCTCGTTGCCGGCGGCGTCGATCAGTTTGACCTGCGGGCGGATCAGCTTGGCCGACCGCTTGGGATCGAACTTGATGACCACCAGCGTGGACAGGCCGGTGACCTCGTCCACCTGCCGCGCCACCGTGATGCCTTCCTCGACGTTCTCGAACCTCACCTTGCCGGCGAATTCCGTGATGATCGGGCGGGTCAGCGGATCCCAGTTGGCCAGCACCCCGCCGGCCTTGATCGACTGGTCGGCCTTCACCGCCAGCACCGCGCCGTACGGCACCTTGTGCCGCTCGCGCTCGCGGCCGTGCTCGTCGTGGATGACGATCTCGCCGGAACGGGCGATCACCACCAGCTCGCCCTTGCTGTTGGTGACATAGCGCATCGTGCTGTTGAAGCCGATCACGCCGTTGGACTTGGCATCCACGCTGGAGGCGATGGCCGCGCGCGACGCGGCGCCGCCGATGTGGAAGGTACGCATGGTCAGCTGCGTGCCCGGCTCGCCGATCGACTGGGCGGCGATCACGCCCACCGCTTCGCCGACGTTGACCAGGCCGCCGCGGCCGAGGTCACGGCCGTAGCACTTGGCGCAAATGCCGAAGCGGGTCGCGCAGGTCAGCGCGGTGCGGACCTTGACTTCGTCGACGCCGGCGCTCTCGAGCACATCGATCAGGTCTTCGTCCAGCATGGTGCCTGACGTGGCCATGGCTTCGCGGGTTTCCGGGTGCAGCACATCCTCGGCCGCGACACGGCCCAGGATCCGGTCGCGCAGCGACTCGATGACTTCACCGCCCTCGACGATGGCGCGCATCAGCGAACCGTCGTGGGTGTCGCAATCGACTTCGGTGACGACCAGGTCCTGCGTCACGTCGACCAGCCGCCGCGTCAGATATCCCGAGTTCGCGGTCTTCAGCGCCGTATCCGCCAGGCCCTTGCGGGCGCCGTGGGTGGAGATGAAGTACTGCAGCACGTTCAGGCCTTCGCGGAAGTTGGCCGTGATCGGGGTCTCGATGATCGAGCCGTCCGGTTTGGCCATCAGGCCGCGCATGCCCGCCAGCTGGCGGATCTGGGCCGCGGAGCCGCGCGCACCGGAGTCGGCCATCATGTAGATGGAGTTGAACGACTCCTGGTCCACTTCGTTGCCGTGCCGGTCGATGGTCTTTTCCTTGGCCAGCTGGGCCATCATGACCTTGGACACTTCGTCGCCGGCCTTGCCCCAGATGTCCACCACCTTGTTGTAGCGCTCGCCGGCCGTGACCAGGCCCGAGACGTACTGCTGCTCGATCTCCTTCACTTCCTTCTCGGCCCGGGCGATGATCGCGGGCTTTTGCGGCGGCACCAGCATGTCGTCGACGGCGATCGAGATGCCGGCCTTGGTCGCCAGCCGGAAGCCGTTCTGCAACAGCTTGTCGGCGAACACCACGGTTTCCTTCAGGCCGCACTTGCGGAACGAGGTGTTGATGAGCTTGGAGATCTCCTTCTTCTTCAACGCCTTGTTGAGGTTGGAGAACGGCAGGCCCTTGGGCAGGATTTCAGACAGCAGCGCGCGGCCCACGGTGGTTTCGACGATGGAGGTCGAGGGCACGAACTCGTCCGTGTCCTTGTCCTTGTTCCATTCCGTGATGCGGACATTGACCTTGGCGGTCAGCACCACCTGGTCGGCGTCCAGCGCGCGCTGGACTTCGCCGACGTCCGCGAAGATCATGCCTTCGCCCTTGGCGTTGGTGCGCTCACGCGTCGTGTAGTACAGGCCCAGCACGACGTCCTGCGACGGGACGATGGACGGCTCGCCATTGGCGGGGAACAGCACGTTGTTGGAGGCCAGCATCAGCGTGCGGCACTCCATCTGCGCTTCCACCGACAGCGGCACGTGAACGGCCATCTGATCGCCGTCGAAGTCGGCGTTGAACGCGGCGCACACCAGCGGGTGCAGCTGGATCGCCTTGCCTTCGATCAGGATCGGCTCGAACGCCTGGATGCCCAGGCGGTGCAGCGTCGGCGCCCGGTTCAGCATGATCGGGTGCTCCTTGATCACCTCTTCCAGGATGTCCCACACCACCGGCGTGCCGGATTCGACTTCCTTTTTCGCCGCCTTGATGGTGGTGGCGATGCCCATGGCTTCCAGGCGCGAGAAGATGAACGGCTTGAACAGTTCCAGCGCCATCAGCTTGGGCAGGCCGCACTGGTGCAGCTTGAGCGTGGGGCCGACCACGATGACCGAACGGCCCGAGTAGTCGACGCGCTTGCCCAACAGGTTCTGGCGGAAGCGGCCGCTCTTGCCCTTGATCATGTCGGCCAGCGACTTCAGGGCGCGCTTGTTGGCGCCCGTCATCGCCTTGCCGCGGCGGCCGTTGTCCAGCAAGCTGTCCACGGCTTCCTGCAGCATCCGCTTCTCGTTGCGGGCGATGATTTCCGGGGCCTTCAACTCCAGCAGGCGGCGCAGCCGGCTGTTGCGGTTGATGACGCGGCGGTACAGGTCGTTCAGGTCGGAGGTCGCAAAGCGCCCGCCGTCCAGCGGCACCAGCGGACGCAGGTCCGGCGGCAGCACGGGCAGCACTTCCATCACCATCCAGCCGGGCTTGATGCCGGACTTCTTGAACGCTTCCAGCACCTTCAGGCGCTTGGCGTTCTTCTTGACCTTCACTTCCGAGCCGGTCAGGTCGCCGCGCAGTTTTTCGATCTCGAGATCGATGTCGATGCCATCGAGCAGGTCCTTGATGCCTTCGGCCCCCATCTTGGCGATGTACTCGTCGCCGTATTCCTTGCGCTTGGCCTCGTAGTCGTCCTCGGACATGATGCTGAACTTCTTCAGCGGGGTCATGCCGGGATCGGTCACCACATAGGCTTCGAAGTACAGCACGCGCTCGATGTCGCGCAGGGTCATGTCCAGCACCAGGCCCAGGCGGGACGGCAGGGACTTCAGGAACCAGATGTGCGCGCAGGGTGCCGCCAGGTCGATGTGGCCCATGCGCTCGCGTCGCACCTTGGTCTGGGTGACCTCAACGCCGCACTTCTCGCAGATCACGCCGCGATGCTTCAGGCGTTTGTACTTGCCGCACAGGCACTCGTAGTCCTTGATCGGGCCGAAGATCTTGGCGCAGAACAGGCCGTCGCGCTCGGGCTTGAAGGTGCGGTAGTTGATGGTCTCGGGCTTCTTCACTTCGCCGAAGGACCAGGAACGGATCTTCTCCGGGGACGCCATGCCGATGCGGATGGCATCGAAATGTTCGTCCGGCGTGAACTGCTTGAACAGGTCGAGTAGTGATTTCATTGACTCTTTCCTTTTCTCTTAATCGGTGAGCTCTGATCAGTTGAGGACAGAGCAAAAATTGCCAAAGCAATTTCTTGATCTGTCCCGCAATGCATCAGGAACGCTCCAGTTCCATGTCGATGCCCAAGGAACGGATTTCCTTGACCAGGACATTGAACGATTCCGGCATGCCGGCTTCGATGGCGTGTTCGCCCTTGACGATGGACTCGTACACCTTGGTGCGGCCCTGCACGTCGTCGGACTTCACCGTCAGCATTTCCTGCAGCGTGTAGGCGGCGCCGTAGGCTTCCAGCGCCCACACTTCCATCTCGCCGAAACGCTGACCGCCGAACTGGGCCTTGCCGCCCAGCGGTTGCTGCGTGACCAGGCTGTAGGGGCCCGTGGAACGGGCGTGCATCTTGTCGTCCACCAGGTGGTGGAGCTTGAGCACGTGCATATAGCCCACCGTGACGGGGCGCTCGAACTGGTCGCCGCTGCGGCCGTCGTACAGCATCGCCTGGGTCCGGGTGGCCGTCAGGCCCTTGACCTTGGCCACCTCTTCCGGATAGGCCAGCTTCAGCATGCTGCGGATCTCCTCTTCCGAGGCGCCGTCGAATACCGGGGTGGCGAACGGCACGCCCTTGGACAGGTTCTCCGCCATCTCGAGCACGTCCTCGTCCGACAGCAACGACAACTCTTCCTTGCGGCCCGAGCTGTTATAGAGCTGGTCCAGGAACTTGCGCAGCTCGGCCTGCTTGGCCTCCTGCTGCAGCATGTCGCCGATGCGCTGGCCGATGCCCTTGGCGGCCCAGCCCAGGTGCACTTCCAGCACCTGCCCGACGTTCATGCGCGAAGGCACGCCCAGCGGATTGAGCACGATGTCGCACGGCGTGCCGTCGGCCATGTAGGGCATGTCTTCGACCGGAACGATCTTGGAGACGACGCCCTTGTTGCCGTGGCGGCCGGCCATCTTGTCGCCGGGCTGCAGGCGGCGCTTGACGGCCAGGTAGACCTTGACCATCTTCAGCACGCCGGCCGGCAGCTCGTCGCCCTGCGTCAGCTTCTTGCGCTTTTCCTCGAAGGCGAGGTCGAAGCTGTGGCGCGTCTGCTCGAGCGAGTTCTTGATCGACTCGAGTTGCGAAGCCACCTCGTCGTCGGCCGGGCGGATGTCGAACCAGTGGAATTTCTCCACCGAGGCCAGATAGGCCTTGTCGATCCTGGTGCCCTTGGCCAGCTTCTGCGGCCCGCCGTTGGCGACCTTGCCGCTCAGCAGCTTCTCGATCCGGTCGAAGGCGTCGGCCTCGACGATCCGCAACTGGTCGTTCAGGTCCAGGCGGAAGCGCTTCAACTCGTCGTCGATGATCTGCTGGGCCCGCTTGTCGCGCTGGATGCCTTCACGGGTGAAGACCTGCACGTCGATCACGGTGCCTTGCGAGCCCTGGTCCACGCGCAGCGAGGTGTCCTTCACGTCGGACGCCTTCTCGCCGAAGATCGCGCGCAGCAGCTTTTCTTCCGGCGTCAGCGTGGTCTCGCCCTTGGGTGTGACCTTGCCCACCAGCGTGTCGCCCGGTTGCACCTCGGCGCCCACGTAGATGATGCCCGACTCGTCCAGGCGATTGAGCTGCTGCTCGGACAGGTTCGGGATGTCGCGCGTGATTTCCTCGGCGCCCAGCTTGGTGTCGCGGGCCATCACCACCAGCTCCTCGATGTGGATCGAGGTGTAGCGGTCGTCGGCCACCACGCGTTCGCTGATCAGGATCGAGTCCTCGAAGTTGTAGCCGTTCCAGGGCATGAACGCCACCAGCATGTTCTGGCCCAGGGCCAGCTCGCCGATGTCGGTGGACGCGCCGTCGGCGATCACGTCGCTCTTGGCGATCTTGTCGCCGCGTTTGACGATGGGGCGCTGGTGGATGTTGGTGTTCTGGTTGGAACGCTGGTACTTGATCAGGTTGTAGATGTCCACGCCGACTTCGCCGGCCTGGGCTTCCGCGTCGTTCACGCGCACCACGATGCGGGTCGCATCCACGTAGTCGACCACGCCGCCGCGGGTCGCGGTGACAACGGTGCCGGAATCGATCGCGGAGACGCGCTCGATGCCGGTGCCGACAAAGGCCTTCTCCGGACGCAGCACCGGCACGGCCTGGCGCTGCATGTTGGCGCCCATCAGCGCACGGTTCGCGTCGTCGTGCTCCAGGAACGGCACCAGCGAGGCGGCAACCGAGACGATCTGGGCCGGCGACACATCCATGTACTGGATCCGGTCGGCGCCGATCAGCACCGATTCGCCGGCTTCACGCGCGGAGATCAGGTCGCCGGTCAGCTTGCCGTCCTTGTCCAGGGCGGCATTGGCCTGGGCGATCACGTACTTGCCTTCCTCGATCGCCGACAGGTAGTCGATCTGCATCGTCACCTTGCCGTCGATCACCCGGCGGTACGGGGTCTCGATGAAGCCGTATTCGTTCAGGCGGGCGTACAGGGCCAGCGAGTTGATCAGGCCGATGTTCGGGCCTTCCGGCGTTTCGATCGGGCACACGCGGCCGTAGTGGGTGACGTGCACGTCGCGCACCTCGAAGCCGGCGCGCTCGCGCGTGAGGCCGCCCGGGCCCAGGGCCGAGACGCGCCGCTTGTGCGTGATCTCGGACAGCGGGTTGGTCTGGTCCATGAACTGCGACAGCTGGGACGCGCCGAAGAACTCCTTGAGGGCCGCGGAAATCGGCTTGGAGTTGATCAGGTCGTGCGGCATCAGCGGCTCTTGTTCCGCCTGCCCCAGGCGCTCCTTGACGGCCTTCTCGATGCGGGCCAGGCCGGTGCGGTACTGGTTCTCGGCGAGTTCGCCGACACAGCGCACCCGGCGGTTGCCCAGGTGGTCGATGTCGTCCACTTCGCCGCGGCCGTTGCGCAGGTCCACCAGGATCTTGACCACGGCGAGGATGTCCTCGTTGGTCAGCACCATCGGGCCGGTCGATTCATTGCGACCCACCTTGGCGTTGAACTTCATGCGGCCCACGCGCGACAGGTCGTACGTGTCCGGGTTGTAGAACAGGCGCTGGAACAGGGCCTGCACCGCGTCCTCGGTCGGCGGCTCGCCGGGGCGCATCATGCGGTAGATCGCGACGCGGGCGGCGAATTCGTCGACGGTCTCGTCGATGCGCAGGGTCTGCGACATGTACGCGCCCTGGTCGAGCTCGTTGGTGTAGATGACCTGCAGGTCCTGCACGCCGGCCGTGCGCAGCTTCTTCAGCAGCGCTTCGGTCAGCTCGTCGTTGGCCTTGGCGATGATCTCGCCGGTGTCGGCGTCGACGATGTTGCGAGCCACCACGCGGCCGATGAGGTAGTCCTCCGGCACGCTGATGTGGGACGTGCCCGATTGCTCCAGGTCACGGGTGTGGCGCACCGTCACGCGCTTGTCCTTGGCCACGATCACCTTGCCCGACTTGTCGGTGATGTCGAAACGGGCCACTTCGCCGCGCAGGCGCTCGGGCACGAACTCCATCTGCGCGCCGCTGTCCATCAGGCGGAAGTTGTCGTTGACGAAGAAGTTCGCCAGGATCGACTCGGGGGTCAGGCCGATCGCCTTCAGCAATATCGTGACCGGCATCTTGCGGCGGCGGTCGACGCGGAAGTACAGGATGTCCTTCGGGTCGAATTCGAAGTCGAGCCAGGAGCCGCGATACGGGATGATCCGCGCCGAGAACAGCAGCTTGCCCGAGCTGTGGGTCTTGCCCTTGTCGTGTTCGAAGAACACGCCGGGCGAGCGGTGCAGCTGCGAGACGATCACGCGCTCGGTGCCGTTGATGATGAACGAGCCCTTGTCGGTCATCAGGGGCACCTCGCCCATGTAGACCTCCTGCTCCTTGACTTCCTTCACCACCTTGGATTGCGGCGTGGAGGACTCGCGGTCATAGATGATGAGCTGGACCTTGGCGCGCACGGCCGAGGCGTAGGTCAGGCCCCGGGTCTGGCACTCGCGCACGTCGAAGGCGGGCTTGGCCAGGTTGTACTCGAGGAACTTCATCTCGACGAAGCCGTTGTGCGAGACGATCGGGAAGGCGGCGTCGAACGCGGCCTGCAGCCCTTCGATGGTGCGCGCCTTCGGGCCGATATCGGCTTGCAGGAACGCCGTGTACGCGTCCTTCTGCATTTGCAGCAGGTAGGGAATTTCAAGCACGCTGTCGCGGCTGCCGAAGCTTTTGCGGATGCGCTTGCGTTCGGTGTAAGAATAGGCCATGAGATCTCCGGGCTAATGAGCTCTTGCGCAACTGACGCCGAATCCTCGAGGGCCGGGGATTCGACTTGCTTGGTGGGTTGGCCACTACCAACCATGGCGGACGGCGATGCATTGCACATCGCCCGAACCAAGGCGTCTTCTGCAGTCGGGGTCAGAAGACACTAGTAAACGTTGCTTTTGCAACGTTTACTGGTGCGTTCTTCACGCATCCTTTAAGCACCAAAGGCTGGAGGCCCTTTCGGGTCGCTCCAGCCTTGGACCAGGGGCGAATTACTTGAGTTCGACCTTGGCGCCGGCGTCTTCCAGCTTCTTCTTGGCCGCCTCGGCGTCGGCCTTGTTAATGCCTTCCTTGACGGGCTTGGGTGCGCCGTCCACCAGGTCCTTGGCTTCTTTCAGGCCGAGGCCGGTGATTTCGCGCACGGCCTTGATGACCTGCACCTTGTTGGCGCCGACTTCGCTCAGCTGCACCGTGAACTCGGTCTTCTCTTCAGCGACTACGGCGGCGGGACCGGCAGCACCGGCGGGCGCGGCCATGGCGGCGGCGCTCACGCCGAACTTCTCTTCGATGGCTTTCACCAGGTCGTTGAGTTCCATGACCGTCATGCTGTCCAGCGAGGTCAGAAATGCGTCTTTATCGAATGCCATTTTTGATTTCCTAAAAATTAAGTTGGTGAAACAGCCGCGCGTCAGGCGGGGGCTGTCTCCGCAGGCGCCGCTTCAGCCGTAGCTTCTGCGCCGCCACCTCGTTTCGCTGCCAACGCGCTCAGCACAACGGCTGTGCGCGAGATCGGCGACATCAACAAGCCACAAAGCTGGGCCAGCAACACTTCCTTGGAGGGAATGTTGGCCAGTCGCTTCACGCCATTGACGTCCAGGGCCTTGCCCGCAAATGCACCGCCGCGAATCACCAGCTTGTCGTTGGTTTTCGCGAAGTCAGCCACCACTTTCGCGGCGGCGACAGCATCGACGGAAAAGCCGTAGATCAGCGGGCCGGTCATCTGGTCGCCGACGACTTCAAAAGCGCTTCCCGCGACAGCACGGCGAGCCAGGGTGTTTTTCAACACGCTCAGGTTCACGCCCTTGCTGCGCGCATCGTTGCGCAGTTTGGTCATGTCAGCGACCGTGATGCCGCGGTATTCCGCCATCACCAGCGTTTGAGCTTTGGCGGCGAGGCCGGTCACCTGTTCGATGACCGCTTGCTTCTCACTGCGATTCAGACTCAAGGTCTACTCCTTCTCAATGTGCCTTCGGGTCTGCACCCTGGGACACGCCTCATTGCAGCGACCAACTGTTCGAAGAAATCTCTCGTTTTCCTCTGCAGCGGGATCGCCATCTGCGTTGGCCTCGATTAAGCGCATCGCTGCGCACCAACGGTCTTGGATGGCCCACCGGTTTCCTTGACTAAGGCCCCCGACGACCCACCACATCGGCCGACCCTTGCGGGGTCGGCCCATTTCCTTTCGCGCTTACGCCGACAGGGTTTGCGTGTCCACCCGGACGCCCAGACCCATGGTCGACGAAACCGCCACCTTCTTCAGGTACACACCTTTGCTCGTGGCCGGCTTGGCCTTGTTCAGCGCATCCACCAGGGCCACCAGGTTGCCTTGCAGCTTGTCCGACTCGAACGAGCGGCGGCCGATGGTGGCGTGGACGATGCCGGCCTTGTCGGCGCGGAACTGCACCTGGCCTGCCTTGGCGTTCTTCACCGCGGTTGCCACGTCGGGCGTGACGGTGCCGACCTTGGGGTTGGGCATCAGGCCGCGCGGGCCCAGGATCTGGCCCAGCGTTCCCACCACGCGCATCGCGTCGGGAGCGGCAATCACCACGTCGAACGGCATGTCGCCGGCTTTCACGCGGGCAGCCAGGTCCTCCATGCCGACGATGTCGGCACCGGCGGCCTTGGCTTCCTCGGCCTTGGCACCCTGGGCGAACACGGCCACGCGCTTGGTCTTGCCGGTACCGTTGGGCAGAACGACCGCCCCGCGAACCACCTGATCCGATTTCTTGGGGTCGATGCCCAGCTGCACGGCCACGTCGATCGACTCATCGAACTTGGCGGTGGCGGCTTCTTTCACAAGGCCCAGGGCTTCGCTGAAAGCGTACAGCTTGGTGCTGTCGACCTTGCCCTGCAGGGCTTTCTGTTTCTTGGTGAGCTGGGTCATTTACAGGCCCTCCACCGTGATGCCCATCGAACGGGCCGAACCGGCCAGCGTTCGGATGGCGGCATCCACGCTCGCGGCGTTCATGTCCTTGAGCTTGGTCTTGGCGATTTCCTCGAGCTGGGCCCGGGTGATCTTGCCGACCTTGTTGCTGTGCGGCGTAGCCGAACCCTTTTCCAGCTTGACGGCCTTCTTGATCAGCACCGTGGCGGGCGGGGTCTTGATGATGAAGGTGAAGCTCTTGTCCGCGTAGGCGGTGATCACCACCGGCAGCGGCAGGCCGGGCTCGACACCCTGGGTCTGGGCGTTGAACGCCTTGCAGAACTCCATGATGTTCAGGCCGCGCTGGCCCAGCGCCGGGCCGATCGGCGGCGACGGATTGGCCTTGCCAGCCGGGACTTGCAGCTTGACAAAACCGACAATTTTCTTTGCCATGGTTTCTTTACTCCTTGCGGGTGATAGCGCCTTGGCGTGGTTTTTTCATTTCCTGCCTCGGCTCCCCGGGGTTGCAGCTCAATAAGTGCTTTCGCGCCGAGCTGAAAAGCGCGAAAAGGGGCTCAGGTCTTTTCGACCTGAGAAAATTCCAGTTCCACCGGCGTCGCACGACCGAAAATCGTGACCGACACGCGGACCTTGTTCTTCTCGTAGTTGACTTCCTCCACGGTGCCGTTGAAGTCGGTAAACGGGCCGTCCTTGACGCGCACGTATTCGCCGGTGATGAACTCGACCTTGTGGCGGGGCTTTTCGGTGCCCTCTTCCATCTGGCCCAGGATCTTGGCGACTTCTTCTTCGGAAATCGGGGCCGGGCGGTTCTTGGCGCCGCCAACAAAGCCGGTCACCTTGTTGGTGTGCTTGACCAGGTGCCAGGTGTCGTCGTTCATGATCATCTGCACCAGCACATAGCCCGGGTAGAAGCGCCGCTCGGAGGTCTTCTTCTGCCCGTTCTTGATCTCAACCACTTCCTCGGTCGGCACCAGGATCTCGCCGAACATGTCCTGCATGCCGGCGCGGTTGATGCGCTCGCGGATGTTGCGCTCCACGGCCTTCTCCATGCCCGAATACGCATGGACCACGTACCAGTGCATGTCCGGATGGACCGGCTTGGCCGGTGCCGGCACATCCGTGGCCGGCGTTTCGGCGGCGGTGTCTGTGATATCGCTCATTACTTCTTCCACCCCAAAAGCAGGTCGTAGAACACCCATTCCAGGGTCTTGTCGGTCAGCCACAGGAAGAGCGCCATCACGGCGCAGAAACCGATGACGTACAAGGTCATCTGAACGGCTTCCTTGCGGGACGGCCAGACGACCTTTTTCACTTCCTTCCAGGAGTCGCGGCCAAAAGCCACGAATTCCTTGCCGGACTCGGCGGTCATGAACACCACGAACGCCGCAGCCAGCCCGACCAGCAAGGCTCCCCACTGCGCGACCGGACCCTGCCTGCCCAGCAGGTAAAAGCCCGCCACGGCGGCGATCACCAGGGCGGCGGCTGCGCCCAGCTTGGCCTTGTCGGCGCTGGTACTGACGGTTTCAACTTGAGAAGTGGCCATATGCGGCGTGTTCCTGCTTCAATTCACTGCGCCTTTTGAGGCGCCAAACCCGCCGGGTTGCGGCGGGTTGTTTTGCTAAGCTCGCCTCACGGCGGGCCGGGGCCACCACTCAGGTGGCAGGGGCAGTAGGAATCGAACCTACAACCTTCGGTTTTGGAGACCGACGCTCTGCCAATTGAGCTATACCCCTTCGTAACGGACGAAAACGCGGATCGCTCGCTGCGCGAACGACCGCGTCCTTGCTTATTCCATGATCTTCGCGACGACACCGGCGCCAACGGTCTTGCCGCCTTCGCGGATGGCGAAGCGCAGACCCTCTTCCATGGCGATCGGCGCGATCAGCTTGACGGTGATCGACACGTTGTCGCCCGGCATGACCATTTCCTTGTCCTTGGGCAGCTCGATGGCGCCGGT
>DIZF01000075.1 GCA_002427815.1 Ramlibacter tataouinensis
AGCCCCATCAGCCACCCCAAACCATCCATGAAAAGGGCCCGCAGCCAAAGCTGCGGGCCCTTTTTCCTGCCGGCTTCCGGCACGTCTTATTGCGAAAGCACCGGCTCGTCGAATCCCGATGGCTTGGCAACCTTGATCTGGACCTTGAAGCGGTCCTTGAGCAGGTTGTAATACGCCAGGTTCTCGGCTGTGGCCCATGCTTGCGCGTACTGCTGGCGCTCCTGTTTCGCTACCTCGGGCGGGGGCGTTTCGCGCGGCAGCACCTTGTTGACCTTGACCACGGCATAGCCCTGGTCGCCCAGGTCGACACCGACCCAGGCGGGAAGCGTAGCCGGGTCTGCGCGCAACGCCGCCTCCACCACGGCCGCGGGCTGCTTCTGCGCTTCCTGGCGCGACACCAAGATGCCGGCAGCCAGGTTGGCGCTGCCGGGATTGGCTTTCCAGGCCGCGAGTTTTTCCATCCCGTCCTTGCGCGCCAGTTCGGCGCTGCGGGTGGCCACGATGCGCTCGCGGACCTTGTCTTTCACCTCGGCGAACGGCAAGGTGCGCGCCTGTGTGTACTGAACGACCCGGCCCGACGCCAGTGCGCTCGGCGCGATCTCCACCGCTTCGGTGTTGCGCTTCTTCTCGATGCTGTCGGGCGAGAACAGGGCGCTGAGGAATTTGGGGTTGGTCAATGGTCCGGGAGCTCCCGGCGTGGGCTCGCGGTGGACATTCTTGGCGGTCTTGATTTCCAGCTTGAGTTTGTCCGCCACCGGCTTCAGGCTGTCGGCCTGCTCGTACACCCCGTTGGTGAAGGCGTCGGCGGCCTCGGCGAATTTGCGCTGGGCCTGCTGTTTCCTCACTTCGGCCTCCAGCTCGGGCTTCATCTCGTCGAAAGTGCGCTGTTTGGGCGTCTTGATGTCGGTCACCTTGATGATGTGATAGCCGAACTCCGTTTCGACCAGGCCGCTGATCTGGCCTTTGCCGAGCGCGAAAGCCGCGTCTTCGAAAGGCTTGGTCATGGCGCCGCGGGCGAAGTAGTCAAGGTCTCCGCCCTGCGCGGCCGAGCCGGGATCCTGCGAATACTTCTTCGCGACCTCGGCGAAGCTGTCCGGCGCCTTCTTCACCGCCGCGAGCAGTTCCTCGGCTTTGGCCTTCGCTTTCTCGCGCTCGGCCGCTGTCGCGTTCTTCGGCACCGCGATCAGGATATGGCTGGCCCGGCGCTCCTCCTTGCCCCCCAGACGGGCAGCATTCTGCTCGTAATAGGTCTTCAGATCCTGGTCGTTGACGGCGATGCTCTTCTTGACGGTGTCCAGGTCGAGCACCACGTATTCGATATCGGCCTGCTCGGGCGCCTGGAACTGCGCCGCGTTGGCCTTGTAATAAGCCTCCAGCTCGGCGTCGGTGGGATGGACCTGGCTGGCGTAATCGGCCGGCGCGAAGCGTCCTACCTGAACTTCACGCTTCTGCAGGAACGCGTCCAGCGAGAGCCGGGCCTGCGCGGGCGTGGCGAAACTGGTGCCGCCCAGGCCGGCAAGAACCTGGCGCGAGGAAACGTCGGCCCGGACATTGGCTTCGAACATCTCCGGACTCATGCCCTGCGCACCCACAAGCTGGCGGTAGCGCGCCATGTCCAGCTTGCCGTCGGGTCCGCGCAAGGCGGCGATCATTTCGTTTCGCTGCAGCTCGCGCGCCAGGCGCTGGTCGCTGGTGACAAGATTGGATTGCACGGCCGCGGCGGCCAGTACACGATCGCGCACCAGGCGCTCCAGGCTCGAATAGCGCGCGGCGGGCGAATCCAACAGCTTCGGATCGAGCGTCGGCATCTGTTGGCGCAGGCGCTCCACGTCCTGCTTGTGCGCGGCGTCCCACTCGCTCTGCAGGATGTCGCGGCCGTCGACCTTGGCCACCGGCTCGCCCTTTTCCTTGAAGCGGTTGTAGCCCTCCAGGCCGAACAACACGAACGACGGGAAGATCAGCAGGAACAGCAGAAACTGCATGACCCGGTTGTGCTTGCGAACGAATTCAAACATGCTCAAATCCAAATGGACTGCAAAAAACAAAAAAGGCGAACTGCTGTTCGCCTTCGCTTGGTTGGTGGGTGCTGACGGGATCGAACCGCCGACCTACGCCTTGTAAGGGCGCCGCTCTACCAGCTGAGCTAAGCACCCCCTGGCCGACCGCTCAGTTCAGCGCATCCTTGAGCGCCTTGCCGGGACGGAACTTGGGAACCTTGGCGGCCTTGATTTTAATCGCTGCGCCGGTACGGGGGTTGCGGCCGCTGCGCGCCGCCCGTTTTCCCACTGCGAACGTGCCGAAGCCCACGAGCGAAACCGAGCCGCCTTTCTTCAGTGTTGTCTTGACGGCGCCGATCATCGACTCCAGTGCGCGCGTGGCGGCTGCCTTGGAGATATCGGCATGCTTGGCGATGTGCTCAATCAATTCTGTTTTGTTCACGGGGGCCCCTCGTAGAGAGATAAAGTTGACAGGAATGTCTCTTCATGAATTTTTATCCTCCCTGTCCCGCGGTCACCGTTCGGTGCTTTTCGGCAGGGATGCGGGAGACTTCTTTGCGGCGTCCAGCCACCGATCAATTAGAGCGACGCAGCCATACCGTGTCAATACGAAGGGCGGCTTTACAACAGCGCGGACGCGGATTCTGGACGCTTTTGCCCAGATTCCATGCGGCCTGCGGGCCGATCGCCCGTTCGGCACCACCCATCCGGGTGGGCAGAAACGGTTCGGCCGCTACAGCGCAGCGGCGATCGCCCGGCCGACGTCCGTGGTGCTCGCGGCACCGCCGATGTCGGGCGTGCGCGGCGCACCGCTGCCGGGCTGCAGCACCTTTTCGATCGCGGCCAGTATCGCATCATGCGCCTGCCGGTAACCCAGGAAATCGAGCATCATCGCGCCGCACCAGATCTGGCCGATCGGATTGGCGATCTTCTTCCCGTAGATGTCGGGAGCCGAACCGTGCACCGGCTCGAACAGGGACGGGAACTTGCGGTCCGGATTGAGGTTGGCGCTCGGGGCGATGCCGATGGTGCCGGTGCAGGCCGGTCCCAGGTCGCTCAGAATGTCGCCGAACAGGTTGCTCGCCACCACGACGTCGAAGAAATCGGGCCGCTGCACGAAGTGGGCGGTCAGGATGTCGATGTGGAACTTGTCCACCTTCACGCCCGGATAGGCCCTGGCCATCTCGGCCACGCGCTCGTCCCAGTACGGCATGGTGATGGCGATGCCGTTCGACTTGGTGGCGCTGGTCAGGTGCTTCTTCGGTCGCGACTGTGCCAGTTCGAATGCGAACTTCAGCACTCTATCCACGCCGATGCGCGACATCACTGTCTCCTGCATGACAATTTCGCGCTCGGTCCCCGGATACATTCGCCCGCCGATACTCGAGTACTCCCCCTCGGTGTTCTCGCGCACGATGTACATGTCGATTTCGCCCGGCTGGCGCGCGCTGCCGTCGCGGCGTACCACCGGCGCGATGATGCCGGGCATCAGGCGGGCCGGCCGCAGGTTGACATACTGGTCGAACTCGCGCCGGAACAGCAGCAGCGAATTCCACAGCGAAACATGGTCGGGAATCTTCTCGGGCCAGCCGACGGCGCCGAAGTAGATCGCGGCATGCCCGCCGACCTGATCCTTCCAGTCGTCGGGCATCATCTTGCCGTGCTTTTCGCAGTAATCCCAGCTCGAAAAATCGAAATGGTCGAACGCGAGGTCGATGCCGAACCGGCTCGCGGCCGCCTCCATCACGCGCACGCCCTCGGGCATCACTTCCTTGCCGATGCCGTCACCCGCGATGACGGCGATCCTGTGGGTACTCATGGTCAACTCCTAAAAAATCCGTTCGATTCCGCGTTCCGATTCTGGCATCCCGCGCAAGTCGGTCCGTCCATCATGCAGAACCACTCGGGCACTCAAGGTCCGGCCCTTCCTGCGGGACGCACGACCAGGCTGACACCGAGCGCCGCGAGTCCCATGCCCAGCACCGTGGACATCGCGATCGGTTCAGCGAACAGCAGCCAGGCCATCAACGCCGTGCAGGGCGGCACCAGGTAGAGCAGGCTCGTCACGGCCGTGGCCGCGCCGCGCTGGATCAACAGGTACAGCAGCGAGCTGCCGCCCAAGGTCAAGGCCAGCACCGACCAGGCGAGCGCGGCGATCAGCTGACCGTTCCATTGCATGCCCTCGGACTCCAGCAAGGCCAGCGGCACGGTCACCACGAAGGCGGCGCAGAGCTGCACCAGATTGGCGGTTCGGACATCGCAAGGGGCGAGGAAGCGCTTCTGGTACAGGGTCCCCGCGGTGATGCTGAGCAGCGCGCCGAGCGCCAGCGCGAAATTGGCGGCGTTGATTTCCCCAATGCCCAGCTTCTGCCAGACCACCAGCGCCAGCCCGCCGAAGCCCAGCAGCAGCCCGCTCCACTGGCGCCGCGAAACCGCGCCGCCGCGCGATGAAATCCACACCGCGGTCAGCACCGGTTGCAGACCCACCAGCAGCGCCGCCAGCCCGGCTCCCATGCCCAGCTTGACTGCCGCCCAGACCCCGCCCAGGTAGCCCCCGTGCATCAGCATGCCGATGACGGCGAGGTGCTTGAACTGACTGCGGTTCGCCGGGAACCTGGCGCCCGTGGCGAAGGCCCAGACCGCGAAGCAGCCGACCGAGAGCGCATAGCGCAGCACCAGGAACTTCATGGGCGGCGCGTACGGCATGCCGAAGCGCGCAACGATGAAGCCGGTGCTCCAGATCAGGACGAAGACAACCGGCATGGCCCCGACCAGGGCATCCTGCCGCGAGTGCATGGTCATGGCGCCCTACTTCACCCGCTTGCGGATTTCAGGAAGGGCCTTCTGCAGGTAATACACCATCGACCACACGGTCAGAATCGCGGAGAGCCAGATCAGCCAGGTGCCCCACAGCTCGGTATCGATCAGACCGAACAGCCGGCCGTCAAACAGCAGGAACGGAATGGCGATCATCTGCACCGTGGTCTTGATCTTGCCCAGCATATGCACCGCCACGCTTTTGGATGCGCCGATCTGGGCCATCCACTCGCGCAAGGCCGAAATCGCGATCTCGCGCCCGATGATGATGAGCGCCACGAAAACGTCGGCGCGGTTGAGATGCACCAGCACCAGCAGCGAGGCGCACACCAGGAACTTGTCGGCCACCGGATCGAGGAAGGCCCCGAACGACGACGTCTGGTTCAGCTTGCGCGCCAGAAAGCCGTCCAGCCAGTCGGTGAGCGCGAACACAACGAACATGACCGTCGCGATGAGATTCTGAACGTGCTGCTCGAGCCCCAGGTAGAACACGCCGACGATCAGCGGGATCGCGACAATGCGCGTCCAGGTCAGGATCGTGGGGATGGTCAGGAACATGGACGCGATTCTGGCATGCGCAGGGTCGCCGCCCGTTCGGCGGGGTCGGGTCCGGGTCGGCGGTGCCGATCCGACGGCTGCATGCGCTCAATGGAGCGCACGGTAGATTTCCTCGGCCAGTTCCCTGGAAATTCCCTCGACGCTCGCGATGTCGTCCACTCCGGCCGCCGCCACCCCCCGGACGCCGCCGAAGCGTTGCAGCAGCCGGGCCCTTTTCTTGGCGCCGATGCCCGGGATCTCCTCCAGGCTGCTGCCGCCCACCCGGACCTTGGCGCGGCGCGCCCGCATCCCGGTGATGGCGAACCGATGGGCCTCGTCGCGGATCTGCGCCACCAGCATCAGCGCCGCCGAATCCCGGCCCAGGTAGACCTTGTCGCGGCCGTCGGCGAACACCAGTTCCTCCAGGCCGACCTTGCGGCCTGCGCCCTTTTCCACGCCCACGATGACGGCCAGGTCGAGCCCCAGCTCGGCGAACACTTCACGCGCCATGCTCACCTGCCCCTTGCCGCCGTCGACCAGCACCAGATCCGGCAAGCGGCCGGCGCCCCCGCCGCTGCCGCGCGCCGGCGTGGCATCGGGCGGGTCGCGGCCGGCTTCGGCCAGCTTGCTGTAACGACGCATCAGCACTTGCCGCATGGCGGCGTAGTCGTCGCCGGGCGTGATCCCGTCGATGTTGTAACGCCGGTACTCCGAGTTCTGCATCTTGTGGTGGTGAAACACGACGCAGGAAGCCTGCGTCGCTTCGCCACCGGTGTGCGAGATATCGAAGCACTCGATCCGGAAAGTGTCCAGGTTGTCGGGGGCAAGGTCCAGCGCGTCGATCAGGGCACGCGTGCGGGCCTGCTGCGAGCCTTCTTCGGCCAGCAGCCGCGCCAGCTGGATGCCGGCGTTCTTCCCGGCCATTTCCAGCCACAGCCGCCGCTGTTCCCGCGGGTTGTGCACCGCGCTGATCCGCATGCCGGTCTGCTCCGAGAGGGCCTCGATCAGCTCCGGGCTCACCGGCTCGCTGGTGATCAGCGCCGGCGGCGCCGGGACGCCGATGTAGTGCTGCGCGATGAAGGCCTCCAGCACGTGTACCTCCACCGGCTGGGCCGCGTGCCCTTCCCGGGAACCTTCATCCGCGGTGATGTCGAAGTCCTGGACGGCGGCGGCCTCCTCCACGTGAGCTGGAAAATAGGCACGGTCACCGAGGTGGCGTCCGCCACGCACCATCGCCAGATTCACGCAGGCCTTGCCGCCTTGCACCTTCACAGCCAGGATGTCCACGTCCTTGTCCGACAGGGTTTCGACCGATTGCTGGTGCAACACCTTGGCCAGCGCACTCATCTGGTTGCGCAGTTCGGCCGCCTGTTCGAACTCCAGCCGCTGCGCATGCTGCATCATCCGGTCCTCGAGTCCCGCCAGCACCGACTGCGTCTCGCCGTTCAGGAACGCCTGGGCGTTGTGCACATCCTGCTGATAGTCCTGCGGCGAGACGAGGTTCACGCAGGGCCCCGAGCAGCGCTTGATCTGATACAGCAGGCAGGGCCGGGTGCGGTTGGCGAACACGGTGTCTTCGCAGGTGCGCAGGCGGAACACCTTTTGCAGCAGCTGGATCGATTCCTTCACGGCCCAGGCGCTGGGATAGGGGCCGAAGTAGCGGTGCTTGCGGTCGACCGCGCCGCGGTAGTAGGCCACCCGGGGAAACGTGGCTGCCGACGGCGGGGTCGCTTCCCCGGACGCCACCTTGCCGGTTCCTGTGATCTTCAGGTAGGGATAGCTCTTGTCGTCCCGGAACAGGATGTTGTAGCGGGGGTTGAGCGTCTTGATGAGGTTGTTTTCCAGCAGCAGCGCTTCGGCCTCCGAGCGCACCACGGTGGTTTCCAGGCGCTCGATCTTGCCGATCATGTGGCCGATCCGGGTCCCGCCGTGGTTCTTCTGGAAATAGCTGGCCACGCGCTTCTTCAGGTTGCGCGCCTTGCCCACGTAAAGCACGCCGCCGTCGGCGTCGAAATAACGGTAGACGCCCGGCAAGGCGGGCAAAGCGGCCACCTGCGCCAGCAACTGATCGGAATGAACCTCGGACATGGACCCGCTATTGTGGACAACGATTTGGAGCGAAGCGGACAATCGTTGCGGCATAGACTTACTTTGCGAAGCAAAGTTATGTCGGAGCCACAATCTTCTCTCAATTCCCCCGCAATGCTCTGGGACATCTTCTGCAAGGTCATCGACAACCACGGCGACATCGGCGTGTGCTGGCGGCTGTCGGTCCAGCTGGCGAGCCGCGGCGAGCAGGTCCGGCTGTGGGTCGACGATGCCTCGGCATTGCAATGGATGGCGCCCGCCGGCAATGATCGGGTCCAGGTGCTGCCCTGGGCGGGCCAATCCACTGCCGGACCCGGCGACGTGGTGGTCGAAGCGTTTGGTTGCGAGCTCGAGCCGCACTTCCAGGCGGCATTGGCGGCGGCGACCCGGGCCCGGGGCCGGCAGCCGGCCTGGATCAATCTCGAATACCTCACGGCAGAACCATTTGCCCAGCGCAGCCATGGCCTGCCCTCCCCCGTGCTGGCCGGTCCGGCCGCCGGCCTCACCAAGCATTTTTTCCACCCGGGATTCACGCCCGGCACCGGCGGCCTGCTGCGCGAAGAGGACCTGGATCGACGCCGGGCAGGTTTCGATCGCGCCGGCTGGTTGCACGGACAGGGCATCGAGCTGCCTGCAACCACGCGGCTGATCAGCCTTTTCTGCTACGAACCGCCGGGTTTGGACGATCTGCTGACCCATTGCGCGGCCGACCCCGAGCCCAGCCATCTGATCGTGACCGCGGGCCGTGCCGCGGCTGCCGTGCGCAAAGTCGTCGAGGCCAGGCGACTGGCCAGCCCGGGCTGGCCTCAGGGCTCGTCGCTGTCACTCTCCTGGCTCCCTTTGCTCAGCCAGCTCGATTTCGATCACCTGCTGTGGGCCTGCGACCTCAATTTCGTGCGGGGCGAGGATTCGCTGGTGCGGGCACTCTGGGCCGCACAGCCGTTCGTCTGGCAGCTCTACCCGCAGGCCGACGACGCGCATCACGCCAAGCTGGCGGCGTTTCTCGACTGGCTGGATGCGCCTGCGTCGCTGCGCAGCTTTCACCATGCCTGGAACGGTGTCGCGGGCAGCCCGGCGCGGCTGGACCCGCAGGCCTGGGCTGGCTGCGCGCAAGCGGCCAGGCAGCGCTTGCTCGCGCAGCCGGACCTGGTCAGCCAGCTGCTGCGCTTCGTCCGGCACAATGCCCCGGGGAAAGCTCATGAGACTGCTGCTGGTTGAAGACGACAGGATGATCGGACGCGCCATGCGGCAAGGCCTCGCGGATGCCGGCTTCACTGTCGACTGGGTGACCGATGGCAAGAGCGCCGAGGGTGCCCTGCGCGACGGTGTCTACGATCTGGTCCTGCTCGACCTCGGCCTGCCCGGCAAGGACGGAATGAGCCTGTTGCGCGACCTGCGCCGGCGCCACGACCCGCTGCCGGTGCTGATCGTGACGGCGCGCGATGAGGTGGCCGACCGGATCGCCGGTCTCAACGCAGGGGCCGACGACTACGTGCTCAAGCCCTTCAACCTGGATGAACTGGTCGCCCGGGTGCGTGCGCTGCTGCGCCGGCGCGCCGGCACCGGTGTGCCGCTGCTGCAGTGCGGCGCCCTGGTGCTGGACCCGGTGCGGCGCGAGGCGCAACTGGGCGGGGTGCCCGTCAGCCTGTCGGCCAAGGAGTTCGCCCTGCTCGAAACGCTGATGCAGCGCCCCGGCGCCGTGCTTTCGCGCGAACAGCTGGAGAACGCGATCTACGGCTGGCAGCAGGAGGTGGGCAGCAACGCCGTCGAGGTACATCTGCACAACCTGCGTCGCAAGCTCGGCCCGGACACCATCCGGAATGTGCGCGGGGTGGGCTACAAGGTCGTTGGCCCCTGACAGCGCGGCACCCCGCAACATGACCACTTCGATTCACCAACGCGTGCTGCTGTGGGTCATGGGCACTCTGGTGGTGGGAGCCGGCCTCCTGATCGGCAGCACCTGGTGGCTGCTGGTCCACAAGCTGGGCGATATCTTCGAGGGCAACCTCAAGCAGGTGGCCCTGGCCGTCGCCGATCAGAATGGCGCCAACGGTATCGCCGGGCCGCCCCGCCCGGCGCATCAGCGGCCCCGGGTTGACGATCAATACGGCAAGTTCGAGTTCGTCACGGCCGTGTGGACGCGCGATGGCAAACGGGTGCACAGCTCCAACCTCGGCGTCGACCTGCCCTTCCTGTCGCGCAGCGGATTGAGCGAGATCACGGCGGGCGGCGAGAAGTGGCACCTCTACACCATCGTGCTCGAGGACGGCATCGTGCAGGCCGCCCAGCGCACCAGCGAGCGCGATGCACTTGCGCGCGAGACCGCTTCCGCCCTCGTGTTCCCGGCCCTGCTGTTGCTCGCCCTGATCGCCATCCTGCTGACTTTCGCCCTGCGGCGGGGCCTGGCGCCCTTGTCGCGCGCGGCCGGCGAGGTGGCGACCCGAAGCGTCGAGGCCCTGCACCCGATTCCGCTCGCGTCGCAGCCGCGCGAGCTGCATCTGCTGATCGGCGCCATCAACGATCTGATGGCGCGCCTGGGCAGCGCCCTGGCGCTGCAACGGCATTTCCTGGCCGACGCCGCGCATGAGTTGCGCACCCCGATCACGGCGCTGCGGCTGCAACTGCAACTGCTCGAACGCGCGTCGGATGACGCCCATCGGGAAGCCGCGATGGACGAGCTGCGAGCAGGCATGGTCCGCGCTCAGCACTCGGTCGAGCAACTGCTGCAACTCTCGAGGCTGGGCCCGGAAACGCCCGCGCTCAAACGTGAGCCGGTCGACCTGGCGGCCCTGGCGCGCGAGACGGTGGGGCGCTTCAGCGCGCCAGCCGACGAACTGCACATCGACCTGGGTGCCGTCGTCGCCGAAGGCATGATCGTCCCGGGCGACGCCCAGCAACTCGCGATCCTGCTCGACAACCTGGTCGATAACGCGCTGCGTCACACACCGGGCGGCGGCCGGGTCGACGTGGCTGCCGCGTGGAGGGACGGACAGCCCTGCCTCAGCGTGTCCGACAGCGGCCCCGGCATCCCGGCCGCCGAGCGCGAGCGGGTGTTCGACCGCTTCTACCGATCGCCGGGGGCGAGCGCCTCGAGCGGCAGTGGCCTGGGACTGGCGATTGTCCGTGCCGTCGCGCAACGGCACGGTGCCACCGTGGTGCTTGACGAAGCGACCGGCGGCGGCCTGCTGGTCAAAGTCAGTTTTCCCGCGCCGTGAGCGCGGCCCGGCAGGGAGCGAACAGATCCAGCCGGGCGTCGTACGCCGCGGTTTCGACGTCCAGCACGCCCAGCACCGAATGGAACAGGTTGTCATGCGACGCCGGCTGGTCGGCACGGCTGCGCAGGCATTCCTGGTTGACGCCGAAACTGCGCCGGAAGGCGGGCGACAGCCACATCACGAGCGGCACGTTCGTCTGCACCTCCGGCGCGATGGCTTGCGGCATGCCGTGCAGGTACAGGCCCCCCTCGCCCAGCGACTCGCCATGGTCCGAGACATACAGCATGGCGGTGTCATGCGTCGCCTGCGCGCGGTCCAGGAAGTCGATCAGCTGGCCCAGGACAAAGTCGGTGTACAGCAGCGAATTGTCGTATGCGTTCACGATCTCGGACTGGCTGCAGCTGTGCAGTTCCTCGTTCTCGCACGCCGGCGTGAAGCGCCTGAACACCGCCGGATAACGCCTGTAATACGCCGGGCCGTGACTGCCCAGCTGGTGCATCACGACGAAGAGGTTGCCGTGGGTGTCGCGGAGCACGCGCTCCATCCCATGCATCAGTATCTCGTCCAGGCACTGGCCTTCGGCGCACAACGCCGGTACGTTGGCATGATCGAGCTGCTCGGTCGGCAGGCCGTCGCAGACGCCCTTGCAGCCGGACTGGTTGTCCCGCCACCGCACCTGGAAACCCGCACGCGCCAGCACTTGGAGGAGAGACTCGTGGGTCAGGATCTTTTCCTCGTCATAGTTGCGGCGCCCGAACGAAGAGAACATGCAGGGAAGCGACACTTCGGTCGAGGTGCCGCAGGCCTGCACGTGGGGAAAGCTGATGACGCCGCGCCGCGACAGTTCGGGATTGGTGTCGCGGCCATACCCGTTCAGTGAAAAATTCCGGGCCCGCGCCGTTTCGCCAACCACCAGCACGAACAGCGTGGGACGGCTGCGACGCTTCCAGCCGGCGCCGAGCTTCGCATCGGCACCCACCGGCAGCTTGGGCCCGTCGGGATGCCGGGCCCGGCCCCAGGCGTTGCCGACCAGCGCTGCCACCACGTTGCCGGGCGTCAGAAGGTATCGAACTTCCCTGTGGTTGCGCATCAGCGACGCGAAATCGGCGAACACCGGCAGCAGGCTGCCGACGCCGACACCCAGCGCAAGCGCGACACAGGCCAGACGCACGGCCAACGCGCGGCCCAGCGGGCGACGCTTGAGCTGGGGCCACCACACCAGCAGCGAAGGCAGCACGCCGAATCCCAACAGGTAAAGCGCCAGGTCCCAGCCCAGCAATTCGCTCGCCTCCTTGTAGTCGGTGGCCAGCACGTTGCGCACCATGGCCCGGTCGACATAGATGGCGTAGCGGTCCATGTAATAGGTCGCGCCGGCCGACATCAGCAAGAGCACCGTCAGCAGCGGCTTCACGGTATGGCGGCTCGCAATGCTCGCGCCAAAGGCGAAGTAAATGGCGCAGAGGCCGACGAACATGGCCGCCGCGAGGCCCAAGGTCGAGGCCTGCGCCCAGTCCCGCCCCGCCAGGGCGGCGCGCCAGAAGGCGCCGTTGCCCGCCAGCAGCAGGAACAGCGCGCTCAGCAGCACCAGGGTTTCGACGTGCACGGCAGGACGCGAGCGCCTGGTCCGGTGCAAATCAAGAGGATTCATGGAGTGACCCTGCGCCTGCCCACAGACGCCCCGGCGATACGGACTCGACAACTGTCATGGCGCGCAGTGTGCGGGCGGGACACTTAAGCGAACCTGAACCGGCCACAGTGCCGGCCGGCCGGCCAAAAAACACGTTAAAATGCAGGGCTTTGCGCAATCACCGGTTTCCGGTCCTGTCTGCGCACCCTGCCGCAGCCTTGCACCGTCTGGGCCCGCGCCGCGGCCTACTTCTGTCGTCAACCGCTATGAAAATCGCTCAAGAAATCCGCGCCGGCAACGTCATCATGAACGGCAAAGACCCCATGGTCGTGCTCAAGACCGAGTACGCCCGCGGTGGACGCAACGCCGCCACCGTGCGCATGAAGCTGAAAAGCCTGATCGCCAATTTCAACACCGAGGTCGTGTTCAAGGCCGACGACAAGATGGACCAGATCGTGCTGGACAAGAAGGAATGCACCTACTCCTACTTCGCCGACCCGATGTATGTGTTCATGGACTCGGACTACAACCAGTACGAAGTCGAAAAGGAGAACATGGGCGATGCGCTGAATTACCTGGAAGACGGCATGCCGGCCGACGTCGTATTCTATGAAGGCAAGGCCCTGTCGGTGGAATTGCCCACCAGCGTCGAGCGCGAGATCACCTGGACCGAGCCCGCCGTGAAGGGCGACACCTCCGGCAAGATTCTCAAGCCGGCCAAGATCGCCACCGGTTTCGAAATCGGCGTGCCGATCTTCGTGGCCCAGGGCGACAAGGTCGAAATCGACACCCGCACCGGCGAATACCGCAGGCGCGTCTGAGCCGGCGCTCCTGATATCGTGTCAAGGCTCCGCAAGGGGCCTTTTCTTTGGCATCCCGGCCGCCGTGAACTTCGATTTCAGCCAGATTCCTGTGCCGTTCACCATGCGACCGGGCCTGCGTCGCCTGGGGCAGACCTGCCCCCCGCTCACCGCGCTGGATCCGGCAAGCCCGCTGGCGGCAGAAAAGCGGGCGATCTTCCAGGCCGGGCAGTCGCGCCACGTGCTGGCGGGCTTCGACCCGGTGCCCGCGTTGCGTGCCATCGCCGACCGCTGCGGGGCCGCCGGAGCGCGTTGCTTCAGTCCCGAAGATCCACCCGAACTCGCCTTCGAGGAGGATCTCGCCGTGCTCGACGGGGCCAGCGGCACCCTGCCCTGGCTGTGTGTCTGCACGCCCTCCCATTGGGCGCCCGAGGACAAGCTGGGCCTGGACTTCGCCGCCCTGCACGGCGCTGTGGCGGACAACGCGGCCCTGATCTCGGCGGCACGCCAACTGGTGGCACTGGTGACCGCGGGCGAATGCTGGGAGCGGCAGGTCTGGACCATCAGCCCGTCCGGGCGCTATGACCAGCATCCGCGGCGGCACGCCCGCAACCCCTGGCCGGCCGTCGACGACGCCGAAGCCTTTGCCGGGCAGTGCTGGCTGCGCGCGGAACGGCAGGCTTTTTTCCCGGTGGGGCAAGGCACGCGCCAGGCCGTCTTCACGATCCGGGTCATGCTCCGGCCCCTGATCGAGGCGATCGGCTCGTCGTGGCAGGCCATCCGCCTGCGGGATTCGCTGGCGTCGATGTCGTCGGCGGTGCTCGCCTACAAGAACCTCACGGCCGCGCGCGCGCCCCTGTTGCGCTGGCTGGAATCCAGGGCCCGCGACCCGTCCTAATGGCCGCGCCGGGACAGCAGGTACAGCATCAGCCCGACCACCAGCGCGATTGCGAACGCCGCCAGCCCCAGAGCCCTGCCGGTTGACAGGGGCGAGCGCAGGACAGCCTTGGGCTCAGGCTCAGGCTCAGGCTCAGGCTCTGGCTCTGGCTCTGGCGACTCCGCACGCGGGGTGGCGGTGGGCAACCAGTCGACCAGTTCACACGCCGCATCGTGGGTGAACAGTTCCAGCGCGATTCGCTGCTGGCTGTCGTCCTGGCCGCTGCGCAACCACAAATCGACCCGGCTGGCCCTGACGCGCGCATGGGCCACGTCGGCCAGCACGATCTTGATGCGTTCGTCCTTCCACCGCAGGCCCCGGCGGCACCGCCCCGCAATCCGCAGCACGTCGCCCTGCACTCGCGCCTCGACCTCGCCCCTGAATCTGGGGATGCGCAGACCGGGTCCCTCGGTTTCGATCAGGCTCGCCAAATACGTGGCCTGGACCTTGGAAAAGCTGCCGCTGCGGTTCGGGTTGAACCGGGCGGCCGAGCGCTTTTCGATGAGCTCGGCCACCGTGAGCTGACCACCCTGCGCGTTGACAAGCACATGGTCGCTGGTCAGCGTCTTCTTGATGCGCATGCCCACGATGGTCCTGCGATCGTAAGGACCGACTGTGCGCCCCTCGAGCAGAACGTGATAGATCGAGATCGGCTCGTCCATCGCAATCCCTCCAAAGTATTCTTTGGGCGCAAGGATAACGGAGAACATTCCCGATTGGCCCCAAAATCACGCGATGGCATCCACCCGAAACATTCATGACCGACGCCTTGCTGACGCGTGGGCGACACTGCAGGCCCATTCCGAAGCGGGGCTGCCGCTGGACCCCGACGCCAGCCGGCTGGCCTTCGCCGACCCCGAGTTCCTGCTGCGCCGCGAAACCCGCGGCATCCGCTTCCAGCTGGAGCTGCTCAAACCCGACCTCGAACAGCAGGCGATGGGAATCGAAAACACCATCGTCGTGTTCGGGAGCGCCAGATTCCGCAGCGAAGAGGAAGCCGCAGCCATCGTGGTCGCCGCCGAAGCCGGCGGTGACGAGGCCCAGATCCGCCGCGCCAGGGCCCTGGCGCGCAATTCCCACTACTACGAGAAGGCGCGCGCTTTCGGCAAGCTCGTCGCCGGCTACAGCGCCGGCAAGTCCCCCGAGGACATGCTGTTCATCTGTACCGGTGGCGGGCCCGGGATCATGCAGGCCGCCAACCGCGGCGCTTATGAGGGCGACGGCATCAGCGTGGGTTTGTCGATCGCGCTGCCGATGGAGGAAAGCGCCAATCCCTATGTCACCCCGGCCTTGTCGTTCAAGTTCCATTACTTCGCCTTGCGCAAGATGCATTTCATGATGCGGGCCAAGGCGCTGGTCGCTTTTCCCGGCGGCTTCGGGACACTGGACGAACTGTTCGAAGTGATCACCCTGGTGCAGACCCGCAAGTCCAAGCAGGTCCCGATCGTGCTGTTCGGCTCGGACTACTGGAAACGGCTGGTGAATTTCGACGTGCTGATCGAAGAAGGCGTCATCGCCCCCGCCGACCTCGAGCTGTTCCAGTACGCGGACGAGCCGCAGGCGGCCTGGGACATCATCAAGGGCTTCTACAGGTTGTAGATTTTCAACGGCCGCCGAGCCGGAAGGCCAGGCGCGTTCCCGAAGCGACGGCCAGCCCGGTGATCCAGAACACGCCGGAAATGCCGATGACACTGCCGGCCACCCCGAACAACATCGGCATGGCGACGCTGGATGCGTTGATGGCCATGATCCGCATCGCCACCGCCTCGCCGTGCCGGTGCTCCGGTGTGATCTGGTGCAACATGCTCATGATCATCGGCTGCACGCTGCCCAGGGATGCCCCCAGCAGCACCGAGCACATGCCCATGGCGAGCGGTGCATGCACAAAGGGATAGATCGCGAACAGCACCGCCGTGGCCGCCATGGCGCCGGTGATCACCACCCATTCGCGCAACTGCGCAGCCATCAGCGGCATCACGAGCCGGACCAGGGCGGCGGCCACGGCAAAGCCGCCCAGGATGCTGCCGATCACGGAGGCCGAAAGCCCGCGTTCATGGCCCAGCACCGGCACCACGAAGGTGTGCACATCCCAGCAAGAAGAAAGGAACCAGTTGACCAGCAGCAGCCGGCGGAACATGGGTTCGCCCATCAGGTCCCAGGCCCGGCTCTTCTTCTGTTGCGCCGACCGGATCACCGGCGGCAGTTCCTGCACCGTCCGGACCCAGAACCAGGACATCAGCGGCAACGCGGCCATCAGCATGAACGCCATGCGATAGCCGCCGTGGTCGATCACCAGGCCGGCACTGAAGGGCCCGAGGAAATTGGAAATGGCAGGCCCGATCGCCAGCCACGAAAACACCTGTTTGAGCTGGGTCGGGCTTTCGGCCGCCCGGCCGACATGGCGTTGCAGCGCAATCGATGCCGTGCCGGTGGCGCCGCCGGTGAGCAAGGCGCTGAGACACAGCACCGGGAACACCGGAAAGGCCACCGCCAGCCCCGCGCCCGCGGTCGCCGCAATCACGGCCAAACCCACCGGCCGCTTCAGGCCATACCGGTCGGCGAAGCGCCCGGCCGGCAGGGCCAGGAACACCTGGGTGAGCGCAAACAGGGCCAGCAGCACGCCGACAGCCGCTTCGCTATGCCCCTGTTGCAGCGCCAGCAGGGGCGCCGCCATGCGAAGCCCGGCCATGCAGGCATGTAGACAAACATGTCCCGCGATCAGCCGGGCCAGCGCGGGGTTCAGGCCACCGGTCATGAAATCGTTTCGTCACCTTCGGCAAGGGGCGGCAACAGCGCCTGTGCCTGCGCTTCCGGCAGCGCCTCCACCACCTTCAAGGCACGCCGCATCTGGTTGGTGCGGGTCTGCGCGACTTCCAGGGTGTCGGAGGCCTTGCGCACCTGCTCGCGTATCTTCTCGACCCAGCCGCCGTAGCGCTCGAACTCGGTCTTGACGGCGCCCAGCACTTTCCAGACCTCGGAAGCCTGCTGCTCCAGGGCCAGTGTGCGAAAGCCCATGTGCAGGCTGTTGAGCATGGCCAACAGCGTCGTGGGGCCGGCCAGCGTAACCCGGTAGTCCCGCTGCAGACCGTCCATCAGGCCCGGCCGCCGCAGCACTTCGGCATACAGGCTCTCGATCGGCAGGAACAGGATGGCGAAGTCGGTGGTGTGCGGCGGGCAGAGGTAGCACTCGCAGATGGACTTGGCTTCGCTGCGGATGCGCGACTCCAGCGCTCGCGCCGCGATATCGGCCGCGGCGGGATCGGCGCGGTCGTGCGCGTCCAGCAGCCGTTCGTAGTCGTCGCGCGGAAACTTGGCGTCGATCGGCAGCCAGACCGGCGTCCCGTCGGCGCTGCGCCCCGGAAACCGGATCGCGAAATCCACCCGCTGGTTGCTGCGTGGTTTGGTTTCGACCTGCCGGGCGTACTGCTCGGGCGTGAGCACCTGCTCGAGCAAGGCCTCGAGCTGCACTTCGCCGAAGATGCCCCGGGTCTTGACGTTGGTCAACACCCGTTGCAGGTCGCCCACGCCCTGGGCCAGCGTCTGCATTTCGCCCAGGCCCTTGTGCACCTGTTCCAGCCGGTCGGCCACCTGCTTGAAGCTCTCGCCGAGCCGGGTTTCCAGCGTGGTCTGCAATTTTTCGTCCACGGTCCTGCGCATCTCGTCGAGCTTGGCACTGTTGGTCTGCTGCAGCATGGCCAGTTGAGCCTCCAGCGTGGCCCTGACTTCGGCCATGCGCCGGGCGTTGGATTCGCTCAGGTTCTGCAGCTGGAGCGTCAAGGTATCGGACAGCGTTTTCTGCAGCAGCGTGAGCTGCTGCGCGAACGCATCGATCTGGGTGTTCTGGGTGCGGGTGGCTTCCGCGCCCTGCTTGACCAGCGCGTCCTGAAAGGTTGCCAGGGTGTGGGTCAGCTCGGTGCGGGCGCCGCGCGACGACTCGCTGATCTCGCGGCGCAGCTCGCGCTCCAGCCGCTCATTGGCGGCGAGCAGCTCGACCCGCGTGCCATCGTTCGCCGCGGGCTTGCGCAGCAACAGGACAACGAGCAGCAGCAGGTTGACAACGGCCAGGGCAATGATGAACCAGAGTTCCAATCACCGTCCCTTGCCCAGAACCTCGGGGTTGAGCGGCGTCAGCGGCTTTCCATGCACCAGGAAGCTGATCAGGTTGTCCGCTGCCAGGTCCGCCATGGCCCGGCGGGTCGGAACCGTCGAACTCGCGATATGCGGTGTGAGCACGACGTTGGGTACCGCAAGCAGGTCCGGATGCACCTTGGGTTCGCCCTCGAAGACGTCCAGCCCGGCTGCGGCGATGCGCTTGTCGCGCAGGGCCGCCGCCAGCGCCGCGTCGTCGACGATGCCACCCCGGGCGATGTTGATCAGGTTGGCGGTGGGCTTCATCAGCGCCAGCTCGGCCGCGCCGATCACATGGTGCGACTCGGGCGAGTACGGCAGCACCAGCACCAGGTGATCCGCTGTCTTCAGCAGCTCCTCCTTGCCCACGTAACGGGCCTTGCACTGCGCCTCGATTTCGGGCGCCAGCCGGGAGCGGTTGTGATAGATCACGTTCATTCCGAATCCGTGGGCGCCGCGCCGGGCGATGCCCTGGCCGATGCGGCCCATGCCCAGGATGCCAAGGGTGCTGCCGTGCACATCGGAGCCGGCGAACATGTCGTAGCTCCAGCGCTGCCACTTGCCCGCGCGCAGGAAATGCTCGCTTTCGGTGACCCGGCGAGCGGCCGCCATCAGCAGCGCAAAACCGAAATCCGCGGTGGTTTCCGTCAGCACGTCCGGCGTGTTGGTGGCAAGCACGCCGCGCGCCGTCATGGCCGGAATGTCGAAGTTGTTGTACCCCACCGCCATATTGGCGCAGATCTTCAGCTCGGGCGCCGCAGCCAGCAGCTCCGCGTCGATCCGTTCACCGCCGGTGGTGAACGCCCCTTGCTTGTCGCGCAGCTTGTGCGCCAGCTGCGCCTTGGACAGCGGCTCGTCCGCCTGGTTGGACTCCACATCGAAGTGCTGCTCGAGCCGGGCGAGAACTTCGGGAAAGACAGCTCGTGCGACCAGAATACTTTTCTTCATCATTTCGTTCAGGGCCTGGCCCCGCCTTCCTGCTGGGTTGTTGAATGGGTCGCTGCCGCGGGAGCCCCGCGCCCATGAGGCGCGTCCGGGTGCCATCCCAGCACCGTGAGCAGCACGAAAAAGCCGACGATGTAAGCCAAGGTCACATGCCAGCCGCCTTTGATCCAGGCGCCGACCGAACGGGCCTCGGGGTACATGCTGGACAGAGCCACGCCGGCAGAAGACCCGAACCAGATCATCGAGCCGCCGAACCCGACGGCGTAAGCGACGAAGCCCCAGTCGTAGCCGCCCTGGCGCAGTGCCAGCGCCGTCAGGGGAATGTTATCGAACACGGCGCTGATAAAGCCCAGCCCGAAAGCCGTCTGCCACGAGGCCGGCGGCAGTTGCTGGACCGGCATCAGCGCCGCGCACATGACCAGGGACAGCAGGAAGACACTGCCGCGAAATGCTGCGGGAAGAAGGGCCCAGGTGGGCCGGCGCCAGGCCGAGGTCGCGATCATCGCGACCCACACGGCGACACCGATCACCGGGAAGCGATTGAGCATCTCCGGATCCTTCAAATTGAAGTAGATATTGGCGGCGATGGCCGCCAGCAGGATGATCGCGACGATCGCAAGACGCGGCCCCTCGAAGCGCGCGCCCAGCGGGTTGTCCTTCATGATCGGCTGCAGCGCGTGCTGCTGGCGCGCCGCGAAGAATGCGAAGATTGCGGTGGCGGTCACCGCCGCGATGTACGCGTCAAATACCTCGATGACCGGCACGCCGGCGATCCACATCATCGTGGTGGTGGTGTCGCCGACCACGCTGCCCGAGCCACCGGCGTTGCTGGCGGCGACGATGGCCGCCAGGAATCCGATGTGCACGCGCTTGTTGTAAAGAACAGCGGCCATGGTCCCGCCTATCATCGCCGCCGCGATGTTGTCCAGAAAACTCGAGAGCACGAACACCAGCACCAGCAGGACGAAACCGCCCTTCCAGTCATCGGGCAGGTAACGCGGCAGCAAGGTGGGCAATCCGCTGCGTTCGAAGTGGTCCGCCAGCAGGGCGAAGCCCAGCAACAGGCCGAGCAGGTTGGCAAGGGTCACCCATTCATGGGCCAGCACCGCGAGCAGTCCGCCAACACCCGGCACCCCCGAAAAATCCCCGAAGCCGAGCTTGTAAGCCGTGATGACGGCAAGACCCGTGAGCGCGACAGCGAGTGTGTGGTGATGAAACAGCGCCACGCCCAATAGCGTGGCGGCGAACAGGATGAAATCGAGGGGGATTCCGGCAACCGTCATGAAGATCTCCGTCCGTATCTTTGTTTTTGGGGACGGCCCAATTATGCGGGCTGAGCTCATGAGTTACCGACGCACCGGGCCCAGACTCGTCTCGACTGTAGGCCCCTGCCTACGAAGGTGTTCCCGGGCGTCCTACCGTTGCCGGGACCGGCCCGCCATACAGTTCCTCCACGCCTTGATGGTCCGCTTTCGCGTGTGCCGGGCGAACAATTTTGGAGAGTCACCATGAATGAAGACCGTATCGAAGGCAATTGGAAGCAAGTCAAGGGCAAAGTCAAGGAGCAGTGGGGCAAGCTCACCGATGACGACGTGGACGTGATCGCCGGCAAGCGCGACCAGTTGCTCGGGCGGATCCAGGAACGTCATGGCATCGCCAAGGACGAGGCAGAGCGTCAGGTCCAGACATTCGAGCGGCGCAACCCCGACTTCTTTTTCGAGAAATCCTGATCACGCCTGAAGAAAGGAAAACCATGAAACACAGCCTTATCACCCTGGCCCTGGCCCTGAGCTTCGGATTCGCGGGCAGCGCCAGCGCGGCCATGTCCAAAGCCGACTACAAAACCCAGAAGGACCGCATAGCAGCCGATTACAAGGCTGCCAAAGACCAGTGCGGGTCCCTGAAGGCCAACGCCAAGGACATCTGCAAAGCGGAAGCCAGAGGCAAGCGCGATGTGGCCAAGGCCGAACTGGAAGCGCAGTACGAGCCCAGCCCGAAACACGACGCCAAGGTTGTGAAGGAAAAGGCCGAGGCCGATTACAAGGTCGCCAAGGAAAAATGCGACGACTTGAGCGGCAACGCCAAGTCGGTCTGCAGGAAGGACGCCAAAGCGGCCTATGAAGGCGCCAAAGGCGAGGCCAAGGCCACCAAGACTTCCGAAGAGAGCGGAGCGAGCTCCACCAAGGCCGCTGGCGCCGCCCCCGCGGCTCGGTAAAGCAACTGCCGGCTGGCCCGTTCCACCCGCCGTATGGGCTGGTATGGGCTGTGGAGCGGGGTCACCGTTCAATAGCGCTGCGAAGGCCGGCGGATCAGCGCAGCGCTTCCAGCACCGCCTTCAGTTGGTCGGGCAGCACAGTGGGCCGGCGCGTCGCGCGGTCCACATACACGTGAATGAAGTGGCCTTTGGCCGCGGTGAGCGGCTGGTCCTGGGCGAACAGGCCCACCTCATAGCGCACGCTGGAACGGCCTATCTGCGAGACGCGCAAACCGGCATCCACCGTTTGCGGAAACCCCAGGGCGGAAAAATAATTGCACTGCGTCTCCACTACCAGTCCGATGGTGGCACCGTGCTCGATATCGAGCGCTCCGTGTTCGATCAGGTGGGCGTTGACCACCGTGTCGAACCAGCTGTAATAAACGACGTTGTTGACGTGGCCGTAGGCATCGTTGTCCATTCAGCGGGTGCCGATGGCGCGGAAGACACGGTAGTCGCTGCGCGGTGCGGGTTCGGGTTTGGCCGTTGGGTTCGTCATCGCGTCAGATTCTGCCAGCGCCGCGAATAGCCGGTCGCGACGGCGAACGTGTTGACCTGGGCCTGCACGGTGTCCTCGATGCGGATGCCGTATCCGCCCGCCATCGCGAAGGCCAGCGGGAGCCGGCGCTGCCAGGCCCACTCGAAAACCCGTCGGTCCCGCGCCATCAAACCGTCCCAGGTGAGTTTCAAGCGCCCCAGGCGATCCCGCTCGTGGGGGTCCGCGCCGGCCAGGTAGATGACCAGGCCGGGCTCGAAGCGAAGCTCCAGTTGAGCCAGCGCAGCACCGAGCGCACGGAGATACTCCTCATCACCGCAACCGTCGGGCAGGCCGATGTCCAGGTCGCCGGCTTCCTTGCGAAAAGGAAAGTTCCTGGCGCCATGCAGCGACAAGGTGAACACGCTGCTGTCGTTTCGGAAAATGCTCGCCGTGCCGTTTCCCTGATGCACGTCCAGGTCGACTACGGCGACCTTCAGCGCCGTGCCCCCGGCTCCACTGGCCGCTTCGGCCTGCATCAGACGCGCGGCCACGGCTGCGTCATTGAATACGCAGAACCCGCTGCCCTTGTCGACGCCCGCATGATGGGTGCCCCCGGCGATGTTGGCCGCCAGGCCCTCGCGCAACGCCGCGCGGCAGGCGTCAATGGTGGCGCCTACCGAGCGCCGGGCGCGCTCGGCCATGTCGGTACTCCAGGGAAACCCGATCTCGCGCATGGCCTTGGGGGCTATCGATCCGTCGGAGATGGCCCCGACATAGGCGGGGCTGTGAACCCGGGCCAGTTCGGCGTCGGTGGCGGGCATGGCCTGCCTGAGTTCAATGTCGGGCAGCTCGGCCGTCAGGCGGTCGCGCAACAGCTGGTACTTCGCCATCGGGAACCGGTGCCCCGCAGGCAAAGGCAGGACGAACTGGGTGGCATGGAAGACCTGCACCCAGCCATTGTGTCCGGCTCATCGGCGCCTTCTTTCTAGGTAGGCCATTCTAGAATGCTGCAGCGCAGCAAAAATGGGTTGCAAAGCAGCTCGCCACCCTTATACTTCTATCCATGCTGCACTGCACCAAAACAGGCGCCCGGCCGACGTTCAGAGCAGTTAACGATTCCCTACCCCACCCATTGGAGATTTCCATATGTTGACCGCTGAACAAGTCCTCGCCTCGCAAAAAGCCACCATCGAAACCCTGTTCGGCCTGACCGGCAAGGCGTTCGAAGGCGTCGAGAAGCTCGTCGAGCTGAACGTCACCGCCACCAAGGCCGCTCTGACCGAAGCCGCCGGCACCACCCAGGCCTTCCTGGGCGTGAAGGACGCGCAAGAACTGATGGCCCTGCAAGCTGCCATGTTCCAGCCCCTGGCCGAGAAGACCGCCGCCTACAGCCGCCACCTGTACGACATCGCGTCGGGCACTGGCGCCGAGTTCGGCCGCACGTTCGAGTCGCAAGCCGCGGAAGCCCAGAAGAAGTTCCTGGCCGTGGTCGACAATGCCGCCAAGAACGCCCCAGCCGGCAGCGAAACCGCCGTCGCCGTGTTCAAGAGCGCTGTGGCCGCCGGCACCAACGCCCTGGAATCCGTGCAAAAGGCCGTCAAGCAGGCCTCCGATGTGGCTGAAGCCAATTTCAACGCCGTGGCCACCCAGGCCGTGAACGCCGCCAAGACCACGACTTCGAAGAAGCGTTAATCGACACTTGAAACCGGAGTTCCTGCCTCCAGTTAAATGGTGCAGGTACTCTGCAGATTTCCGGGCTCCTGTGAATGAACAGGAGTTCCAAAGGTTGTCTCCTCGGGTCCTTTCGACACCCTCACAGGTTCAGGGATCCTTCAAGCCCCGCTCGCAAGAGCGGGGCTTTTTTTTGGTGCGCCCGGCAG